>JBEBKD010000008.1:0-204192 GCA_040079515.1 Lysobacteraceae bacterium
GGGCAGGGACGACTTCCGGGGGTGCCGGCCCCGGACCAACCCTGCGATAATTCGGGACTTGGCCCCGTAGCTCAGCTGGATAGAGCGGTCCCCTCCTAAGGGACAGGTCGCACGTTCGAATCGTGTCGGGGCCACCAAGCACGATTCAACTCGCAAGCGCGCACGCCGGAAGGCGTGGGCCGCCCCACCGCACTCAGGAGTTCCCGATGACCCATCCCGTCCTCACCGCCCTCGGCCTTGGCGCCAGCGAATCCGGCACCTATCTCGGCCACGGCGAATGGTCCAAGACCAGCGACGCGGGGGTGCTGGAGCCGATCAACCCGACCACGGGCGAGGTGCTGGGCCGGGTGATGGCCTCCTCGCAGGCGGACTACGACGTGATCGTCGAGCGCGCCCAAGCGGCGTTCAAGACCTGGCGCACCACCCCGGCGCCGCGCCGTGGCGAGGCCATCCGCCTGTGCGCGGACGCGCTGCGCACCCACAAGGATGCGCTGGGCTCGCTGGTCGCCCTCGAAATGGGCAAGTCGAAGCCGGAAGGCGACGGCGAAGTGCAGGAGATGATCGATATCGGCGAGTTCTCTGTCGGCCTGTCGCGTCAGCTCTACGGTCTGACCATGCACAGCGAGCGCCCGGGCCACCGGATGTACGAACAATGGCATCCGATCGGCATCGTCGGTGTGATCTCGGCGTTCAACTTCCCGGTCGCGGTGTGGGCATGGAATGCCTTCGTAGCCGCGATCTGCGGCGACATCACCATCTGGAAGCCGTCGCCGAAGACCCCGCTCTCGGCGATCGCTTCGATGAAGATCTGCAACGACGCGCTGAAAAAAGGCGGTTTCCCCGACATCTTCTTCCTGTTCAACGACGCCGGCACCGAGCTGGCCTCGAACTTCGTCGACGACAAGCGCATCCCGCTGATCAGCTTCACCGGCTCGACCAAGGTCGGCCGCATCGTCGGCGAGCGCTGCGCGCGGCGCATGGCGCGTTCGCTGCTTGAACTGGGCGGCAACAACGCAATCATCGTCGACGCCAGCGCCGATCTGAAACTCGCGATCCCGGCCATTGTCTTCGGCGCCGTCGGCACTGCCGGCCAGCGCTGCACCACCACCCGCCGATTGATCGTGCACGAAAGCGTGTACGACGACGTGCTGGCGAAACTGATCACCGCGTACAAGCAAGTGGAAACCAAGATCGGCGACCCGACCGACCCGAAGAATCTGATGGGCCCGCTGAACAGCCGCGATGCGGTGGACGGTTATCTCGATTCCATCGCCAAGGCCAAGGCCAGCGGCGGCAAGATCGAAACCGGCGGCGCGGCGATCGAAGGCAAGGGCAACTTCGTGCTGCCGGCCATCGTCACCGGCCTGACCAACGACGCCGAGATCGTGCAGCACGAAACCTTCGCGCCGATCCTGTACGTCATGAAGTACAAGACCCTGGACGAAGCCATCGACATGCAGAACGCGGTCCCGCAGGGCCTGTCGTCGTCGATCTTCACCGCCAATCTGCGCGCGGCCGAAGCCTTCCTCGCGGCGTCGGGCAGCGACTGCGGCATCGCCAACGTCAATATCGGCACCAGCGGCGCGGAAATCGGCGGCGCGTTCGGCGGCGAGAAGGAAACCGGCGGTGGCCGCGAATCGGGCTCGGATGCGTGGAAGGTCTACATGCGTCGACAGACCAACACCATCAACTATTCGGATTCGCTGCCGTTGGCGCAGGGCATCAAATTCGATCTCTGATTTTTTTGACGATGTACAGGGGGGACGATCCATGAAGAAAGGACTGTTGATTGCAATGCTGCTGTCGCTGCCGTTCTCAGCGACCGCACAGAATGAAGTCGCGATGGAAGAGTACCTGGACGGAGAGATCATGCACGTTCTGCCGAACGGCGAACTGGCGACATTGCACTACAAAAACGGAATGCCGCTTCCCGAATCGACGGACCGGGTCAAGTTCGTCTACGCCGGTCCATCGATCAAGGCATACAAAGAGGGCCCCCCTCCCGTTTACAGTTGGAGTTTCGCGCTGGACTTCACCGGAACGCCGGTTCCGCTGAGCGTCAAGATCGACAGCGTCGGCGAGCCCAAGGTCGAACCGCTCATCGACGAGCGCATCGGCATGCAGAACATGCCTCCGGCCAGCGAGAGTTGGGCCATCAAGGCCTTCGGGGTCTGCACGATTTCGCGGAAGGAGAGCTGCAGCGACTGGATGTTCGAATCGCAGCCGCATGTTTTCGTCTTCAAAGCCACCATCCTCTATATCGACGGCAAGACGGAAACCCTCTACCAAGGGTCTATGATCGATCCTCGCCCCATCGTTTCCCAGCTGGGTCTCTGAACGTTCGAGTGCGTTTGGACCACCTTCGACTTCGTGGTTTTTGAAAGGATATCGATCAATGAGCAAGTCCAAGGCAGGTCTTTTCGGCACCCTCAGCTTCGTCAGCGGCATACTCGGCTTTGGCGCACTGCCGATCATCGGCACGATCGGCGCCATTTATTTCGGTCACAAAGCGAGAGCGCTGAACAGTCTTCACGGCGATTCGTCCACCGTCACTTTTTTTGCGGGCGGCGGCTTTTGGATGGGTTGGATACAAGCCGTCCTCGGAGCATTGACGCTGCTGGCTACTCTGGCTTTCGTGGCCATATACGGTTTGAGCGCACTCCAGTGCACGGTCACGGACTGCGAAGCGTCGAATGTCGACGTTATCACCGTGACCCCCACGCACGACGGGCACGCCATCAGCTCGATCGAGACGAACATTTCGGGGGGCCAGAAAGCGAAGTTCTACTTCACCGATGAGGGCTTCATTCCCATGTCCACGGAACGGGTCCAAATCCTGTCTGCGGGACCAGCAACTGAAACCGACGAAGATGCCCAGAATGGCCTGTACCGTTGGAGATTCAACCTGAAATTCGCCAAAGGCGTGAACCCTACGTCCATGATGGTCGAAAATGTCACCGAACGTGAAGCAGCCGAAGTGATTCTGCCGAAACAGGATGTCAGCCTGGGCTTCTGGCCGACAACGAAAGACGGCAAGACCCGCATCAGCCAAAACCCGGAGTTGACGGTGTTTTCGAAGATTCCGTGCCGCATGTCGCCCGACGAGACATGTAGCGCCTGGCTCTACACGAAGGAGAAGTGGTCGCGGGGAGGCCCGGACAGCGTGTTCGTCGGATTGAGATTCAATATTGCTTATGCGGACGGCGCCAAGGAAACGATCTATCAAGGGCTGTCGTTCGGCCAGAAAGACACCTTTGAAACATTTTCGCTGGACAAGGCTGACGACTGAAAGACATGTACAACCTCGCCCGCCCCTTCCTCTTCCACATGGATCCCGAACGCGCGCACGGGCTCGGGCTGTCGATGCTGGAGGCCGCGTATCGCACCGGGCTGAGTCCGCTGCTGACCAGACGCATGCCGTCGTTCCCGGTGAAGGTGCTGGGCCTGAGCTTTCCCAATCCGGTCGGCCTCGCCGCCGGGCTGGACAAGAACGGCGCGCATATCGACGCGATGTTCGCGCTGGGCTTCGGTTTTGTCGAAGTCGGCACGGTCACGCCGAAGCCGCAACCGGGCAATCCGAAGCCGCGGATGTTCCGGCTACCGGAGAACAACGCGATCATCAATCGTCTCGGCTTCAACAACGACGGTGTGGACGCGCTGGTGCGCAATGTCGAGAAGGCGCGACGCAAGGGCAACGGCATCCTCGGCATCAATATCGGCAAGAACAAGGACACGCCGAACGAATCGGCCGCGCTGGATTACGTGCACTGTCTGGAGAGGGTCTATCCGCTCGCGGATTACATCACCATCAACATTTCCTCGCCGAACACCGCGGGCCTGCGCGAACTGCAGGAAGAACAGGCGTTGCGGCGTCTGCTCGGCGAACTGAAGGAAGCGCAGGCCCGGCTGTGGACGCGCCACGGCCGACGCGTGCCGATGCTGGTGAAAGTAGCGCCGGATCTGGCCGACGAGGACATCGATGTCACCGCGCGCGTGCTCGGCGAACTGCAGGTCGACGGCGTGATCGCCACGAATACCACTGTCTCCCGGATCGCGGTGCACAAGCACCCGTTGGCGAAGGAAGCCGGCGGCCTGTCGGGCGAACCGCTGATGGCGAAGTCCACCGCGGTGCTGCGGATGCTGCGCACGCGGCTGCCGGAACAGATTCCGATCGTCGGCGTCGGCGGCATCCTGACCGGCGCCGATGCGGTGAAGAAAATGGCCGCAGGCGCCAGTCTCGTGCAGTGCTACACCGGCCTGATCTATCGCGGACCGACGCTGATCCACGACTGCGTGGACGCGATCCGCCGCCGCAAGGAAGCGCCCAGCCGCGGGCATCTGTCGAACGACACATGAGCGTCCGCCGCATCGAACGCGCGTCCGTGCGCAATACTTTCGGCATCGACGTGCGCGCCGGGCTGCTGGTCGAAACCGATACCGCCAGCGACCTGCCCGGCCTGTTTGCGGACGAACTCGCCGGCGTGTCGACTCTGGTGCTCGGCGGCGGCAGCAATCTTCTGATCGTCGAAGGCCCGAAGATCGCACTGCATCTGAATACCCAACGGATCGAGGTGCTCGACACCAGGGCGGGTATCGTCCGCGCCGAAGCTGGCGTCGAATGGCATCGTTTCGTCATGTGGACGCTGGAACACGGCTTTGCTGGACTGGAAAACCTCGCGCTGATTCCCGGTACTGTCGGTGCATCGCCGATCCAGAACATCGGCGCCTACGGTGTGGAAGTCGGCGAACACATCCATGCCGTGGATGTGTTCGAGCGCGCGACAGGCACGTTCCAGCGCCTCGGCGCGGAAGCATGCCGGTTCGCGTACCGCGACAGCGCGTTCAAACACGATCCCGAACGATGGCTGGTGACGGCGGTCGAATTCAAACTCGCACCGTTCTATACCGCTGCGCTCAGACTCGACTATGCCGGTATCCGCGACGAGCTGTCGGCCATGGGCATCGGTGCGCCGGACGCGCGCGATGTCGCCGAAGCCGTGATCCGTTTGCGTCGACGGAAACTGCCGGATCCCGCCGTGATCGGCAATGCCGGCAGTTTCTTCAAGAATCCTGTCGTTCCGGTCGCGCAGGCGGAATCGCTGCTCCTGGACCATCCGCAATTGCCGGTCTTTCGCGGCGACAGCGAGGCGACGCGCAAACTCTCCGCGGCGTGGCTGATCGACGCCTGCGGTTGGAAAGGCCATCGCATTGGAACAGGTTCCGGCGATGCCGGCGTTTCAGATCGACACGCTTTGGTGCTGGTGAACCATGGCCATGCCACTGGCGCCGAACTGCTGGCGATAGCGCGCGATATCGCCGACAGCGTGCGTGCGCGCTTCGGCATCCCGATCGAGCCGGAGCCGCGGATCGTAGGCGCCATCTGGTAGCGCCGCGCGCGATGGATACCCTCACCGCCATCGTCAAACGCCCTGCATCGACGCTGGCCGACGACTGCGAACTGACTTTTCTCGCACGTACACCGATCTCGTTCGACGCACTCGAACATCAGCATCTCGCGTATCGCAACGCGCTGGACAGTGCCGGCGCGAAGCTCATCGCGCTGGACGCCGATCCTACCCTGCCGGACAGCGTCTTCGTCGAAGACACTGCTGTCGTATTGGACGAACTGGCGGTACTGGCCCGCCCCGGTGCGGTCTCGCGGCGACCGGAGCCCGATCGCATCGCAGCGAGTATTGCGCGCTTTCGCTGCGTCTCGCGGATCGTGGCCCCGGGCATGCTCGAAGGCGGCGATGTGCTGCGCATCGGTCGCAAGCTGTTTGTCGGATTGAGCAACCGCAGCGATCGTGCAGGGGTCGAACAGCTCGCAGCGCTGGCGCGGCCGCATGGCTACGAGGTGATTGCGATACCTGTGACCGGCTGCCTGCACCTGAAAACCGCGTGCACCGCGCTCGATGCGGAAACCTTGCTGATCAACCCTGTCTGGCTGGATGCTCCCGCTTTTACCGGCTTTCGACTCATCGCCACCTGCGGCGACGAACCTTTCGCTGCCAACGTGCTGCCGGTAGGCAATGCGCTGATCGTGAACCCGGCTTTCCCGCGCACGCTCGAACGCGTGCATGCGCACGCGAGCCTCACAGGGCAACGGATAATTCCGGTGGACATCTCCGAGTTCGGCAAGGCCGAAGCCGGGCTGACGTGCATGAGCCTGGTGTTCTCCAACCTCGGCGACGGCAGCGCATGACCGGGCCGCGCGCCCAGCATCTGCGCGCTGCCATGCTGATGTTGGGCAGTACGGTTTTTTTCGGACTGATGGCGGTAGCGATCCGTCTGGCCTCAGCGACACTGCACACCTTCGAGATCGCGTTCTTCCGCAATTTCTTCGGGCTGATGGCGGCGTTGCCGCTGCTTGTTCGCCACGGCCCCGACCTGCTGCGGACCACGCAGCTTCCGCGCTATCTGTTCCGTTGCATGATCGGCATCGTGTCGATGATGGCGGGTTTCTGGGCCATCGGTCATCTGCCGTTGGCGCAGGCGGTGGCGCTGTCGTATTCGACGCCGATCTTCGTCACCATCGCCGCCGTGATCTTCCTGCACGAACAGGTGCGGGCGCGTCGCTGGGCGGCGGTCGCGCTGGGATTCGTCGGGGTGATGATCATCGTCCGCCCCGGCAGCGACAGCTTCACCGTCGGCAGTCTGGTCGCGCTGGCGGCGGCGGTGCTCAGCGGTATCGTCGCGATCCAGATCAAACAACTGTCGAAGGTGGAACCTGCGGATCGGATCGTGTTCTACACCACCCTGTTGTGGGTGCCGATGTCGCTGCTGCCGGCGCTGACGGCCTGGAAATGGCCGCATGGGATCGTCTGGGTGTGGGTGGTCGCGGCGGGCTTCCTCGGCACCGGCGGGCACATGCTGTGGACGCGGGCGCTGAAGCTGGGCGATGTTTCCGCGCTCACGCCGATCAGTTTCATGCAATTGCCGATCGTCGCGGTCGCCGGCTGGCTGTTGTTCCAGGAACCGCTCGACCGCTGGACCGCGCTCGGCGCAGGCGTGATCTTCGTCGCCAATGCGTATATCGCGCACCGCGAATCGCAGCTCCTGCGCCGCGATGCCACCCATGCACCGATCGAGGCAGCCAAGCCCGGCGAATGATGCTGCAACGCAATATTTCCGGCGCAGCGCCGAACGACGATTGACCGCTCCGATGCGCCGGTGTACATCAGACCCTAGGTCCGTGGCATCGCCCGGATCGCTCGGCACGATGCAGGGGGCGTCGCCGGCCACATAGCGCCTCTCCGGGCGTCTTACCCAAGCAGTCCATCACCCAAAGGAAAGAAGGTCATGACCGCATCGATCCGCAAGCCTGTCGTGCTTGCAACCGCCATCGCCACCATCCTGATTGCAGCGCCGCTGCATGCAGAGGAAGGCGATTACACGTTCTGGCAGACATTGGCGAATCTGGCATCACCGCCAAAAGCCGATAACAAAGTCACCGCTGCGCAACGCACTGGAGACTATCCGCTGCTGTCGAATCCGGGCGGCTATGCCGACGGCTTCAGCGCGGGTGCCTACAGCCAATGGCAGACCATCAAGCTCGCGCCCGAAACCGGCGCGGTCTGTGGCAACGGTTCGCAGTACAAGTTCTTCTTCAACCGCGTGCCGAACACCCGCAACACCATCATCTACATGGAAGGCGGCGGCGCTTGTTGGGATTACGCCAGCTGTACCGGCCAGACCGGCGTGCGCGGCGCGCGCAATCCGAACGGGATTCCCGACGACTACATGAGCCTGCTCAACCCCGGCGCAAGCCTTGTGAGTCCGTTCACCACCCGCATCAGCCCGTTGGATTCGGTCAAGACCCAGCAGTGGAACATCGTCTACGTGCCCTACTGCACCGGCGACATCTACAGCGGCGACAAAGTGGCGGTCTACAACGATCCTGCCGGCGTGAAACCGCCGCTGGTCTGGCATCACAACGGCACCCGCAACGTGCGCGCCGTGGTGAGCTGGCTGAAAGACAACGTGCAACGGCCGACGCAAATGCTTTCCACCGGCTGCAGCGCCGGCGGCGCCGGCAGCTTGACCAACTACGCCCCGCTGCGTCGCGACCTCGCCCCGACCCGCGGCTATCTGATCGACGATTCCGGCCCGGTCTTCGATGCGCCGCTCGGCGGCGATCCGAACAGCTATCCGTCCGCACCGCTGCAGGGGCTGATGCGCCAGGCGTGGGGGCTCAACAAACCGAATGGACCACTGCCCTACCTCGCCAGCCAGATGCCGCAGCTCAATCTCAACCAGCTCGGCACGCTCTACAACGCACTGTCCGCGAAATACCCGAACGACCGCTTCGGCCAGACCCACTTCTGGCAGGATCTCAACTTCTCCTCGTATTCGTACGAGCGGTTCTTCGCGGATATCCAGAACGCGCCGAACCAGGCTGCCAAGGAAGCGTTGATCCACGCCCGCTGGGGTACCGACACCCAACGGTTGTCGGCCAAACTCAACGGCCTTGGCAATTTCGGCGGTTACTTCCCGCAATATCGAGCGCTCAACGAAAGTCACTGCACCACCATCGTCGATTTCAAGAACGGCGATATCCAGACCATGAGCCTTGAACTGAAGAACTTCATCGACAGTGTGCTGGTCGGTTCGGGGAACGTGCTTGACGCATCCGAAGCCAGCGATGCTGCCGATCGCAGCAAACCGTTCAATCTGCTGTACTGGACCATCGACCAGTTGGTCTGATCGTCCATGCGGTCTCTCGACGGACCCGCCCTGCGGGTCCGTCGGGTGATGCCCTTATTCCAGGAAACCTGCACCGGCCATCATGAAGATCAAACCCATTCACATCGGTATGGCGATCGCTGCAGTACTGACGTTCTCGCTCTGGACATCGGCCCGACACCGCAAGGACGCGTTCGTCCAAAGCCTCGCCATACCCGTGGCGACCACCGCGCCCGCGCCGGTCGCAGCCGATCCCAAACAGGCGGCATTGGAAGCGACCCCGGAAGCGCGGGCCTACCGCAGCCGCTTGGCGTTCGAACAGCAGACGCGTGCGTTCCTGCGTGACGCGCCCAAGCTTGATGCGAATGCGCGTTTTGAGCGGGCACGCGCCATCAGTCGCGACATCGACCTGCGCGAGCAGGCACGAGAACTCTCGGCGGGCGAAGCTGTGATGTTGCGCATCGGCCTGATTCAGGCCGCTGTCGAGGACGAGTCCGAACGCCTCCGCCAGTCGCAGGCGATCGTGGATCACTATCGCAATCAGGCCGCCGCGCGACAGGTTGCTTTCCAGGAACAGCAGCTCCGTGACGCCCAGTTCCAGAAATACAAGGCGCGCGAGACGCAGATCGTCTCCGAAGTGCTGGCGATGACCAGCTATCCGGGTGGCATGAGCCGCGACGACTATCTGCGCGTCCGCCTGCAGGAAGCGCGTGAAGTGATCTACGGCACGCAGAGCCCGCCGCCACCGACACCCTAGGACCCGCCCGCGATCCACACCTTCGGCACATGCCGACACGGTCATGCGCGCTAGGCTTATGGACTGTCCGCTTTTTCCGGAACCGAAGATGAGATACCGCCCCACCGCACTGGGCATCGCCCTGGGCCTCGCCCTGACGATCGCCGCACCTTCCGCATCCGCCAGCGACAATGCCTCGCCACAGCTCGGCAGCTTCGGCATCGCACTCGACAATCGCGACCTGTCGGCGAAGCCGGGCGACGATTTCGACCGCTATGCCAACGGCCACTGGTTCGACAACTATCGACTGCGCGATTACGACACCCGCTACGGTTCGTTCAACGCGCTGAGCGACTTGGCCGAAGAACAGACCCGCGCAATCATCGAGGAGTTGCTGGCACGCAAGGATCTGGCGCCCGGCAGCGACGAACAGAAAGTCCGCGATTTCTACGCCAGCTACATGGATACCGTCGCGCGCGATGCCGCTGGCATCGTGCCGTTGAAACCGACCCTGACGCGCATCGCCGGCATCGATTCGGTCGCCGCGCTGACCGCCGCCTTCGGTCGCGTCGGTATGGACGGCACCAGCAGCCCGGTCGGCGCCAACGTCACCCTCGACCGCAAGAATCCGGACCGCTATCTGGTCGGGATCAGCCTCGGCGGTCTGGGCCTGCCGGACAAGGACTACTACCTCAATCCGGAGCAGCGCTTCGTCGAGATCCGCGCCGCGTATCTGGAACACGTGACGACCATGCTCGGCTTCGCCGGTGTCGTCGACGCCAAGCCCCGCGCCGAGGCGATCATCGCGCTGGAAACCGAACTGGCGAAGCGGCTGTGGGATCGCGCGCAGCTGCGCGACCGCGACAAGACCTACAACCTGCGCACGTTCGCGCAACTGCGCGAGGAATTCCCCGGCTACGACTGGGCGGCGCATTTCGCCGCGCAGGGCCTGGCGACGCCGGCCGAAGTCAATATTTCGACGCCCAGCGCGGTCGGCCCGGTGCTCGATGTGGTCGCGAAGACACCGCTGAACGTCTGGCGCGACTATCTGACCTTTCACGCGGTGCGAAACCACGCGCCGTTGCTGAGCGCCACGATCGATCAGGCCGCGTTCGCGTTCACCGGCAAGGTGCTGCAGGGCCAGCAGGCGCAGAAGGAGCCGTGGAAGCGCGCAGTCGCCGCGGTCGGCGGCAGCAGCGGGCTCGGCGACGCGGTCGGACGGATGTACGTGGCACGTCACTTCAAGCCCGAAGCCAAGGCGGCGATGGACGATCTGGTCGAGAATCTGCGCACTGCGTTGCGCCAGAACATCGAAGGCCTGGACTGGATGGGCGATGCGACCAAGACCGAGGCCTACAGGAAACTAGGCACGTTCCTGCCGAAGATCGGCTACACCCGGCGCTGGCGCGACTACAGCACCGTGAAGATCGTTCCGGGCGACCTGATCGCGAACGTCCTGTCGGTGCGCCGTTACGGAATCGACGACCAGAACCGCCGCCTCGGCACAAAACCCGATCGCGAGGAATGGTTCATGACCCCGCAGACGGTCAATGCCTACTACAACGCCTCTTTCAACGAGATCGTGTTTCCCGCCGGCATCCTGCAGCCGCCCTTCTTCGATGTGAACGCCGACCCGGCGGTGAACTACGGCGCCATCGGTGGCGTGATCGGCCACGAGATGGGCCATGGCTTCGACGATCAGGGCTCCAAGTCGGACTCCGCCGGCATCCAGCGCAACTGGTGGACCGACGAGGACCGCGTGCGTTTCGATGCGCGCACCAAGGCGCTCGGCGCACAGTACGCAGCCTACTGTCCTCTCGAAGGCCAGTGCGTGAACGGCCAGCTCACGATGGGCGAAAACATCGGCGACCTCGGCGGCCTGTCGATGGCCTACACCGCCTACAAACTCAGTTTGAAAGGAAAGGATGCACCGGTGATCGACGGTCTGACCGGCGACCAGCGCTTTTTCCTGGCCTGGGCGCAGGTGTGGAAATCGAAATCCCGCGAGGAAGCCACGCTCAACCGGCTGAAGACCGACTCCCATTCGCCGCCGCAGTATCGGATCAACGGCCCGCTGCGAAACCTCGACGAGTGGTATCGCGCCTTCGACGTGAAGCCCGGCGACAAGCTCTATCTGCCACCCGGGCAGCGCGTGCGGATCTGGTAGACATCCCTGCCGGCGGATGCAACGCAAACGGCCGCCGGAAGGCGGCCGTTTCCTGTTCTTGACATCCGATCGAGCGGAAGCCGGCGGGATCAGCCCGACAACGGCAGGCTGTTCGCGAACATCGTCGCTTCCTGCGATTTGACCAGCTCACGCAACTGCTGGTGCGCCAACGCCTTGTTCGTCCACAGCGCACGGTAGGTCGGCTGCAGCACAGGGATCTGGCCGTTCGGTTGGAAAGACGCCAGCGCGCTGTCGTAGTAGACGATGGCGCCACGGGCGTTGCCCGCGAGCAGGCAGTCGTTGCCGCGTTCGAGCCGCTCGCGCAGGAAATCGAGGAGATCGGCATGTTCGCCGGGTGAATCAGTAGGACACATGGATGATCTCGGGTTGCACCCACAGTGGGTGCTCAGCGGCTTGAACGCCGAAAGAGAGTGATACCGGTCACAAAAAGGGCCCGGATCGCTCCGGGCCCTTCCGATCACCGCTTGGGTAAACGCTTAGGGTGTCACGGTCAACGACAGCGGCACCGACAGCGTCGGCGTGCTCGGGTCGTTGCTTTGCACGCAGACATTGCCGCGATAGCTACCTGCCGCCAGACCCGTGCTGTTGATCGCGGTCAGTGCCGAGCGGCTGGTGCCGCGCGCCAGGGTACCGGTCGTCGCATAGGTGCCGCTGATCCACGGCGCACCGCAGGGCAACAAAACGTTGACGCGCATCGACAAGCCGGTCGTGGCGTTCGCAGCCCAGGCACCGGTACCGGTGGTCGAGACCGAGATCGTCGCGATGCCGCTCGTGCCGCTGACCTGGGTCGTGATGAACCAGTTCCAGCGGTTTGCGAACGTGCTGTTGGCGTTCACCACCAGCCAATAACGTCCTGCCGGGAGATTGACGTTCTGGCCTGCGGCCGTCAGGTTCAGCAGGATGTTGTCGCCGTTCGCATCCGAAATGGTGGTCACGCCCGCCGATGTCGCGCCTGCGGTGTACGTCCACACGGCCGCACCCGGCGCCGAGCGCGGATTACCCGCCGGCAAACCGCCAGCATCCGGATAGAGACTCCAGGTCAGCGTCGGGGACACCGTCGAAAGCGGCGGCGCCACCAGCGTGAAGCCTTCCACGAACAGCGACGTGATCTGCGTCGACTGCGTGAGCACGAAATCGTCGGCCGAGAACTGGGCCTGGTTTCCGGCGGTCGCAGGATCGGTATAACTCGTGCTGCGGAAACCGCTGCCGGTGACGGTGCCGGTCGTGTTGACCAGCGTCCCCGGAGCGGTACCGGTGTTGACGAAGGTGTAGTTCAGGGTCGAACCACCGGTATTACCGATCGTGAACGACGCCGAGCCGGCGGAGTTCGTCGCCAGCGTGGACGACAGGCTGGCCGGCATCGAAATCACCGGCGGCTGCACCGACACACCAACCGGCATGCGCAACACCGGCGCGGTGCCAGTCGCCGGGGTCAGCGCGACAGTACCAAAGCTGGTGGTGCCGTTGGCCGGCAGACTGAAACCATAGATCGTGAATTTCACCGTCAGCGAGCCGTTGCCCGGCACGGTGATGAACGGCGTGACCGACCCGCTCAGGCCCACCAACTGCACTCGGTACGTGGTCGCTGTCGCACCGGTGTTGCGGAAGGTGCGGAAGAACACGCAGGTCGGGAAGCAGCTGCGGTTGAACAGGTTCGGCTGATTCAGCGTGGTCGGATCGCCGCCGGTAGCGGGATTGGCGGCGCTGTAGTTTGCCGTGGTTTCGTTCATGACCAGACCGGCATTGATCGCCCGGTCCACCTGGACGCGACCGCTGCCGCGTGCGAACGGGTTCGCAGGCGTCACCTGATCCTCAAGCAATACCGTCTGCGCCGCAGTCAAGGCCAGCGCGGACTTGATCTCCGGCGGTGTCCAGGTCGGACGCGCCTGACGGATCAGCATCGCCGCGCCAGCCTGGTGCGGAGACGCCATCGAGGTGCCGCTGAACAGGGCGACGGCCTGCGGCGAACCGGTCACCGAAACGGTGTCGGAAACCGCGGCCAGAATCTGCGCGCCCGGCGCAGTGATGTCGGGCTTGAGCAGGTTGAGCGTGCCAGCCGGGCCGCGCGAGCTGAACGATGCCAAGGCATCCGGCGTGTTCGGAATCGGCAGCGGCGGGAACGTGATCTGCGCAGTCGTCGTGGTCGGATTGGCCTGACCGAAGTTGCGCAGCGCATCACCATCGGCCTGGGTCACACCGAACACCGGAATGGTCGTGCCCGGCACCGACGGGAGGATCCCGCCCGCCGCGTTGTTGGCGATCACCACCGCAATGGCGCCCGCAGCGGACGCGTTGTTGGTCTTGATGGTGAAACTGCAGGTACCGCGACGGATCACTGCGATGGCGCCTGCGAACGTGTTGGCCGGATACGCGGCGCAACCGTCGCTGGTGGTGTTGATACCGGCGCTGATCAGCAGCGGCGTGGTGCCGGGAATCGTAGCGGACAGCGCCACCCCACCGGTACCTTCATTGACCAGCAGCGGAGCCAGATTGGCCGGGACTGGAGCCGGACCGGTGACCTGCAGCGCGATGGAGAAACCGCTGCGACCGGTCTGTGAAGCGGCGGTCGCACTCACCCAAGGTTCGTTGTGTCCCAGCGTGTTCGCGGCGGGGCCGCTGTTGCCGGCGGAGGACGCGACGTAGATACCGGAATCGACCGCATTCAGGAACGCCAGCGAAACCGAATCGCTCCACGGATTGGCACCGCCGCCGATGGAGAAGTTGATCGCATCGACGATACCGTCGGCGACCGCCTGGTTCACCGCCGCCACCGATGACGCGGTCGGACAGAGGCCTTGGCCGGTCGCGGTGTTCGTATAGCAGACGTCGTAGGCGATGACGTTGGCGTGCGGCGCCACGCCGGAAATCCGCAGCGTGTTGCTGCTGAAGAGCACGTCGCGGGTATTGCCGGCGCCGGTCGATGCGGTGTGGGAGCCGTGGCCGTTGGTATCGCCGAAACCGGGTTCTTCGCGGATATTGGTCGCACCGCAGAGATTGGCAGGCGCACCGCAGACGAAGTCGTAGCCGCCGATCAGCTTGTCGTTGCAGCGTCCGGCATCCACGCCGCCTGCGTCGCAGGTCCCGAGATAGTTGCCGGCACCCAGCGGATTGTTGTGGGCATAGCCATCGACCGGGCCGACCGCCGCAAACGACGGGCTACCGAAGTTGATGCCGGAGTCGATCACGCCGTACACGACGTTCTCGCCGCGGAACGGACCCGGCGCGCCGGGATTGGTGCCGGTCCAGACCGGCGTGGCGCCGATCAATTGCGGGCCAAGGTCGGTATCCATCGGCACATCGCGATTTTCCTCGACCAGACGGACGTCGGACATGCCACGGATGGTATTGGCTTCGCTTTCGGTCAGATCGACGATCATGCCGTTGACCGCGTGCTGCATCGTCAGGCGCGGTGTGATGTCGCGTCCGGCCATCGTCGACATGCGCGCTTCCATCTGCGCCTGGCGGGTCTGCAGATAGTCGACGTATTCCTGGGAATTATCGCCCTGCGCGTCGAGGCGCATCGTGCCCTTCTTGTCGCGGACGCGCTCGGGAGCGCTCATACCCGGCAGAGTGCCTTTGTAACTGGCCAGCGCGGCATCCTTGAAGAGGACGATATATGTCCCGCGCTTTCCGCTGACATCGGTGGAGGCTCCAGCAGCATTCACGCCGCCGCTGCCGCTGTCGGCAGAGCTTGCGGGTACGCCCGTGGCGCTGGTTGCCGAGTAATCAGCGTCGCCGGTGACGGCCAGACCGCTTGAACCATTCGTTGTGTATTGATAGGCAGCCGCAGCTGCAGCCGCGATCAGCACGGATACACCGGCCGCGACGCCCCATTTATTGATGCGTGACATAACTGTCCCCCGGACAAAATTCGGTAAGCGAAGGTTGGAATGAAACCCCTGAGTCAATCCATGTGCCCCTTGGGGCATAGCCGCCTGCTTCGAGAGGAAGCGGCGCTCCATTCGATCCACCCATCAGGCAGCCGAAGCCCCGATTGTATAGGCTTCACACGCACCGATTGGGCATGCACGCAACAGACATTCTCAATTCTGCTTTCTTCCGGTCGATTTTGCGGTGCACAAATAACTGGACGTCATGAAAGCGTCATCGAAACGACTGCCCACACCCGGGATCGATGCCCAGACCTGATGGTCAGGTCTGGCGCCAGGGACGGCTGCCGTTGCGATAGACCAGCACGTAGGCCGACACCGTCCAGACCGATGCCGCCGCCCAGCCAGCGAGGATATCGGACGGGTAGTGCACGCCCAGATATACCCGCGAAAAGGCCACCATGACCGCAAAAGCCGCAACGGTCATCGCTACCGGCCAGCGCCAGCGCGTGCGCCAGGCCAGCAGGAGCAGCACCCACGCGAGCGTTGCCGAGCCCATCGCGTGACCGCTGGGGAAACTGAAGGTGGTTTCCGGTGCGATCGACTCCCACAGACTCGGGCGGTCGCGGGCGAATATCTGCTTGGTCGACATATTCAAAAGGGCGGAGCCGATGATCGCAATGCCTGCGAACAGGCCCTCACGCATCCGTCGACGCCAGGCCAGCACAGCGATCAGCGCGATATCGAAAGGCACGACGCCCCATTGATAGCCCACCGCCGAAAAAAACACCGATACGCGGTCGAGGCCGTCGCCGGTCAGCGCATGCGCGAAACGCAGGATCGGTTCGTCGAACGCAAAGGGCTCGCGTTCATGGACTTCGTCGGCAAGCTCGGCGAATCCCCACAGCGGCAGCAGCAGGCCGACGAACAGCAGCACCAGCCGCAAGATGCGACGACGCAGGAAATCCACGCCGAAGCGCAGATCCTCGCGCAGCGTCGCGACCATCTCAGCCGGCGTGCGCGTCACGCCCGAACTTGCGATCGACGTAACCGTCGATGAGGCCGACGAATTCCTGCGCGATGTTGTCGCCGCGCAGGGTGACGCTCTTCTCGCCATCGACGAACACCGGTGCTGCCGGCGCCTCTCCGGTGCCGGGCAATGAGATACCGATATTCGCGTGACGCGACTCGCCCGGGCCGTTGACCACGCAGCCCATCACCGCGAGGGTGAGATTTTCCGCGCCAGGATGGGTGATCTTCCATTCGGGCATCTTCGCGCGGACGTGTTCCTGCACCACTTTCGCCAGTTCCTGGAAGAACTCCGAGGTGGTACGGCCGCAGCCGGGACAAGCGGTGACCATCGGCGTGAACGCACGCAGGCCCATGGTCTGCAGCAGTTCCTGCGCGACGATCACTTCCTGCGTGCGCGACGCGCCGGGATCCGGCGTCAAGGAAATACGAATGGTGTCGCCGATGCCTTCCTGCATCAGCACTGCCAGCGCCGCACTGGACGCGACGATGCCCTTGCTGCCGATGCCGGCCTCGGTCAGGCCGAGATGCAATGCGAAATCCGAGCGCGCGGCCATATCGCGATACACCGCGATCAATTCCTGCACACCACTGACTTTCGCGCTGAGGATGATGCGGTCGCGCGCCAGACCGATATCGACTGCACGCTCCGCCGAATCCAACGCCGAACGGATCAGCGCTTCGCGCAGCACGCGCCCTGCATCCCATGGCGTGGCGCGCTGCGCGTTCTCGTCCATCAGTTGCGTAGCCAGCGATTGATCCAACGATCCCCAGTTGGCGCCAATGCGCACCGGTTTGTCGTAGCGGATCGCGAATTCGATCAACTGCGCGAACTGGGTATCGCGCTTCCTGCCGAAACCGACGTTGCCGGGATTGATCCGGTATTTCGCCAGCGCCTCGGCGCAGGCCGGCTCGGCGGCGAGCAACTGATGGCCGTTGTAGTGGAAGTCGCCGATGATCGGCACCGTGATGCCCATCATCGCCAGCTTCTCGACGATCCGCGGCAACGCCGCAGCGGATTCGGCATTGTTCACCGTCACCCGCACCAGCTCCGAACCCGCACGCCAGAGTTCGGCGACCTGCCTGGTCGTGCCCGCGACATCGGCGGTGTCGGTATTGGTCATCGACTGCACCACCACCGGCGCATCGCCGCCGACAGCGATGCCGCCAACGTGGACCTGGCGGGTGCTACGGCGCGACGCGGGGCCGAACAGCGGCGCGGCGGCTTCGGACTGGCAGGGCAAGGGTTGTGCGGACATGGACGCATTCTACTTGGTCAGCGAAGACCGCTATTGCTCCTCCCCTTGCGCGCAGCGCAGGGGGAGGTTGGGAGGGGGTTGAGCAAGCACCCCTCCCCGACCCTCCCCTTGGCCTGACGTCCAAAGGGAGGGAGAAAACGCTTTCGCCCGGGCCACAGTGTCGCCTACGGAAACGACCGTGTCCCGTATCCTGTACCGATGCCCGCCTTCCACCCGAACGACGACCGCAAAGCCCTGACCCCGAGTCAGCTCAACGCCCTCGCCCGCAATCTGCTCGAAGACGCCTTCCCGCTGATCTGGGTCGAAGGCGAGCTGGGCAATCTCTCGCGTCCCTCGTCCGGGCATCTTTATTTCACTCTGAAGGACGAGCGCGCCCAGGTGCGCTGCGCGCTGTTCAAACCGAAAAGCCAATGGCTGAAATTCACCCCGCGCGAAGGTCTGCGCGTGCTCGCACGCGGCCGCTTGACGCTGTACGAAGCGCGCGGCGACTACCAGCTGATCCTCGACACGATGGAGGAAGCCGGCGAAGGCGCGCTCCGGCGGGCTTACGAACAGTTGAAGGCCAAACTGCAGGCTGATGGTCTGTTCGATCAGGCGCGCAAACGCGAACTGCCGGCACATGTGCGCCGGCTCGGCATCCTTACCTCGCCCAGTGGTGCGGCGGTGCGCGATGTGCTCAGTGTGCTGCGGCGGCGGTTCCCGCTGGTCGATGTCGATATCCTGCCGGTGCCGGTGCAGGGCGACGCCGCAGCGGCGCAGATCGTGCGCATGCTGCAGGCCGCAGGCCGCAGCGGCCGCTACGACGCGTTACTGATAACCCGCGGCGGTGGTTCGCTGGAAGATCTCTGGGCGTTCAACGACGAAGCGCTTGCACGCGCGATCGCCGCGTCGCCGGTGCCGGTGGTGTCGGCGGTCGGACACGAGGTCGACATCAGCCTCGCCGATTTCGCCGCCGATCTGCGCGCACCGACACCGTCGGTCGCGGCCGAACTGCTGGTCCCCGATCGCGCCGATCTGGCTGCGCATCTGCGCGCCCAGTCTCGACGCCTTCAGGCCATCCACGAACGCCTGCTGCGCAGTGCCGCACAGCGCACCGATCGCGCCGCCCTGCGGCTGCAGGCATTGCGCCCGCAGGCACGGCTCGATGCCCTGCGCCGTCGCCACGAAGATTCGTTGCGTCGGTTGCACGCAGCGTGGGCACAAGCCGATCGGCATCGTCGCGCACAACTGCGCCACGCCGCCGCGGTGTTGCATGCATCGCGTCCGCAGCGGCGACTGTCGTTGCTTCGCGACCGTCTGCAGTCTCTGGCGCCGCGCCCGCAGGCGTCGACAGTGCGGGCGCTGCAACGACACGCATTGCATCTGCAGGGATTGGCCCGTTCACTGGAAGCGGTCAGCCCGCTGGCGACGGTGGCGCGCGGCTACGCGATCCTGCAGCGTGACGACGGCCGCATCGTGCGCAGCGTGCACGATGCGCAGACCGGCGAACGCCTCGATGCGCGGCTGCGGGATGGCGTGCTGAGGGTACGGGTCGAGAAGGATGTGTAAGACAGCCCGGTCTACCGGACCACTTTACGCGTGTACTCCACTTCCACCGCCCGCGTCTCTTCTCCATCCGGCGAAATATTCGTCATGGTGATGACGAGGCTGTCGTCGTCGGACTGTTCGATTTCGGTGCGCCACCCCCAACGCGGGCCGGGCGGCGTCTGGCCATCGCCGTAGCTGCCCAGTACCGCGAAATGCGCGGGGTCCGCATCCCCCGTTGTGTGCGAGAACATGATCGAACTGCCGTTGTGGAAACTGTCGACCCAAGCGCACTCCCAGCGCTTCTCGTCGATGTGGTAACCGTACAAAGCAACGCCCGAATAGCCGCGTCCGTCGAACTCCCAACTGTATTCGTGCAGCAGGAAGCGCCCGCCGAGCACCGCGCGGAGCGTACCGCGCTGTCCGGACTCCGCAGCCAGCATGTCGCGCTCGAACCACAGACGGTACAGGCCCTCCCAGTCTCCCGCCATGCGCGCGAGGCGCTGGTGCGGGCCGCCGTGGGCCGATCCGGCGCCTGAAGATGTCCCTGAAGATGTCTCGGAGTCGCTCGCAGTCATTTCGCAATCATCCCCCCATGGATAGGATCAGCCTACTCCAGGGCCGGTGAGGTCGACAGCATCCACGCGGGTCGTAGCGGGCGGCATCGGACTGAAACGGGCCAATACGCTAAAAAAATGTTATGAATGCGGCCGAATCGCCAGACCATCACCGGTTTGGCCGGCGCAGAGGGGAGCGTCGTCACAGGAGTTGTATCCATCCACCCGTAGGATCAGGAGGTCCCATGCTGTACTCGATGCCCACCCGTCGCCGGCGCGTCGCGCCCGTAATCAGCACCCTCGCGCTCGCCTTGAGCGTCGCCCTGCCCGCCTTCGCCCAGGACACGCCTGCGGAGGGCACATCCAGCGATCTCGACACCATCCAGGTGCTCGGCAGCCGCGCCAAGAATCGCACCGCCACCGAAACCGCCGCGCCGGTCGACATCATCGGCAGCGAACAGCTGGAGCGCACCGGCGCGCGCGAGCTCGGTCAGCTGCTGCAGATGCTGGAGCCCAGCTTCAACTTCTCGCGCACCACCATCAGCGACGGCACCGACATCCTGCGACCGGCCACGCTGCGCGCACTCGGTCCGGATCAGGTGCTGGTGCTGGTCAACGGCAAACGCCGCCACCAGCAGGCGCTTGTGAACGTGCAGCAGACCGTCGCCCGCGGCTCCGCCGGCACCGACATCAACGCCATTCCCGTCACCGCGATCGACCGCGTCGAAGTGCTGCGCGACGGCGCGGCGGCGCAGTACGGCTCCGACGCCATCGCCGGTGTCATCAACGTCGTGCTGAAGAAGCAGACCAGGGAAACCCAGTTGTTCTTCGAAGCAGGACAGACGCGCACGGGCGATGGCGAAGTGCTGCACGGCGGTCTGAACACCGGCTTCGAGCTCGGCGACAACGGCTTCATCAACCTCAGCGTGGAATACCGCGATCGTGGCGAAACCAACCGCGCCGGCCCGGATACGCTGCGCGTCAGTCCGCCGCGCGTCACTCAGCGCATCGGCGACGCGGATTCCACCGACGCCTATCTCTGGCTGAACGGCGGCATCGGTCTGGGTACGGGCGAACTGTACTGGTTCGGCGGCGCCTCGCAGCGCAAGGGCGATTCTTCCGGCTTCTTCCGCAGCGCCGGCGACGGCCGCACCGTGCCGGCGCTGTATCCGAACGGCTTCCTGCCGAACCTCATCACCACCGTCGAGGACCAGTCTCTGGCCGTCGGCTACCGTGCGCCGCTGAACGACACCTGGGACTGGGACGTTTCGATCAACCACGGCCGCAGCCAATTCGGCTTCCATGAACGCAATTCGGTCAACGTGAGCTGGTGGTACGAGCCGAACCCGATCATCGGCGCACCGATTCCGATTCCCTACGCCCAGTCGCCCACCTCGGCCGACACGGGCACGCTGAAGTTCGATCAGACCACGGTCAATCTGGACGTCCGCGGCAGCATCGACATCGGCAACAGCGAGCCCCTCAGCCTCGCCTTCGGCGGCGAGTACCGTCGCGAAAACTACGCGATCGAAGCCGGCGACCCGGTGTCGTACAGCTACGGCCGCACCAACAATCCGGCGATCGTGATCCGCAACCAGAACGGTGGGTTCGCAGCGCCCGGCATCCAGGGCTTCCCGGGCTTCTCGCCGAACGAGGAAGTGGACGACGGCCGCCACAACTACGCGCTGTACGTGGACGCGGAAACCCGCTTCGGCGGCAAGTTCCTGGTCGGCGGCGCGGTCCGCTTCGAGAACTACTCCGACTTCGGCAACACCACGACCGGAAAGCTGTCGCTGCGCTACGACTTCACCGACACCTTCGCGATGCGCGGCACCGTCTCCACCGGCTTCCGCGCGCCGGGCGTGCAACAGTTGTTCTACAGCCAGCGCTCGACCAACATCGACCCGACCACCGGCCAATTGGCGGACACGCTCACCGCACGTCAGAACAGCGCGGTCACCCGCGCCTTCGGCATCGATCCGCTGAAAGAAGAGGAATCGAAAAGCGCAAGCATCGGCTTCACGTGGCGCCCCAGCGAACATTTCAGCCTGACCGCCGATGTGTTCCGCATCGATATCGACGACCGCATCATCTTCTCCAGCAACATCGCGCCTGAAACCGTCGGCACCAATGGCCTGCCGTGCACGCCGACGAATACCAATTGCCCGATCCGCGCGATCCTCGCGCCGTTCGGCGTCGCCCAGGCGCAGTTCTTCACCAACGCCATCGACACCGAAACCACCGGTATCGATATCGTCGGCGAGTTCAGCACCGAAGCCGGCGGCGGCGTGCTCGACCTCACCGCGCTGCTGCACTGGAACAAGACCGAAGTCACCGCGCGTCGTTCGCAGTCGGCGATCCTCACGCCGCAGCAATTGTTCGACGACAGCCAGGTCACACTGATCGAAGAAGGCCAGCCCGGCGCGCATCACGTCCTGCAGGGCGTGTGGACGCGCGGCGACTGGGACTGGACGCTGCGCGCGAACTACTACGGCGCGGTCGCGGGCGAAGGCTTCACCCCGGGCTTCAAGCAGACCTGGGACGGCGCCACGCTGTTCGACGCCGCCATCGGCTGGAACGTCAGCGACAAACTGCGGATCAGCGTCGGCGGCAACAACATCTTCGACACCTATCCCGACAAGTGGGATGCAGTGAACGCCTTCCCGTTCCCGCAGCTCGGCTTCACCTACGGCTGGGAAACCCTGCCCTTCGGGATCAACGGCACGTACTTCTACGGCAAGGTGGATTACCGGTTCTGATCGTCGACGCATCGCACCGATGCGACGGAGATGATTCTACGGAGCGGGCGGCGGAAGCCGTCCGTTCTGTTTTTGCGATCCGCCAACCCCATCCGACGGTATGGGGCGTTTGCAGGTCTGCCCACTCACGGAGACCCGCCATGCACCGTTCCACCGCTCACGCCATGCCCCGCCATGTCCTCGCCGCCGCCGTGCTCTGCGCGCTCGCGCTGGCCGGTTGCCACAGCACCACCACTCTCGACGAAAAGCGCGCCGAAGCGCAGATCGGCGACAAGCGTGATCAGCCCGCGCGCTCTGCCGACGAAGAATTGCTGGATTCTGTCGTGACGACCGGCAACGAAGCAGGTCGAGTCCGTCAAGAGGCAGCAAAAACAACTGCCCGTCCGGGCACCCGAGGCGATGCCGCTCAGCAGGAAGTCGACAAGGTCGCCGTCGCCGGTTCGCGCTTGGCACGCATGCAGGAACGCAAAGACGCCAACTGGATCGTCGCCGACGGTTATGCCTCCGCGCCGCCTCCGCCCTCACCCGCGATGATGATTGCGCCGGCCGAGCCGATGCCCGAACTCGCCAATACTGAAAAATACGAAGACCACGACGACAACCCGATCCATCGCGCGAGCGAAGACCCGGTGTCCACGTTCTCGATCGACGTCGACACCGGCAGCTACGCCAATGTCCGCAGCATGCTGCGCGAAGGCGTGCGTCCACCCGCCGACTCGGTGCGTGCCGAAGAAATGATCAACTACTTCGACTACGGTCATCCCGCACCGACCACGCTCGGCACACCGTTCCGGGTCACCACCGAAATCGCGGCAGCGCCGTGGAACGGCAAGCGCCAGCTGCTCATGATCGGCATCAAGGGCTACGACGTGCCCAAAGCGCAATTGCCGCCGTCGAATCTGGTGTTCCTGATCGACACCTCCGGCTCGATGAGCGACGAGAACAAACTGCCGCTGCTGAAGAAATCCTTCGCGCAACTGGTCGAGCAACTGCGTCCGCAGGATCGCGTGTCGATGGTCGTCTACGCCGGTTCGGCCGGGCTGGTGTTGGAACCCACACCCGGCGACCAGAAAGAGAAAATCCTCGCCGCATTGGACAACCTCGGCGCGGGAGGCAGCACCAACGGCGGCGCCGGCATTCAACTTGCCTATGCGATGGCGAAACAGGCCTACGTCAAGAACGGCGTGAATCGAGTGATCCTCGCCACCGATGGCGACTTCAACGTCGGCACCACCGATCAGAAAGCGCTGGAAACCCTGGTCGGCGATCAGCGCAAGCACGGCATCGCGCTGACCACGCTCGGCTTCGGTCGCGGCAATTACAACGATGCGATGGCCGAGCGTCTGGCCGATGTCGGCGACGGCAATCACGCCTATATCGATACCCTGCAGGAAGCGCGCAAGGTGCTGGTCCAGGAAATGCAGTCGACCCTGCTGACCATCGCCAAGGACGTGAAGATCCAGATCGAGTTCAATCCCGCACGCGTCGCGGAATACCGCCTGATCGGCTACGAGAACCGCATCCTGCGCAATGAAGACTTCGCCAACGACAAGATCGATGCAGGCGATATCGGCGCGGGCCATGAAGTGACCGCGCTGTACGAGCTGACCCTCGTCGGGTCCGGTGCAGAGCGTCTGCCCGCGCTGCGCTATGGCGACAAGAAACAGACCACGGAAGGCACAGTCGCAGGCGAGCTCGCGCATCTGCGCCTACGCTACAAGCGCCCGGGCGAAGACACGAGCAAACTGATCCAGACGCCGATCCTGCCGGTACACGAGCCCCGCCGCTACGCCCCCAGCGCGTCGATGCGCTTCGCGTCCGCGGTCGCAGCCTATGCAGATGCTCTGCGCGGCGGCACGCATCTGGAGCAGTGGAAGTGGGAGGACATCGCCAAAGCCGCGCGTCAGGCCACCGGCAGCGACCCGTGGCATGAGCGCGCCGAGTTCATCGAACTGGTGGACAGCGCACGTCGGATCACGGCCGGCGACCAGCCGCAGATCGGGATGATCGCCGACTGATTCCGCATGCGACGACGGCCGCAAGGTCGTCGTCGCCCGGACACGGTCCACGCCGCCATGCCTGCCTTCGCCGCCATTGCCACCGCCGCCACCCGTCGCTCGCGCACCCCGCGATATGCGACAGGCTTCACGCAGCGGGCCGCAACCCGTAACCTTCACGCCATGAACGATGTGGCAGAGGTCAGCGACGAAAGCCTCATGCTCGCCTACGCGGCGGGCGATGCGGCTGCGTTCGAACGCCTCTACCAGCGTCACCGCAGCAAGCTCTACCGTTTTCTGGCGCGTCAACTGCACGGCAACGGCGCGCTTGCGGACGAATTCTTCCAGGACGTGTGGCAGCGCGTGATCACCGCGCGCCAGAGCTGGAAGCCCGACGCGGCGTTCTCGACCTGGCTGTACCGGATCGCGCACAACCGCCTCGCCGACCACTGGCGGGCGCTGCAGCACCGGCCGCCGGCGCCCGACGACGCCGACGAGCGCACCGAGCGCATGCCGGATCACGACACCCCCGAACGGCAGTTGTCCGAATTCGAGGAACGCCGAAGATTGCAATTGGCGCTGGATGAATTGCCGGACGAGCAGCGCGAGGTGATTCTGCTGCGCCTGGAACAAGACCTGAGTCTGGAAGAAATCGGCGAAATGACCGGCGTCGGCCGCGAAACCGTGAAATCGCGTTTGCGCTATGCGATGGACAAACTCCGCCAGAGATTGAACCAATGAACCGCCCGAGCGAACCCCTGACCGCAGAAGAACGCGACCTCGCCCAGCGCCTTGCGCGCCTGGGTGGCCCGCGCGAGCCTGCGCCTGCGCTCGATGCGATCATCCTGGCGGCGGCCCGGGCCGCGGTGTCCGAATCCGCCGTACCCGCGACCGCACCTCCTGAAGAAGCAGCGCCTGCCGACCCCAAAGTCACGACGCTGCACCCACGCAAACCCGCGCCGCGCTGGCCGCTGGGCATGGGGCTGGCCGCATCGCTGGTGCTCGCCGCCGGAATCGGCTGGCGCTTGCAGGGCGATGGCGATGGCAGCTCGAAGGATTCCGGCGCTTCGTCCGCTCCGGCCGCTGTCTTCCACGACGAGGCGACCGAAGCGGTGATTCTGGAGCCGCCGCTGGAGCGCACGCCGCCGCCCCCGCCGCCGCCGTTGGGCGGAGCTGCGGATTCAGTTGCGCGTCGCGCCGATGTCGCACAAGCGCCCATGGCGAAAACCGCGCCAGCTCCCTCCGAGCACGATTTCGTCGCGGATGCGCCGATGGCGGAATCGGTCGCCCCAGCAGAAGCCGCGGCTGCCCCGTCGCCTTCGGGCGCTAGCGCCAACGCGGTTGCGGCCGATGACGCACTCGACAAAGTCAGCGTGACCGGTTCCCGCGTTGCAGCCGAGCGCAGCGTGGGTGCCGCCGAGTACACGCGCACGCCACTCAGCGACCGCCGCGAACAGGCGCTCTCGGAATCGGAGAGCAAGTCGACGGCTAACCGCGCCGCTGCGCCACGACCCGCCGCCGTCGCCTCTCCACCGCCGCCTGCACCGACCCGGCAGAACAACGAACGGGCACGCGGCCTGATCGGCAGCAGCGAAGGCGATGCGGAGGCTCGCAAGGCCCGCGATAGCGACGGCTACGATGCCAGCCCGCCGGTATCGGCCGATTCGCCGGAATTCCGTCAGGCCTGGCTGCTGCGCATCCGCAACCATATCGCCAAGGGCGAGAGCGACGCCGCGCGCAGCAGCCTGCAGGAATTCCGCCGACGTTATCCCGATATCGAGCTGCCGGAAGATCTGCGGAAACTGGCGGCGACGCTGCCCACGCCGTGAAATGACGCTGTGCACGCTGGCCGCGTCGGCCTCGCACCCGCTCGAAATCAAGCACAGCCGGTTTCTGGCGCAGGCTGTCGCGATCGATTCTGTAGACGCCGTGCAGACAGCATTGGCGCCATTGTGCGACCCCGCCGCGACCCACAACTGCTGGGCTTGGCGGGTCGGGGCGCAGTACCGCTCAAGCGACGACGGCGAGCCCGCGGGCACTGCCGGCCGGCCGATCCTCGCGGCCATCGACGGCCAGGGCTGCGACCAGGTACTGGTCGTGGTCACGCGCTGGTTCGGCGGAATCAAGCTCGGCGCCGGCGGACTGGTGCGTGCTTATGGCGGCGCGGCGGCGGAATGCCTGCGTCGTGCCGAAAAGCGCGAACTGGTCTCCACTGCGGAACTCGAATTCGCCTGCCCCTTCACCAACCTGGGCGATGCGCATGCAGCACTCAACGCGACCGGGGCGATCAAATCCGACGAACGTTTCGATGCCGATGGCGTCACTTTGCGGGTCCGTCTACCCGCGGATCGCATCGACGACTTGAAAACACGCCTGCGCGACGCCACCCGTGACCGGGTGCGGTTCGCAACGTTGGATTGAACGCGGGGTCCTCGGCGACGCGCGGCCGAGCGCGCAGTGCCCCAATCCCCCTTCTCTCGACGAACAGAGCTAATGAGCCACATGGACCCGAGCCCCCCCAAAGCCCCTATCGGCAGCCTGCACGCGCTCTGGCCCTTCATGCATCGGCATTACGTGCTGTTCGTCGCATGGCTGCTTGCGCTGATGGTGTCCTCAGCCACATCGCTGAGCTTTCCGCTCGCGATCAAGACCATGATCGATGAAGGCTTCCGCAGCGGTAGCGGCAACGATATCGATCGCACATTCCTTCTTTTGTTCGGCGTCGCACTGGTGTTGGCGCTGAGCACTGCGGCGCGTTTCTTCTTCATCTCGCTGCTGGGCGAGCGCGTGGTCGCCGATCTGCGCGAACGACTGTATGCGCACCTGATCGGGCTCGACGCCGGCTTCCACGAGCGTAACCGCAGCGGCGAGCTGGTTTCGCGACTCACCGCTGATGTCGAACTGATCCGCAATGTAGTCGGCACCAGCATGTCCGTGGCGCTGCGCAGCAGCATCACCGTGATCGGCTCGCTGGTCATGCTGTTCGTGACCAGTCCACGGCTGGCGTCTTGGGCGTTGATCGGCATCCCGCTGGCAGTGTTGCCAATGGTGATCGGCGGACGCTGGATGCAGGACATCTCGCGCAATAGCCAGGACCGCATCGCCGATGCCAATGCGTTGGCCAGCGAGACCCTCGGCGCGGTGCGCACGGTGCAGGCGCATGCACGCGAAACCTACGAACGCGGGCGCTTCGACGTCGCAGTCCAAGTCGCGGTACGCACCGCAACGAGGCGGATCAGCGCACAAGCAGTGATGACCGCCACCGCGATCATGCTGTTCTTCGGCGCGATCACGCTGGTGCTGTGGTCCGGCGCGCACGACGTGATCGCGCACCGGATGACCGCCGGCACCCTGATCCAGTTCGTGCTGTACGCGCTGTTCGCAGGTGGATCGGTGGCGGCATTGGCCGAAGTCTGGAACGAGCTGCAACGCGCGGCTGGCGGTATGAGCCGCATCGGCGAACTGATGCGGGAAACCGCCGGAATCGTCGCCCCCGCGCACCCGAGATCCTTGCCGAAGCCGCTGCATGGCGAGGTACGACTGGAGCACGTGGCTTTCCACTATCCGATGCGCCCGGAACTGCCGGCACTCGAAGATTTCGACCTGCTCGTAAAACCCGGCGAGACAGTCGCGTTGGTCGGACCGTCCGGCGCCGGCAAAAGCACCGTATTCTCGCTGCTGCTCCGCTTCCATGATCCGCAGAGCGGACGGATCGCCATCGACGATATCGATGTGCGCGACTGCGACCCTGTCGAACTGCGCGAACGTATCGCATTGGTACCGCAGCAGCCGACGCTGTTTGCGACCAGCGCGCGCGACAACATCCGCTACGGCCGACTGGAAGCCAGCGACGGCGAAGTCGAAACCGCGGCGCGCTCGGCCGAAGCGCACGAATTCCTCAGCGCGCTGCCGAAAGGCTACGACGAGGAACTCGGCGAACGCGGCGTGCGCCTGTCCGGCGGCCAACAGCAGCGCATCGCGATCGCGCGCGCTTTGCTCAAGGATGCGCCGATCCTGTTACTCGACGAAGCGACCTCCGCACTTGATGCGCAGAGCGAACGGGCGGTGCAGCACGCGCTGGAGAACCTGATGCGCGGACGCACGACGCTGGTGATCGCGCACCGCCTCGCCACCATCCTCAAGGCCGACCGCATCGTGGTGATGGACAAAGGCCGGATTGTGGCCGAAGGCACACACGAACAACTGCTGGCACAGGGCGGGCTGTACGCGGAACTCGCGAAATTGCAGTTCCTCGATTGAAATCGCGATTCACGGGCGTAGGATCTGAGCTGCCGCCCCAAGCCGGAGCGACACTCCCGACGATCGCAATACGGAGATCGAGATTGCCATGGATACCCAAGACACCCGCATTTACCGCGTCGTGATCAATCACGAAGAGCAGTATTCGATCTGGCCCGCGGATCGCGAATTGCCGCTCGGCTGGAATGATGCGGGTTTCAGCGGCGACAAGGCCGCTTGCCTGCGACACATCGAAGAAGTCTGGACCGATATGCGTCCGCTGTCGCTGCGCAAGCGGATGGAAGACAAGGCCCCCTGAAACCGCAGCGGGCAATGAAAAAGCCGGCAACGAGTGCCGGCTTTTTCATGCAGATGGTGCGCCCGGAGAGATTCGAACTCCCGACCCCCAAGTTCGTAGCCTGGTGCTCTATCCAACTGAGCTACGGGCGCGTGGTGCAGAAGCGGGATTGTGCCAATCCTCATCGGCTTGGTCAATCCTGCGCTGGCATCGACTCATCCATCGCCCTCAGTCGGATCGCATGAAACCGTTGCGATACGTACTGTCGAAACAATGGCGGAGAGTGAGGGATTCGAACCCTCGATGGAGCTTTTGACCCCATACTCCCTTAGCAGGGGAGCCCCTTCGGCCTCTCGGGCAACTCTCCGTCGACGCGATGTTGCGCGCGACCAGAAGGATACCGGCTCAGTCGCCCTGCGGCAAACCCGAATTCGGATTGTGGCCTTCGCCACGCTGGATACGCTGGTAGATTTCTTCGCGATGGACGGCGACGTCTTTCGGCGCCGTGATTCCGATCCGCACCTGGTTGCCCTTCACTCCGAGGACCGTCACGGTGACCTCGTCACCGATCATCAGAGTTTCGCCAACCCGGCGAGTCAAGATAAGCATTGCATGTCTCCAATGGCCGACGTCCCCCTCGTCGGCACCCTGTCGTTTGTTCCGCGACTGCATCAATCGGGGGTGGAACCTGCGTCGCGGACGCAATGAATAAGAATAACCGGAGTAGCACTCAAACTGGAAGCGCCGAAGGTCATGCCCCGGAACGCAACCGCCCGCTCACCCATTCCTGAATGCCTTCCAGTGCGATGCGCAAGTTGGGGCCATCTTCCCCGCCCCCTTGGGCCATATCGGGCCGGCCACCGCCTTTGCCCCCGATCTGACCGGCTACGTGCGCCAGCAGTTCTCCGGCCTTGACAGACCCCAGAGCTGCGCCGCTCACACCCGCAATGAGGGCCACTTTACCATCCGCAGCTCCGGCCAACAGTACGACCGCATCACGAAGTTGGTGTTTCAGGTTGTCGACAGCATCACGGAGCGCTTTCGCATCCAGACCTTCGACGCGCGCGGCCAGCACACGTATCCCGCCAATCTCGGTTGCCGAAGCCGCCAGATCGGCCACGGCAGCGTTGGCAGCTTTGGCTTTCAGGGCCTCCAGCTCGCGTTCCAGCTTCTTCTGACGATCGAGCAGCGTCCGCAGTTTGTCGCCGATCTCGGCGGGATTGCCGCCCAGCAGCTCGGCAGCCTCGTCGAGTCGGCGCTCCTCGGCAGCGATGAAATCCAACGCGCCCTGCCCGGTCACGGCCTCGATCCGGCGCACGCCAGCCTGGATGCCGCCCTCGGAGACGATCTTGAACACGCCGATGTCGCCGGTGCGGTTGACGTGGGTACCGCCGCACAGCTCGGTGGAGGTGTCGCCCATGCGCAAGACACGGACGTTTTCACCGTATTTCTCGCCGAACAGCGCCATTGCGCCGAAATCCAGCGCTTCCTGCATGCCCATATGGCGCACTTCGGCCTCGCTGTTGGCGCGAATCTCGACGTTGACCAGACGTTCGATCTCGGCCAGTTCCGCAGCGGTCATCGCCTGGAAATGCGCGAAATCGAAGCGCAGGCGATCCGGCGCCACCAGCGAGCCCTTCTGGGTCACGTGGGTTCCGAGCACGCTGCGCAGGGCTGCGTGCAGCAGATGGGTGGCGCTGTGGTTGAGGATGATGGCGCTGCGGCGGGCGGCGTCGACCGCTGCGTTCACACGATCGCCGCGCTTCAGACTGCCCGCACCGAGCGTGCCGACATGGCCGAAGAACTGGCCGGCGAGTTTCTGGGTGTCGCTTACCTGGAACAGCACGTTCTGCCCGAGCAGCTGACCGATATCGCCGACCTGACCGCCGGACTCGGCGTAGAAGGGCGTGCGATCGAGCAAAACAATCGCCTCATCACCGACGTGGATCATGTCGACCGGCTTACCGTCCTTGAGAATCGCAACGACTTCGAGATCGCCGGCCTTGAGAAGCTCATATCCAAGGAAACCGGTCGGCTGCAATTGCGAGACCAGCTCGGCAGGCAGCATCGCGCCACCACCGAACTTGCCCGCAGCTCGCGCGCGGTCGCGCTGTTCTTCCATCAGCCGCTCGTAATCGGCCGTCACGGTCGGCGGCAGTTCGCCGCCCTTTTCGCGCAGGATATCGGCGATCAGATCCGGCGGGCAGCCATAGGTGTCGTGCAACTGGAACAATTGCTCGCCATCGATGTTGCCGTTGTTCTGCGCGAGATAACCTTCGAGACGGACCATCCCCGCGTCGAGCGTTTGTGCGAATGCAGCTTCTTCTGCTTTCAGAGCACGTTCAATCAAAGCGCGTTTCTCGACCAACTCAGGATAGGCATCACCCATCACATTGATCAGCGGCTGCACCATCCGCCAGAAGTTGCCTTCGGCGCTGAGCGCACCGAGCTTCCACAGATGGCGAATCGCACGACGGATGATCCGTCGCAACACGTACCCACGACCTTCGTTGCTCGGCAACACACCATCCACAATCAGAAAGCTGCAGGCACGGGTGTGGTCGGCGATCACGCGCAGCGATTTGTGTTCGAGATCGCTGGTACTGGTAATAGCCGCAGCGGCCTTGATCAGGTGCTGGAAGAGGTCGATCTCATAATTGCTGTGCACGTGCTGCAGTACCGCAGCGATGCGCTCCAGACCCATGCCGGTGTCCACACAGGGCGCCGGCAGCGGCAGCAGGGTGCCGTCGGGCTGGCGGTCGAACTGCATGAAGACGTTGTTCCAGATCTCGATATAGCGATCGCCGTCTTCGTCGGGCGATCCCGGCGGGCCGCCGGCGATATCCGCGCCGTGGTCGTAGAAGATTTCGGTGCAGGGGCCGCAGGGGCCGGTGTCGGCCATCTGCCAGAAATTGTCGGAGGCGTACGGCGCGCCCTTGTTGTCGCCGATGCGGATGATGCGGTCGGCCGGCAACCCGATCTCGTTGTGCCAGATATCGAAGGCTTCGTCGTCGGTGTGATAGATCGTGACCAGCAGCTTGTCTTTCGGCAATTCCCAGACGACGGTCAATAGCTCCCATGCATAGGCGATGGCTGCTTTCTTGAAGTAGTCGCCGAAACTGAAGTTGCCCAGCATTTCGAAGAAGGTGTGGTGACGCGCGGTGTAGCCGACCTGATCGAGATCGTTGTGTTTGCCACCGGCGCGCACGCAGCGCTGGCTGGACGCGGCGCGGGTGTAACTGCGCTTCTCGGCGCCCAGGAACACGTCCTTGAACTGGACCATGCCGGCATTGGTGAACAGCAGAGTCGGGTCGTTGCCCGGCACCAGCGGGCTCGACGGCACCACGGTGTGGCCCTTCGAGCGGAAGAATTCTAGAAAGTCTTGACGGATGTCTGCTGTGGTTTTCATGGCATCAATGGGGTAACGGGCGCAGTCCGCGCGCCGCAGGCACGGCAATCTGCCGGCGCGGAATCGAGCGAACAACCCAGGAAACGGTAGGTTAACAGGCGACGGGGCAGCGGGCGCGGCTTGAGGCCGCGAATCCCTCATGTGGGAGATTCTCTGTTGCGTAGCAAGTCCAAAAATTGCTCGCTCTCCCCGTACCTCGTACGGGGAGAAGGTGGTCGCAGGCCCTGAGGGGCGCTCTTCGGGACGGATTACGACTGCGTTAGCCCCTCATCCGGCGCTACGCGCCACCTTCTCCCCGCTGTGCGGAGAGAAGGACAACATCATCAATGCTGTGGGAGCGGCGGCTCCCGTCGCTCCTGCGATCCGGTCAGAGTTCGTCTTCGTCGAGCCGCACCGCTGCCCGCACCTGATCGCCGGAGAAACCGCGCCGGAGCAGGAAATCAGCCGCTTTGCGCTGGATCGCACGGTCCTCGATCCGCCCGGGAAAGCGGCGGCGAGCCAGATCGCGGGCGTTTTCGGTCCAATCGCCATCGTAGGCCTCCATCGCGGCGACAACGGTGTCGCGATCCAACCCATGCGTGCTCAACTCGGCGCGGATCCGCAGCGGCCCGTAACCGTTACTGGCGCGGCTGCGGACCAGCAGCTCGGCGAAGCGGGTGTCGTCCTGCCAGCCTTCGGCGGTCATCCGTTCGACGGCGGCCTGGGCATCGTCGGCCTCGACGCCGCGCGCGGTCAGCTTGCGGGTCAGCTCCTTGCGCGAATGCTCACGACGCACCAGCAGCCCGAGCGCACGCTGGGCCGGCGTCAGTTCCGGGCGGCGGCGTTTGCCTGGCGTGACCGCTGGGGCGGCGGACGCATCGTCATCCTCAACCGGTGGTTCGATCTCGTGCATGACACGATTTTAGGCGACGAATGTCAGAACGGCAGCCAGTTTCCCTCGCGCAGCACGAACAGACGGTCGGTCAGCGCATAAGTCGCTTCGGCGCGCATCTTCGTCGCAAGTTGCCTGAGCTGCGCGACCGCGTCGGTGTTGGCGGAATCTGCGAACAGCAGCAGATCGCGCGCTGGCACTGCGGCGACCGGCTCGCCACGCAGCTTTCCGCGCTCGCGCTCCCACAGGTCCGCGAACAGCAGCAGCGAGGCTTCGTAGTTGCCGTCGGCGGTGATCATATTGACCAGGTCGCCACGATGGACCTCGATGCCCGGCAGCAAACCACGCAGGTTGCGCACGGCAAGCGCACGCAAGTCTTCGCGCGGCACATCCAATCGTTCCAATTCTTCCGGGTTGAGATAGGCGATATTGCTGGGCGTATCGATGGCATAAACCACGACCAGATCGTCGTTGAGATCTTCGTAGACCTTGTCCTGCCCTTCCGTGCCGTGCATCTGCCGCATCGACTGGCGGATCTCCTCCAGCCAGCCGCGATCCTTGACGATCGGGATGATCGCCTCGGGACTGCGTTCGAGGCCCGCTGCCGCTTCGGCGAAGGAACGCACGAACCGGTCGATCACATCGCTGCGGTTGCGCGCGGATTCGCCCTGGTACATCTGATAGGCGTTGTTGAGGAAGGCGCGATTGCCGCCGTCCTCGGTCATGTTGATCGCAAGCTCGAGCTCGCCCACGATCTGGACATCGAGCTGCGGAGCGACCGCGCGCACGCGACGCGCGACTTCATCGGTGAATGCGGCCGGATCCATCAGCGGTTCGGAAGCGCGACCACCGAACAGCGAACGGACTGCAGCGAGGAAACCTGTCATCGACGACTCTCCCGATTCAGTGAAAATCGCGATCAGTCTGCAGCGGCACTCAACGCATCCGCAAGTCGCTCGACCGCGACCACCTCCATGCCTTTGTAGGAACCGGTTTTCGGTGCGTTGGCTTTGGAGACGATGGCGCGCTTGAACCCGTGGGTTGCGGCCTCTTTCAGCCGCTCTTCGCCGTTCGGCACCGGGCGGATTTCGCCCGACAACCCGACCTCGCCGAACGCGATGGTCTTGTCCGCCAACGGCCGGTCGCGTAGCGACGACAGCACCGCCAGCAGCACCGGCAGATCGGCGGCGGTTTCCTGCACGCGGATGCCGCCGACCACGTTCACGAACACGTCCTGGTCGCCGATCATGATCCCGCCATGGCGATGCAGTACCGCCAACAGCATCGCAAGGCGGTTCTGCTCCAGACCGACCGCGACCCGGCGCGGGTTCGACAGCGACGACGAATCCACCAGCGCCTGTACTTCCACCATCAATGGGCGGGTGCCCTCGCGGGTGACCATCACGCAACTGCCCGGCTGCGGCGTGCTGCCCCCGGAGAGGAAGATCGCCGATGGATTCGGCACTTCGCGCAGGCCCTTGTCGCCCATCGCGAACACACCCAGCTCATTGACCGCGCCGAAGCGGTTCTTGAAAGCCCGCAGCACCCGGAACCGGCTGCCGCTGTCGCCTTCAAAATACAGTACGGCGTCGACCATGTGTTCGAGTACGCGCGGGCCGGCGATGCCGCCCTCCTTGGTGACGTGACCAACGAGGAAGATCGCGGTGCCGGTTTCCTTCGCGTAGCGCACGAGCCGCGCGGCGCTCTCGCGCACCTGGCTGACCGAGCCCGGCGCAGCGGTCAGCGATTCGGTCCACAGCGTCTGCACCGAATCGGCGACCAGCAGCTTCGGCTGCATCTGCGAGGCCTGTTCGAGGATCCGCTCGACGCCGGTTTCGGCGAGCGCGCTCAGCCCATCCAGCGGCAACCCGAGCCGCGACGCACGCCCTGCGACCTGCGCCAACGATTCCTCGCCGGTGACATACAGCGCCGGCAATCGCCCGGCCATGCTCGCCAGCGCCTGCAGAAGCAAAGTCGATTTGCCGATCCCGGGGTCGCCGCCGATCAGTATCACCGCGCCCTCGACAAGCCCGCCACCCAGGACACGGTCGAACTCGCCGATGCCGGTGCTGGTGCGCGCGTCCTCGTGATGCAGCACGTCCTTCAGCGGCGTGACTTTGGGCGGATCGACCTTGCCGGCCCAACTGCTGCGCCGCGCTGCGGGCGATGCCGCCGACGCCACTGATTCCAGAACGATCTGGGTCAGCGTATTCCACGCGCCGCATTCGCCGCACTGCCCCTGCCACTTGCTGGACTCGGCGCCGCATTCGCCGCATACGAAGGCGGTTCTGGTTTTCGCGGGGGGTTTGCTCATCGTGATTCATGCGCACAGCAGGCCAGCGCCTACTTTACCCGTCCCGGTCCCGGGACGTGAGACGACACGGGGGCTTCGTACTGCACTGCGGCAAGATTGCCTCGTTCGCTCGGCTTGAACAAGCGGCGACCGTCATCGCGATCGCGCCACGCTGCGTTAGGAATTCGCTAAAAAATGCGCTGCTCATATCGCGCCGCATGAGAATCGGCGACCAGCATCACATGTGCACAACGGCTTACGATTCTTCCATTGACAGCCTCACCGCGCACACGCAGTATCGGTCGCGGTTCATTGTTTCGATGTGCGATACCCGACGACGCCTTGCCATCGACTGGCTCATGCAGGCGTTCCGCACTGCAACAGAAAAGCATCGCTCGTTTTCGAGCGCATTGATCGAAGGACCGACCAAGTGCAACAAGCACACCGACCGCCTCGACGTCAGGACATCACACGCCCGAGGTACGCCGGATTCACACGTACGTTCTTAATGGAGGAAGACATGCGAAATATTTCATCTAAGGGAAAATCGCGCCTTGCGTTCCGCGCAACGCTCGCGTTCGTAGCGCTCGCAGCCTGTTTTGCACAAGCGCCGGTCATGGCGCAAGAGCAAGGCAAGAACTGGATGCGCGAATACGTCAAATTGCGGGTCACGGAAAGGGCGATGGCCGCAATGCCGGATCTGACGGCAGCCGAAATCGAAGCGATGCTGCAGCCGCAGATCGTAGGCGGCACGGTCGCCGGCGCGGCCGACAATCCGTTCCAGGTCGCGCTGCTGACCAAGAGCGTCGCCAACAATTTCGACGCCCAGTTCTGCGGCGGTACGCTGTACAAAGCGAACTACGTCGTCACCGCAGCGCATTGCAGCGACTTCGTCACCGCCGGCCAAGTGCAGGTACTGACCGGCACCCGCAACCTGGACGGCACCGGCGTGCGCCGCAACGTGCTGAGCATCTCGATCCATCCGAGCTGGAATTCCGGCACTTTCAACAACGACGTCGCAGTCTGGAAGCTCTCCACATCCGCCACCGGCATTCCGCTGGCGTCGCTGGCGACGATCGACCCCGCCGTGGGCACCAGCCTGCTGGCCACCGGCTGGGGTGCATTGACGGAAGGCGGCAGCTTCCCGATCAATCTCAGGAAAGTCTCGCTTCCGCTGGTGAATCGGACCAACTGCAACGACGCCAACTCCTACAACGGCCAGATCACGACCAGCATGCTGTGCGCTGGCCGCGACAGCGGTGGTATCGACACGTGTCAGGGCGATTCGGGTGGTCCATTGGCTCGCGGTTCGGTGCTGACCGGCATCGTCAGCTGGGGCACCGGCTGTGCGCGACCGAATCTGTTCGGCATCTACACCCGCGTCTCGCAGGCCACGATCCGCAACTTCATCACCGGCATCGCAGGACCGTAACGCTCGTATGACCTGAACGATCCGGGCGAGTCCGGATCTTCCGGCGCTGGAAACAAAAGCCCCGCGATTGCGGGGCTTTTGTTCGTAAACCGACTGGAAACTGACGTGTCGCCTGTTCCACTTGCCTGGTGTGGTGCTCATGGCATGGTGCCGGAAATAGGAATCGAACCTACGACCTCATCATTACGAATGACGCGCTCTACCAACTGAGCTATTCCGGCGTTGCGCTGCAATTCTAGTTTTCAGGGCGGTTGCGGTCAATCGACCAGTTGCACCCGCAGCTCTTTGGGCAGTGCGAACACCATGTCCTCGGGCTTGCCATCCAGCTCCCGAACCGCCCCGGCGCCCAATTCCCGCAAGCGGGCAATGACACCCTGCACCAGCACGTCGGGAGCGGAAGCGCCGGCGGTGACGCCGATATGCCGGCGCCCCTCGACCCAGTGCGAGTCGATTTCGTCGGCGCCATCGATCAGATAGGCCTCTACGCCTTCCCGCTCCGCCAGTTCGCGCAGGCGGTTGGAGTTGGAACTGTTGGGCGAACCGACCACCAGCACCAGGTCGCAGCGTTCGGCCAGCTCGCGCACGGCGTCCTGGCGATTCTGGGTGGCGTAGCAGATGTCGTCGTTACGAGGCCCCTGCATCTCCGGATACTTGGCGCGAAGCGCATCGATGATCCCGCGGGTGTCGTCCACAGACAGCGTGGTCTGGGTCGTGTAGGCGAAGTTATGCGGCTGCGCGATCTGCAGATGCTCGACGTCGTCCAGATCCTCGATCAGGTAGATGCTGCCGGTACCGGCTTCGGCCAGCCATTGGCCCATGGTGCCCTCGACCTCGGGATGCCCGGCGTGGCCGATCAGCACCACGTCGCGGCCGGCACGGCAGTGGCGGGCTACTTCCAGATGTACCTTGGTCACCAGCGGACAGGTCGCGTCGAAGACTTTGAGGCCGCGGCGCGTGGCTTCGGTGCGTACGGCCTGGGACACGCCATGGGCGCTGAAGATCACGGTCGCGTTGTCCGGCACTTCATCCAGTTCTTCGACGAACACCGCACCGCGCTGGCGCAGGTCTTCGACCACGAACCGGTTATGGACGACTTCATGGCGGACGTAGATCGGCGCGCCGAGCGTTTCGATCGCGCGTTTGACGATTTCGATCGCACGGTCGACGCCAGCGCAGAAGCCGCGGGGGTTGGCGAGGATGATGTCCATGGCGGAATTATCCCCCTTCCACCGCTTTCTTGCCGCGATTGCTGAACACGCCGAACAACACCAGCACGATGGCGCCGCACACGATGGCCGAGTCGGCGATATTGAACGACGGGTAGTAATAGACCTCTTTCCAATGCCACTGGATGAAGTCGACAACGTGGCCGTGCATCAACCGGTCGATCAGATTGCCCAGCGCGCCGCCGATCACAAGCGAGAACGGCAAGGCCTCGCGCCAGTGCCCACGCGGAGTGCGCGACAGCCAGAACGCAAGCACGCCGCTGATGCACACCGCGAGCGCGGCGAACACATATTTCTGCCAGCCTCCGGCATCGGCGAGAAAACTGAACGCAGCGCCGGTGTTGTAACTGCGGAACCAGTTCCAATAGCCCTCGATCACCGTCACCGGCTGGTACTCGGGCAGGCTGGTCAGCACCCAATGCTTGGACCATTGGTCGAGGCCGATCAGCACCGCAGACAGCAGCAGCCAGATGAGGGCGTTGGGTTTATGGGTTTGAGTCATCGTGCGCTGAACCTTGCTGTTCCCTTCTCCCACCGGGAGAAGGTGGCGCGAAGCGCCGGATGAGGGAGTATCAGAACCACTTCCTTTCTTCACCCGGCCCTTCGACGTTGCTCACGCAGCGGCCGCAGATCTCTGGGTGTTCGGAATTCGCGCCGACATCGGCACGGTGGTGCCAGCAACGGATGCATTTTTGCTTAGCGCTGACGATCGCTGAAACCGCATCGATACCCTGCGCCACCGTCACGTCGCCACTGATGAAGAAGAACCGCAGCTCATCTGCCAATGGCGACAGCCAAGCGAAGGCTTCAGCATCGCAGTGGATCGTGATTTCAGCATCGAGTGCGGCGCCGATCTCGCCGCTGGCGCGCATCGGCTCCAGCGTCTTCGCGATCTGTTCGCGCAGCGCAAGCAGACGATCGAAACGCTCGCCATTCAACGGCGCATCCATCGGCAGTGGAGCCAACCCGTCATACCAAGTCGCGAACAGCACATTGTCTTCGTGTTCACCCGGTAGATGCTGCCACATCTCATCGGCGGTGAAGCTCAGAATCGGCGCGATCCAACGCACGAAGGCTTCGCTGATCCGGTACATCGCGCTCTGCGCGCTGCGTCGGCCGCGCGAATCTTCGCGCATCGTATACAAACGATCCTTGGTCACATCGAGATACAGCGAACCCAGATCGATGCTGCAGAAATTGATCAGCGCCTGCGCGATCTCGGCGAAGTTGTAGCGGCGATAGGCATTCGCGATCTGGTGCTGAAGCGCATCGGCGCGATGCACGATCCAGCGGTCGAGCGCGAGCATGTCCTCGTGCGCGAGCAGATGCACGACCGGGTCGAAACCGTGCAGATTGCCGAGCAGGAAGCGCGCGGTGTTGCGCAGGCGGCGGTAAGCGTCGGCGTTGCGCTTGAGGATTTCCTGCGACAGCGACATTTCGTTGGTGTAGTCGGCGGACGCGATCCACAGGCGCAGGATGTCGGCGCCCAGCGTCTTCATGATGTCCTGCGGTTCGATGCCGTTGCCGAGCGACTTCGACATCTTGCGGCCGTGTTCGTCGACCGTGAACCCGTGGGTCAGGCACTGCCGATACGGCGCGGCCTTGTCGATGGCGATCCCGGTCAGCATCGCGCTCTGGAACCAGCCGCGATGCTGGTCGGAACCTTCCAGATACAGGTCGGCCGGCTTGCGCAGACCGTCCTGCGGACGCTGCGCGAGCACACACTCGTGGGTGACGCCGGAATCGAACCACACGTCCAGTATGTCGGTGACTTTGTCGTACTCGCCCGCCTGTCCGCCGAGCAGGTCGGCGGCATCCAGCGTATACCACGCATCGACGCCCTCGCGTTCGACGCGCTCGGCGACCTGACGCATCAGTGCAGGAGAATTCGGATGCGGTTCGCCGGTTTCGCGATGCACGAACAGCGCGATCGGCACGCCCCAAGTACGCTGGCGCGAGATCGTCCAATCGGGACGTCCGTCGATCATGCCGGCGATACGCGCCTGACCCCAGCCCGGGAACCACTCGACCTGTTTGATCGCGTCCAGCGCGTCGTCGCGCAGATTCGCCTGGGTCATCGACACGAACCATTGCGGCGTAGCCCGGAATGCCACCGGTTTGTGATGACGCCAGCAATGCGGATAACTATGGCGGATCTCGTGATGCACCAGCAGCGCACCGATACCGCGCAACGCTTCAACGACGACTTCGTTGGCTTTCCAGATGTGCATGCCGGCCAGCACGATCTCACCCAGCGGCGGTGTCGATGGCAGGTAGACGCCGCGGCCGTCGACCGGATTCAGCTGCGCTGCGGTGTACCGTTCGATCAAACCGTATTTCAGGCCGACCGCGAAGTCTTCCTGGCCGTGACCGGGCGCGGTGTGCACAGCGCCGGTACCGTCTTCGGCGGAGACGTGGTCGCCGAGGATCAGCGGGATATCGCGTTCGGAATAGAACGGATGCGCAAGAACAACGCCTTCCAGCGCGGCACCGTGCGCGCGACCAAGTACAGCCGCGTTTTCCACGCCGTAACGTTGCAGTGCTTTGGCGACCAGCGCTTCGGCGAGCACCAGCAACTGACGCCTGCCGTCACGTGCGGGGCCTTCGACCAGCGCATACTCCATATCCGGACCGAGCGACACCGCCAGCGATGCGGGCAGCGTCCACGGCGTTGTCGTCCAGATCGGTACGGCGACAGCGACATCCTCGTCGATACCGACGCCGAACTTCGCTGCCAGCGCATGCGGATCGCGCGCGGCATAGGCCACGTCCACGGCCGGCGACTGTTTGTCTTCGTATTCGATCTCGGCCTCGGCCAGCGCCGAGCCGCAATCGAAGCACCAGTAGACCGGCTTCACGCCGCGCAGCAGATGACCGTTCTCGATGACTTTCGCCAGCGCGCGAATTTCATTGGCTTCGAACGCGAAATCGAGCGTGCGGTACGGATTCTCCCAATCGCCGAGCACGCCCAGTCGCTTGAAATCGCGACGCTGGATGTCGATCTGTTCGTTGGCGTACTCGCGGCATTTCGCGCGGAACTCCGCGGCGTCCAGCTTCACGCCGACCTTGCCGTGCTTCTTCTCGACCGCCAGTTCGATCGGCAGACCGTGGCAATCCCAGCCCGGCACATACGGTGCGTCGAAGCCCGCCATCGTCTTCGATTTGACGATGATGTCCTTGAGGATCTTGTTGACTGCGTGGCCAAGATGGATCGCACCATTGGCGTACGGCGGACCGTCGTGCAGCACGAAGGTCGGACGGCCCTTGGCCTTCTCACGCAGCTGCGCGTAAAGCCGCTCGCGTTCCCAGCGGGCCAGCGTGTCCGGCTCGCGCTTGGGAAGATCGCCGCGCATCGGAAACCCGGTGGCCGGCAAATGAATCGTGGCCTTGTAGCGCTGGTTGTCGGTCGTGCTGTCTTGATCGCTCACGCGGTGGCCCGTTCGGTCGTTTTCATCAGGATATGCCGCGCCTGCGCTGCGTCGCGGTCCATCTGCACGACCAGGGCCGGCAGGTCAGGGAATTTCTCCTCGTCGCGGAGGCGCGCGACGAATTCGATTTCGATCAGCTTGCCGTAAAGGTCGCCGTCGAAATCGAACAGATGCGCCTCCAGCAACGGCTCTTTGCCGTCCACGGTGGGGCGCGTGCCGAAGCTGGATACCGACGGCCAAGGCGTCGCACCCACACCATGTACCCAGGTCGCATAAATGCCACGCAGCGCAGGTGTCTTGTTGGCGAAACGCAGATTAGCGGTGGGATAACCGAGCGTACGCCCCAGTTGCTTGCCGTGCACCACCCGTCCGGCGATCGAATACGGCTTGCCGAGCAACCGCGCCGCTGTGGCGAAATCGCCGCTCTGCAATGCGATACGGATACGGGTGCTGGACACCGGCGCGCCGTCGAGTTCGACCGGCGCGATCGTATGGGCAGCGAATCCGAGCTCGTCGCCCATCCGCTGCAGCAGATCGAGATTGCCGGCGCGGGCGCGGCCGAAGCGGAAATCGGGGCCGACCCAGACTTCACGTGTCCGCAGCCGCGCGACCAACAGCCGCTCGACGAAATCCTCGGGCGACCAGCTGGCAAGCGCCGCGTTGAAGCGCAGCAGACCGACATGATCGATGCCGAGCGCGGACAACGTACGCAACTTCATGCGCGGCAACTGCAACCGCGGCGGCGAAGCGCCACCGGCGAAGAATTCGCGCGGCAACGGTTCAAAACTCAGCGCGACCGCAGGCACGCCAAGCGCGCGAGCGCGCGTGACCGCATGGCCCACCAACGCACGATGGCCGATGTGCAGGCCATCGAAGGCGCCGATGCAAACCACGCTGCCGTCCGGGCACAGCGGCCCGCCGTCGAGGTCGCGGAACAGTTCAGTCATCCGGGTCCGTACTGCCCGGCCGGAGGCGCGAACAGTCAAAGTTCAATGAATTCCGAAGTATAGCGAGGCGCGGCCGGTTCTGGCCTCTCTGACCTCAATGGCGCAGGTCCCGCGGCCTCAATCCCATCGCGATCAAGGTGACACCGTAGGCCAAGGCCCCCGCGGCGACCACTGCCAACAGCCAGCCAACGCGATGCCAAGGGCTGGCGATGGCGGTCCAATCGCCGACCGCATGCGAGATTCCAAGCACCACGGCAGTCATCGCGACACAACCGCTCGCGATCCGGATCACATGCCGGGCCCAACCGGGCTGCGGGCACAGCAGACCGTCGCGGCGCAGATACCGCCACAGCAACGTGGCGTTGAAAATCCCGGCCAAGCCAGTGGCCAGCGCAATCCCGCCATGCGCACCGTCGATCCTGTTCAGCCACAGCGGCAAGGTGAACGCGATCGTCATCACCACGTTGGCGATGACCGTGTAGATCGCCGCACGCATCGGGGTCTTGGTGTCCTGACGGGCGTAGAACGCCGGCGAGAGCACCTTGCTGAGCATGAAAGCCGGAATGCCCAGGCTCATCGCGCTGAGGCTGATCGCTGCCATCCGGGTGTCGTGTGCGGTGAACTTTCCGCCTTGATAGACCACCGAAGTCAGTGGCTCCGCCAGCAGCAGCAACCCCAATGCGGCCGGTACACCGACCAGCAGCGCCAGCCGCAGGCCCCAATCGAGCGCGGCCGAATAGCCCTCGGCATCGGTCGCGGCGTGGCGACGCGAGAGATGCGGCAGGATCACCGTTCCGATCGCCACCCCGAACAAACCCAGCGGAAATTCGACCAGCCGGTCGGACAGATACAGCCACGTCTGACTGCCGGTCGCCAGCACCGATGCGAAGATCGTCCCGACCAGCAGATTCAGCTGTGCAACCGAAGACGAAAACAGCGTCGGCACCATCAGTTTGGCGACCCGGCGCACATCGGGATTCGAGAAACCCGGTTTCAGCGTCGGCCGCAGGCCCAACCGACCCAACGCAGGCCACAGGACCGCAAGTTGCAGGATGCCAGCCGCCAAGACCCCCCACGCGAGCGCTTTGGCAGGAACTTCGAAATGCGGCGCCAACCACAGCATGGCCGAGATCACGGTGAGGTTGTGCAGTACAGGAGTCACAGCAGGCAATGCGAACTTGCCGAAGCTGTTCAACACCGAGGCCACGAGGGCCATCATCGAGATGAACACGAGGTAAGGGAACGTGATCCTCAGCATCTGCACGATCAGGTCGAACTTCTCGGGTTCGTCCATGGAGCCGGGCGCGAAGATGGCAGCGATCAGGGAGGCGGCCAGCATTCCGAGCCCCGCCACCACGAACACCACCGCGAACAGCGCCCCGGCCATGCGGTCGACGAATTCTTTCAGCGCCGCCTGATCGCCACGCTCGCGGATCTCGTTCAGGACCGGCACGAAGGCCATCTGCATCGAGCCCTCGGCGAAGATCCGACGCAGATAATTGGGAATACGGTAGGCGATGACGAAAGCATCCATTGCCGCCGAACTGCCGAAGAGCCGGGACTGCAGGGCATCGCGGGCGAAGCCGGCGATCCTCGACAGCAGGGTCATGGCGCTGAAGATCGACGTGGATCTCAGCAATCCACCCCGGGGTGCCGGTTTGGGGTCGGAAACGCTCATGGCGCGACCCCTCGTGTCGCACAGTTGACCCAACCCACTGAATCCCCCATAATTTTCTGTCTAGCTGTCCGCATAGCGGCGGCCTGCCCTCTCAATACATGCGATCGGGCAGCGTAAAGAACCGCTCGGTTCCAAACCTCCCGACCCAACCGATAACCCCAGGATTCCACCGTGGCCAACATCAAGTCCGCCAAGAAGCGCGCCAAGCAGACCGTCGTGCGCAACGCGCGCAACACCGCTCAGCGCTCCATGCTCCGCACCGCTGTCAAGAAAGTGCTGAAAGCCCTCGACGCCAACGACGCTGCCGGCGCCGAAGCCGCTTTCGCCGTCGCCCAGCCGATTCTCGACCGCTTCAGTGCGCGCGGCCTGATCCACAAGAACAAGGCTGCGCGTCACAAGAGCCGCCTGACGGCACGCATCAAGGCCATCAAGGCCGCCTGATCGCTTCAGGTCGATATTTGTTGAAAACCCGGTTTTGGCCGGGTTTTCTATGGACAATGCAGACCCGGCTTCGGCCGGGTTTTTTGTTGCGCGCGACAGACCGGCAGATGTACGCGCAAGATCGCGGACGATTTCAATCTGCATGATCGGTCTTGATCGTCGCCGCGATTTCCGCCTCGGCTTCAAGCTGTTCTTCGCGCAAGCGATCGAAAAAGCTCTGGATTTCCAACATGATCGGCCAGGTGCCGTCGCGCGATAGCGCCGATACCAAGAACCACGGCTGGATCCAGCCGAGTTCAGCGACGACCTGTTCGGCCAACGCGCGCGCTTCGTCCTCGAACATCAGATCGGCTTTGTTCAACACGAGCCAACGCGGTTTATCGAGCATCGCGGGGTCGTATTTCTGCAGTTCATGCTCGATCGCGCGCACCTGCTCGGCCGGCGTCGCCTCCACGCCACCCTCCATCGGCACCATGTCGACCAGATGCAGCAGCAAACGCGTGCGCTGCACATGGCGCAGGAACAGGCTGCCCAGACCAGCACCGTCGGCAGCGCCTTCGATGAGACCAGGAATGTCGGCAATGACGAAACTGCGGTGCGGCTCGACGCTGACCACGCCCAGATTCGGATACAGCGTAGTGAAGGGATAGTCCGCTACCTTCGGCGTCGCCGCCGATACCGCACGGATGAAGGTGCTCTTGCCGGCGTTCGGAAAGCCGAGCAGGCCGACATCGGCCAGCAGCTTCAATTCCAGCTTGAGCCTGCGCTCTTCGCCCGGCAGGCCCGGCAGCGCCTTGCGCGGCGAACGATTCACCGAGCTCTTGAAATGCATGTTGCCGAGGCCGCCCTTGCCGCCCTGCGCGACCAGCAGGCGCTGGCCGTGACGGGTCAGGTCGCCGATGGTTTCGTCGGTCTCGACATTGATGATCACGGTACCAACCGGCACGGTGACGGTCAGATCGTCGCCACCTTTGCCGTAGCGCTGGCTGCCCATGCCGTTCTCGCCGCGCTGGGCGCGGAACGCACGTTGATGGCGGAAATCGACCAGTGTGTTGAGATTTTCGTCGGCTTCGATCCAGACGCTGCCGCCGCTGCCGCCATCGCCGCCATCCGGGCCGCCCAGCGGAATGAATTTTTCGCGCCGGAAACCAACGCAGCCGTCGCCGCCGTTGCCGGCAGTCACATTGATTTCGGCTTCGTCGACGAGTTTCATGGCATTCCGCTGGTGATTGACGCGATTCTGACAGTGATATGTGAAGCCGGGGAGTAGCGACCGTCCAGGCTCAGAAACGAAAAGCCCCGCCGAAGCGGGGCTCTCGCGGATTAGCGGCGAAGATCAGACAACGCTGACCGTACGACGCTTTTTCAGACCCTTGACCGAGAACTCCACCTTGCCGTCGACCAGCGCGAACAGGGTGTGATCGCGACCGAGGCCAACGCCCGAACCCGGATGGAACTGGGTACCGCGCTGACGGACGATGATGTTGCCGGCATCGACGGACTGGCCGCCGAACAGCTTCACGCCGAGATATTTCGGGTTGGAGTCGCGGCCGTTGCGCGAGGAACCTACGCCCTTTTTATGTGCCATGGCGGCTTCTCCTTACTTGTTGCCACCGGCGATGCCGGTGATCTGGATTTCGGTGTAGTGCTGCCGATGGCCCATCTGCTTGCGATGGTGCTTACGACGACGGAATTTGACGATGCGGATCTTGTCGGCACGGCCGTGGCCGAGCACCGTCGCGGTCACGCTGGCGCCCTTGAGCGCATCGCCGAGGGTCACGCCCTCGCCGTCGCCCAGCATCAGGACATTGTCGAATTTGATCTCACTGCCGGCTTCGGCTTCGAGCAGCTCGACGCGGAGCGTCTCGCCTTGCATCACGCGGTATTGCTTACCGCCTGTGACCAGAACTGCGTACATGGATGGGATTCCTCTGTAGTTATTGGATGGATCGTGCCGCACTTGCAACCGTCCAAGCGGACGGAAAGAGGCGGGATTTTAATGACTTACGGGAGCCATCGCAAGCTCTGGGACGGCACGGAAACGGCCGCCCCGGCCTTGTTCGGAGGCCATGCAGGGCGAGAATGGCCGCCGCGAGGCACAAAAGACGTACTACAGCAGAAAATCCCTACCCTTTATCCCAGCCATCTCTGGGCACTTGTCACAGGCGGAGCGTGAGGATAGCCTCGGTTCAGGTTTGTAAGCAGGTATGCGGCGACACAGGGGGGCAGCCACTGTCGATGCATTGCCATGCCGCTTATGTCGGCGGTACGGCTTGAGCCTGTTTCCGCAATCGCGCAAAAGGAGTTCTTATTTCGATGCATGCGAGTGATTCCGAAGCCCGCTGGGCAATCGCTTCATTACGGCTTAGAAGCCGACTCCGCAGCTGGCGGACAACGAACGCGCCGCACAGATCGCGGCAATTCATGGCTGTCGCTCGCGGGCTCCGGCCCGCGCCCGAAGCCACAAGATGAACTCTCTCCGGTCGCCGGCGTCCGCCGATGGCCGCACTACCCTGTCCCACGGTCGGAAGTCATCACCACAGGGGGACGGTTCAACCGCCGTCGGTACATCGTCGGCTTATCCAGTAGGTCCGCTTCAACGACGTCTGCCCGAATTGTGCAGACACCACGCATGAAGGAGCTGTGCAACATGATTCGACCCCAAAAACACAATGCCCTGAAACTCACTGCGCTCGCCATCGCTGCGGCCGCCATCGTCGCCCCCGTGGCGTGGTCGGGCAGCCGAGTGCCGATCGTCAACAAGGCGTCGGTCACCACCCGCGCGGCCGCACAGGAAGAACTGTACGACCGCTTCATCGTCACCTACCGCGACAACTCCAGCTCGGCCAAAGCCTCGATCCGGAACAAATTCTCGACTGCTTCGACCAAGCTCGGTCTTGCGGTCAACGGACTGCGCACGCTGTCCACCGGCTCCGAGGTGATCGTCACCGACCGCAAACTCGGCCTTGCCGAAAGCAAGCAGTTGATGGTTGAACTGATGCAGGACCCGAACGTGCTGGCGGTCGATCCGGACGTCCGGATGAAGCGTCTGTTCGTGCCGAACGATACGCTGTACGCGCAGCAATGGCATTACAAGAACGGCCCCGGCGGCATCAATGCCGAACCGGCATGGGACATCACCAAGGGCGCCGGCACCGTGGTCGCCGTGCTCGACACCGGCATCACCCCGCACACCGAGTTCGCGGGTCAGCTGGTCCCGGGCTACGACTTCATCGGGGATATCCCGACCGCTGCCGACGGCGACGGTCGCGACGCCGACCCGAACGACCCGGGCGACTACGACTACTACTACGACAGCAGCTGGCACGGCACCCACGTCGCCGGCACCATCGCGGCCAAGACCAACAACAGCGCCGGCACGGCCGGTGTTGCGCCGGATGCCAAGATCCTGCCGGTACGCGTACTCGGCGTAGGCGGCGGCTTCACCTCCGACATCATCGACGCGATCACCTGGTCTTCGGGTGGAACCGTTGCCGGTGTGCCCGCCAATGCCAACCCGGCTGAAGTGATCAACCTCAGCCTCGGCGGCGGCGGTGCGTGCAGCACGGCGTGGCAAACGGCCATCGACGCAGCGGTTGCTCGCGGTACGACGGTCGTCGTGGCTGCCGGCAACTCCGGTGGCGATGCCCAGAACCTGACGCCCGCGAGCTGTAACAACGTGATCGCGGTTTCGGCGGTCGGCCCGACCGGCACCAAGGCTTCGTATTCGAGCTACGGCCCTGTTGTCGATGTTGCCGCACCGGGCGGCAGCGGTTTCAATCCCGCTGCAGACAACATTCTGTCGACCTACAACCTCGGTCTCACCACCCAAGGCGCTGAGGGCTACGCCTGGAATGCAGGCACCTCGATGGCAGCTCCGCACGTTGCCGGTATCGTGGCGCTGATCCAGTCGGCCTCCACAACGCCGAAGACCCCGGCGCAGGTGAAGAAGATCATCGAGAACACCGCCTATGCCAATGGTGGATTCCCGGGTGGTTGCAGCTACGCCGTGCCCTGCGGTACCGGTATCGTCGATGCCCATGCCGCCGTCCTGGTGGCCAACGGCACCAACCCGCTGCCGTCCGATCCGCCGCCCGCCCCACCGCCGCCGCCGGCCATCGAACTGCAGAATGGCGTCGCCGTCACCGGCATCAGCGTCGCTGCAGGCGCATGGGTCCGCTATCAGCTGGAAGTGCCGAACGGCGCCAGCTACCTGCTGCTGGCCACGTACGGCGGCACGGGCGATGGCGACATGTACGTCCGTCGCGCCTCCGAGCCGACCACCAGTCTGTACGACTGCCGTCCGTTCCGCTTCGGCAATGACGAAACCTGCTTCTTCCCGGCGCCGCAGAGCGGCACCTGGTACGTGTATATCCGTGGATTCAGCGCTGCAGCGGGCATCTCGCTGTACCCCAGCTTCGTCGACGCGAACTACCCGTACAAGCAGGCCGCCACGGTCGAACAGTTGGCCAATCACAAGACCAAGGTGACCCTGACCTGGCAACACGGCAAGAGGCAGGTGGACATCTACCGCAACGGCTTGATCTACAACAGCCGTCGCAATAATTACACGTTCACCGACAACTTCCGGATCATCGGCACCGGCACCATGACGTACAAGATCTGCAACCAGGGCACCGCCGAGTGCTCGAACGACGTGTCGATCACCTACACGTCGACCAAGGCTGCCAAGAAGTAAGCCGGTACAGGCAACACGCGACACCGCAACACCCTCCCCCTGCTTCGCGCAGGGGGAGGTTTCCGGCAACCGGCCGGACATCCCCTCATTCACTTTTCCTCGCGAGACTCCGATGGCAGATCCGCTCTTTTCCCGTTCCGGCCACATCCGCAATCTGCTGCTGATCCTGCTCGCGACGGTCGCCATCGCTGCCTGCAACCGCGCACCAGCACCGGCCGCCAAGGCGCCGACCATCGAACGCGAACCCTTCGATGCGATGCTGAGCGTGGTCGACAACAGCAGCCGGATCCGTTTCGACGGCACCGTCGACAACGCCGCGACGAAAGCCAAGATCGAGCAGGCGTTGCTCGCAGCCTACGGCCCCAACCGCGCCGGCGGCGACATCCTGATGGACAATGTGGCACGCCCGGCGCCGTGGCTGCCGGGGCTTGCGGAATTCATGAAAGCCTTCGCGACGGTCACCAGCGCCGCCGTAAGCTTTGAAGGCAATACCGTCGTGCTCAGCGGCAATCCCAGTCTCGACCAGCGCCGCGCGCTCCGCGCAGCGGCCGAACAGGCATTCCCCGGTGCGCGCCTGCAGGGATTGTTCGAACTACCGGCGGACCCCGTCGCAAAGCCGGCGAAGCTCTCGCCCGAGGCTCTGGCCAAGAGCCTGAACCAGATGCCCGTGCAATTCAAACCCGGCAGCGGGGAGGTCAGCAACGACAGTCTTGCCCTGGTCGTCCAGGCCGCCGACGCCATCCGCAGCGCACCTGCGGGGACACGGCTACTGATTGTCGGCCCTGTGGTCGCAACGGCCGACACCGGCAACGACATGTTCCTGTCCAAACAGCGCGCAGAAGCACTGAAGGTGCAGCTGATCCTGAACGGCATCAGTCCGGCGGTCATCGACACCCGAGGCTGGGGGCAGAACACCGACGGCACGCCGGTGGAGGGTGCCATTCCGCCACCGGAAGGCGCGGCGATGCGTTTCGAATTGTTGAAATGAAACGGATCAGGCCGATCTGATGAAAACAGCGCACGGTAGCAGTACCTCACTCAGCGCCAGCTGCATCGTGCAGCCGAAGCAACCAGGACCGCCGCGTAGATCATGAGGTGGATTCCCGTCAGCATGTGAAGCTGATTCGGTTTTCATTTCAATGGCACGATTGCCATCATAGAAACATCGACGATTCACGAAAGGAGAGAGAGACCATATCCATCACGGGCACGGAAGATCCGTAGCGACATTTGTTCCTCATAGCGCTTCAATACTTTCCAATGGAGAAAACGGACATGAAGAAGTCATATCGCGCCCATCTCGCTATCGCGGTCTTGGTAACCGCCGGTAGCGTCAATGCTGCACCGCATTGTTTTCCGGCTTTCGGCACATACAAGCAGGTCAGAATCGAAGGAAATTCCTGCAATTCCCCGCTAGAGCAATGCTCGATAGTGAATTTCAAGGGAACCATGAACGGGACGGCGCTCAATGCTGTCACCCGTGTCGCCGGCACGCCCGACTTTCCGATTTCCGGCGTTCTCGGTGGAACTTCTGATGGCGAATTCGAGGGGCGGGTGCGCAACAGGCGCGGCGGAATGACTTTTAAATATGCAGCGTTGATCGACAGCATCGGGCGGGGGGATGCCGTCGCTTTACTGACCCTGATCGAAGGCAGCGGGGAATTGACCGGTGCGACAGGCACTTTGCGCTTCAGTACTGTTTTCGATCTGGATGCCGCAGAAACGTCTACGACATACGAAGGCCAGATTTGTCTGCCCTGAACGAACCAGCAGATCAGGCAACCCAAGCCTCAATGACGCATATTTGACCAACACTGTCGCCCCCTTGCTCCGGCATCGGCTAAACGCCGCCTGTCAACTTGGCTGTAGCAGATAGGTTGCAAGAGACAAAAGTGTCCCACCGGGAAGTTCCCGAACTTAAAAGGGGGGGAGAGCTACCTGACCGTAGCTCATTCCGGACCACACTACCCCTGCTTGTTCTGATAGTGGTCCATGCGAAAAGGGCCAGCCAGCCATTCGCTGGGCATGGATGTTTGCCCTGACCGGGCGAGCTCGGTACGCTTGAGGATTGCTTTTCGCGTCACCCGGCACCATCTCCCGGAGCGCATCGGCATCCCCTACCGCCAGGATATCCCCCCGCACCATGGCCATGGACACCATCCGCATCCGCGGAGCGCGTACCCACAATCTGAAGAACATCGATCTCGATCTGCCGCGCGACAAGCTGATCGTGATCACCGGCCTGTCCGGTTCGGGCAAATCTTCGTTGGCGTTCGACACCATCTACGCCGAAGGCCAACGCCGTTACGTCGAGTCGCTGTCGGCCTATGCGCGCCAGTTTCTGAGCGTGATGGAGAAGCCGGATGTCGATCACATCGAAGGTCTGAGCCCGGCGATCTCGATCGAACAGAAATCGACCTCGCACAATCCGCGTTCGACCGTCGGCACCATCACCGAAATCTACGACTACCTGCGCCTGCTGTACGCACGCGTCGGCTCGCCACGCTGCCCGGACCATCATTTCCCTCTGGAAGCGCAGACCGTCAGCCAGATGGTCGACCAGGTGCTCGCGCTCGGCAACGACAGCAAGACCGGCGAGCAGCGCTACATGTTGCTGGCGCCGGTGATCCGCGAGCGCAAGGGCGAGCATGCGCAGGTGTTCGAGCAATTGCGGGCGCAGGGTTATGTGCGCGTGCGCGTGGACGGCGTGCTGTATGAGATCGATGCAGTACCGCCGCTGGCATTGCGCCAGAAGCACAGCATTGAAGCCGTCGTCGATCGCTTCAAGCCACGCGACGATCTGAAGCAGCGCCTCGCCGAATCCTTCGAGACCGCGTTGAAGTTGGGCGATGGTATGGCGATGGTGCAATCGCTCGACGACCCGAAGGCCGCGCCGCTGCTGTTCTCGTCGAAATACAGTTGCCCGGTCTGCGATTACTCGCTGCCGGAGCTGGAACCGCGCCTCTTCTCGTTCAACTCGCCGGTCGGCGCCTGTCCTAGCTGCGACGGTCTGGGCGTGAGCCAGTTCTTCGATCCGGCCCGCGTCGTCGTGCATCCGGAACTGTCGCTGGCGGCCGGCGCGGTGCGCGGCTGGGACCGCCGCAACGTCTATTACTTCCAACTGCTGCAATCGCTGGCCAAGCACTACGGTTTCAGCGTCGATACGCACTGGAACGAACTCGAAGCCAGCACGCAGCATGCCGTCCTGCACGGCAGCGGCAGCGAAGTGATCTCCTTCACCTACCTCACGGATACCGGTGGCCGCACCCAGCGCAAACACAAGTTCGAGGGCATCATTCCGAATCTCGAACGCCGCTATCGCGAAACAGAATCGATCGCGGTTCGAGAAGAACTGACGAAATACATCAGCGAACGCCCCTGCCCGGACTGCGGCGGCGCGCGTCTGAATCGTGCCGCGCGCAATGTCTTCATCGCCGACCGTGCGCTTCCATCGATCGTGATCCTGCCGATCGACGAAGCCGTGGATTTCTTCAGCGCGCTTGCGCTGCCCGGCTGGCGCGGCGAGATCGCGACCAAGATCGTCAAGGAAATCCGCGAGCGCCTGAACTTCCTGGTGGATGTCGGTCTCGACTATCTGACCCTCGAACGCAAGGCCGACACGCTCTCGGGCGGCGAAGCCCAGCGCATCCGTCTCGCTTCGCAGATCGGTGCCGGTCTGGTCGGCGTGATGTACGTGCTCGATGAACCATCGATCGGTCTGCACCAGCGCGACAACGAGCGCCTGCTCGGCACGCTCACCCGCTTGCGCGATCTGGGCAACACCGTGATCGTGGTCGAACACGACGAGGACGCGATCCGTCTCGCCGATCATGTCGTCGACATCGGCCCCGGCGCGGGCGTGCACGGCGGAGAAGTGATCGCCCAGGGCTCGTTCGAGGATCTGCTGAAGGCGCCGCGCTCGCTCACTGGCCAATACCTCAGCGGCAAGCGCCGCATCGAGATTCCCGCACACCGGCACAAGCCCAACCCGAAAATGAAGCTCACGCTGCGCGGCGCGTCGGGCAACAATCTGAAGAACGTCGATCTGACCCTGCATGCGGGCCTGTTCACCGCGGTCACCGGCGTCTCCGGCTCGGGCAAGTCGACGCTGATCAACGATACGCTGTACGCACTGGCCGCGAACGAGATCAACGGCGCCTCGCACAAGCCGGCGCCGTACCGCGAAGTGAAAGGGCTGGATCTGTTCGACAAGGTCGTCGACATCGACCAGTCGCCGATCGGTCGCACGCCGCGCAGCAATCCGGCCACCTACACCGGTCTGTTCACGCCGCTGCGCGAACTGTTCGCACAGGTACCGGAAGCGCGCGCGCGCGGCTATTCGCCGGGGCGTTTCAGTTTCAACGTACGCGGCGGCCGCTGCGAAGCCTGTCAGGGCGACGGCCTGATCAAGGTCGAAATGCACTTCCTGCCCGACGTGTACGTGCCTTGCGATGTCTGCCACGGCAAACGCTACAACCGCGAGACGCTGGAAATCCTCTACAAGGGCTGCAGTATCCGCGATGTGCTGGAAATGACGGTCGAGGACGCGCTCAAGCTGTTCGAGCCGGTGCCGTCGATCGCGCGCAAGCTCGAAACGCTGATCGATGTCGGTCTCAGCTACATCCGTCTCGGCCAACCGGCGACCACGCTGTCCGGCGGCGAAGCGCAGCGCGTGAAGCTCTCGAAAGAACTCTCGCGCCGCGACACCGGGCGTACGCTCTACATCCTCGACGAACCGACCACCGGGCTGCACTTCCACGACATCGAACACCTGCTCGCGGTTTTGCACAAACTGCGCGACGAGGGCAACACGATCGTCGTGATCGAACACAACCTCGACGTGATCAAGACCGCCGACTGGGTGATCGACCTTGGCCCCGAGGGTGGTCACCGCGGCGGCGAGATCATCGCCGAGGGCACGCCCGAGCAACTTGTCGCGGTTGCGGCATCGCACACCGGACACTTCCTCGCCCACGTGCTCGATCCTGCGCTGGCCGCACGCAAGTCGACAGCGTCGAAAGCCTCGATGATCTCGAAGGACGAGCGCGCGCTGCCGCCGAGGAAGGCCAAGCCTGCCGCCAAAACCCCAGCCAAACCGGCTGGCAAAGTCGCCACCACCAAAACCAGACCCAGGAAGACCGCGGCATGAGCCAGACCTCCAATGGAATCGACGCTCAGGACGACGAAGCGCCCCTGGTTCTCTTCCGCATGCCGCTCGATGTGCGCTGGCGCGACCTTGATGCGCTGAACCACGTCAACAACGCGAATTTCATGACCTATGTGGAAGAGGCGCGGATTCGCTGGTTCGAAAGCGCAGGCGACGGCTGGCTCTCGGGCGCGCGCGCACCGCTGCTGGCGGCGGTGCAGATGAATTATCGGATGCCGATTCCATATCCTGGGCAGGTGTTCGTCGAACTGATGACCGAACGCATCGGCAACACCAGTCTCACTCTCAGCCACCGTATCGTCAGCGAAGAGGGGCGCGTGTACGCGGATGGCCATTCGGTGCTGGTCTGGATCGAAGTCGCGAACGGCCGGCCTGTACCGCTGCCGGACGCGGTACGCGCTGCGGCGGAGATGGGTTGATCCGACGAAACCGGCGGCGCAGCAGGATCAGCGGCGGAATTCGTAAATCGTATCGTCTCGCATCGAAGCGAGCGTCGCTTCATCCAGGTCTTTCGCACGCACCGTTTGCCGGCCTTGCAAGGCGACTTCTTCATCGTTGATGTCGCCGCGATATTCGTGGATCAATAAACCGACGTATGTGATACGGGGCGAGGCCAACACCGCATGGATCAGCGCACACCACTCGCCCAAGCTCGTCTGCCCCTGGCCGGGCGCGCGGGGACGCGCCCCGGCTTCGTCGCGCTGCACCAGCATGCGTGCGATTTTCGATTCGCTCCAACCTTTCCGCCGCAGCCGTGCGACTTCGATTTCGCGGGTACCCCGGTCATCCGATGCCGCGCCGGTGGCGGTCGACCCCAATGGCGTGCCGCAATCGCAATGTCCGGCAGTCGTGTGGCAAATGGATTCCGCGTTGCCGATTTGTGCGGCAAGCGAGGCGCTGACGTAGACGTGGCACGCCCGGCCATGCTCGCGGAATACCGCCGACGCTTCGGCGATATCGGCAGCTTTCGGAAGGATCGCGGTGATGAATCGGCACATGGGAAACCCTTGTCGGAAGCCGCGATCCTGATGATCGGTTCCAGGTCCTGGCGTTACGAGGCCAAGGTCGAACTCAAAGCTCCGGCTTGCGTACCTCGAACTCGCCGAGCAGCTTGCCACCGTCCGCCAATTCGAATTCGATCACGATCCTGCTGCCGGCCTTGAGCGTCGCACCCGGACGCATCAGCATCAGATGCATCCCGCCCGGCCTGAGGATCGCTGCACCATCCGGCGCGAGGCGCAAGGACGGCACTGGACGCATTTTGCTGACGCCGTCGACCACCCGGGTCTCGTGCAGCTCGACGCTGCCGAACGACGGGCTGCGTGCGGATACGATCGTCGCCGGCGTCGAGCAGTGGTTCACGATCCGGCCGAATCCGGCCATCATCGGCATCGCTTTCGTCGACATCCCGCCGGGGGGCATCCGCACCCAGCCCTCACGCACCTGTGGACGGCAGTCGCGCGCGACGACCGGCACCGACAGGACGAGAGCGAGAACGACAGCGGCGGCGAGGCGATAGGCAAATGCTTTCATGCGCCTATGATAAAGCCTCCCCATCCGAATCCCGTACGCGATGACCGCAACGATCGAAACACCCACGCCCCACTCCACACTGGTACAGATCGAAGACTTCGGTGCGATCCGCTGTCTGCGGCTGGCGCGCCCGCCGGTCAACGCCCTCGACCCGGAGCTGTGCCGCGCACTGATCGCCGCACTCGAAGGCGCCTATCATGATGGTGTGCTGGGCGTGGTGCTGGCCGGCAGCCCGAAGATATTCTCCGCCGGCCTCGACGTGCCCTACCTGCTGTCGCTGGGCGACGACCGTCGCGCGGTACTGGAAGGCTGGCAGGCCTTTTTCGGCGTTGCACGCCTGCTCGCCGAATCCCGCATCCCGGTGGTCGCCGCGCTCACCGGCCACTCGCCGGCCGGCGGCTGCGTGCTCGCGCTGTGCTGCGACTACCGGATCATGGCGTGCAGCATCGACCCGGCGCGTCCGTTCGCGCTCGGACTGAACGAAACCCAGGTCGGGCTGGTGGTGCCGGAAGGCATCCAGCGCCTCATGCGCCGCGTGGTCGGCGACTACCGCGCCGAACGTCTGCTGATCGCAGGCGAGATGGTTACGGCCGAACGCGCTCTTGAGATCGGCCTGGTCGATGAACTGGTCGATATCGACCACGTCGTGCCGCGCGCGGTCGCATGGCTGGACGCGCTGCTGAAATTGCCGCACCAACCGATGCTCCAGACCCGCGCCATCGCCCGCGCAGCCGTGGTGGAAGCGCTGTCGCCGGATGTGATCGATCTGGAACGTTTCGTCGAACAGTGGTGGGAACCGGAAACGCAGGCGGCGCTCAATGCGCTGGTGGCACGACTGAAGAAGTAAGCGCCCCGGGTGCGCGACGTCAGCGCACCCGTATGCCGTCCGTGTCGATCACGACTTCGCCATCTTCTTTGGAGAACGGCTTGTCGCAGGGCGGCAGGATGTCGAGCACGACTTCCGAAGGCCTGCACAGACGAACCCCGATCGGCGTGATCACGAACGGGCGATTGATCAGGATCGGATGCGCGAGCATCGCATCGAGCAGCGCGTCGTCGGACAACGATGGATCGTCGAGACCGAGTTCGGCATAAGGCGTGCCCTTCTCGCGGATCGCTTCGCGCACCGTCAAGCCGGCGGCAGCGATGGTGTCGGCCATCGTTTGTTTCGATGGTGGTGCATTCACATAATCGATCACATGCGGCTCGATGCCGACGTGCCGGATCATTGCGAGCGTGTTCCGCGACGTGCCGCAGGCAGGGTTGTGCCAGATTTCGACCGGCATCAGCGCGTTGGGCATGCTGTCGAGCATGCGGTCGTCGAGCAGACTGTCGTCGACTTGCATTGTGATCTCCTTGGCATTTTCGAATTCAATCGCCGGTCGCGACCGGCCGTGCAGGGTCTTCGACCCAACCGCTCCAAGAACCGGTGAACAGCCGAGCGCCGTGCAAACCAGCATGCGTCATCGCCAGAAGATGGTGGCATGCGGTCACCCCGGACCCGCACATTGCGATGACCCGCTGCGGCTCGCGCCCGTCGAGCAGCGCAGCGAATTCCCGCGCGAGCTGCGCAGCCGGTTTGAAGCGGCCTTCGCCCAGATTCGATGCATAAGGCCTATTCTTCGCGCCCGGCACATGGCCGGCGATGGGATCGATCGGCTCGACCTCGCCGCGGAACCGCTCCGCGGCACGCGCATCGATCAGCAGATCGCCGGCCGCGAGGCGCTCCTCGACCGCATCCGCATCGAGCAGGCGATCATGATCGAATGCACCTCGATACGTCGTCGGCGATACCGTCGGCAGTGCGCGCTCGGCGGGCAAGCCGAGCGCAGACCAGCGCGCCCATCCGCCATCGAGCACCGCGACATCGCGATGTCCCAGCACTTGCAGCAACCACCACAACCGCGCCGCGAACGCGCCGTCGCCGGCATCGTAGGCGACGACCTGCGTTTCGGGCGTGACACCGCAGCCGCCGAGCCAGTCGCAGAACGCATCGGCATCGGGCCAAGGATGTCGTCCGGCACCGGCACGATGGGGACCGGACAGATCGCGATCCAGATGCGCGTACTGCGCTCCCGGGATATGCGATTCGCGCCAGGAAGCTTCGCCTGCCGTGGTGTCGATCAGTGCGAACCGGCAATCGAAAATCCGCAGATCGTCCGAATCGAGACTGCCGGCGAGCGACTCGGCATCGATCAGCGTGGCCCATCGATGGTGGCTCATGGCATTCATGCGCTCCCTGCCTGCGACAGCCGTTCGCGCAGATTGAACAGAATGGATGCGGTGACGCCCCAGATCCGCTGATGCGGCGCCTGCGGCGGTTGGCGGAATTGCAGGACGTGACGCGCGCGGCCGCGATATTCGATCGCGACCTGCTCCAGATTGTCCGGGTGCATCAGAAAATCGAGGTCGACCTCGAACACTTCGGCGACTTCGCCCGGATCGGGCGTGGCCACGAAGTCCGGATCGATCCGCGCGACCACCGGCAGCACCCGGAAACCGGTGATGGTGATCAATGGATCGAGAAAGCCCAGAGGCGTCGCCAGCCCAAGGGCCAGACCGATCTCTTCGTGCGCTTCGCGCAGTGCGGCTGCGACGACGTCGCGATCATCGGCTTCGATCCTGCCACCGGGAAAACTCACCTGACCGGCATGATGCCGCAGGCTGTCGGTGCGTCGGGTCAACAGCACCTGCAACCCGTTGTTTCGCGGAACCAGGCCGACCAGCACCGCAGCCTCCACGGGCGGAGCATCGCCGAGCAGATCGGCCAATTCCTCGAAATTCCACGGAGCGGCGGACGGCATGGCAGCGAGCGGATGCAGTGCGTGGGACAGCGCAGGCAATATTGCGATCATGCGGATGCGTCCAGCAGCGGCTTGCCTTCGGCCAGCCGCATTTCGCGGGCGGGCAGCACGATCTCCATGATGTACGCCCGCCCCCCTTCCGACATCGACAGCCAGTCGGCGATCTCGTCGCCGGTGCGGAAACAACCGTCGCAATAGCCGGCAGGATCGAGCGTGCAAACGCCGATACAGGGAGTGAGAACAGGGCGGATGGCGGTCATACGAAAGGGGCTGAAAGCATCACGCCGGCACTATGCCGGCGTGAGGGTGGATCGTCAGTACGAAGGCTGTCTGTATCTCGGGAGCCAGACAGCGGATCCCCGCAACAATCAATTGCGCGGCGGGGCTGGAGCCGGTGCGGGCACGACCGGGCCGACCGTATCCAGCTTGATATTGAAGATCACCACCTGATTGGCCATCTCTCCAGCGCGATCGACCGTGGTGCCGTGTGCGGCACTGCCCGGCAGAACGACTTCCCAACGTGCGCCGGTAGGCATCATCTGCAGCGCTTCGCGCAGGCCCGGCAGCGGGATCTCGCTCAGACGCACGGTCACCGGACCAGCCGGCTGACCTTCGCTCGGAATACTGGTATCGGCGACCACCGTGCCATCGGGCAAGGTGCTCTTGAATTCGACGGTGACCTGATTGGCCTGGGTGGGCTTGGCACCATTGCCGGACTCGATTACCCGGTACTGCACGCCGCTGGCCAGCACCTTGACGCCGGACTTGGCCTTGTTCTGCGCGAGGAAGGCGTCGCCTTTGGTCTTGTTCTCGGCGGCGCGCTTTTCCAGCGCGGCCTTGGCTTTCGCGACCATGCGGCCCTGGAGCGCCTGCATCGCGGCGCCCAGCTGTTCCGGCGCAACGGCTGGATCCTTGCGGCTGGTGGCGTCCTGGAACGCCTTCATCACGGTCGCCATATCGACCGGTTCGCCGCTGCCGATCACGCGGGCGATATCGAGGCCGGCGCGATAGCCGAGGGCATAGCTGACTTTGCCCTTCTCGGACGTGGTGTCCTGGGCCGAGGCCGCACCCGCGGTCAAAGCCAATGCCGCAAGGGTGGCGGCGGCAAGCAGACGCAACTTCATTCAGTGACTCTCCAAGAGTGGAATTGCCGGGAGACTCCGGCATGGAATGGGGCGGCAGGGCCGCCCCGGGGTAGACGCTTCAAACGACAGGCTAGGATACTGTCCACAGCACTTAACCGCCACTGAGGACGGGCCTCTGACCGGCCCGGACGCATGCAAGTTCCCCTACCTGCCCGGGCGATATGCCCCCACGACCGAAACCGCCATGACCCCAGACACCGCACACGCAAACGCTTCGCCTGCCCCGCTTCTTCTCGTGGAAGACCGCCCGGTCGAAGGCCATGGCGTGATCCGCCGCATCGCCATCGATCGTCCCGAACGACTGAACGCGCTGAACGCGGCCACCCTGGACGCGCTCCATGACGCCTTCGACGCCGCTGCCACGGACCCTGCGGTGCGCGTGGTCGTGCTGACCGGCAGCGGGTCGAAAGCATTCGTGGCCGGGGCGGACATCGCAGAAATGAGCGGCCTGAGTCCAGCCGAGGGCCGTGATTTCTCCCTGCGCGGCACGCGGATGATGCGGCGGATGGAGAAGATGCCGAAACCGGTGGTCGCGATGATCAACGGCTTCGCCCTCGGTGGTGGCCTGGAGCTGGCGATGGCCTGCCATCTGCGCATCGCGGCCGACACCGCCAAGGTCGGCCAGCCTGAAATCAATCTCGGGCTGATTCCCGGTTTCGGCGGCACCCAGCGCCTGCTCCGCCTCGCAGGTCGCGCGGCGACGCTGGAGCTCTGCCTGCTGGGCACACCGGTCGACGCCGTCCGCGCACTGGCGCTGGGCATCGTCAACCGCGTGGTCCCGGCCGCCGACCTCGAAGCCGAAACGATGAAGCTCGCGGAACAATTGGCGGCCTCTGCGCCGCTCGCCCTGCGCGGCATGCTGGACTGCGTGAACGTCGGCGGCGAATGCGGCATCGAGGAGGGTCTGGAATACGAAAGCGCGCAGTTCGGCCTGATCTTCTCGACCGACGACATGCGCGAAGGCACGAAGGCATTCCTCGAAAGACGCAAGCCGGGTTTCAGCGGTCGATGACCGCCTGCCTGGCATGCACAGACGACACCCTGCCTCCGCTCGCCGAAGCGCTGGCGGCGGATGACATCGACCGCGCACTGACGCTCGGCCTGCTCGCATTCGAGTCGGAAGAGAATCCGGGTGTCTGCGCCGAATGCCGTGCGCGCATGCGCATCGTCATCGCAGCACGCAACGAGCGACTGCGCGTGCTCGCAGCACGCGAGCGCTACCGCGCACGTGAAGTGCGGCTGGCGGCACGCGCCGAAGCCCGCGATCGAAAGCGCAGAGCAGCCGCCACGCTGCCTTCTGCGGCAGCGCCATCGTTGCCACCCGCCGCAGCCGCGGCCCTGGCACGCGCCAAAGCACGCGCCGCCGCAAAACCCGCGTCCGAGTAAAGCGATGGCGACGAAGAAAACAACCGCTCGCACACCACGAGGCAGCATGTCCGCCACGGATATCCGGATGGTGTTCGAGCGCCTGCAGGAACTGAACCCGCATCCCACCACCGAGCTCGAATATTCGACGCCGTTCGAGCTGCTGGTCGCGGTGATCCTGTCGGCGCAGGCGACCGATGTGAGCGTGAATCGGGCGATGCGCCGGCTGTTTCCGGTCGCCAACACGCCGCAGGCGATCGCCGCACTCGGCGTCGAAGGCCTGAAACCCTACATCGCCACGATCGGCCTGTTCAATACGAAAGCCGCGAATTTGATCGCGATGTGCCGGCAATTGCTGAAGATGCACGACGGCGAAGTTCCGCAGATGCGCGCCGCACTCGAAGCGTTACCCGGCGTCGGCCGCAAGACCGCGAACGTGATCATGAATACCGCCTTCGGCGAACCGACGATGGCGGTCGATACGCACATTTTCCGGGTCGCGAATCGCACTGGATTGGCGCCGGGCAAAACCGTGCTGGCAGTGGAACATGCATTGCTCAAGCGCATCCCGCAGGAATTCCTGCAGGATGCGCATCATTGGCTGATCCTGCATGGCCGCTACACCTGCAAAGCGCGCAAACCCGAATGTTGGCGTTGCCCGATCCGCGATCTATGCCGGTTCAAGGGCAAAACAGAAACCGGTGAAAGGTAATTGGATCAACCGCCAGGCACCGCGTGCACGCAACGGTCGGGACCAGCATCTGCAATGCAGCTACACGTCACTGTTGGGAACAGGCATCACTGCAAACTGAGCCACACGCCGACAACCGCCATCGTCGCCAACACGACCCAGGTCAGCAACGTACCCCAGAAGCGCCCGAACGAATATCCGGAATGCAGCGATAGCCCGATCGCGTGCAGCACGCGGGCGAGCAACAGTGTGCCGCCCAGCGCCCACAGCCATGTCGCGGACAGGCCCGACAGTTCCAGCAGCGCCAGCAACAGCAATGCGACCGGCACGTATTCGACGAAATTCGCATGCGCGCGCATCTTTCGCATCAACCGCCTGTCGCCGCCGTCGCCGAGTCCGACTTTCTGCGAATGGCGATGAAAAGCGACGCGGGCGGCCAACGCCAGCATCAACAGCGCATGGACAGAGGCGAACAGCAACGTGATCTTGGGCGTCATGGAGGACTTCCGCGAAATGGACTGTGGGCAGCGGCCTTTACGCCGCCAGCGGTCGCGCCTGCAGCGCGGGCATCTCATGCGCCGTGGAGAATTTGCCCTTGTCGTCGCGCACCACCTGCGCCAGCGCGCATCCGGGGTCGTGAGTGAAGAACAGATGTACGTTGCGGACGAGCTTGTCTTCGAGGAATTCGCGCTTCTCGTCGATCAGCAGTTCGGGGTTGCGGTCGTAGCCCATCGTGATCGGTACGTGCACCCATGGCCGTCCGGGGATGAGGTCGGCGCAGAACACCACGCCGCCGTGATCGTCTCCATGGATATGCCCGGGACCGACGATCTCGGCCAGCATCAGCCCCGGCGTGTGGCCGTCGCTGAAATGGAAACGCACCGCGTTGCCAAGCGCGCGCGAATGCGTGCTGTCGACGATCTCCAGACGACCGCTGGCTTCCAGCAATGCCGGCAGTTCCGGGATGAAGCTGGCGCGGTCGCGGGAGTGCGGGTTGCGCGCGCGGTCCCAGCATGCCGCGCTGACCAGGAACGTCGCGTTCGGGAACAGCAGTTCCGGCGCATGGCCGTCACGCCACGGCGCCAGCAGGCCTCCGGCATGATCGAAATGCAGGTGCGACAGCACCACGACGTCAATATCTTCATGCGTGAAACCAGCGGCGGCTAGCGAATCGAGCAGGACATGATGGTCTTCGACGACGCCGTAACGTTCGCGCATCTTCGGGTCGAAGAATGCGCCGATGCCGGTCTCGAACAATACGGTCTTGCCGTTGAGCGGGCTGGCGAGCAGCGCGCGACAGGCCAGCGGTACCCGGTTCTGTTCGTCTGGAGGGAGCCATTTCGCCCAGACCGCGCGCGGCGCATTGCCGAACATCGCGCCGCCGTCGAGTTTTTGCGAATTGCCGAGGATGGACCAGAGCTTCATGCGAGTTCTCCTTCCGTTGTCGATGCGGCCTGGCCGCGCTCGACGATGTAGCGATGTTCGATGCAGGCTTCTTCCTTCACGAACACATCGGCGGTGCCGGTCTCCCGGAAGCCCGCCGCCACCAGCATGCGCCTGCAAGGCGCGTTGCGCGCATCGGCATCGGCATGGATACGGGTTACCGCGGAATCGGCAAACAGCAGGGCGCACGCCGCGCGTATCGCATTGCGACCGATGCCACGACCCTGCGACGCTGGCGCGACGGTGATCCCCAGCTCGGCTTCGGTCCGGTCGTGGGACATCCACACGCCCAGATCGCCGAGCAGCGCATCGGTCGCCGCATCCGCGATCGCGAGCTGGAGCCAGTGACCGGCGGAATCCGTATCGGCATTCGCGCCCTGTTCGCGCAGGAACGCCCGCGCCTGCACCTCGTCCATCGGCCACCAGCCCTGGTAGCGCGCGACCTGCGGGTCGCTGCGGTAGCCGAGGAAGGCCGCAAGATCGTCGTCTTCACGCAGCGCGCGCAGACGCACGCCGCCCATGGACACGGGCAGGCGTGAGGCCACGCTCACGGCGCCGACGTTGCCGCTTCCGGCAACACCAGTGCCTTGCCCACCGGGTTGCGCGGATCGCTGCCACCGTGCAGCACATTGGTGCGCTTGTCCCACTCCACCGTCTGCAGATTGCCCCAGGTATCGCTGGAGCGGCGGCCATCGACGCCGTCCTTCGGCGTGATCACGGTGTGGCCCATCGCGCGCAGCGCAGCGATCACGTCGTCCGGCAGTGCATCGCGTTCGGCACCGATCGCGTCGGGCATCCACTGGTGGTGATAGCGCGGCAACGCGGCGACCGCCTGCGCGTCCAGACCATCGGCATAGCCCAGCGCACCGAGCAACACCATGGTGATGATGCGGCTGCCGCCGGGCGTGCCGAGCACAGCGACGCGGTCCGGCGAGCTCATGAAGGTCGGGGTCATCGAACTGAGCATGCGCTTGCCCGGCTTCGGCGCGTTGGCGTCGTAGCCCATCACACCGAACGCATTCGGCGTGCCGGGCTTGAGCGCGAAATCGTCCATCTCGTTGTTGAGCAGCACGCCGGTGCCGGGCGGAATCAGGCCGGAACCGAACAGCAGATTCACCGTCTGGGTCGCGGCGACCAGATTCCCTTCGGCGTCGATGATCGAAAAATGCGTGGTTTCGTCGTCTTCCATCGGCGTCTGCGCGCCTGAGAGCATGTCGCTGGGCGTCGCCTTGTCCGGATGGATCGTCGAACGCTGTCCGGCGGCGTAATCGGCACTGGTCAGGGTACGCACCGGTACCTTCACGAAATCGGGATCGCCGAGATAAAAGGTGCGGTCGCGGAACGCGCGGCGCATCGCCTCGACGGTCAGATGCACGCGTTCGGCTTGCGGTAGTTTCGCGAGGTCCCATGGCTCCAGCATCTGCAGCATCTGCGCCAGCGCAACGCCGCCGGACGACGGCGGTGGTGCGGTCACCACTTCCCAGCCGTCGTACTCGAAGCGCAGCGGCTCGCGTTCGCGCACGCGGTAACCGGCGAGTTCGTCGGCAGTCCACTGTCCGCCTTCGGCCTTCACGCCGGCCAGCAGTTTCTTCGCGATGGTGCCGCGATAGAAGCCATCGAAACCCTTCTGGGCAAGCAGTTCTAGCGTACGCGCCAGATCGGGCTGGATCAGCAATTCGCTGTCTTCCACCGTATCGCCATCGGCGAGGAATACCGCACGCGTCCCCTTGTAGCGCTCCATCACCTCGCGCCGGTTGGCATAGCCTTTCACCAGACGCCCATAGACCGGAAACCCTTCGCGGGCGATGCGGATCGCAGGCGCCAGCGTGGCCTTCAGCGGCAATCGTCCGTAGTTCGTCGCCAGATACACCAGACCCGCCGGCAAGCCGGGAATCCCGGCCGACCACGGCCCGTTTTCGGCGCGATCGCGATTGAATTCGCCTTTGTCGTCGAGGTAGGCGGCAGGCGTCGCGGCAGCCGGCGCGGTTTCGCGCGCATCGATGAAAATATCCTTCCCGGTTTTCGCATCGTGCAGCAGGAAGAAACCGCCGCCGCCGAGACCCGAGGAGATCGGCTCGACCACCGACAGCACCGCCGATACCGCGACTGCCGCGTCGAAGGCGTTGCCGCCCTGACGCAGCATGTCGATACCGGCCTGGCTCGCGAGCGCATGCGCGCTGGCGACGGCGGCGCCGGGCGGGTGCGCTGCAGTGGCCGTATCGTCGGCCGATCGCGCGGGCGCTGCGAACAGCAGCGCGCTTGCCAAGACGAATGCGAACGGATGTCGGATCTTCATGCGTCTTGCTCCTGCAGCCGTGCGAGTTTCGCCAGCAGCGCGTCGTGCGACTCCGGATGCGTGGGGTCCGGGTCGATGCATTCGACCGGACAGACCACCACGCACTGGGGTTCGTCGAAATGGCCGACGCACTCGGTACAGCGCGCCGGATCGATCACGTAAATCGTTTCGCCCTGCGAAATCGCCTGATTCGGACACGCAGGCTCGCAGACATCGCAGTTGACGCACAGTGCGTTGATCCTGAGCGACATGCGCGGTTCAAGCCGTCGTCGCAACGCATGCGCGGCGACGACGAATGGCGCAAGGCTGACGAAGCGTACGACTGTGGGTCACTTCGTCTCGACGAAGACGTAGTTCACGCCGGACGACGCAACCGCAGCCTTGACCCGCTCGCTGTCTTCGGGTTTGCCGATGAACAGCAGCTTCACGCCCTTCAGCTTGTTCGGTTTCAAACCATCGAACGCCGCCACGACCATGTCCGCGGCCTTGGTCGAGGACAGCGACGCCGAGGAATACGCCAACATGTTGCCGGCCAGAATTCCGCGCGAAATATCGGACTTGGCCTTGTCGAGCAGACGGTCGTAGCTGCCCTGGAAATCCGCGGAGCTTTCCGCAGGCAACAGATAGAGGAACGGCTGGTTGGTCACGCCTTCCATGTTGCGGCCGACGACATCGATCACATACGCCTTCCATGCGGCGGAATCTTCGTTGGTGGGCGCCGTCAACGGTGCCTTGTCGGCAGCCTTCGGCGCGTCGTCTTCTTTCTTGCAGGCCGCGAACGGCACGGTGAGCGCAGCGATCAACAGCAGACGGACGATGATGTTCATAGGTCGGGAATCCCAAGTGTGAGCACGAAACTGAAGGATGGTGCGGCGGAGCTGGAATCAGGCGGGGTTGCGTCGCCATTCGGCCAGCAGCGCCGCATTGACCGCCGATGGCACGAAGCCCGATACATCCCCGCCGAGGCGGGAGACTTCGCGAACCAGCGAGGAGGAAATGAAGCCGTATTGCTCGGCCGGCGTCAGGAACAGCGTTTCGACATCCGGAATCAGATGGCGGTTCATGCTGGCCAGTTGGAATTCGTATTCGAAGTCGGACACCGCGCGCAGGCCGCGCAGCAGTACGCCGCCGCCGACTTCGCTGACGAAATGCGCGAGCAGCGAGTCGAAGCCGCGGACTTCGACATTCGGATAGCGCGCCAGCGAATCGCGGGCCAGCTCGACCCGCAGCGCAAGCGGCAGTGCCGGCCGCTTGCCGGGGCTCTCGGCGACACCGACGATCAGCCGCTCGAACAGCGGCGCGGCGCGCTCGACCAGATCCAGATGCCCGTTGGTGATCGGGTCGAACGTGCCGGGATAGACCGCTGTTCTGGCAGCGGGAATTCGGGAGGCGGCCGTGGTCATGGCGTCGTGGGAATCAGCGCGGGCGAAGACGGCGCCCAGTGTAACAGCGGCTCAAGCTTCGCCACGCCGGTACAGGGCATAACGCACTTCGCGCGTCCGCCCCTCCCGGTGCGGTCGCCAGGCGGAGGCCGGCAAGGGCGCGCGCTCCACAGGCGATTCGACATACATCCATGCGTTTTCGAGCAACTGGCCGTCCAGCGCCGCCAGCGCCGGAACCCACAGGTCTCCGGCGAACGGCGGATCGACGAACGCGAGGTCGAAGCCGCCGGGCGCGGTCCGCAGCCAGGTCAGGGCATCAGCGCAGACCACCTGCACGCGCTCGCCGCCCGGGAGTTTCGACGCGAGCTGTCGCAGCCCCTCAGCGAGCTGCGGGTCACGTTCGACCAGGACCGCCTCGCGCGCTCCGCGCGAGACCGCCTCCAGCCCGAGCGCGCCGGTGCCGGCGAACAGATCGAGCACCCGGGCACCGGGCAGCACCGGCTGCAGCCAGTTGAACAGGGTTTCGCGGACGCGGTCGGCGGTCGGCCGCAAGCCGTCGCGGTCGGCCACCGGCAACCGGGTACCGCGCCAAACGCCGCCGATGATGCGGACGACGCCCGGAGGACGCGCCGAGGCCGGTTTCGCGCCGTGGCGGCTCATCGGGAGTACCGGGGCTCAGGCGATAAAAGCGTGGGTGATAACATGCTGCGCATTGTGCCGCCCATCTCCGCGATTCGCATCGCTCATTCTTCGACTCTCGATGATCCCCTTTTTCCGCCGAAAGAAACCACCCGCGACCGCCGGTGACGCGACGCCCCCGATCGAAGCGCCGCAAGCCGACGCCGTCATCGACACCGTGCTGTCCACAGACTCCGCCGCAGACCAGGCCGGGGCTGTGCCCGCGGGAGCCGTTGCGGAAACGGCCGTCGTCGAAGCGACTGCGGAAACGCCGATCGCCATGCAGCAGGAGGCCACTCCAGCCGCGCCCGGCAAGCCCGGTTGGCGCGATCGCCTGCGCAACAGCACCTTCGCACGCAGCTTCGGCGGTCTGTTTTCGCGCAACCCGAAACTCGACGACGATCTGCTCGACGAGATCGAAACCGCCCTGCTCACCGCCGATGTCGGCGTGACCGCCACCACGCAACTGATCGACACGCTGCGCAAGCGGATGAAGTCGCGCGAATTCGCCGATGCGCAGGCGCTGTTGAAAGCGCTGCGGGCGGACCTGATCGCGATGTTGGCGCCGGTAGCGAAGCCGCTGGCGATCGACCGTAACGCCAAACCGTTCGTGATCCTCACCGTCGGCGTCAACGGCGTCGGCAAGACCACCACCATCGGCAAGCTCGCGCATCGTTTCAAGGCCGAAAACCGCACGCTGATGCTCGCGGCGGGCGACACGTTCCGCGCAGCCGCGGTCGCGCAATTGCAATCCTGGGGCGAACGCAACGGCGTGACCGTGATCGCGCAGGGCCAGAACGCGGATGCCGCGTCGGTCGCATTCGACGCGCTGCAGGCAGCGAAAGCGCGCGGCACCGAGGTATTGATCGCCGACACCGCCGGCCGCCTGCACACGCAACAGGGGCTGATGGCCGAACTGGGCAAGATCAAGCGCGTGCTCGGCAAGATCGACGAAACCGCACCGCATGAAGTGCTGATGGTGATCGACGGCACCACCGGCCAGAACGCGCTGTCGCAACTGCGTCAGTTCCATGCTTCGGCAGGCGTCACCGGCTTGGTCGTGACCAAGCTCGACGGCACCGCCAAGGGCGGTGTGGTGTTCGCGCTGGCGCGCGAGTTCGGCATACCGATCCGCTACGCAGGTATCGGCGAGCGCTCCGAGGACCTGCGCGTGTTCGACGCCGAAGCCTTCGTCGACGCACTGCTGCCAGAAGCGCTCGGCACATAAGCGTCGACACACGAGATATGTCCCGGGCGAGCACCGACAACGACGCCAAGCCGACGCGGCGCAGGCGCCGTTGGCTGCGAAGGCTGATCGCGATCGGGATCGTCCTGTTGCTGTTCTCGCTGTTGGCGACCTGGCTGTTGCAGCCGAAGCAACTGGTGCCGCTGATCCTCGATCGCGCCGGCAAGAGTCTCGGACTGGAGATCACCGCCGATACCAACGCCGAGGCCCGACTGCGCGGCGAACCGCAATTGATAGTGCGCAAGCTCGTCGCGCGCGAACCTGGTGCGAAGACCGCGATCCTGCGCGCCGAACGCGTGCTGCTGGCGTTGCCGTGGTCGACGCTGCGCGATCGCGGCGGGAATGTCGTGATCGAGCGCGTCGAACTGGACGCCCCCGTGCTGGATGTGCCCGCGCTGCAGGCGTGGCTGGCGAAACGCCCACCAGGCGAAGAAACGAAGATTCCGGTGCTCACCGACGGCCTGCGTGTCGTCGATGGCCGCATCGACAACGACGACTGGCGGATCGACGGCGTCACGGTGACGCTGCCATTGCTGCATCCGCAGAAGCCGGTCGAAGCCCGCATCCAGGGACGCTATGTCGATGCGCCGACCGCGATTCCGTTCGATCTCGCCGTCGCGCTGACCAGACCCGCGAACGACGCAGGCGTCGCCGTGTTCGGCCCGCTGACCATCGAACGCGGCGACTGGCGGCTGCCCGCAACGATCCAACTCTCCGGACCGTTGCATCTGGGCGAAGACGAAGTGACGGTGGTGCCTGCGAAACTCGGCATTTCCGCGCGCTACGAATCCGGCGACACGCGTTTGCCGTTCTCGCTCGGGCTGCACGGTCCGCTGCGTTTCGACGAAGCCACGTGGGTACTGGCACCGGTCGGCGTGGCGCTGCGCGGCGAATCGCCGATGCCGAACTTCGATGCCCACGGCGCGCTTGCGCTGGGCCGGCGGCTGGTGATCGAACTCGATGGCGCATTGCCGCAATGGCCGGACGCGTGGCCAGCGTTGCCTGCACCAGTGTCGAACTCGACCTCACCGCTGCCCTTCGCGCTGCGCTACACCGGGCAACCCGATCTGTCCGAAATCGCAGGGTTGAAACTGCACCGGGACGCCACCGATTTCGACAGCCGCTTCCGCCTGTACGACTTGCTTGGCTGGATCGACCAGGCAGGCGGCTCGCCGCTGCCGCCGCTGGACAGCCATTTGCGCTCACCGCAGCTGGAAATCTCGGGCGCGACGCTGGAAGGTGTGGATATCGTGTTGGACGACGAAGATGTGCTTCCTCAAGGCAACAAGCCATGAAAGACCATCGATGTGGTTCGATGATCATTGTGGGAGCGGCGGAAGCCGCGAAGAATCGCACCGCTGGCACCCTATCGCGGCTCCCACCGCTCCCACATGCACGATCGCTCGCATCGACCGATGCTGGCCGCAATAAGAAGCGATGAGCCTGACCAGTCACTACGCCGAGCATTTGCTGTCGTGGTTCGATGTCTCCGGTCGTCACGATCTGCCGTGGCAGCATCCGCGCACGCCGTACCGGGTGTGGCTGTCGGAAATCATGCTGCAGCAGACCCAGGTGCGGGTGGTGATTCCGTACTTCGAACGCTTCGTCGCCGCCCTGCCCGATCTGCGCGCGCTGGCGGCGGCATCCGAGGACGATGTGATGGCGCTGTGGTCGGGACTGGGCTACTACGCCCGCGCCCGCAACCTGCACGCCGCCGCCAAACGCTGCGTCGAACTGCACGACGGTGAGCTGCCGCGCGACATCGATTTGCTGATCGCGCTGCCCGGGATCGGCCGCAGCACGGCCGGCGCGATTCTGTCGCAGGCCTGGGGCGATCCGCACGCGATCCTCGATGGCAACGTCAAACGCGTGTTGGCGCGGGTGTTCGGTATCGAAGGCTGGCCGGGCACACCGGCGAACGAAAAAACGCTGTGGGCGATCGCGGTATCGCTGCTGCCGGCCGAACGTCTCGCCGATTACACCCAGGCGCAGATGGATTTCGGCGCGACCCTCTGCACCCGTCACGACCCCGCGTGCATCCTTTGCCCGCTGCAGCACGATTGCGTCGCGCTGCGCGACGGTCGCGTCGCCGAACTGCCGACATCGAAGCCGGGAAAACCGCTGCCGGAGCGCAAGGCGGTCATGCTGCTGATCCGCGACGACGAAGGCCGCGTGCTGCTGCAGCGACGCCCACCCGCCGGCATCTGGGCTTCGCTATGGTCGCTGCCCGAAGCCGCCGATCACGACACTGCGCGCGTCTGGTTCGAGCATCACATCGATGGCGATTACGACGATGGATCGGCGCTCGACGAGATCCACCACGGTTTCACCCACTATCGATTGCTGATGCATCCGCTGGCGTGGCGGGACCTCGCACTGCACGCCCGCATCCACGACAATGAGGCGCTGCGCTGGGTCGCTCGCGACACGCTCGCGACGCTCGGCATCCCCGCTCCGATCCGCACCCTGCTGCATGCCACATCGACCTGACCCCCTCACTCACACCCGGATCCCGATCATGCCCCGCACTGTGTTCTGCGAGTACGAACAACGCGAGACCGACGGTCTGGATTTCGCGCCGTGGCCCGGCGAACTCGGTCAGCGCGTCTTCACGCGCATCGGCAAGGGCGCATGGGCCACATGGCTGGCGCACCAGACCATGCTGATCAACGAAAACCGGCTATCGCCGATGAACCCCGAGCACCGGAAGATGCTGCAGGGCGAAATGGAGAAATTCCTCTTCTCCGGTGGCGCGGAGAAACCGGCGGGCTACGTACCCGAAGCGGGCGCTTCCGGAGCCGGCGCTACGGGAGATTCCTCGACCTGACGCCTGGCGCGTGCGTCTTTCTCGGCAACACGGATCGCCTTGACGTCCAACGGGCGGATTTCCTTGATCGTGCACGAGATCGGAATCAGGCTGTGGCTGCCCACGTAGACCTGATCGAAACGTGCGCTCAACCGTCCATTGGTGTCGCGAAAACCGATGGTGTCGGCGTAGTCGATCTCGCTGCAGGGGGAGTACAGCTCCACCAGCCAGGCCTGGCTGGGGCGCGTCCACAGCGCAAACACGCCATCGCTGAGCGGCGTCCAGCCGTTGTAGTGGCCGGTGTACTGGATGCTGTCGACGGGTTCACCGGCATGCGTGCGATAGAGCGTCAGACGTTCGGCATCGCGCAACCCGCCGCTGCTCGCGCAACCACTCGATGCCGATACCAGGAGCAAGGCTGAAAAGAGCAGAGTCGAGCGTTTCATGGGAGCCTCGGCGGTCGATGGTCATGAAGAACGGATGAGCAGGATGATCCGCCTACGGCCGGCAGGTGCAAGCCCCGGCACCCGGGCATTCAGCGCCCGGCCGGCTTGCCCTTCGCCCGCCATCCCCGTATCATTCCGCGCTCGCCCGTGGCCGGGTAGCTCAGTTGGTAGAGCAGGGGATTGAAAATCCCCGTGTCGGGGGTTCGATTCCCTCCCCGGCCACCACGACATCGCTAGACGTTCAAAAGAACCCGCAGAAATGCGGGTTTTTTTGTTGCCCGGTTCGGACGCCACGCTGCGGCAAGCCGATATGCGCGGAGATACCCGCCGATGCTGGGCTGTTGAAGAATTGGAAATCGACAAGCCAGCGTTGGGCGACAAGCCGGATCGGCGCAACGACTCGGAAGACGATGTGCGATCAGCTTCGAAAGCGCATCAGGAGGCATCGCGAACTCCCGCGCCGCACGCACACGGTGCGGCGCGGGAGACACGTGCATCAATCGAATCAGGGCGCGGGCACCGAAAAGACGCCGGAGTTGTTGATCAGGTAGTTCGGCGAAGTGCCCGTCGGCTGGATGGCGTGGATATAGATCTTCTTGCCCACATGCGCCTGACGGGTAGCCAACGACAGCGGAATCTGGAACCGGTACGCCCTGCCGAACGATCCGCATACGCTTGCCACTGCCAACTCGCTCGCAGCGTTTGCCGTATAGCCGCCGATCACAGTGCCTGCGCCCGCAGAGCCGCCAACGTACAGATGCACAGCGATCGGATACGGACTCCTGCTCGCACAGGCCCAACCGGAAACCGTATTGCTCTGCACTGAATCGATCACGCCGACAACCGTACCCGGGTCGTAACAGGCGGCCGGGTTGGTGTTCGCGCGGCCTTCGGCGATCACATCGCAGATACCGGAAGTGATATCCGGCCCGGAACTGTGCGTCGCGCCCGGGATGGTGGTGAAAGTCGTCGCGGCGCTCGCGGACGCGAATTTCGCCGCCCACGGATTGGACACAGAAGCCTTCCACACGCCGCCCGGGATGTAGTACAGACCGGATTCATACAGATAATTGTCGACACCGTCGGGGCCTTTCCAGCACGTGCCACTGATAGCAGTGGCGCAATTCGCTCCCGGGAACCCATAACCGAAGATATCGTCTTTATCACCGACAAAGGTATTGATCTTCATTCCCATCGAATACAACTGGGAGAGTTGTGTCGGCGTGAATTTGCTGACCAGTATGTCCGCTTGATAATTACGACCCACCAGATACGACCTGCAACTCTCATACCCCGTGAAACCCTTCGTTACACTTTGCAGAGTAATCGCCGCGCCTTCCGCCGTGTTCCTGCAGGCGGCTGCAAGATCCGCTGCCGGCGGCCCACCAAAAACGAAGCGGCGGACTTTATTCCACGGCGCCACGTTGAACCATGCGAAGCGCTGCTCAAGTACTTTCGCACCGAAGATTCCACTCGCACTGCCACCTTTGACAGTAACGTGCGAAGACCCGCTATAGCGCGTCCAATTGATGACGGCGTTGACCGCGTAGCCCATGTTCTGGCCGGCAACGCTCACCCGGTCCCATGCTATTTTTGTGTTGAAAGGAGTTACCGGAGGTGCGCCGACCATGTATGCATTGGCACCCTTGATTCCGACAAGACGCACGCAAGCATTGCTCAATTTTCTCCCAAGAGTACTGTCCAGCATATCGGTCAAAGTTCCGTCGGCACCACCGAACGACACCACGATTGGCGCCGAATCCCACCGCGTGCTGGCGCACTTGAGACTCTTCTGTTGGGCGATGTCATAGCGATATTCGTAAATGGAGAATGCATATCCCGTCGAGTTTATGCCAGACCCCACCCAAACGAATGCTTCTGCGGCCGAAGCGTCTGCAGTGGCGATTCCCAGCACGCCGAATGCCAGAATGGTCGCAAGTGATTTCTTTTTCATGTTCATGGAAATTCCTTGGTAATACAGGGAAATTGGAATGCGCAAGTTCGCTCACGCACGAAATATCAACTTGCACGCCTACAGCCGTCGGCAATCGCAAGACGAGCGAGGCCGACCCGAGGAATGCCAGACAATAGACTGGCATTCCTCTTGCAGCGATCAGCGACAGGCGACCTCCAGTTGAAATCAGAGTCACGACTCGTACTGAATCACCACGATCCTTGATTGACCAGACAAACCATCAATACGGCGTCAACGAAAAGTGCTGCGGCGTACCGCCGTTGCACTGCCACTGCTGGACATTGGCACCGTTGTTCGGGCTGCCGCTGCTGACATCCAGGCATTGGTCCTGCGCGTGATTGGGGCGGAAATTCCACCACGCGCCGCCCGCAGCACCGGGCAGCCATGTCTGGTTGGTGCCTCGCACGTCGTTCCATTGATGCACGTTCGCGCCGCTGTACGGCGAATAGCCGGCGACATCGAGCATCTTGCCGCTGTGCTTGTTCGCGAACGACACGCCACCGGTGCCGCCGCGCGACTGCGCCCACCAGAGCTGGTTGGCCTGATTGGCACCGAACGACCACTGGATGACGTTGCCGCCGTCGACCGTGCTCCAGCCGCCGACTTCCACCGCCTTGTCCGGCGCGTTGCGCGGTGTGATGCGGTACCAGCCGTTGATGTTGTGACTCATCGCCAACGACGAGAAATCGACATGGGTATTGTCCGCGCCCGCGCCGAAGCCGCCACCGTTCAGGGCGATATTCCGGGTCTGTTTGAGCATGTCGTCGTAAAACAACTTGAAAATATTGCCGCGTTTCTCGATCCGCAGCGCATGCCAGGCATTGTGGTTCCAGCCCGCCGGCATCGCGGTGTTCTGCCATCCCTGATCCACGCCGTTGACCATCGCCCACGACACCAGCAGATTATTGCGGGCATCGACACCATAGAAGAACGCACTCGTCACACTGCCAGCCGCATCCTTGACGACGCTGGAAACAAGGCCGTATTTCGGATACATCGAAGCCGTGAGCGGCCCCCACTCCCAATGTTTGGCGCTGCCTTCGTAGACATAATCCGGTGGCGAAACCTGATTGCTGGTCACCTGCAGATTCCAGCCGCTGTAGCCGCGACTGTCGTTCCATAACAATTCGCGATTCCAGGTGCCCCACGGCGCGTTGCCGTATTGCTGCCAACCGGAGCCGATCGCATCCCGTTCGAAATCGTCGCGGAACAACGGCTGCGCCGGCGCATTCACGCCATTCTCCGGCGGGTCCGCACGCAGTTGTCCATCCGACGCGATCCACGCTTCGCTGAGCCCCAGATTGCGGTGAGTTCCACCGTACTGGCGCTCGTGATAGACGTTGTAGAAAGTCGTCAGGTCGGGCCCGACAACCATCGTGCTGTGCCCAGCGCCGCGCCACGACCCGGTCGTATCGAGGGTGAGCACTTTGTTGGCTTGGGGCGCCATGCCGGCGAGCGTCGTGCCCTTGCAGACATGTACCTGGTAGTCGTCCCGGGTCCAGTCGTTGCCCGTGTAGGACAGGTAGTAGGTGCCGTTGCGCTTCCAGACCATCGGCGCTTCGGTCCAGCTGTTGATGATGTTGATAACGCAGGAGGTGAGCTGTCGCTCCGGCTGCCCGGTATCGAGCGTGTTCGGCGCGGTCATCGGCCGGTAGCGGATACCGCCGCCGGCAGCCCAGAAGAAATACAGCCTGCCGTCGTCGTCCTGGAAAATATTGCCGTCGATGCTGTTCGGCAACGTGTCCGTGATGCGGACGAACGGTCCGAGCGGACTGTCGCTGCGCATCACGACATGGTCGCTGTACGAACCGGTATCGCCGCTGGTCACCATGTAGAACTGGCCGTTGTGATACAGCACATCCGGCGCCCAGCCATACCAGGCATTCGCAGCGGTCGCGGCGATGCCGCGATCCTGCCAGTTCACCAGGTTGCGCGACGACCAGACCCGGATGCCGGAAGGGCCGCTCGTGCCGTAGAGGTAATACATTCCCCGGAACTTGATGACCTCGGGATCCGCGATGGCACCGCCATCCGGTACCGGCACGGACAGCGGGTTGGACGCGAACGTCGGCAATGCCGCATTTGCATTGCCGGGCAGCATGCCGAGCGCACAGATGGTTGATGCTGCAACCGCAAGCGCGCGTGACAACAGCGCATTTTTTCGGGAGAAATCGATTCGTTTCATAGGCAGTTCTCCTGGATCGATGACGGGCGACAGGGCTGAGCGATGGCATGCAACTCCGGCATGCGCCGCTACGGACAGACCACGAGCGGCATGCCGAGCGCACCTGCACGGATGACAACGCTGTCTACCGATAGCCGCCAGTCAAGCCAGGAACAGGACATTCGGGGCACTTGCGACCGGAATTTTTTTTCTGTTCTGCGGGGCCCGTCACAATTCCATCCCGATCGACAGCCCACATTCTTGATTGAAAATCCTTTTGAACATCAATGGATTACATTGATTTCATTGGTGTCGCCTATGTCGAAAGGAAATCGCTCATAGTGCTCGACACAATGCTGTCCGACCCGCATACCAAGCCCGCTTCCCAGGTTTCGGAATCGATCACTGCGCTGATCGACCGTGCCAGCCATGGCCAGCCGCTCGTCTGGAACGAAATATATTCGCTGCTTTACCGCGATCTCTACCGGCTTGCACGCGCGCAGTTGTGGCACTCGTCGGGACACACGCTGACCCCGACATCGCTCATCAATGAAACATGGCTGCGTCTGGTACGCAAGGACAACATCCGCGCCGTAAACCGTAAACAACTCGTCTGTCTGGTGGTAAGCGCGATGCGGATGGCGATCCTCGATGAGATCCGACACCGGCGCGCCGAGAAACGCGGCGGCGGCGTGGCGTCGATTTCGCTGGAGAACATCGCGGTCGCTTCGGAACGCAGCGATCCCGACGAGACGTTGGCGCTCGATGCCGCCCTGGACGAACTCCACAAGCACGCGCCGCGACTGGCCCAGGTCGTCGAATGGCGCTATTTCGGTGGCATGTCGGAGAGCGAAATCTCCTCCGTGCTCGATGTGCATGTCCGCACCATCAGACGCGACTGGCAGGCGGCGAAACTCTTTCTGCTTCAACACATGGACAACGAGCGCGCGACTGCAAGCATCGATGAGCGCTGAGAATATCGCCGATACTCTGCGCGACCTGCAGCGCCATCTGGCACTGCCAAGACCGTTGCGTGGCCCGCATCTGCTCTGGCTGCGATGGCGCAATCCCGAAACGGCGCATCGGGTTGCGATGCTGCTGCGGGCGGAACACCGCATGGGCGACTCACCGTTCGACCGTCCACCGCGGACGTCGCTGGCGCAGACGAACACAGCACAATTCGTCGATGCCGACCTTGCTTCCGGCGATCGACTGGGCCCGTGGCGGATCGATTCGCTGCTCGGGCAGGGTGGTATGGGGTGCGTCTACCTGGCGCATCGCGACGACGGCGCGTATCGTCAGAATGTTGCGATCAAACGCATCCGCGCCGAGGCGATCTCGCGCCCGCCAACCGACGCATTCCTGCGCGAGCGCGAGATCCTCGCGAAGCTTTCGCACCCGGGAATCAGTCGACTGATCGACGGCGGTCTGGACGACGACCGCCGGCCGTGGCTGGCAATGGAGCTGATCGACGGCGCCCCCATCGATCTGTGGTGCGACCATCGTCGTCGCACGATACCAGAGCGCGTCACGCAGTTTCTGCAAGTCTGCGATGCCGTGCATTACGCGCACAAACACGGCGTACTGCATGGCGATATCAAACCGGCGAATCTGCTGGTGGACGACGACGGCTTCGTGAAACTGCTGGATTTCGGCGTCGCTTCGTTACTGGGCGACGGCGAAGGCGACGCAACGTCACTGCTGGGCATGACTGAAGCCTATGCGGCGCCGGAACGGGTCGCGCAGGAATCGTCCGGCTTCGCCAGCGACATCTACTCGCTCGGCGCGGTGCTGTGCAAACTCTTGTTCGGCACGCCGCCGACAGCCAGTCCCATTCCATTGCTGTGCAATCTGCTCTCCGGGAACGCACTCGATACAGAAGCGCTGATCGACGATGTGTCGCCTGCGGCCCTGGACGCCCGCGGATTGCGTTCCCGACAAGCGCTTGCGCGCCTGCTCCACTCGGATCTCGACGCGATCCTGCGCAAAAGTCTGCAATCCGCGCCCGAGCAGCGTTACGCAACAGCCGCAGACCTGGCCGCGGACCTGAAGGAATGGTTGCAAACGAAGCCGGTCTCGGCCGTAAGGGGCCGCCCTGGCTATCGCCTCGGGAAACTGGTGCGTCGCCATCGTTTCGCCGTCGCGGCCATTGCATGCCTCGCTCTGGGTTTGACCTCCACCTTGGGAGTGCAATGGCTGAAACATCGGCAGAACGAACGCGATATGGCGGCGCTCAGTCTGGTCTTCGAAGAGTCGCTGGGTTCCGCCGCCATGTCAGGGCTGGGCGAAACCGGACTGAACCCGCGCGCATTGCTCGGCCGCACGGAATCGGAACTTCGCGAATCCCGCAGCGGCCGCAACGCGAACACCATGGCATATGGTCTGCTCACGCTTTCGCGCAACCAGATCACCATCGGCGATTACGCGCACGCCCTCGAACTCGGCGAAGAGGCCAGAACGCTGGGCGCAGACAATCCGACGATCCAGGCGCGCGCTGATGCCACGCGCGCGATCGCGCTGAACCAGCAGGCGCGGTATGTCGACGCGGAGAAAATCTGCAGGCATGCGCTGCAGGAAAATACCGGCCTGTTCGGGCGCGCTTTCGAGGATCGGCCGACGCGGATCGGCCTCACCACGGAACTGGCGCGGGCACGCTGGCACCAGGGGTATCACGACGAAGCAATGGCCTTGCTCGACGAGGCAATGGAAGCATCCCGCCACCTGCGCGGAGACCCTTCGCGCATGCTGCCGGAACTGCTGACACTGCGCGCGCAATGGCATACCGATCTGTACGACACGACAACCGCGAAAGCGGAACTGGACGAAGCCATCCGCCTCAGTGGCGAGCGCCACCCGCACGTGGCAAACAACGCGCGACTGGCGCTGGTCAGGACGCTGCTGCGGATGAACCGACAACCGGACGCGAAGGTACTCGCCATCAAGACGCTCGTTTCGTTCGAAAAAACCCATGGCATGCAGCACCCTGAAACCGGCCGCGCGCTGCTGGCCTGCAGCGAAGCGACGCTGGATGCGGTCGCCAACGGAGAAGAGCAGGTGCTCCAGGCGCTCGGCTATGCGAAACGGGCGATGGACATCTTCGGAAAGAGCCTCGGACGGCAGCATCCCTACTACACCGAGTCGTTGAAATACATCGCATCCTCACGCGCTCTGCTCGAAGATGGCCGACCTGAAGACATCATTGCGCAGGCGCGGGAAAGCGTGGTGCTGCTGGCAGCATCCCATGGCGCGACGATGGAACAGACGATCTCGGCCAAGGTCACGCTGGCCAACATCCTGTCGGAATTCAGCATCGTCCTCGACGACAAGGCGTTGCTGGACGAATCGCTCGCGTTGTACGAAGAAGTCGCCAAGCAGGCCGGAAAACAGAAACTGCCGATACCTCACGTTCTGTCGATCTACGCTCGCGCCCTCAGCGATGCCGGCGATACGGCGCATGCTGAACGGATCATCCATCGGGCGAATTCCGATATCCGTCGATATCTGGGCCCGGATCACAAATACCTGATCTTCAACGATCTGATGCTGGCGAAGATCGCCATCGATGAAGACAGCGACGCGCGTGCGATCGCCCCCCTCGAAGAAATCCTGCGCATCACCGGCACGAAGGCCGAGAGCTCGAAGACGATCCGGCGCGCCCGCCTCAATGCGATCCAAATGCGGGCGGAAATCCATCAGCGGCACAACGAGCTGGCGGACGCGCGCAGAATGCTGACCGAAGCGATCGCGTTCGACACGGCGATGCATATCGATCCGAAGCATCCCACGCTGCTCATGCTCAGGGAACAACTCGCACGTCTACCGGAGACGGGGACGCCTCCGGCGCCGACAGCGGCGTTACGCCAAGCGCGCTAAGATCGGCCGACCCACATCCGGGTTGCCCATCGCAGGGGGGCGCATGCGCCGGTTTGCCCAGATCTTGTCGACGCCGGTTCCATCCATCGCGGCTCTGTCCACGCTGCTTTCGCTGGCCGTCGCACTGGCCTCGCCTGCCCGCGCCGCCGAAGTGACCTCGGTGAACCAACTCGACATCACCCGGTACGCGGGCCAGTGGCACGAAATCGCCAGACTGCCGATGTTCTTCCAGCGCAAATGCGCCTCGGAGATCACCGCCCAGTACACCCTGCGGGACGACGACCTGGTCGGGGTCAGGAATCGCTGTCGCAACAAGGACGGCGATATCGACGAGGTCGAAGGCGTGGCCCGGCGCGACGCCGACCATCCAGGGCGGCTTGAAGTACGGTTCGCGCCGGACTGGCTGTCCTGGCTGCCCCTGACGTGGGCCGATTACTGGGTGATCGCGCTCGACCCCGACTACCAGTGGGCCATCGTCGGTGAACCGGGGCGCGAATACCTCTGGATCCTGTCGCGCACCCCGGACATGCCCAAGGCGCAGTTCGATGAACTGAAGGCACGGGCTACCGCCATGGGCTACGAACTCGACACCCTGATCGTCAGCGCACCACTGCGCTGACCAGATCGCCGGAACGCCCGATGACCCGCCGACCGGCTGCGATCCGACCGGACGTACGGCTGCGCATGGAGGCGCGCTAGTATTGCGGTCTCGAATGTCTCTGGAGCGCGCGATGCGGCAACGATGGGCGATGCGATTGAGTGCGGCGATCACGGCAGCCGCATGCCTCCAGGCGTTGTCCGGCTGCGCCACCGGGCCGGTGCGGCGCGTGTCCGAGCCCACCGCCAGCATCCAGCAACTGACCGTCGGCACCGATGGTCGTTGGACTGTCGCGCTACGGCTGCAGAATTTCAGCAACGTCCCGATGCGGTTCGACCGTATCGCGATGACGCTCCGCGCCGGCGCCGAAGTCGCCGGCGAATTGCAGGCCTCGCCCGCGTTGACGGTGGGGCCGGAATCAGCGGACGTCGCCAACGTCATGTTCGAGCCAAACGCCGCAGCGCGGATCGTCATCGCCGATGCCCTCGCGGATCGCCGCAGCGTCGATTACAGCCTCGAAGGTACGATCGGCGCCGCCGCCGAAGACCACAATGCGCGCGATTACAAAATCAAACGCAACAGTGTGCTGAGCCCGGTCCCGGGGCTTCCTGGCGTGATGCGCTGAGCCTGGCAGGAGCTCCCGCATCCAGAGTCGATGACGGCCCGGCATTGCGGCGTGCCTCCACCCGCATTCCCCATTTCCCTTTTCAATTTCCTATTTTGAATCCCATGAGCACCTATAAAGCCCCTCTCGCCGACATCCGTTTCGCGCTTTTCGATGTGCTCGACAGCGAGCGCACCTTCTCCAGACTCGGCTTCGATGACGTCAATCGCGAACTGATCGATGCAGTGCTGGAAGAAAGCGCACGTTTCGCCGAAACCGTGCTCGCACCGTTGAATATGGTCGGCGACAGCCAAGGCGCGACCTACGACAAGACGACCGGCAACGTCACCACGACGCCGGGCTTCAAGGAAGCGTATTCGCAGTTCGCGGAAGGCGGGTGGACAGGTCTGGAGTCGCCAGCCGAATACGGCGGCCAGGGCATGCCGCACACCATGGGCACCACGATGAAGGAAATGGTGAATGCCGCGAATCTGGCCTGGGGCAATTTCCCGCTGCTGTCGCACGGCGCCACCGAAGCGCTGCTGCATCACGGCGAAGACTGGCAGAAACAGGCGTTTCTCAAGCCGATGGTGGAAGGCCGCTGGACCGGCACCATGTGTCTGACCGAGCCGCATTGCGGCAGCGATCTGGGCCTGCTGAAAACCCGCGCCGAACCGCAGGTGGACGGGTCCTACACCATCACCGGCACCAAGATCTTCATCACCGCCGGCGAGCACGACATGACCGAAAACATCGTGCATCTGGTGCTGGCACGGCTCCCGGACGCGCCCGCCGGCAGCAAGGGCATTTCGATGTTCATCGTGCCCAAGATCAAGGTGAACCGCGACGGTTCGATGGGCGAGCCCAACGCGGTGCGCTGCGGCGCGATCGAACACAAGATGGGCATCCACGGCTCGGCCACCTGTGTGATGAATTTCGACGGCGCCGTTGGCACGCTGATCGGCGAACCGCACAAAGGCCTGATGGCGATGTTCGTGATGATGAACGGTGCGCGCCTGGGCGTGGGTCTGCAGGGTCTGGGGCTGTCGGAACGGGCCTATCAGAACGCGCTTCGCTATGCCCGCGACCGCCTGCAGATGCGCGCGCTGACGGGCGCGAAATTTCCGGAAAAGCCGGCCGATCCGATCATCGTCCACCCCGACGTGAGGCGCATGCTGCTGACTCAGAAGGCTCTGATCGAAGGCGGTCGTCTGCTCGGCTATCAAGCCGGGCTGTTGCTGGATGTCGTTGATCACGGCAAGGACGAGGCCGAACGCGCGCAAGCGGATGCGCTGCTGGGTTTCCTCACGCCGATCGTCAAAGCCTGTCTCACCGAATGGGCGATAGAGTGCACCTATCACGCGCAGCAGTGCTTCGGCGGCCACGGGTACATCCAGGAATGGGGCATGGAGCAGCTCGCGCGCGATGCGCGCATCACCACGATGTACGAGGGCACCACCGGCATCCAGGCGCTGGATCTGATGGGCCGCAAGGTGATGCAGCTCAAGGGCGAAGGTCTGAAGGTGTTTCTCGGCATGATCGAGACTTTCTGCGCGGAACAGGCGAGCAACGAAACGCTCGACGAATTCATCGCGCCGCTGCGCGCACGGGCGCAGGAATGGCAGGAGGTGACGCAGATGATCGGTCGTCGCGCCGCCGGCAATCCGGACGAAATCGGCGCCGCCGCGTGGGACTATCTGTTTTATTCGGGTTACGTGACGCTGGCCTACTGGTGGGCACGCAGCGTGGCCGCTGCGGATGCATCCTCGCATTCGCAGGCGTTCAAGGATGCGAAACGCGAAACCGCACGCTTCTACTTCGCCCGCCTGCTGCCGCGCACGCGCACCCACGTGGAGTCGATCGCCAGCGGTGCGGGCTCGCTGATGGGCCTGTCCGCCGAAGGTTTCGGCGACTGAAATCCGACCCCGCCGCCGACATGTCCGGCGGCGGCAAATGTCGCGGAAAGCGGGTATGCTCGGTGCCCATATGGAGGCCGACACACCAGCCTTGCGCCTGATCCACGAGGGGGCATCTCCGAACAGGATCCTCCACCGGGTTGCAGATCGCGACCCGGCTCTCACCGTCGCCGACGGAACACGCACCAGCCCCACCGTCTGCGAACACGCGACAGCGGCGACGCCCGCCCGACTCGATGCCATCCGCCTGCTCTCGCTGGATGCGCATGGCCGCATTCTGAACTGGATCAGCTGGCAGGACGCAGCCTGTCTCTATGCCCGCGACGCGGTCGCCTGGACCCTCGGCGACCCCTGTCTCAGCGTGCATGGCGGCATCAGTCGCGCAAGCGGCGAACGCAGCGTGCTCGAACTGCACCCCATCGTCGCAGCGCGCGGCCACGCGCGCGCGCGCGCGCTCGCCCCGACCCCGGCGCTGAGCAATCCGGCATTGTTTGCGCGCGATCAGCACTTGTGTCTGTACTGCGGCAAGCACTTCAGCCGTCAGCTGTTGACCCGCGACCATGTGATGCCGCTCTCGCGTGGCGGACGCGATACCTGGGAAAACGTCGTTTCCGCATGTTTCCACTGCAATTCGCGCAAAGGCGGCCGCACGCCGCAGCAAGCTTCGATGCCACTGCTCGCAGTGCCGTATCGGCCAAGCTGGATCGAACATCTGATTCTGAGCAACAGGAATATTCTCGCGGACCAGATGGCGTTCCTGAAGACCCATCTGCCGAAGAATCCTCGCGGCACTTCGATCCTCGTGTGAGCGTCGCCATCCATGGCGAGACTGCTCCACATTCATCAAGCCCTGCCCGGTCGTCCCTGCCTGAACCCCGAAGACGCGTCCGTCGAATAACCCACGAAATTCACTGCGGGTGCGATTTCGCGCCGAGCGTCGCATTCCATGCGGACCTCGATCTCTCTAGTGGCCGCAAACTGACGCGGAAGGTAACAAACCGCCGCATCACGCGCGTTGACGGCAAAAAGCCACTTGGCGACACTGCAGGGTTCACGGTAACGGGCTGAAAACATGTCGCTCACACTAGGCCTGACAGGGATGGATCAAGCCACTGAAGTCGCTTTGAAAGCGGCATTCAGCGAAGTCAACGAACGCTTCGGCCGCTGGAAAATGGTGGGCGAAAGCGACGCCGACTACGTGATCGTCGACATGGACAGCATGTACGGCCCGATGAGCTGGCTGCGCTTGCATGCCGCCGGCAAGCGAGTGATCGGTCTGACCTCGGCGCCACGCACCCAAGCCGATTTTCTGCTGTCGCGCCCCTTCGACGCCCGCGAATTGACCGCCGTACTGGGCGAGATCGACGGTACACCCGTGGTTGCCCCGGCATCGATACCGATGCCCATCCCGGCACCGCCACCGGTTGTCGTGAGCACCCCTCCACCTGCAGCGGAACCGCTACCGACACCGGTCGTGCAGCCACCGAAAGCCGCTGCGCCCGAAGCGCCACCGACACCGCCGGCTGTCGCACAGCAGCCCGCCGTTGCCTCCCCCCCCACGACGACACCTGCCCCTGCGGCGGTCGTCACTGGAGAAACATCGCTTTCTGACGAACCTGCGGCCCAGGCCCTGCGCAATACCGCATTCGCACACTGGCTGCGGCCCGGCGCATTGACCGGGCGCGCACGCTATCAGGGCGGCAATGGTCCCGAAGTCTTCATCGACTTCACCCAGCGCCAGTATCACGGCCCATCCACGCTGAAGCCGCTGGCCGAGTACTTCGTCGCCAATGTGGGCCTGCGCGATTTCGAGCAGCTCGACGACCGCGCCTGGCAGACCGCCGTCGCCAAGCTCGGCGCACCCTTGCCGCTGTCGCGCCTGCAATGGCTCGGCGGTCTGCTCGCAGGCGAAGGCAGGTTCCTGCCCGGCTACAACCCGGAAGGCCGCTTCGTACTGAGCAAGTGGCCGGAAACCGAGCGCGAGTACCCGCGTCATTTCCGCATCTCCACCGCGATGATGAAAGGACCATCGACCGTCGCCGAGATCGCCGCAGCCAGCAGCGTGCCGGCCGCGGACGTGGTCGACTTCATCAACGCCAACCTCGCCACCGGCTTCGCCGAACAGGTCGGCGAGAGTGCGCCGCCGCCGGAATCCGGAAAATCGGGCGGTCTGCTGGATCGACTGCGCGGGCGCTGAACCGCACTTCGCGATTCGGTTGCCGCACTGCGGCGTAACGGAGGACAATATCGGGATGGTCGCCTCCGCCCCCCCTTCTCCCATCGACGGCGCGCGGTATCCGCGCCTCTCCCGCATCCAGTTCCCGGCCGATCTGCGCCAGTTCGGCGAAGACGAACTGCCCGCCATCGCCGACGAACTGCGCGCCTATCTGATCGAATCGGTCGGCAGGAGCGGCGGCCATTTCGGCGCCGGCCTGGGCGTGATCGAACTGACCGTCGCCCTGCACTATCTCTACGACACGCCGAACGACCGCATCGTCTGGGACGTGGGTCATCAGACCTATCCGCACAAGATCCTGACCGGCCGTCGCGACACCATCCACACGGTCAAGCAGAAGGACGGCGTGGCGCCGTTTCCGAAGCGCGAGGAAAGCGAGTACGACACCTTCGGCGTCGGCCATTCGTCCACATCGATCTCCGCCGCGCTGGGCATGGCCATCGCCGCCGCACGCACCGGCAGCGACCGGCGCATGGTCGCGGTGATCGGCGACGGCGCGATGACCGCCGGCATGGCCTACGAGGCCCTCAACCACGCCGGCGGCATGGATTCCGAACCCAACCTGCTGGTGATCCTCAACGACAACCAGATGTCGATCAGCGAAAATGTCGGCGGCCTCACCAAGATGCTCGGCCGCATGACCGGCAGCCGCACACTCAACGCGTTGCGCGAGAGCGGCAAGAAACTGCTCGGCGACAAGCGCACCAGCAGCACCGCGCGCTTCGTACGCCGTTGGGAAGAACACTGGAAAGGCATGTTCGTGCCGTCGACGCTGTTCGAGGAAATGGGCTTCCACTACACCGGCCCGATCGACGGCCACGACATCAAATCGCTGGTTGCGGCGTTGAAGACGCTCAAGACCATGAAGGGCCCGCAACTGCTGCACGTGATGACCACCAAGGGCAAAGGTTACGATCTGGCCGAAGGCGATCAGATCGGCTACCACGCGGTTTCCCCGTTCGATCCTGGGAAAGGCCTCATCGCGAAAGCAGGTACGAAAAAGCCGACATATACCGATATCTTCAGCGACTGGCTGTGCGACATGGCTGCCGCGGACGATACGCTGCTCGGCATCACTCCGGCGATGCGCGAAGGCTCCGGACTGGTGCGTTTCAGCAAGGAATACCCGGATCGTTATTTCGATGTCGCCATCGCCGAACAGCACGCGGTCACGCTCGCCGCCGGCATGGCCTGCGAAGGCGCGAAACCCGTGGTCGCGATCTATTCGACGTTCCTGCAGCGCGGCTACGACCAACTGGTGCACGACGTCGCGATCCAGAACCTCGACGTGCTGTTCGCGATCGACCGTGGCGGCGTGGTCGGACCCGACGGCGCCACACACGCCGGCAATCTCGACCTGAGCTTCCTGCGCTGCGTACCGAACATGGTGGTGATGGCGCCAGCCGACGAAAACGAATGCCGGCAGATGCTCAGCACCGGTCACCGGTATGCCGGCCCAGCCGCGGTGCGTTACCCGCGCGGCACCGGCCCCGGCGTTGCGATCCAGCCGACGCTCGATACGCTGCCGATCGGCAAGGCGGAAATCCGCAGAAACGGCGAGCGCGTCGCCCTGCTCGCGTTCGGCGCGATCGTGCCTGCCGCTGAGAAAGTCGGCGAAGAACTCGGCCTCACCGTGGTCAACATGCGCTTCGTGCGCCCGCTCGACCGCGCGCTGATTCTCGAACTGGCGAAGACTCACGACGGCTTCGTCACGCTCGAAGACAATGTCGTCGCCGGCGGCGCAGGCTCCGGCGTGGCCGAGCTGTTGGCCGACGCGAATATCGCGATGCCGATCCTGCATCTCGGCCTGCCGGACGAATTCCAGCATCACGCCAGCCGCGAAGATCTGCTCGCCGAAGCCAGGCTCGATATCGCCGGCATTCGCAGCGCCGTGCTCGAACGCTGGCCTGAGATCAAGGCTCAACCTGCCGCACGTGCGGCGGGTTGAGCACGACAAGCGCATTCAACGGACGATCGGACTCACGGTTCCTCGATCACATAGCCTTTCGCCGTCATCGCCTCGAAATAACCGCCCGCCTGCAACAGTTGGCTGGCAGGCAGTACAGCAAACGACGATGCGTTCTTGGCCAACGCCGCTTCGGCCGCATCGAGCCAGAGTGTCGTCAACCGTTTTTCGACATCCAGCATGCCCTCTTTGCGTGCGACCGCGCTGCTGCTGAGAGCCGCAAAACAGGCATTGAACTGATTCGAGTACGGCAATGCGCGAAGGGTATCGATGTCTCCTTCAGCCCAGGCGTTGGCGCGCTGGATCATGGTGCCAAGATCGCTCTCGATACGATCGAGAGTCTTGCGGAAGCACTCCTGGTCGTCGATGGTCTCGTTCGCGAACGCCTTCAAGGCGGACTTCGGTTCCTTGATCTTGATGGCGATCTTCGGTGTGACGACATGAATCCGGTGCTTCCTGGCGGTCCGGCGCACCACATCGGACACCATATCCTTGTCGGTCATTCCAGAGTGCGCGATCGCCTTGTCGTACAGCTCCACTGCGGCGAATATCGGCCGCCATTCCTCGATGCTGCGATTGCTGCCGATATAGCGCTGTTTCAGCACCTGCCAGCGCGCATACTGCGCCGCCGGCAACACGTCGCTGAGGGTCTTGCCGTCCGGATTCTTCAGCGCTTTGAACAGCGACGGCAGCAAGGTCAGCCCACGAAAGAAACCGACATCCGCATCCATCTCCACGGCAGGCGGCATCAGCACCTCCTGCGAGCCGGCGATGATGCGCTCGACGTTGGCCGAATCCCAGTCCATGCGCTTTGGCAATGGCGATTGCGAACCGAGGATCCACAGCACATGGTCGCCTTTGCGTATTTTCCACAGCCCCGGACCGGGATAGCGCCCGGAAATCACGATGGCTTCGAGATCGTGCGGACTCGATGTCTGCACATTGGACGGATCGACCGGAACAACATTCTCGGCAGGTGCGGTCTGTGCGAAGGCATTGCCGGGCAATGCGGCGACGAGCATTGCCGATGCAAGGGTTATCGGCAGAAAAGCGCCTGCAACGAAACGACGCATATGGACTTCCTGTGGGGGAAAACGCTCCGGAGTGTCCAACAAAAAAGCCCGACAGTGCCGGGCTTCGATGTTCGCATTCAGCCAAGCGTGGGCTTGAAGGCATGCGTTGGAATTGGTCGTGCCTGGGCAACCGGTATCCAAACACTCTCTCATGTGGGATCGCAGCGCAACGTAAAACCTCAGCCCCCTGCCCTTCAGGGCCGGAGGTCGCCTACCCTTCCAGCTCGCCTACCTGCCTTCTTCGCCCGAGGCGGCGCAGGCATACTGCACAGCGCCATCGTGCTGCGCAATCTCACGAAGGAGCGAGACAACCCCCGCCTCGATCATCCGCAGCCAGCGGTGGCCTCGAGCCAGCGCCAACTGCAGCGGCCTAGTGCCTGTTCGAGCTAGTTCTGCGGCCGGCAGGCGTGGCAGGCCCGACATAGATGGTCTTCGATTCCGTGGGTGCGACGGCAGACATTTGACTCTACTCGTTGCTCGTAAGGTGCATTACCAGCGCGGGTCGGATGGATGTCTGATCGCCTGTCCAGAATTGTGGATCGTTGTTCGGCAGCCATCGGAGGTCGCGTTCGATCGGTGCTTCGGCAACAGCATTTTTGCCGTGTGCCAAAAGGGATAGAAAAGATTCCATGCGCTGAACGCTTGAGGCTACACCGAATCGCCGACTGGCATTGACTGGGCTGGAAGCGGTGGAGTGCTGATTGCAACGAAGGGCGATGGGTAACGCGAACCTCGTAGAGCGCCGACGCCACTATTCGAAGGAGGCGCGGAAGGCGCAAACTCACTATGCTTCCAGTCAGTCAAAGGATCTCTCATGGGCGAACGACAACGTTACCGGCGCCGGCCGGGCCACCCGGTGGTCGCGGTCCAGATCAAACTGGACACAGAAGGCTTCAAGTACACGAAGTGGGGCGAAGAGCAAAGCTGCAAGGCCAACGACTGGCTGGTGGACAACAACGGCGATGTCTACACTGTAGATGCCGACTCCTTTGCGCGTACCTACACGCCCGAAGGCCAGGGCACGTATGTGAAGACCGGCAAGGTCTGGGCCAAGCGGGCGGCTGAAGCCGGCCGTGTGGCGACGAAGGAAGGCGGCACCCACTACGCGTCGGGCGACTGGCTGGTGTCCAACGAAGAGGACGGGTCCGACGCCTACGCCGTCAGCGCGAAGAAGTTCGAGGAGTTGTACGAGCTGGACGAGTGACAAAGTCGAGCAAACCAAGGGGGGTGGGCAATGGACTGTTTCGTGATTCGGGGGTTTGGCGAGAAGAAGGATTCCGGCGGCAAGCTGATCGACTTCGACAGGGTCGACAACGAGCTGATCAAGCCCGCCATGGAGGAATGCGGCCTGGTTGGAGGGACGACGGCCATCGTGCAGGGCGCGGGCCCGATCCATGAGGACATGTTCCAGCTGATCCTGCGCGCTGCTGTCGTCATCTGCGACATCACGGTGCACAACCCCAACGTCTTCTACGAACTTGGCGTGCGCCATGCGCTGCGGAAAAAGCACACGGTGCTGATCAAAGGTTCGCCCTCGGATGATCGAGCGCCCTTCGACATCGCGGGCCTGCGTTACATGGAATACTCGTGGGCGGACCCTGCAAAGGACGTGCAGACGCTGATCGACGTGATCAACGCCACGCTGGCCCTGGATCGCGAGACCGACAGCCCCATCTTCTTGATGATGCCCAAGCTCCAGCAGGCCGACCGCAGCAGTTTGAGGACCGTGCCGCCGAGTTTCACGCAGGAAGTGCAGTTGGCCCGCTCCCGCAAAGACAAAGGGTGGCTGCGATTGCTGGCCGACGATGTGCGCGGCGAGGTTTTCGAAAGCGAGGGGCTTCGCCTCGTCGGGCGCGCGCAGTGGGCCCTGAAGGATTTCAAGGAGGCGGCGCGCGCTTGGAAAGCCGTGTTGGCGGGCGACAAGGAGGACATGGAGGCCAACCATGCCCTGGCCAACGTGTACGAGCGTCTGTACAAGCTCCACGCCGACCCGGCCGACCTCGAGCGGTCCAACCAGGCCATACAGAACCTGCTGGAGCGCCAGAATCTGTCGCCGGCCTGGCGTGCAGAGGCGCTGGCGCTTGAAGGCCGCAATCTGAAGACCTTATGGCGCCTGGATTTTGCCAATCTGGACACGCAGGAGGCGCGCCGGGAGCGCGCCATCGGTATCCGGGCTCTGGATGCGTACGGCGCCTATCGTGAGGCCTACAGGGTCGACCTCAACCACTTCTTTCCTGGCCTCGCCGCCTTGCAGATGGGCCGCATCCTGATGTCACTGTCCAGGAGCGTGCACTTCAAGAATCTGTTCGCCGGCAACGAACGCAAGGCTGCGCGTTATCTGGAGGACCTGGAAGATGACTTGGGCACGCTGACCCATGTCGTGCGTGCGGCGATCGAGCGTGGCTGCGTCACGCTGCAGGACGACGATCTTGACTGGGCACGCATCAGCGCAGCGGATCTGCTGTTCCTCGACAGGTTGAACGACCCGCCGGAGGCCGACCATTCAGCCGTGCTGCAAGCCTACCGGGACGCGGTGCCAAAGGGCACCTTCTTCTGGGACGCCGCGCGCGGACAGCTTGAGCTGTTCGAGCAACTCGGCATCGGCGCAGAGGCTGCACGTGCCGTCTTGGCGGCCTTCGACGAGCCTGTGGCACCGAAGAAGAAGCCTGAGCGGCATCTCGTCATTTTCAGCGGTCACAATGTGGACCGCCCGGGACCGACGGCGCCCGCGCCGCGCTTCCCCAGCAGTGCACAGGGAAGCGCGCGCGAACTGATCGAGGCTAGGCTGAAGGAGCTGAAGGGTGAGGTCGATGATTTCAGCGTCCTCGTTTCCGCTGCGCCGGGCGCGGACATCCTTGCGCTGGAGGCGTGCAAGGCGCTGGGCATCAAGACCTGGCTGTGTCTGCCCGTGGACCGCGACGTCGTGGCACGCGAAGTCTTCAGGGACTACGACAACGAGTGGCGCAACCGATTCTTCGCGCTGGCCGATGCCCAGCCGCCTGGGCAGACCTTCGTCCTGAGCGACAACGGCGGACTGCCGCAGTGGCTCCTCACACGTTCGACGATGACGCCGTGGTCACGCGGCAACCGATGGATGCTGCACCAGGCCCAGGCCTGGGGTGCTGACAAGGTGACGCTGCTGGCACTGTGGGACCACAACAAGGGCGACACATCGCCGAACGGCACGGCAGAGATGCTCAGGCTCGCGGAGAAGACAGACGGCGTCTACGTCGATCTCATCGATTGCCGGCCGCTGGCGGCCGGCTGACTCCGGCACCATCAACTCACTCGACATCCATCCAAGGAGGATCCATGGCGACCTACCGCACTTTCGAGCAGCATCTGGACCGCGAGGAAGGTCCCAAGCGGATTTTGTCCCTGGACGGCGGCGGCCTGCGGGGCATGATGACCCTGCAGGTCCTCAAGAAGATCGAGAAGCTTCTGCAGGACCGCTTCGGCGATACCGAAATGCGGCTGTGCGACTACTTCGACCTCATCGCCGGCACGTCCACGGGCGCCATCATCGCAGCCGGGCTGTCGAAAGGCATGACGGTCAAGGAGATCGAGGGCCACTACCGCAGCCTGGGCGACAAGGTCTTCAAGCGCAGCTTCTGGCGCAATGGTCTCGTGCTGGAGAAGTACGACGCCGGCGCCGTGGCCAAGGCGCTGGGCGAGGTGCTGGGCACCACGATGATGAAGGACACCGAGTTCCGCACTGGCCTGCTGGTCGTGACCAAGCGTCTGGACACCGGTAGTACCTGGGCGCTGACCAACAACCCGAATGCAAGGTACTTCAAGGCCAACCCCGAGCGCCCGCAGACCATCCCCAACGGCGAGTACCCGCTGTGGCAGGTGGTGCGCGCCAGCACGGCGGCGCCGACGTTTTTCGCGGGGGAGGAGATCCGCATTCATTCGGATGAATCGGAGAAGCGCAAAGATACCGTGGGTCTCTTCATCGACGGCGGGGTCAGCCCGCACAACAACCCCTCGCTGCAGGCGCTGATGGTGGCGACGATGGATGGCTACAAGTTCGGCTGGAAGGCAGGCGCCGATGAAATTCTGCTGGTGTCGGTGGGCACAGGCAAGGCCGACGCCAATGTCGATCTCTCCGGCCGGCTCGCCGATGCCGCGGCCGCGCAGGCGTTGCTGGCGCTCCAGAATCTGATGGAAGACTGCGGCGACCTCGTGGAGACCGTTCTGCAGTGGATCTCGAAGCCAACGCCGACGGCGCGCGCGATCGACCTCGAGATGGGCGCCGCCGGCCCCGTGCTGGGCGGCGGCGTCGGCATGCTGACCTATCACCGCTACAACGCGATGTTCACCGCCGACTGGTTCGAGAAGGCGGGCCTCGACCTGGGCGAGACGGTGGATGCCGCGTATCTGGACAGCATGCAGGAGATGGACAGGCCGCAGAACCTCGACAGCTTGGTCCGGTTGGGTGCGGCCGTGGCTGAGAAGCAGGTGGACACCGCGCACTTCCCCGAGGCATTCGACAAGGGCGTACGGGTGGGCTAAGCGCCGTCAGTCACGCAGCCTACGCAGCGCCTCCAAGCGCTGCGTAGGCTACTGCCGACCGCGCCCGCACCGACGATAGATAGCGACGACCAAGGAAGCAGAGCGAACAGCTGCCTACATTCTATCGTCACTTGATGCGACCGCATCTTGGTCGCGCCATTCTCGTTTATGGCAGCACCTTAGTTCGAAGGCTTTACTCGCGAACGTCGCCGCGCAAGCCGTCGCAAACGTCCGATCCAACGCGTCCGCTAAGCGTTGGCTCGACTTCTGCGTCATTCGCCGTGATTGTTCCAAGCGATCCGGGAAGCACCACTGCGCAAACTTCTGATGCAAGGGCGGCGCCAGTAAGGGTCGCCGAGCGTGGCAGTGGCCAACTCGCTGTTCCACGATCGGTCGTTGCCAAAATACGGTTTTGCGCGTCGTCAAATTGCAAGGACAGGATACGGGCATGGTAGGCACCCATTTCGGGGGCGCCCGTGAACCGCGCCAGCACTCGGTTGCGTTCATAGTCAATGACCGACACGCGACCGCGCTCACTGGCGAGGGCAAGCCAAGGTCGCGTGTCAGATAGCGCTATTGGTCCGGCAACACTGCTGGTGGCCGAGACTGGTTCGCCCCAACCACCTAAACGCGTCCAAATCCTGGTTGCCCCGCCGTAAGCACGCACTCCAACCTTATTGCCGCCGCTCGATACGATCAAGTGCCAGAACGGTTGGGTATCGAAAGCGATTTCCTCACGATGTTGCGTGCGCGTATCGGCCACTTCCAGAACTCCTGTACGCAATAGAGAGACACGCGTTGATTGGTCTGCAGAGATGACCGGCTCGGCGGTCTGTTGAGCCTTTAAGTCAGAGGGGAGGAAGGCAGGCATTTCCTCTATCTCTCCGATAGAGTTATCGAACATAACGAGTTCGAACAGCGCGCCGCGCGTATCCCAGACCCTGATTGTGCCGTCCTTGGAGGCGCTTACAAGTTGTTGGCCGTCATAAGAGAATGCGATCGTTCGGATTGCATCGGTATGGCCGCGCAGCACCGGCCTCAATTCCCCTGTGTACATTAATCCGACACGAACTAGCCATTGGCGAACGGTAGAGTCAGTGCCGCCGCTCGCGGCCACACTTTCGTTTGGTGAGAGCCGAACGAGTTCTACTTCACCTCGATGACCAACCCGTGGTTTTCCAATCTGCCTCCCTGAAGCGCTGTCCCAGAATTGCAGGATGCCATCGCATGAACCGGTCACTATGAGCGAAGCCGAGCGCGAAACCGTGGCGCAAGAAATGTCGTTGCTATTTTCCCGCGCCGGGATTAGAGATGGCTCATTTCGTGACCCCAGTCTCCAGCGATGAATTGTCATCGCACGGTTTCCAAAGCCTCTCTGAAGGGACACAGCCACCAGATAGCCGTCGTATGTTATGTCTGCGCTGAGAAAGCCGCTTCCGCGAAGCTCGGTAACCGGCTCGAGGCGAAAATTGGCTCCCTCAAGATGGATACGCGACACGCGACCGCTATGGCCGACCGCATAGTCCTCGCCCTGAAAGCTGGCAAATGTCAGGACCGATTGGTCAAGCTTACCGACAACTATTGCACGCAGTGGCGATGCGCCAATGTCGATCATGCCGATTGTGCCGCCATCTCCGCCGTATAGCACTGTATCTGGGTGGGAGGCCGCCGCATGAAAGACGAGGATTCGCTCCGGATGCGCTGCTATGAGCGAAATCGACGTTGCGGCCGTGAGATCCCAAGCAAACAGGCCACCTTCCCTGTCAGCTTCCAACAATAAGCGATGATTAGAGAGAAGGTATAACGCAGACGTATCTTTTCCATGCGCGGCTAGTGGTGGCCCTATGCGCTTCAGCGCGTTGAGGATGTCCAGGTAGTCAGCATCGAAGTCTATACGTGGGTCGATTCTATGTGCCTCCACGATGAGGCGCGCTGCTCCTTCGGCATCATCATCGGAAAGCAATCTGCGAGCACTTTCCGCGATCGTCTGTGCTCGATCATTAGCGCGTTCGGAGATGAGTTGCGTAATCCTCCATCCCGCGCCGAGAGCGGCGAGAGTCACAATCAGGGCGATCGATGTGCGAGTGATGATTTGATTTACTCGTCTAGCACGATCGCGCCGCACGAGTTCGTCGAAACTGCCAAGTGACAACAGAGCTGCTACAAGACGCAGCAACGTAGAGCGCGGAGCTCTCGCGTCACGCCAGTCTAGCCACAGTGGCTCGACCTCTCTCAGGCTGGAGGGCAAGCACTCGAGCGATGCGTCGTGGCCATGGGCCACAGCATTGGGTTCGCCCGAAATCACTACTGGGATCACATTTTTGGCACGGCCGAGCGACTGAAAGATAGCTACTTCCTTCTCAACCCAAGGACTTTGGGCAGCATCCGGCGAGCAAACCACGATCAGAAATTGAGATTGTTCGAGACCTGCTCGTATTCGAGCCGGCAAGTCTTCACCTGGCACGAGTTCGTCCTCGTCCCTGAAAATTGGTTTGAGCGGGCGTGCTCGACGACGAATGCCTGGCTTGATGCTGCGAAGAGCTAGCGGCAAGACGTAGGTTTCAAGCTGTCGCTGAAGGCGCTTGGCGAAAGCGCGATCGCTGCGGTCGTAACTGATAAAAGCCCGGTAGCGTGCAGTCGTCGTCAGTTCTTGTGGTTCGCCCCCGTCCATTTGAAGCCCTTATTTAGCTTTTTGACTGCGTCTGTTAAGCCTGAGCGCGCGTCTGCTCGAAAATCCTAAGCGCATTTCGCGCCAGAGGCAAAGAGTTAGAGCGGCCTCCACCTAACCAATACGGCAGCCGCCTTAAGCCGCGCGAGCAGCCCGACTACAAGCTAGAATTGCTGCCCCCGTTTCCGCAGGGAAAGGTAATGCGTCCGGGCTGGGCTAACAAGTGGTCTGCAGCCGGGAGATGACCAGCGGGGCCGTATTCGTTCAAGCGCCCCAGATCGATCTTCTGCCTCAAGACGCGCGAACGGCTCTTCTTTGGCAAGAGCAAACTGAAGTTGCGAACAGGCGCTGATCAAGGACCCCTCCACTTTTCACGAAATCAATGGTGTAGCGCGCCCATCGGAACCGTAACCTACGCCGGTTTGCCCTGACCAGACACATCGCCTAGCGAAGCCAGTTCGTGACCGGGAGCCGTTCATCCAGGTCGCCCGTCAGTGGCGTCGGAATCTTCAGCGCCAAGTAGAGCATGAAACAGGTGGGGCGCCAGATCCGCCAACGGCCTGCCATTCAGCGGGATTGCTATCGGTTCGTGTTTGTGTTTTCGCGTTCCGCGATCCTTGAATGCTCCCTGACGATGTGTCCCTCCACAGAAGGCCTAAAATGGTCCGCGCCTGCAGGGTCCAACTGGCCGCTTTGCAGCGGCACCGACATCGGGACTGCGGAGTCTCCTCGAGAAGACCGGGGCACCCACTTTCTCGCCGCGTTCTGTTCCCCTGATGCAATGGTATCGGCCAGTCGAATGTAGGGATATGCCGTCATGTTGGTGTCCCGGTCTTTTATTTTGGGTGTCCCAATCTTTTTGCTCGAACGACCGCCCAGTGCAAGAGTCGATACCACAAAGGAAGGCCGGCCGAACACAAGGCTGGACGCAATGGAAAGCGCCCGCGATCTCGGGTGGAGTAAGGCGCGCGCGGGGACAGGTCGTGCGGTCAGCGTGACCGGTGTTGGGCTACGCTGATGTAGGGGAAGCGACCCTGTCGAGTGTAGGATATTCTGATTTGTTGGTGTGCTGGTCTTTAGCCTGATATGTAGCCGCCGCCAAAAGGCTGCGCCAAACGAGGCGCGTAAGCCTTCTCAGGCTGGATCAGGTAGGACGCGACTGGAACGACAAGCGTTGCTCCAGCCCACGCTATCGAATAGGCTGGGCTCGCAGTCACCACCACTGCCGGTTGCGCGATTATAGAACTTCGATAGGACTTCGAATGTCTGCCATATTCGTTTCGCACAGCAGCAAGGATCTTGATGCCACTGCCGACATTCGCGCATGGCTGGACGCTCAAGGCTATCGCTCGTACTTTCTTGATTTCGACGAGGCGCAAGGGATCGCGGCGAGTCAGAAATGGGAGCAGAGCCTTTACGAGCAGATGAATAGGAGCCAGGCGCTGTTGGCAGTCATAACCCCTGCGTGGCTCGAGTCGAAGTGGTGTTTTGCAGAACTTGTCCAGGCGCGAGAGAAGGGAAAGCCAATCTTTCCAGTCAAGGCTGCAGATTGTCAGTTGGACGGAATTCTTGACGACACCCAGGTTATCGATCTGGTCACGGACCGTGCAGCTGGGTTTCGCCGTCTCGCTTTCGGCCTAAATGCACAAGGCCTTGACCCAAGCAACATCTTCTCGTGGGATTCACGTCGTCCGCCGTTCCCGGGTTTGGAAGCACACCAGGAGGCAGACGCCGCGATATTCTTTGGCCGCAGTCTTGAAATTCAGGGTATGAGGGAAACCTTGGACGGGATGCGGCGCTTCAGACAGAAGACACCGCGGCTACTGCTCGTACTCGGCCCATCGGGGAGCGGCAAGTCATCTCTTGTCCGGGCGGGTCTGATTCCAAGGCTCAGGAGCGACCGCGAACATTGGCTGCCCTTGCGACCGTTCCGCCCAAGCGACGGTGGGGGGCCGCTGGAGTCTCTCCACTCGGCGCTTTTGAAGTCCTATGCTGATGTAGGTGCGAGTACTGACGCCGTATCTATTCCAGAGTTGCTCGAACCTAGCCCGCAACCCGCGCGCGTGGCAAGTGCCATCTCTAGAGCTGCACGCCATCTGGCAGTGAGCGCGAGACGCCCCGACGCTGCGGTCCTCATCACGATAGATCAAGTCGAAGAACTGCTCGCGCCGCAGTCAATTGCTGAGGCATCGGTGTTCTTAAAAATATTGAGTAGAGCCCTGCGCGAAGAAGATGGCCGCTTGCTGATTGTCGCCACGCTCCGCTCGGATTTTCTGGGTACTTACCAGGCACAGGTTGGATCGCTGGATAGCCAGTATGCGCTGGCACATGTTCCACTGATGTTGGATCCGGTCCCGATCGATCGCTTCAGCGAGATCATCCATGGTCCGGCGCGGCAAGCCGGCGTGCAAGTGAATGTCGAACTTGCTACCCGATTGATCGCGGATAGCGAACGCCCGGATGCATTGCCGTTGCTCGCGTTTACCTTGAGACATCTGTATGACCTCAGCCGGCCTGGGGAACATTCCACACCTCGGCGGCTCGATCCAAATCACTATCACGCTCTGGGCGGGCTCGACGGCGCCATCAGAACCGCGGCTGAGAACGTTCTCAAGCGATTGGCGCCCGGGCCGGAGGAGCTTGCGGCTCTGAGGCATGCATTCATCCCGGGCCTGGTGCAGGTGGCCGAGGATGGGAGAAACCTCAAGCGCCAAGCATACAAACAGGAACTGACACCTGCGGCGATGCGACTGATCGAGGGCTTCGTCGATGCGCGCCTGCTCGTCGCAGCCGCGGACACGAAGGGGCACGAGACCGTTGAAGTCGCGCACGAAGCCCTGCTCAGATCGTGGCCCCGGCTGACGGCATGGCTTCGGGAAGACCGGGAAAAGCTCAACCGCTATAACGCAGTTCGCAGAGCGGCACGCGATTGGGATAAGAGTAGTCGTGAGCGGGATCATTTGGTCCACCGTGACGGCCGGCTTGTGGATGCGATCAACCTCGCCGACGACGCGCGGTTCAGGTTTTCGCCGGGCAGCGTCGAAGGAGAGTACCTGGAGGTTTGCAAGGAGCAGCAGGCCCTGCAGACGGCGATGGCAGAGAATGACCGCGAACGCCAGATCAGGGACGCGCAACGAATTGCTGAGGAGCAGAAGAAGAGTGCCGCCGCGCAGGCCGTGGCCGCTGGTAGGGCGCGCATCGCTCTGGCGATCGTGTGCGTTGCCGCAGTACTGCTTGGCGCACTTTCTGTCTGGGCCTTCGGGCAACGCGATCGTGCGGAAAATGAGGCTATTGTTTCGCTCGCGCGCAGCCTTGCGGCAAATGCGCGACTCTTGCAAGATCGGCCGGGTGCGGACCTGCAGACAGCGGCGCTGCTCGCAGTGGAATCTTTGCGTCAAAAGCCCACCGTCGAAGGTGACAGTGCAGTCCGAAGCGTGCTGCAGTATATGCTGCCACCTGTGAGTGTCGCGTGGCACCCGCGCAATGTGAGCGCCGTAGCGCTTAGCGCGGACGCGCGCATCGTGGCGTCGTCGAGTCAGGGAGGAGAGAGGGCCTCGGGGGTACTCAAAATCAGCGATGCGCTGTCTGGTGCCGTTCTTGCCGAGCGCCCCCATGAGTGGCAGAGCAGTTCATACGCCCTCGTGCTCAGCCCGAACGGCGCGCACGTTGCGCTATCGGACGACAAGGCACTTCTGCTTTGGAACTGGCGCGTGGCGAAGACCGCCTTCCGATTGGATGCACTGGCGCAGGTGTGGGCGGAGAACATTAGTTTTAGTCATGACTCGAAGTGGCTTGCGGGATCCGTCGAAGGCGGCGTTGACATTTTCGACGTTCAAACTGGTGTACCGGTAAAGCATCTGGCCATCCCCTCCGCTTGGAGATCCTCGTCGAAAGTCGAGTTCAATCACGCCAAGAATGAGGTCCTGTTCGTCGGCACAAGAGGCGGTCAACTGATCGCGTTCGACGTTCTTAGCGGTAAAAAACTCTTCGAGGTGCAAGCGACGCGGCTCAAGCGAGAAGTCGAGCCGAACACACCCCTCGCGCACTTGGGGCGGCCCAATCTGAAGTACGTGGACGTGTCCGCGAGTATCAAGCAGGTTCTTTGCTCCCCAGACGGCAAGCTGGTACTCGTGGCGGATGACTCAAGGTACATCCACCTGTGGAACCTTGGCGATAGTGCTCCAAGGCGCGTTTTTTCGGTCGAGGTCGGCGATTTCATTCACATGGCTTTCGCCGCCTCGTCGACCATTTTTGCCTCGGCCGGCAGTGATGGCATCGTCACTGTTTGGGATGCCGCCAGCGGCCGTCCACTTAAATCAAGGAAGCTCGGTCAGTCCACCGAAGGACTTGCCGTGGTTGGGGACGGTCGGTATGTGATCAGCACTCACCGGGCGTCACCGGCGATCCTATGGAATTGGCGAGATGACGAGGTCGTCGCTCGCTCCGCCGGTGCCGAAGCAACCAGCATAAGCACGGCCGGTGAGCTACTTGTGACTGGCGAAAGCGACGGCGCCGTCCGTATCTGGAGTACTTCGAGCAAGAACCGCTGGGGGCAACGCGATTTCGACAGCGCGATTGCCTCGGTGGAGCAATCGCCAGATGGTACGAGAGTTGCAATCGCCACAGAGAGTGGTCAACTGACGGTATCAGATCTCGCAGAGCCCCGAGATATGCTAACGCGCCGAGCCACTCCGGATTTCATGCAATTTAGTGACAACGGTCAGCGGCTTGCCACTGTGGCCAGGTCGCAACTCACTGTGTTGGACGTTTCTGACAATTCGGTACCTTTTCGACTCAATCTACCCGATACATACACAGAATTCCGCGGGAAAGCGGCTGGAGAAGATCGGCGCGTCAGGTTTATAGTTGCGAATGGCAACGATGTCAGTCGCCTGTTCGAGCGCGAGACATTCATCGAATGGTTCCCCGAGTTCGACATCGTCGAGAAATTGGCACAGCAGACGCTGACGAAAGTGCAACAACCTAGCCGCGTGCAGCGCGAAGTGAGGATGCTAGTTGGCACAGCGCCTCCTGAAACCCTGGAGGGTTTCGATAGCCGCGGCAGGAGTAGCAGCGCTGTGATCGACAATGCCGCGCTCAGCCCTGACGGAACACGGGTCGCGGTATCTTCCGTAGGGTACATGTGGGTCTTTGATGTGGACACGGGAGCACGCCTCGGCAGATTGACGCTTGGGAGCATACGGAAGAGGTCCAAACTTCCTTGGGACAAATCAAGGGTCAGTATCGAAGATAACTCGGCGGACAAATTCTGGTTTACAAGAACTGCTGACACGCTTGTTTTGAAGTCCGAAGCCGGGACACTGCTCTGGGATATTGCATCCGGGGAGACGCGGATTCCGGACCAGCCCCTGTGCTATGACTCGCGACCGACCACCCGCGGCTTTGCGTGGGTTTCCACCTCCTCGCAGGTGAAGATCTTCGGCCCCGATTGTCAAATTGTGGCAGCCGTCGAAGAGAAGGGGGAACTTACGGCGCTTAGCCCGGACGGGACCCTGTTCGCCATCACTAGGCAAGTTGGAGCGTTGAAGGGACCGCTCGTCCTCGACGGCTATACACCCGGAGCGCACGAAGTCGTGGTGTGGCGCGTTGGTGAAAGAGAGCCTCTGCTTCGCATTCCCTTTGACGCCACCATTGATCTTGGCGCATTCAGCCAAGATAGTGCCTTCTTCGCAGCGGCGAGCAGCAGCGGACTGGCGCGGGTTTTTGATTTGAGCACGCATGGGGAGGTCGCACGCATCGCGCACTTGGGACCGGTTACGCATCTTGAGTTCGCTAGCACGTTGCGACAACTTGTGACTAGAAGCAGAGGCACTCCGGCTCGCATCAGATTTACGCCACTGGATTCCAAAGCGCTCATTCAAGCGGTCTGTAGTCGTTCGGTACGCAACCTTCAAGATGTCGAATGGCGCGAGTATTTGGGTCAGGTGCCGTGGCAGAAGTCTTGCCCTGACTTGAAGCATTGAAGCGCGCCTCACCAACTGCATGACCCGCATCGGTGCTGCGCCGGTCACATTCCGGCACTACACATTTGGTGATGAGCCCGCTGGAGTTCGTGCTACGGCTGGCGGCGCTGCGGATGACTGCTTCGCGGCCCTCAGTCTGTACAGCCAAGCGCCCGCTCTGGATCGAGTGCTGGCGCTCCCCGTTGGCCAGAAGACCGGAAGACCGGGACACCCACTTTCTAGCTGTCTTCCATTCCCATGATGTAATGGAATTGTTCAGTCGCATGCGGGGATATCCTGATTTGACTGTTTCCAGATCTTCTATGTTTTCCTATGTTCGCGTCAGAGATTGCATCGGAGGAGGCAGGACGTTTTCTGAGCTCCACGCGGCTGGGCCGGCGCCCGGCTTATCGCCGCAAAAGGCATGAAGTGCAAAGCGGTGGTCCAGTTTCCGGGGCCGGCGCTTCGATGTGAACTGCTGCAGATGGACGTATAGGGCCTTTCTGGGGCTGTCGAGGGGTGTTCCGCACAGCCGCAAGCAGCGATCTTCAGGGCTGGCGACGCATCTGAATGAACACATTCCGATTAGCCATGCGAGAGACGACATCCTTGCCCGGCAGCGGGTTCTGGTCCGATCCGAGCTCCACGGTTTGGATGCGTGAGGCATCGGCACCGATGGACATCAGGTAGTCTGCGACCGACTTCGCCCGCCGTCCGCCGAGGCGGATTGCATATTCCGCACTGGCGCCGTCCGTGCCGCTGCTGCTGGTGACCGAGACGACGATGTCGGGGTTCTCAGCGATGATCGCGGCCCAGGTGTCGAGAATCGCGAATGCCTCGGGTCCGTCTAGTCTCGTCCTGTCGTATGCGAACAGGATTTTCGAGAAGGGCTGCGAGCGGTCGGCGGGGTCCTTGAGGCCCAGCGCCTTGTACGCCTCCGCTGTCACCTGCTTCCTCGGAAGGCCGCGCACGCGCATGACGACGCGGCGGTTCTTGGCGAGACGAATGTCCTCCCCTGCCTTCACGGCCTGCCGTTCGGAGCCGAAGCTAGCCGAGGTGATGGCGGCCTTCGGGAGCCCCGCCCCTGGCAGCACTGAGGCGACCGTGCCGGAGCGGGCCGAGGCGAGATCGAACGCGCGATCCCGCTCGGCGGCGTCGGCATGGCCCTCGACCAAAACTGCTGAGACCTCGCATTCGCTTAGTAGCTTGACCACTGGATCGATTGACGCGCCGACGGTTTGTTCGTCGATGTCCACGGCCTTGAAGCCAAAATAGACGACCGCCTCGCCCTCGCAGTCGGGATTCGACGGCGCGGCGAGGAAGGCGCGGAGCGCGCGTTCGGCTTCGCCCAGCGGACCGAGCGGTAGCGATGGCTCGATGGCGGCGGTGGGATCTCTCGCCACTTCCGACGTTTTCGGGGCCGCCGTCGCAGGCGGGCGCACTTCGCTGGTTTCAAGCGGCAGTGGTGGCTCGACGACGGCGGTGGAATCATTCGCCACTTCCGATGTTTCCGAGACAGCCGTTGCAGACGGGCGTTCTTCGACGCTCTCATCATGATGCCAAAAGTTGTAGGCGGCCCACCCCAGCCCCGCGGCCGCCGCAATCCCGGCGGCCTGTAGGAGGAGCGCGCGCGGCGGAAACGCCGGCCCTGCCGGCGCAACCGGCCTTGGCTGCCCGCACTGGTCAGCGACCCAGCCCATCCCCCTGCGCCAACGCGCATCGCCTCGATCGCCATTCCAACCCGAGAGATCCGCCGCCTGGATCATCGAGAAAGCCAGCGGCAGCTGACAGGGCTGCATCATGAAAGGAACCAGCTTGGAGAGATCCTTGCCGCGCTTAGCCTCGGCCCGAACCCATTCGGAGGCGACCGATTTCGGCGTCCACAGCACGACCAGCGCCTTTGCTGCCTCCGCTTCGCGTTCGATCAGTATGTCCCAGCTTTCACGGGGCGTGATGTCGTCGTCCCACCAGACGGTGAAGCCTTCGGCCTCAATGGCCTCGACCACGCGCTGCGCGATCGCGCGGTCTTCCTTCTTGTAGCTAACGAAGACATCCGCCACGCCGCAGCTCCTTCTGAGTAGGTACGGCTAGCATGAGGGAATGGCGGGCGGAAGTCGCGGGTGTCTCGACAAGAAGAGCGTGACACTCCGGGCCTGCTTTCCTCACTCGAGGAGGCGCGGGAGTCGTGCCGAGGGCCTCCCTCTGGTCCTCCCACAGCACCGGCGGATTAATCAGCAGTGCGCTGAGCCGGACACCGTGTGGCAAGGCGTCGTCCAGGATCGCGGCCACGATGTCGGGTGCCAGCAGGGTCAGGTTTAGGTGCTTGGCGACGTAGCTGTGGTCGGCACCGTCGCGCTTTGCGATCTCACGAAGCGACGAGACCTCACCCGCTTCCAGCATCCGCAGCCAGCGGTGGCCACGGGCCAGCGCCAATTGCAGCGGCGTAGCGCCGATTCGAGTCCGTTCGCCGGATTCGCACCGGGAACCGCCGACGGCGACTACCCGTCGACCACTCCGCTGCCGCAGGGTGATCGGTACGTTCAGAGTCACGCTCCCGTCGCTGGCGATCACTTCCCTGGCCTGCCCCGCCACCGTCAGGGTCGGGCGGTTCATGCGACCGTCCCGGCAGCCTGCCGGGCATCGGCGGCGAGACTGCCGATACCGCCGGGGCGCAGCCGGAGTTCCAGGTTCGTCGGCGTCACCATCACCCGCTCCACCAGCAGCCGGACCAGCCGCTGCTGCTCGGCCGGGAACAGTTCCTCCCACACCCGGTCGACCTGCGTCATCGCGACCGTGACCTGAGCTTCGTCCAGGGTCGGGTCGAGGGCGAGCGCCTGCGGGACCATTGCCTCGATCATCTCCGGTGCGCGCAGCAGTTGGCGCAGTTGCCCGACCACCGCAACCTCCAGTTCGGCCGCCGGCAGGCGCGGCAGGCCCGACGTGCCCCGCCCTTCGTGGATGTCGCGCGTGCTCAGGTAGTATCGGTAGGTGCGGCCGTTGGCCTTGGTCGTGTGCCACGGCGACAGGGCGCGACCGTCGGGGCCGGTCAGCAGGCCCTTCAGCAGGAAGTCCACCTTGCCGCGCGAGGCGGCGGAGCGGCTCCGACCGTTGATCTGCAGCAGCGCATGCGCCTCGTCCCAGAGCCCCTTGTCGATGATTGCCTGGTGGGTGCTCTCGACGTACTCGCCGCGATGCTTGAGTTCGCCCAGATAGGTGCGGCAATGCAGCATGCCGTGGATAGAGCTTTTGTCGTGGAGCTTACCGGGCCGCACGGTGCCCGCCTTCGTCGTCCACGTCTTGTTGCACCAGCCGCGCGCCCTCGCCTCCTGCACGATCTTCAGGATCGAGCCCAACTCGACGAAACGACGGAAGATCGTCCGGACCTGTTCGGCCTCCCTCTCATTCACCACCAGCCGGCGATCCACGACGTCATACCCCAGCGGGCAGATCCCGTGCATCCACAGGCCCTTCTTCTTGCTGGCGGCGAACTTGTCGCGGATGCGCTCGGCGGTCAACTCGCGCTCGAACTGCGCGAACGCGAGGAGGATGTTCAGCATCATCCGCCCCATCGCGTCGGTGGTGTTGATCTGCTGCGTGACCGATACGAAGGTCGTACCGTATTCCTCGAAAACCTTGACGAGTTCTGCGAAGTCGAACAGCGATCGCGTCAGCCGGTCGATCTTGTAGACAACGACGATGTCGATCTGGCCTGCGCGGATGTCTTCCATGAGGCGCTGCAGCGCGGGGCGCAACAGCGTGCCGCCAGAGAAGCCGCCATCGTCGTAGTCGCCCGCGACCGGGATCCAGCCTTCCATGCGACGGCTGGCGATGAAGGCCGCACCGGCATCGCGCTGGGCGTCGATCGAGGTGTACTCGGCGTCGAGGCCTTCGTCCGTGGACTTGCGGGTGTAGACCGCACAACGCAGCCGCTTGGTCAAAACGGCGCTCATCGGCGTGCCCCCTTGCGCAGTCCGAAGAATGCCGGCCCGCTCCAGCGCGTGCCGGTGATCTCGCGGGCGATCATCGAGAGGCTCGGGTACCTCTTGCCGGCGTACTCGAATTCATCGTCCGGCAGGACCCGAACCCGATGTTCCGCGCCTGCATAGATCCGGATCAGTTCCGTACCTGCAACTGGCGTCGCGCCGGTCTTCTGACGCTTCAACGTGCCGGTCGCGACCAGTTCGTCGATCCGACGACGGTTGCGCTCCAGCAAGCCGCGATCGGTCTTGGCGAATTCGATCTCCTGCCACCGATATGCAATCCGCTTCTCGACGAAGCGCCGATTGGCGATGGGCGGCTCACCGCCGAAGAGGCGATGCCATTCCTTCTTGATGTCCGGCCACGACCAATCGGCCAAGTGCGCGATGCGCGCAGCGATCGATGCGGGCGCAGCCGCGGGAGGGGATTGTTGCGTCATGCCTGTGGACTCCGGTGAGCGGGGTTGGCATGTACGCGTGGGTGGCCGCGAAAGCCAAGACCAACCGGAGACGGCGCGCCGTCGGCGGCCGTGTGCGCGTCGCCGCTGCGCAGGCGGTGTAGGCCCTGGGCCAACAGTGCGGCGGCCTCCGCGCGCCGCTGCGCCGGCGTCATGCGCGCCGGGTCGTATGTTTGGATGGGTGTCACGCTGGTCCTGTCTGATGGTCAAACCAGCAGGCAGTGTCCCAATGCGATCCGGTCGCTGTATCGCAGCGCAACGCAAAGAGAGGCGGTGGCCCGGGGCAACTTTCGGAGACGGAAGTTTTCCGCGAGGAACAGGGGATGCAGCTCGCCTCGGACCACCAGAGCGGTAGCGCAACGTCTCAACGCAGTCATGCGAACGCAGTGTAGCGTAGCGCGCGTTCCGCGCAGGTCATGCTCTGGTTGCTTCGCGACCGCGCCGCGCGGACTGGAAAAGCAAGAAGCGCGTCACGGCCTTACGGGCGTCGATCCTTGGCGCCTCCCCGAGGACCTCCCGATGGACGTCAAAACGCCCGACCGGACGATGTTGAGCTCAAAACGGACGTTGGTGCATGGCGAGCAACAGGAAGCTATACGCCGTTTCAAGACTTCGGCCTTTCGCTTAGAGATGCTAGGCTGAGCGAATGCAGCGTGCTTCGAGTGCCCGTCACGGTTTTCCATCGTCGTGCTCTCGCTTAATGGCTTACTTTAAAGTCATCATCTACCGAACTCGCTGAGACGCATGGCTAGCAAATCCCGATGTCTGGCCGGCAGTGGTGTGTAGTAGCCCACAATCTCGATCTCGGCCGACTCCTGCGCGGCGGGCCAGTCAGAGAAGTCGAGTTGAAGAGTATCGCCACGTTTCAAGGTCACATATCGGCCATCCTTAGCGCGAAGCCGCGGGTCGCGAGACTGGGCATAGCGCGTGCGCCCGGAGGGGCCATAGATCCTGAGCTGAACGGAGTTGATTTGGGTGACTTCCGGCTCAAGCTCGCGAATCTGAATGGCGGTAATGCCGCGACCTAGCCGCATAGTTGTTCGCCCTTCAGACTCAGCGCCAATCTGGCGGGTCAGGACCGTGCCGCGAACCTCGTAGCTCTTGTTGTGGATCGTGCTGGCGAAAACAAATGGACATGATCCCCAAAACTGATCTCCAAAGATCACCATCTTTCCGGATGCGTCATCACGAGTTGGTATCGAAACGCCGTTGACGCCGATGTTGAGCGAATGCACCGATGGTCCCGCAACATAGCGCTCATCGGCGAACTCCTTGTCCTCATCGTCGTTTGTACCCGCTCTGCTATAGAGTTGAGAGTGTCCAATGCGGTACACACGGGACTCGCTGGGGCCAATGGAGATTGAGGGAAAATCGTTCGCGTCGTCCGAATCCAGATCCTGCCGTTCAAACGCATTCTCCGGGAGATCGGCTGCCGATACGCTGAGCGAGGCCACAGACTCCGCCCGCGCACTCGTAAACAATTGCCGTGTAGGATTTTTCACTGACCTGAAGCTCAACTTTCTTGGAACGATTATTGCCTCGCCAGGACGAAGCACTCCTCCGGGCAGCGGATCGGAAAGTCGCAACTCCTGCATTGTGCTGGCATCGGTTTCGCGTCGAATTGTTGGTTGATTGTCGAGCTGATACGAAAGATCGCTGATCCGGATATCCTCGGTTGTTGCATTCTCAACGATAGTAACCAACAGTTCGGGTTGAGGCCCGAAGATCGTAATGCGATCGTGCCAAACGGTTACATAGCTCTCCCCATCTTCGCCGCAGTCTTCATCACTGGAACCTTTGCCGCTCTCATCGCCTGTCCGCGTCAGTTGATAAATCCCCCACAAGAGGCCACGTGGAGCGCCCTTTCGCTGGAAATAGCCCAGATACGTCTGGTCAATAACATCGCCAAAATATTTTCGCCCTTCAAAGACGACATCGCCTGAGAGAATTTCTCCGAGGCTGACAGAATCTAGGTTTCGAGCAATCGTAACTGAGTATTTTCCAGCATCGCTTTGGTCCGTTTCATCACGCCGAAGTATGCCCGTTCCCGACAGTCGCGCGGTTGTGACCGCATCCAACAGCATGGCCTCACCCGAGTGATCGTAAAAAAGGTTTCCGCTGACTATCGCCATGTAAGAGCTGTCCAGTAGCGAATTGGCCTGCGGACGAAATACCTGCCCCAACTGATAGTCCTGACTCTCAACACTCAGCTCAGCCGCGCGAGCCCACCGCAGCACATCGAATTCAGTCGCTCGGTATTCTGCTATGTTAAGTGTGGTCTCTGTGGTCGTGTCCGGTTTTCGATAGGTTACGCCCCCGAGGTCTCCGTCCGCCTGAGACATTGGTCCATAGCCCGCCAAAAACTCCTCGGTCTCGCGCCAAGTCTCATTCTTCACGACCCCGATGATGTTGGGGAAGAGTTGCGACACTTCTGCGGGGATTTTCCCGCGCTGGAGCATGTCGATGGAAAGCTCCTCGGCATTGTAGTGCGCGACACGGAACAACTCCGCGCCGCTCCAGACCCGCAGGGTACTCGCAGAGAACCTTTCGCCTTGTCGCCTGGAAAGGGCGTAGATGTGCTCACCGCCGGCCCCCGTTATGCGAATTTGGCCGCTTTGCGGCCCCCACCGCAGATAGCGGTAGCTGGCTTCGCCGCTCGCACTTAGCTGAAGAGTTTGAGGCCGCGTTCCAAGCAGCTCCACGGTGACGACCGCGTCGACAACGGGTCGCAAACGTTCATCGACTACAACTATGCTTGAACTCCATTGGAAATATGGGACGATCGCAGGCCATGCCACGGCACCAGCTCCAGCGGACCAGATCAGCGCATTGGCGATATAGGCGACCTTCGAACTTGCCAGCATGCGTCGTAACAAACGTCGTACCGCAAGATCCTTCCGACCGCGTGCTAGCAACACGTGTGCAGTCGCGTACGCAATCACAGCGCCGCCAGCCACACCGAGGGCTGCGCGCAGGCCGAAGTTAACCGACACTGCGGCCATGAGAATTGCAAGACCGAGCGCAAGAAGCAAGAGCGGGACTCGCCCGCGAACCAGCGATGCCGCTGACTCGACTCCCTTCGATGTGAGCGCTTGGTCCGGTTCCCTTCCATCAATGCGAGCACGTAGAACTTCCACAAGCGCAATCCAACGCGGGTCAGCCCGATCACCGTGCCAATCCACAAGACTTGAGAGCTGTACATGCCGCAATCCAAGCGGTGGCAGGACATCGTCAACTGCTACAGGCACATAAGCATCGCGTGCGTCCGCGGCTTCTGCTTCCTGACGCACCCATTTGCCATCTTTGGCGTGAACGGATCCTGTTGTCCAAAGAACTAGCACGCAACTGGCCGCATTGAGCTCCCTCTCGATCGACTCCCGCCAGTTCTTGCCTGGCTGGAGCGACTGATCCCACCAAACCGATAGACCCTCTGCGGCCAAAACTGCAACTATATCGTCAGCGGCAAGCCGATCGTCGCTCCTGTAGCTGAGAAACACATCAACCATTGGACCCACCTCGCCAAGAATGAGGAAGAGTGTCTGCAAATGAACGACGTGATCAAGCGGACTCTCTTTGTCTTTGAACACCAGATCGCATGCACTTCGCCCGGCCGCCGCCTCATCAAATGGTCAGCGAAGATTGCGCTCAAAGCCGAAGCCCTTAAACAATTGACCAAGTCTGTCGTTTAGCTCCGTAGTGTCAAGGCCGACCGATCCATGTTTTCCGAGAATAAGCCCGCTCCGCACTCTCGCGCGGACCAGGTCGTGAAGCTCGCGCAACATCGATTTCAAGGGCTCATTCCAAAAGTAGTAGATCGTTTCGTATTGATCGCTGTCCCAAAGGGCCTCCTCGAGCTTCGTGGCCCAGGCCAGGCCCGACCCGGTTCTTGTCGGTGCCATTTTTATGGCATTGTGTATCCACCAAAGGGAAATGCAAAATTGCTCGACCCCACTCGGATTCGCGTCTGTCGATGAAGGAGGATTCAGAATCCCATCCCGAATGCGACGAACCGCCTTCTCGGCCATGGTCGACGCAATATCGTCCTGGCCACTCTCGGCGAAGCGTTGGACTGCCAATAGATACAAACTTGGACACTCTGTGATTCTGTGGTCTCGATATCCATCGAAGTGTCCGGCATGCATGAACGAAATCAGCTTTGCAGACGCAGCCTGGGCCACATCCTTGTGTGCGCCCCAGGCAATAAGTAGATCGACCGGCCATCCGTCCCGGGCATCCGCTCCCGCAAGCGAAAGCAATCTTGTCGCGACCTTCGTCGGAATAGCGCCGTCTGTCGTTGAGTTAGCGATGTGACGAGCCCATCCCGAGGCACGGCGTGGATCCATTTCCGCGAGCTCGACAGCCCTTTCAATGTGTGCGACCTCACCGAAGGGCAAGTCGATCAATAAATCGAACACCTTGTGCGAAGTTGAAAGGTCAATCACATTCGGCCTGGTGTCTCTTCTCGCATTGCAATCGTGCACAACGCAGCCAGCCGCCTCGAACGCTACGCCATGCTTGGCAGTCAAATATCCAAAGACGGCCGAGTAGACCGATATCAAATTGACTGGAGGCGCAGTTTTTGCAATAGAGAAGCACAAGGCATCAAGCTCGAATAGCTCAATGCTATCGGCTTTCGGAAGGTAGTCCAGCGCCGCGAAGTTCGGCTTCCCCGGAGCCTGAATCAGGTGAAAAGGCTCCTGCAAATCCAAGAAGCGCCGCGCCCAATCATATCGTGAGCTGAGTTCCGCGATTTCATTCTCAAATCCGCCTTGCTGATACTGTTGCATCAACCCTAATCTGGCAGCGATTTCGAGAAGATTGCCCTCAAATCCAGTGCCTAGCCGAAAATCAACACCTTTTGAGTCCTCAATTCCGATGTGTCCAGCCGGGTCGATAAACAGCAAGGGTACAATTGGAATACGCGATTGGAGCGCATACTTTATCTCCTTACCGACCCAAGCGGACTGTCGAGCGTTCTCGGTCCAAACAACGAGAAAAAAGTCACTCGTGCGAATGTTGCGCTTCAACGCGGATGAAATCTGATCACCAATCCTGAGATCATTTTCGTCGAGATAGGCGTCTGAACCAAGCATGCGTAACCGCCGCAAGAGGCGCCGCGCAATTGGTTTGTCTTTGCTGCTATGACTGATGAACGACCGGGGTGGCACACCCGGCTTCCTTCTTCGAATAGTCATCATGATCGCCTTCCTTCGGCTCACGAAAACGCAACACGACTCGGGTTGGTGTTCACGTAGCAGAGTAGCACTACGCGACGCGGTTGTGCAAAGTCGCGACTGCAGCGAATACGTTGGCGAGAGCAAATTGACATCGCCGCAACAAAGAAGAAGCGCCGCCCGGCCACCCGGACGGCGCAGAGACTGCTCGGCGGCGATGGCGGCGCAGCCTTGTTCGGTGAGTTCGAACGGGCCGCGCGCATTGGGCGTGATTAGCACTTCGGGCAACCAGCCAGTGCTCTCCATCGCTTAAGCAGATGTGTTCGACATCAATCGTCAATGGTCGACTTTCGCAGCGCACCAGCGATCTCTAAAGCGAACTCGCAAAGGTATGCGATACCCCCGTCGAGGCCGGTCTCAGTTCCCATCAACAGCAGACGACGAACCGCGTCTTCAAGGTCGGCAGCTTCTCGAAGCGCGGTAGCGAGATCTACACCAGAAGCGATCAACAGCAAGGGGCGCTGTTCGACTGGGATGTGGCGAAACGGGGTCTCGCGTGTGGTCACGATCATGTCCGCTCTCCAGAAGCAGCAACAACCGCGAAGCGCGACAGACCATGTTCGACCCGATTCGGGCCTGATAGAGTATTTGCAGCCATTGTCGTTCTCCTACGGAACGGTGGTGGATAGGGCGGCCGGGGTGTTCCACCACCCCGGCCGTCCGCTTCTTTCCGGCATACGCCGGATGCCTAACGCCGCATAGGCACGATCCTTTCGATGCCAATGTGAAATCTGTACCGGGTGCCGTCCCACGCGCTTGTCCTTCCTGCGTGTCCGGAGATGCATGCGCTTCCTGTGTGCGGTTGATCGCGTGCAGTCTGCATTCGAGCGTTTGCAGGCTGTCGGCGTTCACTTGTTCGCCGCGCCTGATGGCGTGACGGATTCAGACGTTCGTACTTGTCCACTTCGACATTCACTGATGTTTCCATGTGCATGGGTCTAAGTGCATGAACGCATTATTCCCTTGCACAGCCAAGTGCATGACTGCTGGCATTGCTACGGAAGTTTGAGGCGACGCCTTTGCACGCGATTTTCGTCGCACCATCACGCCACATCTGCAGTCGTGGCGGCTGCGCTATACGCCGAGCAACTCGCCCGCCTTGGCGAAGCCGACCCAGCGGCCCTCGCCGTTGAGCCCGCGATTCATCAGCTCCTGCCGGGCTAGCTTCACGACATCCACGTCGCCATGATGGATCGCCACGAGGAACCGGGTGTCGAGAATTTGGAAATGCTCAGCCAGATCGCGATCGATGCCCTGCGTGATGCGTTCGCCGCTCATGCTGCTGCCCTCCGCGCGGAGGCAAGCAAAAGGGTTGCCTGCGCGTCGGCGGCAGTGTCGAGGCGGAGCTTGGGGAGCAGATCGTTGCAAATGCGCATCATCGCGAGATTGATGCATTCTGCCTGCGTCTTCAGGTCGTCTGTGCCGTCGAAACGCTCGATACTGTCCTCAACGGCATGCAGGGCATGCGCGACGGACATGCGCATCATGCGCAGGCTGTCCGCACTGCGTGCGCGCGCGAACTTGATTTCGTCTTCGAGGGTTTCCGTGGTGCGGTTCATGGTGTGTCGATCCTGTGTGAGTGGATTCGCGCGTCGCGCCGTGCTTCGCGTGACGGCATGAACGCGCTGTTCGCAATGGAAGCCAAGCATTCAGTGCTCGGCTCGCGATACCTTCGATCAGTCGGAGGATTTTCCTTTGCCTGCAGCCTTGCGGCCCTGCTCGACGCCGGCGTTGTAGGCCGCCTCAAGGGCATCTCGCAGTTCCAACACGGAAACCTCGTGAAAATCCAGGCTATCGCGACGACGGGATTCCAGAGTTTCGATGCGCAATATGCGCTGTGCAATTTGAGTCAGCAGTGCATCTAACTTGTTCATTTCGTGTCCTGCGGTGGCGTAGATGATGTGAGCATGAACGCGCTGTTCGGCAGAGAAGCCAAGCGTTCGCTTCGAGGATTGAATGACAGACAGGTTCGGTACGGATTCGGCAAACGGTGCGTTTGCAGCGGACGCCGCGTCAGTGGCGCGAGCGGCCAATGGCCGCATGTTTCCCTGTTAGATGCGCGCACGGCACGCACGTCGCGACAGTGAGCGCCGTGTGGCCGCCTCAGGCGCGTGGACTAGGCTCGGCGGTCGGTTACGTCCGCTCTGTCGCCGTCGCCCCAGCGTTGCGCGAGGTCGCTGCGAACAGCGTCCAACAAGTGAAGATCTGCGCATTGCATGGCGTGCGGCAGCCGAGAATCGAGCGCGCGGATCGCTTCAAGCGGATCGCGCGCGTTGTCCGACGAGACGCGGATTGCGTTCATGGTGCTTCCGCCCGCTTGGCGAGGGCGTGCAACTCGGCCTGCGCACCGGCGGCGAGGTCGATGCGCGCGTTTCCCATGATGCTGGTGCAGACGTGGTTGATCGCCCAGTTCAACACCTTGGCTTTCTGGTCGAGGCCGTCGGCATTCTGAAAATGCTCCTCATAACGCGCGATCTCCTGCGCAGCACGTTCGATCGCTTCGCGTATGCACTGCAGGGCATCTGCGCCGTTGCGCAAGGCGAGGTGCGTTTCAAGATCAAATCGGTTGATTTCGGTATTCATTTGAAGGTTTTCTTGTGCGTGGGTGTGCATCCATGAACGCGCTGTTCGCAAGTGAAGCCAAGCGACGACATGGTCGTGCTCTGGCGCGGAGACAGACGACGTACAGCTGTCTCCGGCGATCCGGTCGCGTGCAATGCGCGAATGGAGATCGTGATTGCGCGGAAGACGTTCGATTTCGTTGCGTGTTTCTGGCTCACCACACCAGACCGGTGGGTCGGGCGTGGATGCGTTCGATCAGGTCTCGCAGCGGTTCGGCCTGCGCGCCATCCGCGATAGGTGCGAGGATCGTGCTGCCGACATCGATCAGTTCGATGCGGATGACATCAATGCCGTTGCTGGCGTAGGCGATGTGCTTCCGCCCGTCGATGCGGCGCAACAAACCGCGCGGTGTGGCGGCCCGCAGCACTTCGCGGCGCCATGCATGGCTACCGCGTTTGCCGGGGATGCGCACGAGGAGCGAGGCGAGGAAGAATTCCTTGACTCGCATGGGTTGCTTTCTGGAGCTCTTGGGTTTCATGAGTCGTCGATTTCCATGTCGGGGATCGCATGAACGCGCTTCCGGAGTGGAAGCCATGCGGGTGCTTGGCTTCCTCTCGCGATGAATTCGTCTATCCGAGACGCGCGACATAACGCGCGCAGTCGCCGCCCGATGGATCGACATAGAGGTAGGGACTGCCTGGGGCGCGTATCTCGACGCATAGATGGCCATCGCCGTGACTGCCGCCCTTGCCCTTGAGCCATGGGCGCGGTCTGGGAAAGCTATTTGCGAAGTCATCGAATTCATGGGCCGTCATCTCGACCGTTTCGGTGACGTAGACGACCGCGTTGCCACATGAGGTCATCTCGCGCAGGTTGTCGGCTTTCCTGGCAAAAGGTAGGCGCACACTCAGCTCCTCGACCTCGATGGGTCTATCGCAAAATTGCAGGGTTCGGGGTGTGCGTTCGATGGTGATGGTCATGGTGCGCATGGGATGTCCTGAAGGTTGGCGTCGTCGATCCGACGACCGCATGAACGCGCTGTGCGCGATGGAAGCCAAGCACTGTTCGATGTCGCGCTGCGACAAGCAGACACCTGTCGTACAGGCTTCAAAACAAGCGTTGACGTCGTGCCCGGACTACGCCAATCGGCGCAGGCTCACGCGCTCGATGCGACCGGCGAACGCCGCGTCCGCCGTGATGCGCACTGCGGTGTGTCCAGCGGCAGTGAGCGTGTCGATGAAGGTGCCGTTGGCGTTGCGTGCCACGCCGTCGATGGACGTGGTACCGGCGAGGCGGACGCGCACGCTGCCGGCAGTGACCTGGCTCAACACGACTTCGATGCGGTAGAGACCGCCATCGAAGAACGCGAACGGTTGTTCGAGGTCGGAGGCGATGCCAGCGGCCTTGATTGCTGCGCCACCGACGATCGACCAGCCGGTGCCGAGCGTCCAGACCGCCTGCGTGTCGAAGTCAGCGTTCGCCAGTTTTTCGCCGCACTCGCAATTGAGGACACGGACGTGCTTTTGGCGACTGGAGAGCGCATCGCGCCGGCTCTCGATCTCAACGCGGATCGTTGCGTCGTTCGCAAGCAGCAGATCGTGGGTGTGACTGGTGCCGGCGATGGCTGTGGTTTCGTGCAGCACCGCGCCGCTGAGCGCGTTGAGCACACGCAATGTGGTGGTGGTCCCCGGCTCCGGGCCGATGCTGCCGGCCTCGTGTTCGATCAGACGGTCGCCCTGGAGCACGCGGTCGCGATGTGCCCATGCGATTGCCAGTCGCGCGAAGCTGGTCGTCGGCCAGGCGCTGCCGTTGATCCGCACCCGCCCTGGCGGATAAGGCCGGGCATGACGCGCATCGAGGCGCAGCTGCGCAATCGGTGCGAGTAGCGTTCTTCAGCCCCAAGACGCGCGATGAAATCCGGGTAGTGCGCCTGCACCAGCGTGTACAGCAGCGTGCGCTCGGGAACATGGCGCGCGTAGCTCGGCGCGGCCGCCTGCGCGGTCGCGGCGGCGCCAGCGGCGCCCCGCCTTGCGCGTCCCTCCGTCGCGGTGAGGCACGGCACGCCGCTGCGGCAGCGCGAGGCTTGGCCGAGGTCAAGCAGCCGCGATCGACGCGCGGCGCGTGCCATCGTCGCTGCGGAGTCGGTCGATCAACGCACCTGGCGCGGCCTCATCGACGGCAGAGCCGCCCGGCCATCCACCAGCCGCCTACCGCCAGCACCACCCCCGCCGGAAGATCGATGAAGTAGTGCTGCTTGAAGGTCAGGGTGCTCGCGATGCACAGCGCAGCTGCGATCGCGAAGCAGGCCACCAGCCACGCGCGCTCGCGGGCGACCAGGAACAGCGCCAACAGGCAACTGCTAACGTGCAGGCTCGGAAAGCAGTTCACCGGTACGTCGATCGCGTGCAGCGTGGTGGCCAGCGCCGTGGTGATGGCATCGAGTTCGCCCGCGGGTGGCAGCGGCGGGCGCGGGAACCTGATCGGGAACAGCACGTAGGTCAGCGCGGCGAGTGCCTGCACGATGACCGCGGCATACAGGAATCGGCCGCAGCGGGCCGGGTCGCGGCAGGCGATGAATGCGATCAGCAGCATCGGGTACTGCATGAGGTAGATCCACACCGTGTACGGCCAGAACGGGATCGCCGCTTCCCAGTCGAACATCGGGATCAACACCGCGCGCTCGCGGGTCAGCAGCGAAGCACCGGTGTACAACATGGCGCAGACCACGATGGTTGCCGCACCGGCCCACCACTTCTGCGCCTGGGTTCGTGGCAGCGGCAGCTCAGGCATCGAATTCGATGCCGTTCCTGCGATACCAGCCGCGAAACACGTTCCACGCGCGCGCGCCGAACGGACTGCGCCGCAACAGCGCGATCAATGTGCGGTTGATCCATGCCGCGCGCGGCTCGAGCGGGCGCAACACGTCGAGGAACAGCACGCAGCGGCGGGTGGTGGCGAGGTTCGCCGCGCGGTGCTGGAAGGTGTCGTCGAACACCAGCGCTTGGCCTTCCAGCCAATGCAGTCGCAGATTGTCGACTTCCAGCCAGCACTGTTCGCGCTCGGAAGGCACTTCGAGGGCAAGGTGCACGCGCAGCAGTCCCTTGTAGGGCCCGCGATGCCACGGCAGCTGCTTGCCGGGTTCGAGGATCGAGAACATCGCGGTCTTCATGCCCGGGATCCTGCCGAGGATCTGCGTAGTGCGCGGGCACAGCGCGCAGTTGCGCTCGGCGGCCTTGCCGTAGGCGAACAGCACGAACGTGCGCCACAGCGCATCACTGGTGATCGGCCGCTGTTCGGGCGAGATCTCGTGGAACGGCGGGATCGGCTCGGCACTGGCGAGCAGTTGCCGGTACTCGGCCGCGATCTCCTGCCAGCGCGCCTCCAGCGCGGGTAGCCAGTCGAAGTACTTGCAGTCGTAGACCGCGGGGTCGCCGAGCGGCGAATGACGTGCCAGATAGCGCTCGAAGCGCTGCAGCAGGCGAAAGGCGAGCGGGATCGGGGCTTGCGGTTGATTCATGGGGTGGCCGCCTCGCGCGCTCAGTCGAGCAACGTGGCCAGCAGCGCGGCCCAGAAGTGCTGGTGCGCGAAACCGAGTCCGCCCACCGAGGGTTGGGCATGGTCGATGTCATCGAGCTTCAGCATGCGCGCATCGGTCCAGATCTGGTCGGTGGTGAGGAACACACCGTCATGCGCCTGCCCCGGATGAGCGTGTTCGAGCTGCCTGCTGCGCAACTCGAGCACGCTGCTCATGCGCTGCGCCGACGTCGCGACCATCAGCGACGGGATCGTGCGAACGACCGCATTGAGGCGTTCGGCCACCGCACGCACGCTCGGCGTGTTCAACTCCGCGCATGCGGCGCGCGCGCCGAGCGCGCCCAGCAGCGTTGCTTCGACGCGCTCGGCCCAACGCAGCGGCAGGTCGCGGCTGCGATGTTCCGCGCTGCCGAACAGGTGTTCCAGGTACGGCGCTCCGCCGCGCGGCACCTGCACGCCGATCAGTCCGGCCGTGGCGCGGGCGCGAGCGGCGGAGTGCGCCAGCGCCAGCAGCACTTCCAGTCCGCCCTTGCTGTGGGCGAGGAAGATCGGGCGCCGTCCGGCGGCGATCAGCTGGTCGATCTGCACACCCAGCGAGGTCGCGTTCTGCGCCAGGGTGCCGGTCGCTGCGGTGTGACCGATCGCGACCTGCCAGCCGAGCAATCCGAAGTGCCGCAGCGGCGCGCGAAAGTGGTTGGGGATCCAGCCGCCGAACAGGCCGCGCACCATCAGCAGGGTGCAATCGGCGGTGGCGGCGGTCGGGCGCGGGTCGACCGCCGCCGACCGCAGTGCGTGGCGATAGCGCTCGGCGAGCACCGGGTTGCCAGGGCGAGCGGAAGGTTCGGCGGTCGACGGGGGCATGCGGGACGGGCGAAGATTGAATATGATCGGTGCCGCAACCTAACATAACGGCGATGCAATCCACGATGGCCATCGAACGCACTTCCTCCACAGCACGCATCGGGCTGGATCGGCACAACCTCGCCGTGCTCGCCGCGCAGACGCTGGCGTGGTTCGGGTTGATCGAGGCGATGCACGCGCCGCTGGGCATGGCGGTCAAGGTGGCGATCCTGATCCTGTTCTGCCTGCTGATGCAGGGTGTGTTCTCGATGATGCACGAGTGCTTCCATCGCAACGGGCACCGCTCGGCGCGCGTGAACTGGGTGATCGGCGCATGGGCCTCGACCCTGTTCGGCAGTTCCTACACCCTGATCCGGGTCAACCACGAGGGCCATCACCAGCGCAATCGCTCTCCCGCGGAACTGGCCGAGTACATCCTGCCCGGCGAACGCCCGGCGCTGAAGGTCGGGCTGTATTACTTCGCGGTGCTCGGCGGCATCTGGCTGGCCAGCTTTCTCGCCACCCTGCTGTTGCCGCTGGTGCCATATTCGCGGGTCAAGGCGCTCGCAGTGCGCTGGACCTCGATGGATGGCTACAACCGCGCGTTCGCGCAGTTCACCGCGCACGACTGGAGCCTGTTGCGCAGCGAAGCGGTGTTCGCGCTGTGCTGGTGGATCGGCGGCAGCTGGCTGTTCGGCTGGCACTGGCAGACCCTGCTGCTGATGTACGCGGCGTTCGCATTCAGCTATTCGTCGTTGCAGTGGATCTACCACCTGCGCACGCCGCTTGATCGCATCGAAGGCGCCTTCGACCTGCGCCTGCCGACACCGGTCCGCTGGCTGTTCCTGAACTTCAACTACAACCTGCAGCACCACCGTAGCCCCAACGCGCCGTGGCAGGCGTTGCATGCACGGGTCGATCCGCGCGAGACGCAGCCGCTGTGGTGGCGCTGGCTGGGCGTGTTCCGGCCGCCCGAGCCGTATCCGGCCGACCCGACGCGCTTGTCGAAGGTGTACTTCTGAACCCGGCGGCAGAACTCGACGCATCCCCGGCGCTGCGCGAACACTGGTATGCGGTGTGCCGCAGCAGCGACCTCGGCGCGCGCCGGCCGCTCGGCCTGCAGTTGTTCGACCACCCGCTGGTGGCGTTCCGCGATGCGCAGGGGCGTGCGGCGGTGCTCGAAGATCGCTGCGCGCATCGCCACGCGCCGCTGTCGGCGGGCAGGGTGTGCGCGGGCAAGCTGCGCTGTCCGTATCACGGTTGGCAGTACGACGGCATGGGGCGGGTCACGCAGGTACCGGCCCTCGGCGAGCACGTGCAACCGTCGGATGAGCTGCGCGGCGTGTGTTACCGGACTCAGGAACAGGATGGACTGCTGTGGGTATGGCCCGGTGCGGGCGTGCCGGCAGCCGTGCCGCGTATCGCCACGGTGGGCGAACCGGGCTGGACGCGCTTCATCATGAAGACGCGGTTCCGCGCCGGCGTCGAGGCGTGCCTGGAGAATTTCCTCGATTGTCCGCACGCGACCTTCGTGCATCGCGGCTGGTTCCGCTCGCCGACCGGCAAACCGGTGCGGGCCACGGTCAGCATGCTCGACGACGGGGCGGTGGCGGAGTACTTCGAGGAGCCGCGCAAGCGCAGCGTGATCTGGGCGATGTTCGCACCACCCGCGAGCACGATGCGCCACACCGACCGCTTCATCGCGCCGGCGACCAGTTGCGTGGACTATGTGTTCTCCGACGGCCGCGCCTACAACATCACCTCGACCTGCTGCCCGCTGGTGGATGGCGCCGTCGAGGTGTTCACCGTGATGTCGTTCCGCTTTCCGCTGTGGGGGCCGCTGGTGCGGCTCGCGTTCGAACCGGTGTCGCGCTGGATCATCCGCCAGGACGTGCGCATGCTCGACATGGTCGCCGACAACCAGCGTCGTTTCCCGCCGCGGCGCACGCTGAGCACGCGCGCCGACCTGCTGGGGCCGGCGATCCGCGGCTGGCGCCGCGCGCTGGCCGAGCGCCGCACGCCGCCGGCCGCGGGCGAATGTCGTGAAGTGAGTCTGGTGCTTTGAGCGCGCCTGCAACCGCACCCCGCTTGCTGTCGCGGGTCGTCGCGGTGAACGCGCTCGACGACGCGCTGGTCGCATCGATGCATGCGTTGCATGCGCAGTACTACGATGCCTGCGAACACGCACGCTTCGAGCGCGATCTGGCCAACAAGCGCTATGTCATCGTGCTCGACTCGCCGGATGGCTTGGCCGGTTTCTCGACCGTGGCACTCGATCGGCATGAGACGGCCAGCGGCCCGGCGCTGGTGCTGTTCTCCGGCGACACCATCATCGATCGCGACTGGTGGGGCGACCAGACCCTGAGCCGCCGTTTCGCGCGCCTCGCCGGCGCGCTGCACGCGGCCGAGCCCGGGCTTCCGCTGTACTGGCTGCTGATCTCCAAAGGCCACCGCACCTATCGCTACCTGGGACTTTTTTCGCGGCGCTACTTCCCGCACCACGAGCGCGACGAGCCGCCGCTGCGCGCGCTCGCAGAGCAATTTGCGAGCGCGCGCTTCGGTGCCGACTACGATCCCGCGCGTGGCGTGATCCGCTTCGCGCAATCGCAGGGCCATCTGAAGGCGGATCTTGCGGACGTTCCGCCGCACGTGGCGGCACGACCCGAGGCAGCGTTCTTCCTCGCCCGCAATCCGGGCTACCGGCACGGTGACGAGTTGGTGTGCCTGACCCGACTGTGCGTCGACAACCTGCGTGCTGCGGTGCGCTCGGGTTTCGAGCAAGGCATGCGCGATGGGATGGGCTGAGGTCGCCGCGCACGTGCACGGTGCGCGTGCGCGCCTGGCGGCCGCGGCGAGTTCGCCGCGCAGTGCGCAGGAAGGGCTGCTCGCATTGATCATGGCGCGCCACGCCGGCAGCGATTTCGGACGTCGCCACGGTTTTGCGGGAATCGACGGGATACGCGCGTTCCAGCGCGCAGTGCCGCTGCGTGATCCGCAACAGCATGAAGCCGACATCGAAGCGATGGCCGATGGAGATACGCGGCGGCTGGTCGCCGAACCGCTGCTCGGATTCGAAACCACCGGCGGCAGTACCGGCGCTGCGCGCCTGATCCCGTTGACCGCCAGCGGACTGACCGCAATGCAGAATGGCCTGTACGCGTGGATCGACGATCTGTGCACGGCGCGCCCGGCGGTGACCGTCGGCAGCAGTTACTGGTCGATCAGCCCGGTGGCACGCATGCGGGCAGCGACGCGCGGTGGCTTGCCGATCGGGCTCGGCAGCGATGCGGACTACTTCGGCGCTGCGGCGCCTGCACTGGCGTCGGTGCTCGCAGTTCCGCCGGGCGTTGCAGCGATCCCCGCTGTGGATGACTGGCGCATGCTGACGCTGCAAATCCTGCTCGGCGACGCCAGCCTGTCGCTGGTTTCGGTGTGGAGTCCAACCTTCTGGCTGGAGTTGTGCCGGCACGCAGTCCTCCACCGCGATGAACTGGTGCGGGCGATCGCGGACGGACGCTGGGTGGTGGTGGTTGCAGCGGAATTGCGCGACGCGTTGCCGATTCCGAAAGCCGACCCGACCCGCGCGCGAATGCTCGCCTCCGCGCTGTCGGCGGCGCGTCCCGACTGGACGGCGATCTGGCCGCGGCTGTCGCTGATCTCGTGTTGGGCCGATGCCAGTTCCCGCCCATGGGCATTGCAGCTGGCGGACGCGTTTCCTGCCGTGGAAGTGCAGGGCAAGGGCCTGCTCGCGACCGAAGGCATCATCAGCGTGGCGCTCAGCGATGGCGGCGATCCGGTCGCGGCGATCACTTCCAGTGTGCTTGAGTTCGAGGACGACGAGGGTCGCGTGCTGGCCTGCGATCAGGTGCAGTCGGGTTCCGAGTATGCGGTGGTGATGACCACCTCGGCCGGACTGTATCGCTACCGCCTCGGCGATCGCGTGCGGATCACGGGCTGGTGGCACGGCGCGCCGCGTTTGCGCCTGCTGGGGCGCGGCAGCGACTGCAGCGACCTGTGTGGCGAGAAGCTGACCGAAGCATTCGTGCTTGCGTGCTTTGCAGCGCTCGACATGCGGCCCGGCATCGTCGCGCAGCTGGTGCCGCGACAGTTGCCCGCGCCGCACTACCGGCTGCTGCTCGATGCACGGGCGCTCGAGGCGGACGCGGCACACACGCTGGCGAATCGACTCGACCAGGCGTTGTGCGCCAATCCACAATACGCATATGCCCGTGCACTCGGGCAGCTCGGCGCGGTTGCCGCCCATCGCGTCGAGCTGCTCGCCGCAAGCATGCAGGCGCTGTCGCTCGCGCGCGGACAGGGTCTGGGCGATGCCAAGCCCGCTGTGCTCGGGCGCATCGACGATCCCGACCTGGCGCTGCTCGCGCCATGAGCCGCTACCGCTTCAGCGTGGCCGATGCGGCCGACGATGCGGCGCTGCGCGCGCGCATGGCGCAGGACTGGATGAAAGGTTCGCTGTCGCTGAGCTTCCGCCGCGAGCCCTCGTACTTCGCCGGCTGCGGTGTGCAGGGCGAGGCGCCGCAAGTGCTCAAGTGCATCGACCAGCATGATGGCGCGCTGGTGGGCATGGCTGCGCGGATGATGACCCGCGTGTTCGTCAATGGCGCGCCACGGCGGGTGGGGTTGCTGTCGGATTTCCGCCTCGCGCCGCAGGCGCGCGGTGGCACGCTGCTCGCGCGCGGCCTGCGCGTGTTTCGCCAATGGCACGCCGACGATCCCGTCGACTTCTACCTAGCCGTGATCCTCGACGGCAACCGGCGCGCGATCGACACCTTCACCAGCGGGCGCGCGGGTTTTCCGGTGCTGCGCGACTGCGGACGCATGCTGTCGCCGGCGATCCATCTCGACCTGCCGCGCGCAGCGCTGCGGGTGCCCGGCGTGCAGTTTCGTCGCGCGCGCGCCGACGACGCAGCGGCGCTGCGCGAACTGCACGCGACGGCCGCGCCGCGCCGGCAGTTCGCACGCGTCGACTATGCGAACCTGCCCGGCCTTGCTGCGAGCGATTATTTCGTCGCCGAGCGAGGCAGCCGGCTGCTCGGGTGCGTGGCCGCATGGGACCAGAAGGACCTGCGGCAGACCCATATCGAGGCATACTCGCCCTGGCTCGGAGCGTTGCGACCGGCGTACAACGCGCTCGCTCGCTGGCTGCCGCTCAAGCCGCTGCCCGCGCCCGGCCAGCGCATTCCCCATGTCTATCTCGCGAACATCCTGCTACGCGACGACGACCTGCCTCTGTGGCGCGGACTGCTGCGTCACGCCTGCAACAGCCTGCGTGGTGGTCAGTGGCACTACGCGATCGCCGCGCTGCATGAGCGCGATCCACTGGCCGCGGCATTGTCCGATTACCGCTCGATCGCGTCTGCGGGCCGCCTGTACGTGGTGCATTTTCCACAGGACGCGCAAGCGGCGGCGCGGATCGACCAGCGGGTGCCGTACATGGATCTCGCGCGCGCATGAGTACGCCGACCCGCGCGCGCGATCTGCCTGCGCAGTTGCGCGAGCCCGCGCACGTCGGCGCGCTGCTGCGTACCGCACTTGCCGACTGGTCGGTGATCGGGTGTTGCTGGATCGTTATGGCGCTGACCCCCGCATCGTGGTGGCCACTGCACGGTCTGTGCATCGTGCTGATCGCGGGGCGCCTGCACGCGCTCGGTGTGGTGCTGCACGACGCCTGCCATCTGCGCCAGCGACCCGCGCCCGCACAGGTGCGATGGCTGCAGCTGTTGGCCGGATATCCGATCACCACCACGCTCGCGGCGATGCGCCATCACCACCTGCGCCACCATCGCAACAGTTGCATGGCGCAGGATCCGTACTTCAAGCCGGGCGCGTCGGAACACTGGTGGCCGGCACTGCGAGCACGGTTGCAGGGTTTGTTGCTGCCACCGGCGTGGATCGTGCGCAGCGTCATCGGCTGCGCGGCCCTGCACTGGCCTGCGCTGCGCAACGGTTACGCCCGCGTGCTGCTCGGCGATCGCAGTGGCAGCGACCTGCGCGACGATGCCGAGCTTCTCGAGTGCCTGCGCGCCGAGCCCGGCCAGGCGCTGTTCTTCGTGCTGGTGGCCGTGGTTGCGTGGATCTACCCGATCGAAGTGGCGCTCGGATACCTGCTGCCATTGATGCTCGCAGCGCTGCTCAACGCGAATCGCGTTGCGGCCGAGCACCATCACGTGCTGGTGCACGATCGCGAGCCCGCCACCGTGGTCGGCGTCACTCGCGATCACACCGGCGGTTGGGCCAACCGGCTGCTGCTGTATCCGCATAACATCGGCTATCACGTGATGCACCACCTGCACCCGGCGGTGGCGTGGCACAACCTGCCCGCGCTGCAGGCGTGGTACCGCGAGCATATGCAGGGTTACGAGGCTCCCTAGCGGTTCGGGCCCAGTTCGCGCTCGAGCGCCGCCAGCCGCTCGGGCGTTCCCACATCGGTCCAGCGGCCGCGGTGGTGGATGCCGCGAACCTGTCGGCGTTGGCCCGGCGACGGAGCGCACGCTAGGGTCCGGGCTGCGTGCAGGCAACGGAAATCCCGGGGCGAAAGCGGGAAGGAATTTCGCAAATGATTGAACCAGTAGGTTTTTTCTGAGTAGCCCGCTTGCGCTCGGGATGACGGCATCAAGCCCGTCGTTCATCGCTGCGGCCGCACGCGCGGCCCTGAGTTCCCGGTAGGCGAGTGCCGACCCGGGCGGGTCCCTCGCTGCGCTCGGGATGAGGGTGGTTCGGCTCAACAGAATGCACGGACACAACGTCATCCCGAACCCGGGCAGCGGGTGAGGGACCTGCTGTGGGTGTCCCGGAGCGCGTTTGTGTTGCGTGTTCCGCCCATGCGATTGGGCGCCACTTGACGGCCAACAACGCCGATCGCAATTCGCTCCCGTGGACCAAGATCACCAAAGCCACTTGCGCCGGTGTCGAACGCATTCGTCTTCGAGCATCTAACTTACGATCCTAGTGAGACATCAGCCGCTGAACCGTCCCGGCGACCGAGACGAAGGCGTAGCTCAGCCCCTCGTCGTTCTCACAGGTGGCCGTGAAGACATCAGCAACGCCGTCGCCATTCACATCTCGAAAGCCCTCCACGCAGCCTCGAAAGCGCCCGATGAGCGTCAACCCTGCTGGGCCGGAAAGGTGCACGGCGTATTCCATATCCCAACCCATCGGATCGAGGACCGCCCCCAATGGCGAAACTAGCACCGCACTTTGAGGTAGCGCCAGCTTCCAGCGTTGACCCACCTTCGCGAGGTACTTTGCGGACGCCTGAGTGCTAGCTAACTGCTGCTGGTACTGTTCTGCGGTGCCGCCATAAGTTTGGATGAAATCGCGTTGCAAACTGGTGGCAGTTTCGATTTGTAAGGATTTCTCTGCAGCTATTAGCGTGATCAACTCAGTCTCGTTCGGCGCCGAAGGCAAAACTCGCTCGGGTAGAGGTCTAAGTGATACGACGGCAAGCCTGGGCAGCTTCTGCCCGAGGCCATCGATTCGAATACGGTAGTCGCCAGAGTGCAGGGATGTGGCCGCGCACCGAACTGGTTCGCGCAGAGACCCAACGTATAGCAATGCCTTGCCGGAACCGTCGCAATGCCGAACGAATTCATTATCTTTGTCGACGTCGGCCTCCTCATCGTTGCCGTCAAGTCGCCAGACCTGAACGCTCTTGATGTCAGATGTGGCGTAGGAAAGATTATCGGCGTGCGCGCAAACGCTCAAGCCTTGTAATGCGGTAGTGGTGGCCACGAACAGGATGGCCTTTTGGATATTGCGTGGTGTCATAGCGCGGAGTTCATATTTGTAGCGGATGACGATAGCTCATCTTTGGCTGGGAAAGACTGTTGCGCACAAAATTCTGATGGGTTTCAGTGGCGAAATCATTGGATCTTAAGCAGCAAGTCGACTCACAGTTCTCCGCCATCGCAGTCCTACCCGTAGTCAGTTCAATCGTCGTTTCGAAGCGATTGCAGCCGTTCAGGTTTGTCGTTCAGTTTGAGCCGAGACTAGGGCATGTCATCAATTGAGCCAAACGACAGATGCAGCCAGATAGATGGCGCCGAGGAAGTTGCAGGCGGTTTTGTCATAGCGGGTGGCAATCGCCCGGTACTGTTTGAGGCGAGCGAAGAAGTTTTCGATCAGATGCCGTGCTTTGTATAGATCATGGTCATAGTTGCGCTGTACTTTTCGCGTCGGATTGGACGGGATCACGACCTGTTTGCCGGCGTGTTGCAACGGATCGAGCACGCGCTTGCTGGCATCGTAAGCACGATCCGCAATGATGGCGTCGGCCGCCGTGTTGGCGAGCAATGCATCCGCCCCCTCCAAGTCGTGCGCTTGGCCCGGGGTCAGATGGAACCCGGTGGGATTGCCCAGCGCATCGACGGTGGCGTGAATCTTGGTGCTCAGTCCGCCACGGCTGCGTCCGATGGCTTGCGGCGCCCCCCTTTTGCCCCGGCGCTGTGCTGATGCGCCCGGACGATGGTGGAATCGATCATCGCGTATTCGTTGTCGGCCTCCTGCGCCAGGGTTTGAAACACCCGTTCCCAGACGCCGGAGCGACTCCAGCGCGAAAAGCGGGTGTGGACGACACGGAAGTCACCGAAACGTTCGGGCAGATCACGCCAAGGAATGCCGGCACGATAGCGATACAGCACCGCTTCGACGAACAGGCGATTGTCGCGTGCGGTCACGCCGACATGGCCTTCTCGGCCCGGCAACAGGGGCTCGATCCGTTTCCATTGATCGTCCCGGAGGGCGTAACGACGGGTCATACAGGGGCTGGGCATGGGAAACCAGAAGCATCGCCGATGCCTTCAATTGATGACAGACCCTAGCCAAACTGCGCTAAGCTGATCGACGACTTTGTCGTTTTCAATATACCTGTGCATTTATCTAGCCTCTTGCCGTCAGCAATACATTCACATGATGAATTCCGAAATTACGATGCCACGTTATCTGACTGGCTCCCGTGCTATCCCGCATAACTGCGGAATATGTAAATAGTTAGGCGGCAGAAAAGCATTCGTTTTCAGCCGCGTTTTTCTTGCTCATCCGCTCCGTTCATTTTCGCTCCGTTGACGTCTTTAGCTACTGCGCTTGTTGTATTGAGCAATCATGCAATGCTTCGGATAGTTCGTCTGGCGCGCTCAAGGTTCGCAAGCGTTGCGTTCGCCCGCTTCGTAAACAGTGGTTGGTACGGTCTGTGTTCTGCGACTGACACGGTCGCTTCGGAGACACCCGGCTGAAATTTCTGAGGTGCGCGTCCGGTCCTTCCAGCTTCGGTTTTCGGCAAGTGCACCAAGGTCCGGTTTCAATCGGCATCCCCCGCCACCTAACAATTCGTTCAAGCCGACCCCGTGTCGTGGCGTCAGCCGCGTGCTTTACGCTACGCTAGCACGCGTCCGCCGCCCCGCCACGGGCCGGCTTAACTCAGGCGTTATGCGCGGTCTAGCAGCAGGTTGTGTGGTCTCACTGCAGAGGTGACTTCATTAGTCATCACGCTCTTCCGCAGCCAAGCAAAGCCCGCATTCGTCAGTTCAATGTTCGCGCCGCTCGCCTTCCGGCGAGACAGCGCTCCGTGCTGTTGTTCGCTCCGGATAGTTTTCGCTTGGTGAAACCGTTCGCACCGGGTAGTCCGCGCCCCGGACAGGCGGCGCTCTTGGCTTCGGTGGCCAGTCATGGCCGCAAACCGTTCTCGCCCCAGACCGCGTTTACCGGCTCCCTACTGCCTGCGCCAACAAATCCTGGAGGCATTGCTGCTCCGCCGGGCTTCTGGTGGTCGCATAACAGTTCGTTCAAGCCGACCCCCTTTACGCTACGCTGCACGCTGTCGCTGCCTCGCTGCGGGTCGGCTTAACTCAAGCGTTAGATCCCAGAATAAGTATAGGAAATTCAAACGCCCTTTTCTGGCAGTCTGTCGGGTAGGCGGCAGCCGCGCAAGCGCCGGTTTGGGCAAGGGTCGAGCCCGCGCGAGCGCCATTTCGGCATCAGGTGGGCGCGCAGTCTGGTCGTCTGTGGCCATTTCTCACTGAATCCAGACATCGGGCCAAGCGCGCTCCTGCGGGATCACTGCCGCATCTAATGGCTGTTGGTTGTCGCGGTTGGTGGCGTGGCCGATCTTGCGACTACGCGGCCTTGGCCACGGCCGGTGGGCCGCGCGGTCGGGGCCGGTAGTGCGCTTCCTCCAGCGCGCCGTGCTTTGCGAAGTGGGCGAGGATGGCGCGGATGGCGTTGGGTTCTTCGATGCTGGCCATGATCCGTACCGCGCCGCCGCAGTGGACGCAGGTGCTCACGTCGATGCCAAACACGCGCTTGAGGCGTTGCGCCCAACTCATCGCGCGGCGGCGTTCGCCGGGGGTGCGTTCGTCAGGGCTCGCTCTGGTCGATTCCGCGTCGGTGGCAGACTTTTTACCGCGCCCCGATGGCGTCAGCTGTGATCGCAGGCTGGCGTTTGGGGCAAACACACCGTGGAACCGGGTGAGGTGCGCGCGCGGCGGCGGCACCAGCGCCGCCAGCTTGGCGATGAAGTCCACCGCATCCCATTCGACATGCGTGGTGCCGTTCCGCCACGGGGTCTTGAGCTGGTAGCGCACCCTGCCCTGCGGCGAGATCGACAGCCGCTTTTCGCTGATCGCCGGGCGCGTGATGTACCGGCACAGCTTTTCCAACTTCTGGCTTTCATGTGCCTCGGCGGCAACGCCGGCATGCAGCGAGAATCCGCCGACCTTGCCGGCGTCGCCTTCCAGCAGACCGGCGTCGCCGGGCAGCGTTTGCAGGGTGACGACTTTGCGTCCGGCCTGCGCGCCAGTGGCGATGCGGTAGGTGATCGAACTCATCCGCAGCGCGTCCATGCCGTCGTCGCTACCCGCGCTGTCGGACAGGAATACGGATTCGTCTTCGCCTTCAAGCCAGCCTTTGCGCGTCAGGTGCCGACACACCCGGTATGCAATGGTATCTGCCAGGTGCGTCAACTGCGCGGAGGTCGGAGCGCGGGTGCGATGCAGGCGTGGTTGCGCTGCGGCGGCGCTATGGTTATCTCATACACGCCGTCGAGCCACAGCATGTGGAAATGGATGTTGAGGTTGAGCGCGCTGCCAAACAGCGTCACTGCCCCGCACTGCGCGCTGGCGCGCTCGACGCCCGCTATGCAGCGTAACGATTGCGCGGCGCCGGGGCCACTGGGGCTCATCGCGCCGACGTCTACAGGCAATCAGAAGCGGCAAGCAGCTGCCGAACCCGCTCGGCGCCGGGATGCTGCAGGCGCTCGAAGAAACGGCTCATCGCTCAGTGATACCGGCCCTGCGGCCCCATGCGCAGCAGTTGGGGCGGCCCACCCAGGCCACGCTCGGTGGGCGTGGGGCGTTCGGCCCCGTCGACTTTTCGGCGCAGCAGCAGGTCGCGCCAGCCGCCGGTTTGCGTGTCGGCAAGCTCCAGCGTGCCTTTCTCATCGACCACCTCGCAAGCGTCACTGTTAGCGATCACTTGGCATTCGGACCAATTGCCACCGCGCTCCCAGCGGCTCATTGGCAGGCGATCCAGCACCAGACGATAGCCCCCCGCACCTTCGGGTACGAACAGGCTGAGGTCCGGGCCTGAGCCCATGTCTGCATGGTTGGGCGAGCGATCCACGCTCATGCGAACGCCGATGGCGCGGCGGCCCGGCTGCAGCTGATAGCGCGCGGTGTCCAGGCGCAGGCTGAAGCGATCTACACGCGTGACGGCGTCGAGCTCCAGCTTCATGCGGCCGTGGCGCAACAGCCGGCCCTGTCGGGCGTCCACCAAGGCCAACACGAAACCAGCCGCTTCTTCGTCTTCGACGAGGCTGTGAAACAGCGCCACCAGCCACTGTCCGGCGGCCTCGGGGTGCGGTCGGCAGGTCCAGTCGAGCAGGTCGCCGCGGTCCGCTTCGTTGCCGGCGCCCAGGTTCAGTTTCAGTTTCAGAGGCTCGGCCAGCCAGGCGTCGAGCAGTTGGAGGTTGCAGGCGTCGTCGCGCGCACCAGACACGGCCCAGGCGGCCGTGAGGGTGGCCGAAGCGGCGCCCAGCGGCCGCGGCGCATCGGCTACGAAGTGGCCCAGGCTGTCGCCGTCGATCTCGCCCATGTCAGCCTCCGTGGCCTGGCAACCAAGGTCGCGCGGGATGGGATCGTCGCCGTCGAAGCCGCAGCTCTCGAAGTTCCCACTCCACCACAGTTCCAGGCGCCCGTCGCGGTCGAGGTCGCTGACGCGCACGATGCCTCGTCCGCCCCTCTCGCCGCGAAAGCGCGCCGGCACCGCCACGGGCTGCGCACCCTGGGCTGAGAGCACATAAAGCAGCGGAGCACGGTTGCTTTGGACTTCGACCAGCACCTGCGGATGCCCGGCCAAGCGCCACTGGCGCAACGTGGCCTGGAAGCCGTCGGCCTCCGCCAGCACCTGGGCCGTGAAAGCTGCCCAGGCTGGGTCAAGCACTGGGCTGAGCCCTTCAGCGGCTGCGGCCCAGGCCTGGCGCATCTCGGCGGCAGCGTCCTGGCTGCCCTTCGCTGGTAGCAGCCAGCTCCGTTCTCGGAAGGCGTTGGCGCGGCTGAGCGGCGTCGGCAGGCGCGCATCGTTCAGGGCCAGGTGCTGTGGGGTGTGGACCCAAGGCGTGCAGACGGCGGCCAAGGCGGCTGGCAGGGGCTTGTCCTTCGCTAAGCAGTCGGCACCGTTCTGCGTCAAGCCGCTGAGCAGGCGCTCACGCTCCACGCCCGAGGCCTTGGGCAAGCGCGCCAGCAGGCGATCGCGCAGGGGGCTTTGCGGCGCCTCGCGCAGCGCGGCCCAGTCGAAGTCGTGGCAGGCTGGGCGCTCGGGGTGGTCCAGCGCGCGCTCGGCCAGGGCGTCGCGCAGGCGCAGGGTCCAGGCGGATTCGGCTTCGCGCCAGGGCTTTGCAACGGCCAGCCAAGGCGCCAAGGTCTCGCAACTGGCGCCGGCAGTACGAGCCTGGTCCACATGGGCCAGCACCGCCTCGAAGGCGGCCGCGTGGCCGGCGCTGCGCCGCAGCTGCGCCCAGGGGTCGAAGCGCGGGCTTTGCTCCAGCTGGTAGCGGGACCAGCGCCAGTCGAAAGCAGCCTCCCAGCGCGTGGCCAGCAGGCTCAGCTGCGCCAGCACCGGGGGCAGCGCCAGGTCGCTACCGGCGGCCAGCGCGACGGCGAGCTTGGCGCGCAGGAAGGCGGCGCGGCGCAGAAAGGTGAGGTGACGGGGCTCGCCCACCGGCTGCTGGCGGCGCTCATACCGCTCCCGGGACTGCAGCGGCTCGGGCAAGGGGTCGGTCGGCTTCACCTCTGGCTCCAGCCGCGCCAGCTGGCGCGCCAGGCGCGGGTCGCCGGGGGCGATCTGCGACAGCATCAGCAGCACCGCCACGCAATCGTCGGGGCCTTGGCCGCTGCAGCCGGCAGTCTCCAGGTGGCGCAGCAAGCGGTCGGTCAGCAGAGGGAGGGCGCGCGCCAGCATGGCCTGGCGACGATCCTTGTCCCTTTGCTGGGCGGCCGCGTCTCTGCCGAAGTGCTCCCGACCCAGCCCGTGCTGCAGGCAGTCGCCAAAGTCGTCGTCGTCGCCGAGGGCATTAAGCACGCGGCGATGGGTCAGCCCCGGCTCGCGGCGAAAGGGCGAACCATCCGGTTCCATCCAGACGAAAGTAGGCGTGCACTGCCAAAGCGCCATCCAAGCGATGGACTGGGGCGTCCAGTGCGGGTACGGGCCATACAGACTTGGAGAGATAAAACTAGCGCCCTTGGCACGACTGGCTGCCAGCTCGGCCGGGAAACGCGCGGCCACGGTGGCGAGCACGTCGGAGGGCTTGTCAAAGCGCAGCGCCTCGCCGGGCCCGGCCAGCATGAAGGCCATGGCTTTTGCATCCTCAGGATCGGCCAGGAAGGCCGGTGTGGCAAACAAGCGTTCGACTTGATCGGGCGTGGCAAGCCGCGCGCGCAGGTCGGCCAGGTTCATCTCACCCTTGCCCAGGGCCTTCATCTCCTCTTGGCGCAGCGCCTCCAACTCGGCGCGCAAGGCCTGCAGCTCGGCGGGCGCGAGCGGCGTCGGCGCGGCGGCGATGGCGGGCGCCGCAACCAGGGCGAGGCTTGCTGCGAGTCGGCGTAAGAGCGAGAGGCTCATGAAGCCTCCGCGCGCCAATCGTCGGCTCGCCTCATACGTGAACCCATCACGCGCATGGACAGCCAGGAGCGCCTGCTTGCAACCCTGCCAAAAGGCCCGCCCGAACAGCTCGCCTTGGTGTATGCCGAACGGTTCCCGTACGCTTGGGTCACCAAGCGGGAAGGGTCCGAGGGTACGGGCAGTAATTTCAAGCTCATACGGGAAAGTATGGCACCGGTGTTAGTGAAAAATCGCAGCGGTATTGCGAACTCGCAGCCGACGCAGTCGCACAAGAGCCCGGACTGGCCAGACCTTGGGCAACAAGACCTCCGGGGGTCAACGGCGCACGCACAGGCATCCCGCAGCCAAGAGAAGCGCCAATGGCAAGCCACCAAGCCCGGGCCGGGGTCCTCCGTCCATCTTCACTGGCTCGGGCCTGGTGGCTTGCCGCCATCGCCCACTTGCTCGAACGTTAGTCCGCAATGAAAGAGAGTTTGTACCTCTTGGTTCTTTCCGTTGTTGCAACGGTTAGATCTGTAATCTGGCTGCGCTGGACGCACAAAGCTATTTGTTTTCATGAATTTTTAGGCTCAATTACTCTATTTGTTATTTCTTCCGGCGACTTCGTTAAGACTCGCTTGGGAATTGACCGTAAGGGAGTACCGCAAGCGTTCATGCACTATCTTTTTCTCTATTTGCATTCGGTGTTTTGGCAGGTATCCATGGCATCGGGAACCCAGCCTACTCGCTTATAGATTTAGCGGTTCCACCGTTTTTTATTGCTGGCTGTATGTACGCAGTCTATCTTCTAGTTGGGCGCGGCCGCCTATAATAAGTGAGCACGGGTTGCGGGGTGAATTCAACCACCAAGTGCAACAGTTATGCGACGAGCTGTTGTTGGCTGAAATAGCCATGTCGTTTCCTCGGTCGAGTGTTGAGTTTGTGGCTGACTGTGTTGCATTGAGCTTGCGTCAAGTCGGCCATCGAGTTGCCCTTGGGCCAGTACTGGCGCAGCAATCCGTTGGTGTTCTCATTCGTTCCCCGTTCCCATGGCTGGTAAGGCCGGGCGAAGTAGATCGTCACTCCGGTCGCGACCTCCACTTTTCGATAGCCATGAAATTCGGTGCCGTTGTCGGCTGTGATCGTCAACACCGGCAACGGTGAACGCCGAATCGCTCTGATCAGCGCTCTGTTGACCGACTTGACTGTTCTATCTGCCACCTTCTGCACCAACAACATACCGGTCACACGCTCCACCAACATCACTACGCAAGCCTTCTCACCGTTGGCACCTTGTACCGTATCCAGCTCCCAGTGGCCCACGTCCCGGCGTTTCTCTACCGCCGCGGGTCGCTCGTCAATCATCCGCTTGCCCTGCAGGCGCCCTCGGCGTTCCACGTCATAGTGAAGCTTGCGTCGCTTGTAACGCCGACGCAGCTCCTTCCACATTAAACCACCTGCCTTCCAGTCCCGGCGGACATACCGATAGATCGTTTGGTAGCTGATCTGCACCTCGCCTAGTCGCTTGAGCGTTCCGGTAATCTGTTCTGGACTCCACTGAGCATTCAACAACTTGCGCACCAGCGCATAGCGCGGCTTCCAGCGCCAGATGCATGGCATGCGGATCGACCTTGAGTGTCGCTGCCATCTGCGCCGACACTTGCGCAGGCCAGTTGAGCCACGCATCGCGTTCATCGCGCGCCAGCTTGAAGACGGGCGACCACCTGCGAGCGTTCGACCAGCTCGCCTTTGAGGCGGGCCAATCGCACCTTGTTGGTCTGCGCCTTGACGACTTCGTTGACGGTGCGCGCCTGCAAGAGCGACTCACCGCCCGCAGGCAGCGCCGTGACGCCGCCTTCGCGTGCCGCCTCTACCGTTTCCGGAACCGCCACGCGCGTAGCGCGCGTCTGCGTTCCTGTGCGCGCTGGCGCGGAATTGCGCGTCCACTCGGTATCCGCCTTCGCCGCGTCGATGCTGCCGTCCGCTTCGGGCGTGATACGCCCGGCGCGGATGGCCTTGTGAACCGCAGTGTCGGTCACGCCGCGATGACGCGCGTAGGCGCGGATCGAAAGTCCCATTCGGATGATTGCTCTGTATGACCATCGACTTGACTTCGCACGCGCACAGCGCGTGCGCCGATGTCATCCCATCTGTGTGCTTAACGCGCTGCGCTTGTGCGGAACACCGCTTGGCTTTGCTCCGGAACAGCGCGTTCATCACGTCGCGCCAACCACATCCAACACAACGCACCCACGCAGGGGCACATCATGAACACCGCAACGAACACCAAGCCGATCGCGCTGAATCCGACCCAGACCGCCGTGCTGACACACGCCATCGATCACACGCAAGGCAAGATCGAATGGTTCCCCGAGAACATCAAAGGCGGTGCGCGGCAGAAGGTCATCGAGGGCTTGTTCAAGCGCGCGATGATCATCGGCAGCGACGGCGACTGGCAGGTCACCGCCGAAGCTTGTGACGCACTGGGTCGCGAACGTCCCGGCCAACGCGCCACCGCCGAGACGGCGACGCCGACTGGAGAGAAGACGCTCAAAGTCGCACGCAAGACCGAACGCAAAGCCGCGAAACCGACGCCTGACGCCGCCGCATCTGGCGATGACGAAACGCCCGCACCGCGTACGCGTGAGAACAGCAAACAAGCGAAGGTCATCGCCATGCTCAAGCGACCCGAGGGCGCCACCATCAAGCAGGTCTGCGAAGCGACCGAGTGGCAGGCCCACACCGTGCGCGGCACCTTCGCCGGCGCCATCAAAAAGAAGCTCGGCCTGACTATCACCTCGGAGAAGGCCGACGGAGGCGAACGCATTTATCGCATCGCGTGATGTCGCACAGCATTGCTTGCCAACCCGACGTCGCGTCGACACGCGGCGTTGAGGCTCGACACTCCAGCTCCGCTACGACACCACCATGCCTTCAAATACCGATTTCTACCTCAAGCAACTGCAGCCATTGGTCGGCGGCACCATTGCCGCACTCGCTCGCACCGGTGCGAGCGACGATCCGATGGACGATGAACTTTACGGCTTCGTCATCAAGTGTCGTGACGGCAAGGAGCGCACGCTTATCCTGCTCTGCGACGACGAGGGCAATGGCCCCGGCAGCTTCATGTTTGCCGACGACGAATGACGACATCCGGACCGGGGCTCGCCCGGTCTTCTTGATGATCTATGCCTGAGGCCACTGCTGTGCCGCGTGCAGCACCCGAAGAATGGTGATGGCGCTGGGACTCTCGATGTACACCACCACGTAGTTCGGTCGAACGACCAGCTCGCGGGTGCCATCCACGCGCCCCTCTCGGAACGCCTTCGCGTGCGTTCGCAGCATCGAGACTTTGGACTCGATCTCATCCTTCAGCGCCTGCGCAGCGTCGGGATTGTCGTCGGAGATGTAGTCGATGATCGCCAGGAGATCGGCACGTGCTGTCGATCGCCACTCAAGTGCGAGCACGACGCTTCCTGTCGATCATGGCCTGCGCCTCATCCATGACCTGCTGGTGTGCGATCGGCGGATGCGGATCGGCCAGGGCCTCCTGCACCTTGGCCCGGAACCAGGCATCGTAGGCATCGGCGTCGACCGTCAGGCCCGCTGGCAGACCGCCCTCCTTGGTAACGCGGGTCAGCAGAATGCGAACCGCATCGGAGAGGGTCAGCCCAACGCCTGCGAGCACTTCGGTCGCTTGTGTCTTGAGCGCATCGTCCACGCGGACGTGAAGCATTGAGGTCTGGCTGGCCATAGGGGGGTCCTCCTGGCGACTATCGTGTATCTCATTTGCGATACAGTCAAGGCCAGCCATGGGGAACCCCGTCGCCCCGCTGTTCAGGCATCCGCCAGATCGTCGAACGCCACGCCGTCATCCTCGCGCACCGCCTGCTCGCCGCTCCAGGTCTGCCAGCGGCGCACGATCACGTCGACGTGCTTCGGGTCGAGTTCCATCAACCGCGCGCGCCGACCGCTCTTGTGCGCGGCGATCAGGGTCGTCCCCGATCCACCGAAGCTATCCAGAACTATGTCACCCGGCCGACTCGAATTGCGGATGCAGCGTTCGACCAGTTCGTGAACCCGAACTCGACGATGCTGGCTGCGATCTGCGCGATCTGTTCGTCCGAGTGCGTGCGCGCGTTGTTCGCATACGGCAGCAGCCGCGCGAGTGGCCAGTGCTCGATCTTCTCTGCGACCCAGCTCATGCCGCCGCCCGCGCATCATTGCGACGCTCGGCCGCGACCGCGTCGTAGGGCTGGCCGGTCGCTTCGAGCGTGATCGGCAGACTCGGAATCTGCTGGCGAACGCGCTCGATCGCGACATCCACATAGTCGGCGGCGATCTCCACCGCGCAACAGACGCGGCCGGTGCGCTCGCACGCCAGGAGCGTGGTGCCGCTGCCGCCGAAGGGTTCGTACACCACCTCGCCCGCATTGGTGTATGTCTCGATCACGAACTGCGGCAAGGCGACCGGGAACACCGCCGGATGGTCAATGCCTCGACCGAGCTTGCCCTTGTGGCGCATCACCCGGATGACAGAATCGGGAATCCGCATGTCCTGAGTCGGTTGGTTCGCATGCGCCCAGTCCAGCGCACCGCCGTCCTTGCCGCGCAGTGCGGTGGACGAACCATCGGCGCGCAAGTGAATGTCCTGCCCAGCGAACTTGCACGGCACGATCTTGTTGGGCTTGCGGTTGCTGCAATTGAAGTGGAAGACGAACTCAAAACTCGGGGCGAGACGACCGCGCCAATCGCCGGGCAGCCCCGGACCCTGGTCCCAGACATACCAGCCGAAACGACGCCAACCCTGCGCGCGCATCCACGTGACCCAGCTATCCCAATACGTCTGGACTTCGTTGTCGTCGTGGACGAGGCCCAGATTGACCAGCAACTGCGCGTCGTCCTTCAGCGCCGCGCGCGCGGCAGCGAAGACCCCGCGCATGAGCGTGTCCCAATCGCCGATACCGCCGCTGACGTAGTCGCGCTGCTGGCCATACGGCGGCGAGGTGATGCACAGATCCGCCGTCTCGCCGCGCATCAGCGCTGCGACGACGGCCGGGTCGGCAGCGTCGCCGCAGATCAATCGATGCTTGCCGATCAGCCACACATCACCGACACGGGACACCGGATCGACTGGCGGCGTGGAATCGTTGTCCCCTGCCCCCTCATCGTTCTCGTCCTCATTGGAATCCGTCTCGGCGTCGGCACCGTCGGCAGCGTTGGTTGCTTCAGCTGTTTCGACGGCATCAAGCAGCCGTTCGATTTCGTTCGCCGAGAAGCCGGTGAGATCCAGCTCAAATCCGATGTCTGCAAGTTCCGCCAGTTCCAACACCAGCATCGCCTCGTCCCATCCTGCGTCGAGCGCGAGGCGGTTGTCGGCGATGACCAGCGCGCGCCTCTGCGCGGACGTGAGGTGTGCCAGTTCGATCACCGGCACCTCGGTCATTCCAAGCTTGCGTGCGGCGAGCAATCGACCGTGGCCGGCAATCACGCCGTTGTCGCCATCGACCAGGATCGGATTGGTCAAGCCGAACTCCACGATGCTTGCCGCGAGCTGCGCAGTCTGCGCGTCGCTGTGCGTGCGTGGATTGCGGGCATAGGGAATCAGTGCCTCGACCCGACGGGTCTCGACGGTGAGGGCATGGGACATCCTGGACTCGAAAAAGAACCCACCGACCATCGCGCCCGGGAACAGGGGGAACGCGAACACAATGGCCGGTGGATGGGGAAAAGGTGGGGTGAACACCTGAGCGGCGCAAGCCCGCCAAGTGCACACCCATTGAGTGCAAACCTGATCGCTGAAAACCGGATCAGTGCAAACCTGCAGGTTTGCACCTGGGCTTGCATGCAGATCGATCGAATTGGCTGCGATGCAGCACGTTTTCATCAATCGTGGTACGACGCGCCGCGAGGCCTGCAAACCTGCCAACCCGTGCAAACCTCAATTCTTGTGCAGACGGTAGCGAGGTTCTGCGGCGCTGCCCCCCGCTCAGGCAGGGTCGCAGGAAGGACCCGTAGACCTTGTGGGGCTACATCTGTCCTCGTGGGTCAGCGATGTGATGGTGCAAAGACTACAGCGGTGGCGATGCGAAAACAGCCTGCAAATCCGCATCGAAACGCGCTGCAGTGCGGCTGGTTTCGCCACGTCGCGTCACGTTACGACGCGCTACGATTTCGTGCGATGCATCCGTTCTCGCAGCAAGCACCATCAGCAAGCGTTGATGGGTGCCTGAGGGTCGTCGCGTCAGCATGCGGGATAAATTACTCCGATCACGGGGGTGTTGTTGCATACGTCTTGCAGGGATTTTGCGATCCAGCCCCTTCACTTGCGACCGCTTGCGTTACGTTGCGCGACGCTGCGGTTTCGTCTGCGATGCGTGGTGGTTGCCCGTTGAGTTCGACCACGATCAACGTCAGCGCATGTCGCCAACGACGCCACGCCGTGGGCCGCGCGCAGCCGAGTTGCTTGCAGATCACTTTCCACGGCACGTAGCGGGCGCGTGCCCACACCAGAAGACGCTGCGACTCGTCGAGCCACAGCAGCCAGCGTGTGGTTTCGATCAGGTGGTCGATGGCCACTGGCGTCGCCGGGATGCGCAGGATCGTCAGCTCGTCTGCATAGCCTTCCCACGACTGGCGGGCGATCTCGGGCCACATCGTGACGTAGCCGGCGACGCGGGCCGGCGGAAGGCGGTGCGAGGTCACGGCCGCCTCGTGGAAGCGGTACTCGACCTCATCGAACGTCCACACGGTCATGCTGCACGCTCTTGCGTGATTGCCGGGCCAATGGTGGTACCGAGGTCAAGAGCAAGGAGGGTCGATTGAGGCGACTGCGATTTCATGATATCCACTACGATTGAAGGGAGTTGAGTTCGACATTGCGATGCGAAAAGAGCTGTCGGGAGATCGGGTTCACAGCCGGTCTGACACATTTGTCTTAGCTCATGGTTATTTCTCACACGCGCGTGTGCGCGCGCACATGCAGGGATAACCATGAGTCAAGTCAAATCTGTCAGACCCCCGTCATAGCGCGACGCGACTGGCTTGCGCATGCGCGTTGTCCTTCAGCGCGATGCCGAGGAAACCGAGCGTACCGTCGGGCAAGCGCACGGGCAGATGGCCGCGTCGCGCGAGGGTTCGGATGAAGGCGTTCATGCCGATCGCGGGCACACCGGTTCGCGGCGACCAGCGGCAAAAATCGGCATACAGCGCCTGTGCGGTTTCGATGCGCGGAATGGGGCCGTGTTCGGCTTCAAATTCGGCGATGGCATCTTCGAGTGCGTCGAGTGTGGACATACGGGCCTTGGGGAATGAAGGTGGGGTGAGGTCAGTGAGATAAGGTGTCCAGGCCAGCGATGGCCTGTGCGTACGCGTTGGGTCGCGGCAGTACGCGCAGTCCGACAAATCCGCGTTGACCCGTGCCGTTGCGTTTCTGGAGGTAGCCGCGGGCGCTGAGGTCGGCGGAGAATCGCTTGATCGAACCGACGAACTCGCCGTTGAGATCGGCCCAATCTTTCCAGTCGAGATACAGCTCGCGGGTCAGCGCGAACGCATGGGGACTCGGCTCGGTGCGCTCGGCGATCCATTGCCCTTGCGCATCTTCGGCCTCGAAGTATTCCTCGGTCGCCGACACCACGCTCGCGGGCGGCTGCAGCCCTGTGCGCTGCCACTGCAGGCAACCGGCGAGCGCCCAGGCGAGCACGCCGTCGCGTTCGGCCAACAGCTTCTCTGTCAGCTTGCCGTCTCGCCGTTCGGGCGGGATCGTTACCGTGAACGGGATCAGGTGCAGGCGCCGCTTCATCGCTTCATCGACGTTGCGAATCGCCGGCTTGTGGTTGCCGGCGATCACCAGCTTGAATTGCGGGACGTACTCGAAGAAGTCCTGGCGCATGAAGCGCGCTGAGACTTTGTCGCCGCCGGTGATCGCTTTGACTTTCGACTCGTTCCAGCGTCGGCCCTGTTCGGTTTCGATCGACGCGACGAAGCGCGCACCACGGAGTCCGGCGAGATCCGTCGGGTGGCGATCACCACGTGCCTCCATGAATGTATCCATCGGCGCGTTGGCGGCGTAATCGCCGAGCATCGTCGAGAGCACGTTCACGAACACCGATTTGCCATTGGCGCCGGTGCCGTACAGGAAGAACAGCGCATGCGCATCGGTCGATCCGGTGAGGCAGTAGCCAGCCATCCGCTGCAGGTATGCCTGCAGGTCGGCGTCGCCGCCTGTGACATCGCCGAGGAACGCGCGCCAGCGCGGACACTCGCCGCGCGGGGTGGCGGTCGCGAGTCGTGTCTGTCGCGCACCGCGATGGTGCGCGGAGACGCGCCCCGTGCGCAGGTCGATGATTCCACCGGGCGTATTGATTGCCCAGGGATCGGCGTCCCACTCCTCGGTGGTGGCCGCATGCGTGCGGTCGCTGCGTGCCAGGCGTTCGACGGCCGCGACGGTCGCCGCGCTGGCGAGCTTGTTCTGATCGCTCGGCTTCTCAGCACGCTCAGACGCAGTCCGGCTGACGTGACGTACCAGATTGAACACGCCCAGCGTGCGATCCTCGTTCCAGCGTTGCCCGGTCCACACGAACCACTTGCCCCACGCGGCGCAGTAGCGCCAGTCTTCGCCGTGTCGGCGCGTGAAGGCGGAGGCGAGGCCATCGTCGCTGCGCCAATTCAGGCCGGCGAAGTCCACCTGCGGCGACTGCGTCGCGATCGGCAGGCACGCGCCTGCGCGCAAGAAACCGTCGACATCGAAGCCCTCTGCGACCGCATCGGCTACGTCCCAGCCTTCCGGCTTGTCCTCGGGCGGATACAGGATGCGGCAAGTGCGGGCGCCTGCCTGCAGGATGGCCTGCGCGGCGTGTTCGGCGTAGTCCCAACCGGGCGTGTCCTTGTCCGGCCAGATGAGCACGGCCTTGCCGGCCAACGGTGTCCAGTCGGTCTTCTCGACCGGCGCATTGGCGCCGTGCATTGCGGTCGTCGCGACGATACCGGCGTCGATCAGCGCCTGTGCACATTTCTCGCCTTCGACCAGCACGATGGTGTCGGCCGTCGCGATGCCCGGCTGGTGGTACAGCGGTCGCGGTACAGGCGCTGCCCACTTGCGACGCATCGCATCCCAGGGCCGGAACTGTTTCTTGCCGCCGGGCGGGTCGTAGCGATACACCACCGCGAGGACGTGACCGGCGATGTCGCGGTACTCCCACTGCGCAGTCGCCGGACCCAGGGGTTCCGTCGGCGGTCGCTTGGGCGGCTTGTTCCTCGGCAGCGGCAGCGACGGCGCGCGCCCCAGCAGGCGACGGGCCTCCTCCAGCACACGCGGAAATTCGGAGCGCGCATCGAGCCGGTGATGCGCGGCGATCAGATCGAACACGTCGCCGCCGCTCCCCTCGGCGCGATCGATCCACAGCCCAGCTTTCTCGCCCGTGAGCACAACCTCAAGGCTGTCGCCCGGGTTACCCAGCGTATCGCCGATCACGAACGTGCCGCGGCGTGTCTTGCCTGCCGGAAACAGCGTCGTTAGCACCGTCTCCAAGCGCTCGAGCAACGCGAGGCGGAGCGCGTTTGTCGTGTCGTCGCCTGCAGAGGCCGTCATCGGCGCAGCTGATGCATTGCGATCGGTCCAGTCAGACGCGGCCATCGTCTGCCTCCGGAGACTGCGCCTGTCCAGGCGCGATCACGGTGGCGGTGCGATCGCGCCACCGTTCCAACTCGCCCAGCCGGAATCGAAGCAGATGTCCGATCCGATACGCCGGGATCCCGCGCGCCCGGCGCTGGGTTTTGTCGTTGAGCCACTGCAGCGGAATGCACAGTGCCTGGTGCGCGGTGCGTGCATCGACCATCGGCTCGGCAGGCGTGTGCATTGGGTCTTGGGACATGGAGATCTCCAGCGCCGGTGCCGTCAGCAGCACCAGTCGTCAAGCAAAGGGGAATGGACGCGACGGCGAGGCGCAGCCGACTGCATCGGCGAGGGCTTTCTCGCGCGTCAGGCGGACTCGCGTGGACACAGCCGATACGTCGGCGGGCCTGGCGTCGCGAGACGCGCGCGTGCGAACGACGCACGCAGCGTGGGCGGCCAGTGCGACCAACGCGCCTCGGGAATGTGGTACGTGATGTCCAGATACGCCTCGACGCGCTCGCCGCCTTTCGCGATGCGCGCGGCCATCGCGGATAGCTGCGTCTGATCCCACACCACCTGTTCGGCGAACTCGACGCGAAGGCGCACCTCGCCCGCATCGATGTGGACGAGGCCGGCGTCCTCACCCGCCTCCGCGCACGCGCAGCGAACACGCTCGCCGTAAGTCTCGTCGAGCGCCGCGTCGAGATTGCAACGAAGGGCATTGATACCCGCAGCCGCCGCCTCAAGGTGCTCGAAGGCGCGGAGGGTCTGCAGAGGCGTCAGCGCCGTCAGCTCAGCGACGGACATATCCGCCAATGCCGACAACGCGCGCATCGACTCGCTCATCGACGTTGCGCTCATGTGAACGCGCGCTCGCCGGTGCCGCGACGCAGTGCCTGACGCTCGTACTGCTCGATGTCTTCGCGGCGGTAACTGACCCGGTTGCCGAGCTTCAGGTAGATCGGCCCAATTCCCATCCGCCGCCACTGCTGCAGGGTGCGGACGGAGATGTCCCAGCGTCGGGCGAGTTGGGTCTCATCGAAGGCGCGTGGCTCGTCGGCGACGGCCTGCGCTGTGTTGCGCTCTTGCATGGTGTGTTCCTCGACAGGCTGCAATGGCAGCGGGCGAGACACACACTATTCATCGGACGGGAAGAAAGCAGGAAGACGGATGGGAAGAACATGGACTTTTTATTTTCTTCCAGTCAAGGCATTGTTTTGAATAGACTTTTTGTAGAAATTAGGCAATAGAGTCCACCGAGCACCCATCCAGCACCCCTCGCCGGGTAAAATTTCAGCACATTGAAGGAATCGCATATGCCCGCACAGGATTACGACAAGGACGTTCCCGTTACGGCCTGCGCCCGAATCGCGGCGACCGGCCGCGATTGCTGTGCGACGTGCAGATGATCAATGAACAGGTTCTGCGTTCGCTCGGGCCGTTGCCGTCCGGTGGCCTACCCGTGCAGCCGAAACGCAAACCTAACCTCCCAAGCCTGTTCGCCCCATGCTGGAGACGAGAACCATGACAACGCAAGTACCCATTAGCCCCGAGTTGCAGGCCAAGATCGACGCGCTGCCGGATGAGAATCTGAGGGCTAATATTTCGCGCAGGCTCAATCGGCCTTGGAAGCGCACAAAGTCCAATGAGCAGATATTTGACGAGATGCTCGCCGATTACGAAGAAGTAATGGCTCAGCGCGCCATACGCGACGCTCGTCTTTACAAGTGGCGTGAAGATGAAGTCATCGCTTTTATTGGATATTTTCAAGAGCATCATCCGCAGTGGTATGCCGATTATCTCCATCAAGAGCGCAACGGTCGCGAGATAGATGCAGACCTTGCATGGAATATGCGTCGTTTGGCAGAGCAATGGCTCCCCGGTCTTAATTGGGAAGACTACGGCGAACTCTTCAGCATGGTGCGTGATTACGCAGATGCTCACCTGATCTGACACGGAAGGCTTCGCCATGAGCAATGGATACTTTTTGGCCGACACGAATAGCTTGGTTTATGCCTATCGTGCGGGTGGACCGGAACTACTCGACACCTATCTTGATGCCGCAAAAGAACAGGATCGCAAATTCGCCATCACCGAAACTGTTCGCGATGAGATAAAGCAGGGGCCACTCAGAGCGGAACTTGGCCAGTACCTCGCCGACAGAAATATTACGATCTTGTCTGCGCCAGATACGGAGCAACGCCTCCGCGCAGGCACTCTCTCGCCAAAAAGCGCTGGCGAAGTCTCCATGCTGGAAGTCGCCGCCAGGGAACAAGAGGCTGGCCGCATCACGCGCATCTGGTCGGACGACAAGTACTTCGACTCCCCACAAATCATGCGCGATCACCCCGATGTTCATCGGTCGATGAGTGCGGAATTGCTCGATGAAGCCTACGAGCAGAGGTTCATCGGCAACAGCGAGTACAGAGCCTTGCGCGACGGCTACGAAGCGCAGGCCGAGTTCCGCCCCGGCGAAAGCCCGCGCCTGAATACATTTGGACATGACCTGCCATCGTCGGAGATCGACTCGCCCCATCGCGCTCGCCCTGCACACATACAAGCAGGGCGCGCCCTCGGCATCGCTGGGCTTGCGCTGGAGGTCTATGATGGCGCGGATAGCGTACGCACGGCCGGCCGATTGCGTAGCGAAGGCAACGCTACTGCCGCCGAGTCGGAATTGATCCACTTCGGCGCGCGCAGCGTCGGCGGCTGGGCCGGTGCCGGCATCGGGATGGCGACCGGTGCGGTGCTGGGCGTGGAAACCGGGCCGGGCCTGTTGGTGACGGGCGCCATCGGCGGCGTGGCGGGTGTGTTCGCTGGCGGTAAGATCGCCGAGTGGAACGACAATCGTGGCATCTACAATCAGGAGCTCGGGGGTAAAACGTGGACCTACGACCCGGACAATCCAGCACAAGGGTGGCGGCGCGAGGCGCCGATCGACCGCAGCGACGACGGCATCGACAACGCCCGCCGGGGCGATCTTCGCGCTTCGCCAGCAACCGAGAACGCACTCAACTATCAGGCGACCAGTCGATCGGTCGAGTTGGTGCTGGGCGGCCCGCCGGCACAGCGCAGTCCATTCTCGATTCCGGCAGAGGCAGGCGATACGCCCAGCAGTCGGCCGTCGAACTGGGAGCGCAACCCCGAGAGTGGGCAATGGCAGCGCGAGGTGTACGGTCCATTCGTCGAGCGAGGGATGACGCCGTACACCACCGAAACCGCAGATGATGCGGCCCTTATTGCGCGGCTGGACCGACAAGCGGCGCAAATCGTGGTAGAGAACGCCGCGAACAGCCCGGCCTCAATCGCAGCACGTTACGAAGACACGTACATCCGTAACGGTTGGGCGGCGCATGGAGAAATGCCTCAAGCCGTGCGCAACGCCCGCACGGATGTGGATACGCTGGTCGCATCGGAGGAGAACCGCTACCAGCGCCGTGCGGATGGCGAATGGGTCAGCACGGGATTGATCTACAACAGCACCGCGTCCGGCAATCTACGTGAAGAACTGGACGCAACCCGCGACGTCCTACAGGCGCGCTTGCCGCCACCGCGCGAGATCCTGCCCGTGCCGCCGATGGACGCCGATGCGCGCTTGCGCGACGCGGTCGCGGGCGCTTATCGCAACTCGGGGGTCGATCCGAGCGCCGAGCAGATTGCCGTCGCCGCGACCGCCGTGCGCGCGACGTGGGATGCGAACGGACTGGACCCGGCGACGACCGCGTTGCAGGTGAAACCGCAGGCCGATGGGCGCTATGGCGCCGACAGCCCGATCGCCAGTCTTCGGCTGGACGCGGACGGCAAGACCTATGTGATTGCAGCCGAGACGACACCCGCAGAAATTGGACGGACGCGCACGAGGATGGAGTCGTCCCCGCATGCGATCGAGCGCGCATCGGAAAACGGTCGCGACGTGCGCGAGCAAGCACAGCGCGAGGCGAACCGGGAGGGTCTGTCGTTGGACGATAGCCGTCTGGCGGTGGCGGCTCCTGTGCGGATGGCAAGCGCCGGCCGGCGTGAAGATGGATCGCACGAATCCGAAGCGCGGCAAGACGACCGGCGACAAGAGCGCGCAGTCAATGGCGCCGATTCGATGGCGATGGCTGCGTCATCAACACCGCTGCCGGTACATCTCACCGACCCGCGTGACTTCGACAACCCTGGCAACCCCCTCTACAAACAGATCGAACGTGGCGTGACGGGCATCGATGCAGAACGAGGGCGCACATTCGATGCAGCCAGCGAGCGGCTGACGATGAGTGCATTTCACGACGCCAAATCCGCTGGCATCATCTCGGCCGATCACATTGCCCTCAACAAACCGGGTAAGCCGGATGAAGACGGTTCGTATGCGCGCGCGGGCGCCACCTTGTTCATTGTGGAGGGGCGCGACCCCAGCGATGCGATCGCAAAACGCTCGATGACCGATGTGGCGCAGGCGGTCGAGCGTCCGGTGGAGCAGTCGATTCAGAAGGTGAATGTGCTGGAGCAACAGCAACAGCTGGCGATAGCGCAACAGCAGGATCAACCCACGCAAGATAATCCGGGGCCGAAGGGACCGAAGCTGTCTTAGCTCGGTCTGTAAAGGCCGATCGATCGCATCCGAGGAGAACACAGCCGTGGATCAAACCGCCAACCCGTACTGCCAGCCGACCGAATCGGAAGAAGAGGCCGCGACGCGGTATCCACCGAAGCTTGCGGACGCGCTGGCACGGATGAAAGCGCGCCCCTGTCCCGGTGCGACGCATTGGGTGTATGTGCTGGCGTATGCGCGGCGAGGCACCTTTTACATCGATGTAGCGTGCAGTCACAAGGACATTTATGCGTTCTGTTTCGAGAACCAGGAGCAGCAGCGACGCATGCTGGGTGAGCAGCAGTGGAAGCCGCTGCGGTTGGTACTGACCGAGGCGTTCGTCTCGGCAGCGGATGCACGGCTTCGATGCGCCGAGCTTCGGGCGATGCCGCATGTGTGGCAACGCCGGATGGTGGATGAGGCCAATCCGGAATGGCTGGATCTGGATCAACTCATCATCGGGTTTCCGTGGGTCTGCAGTGTCGGGGAGGACGGCCTCGCCCCATTCGCGCCGATGTGTTGAGTGGCATCAGGACAGGAGTGGATCGTCGCACTCCCGTTCGCACCGTCGTCAGTCCGCGTCCGCAGCGCTTTTGGATGAGACCGGTATCCAGCGATCCGCACGTACCAGTGCGTGATAAGCGCGATTGGCGTCGGGGTACTTCTGCTTCTGGAACGCCTGCACTGGCTTTTCCACGCCGACATTTGCTCGGGCGAGCAGTATTCCGCAGCGCATGGAGGTGCCCTGCTGCTCCCAAAGCACGCGCATCAAAGACGCCTGTGCGGGCGTCAGCGCGATCGGATCGGCCTCGCCCGGCAGGAGCACCGTGCTGAAATCGTTCGCGAATGGGCCGTGACGCGCTTGGTTCGTGGTCGCGGGCAACGCCTGCACGCCAGCCCACACCGCCTCATCGGCGACCAGTCCGCCACCGCGCACTCGAAACGCGGCGGCCAATGGCACGAGCCGTACCCGGACGCCGGGTAGGAACACGCGATCGATCGAGGTTGTCGTGATCATGATCGTCGAGATCTCCCCGACATGAGTCGGCCACACAGCCAGGAGCGCGCGCTGCACCATCACGTCGGCCAGCTGCTGGCCGAACAGCACTCTGTGGCGCGCACCGGCCCGCCCGACATCGCCGATTCGCCAAACGCGTCCAGGCACCATCGGCCAGGCTGTTTCTCCGGCCAAATCAAGCGCCTGCGCCATGCGTCGTCGCAGCCAGTCGCCATCGGGCGCGAGCCGTTGCAGATCCTCAATTGCCAACGCGACCTGACCGCATTCCGCGCATAGCGCCGAGCCGGGGGCAATCACCCGGACGCTGTGCGCTTCGCAACGCGGACAAATGACCGCGCGCGCCCGAGCCTGGACCAACGCCCCTATCTGCTGCAGTTGCTCAAGTCGCCTGCGTTGCCCCGCGTCGACCAGCGTCGGCGCAATGGCGGTACGCCCCTGCTCAAGGCAGGAGGCCAACAACACCAAGGAATCCATATGCGCATCAGGCCGTCGTCGGCAGCAATGGGCCGGCCTGCGGATCGTGATCCGTGGTCAGCCGCCAGTGGTTCAACCATGCTTTGAGCTGGTCGCGCGTGCGCGGGTCGAAATCGTCCAGATTGCTGCCGCCTCGGCGCTTCAGTGCGAGCACCACCGAACGGCCGAAGGCCTGCCCCGGTTCTGGAAAGAACTCGACACCGACCTTGGCCGAAACCACACGATAGCGATCCTGCCGCATCGGGTTATCGACCGGCATCCAGGACTCCAACAGGTCCAGCACGCTTATCTGCACGTCGCCGGCAGGGGCTTTGATCGCGATCTCGCCGCCAGTTGCCTCGTCGAGAAGCGTCGCCTCGTACAGGCGCACGCTGTCCACGACCAGATCGGCTGGCAGCGTCAACGGCTGGCGCAACGAATCCAGCGGCATTGGCGCAACGCGCTGTACATAGAGTCCGCGCATGCGTACGGCATCGTCGAAAATATCGCGGTGGCGCAGGTACATCCACAGCGCACACTGCGCCGGGGCGTCCGGCAAATGCAGGGGGCTGACGCGACCAAGGTAGGCTTCGCTCGCGGCGCGCAGCGCATCCAGACCTGCGGCATCGGCCAACAGGGCGATATGGCGAAGGCTCGCCAGAATGTAGTCCCGAACCGGTGCTTCCGCACGCTTGATCTCGGCCATGACGCGCCGTTGCGCGTTGGCGTCGCTATCCGCACCACAGAAGCGCAGCCACAAGCCGCACTGGGCCAGAAAGTCGAACAGGACTTCATCCGGCGGAATGTTCAACAACATATTCAAATCAGAGCTGGACACGTGTCGTCTCCAGCGTAAACCTCGTCCCTACACCGACGATCCCCTTCGTCGGCAAAGCTCACCGCAGATCCACGCTTGTTCAATATCGGCATGTTAAGAATTCGTAATTTTAAGACGTTGATCACCATTGTCAATCGGCAACGGCACCATCACGAACACATTTTTCATATTCACTTCCCACGCTGCACACGCGAACTTATGAAAATCGGTAGGCCATCAGGCTTGGACTAAGGAACATGCAGGCTATGTTTTAGTCCGATGGACATCCCCAAGCGCCCCGGCTAGCATCGTTATGAGGGCGTTCGTTCTAGTATGGGCCGGCATTCGCTTTTGCCTCGAACTCTGCGACACCACAAGGACAAGCGACGTGTGCGTAATGGACATGCGCCTATTGGGGGGATCAAATGGCAACACAAATTTCCCGATTGCCGGACGGGAGCGCTGAGCATCGCGCCATGCTTCTGGGGGAATGCCGATGAACCCCCAAGTTGAGCAGTTCGTCCGGGAGATCAAACAAAGACTGCCGAGCCATGGATCGCCCGAGTCTGCAGCAAGCGACCTCCGGCGCTTCATCGAGAGCATATTGGGTGCAATGTCGACAGAGATGCAGTCGCATCTCTCCGAGGCGCTCAGCATCGTGCAGAGCACGCTCCAAAAGGTGGAAATTCTTCGGCGAAACTCCCTGACCAAGACCCGCGACGACTGGTACGCGGGGCCGATGGCGACCGATCAGCATTGGCCTGCATTGCAAGGCTACCTGCAAAACGCAAAAAACTGGGATCACGAATCGATCGGCGCCATCGACGATAGTTCAAGCGAAGTCGTTTCCTTGCTGGCGAATCCGAAGCTCGATCAATTCCGCTGCAGGGGGCTGGTCGTGGGTTACGTCCAGTCAGGCAAGACGGCAAACATGACGGCCGTGATCGCCAAGGCTGTTGATGCGGGCTACAACCTGATCGTGCTGCTTGGGGGCGTCACGAACAAGCTTCGTGCCCAGACCCAGCGCCGCCTGCTCAGCGACATCGTGGAGCGCCACAGGCATCTCTGGCAGCTCTATACGACAGTTGACGATGCAGGTGACTTCTCGAAGCCGGCCAACAGGCAGTTCACGATGCCGGTGCCGGGTCGAGCGCAAATGGTCGTCATGAAGAAGGAGACCTCCCGGCTGGACGCGTTCTTGGAGACGGTCGAGAAAACTCCAACCAACGTGCTCAGATCCCTCAAGACGCTGATCATTGACGACGAGTGTGATCAGGCGTCGGTCAATGCGTCATCGAAAGAATATGACATGACGAGGACCAATGAGGCGATCAGGAAGATCATTCGTGCTTTGCCTGCGGTCTCCTATGTGGGCTATACCGCGACGCCCTTCGCCAACGTCTTCATCGACCCATTCCCACATAACAAGGATGAACTGGACGATTTGTACCCGGAGGACTTCATCACGGACTTGCCGAGACCGAAGGACTATTTCGGTGCCCGCGAGGTTTTCGGTTTTGATCCGGACAATGCGGATGAAGATGAAGGCGCTTCAGCCGGACGGGACATGATCCGGATCATTCCCCCAGAGGAGATCGCGAAGATCCGTCCGGCAAGCACCAAGGATCGCACAGCCTTTACGCCACAGATCACCCCGGAACTTGAGCGTGCATTGCTTTGGTTTCTCATCACCTGTGCTGTGCGTCGTCGACGCGGACAAGCCGCGTCGCACATGACCATGCTTGTTCACACGTCTCCATACGTCAATCAGCACACGCGCATGTCGGAGGCAATCCGAGCATGGCTTGGTCAGCGTGCCGATGACATCACTTCCGCGAAAGGAGATATCTGGGATTTGTTGAAGAAAGTATGGAGTGCGGAGACTGGACGTGTGCCCCTTGAGCGCGATGAAGAGAAAGGGCTGACGCCAGAAATCCTGCTCCCTTGGCTGAAGGAAACTCTCGGAAAGCTGGAAGTCGCCGTGGAGAACGGTGAAAGCGTCGAGAGGCTGAATTACACGGAAGATGCCAAGACTTACATCGTCGTTGGCGGTTCGGTTCTTGCCCGTGGTCTAACCCTGGAAGGATTGGCCGTTTCGTTCTTCCTGCGCACATCACAGCAGTACGACACGCTGCTTCAGATGGGGCGCTGGTTCGGATTCAGGCACGGGTATGCCGACCTTCCGAGGCTCTGGGCGACGAGGGACCTCGTTTCCAATTTCAGGGCGCTTGCACGCATCGAGGAGGAGATTCGAGAAGACGTTGCCCTCTACCGCAAGCGCAAGGCAACGCCCTTGGATTTTGCAGTCAAGGTCCGGGAAATTCCCGGGCTGGCCATCACTTCCGCAGCGAAGATGCGGCACGCCTACAGGACAAGCATCAGCTTTGAAGGGAAACACGTCCAGACGATCCGGTTCGACCACCGGAAGGATGGTGTTGTCTCCGACAATTGGTCTGCAGCAGGTCGTCTCATTGACGACGCGAAAATAGCCAAGGGAACAACATACGACCCTCGGAGGGGGCTCTTCACTGCCGTTCCGTTGGCAATCGTTCGAAAATTCCTCCGGGAGTTCCAGATCTGCGATCAACACCTTGACCTCAAACAGGACATGCTCCTCAACTACCTGGACAAAGCTGCCGGCGGGCTTGCTTCGTGGAACGTCGCAATCGTTGGGCCAGACAAGGAGCCGGCATCAAGTCGCGAACTCGGCTTCTTGGGGACGGTTTCCACCAACCTGCGTTCCAAACTGGCGGAGTCAGGTGAATGTGCTGATATCAAGGCCCTGATGTCCAAGCGGGACATTCTGATTGACGCTGATGATACAAGCGTCAAGGCCGGGGAGAACTGGACTGACTTGAAGGCCAAGCGGCCTGCAGTGCCACTCTTGTTGCTCTATCCGATCGAAGCGGAGTCACGGCCCAAGAAAGGCACGTCCCGTGACGGTCGACCCACTCGCGCTGCGCTGGATGCCGTCGGCGACCTGATTGGATTCGGCATCGTGTTCCCCGGCTCGCTCGACAGGTCGGGCGGCTACTACTCGGTCGAGCTGGATATACCTACGCCGGAGCAGCTTGAAGACGACGAAGATCTTGGGGAAGACAATGGCTGAGCGGCCTATCGATCGATGGACACGTTTGCGCAGCACCGGTGAAGGCGATGGTGCAATCGAGGTGCCGAGCCTTTCTTCGGGTGTCGAAACCGGATTCGGGCCGGTTCGCTTCGCGATCGGACCAGAGGGGCAGCCTCGCCTGATGGTGCCCTGCGGATCAGGTGCTTCCCTCAAGGAGGAAGCCTCGAACGGCAAGCTCGCAGTGACCATGTCGAGGTATGACGTTGCCGGTCGGAAGACACTCTTCGTAGACGTGATGTGCATCGAACGCGCACTGGATGCGGTCTTCGCCGAACTCGCTGACGAAATAGTCTATCGCATCGCGGGTGGCCTAGCACCGGTCGACGCGGTTGAAGGAACGATCTCGGACTTTCGGGACCTACTGCGCGACGCGGAACGACAGGAAATTCCAGACGAGAAGATTCTTGGCCTGATTGGCGAACTGGTAGTACTTCTCTCCCTTGTGCGTATTTCGCCGCAAGCGATCGAGGCATGGACGGGACCCTATGAGCAGCGACACGATTTCAGGCGCCGCAAGCATGCAATCGAGGTTAAGACATCATCTCGCGCAGATGCAACCTCGGTATCGATCAGCAGCTGCGAACAGCTGTCCGAGCCGGCTGATGGATCCCTCGTACTTGTACACGTGAATGTTGAGCGAGCCGACAATGGTGAGCTTTCCGTGTCCAAGCTGAGTTCCGATATCGTCGCAAGCAGTGTCCCTCGGCAGGCATTGGGAAAGGCACTTGCGGCAATGGGTTGCCTTGATGCCGATTCACCCGAGTGGAACCGCATTAGCTACGGGCTGGAGAGGATCAGCGGCTATCGAGTGGAACCCGGTTTTCCGAGGGTCACATCGGCGCATTTTCCTGGAGGCGTCCTTCCCGATGGAATCGAATCTATTGTCTATTCGATAGATCTCCGGGCCGCCCGGCAGTTCCTTCTTTCGGAGGCTGAACTGACCGCTGCTCTCGCAAGGGTCGTTTCGTGAGCGGTCTCCGACTTTACAGCGAACCATTTGCCAAGACAGGGAACATGGCAGCCGAAGGCTTCAGGCGCCTGCTTGGACGGCCGACGCTGGGATTGTTGCAGACGCTGATTCGAGAAGGCATCCAGAATGTTCTGGATGCTGCCCGAGGTAAATCGGGCCCAACCGTATTGATACGCTTACGGACACTATCACCTGATCAGCAGAAAGCCTTGAGCGGACAACTGCTTGTTGAACGTCCAACTGGCGATGCAACACATGCAGACCTTGACGCTGCGCTGTCGAAGCCAAGTCTCCGGGTACTCGAGCTTTGCGACTTTGGTACAGAGGGGCTATCTGGGCCGACTAGGGCCGATGCTCCGCACGACGGCGAACCGCTCAACTTTGTCAACTTCCTCCGAAATGTAGGCGCGGCCCGGGACACTCATCACGGTGGCGGGACGTATGGCTATGGGAAGAGTTCGCTTTATGCGATGAGCAGTTGCTCAACCATCGTTGTCGACAGCCAGACGCGCTGCGCACACAGCGCGGAGCGTCGTCTGATGGCCTGTCATCTGGGCGCTGCCTTCGATGCAGCGTCAGACGATGGAGAGCGACGTCGCTTTACCGGTCGCCACTGGTGGGGCGTGCTGGATGGGAGCGATTCGATAGAGCCGGCTACAAATGAAAGCGCCATCACATTCTCCACCGCGCTTGGCATGCCAGCACGTGAAGCGCAGCAGACTGGCACATCCATCCTGATCATCGACCCGTTCCTCGGAGACGAGGACATGCGTTCGACCATTGAAGATGTTGTCGAGACAGTTCTCTGGAACTTCTGGCCGAGGATGTCCGCGTCGACCCCCGAGCGCCGAAAGCTGAAAGTCGAAGTGGAACTCGAGGGCGAAAGAGTGCCGGTGCCGACGCCCGAGGAATTCCCGCCACTGGACCTGTTTGCTGCTGCAATTGCAGAACATCGCACAAATGGCAATGAACTTCAGCAAATCCGTTGCGGAAACCCCAAAAGGCAACTTGGAAACCTCGCCATTAAAAAGGGACTGCGTGCGGACAGGCGCGGAGTGGCCGCGCGCGAGGGATCCCTTATTCCAAAGCAGGCAAGTCACATCGCACTGATGCGGCCAGTCGAGCTCGTCGTCAGGTATATCGAAGGAGAGCCGCTTCCGGATCGCCGCTTCGATTGGGTTGGCGTCTTCATCTGTGCAGAGAGCGGCGAGGTCGAAGAGGCTTTTGCCGTTGCCGAGCCTCCTGCACACGATGACTGGATCCCAGACAACCTGCCAAAGGGCAATGCCAAGACATTCGTTCGTGTCGCCCTGAAAAGACTCCACGAGATCGCGCGGCCTCACTCCAATCAAGCGATTTCTGCTGCCGTATCCGCCGAGAAGGGCACGTCACTCGCGGCTACTGCTGCAAGGATGGGGGCGTTTCTTGGCAGGGTTTCTGCAACGGGCCCAGGTAAATCGGCACGTAGGCCAGTCATGCCGTCTGCACGAAAGTCTCTTGCCATTTCAGCCCCGCGATTCGATGGCTTGCACTTGGACCACAATGGGCACCCCATAGCCAGATTTCTTGCCGAACTGCAAAACGATGCATCGGACCAGAATCTGCATCTGATTGCCGAACCCTATCTCGTCGTCGACGGGGGTTCAACGGCCGGTGACGATTTGCCTGATGGTTTCGAACTAAGCGTTACGCAGATTGCACTCGGGGAAATTCGCAAGGCTCCGGAAGGTCCATGGATTCACGTGGGACATCAAGGTGGTACCGTTGACGTGCTGGTGCCGACTGTTCCGGGTGCAGCCCTCGGCCTGAAGCTGCGAATGAAGTCTGGGAGACCTGAATGAATCCCCGGATCGCCTTTCCGTTCCTGATCTTGCCGGGTGACGCAGTCCGCTTTGATGGATGGATGATCGGAGACCCGGGGGAGCCTCTGCATCCTGCCGGCAGCATTATGGAGAACTGGGACTACGCCCGGGATCTGGAAGTGGGCGCTGTGGTTGCGATTGACTGGATTGCCGCATCGGAGGCACTGCAGCTTCCCGCAGACAGGCTCAGGCTCAAGCTATCTCTCATTGCCGGCACCGGTACCGGTAATCTCCCCCGCAGGCAGGATCGGCTTTGCGAGGTCGTTGTCGATCAATCGTCGGGTGAAAGTCATGTGTCCGGGATTGTGTCAGGACGGAATCTATCCGGACGACTGCGCCTTTCCCTGCGTGTTTCCCTAGATGGTGGGCCCTGCAGTGAGGGCACCGTGCTGTCCCCGCAAATTCAGGGAGCAAGGCTATGGCATTCCCAACACGACATCCTGATCGAAGATGGAGGCGATTCACGCTTCCCGGTTGAGACCGCGAGTTTCTCTCAAGTTTTCAGAGGTAAACCCCAAGAGCAGGCTCCCTGGTATCTGCATTGGCGACCGGGCGCGCTCCAAGCCGATTTTTCTGCGTGCGCCAGGCTTTACGTCAATTCGGATCGACCAGAGGTGCTTGCCCGATTCGTGGGCGGAGATGAACTTACCCTCCAAGCCATCATGGGCGACGTCATGTCCCAGATGGTGGGGTACGTCCTCGATCAGGAAGATGCTACCGAAGTCCTGACGGAGTGCGACGAAGGTTCTGTGGGGCAGCAGATCCGACAATGGCTCGACTACGGATTTCCCGGGCAGGAGATCGCGAGCATCAAAGCCATGCGGGATCAGAATCCGGGAACGTTTCGTGCCGCAGTTCTTGCCGCCTCGGAAGTAGGGAGTGCCGAACAATGAGTGTCCTGCTGCTGCCGCGGCTGACGACCTTGGGTGTATCGAACATCCTCGAGTCGGTCGGGTCGGGCCCGCTTACGTCGGCAGGCGCCAAGGCCATCCTCAATGACGGCTCTTCGATGCTGTCGTTTGCAGCCAGTGGCGGCAATCGTTCGGAGGAGCTTGCCGAAAACGTAGGTAGTGCAATCAGGGAGATTGCCCTGCAGTCCGGATTCCCGGACAACCCCAGCCAAGTGGCCCGGTCAAGGTTCGATCACGAAACTGCTGTCTACCTTGCATCTCATCCTGACCTCGGCACGGGTGAATCCCTGCGGGACGATGTCTGGTCCTATATCGCGACGGTTGTAGTACCGGACATCGTCTCCTGGCGGTTTCCCGACCGTGCGACGCATCGTTTCGAGGGTGGCGTGCGCAATGCATTGCAGCGTCTATGGTTCCGTGGCGCGGTTCTAGATCGCGGCGAGCACCATGGGCAACGCTGGGGCCTGGTCCGTGCGCTGAGCGAGGATGCCTCCGTTCAGATATTCGAACGTGCATCCATTGGCGGAAACAGACCTCTGGCCATTGCCTTAGCAGAAGGGTGGGTACGCATGGCCGCGAAGATTGGGCGTGGCAACATGGAGCCGGTGATGCGGCGGGCTACCAAGCTGGTCCGACTCAGGAACGAAATCGTCGACCTCGGCGGGCTTTTGGAGAACGAGCTAAGTGCCGTTGTGGCCTCTTGCTTCGAGCTGGCTTGGGAGTCGATCGAGAAGTAAGTCCCCGCCCCCTTGTTGACAATTCCAGGGTTCGTGAGATCTTGGCGCCGAGGCCATCCGGCCTCAATTTCGTATTCGCAGCTCCGAAATATGCAGATTCCCGTAGTCGACATCTTTGCCGGTCCCGGCGGACTGGGTGAGGGGTTATCCGCCTTCCTGCCGAGACCTACGGCGCGGCAATCCCCCTTCCGCATTGCCATTTCGGCAGAAATGGAGTCCAACGCCGCGAAGACACTCCGACTGCGCGCGTTCTTCCGACAGTTTGCGCCGGGACATGCGCCGGCCAGCTACTACGAGTACGTGGCAGGAAGGACGACACAACCCTGGACGGAAGCGACCAAAGCCGAATGGCTGGCCTCAGGAGAAGAAGCACGTCAATTGAAACTGGGCGTGTCCGAAGATGACGAGATACTGAGCGCGCGAATTCATTCCATTACGAAACTCGATCAGCCATGGGTGTTGATCGGTGGCCCTCCCTGCCAGGCGTACTCACTCGTCGGGCGCGCCCGCAACCGGGGAATTGCAGGCTATCGGCCGGAAGATGACGAGAGATACGTGCTCTACAAGCACTATCTGAAACTCGTGAACAAATTTCGCCCCGCTGTGTTCGTCATGGAAAATGTTAAAGGGCTTCTGTCCGCAAAGGTCGACGAAAAATTTGTCTTCCGGGAGATCGTGGAAGGCCTGGAACGACCCGGTGGCCGCAATGGGCCGCGTTATCGCCTTGTCCCATTGGTAGTGCCTAAGGGCGGACTGGATTCGGCACATTTGGATCCACGCAGTTACGTGCTTCGAGCCGAGACTCTCGGTGTCCCTCAAGCCCGTCATCGTGTAATCCTTCTCGGAATTTCCGAAGAGCTTTTCGCTGGTCGCGGGACCTTTCTGGTTCCGGATGAGCGTCGCATCTCCGTTACCGATGTTATCGGCGGTCTGCCGAGGCTCCGCAGCGGCGTAACCGATTGCGAAGTCGGAACGTGGTGGCTATTTGCACAGGATGTGCTTGAGAGTGCCGGGCGTGCATCGAAAGACTTTGAAGTCGCAGCAAAGCTGGAGAAGCTGGCTAGCAGTGTGCGAAAGCGCGACCCGGGACTGGGAGGGCGCTGGACACCTGGCCCTGTGGAAGATGACAGTGTTCCGGCGCATCTCCGTTCTTGGTTGTTGGACCCGAGGCTGGAGGGCATCTTGAACCATGAGGTGCGCGAGCACATGGCGTCGGATTTGAAGCGATACGCCTTTGCATCTGCATTTGCACAAGTTCACGGTCGCTCGCCTCGGGGCTCAAAGGAGTTTCCCGCGGCACTGCATCCGAAGCACAAGAACTGGAAAAGCGGAAAGTTCGTCGACAGATTCAAGGTGCAGCTTGCTGACAGCCCAAGCTCGACCGTTACGAGCCATCTCAGCAAGGACGGGCACTACTTCATACATCCCGACCCTAGTCAGCTGCGTAGCCTTTCTGTCAGGGAAGCGGCTCGCCTCCAGACGTTCCCCGACAATTATTTTTTTGAGGGGCCGCGTGGCGCTCAGTTCAAGCAGGTCGGAAATGCAGTTCCACCTTGGATGGCCCAACAGATCGCTGGTGTCGTTTATTCGTACCTCAGAGCCTGATCAGCCGCTGATTTCGATCTTCACTTCGCCCGAGACAACAAAATCTGCTGCACGTTGCAGAGCCCCACTCTGACTCGACTTGAGTGCGCATTCCCAAACGACGGCCACGCGCCAGCCAAGAGCGCGGAGTTTCTCCTCTGAGGCGACATCCCGACGTTTGTTTGCAGAAATCTTTGCCGTCCAGAATTCGGTTCTGGTAGCGGGCACCGTTGCGAATCGGCAGCCATCATGGCCATGCCAGAAGCAGCCGTGAACAAAGACAACAGCCCTGTAGCGAGGAAGAACCAAGTCAGGCCTGCCTGGCATGTCGCGCGGTGAAAGCCGGTATCGAAACCCCAGACCATGAAGATGCCGGCGGACGAGCATTTCCGGCTTGGTATCACGCGCACGGATTGACGCCATCATGCGGGATCTGACTTCGGGCGCAACAATGTCTACCAAGACTCGCCTCCGATCCAACCGTACCTTTTAGAGGTTACCAAGTTCGTGATCACCAAGAAATCGCTTGAATTTCTCGATCCACAGCCGTTCGTATCCACTTGGACAAGCATTGAGGCCAAAAAACCGCTCTCCCGAGACCACAAGTAACTCTTTGACTTGGAAGGAATTACGAAAATCCTCCTGTGGACTTGACAATCGTGAAGTCCACAGGGAGGGAGAAAGAGAGAGAGAATTTGGCGAATATTTCGCCAAACAGGTCGAAGGGGCGCGGCGCAGAAGTCCACAGCCAAAACGCGAAACCCCCGCATTTGCGGGGGTTTCGGAATACGGCAGAGAGGGTTTGCCGTGGTGTATTGGTCGGGGTAGCCGGATTCGAACCGACGACCACCAGTCCCCCAGACTGGTGCGCTACCAGGCTGCGCTATACCCCGGGTAGGTCGATCATTGTACCCGCTGGAACGCGAGCTGGGCCAGCGGTCAGCGCTTCAGCAGTTGCAGGACTTCTTCGAGCTCCATCCGCACCTGGCGAATGATCTGCGAACTCATCGCCGACTCCTGCTTCGCGCCGTCACCATCGAGACGCAGCCGTGCACCGCCGATGGTATAGCCCTGTTCGTACAGCAGGCTGCGGATCTGCCGCACCATCAGCACATCGTGACGCTGGTAATAGCGGCGGTTGCCGCGACGCTTCACCGGCTTGAGACTGGGAAACTCGGTTTCCCAGTAGCGCAACACGTGCGGCTTCACATCGCACAACTCGCTGACCTCACCGATGGTGAAGTAGCGCTTTGCCGGAATGGGCGGCAGTTCGCGGTTGCTGCCGGGGTCAAGCATCGGCCAAGCCTCCTGAATACGCTTCGACGCGCTCCTTCAGTTTCTGGCCGGGGCGGAAGGTCACCACGGTACGGGCTGAGATCGGAATCTCTTCGCCGGTCTTCGGGTTGCGACCAGGCCGCTGGTTCTTGCGGCGCAGATCGAAATTGCCGAACCCGGACAGCTTGACCTGGCGGCCCTGTTCGAGCGCTTCGCGAAGCACGTCGAAAAACGCGTCGACGAATTCCTTCGCCTCGCGTTTGTTCAGTCCGACTTCGTCGAACAGTCGCTCGGCCATTTCAGCCTTGGTCAATGCCATCCGTTTCCCCCAAAACGAGCCCAGATTACCCCAAGGCCGGACCGGCAAAGGCCGACCTGACCCCGGTTCACGACCGGATTTCCGCGCCGTGTTCCCCGCGCAGCGCGGCGATGACCTGAGCCACCACCTGATCGATATCGCGGTCGGTCAGAGTGCGTGATTCCTCTTGGAGAATCAAGCCCATAGCGAGGCTCTTGCATCCGGTTTCGACGCCTTTGCCGACGTAGCGGTCGAACAGCCGGAGGTCCTGCAATGACGGGCCTGCGGCGCGTTCCACGGTACCCGCCAAAGCCGCCCAGGACACCCCCTCCGGGACGACGAACGCGAGATCCCGACGGACAGACGGAAAACGGCTGAGCGCGGCTGAGCGCGCCAGCCGTCGCTGCTGCAGGGCGGCCAGGTCGACCTCGAAGGCCAGCACAGCGGTATCCAAGTCCAACACCTTTTGCAGGCGCGGATGGAGTTGACCGATCCAACCGATCCGTTCGCCGTCGCGGTGGATGTCGGCCGATCGACCGGGATGGCCCCACGCGGTCTGCGACGGCCGATATTCCAACGTCGCGCCAGCCGCATTCGCAAGACTATCGAGATCGCCCTTGAGATCGTGGAAATCGACTTGACGCGCCGGCGTGCCCCACTGCTCGGTCCGGGCATCGCCGCAAACCACCGCCGCGAGACGTCGGGTTTCCATCGGCGCATCGCCGGCGCGGGCCGCGAAGACCTTGCCGATCTCGAACAGCCGCACCCGCGATTGCTGGCGCGCAGCATTGCGACCCAGCGCGGCGACCAACCCCGGCAACAGCATCGTGCGCATGGTGCTGAGCTCTGCGCTCAAAGGATTGGCGAGCGGAACACCGCCGTCGCTGGCCAGCCACTTCGCGAGCAGGTCGCCGTCGACGAAGGCATAGTTGATCGCTTCCAGAAAATTGCGCGCCACCAGCTGGCGGCGTACGGTGGCTTCGTCCAGCACAGTCTCGCTTGGAGACACCACTCGTGCGGCACCGCTCGGCAGCGTGGTCGGGATCGCGTTGTAACCGTGGATGCGGGCGATCTCTTCGATCAGATCCTCTTCGATCGCGATATCGAAACGGCGGGTCGGCGCGATCACGCGCCAGCCATCGCCCGTCACTTCAACGCCCAGTCCCAATGCACGCAGGATGCGCTCCACTTCGACATCGGCCACATGCACGCCGAGTACGCGCGCGAGTCGTTCGCGACGCAGCGTCACGATCTGCGACCTGGGCAGGTCGACATCGCGCACCGCTTCGATGACCGGGCCCGGCACGCCGCCAGCGACTTCAAGAATGAGTTTCGTGGCGTATTCGACCGCGATCCGCGGCAACTCCGGATCGACGCCGCGCTCGAAGCGGTGACCCGCATCTGTGTGCAGACCGATCCTGCGGCTGCGACCGATGATGGCGTCCGGCGCGAAATGCGCGGCTTCCAGGAAAACATTGCGAGTCGTGTCGGTCACGCGGGTGTCGTGGCCGCCCATGATGCCGGCCAACGCGACCACGCGGTCGGCGTCGGTGATGACGAGAAATCCGTCATCGAGCACGGCATCACGACCATCGAGCAACTTCACCGCCTCGCCCGCGCGTGCACGCCGTACGCCGACCGGGCCGTTCAACAGATCGCGATCGAACGCATGCATCGGTTGGCCGAGTTCGAGCATCACGTATTGCGTGACATCGACCAGAAAACTGATCGGACGAACGCCGCTGCGACGCAGGCGCTCGGCCATCCACAGCGGTGTCGCGGCAGTCGTGTTCACGCTCTCGATCACGCGCCCGACATAGCGCGGCGCATCGGCGCCGGCGTTCAATTCCACCGCGAGCGTCGCATTGCTTTGTGCGGGGACCGGCTCGGCATCGAGCGGTTCGACCTGACTACCGAGCGCCGCGGCAACATCGAAGGCGATCCCGCGCACGCCGAAGCAGTCGGCGCGGTTCGGCGTGAGCTTCAGTTCGATCGAAGCATCGGGCAGGCCGAGATAATCGGCGATCGGCATACCGACAGGCGCATCCGAAGGCAATTCCAGCAAACCGGAAGCATCGGCGTCGATGCCGAGTTCCTTCGCCGAGCACAGCATGCCGTTGGATTCGACATTGCGCAGTTTCGCCGCCTTGATCGTGAGTTCACCGACCTTCGTGCCAATGGTCGCGAGTGGCGCCAACAGGCCCGGTCGCGCGTTCGGCGCGCCGCAGACGATCTGCAGAACACCGCCCTGCCCGGCATCGACCTGACAAACCTGCAGACGGTCGGCTTCCGGATGTCTGACGCATTCGACGATCCGCGCCACGACCACGCCGTCGAGCACGGCGCCGAGCACGGTCATGTCCTCGACTTCCAGGCCGATCGCAGTGAGCGTCGCCACGAGTTCCTCGCGCGAAGCATCGGTCTTGACGTGTTGGCGCAGCCAATTTTCGGAAAATTTCATTTCGTCACCGTAGGGTGGGCCCTGGCCCACCGTTTTGATCTTCGACCAACTCGCGATGATCGGAGAGACTTCGTCATGCGTTCAACGTGAATCGATATGCCGCAATGGCGGGCTTGAGCCCACCCTACGCAAACTGTCTGAGGAAACGCACATCGTTGTCGAAGAAGTCGCGCAGGTCGCTCACGCCGTAGCGCAGCATCGCGAAGCGCTCGACGCCGAGACCGAAGGCGAAACCGGTATAACGCTCCGGATCGATGCCGACATTGCGCAGCACGTTGGGATGGACCATGCCGCAGCCCAGCACTTCGAGCCAGCGCGCCGAACCGTCAGGCTGCTGCCACGCGATGTCGACTTCCGCCGAAGGCTCGGTGAACGGGAAGTAGCTCGGGCGGAAGCGCATCTCGAAATCTCGTTCGAAAAACGCGCGCACGAATTCCGCGAGCGTACCTTTCAGATCGGCGAAGCTGGCATGTTCGTCGACCAGCAGACCTTCGACCTGATGGAACATCGGCGTGTGGGTCTGGTCGCTGTCGCTGCGATAGACCTTGCCTGCGGCGATCATGCGCAGCGGCGGCCCGCTTCGATCGGCGACGGTCTTTTGCATGTAGCGCACCTGCACGCCAGAAGTATGCGTGCGCAACAGCCGGCCGTCGCCAAAGTAGAACGTGTCGTGCATCGCACGCGCCGGATGGTGCGGTGGGAAATTCAACGCCTCGAAGTTGTGCCAGTCGTCTTCGATTTCGGGACCGTCGGCGAGTTCGTAGCCGAGCCTGCCGAAGATTTCGGTAATGCGCTCCAGCGTGCGCGTGACCGGATGCAGACCGCCGCGCGCGGCGTCGCGGCCCGGCAGGGTGACGTCGATGGTTTCGCCGGCGAGGCGCACGTTGAGGACGGCTTCGTCGAGCGCCACCTTGCGCGCCGACAACGCTTCGCCGATGGCGTCACGAGCGCGGTTGATCGCCTCACCCGCGGTCTTGCGCTGATCCGCCGGCAATACACCGAGCGCCTTCAACTGCGCGGTGATACTGCCGCTCTTGCCCAGCAGCGCGACACGCAGCGCTTCCAGCGCATCGGGAGATTGCGCAGCCGCGATGTCGAGGAGGGCCTGCGTCGATATTGGTTCGATATCGCTCATCTACGATCTCGTGTTGGAATCTCGGATTGGCATCTCATGTCGGGTTCCGGAAACGAACATGGGGAAGGACTCGCGCCCTTCCCCATGTCGTTTGGAGCTTAGCGACGGAACGGAACGCGCTTAAGCGGCGCGTCCGCCCTGCAGCTCGTCCTGCAGTACCTTCAGCGCATCCATCTTGCCTTCCGCAGCGAGCTTCGCCTGCTGCGGCCAGGTGGTCGGATCGTGCGCAGCGAACTTGCTGCCCGCGGCATCGAGGATTTCGCGCAGCTTGGCGACATCGGTCGCGGCGAGTTTGGCGAAGGTCGAAATGCCGGCGGCGACTAAGATCTCGGCGATCTTCGGGCCGATGCCTTCGATGATCTTCAGGTCGTCCGGCTTGCCGGCCGGAGCATTGCCCAGTGCCTTGCTTGCGGCATCGACGAGCGCGGAGAAACCCTTGGCGTCATGCACGGCGATGTCGGCCAGCACTTTGCGATCGAGGGTGATACCGGCCTTGAGCAGGCCGTTGATGAAGCGGCTGTAGCTCATGCCATTGGCGCGTGTGGCGGCGTTGATACGCGCGATCCACAGCGTGCGGAAATTGCGTTTCTTCTGCTTGCGGCCGATATAGGCGTACTGCAGTGCCTTGGTGACCGCCTGCTTGGCGACACGGAAGACTTTGCGGCGGGCGTTGTAGTAGCCCTTGGCCTGCTTCAGGATTTTCTTGTGACGGCGACGCGCCGTGACACCACGTTTAACTCTTGCCATTGTTCAATCTCCTCACAAATACGGAAGCATGCGGTCCAGACGGCCTGCGTCTTCGGCACGAACGTGGTTCGTCTGCCGGAGGTTGCGCTTCCGCTTGGTCGCTTTCTTGGTGAGGATGTGGCTCTTGTTGGCGTGGCCGCATTTGTACTTGCCGGAAGCGGTCTTCCGGAAGCGCTTGGCCGCCGCCCGATTGGTCTTGATCTTGGGCATGGATGGTCCTTGGGGTCGTTTCGAGTACTGGCCTGGGCGGTGGCCTGCGCCACACTTTCCGTCCTGCCCTGCCGGTGATAGGCCCTTGATCTGGAAGACAAATCTTCCTGCTCAAAGGCGGGTCCGATGGTGAAACATGCAGCACCCCGGCGAACCGGGCCGGCCATTATGCCTACGTGCACTGCCTCATGCAATCTTTTCCATGCAAATCATGGAGTTGAGGTTGAGACTCAACGCCCGCCGCGGGATGCTGCAGTCTGCTCCTGGGCCGGCTCCTGCGATGGCGCCGGGTTGACCTGTGAAGTCGCCGTCTGCTGCGGTTGCGCGGCGAGCAGGGTCATCGACTGGCGACTGCTGTCGACCAGCGGCACCTGCATACTGGTCTGCAGATCGATCTGCGCGTAACGCTGGGTTTCCGTTTGATTACCCTGTACTGCGAAGACACGATCGCCGTTGGCGACCACCCGGTCGGGCACGATGCCGCTGCGCTGCGCTTCCAGCGCCAGCACACCTGCTGCGTTCTGGGCTTCGCGGATACCGACCCCTCTTTCCTCGAGTTGCGGCTGCAACTGATCGAAGATGCGCTGGTATTGGATGTTGAAGGGATGGTCCGGATGCGACATCAGGCCGTTCTCGCCGATACCGTGGCCGAAGGCCCGCTCCTGTGCCCGGATCACCGAATCCATGCTGTGCATTTCGATGCTGTGCTTGACCGATTTCACCGGATTGAGGGTCTGCCAGAAACTGAGCGGATCCGGATCCGGCAGCTCGACCTTGTTGCCGATCGCATCGGGCATCAGATAGCGCGTCGCGATATTGCGCTCCTGCAGCCCGGTCAGGATTTCGTGATCGACCGCATAGCGGCGGATCTGGCCGTGCTCGGCTTCTTCTTTCGCCGCCGAAGCGTCGATACCGACGCGCTCGAGGGTCCTGTCCTTCACGCCTGCGGCATTGAAGGTGACGGCCGGCGTGTCGGTGGTGACCGCGCCGACGGCGGCAAGCCCGCCACCGAGCGAATGCCCGGTGATCACAAGCTCATCGCCGAACGCGACTTTCGCCTGGCGTGCCAGTGCGACGGCCTGGTTGTACTGCGCGGTCTCGAAGCCCAGGCCCTGGCCGAGATTGGTCGCCCAGTCCTTGCCGGCATCGGTGCCGCGATACGCCAACGCATAGCGCCCGAAAGTGTCGGTGTAGATATCGGCATCGAAGCCGCTGGCCGCATTGGTGCGCAGCGCCGGGTCGATGCCGACGAAGCGGAACTGATCGTCGGTCAGCGCTTTCCAGCCCACGACGTCGCCGCGCTGGCGATCGTCGGAGCGATAGACATCCTGTGCCAATCGCGCCAGCGTCAGGTCGATGTCTTTCGGCGCCGGCCCGCGCACTTCATCGGCGAACGATGGACGGGTAACGATGATGCCGGTCAGGGGATCGACCGTCTCACGGCCGCCCTGTTGGCTGTTCGGATCGATCTGCGCATTCATCCTTGCCACCCCCGGATATCGGAATCATGGACCGGGAAGCGACCCGATCGTCGAACTGCGAGTTGCTGGCAACGGATCAGCGTGCGCCTTCCAGCGGAATATGGTGCGTCGTCAACCACACCTCGACCGCCTCGCGACTGCGTCGGGTCTCGGCATTGAGCAGCGCGGCGCGGGTCATGAACAGATAGCGCTGGAACGTCACGCCCTGGGCGTTGCGGGCCATCGGATCGGCACCCGCGTTGAGCAGATCGAGCGCGCGCTGCGGCTCGTTGATCTGGCCCGCGACATGCAACGGCGTATTGCCCATGCGGTCGGCCAGATCGGGATCGGCGCCTGCAGCCAGCAACGCACGGAACTGTTCGTTGCGCTCGCCCATCAGGGCCGCGCGCAGCGGGCCGGCACCGGTCTCGGCATTGCGGACATTCGGGTTGACGCCCCGCGCCAACAGTTCGGACAGATAGGCGGCATCGTTGGCCATCGCGGCCATGTGGACGACCGTGTCGTTGTCCATGCCGGCCTGGGTCGGATCGGCGCCGGCATCGAGCAAGGCCTTCATCCCGGCAAGGCTGCGGTTGAGCACCGCCCACTGCAGCAGGGTGACGTTCTTGTCGCCACGGATCGAGAGGTCCACTCCGGCGGCCAAGGTGCGGACGCGCGCGGCGTCGCCATCGGCAACCGCTTCGGCCAACGCGGCCACGCGCGGGTCGGCGAAGACGATACGGGCATCTACAGCATCGGTTGGCATTGCGTGCTTCTCCCTGGCGCAAGCTGAACAGATCGCACAAGCAGCGATCATAAGCGAAACGAGGACGACGGAAAGACGGGATCGGATGCTCGGCATGGGACTCCTGCGCGAAACCGGCTTGGGGAAACAAGCGAAGGGCATCTGCGGCGCGGACGATCCTACACCGGGCGTCGACGGACTGAACAGGGGAAGATCACAACGACGAAGGGCGCCATCCGGCGCCCTTCGGTCTTTCGCCTTCCCGGAGTAAGGCTTACTTCTTCTTCGGTGCGATCATCATCACCATCTGCCGGCCTTCCAGGCGCGGACGCGATTCGATCACGATGTCTTCGCCGAGGTCGGCTTCGATCCGGTTGGCCATTTCGCGACCCAATTCCATGTGGCTCATTTCGCGCCCGCGGAACCGGATATTGACCTTGATCTTGTCGCCCTCTTCCAGGAATTCGCGCATTTTCCGCAGCTTGATCTGGTAGTCGCCTTCATCGGTGACCGGACGGAATTTGACTTCCTTGATCTCCACGACCTTCTGCTTCTTCTTCGCAGCCGCAGCTTTCTTCTGCGTCTCGAACTTGAACTTGCCGAAGTCCATGATGCGGCAGACCGGCGGGTCCGCGTTCGGCTGGATTTCGACAAGATCGAGACCTTCTTCCTCGGCTTTCGCCAGCGCTTCGTCGCGCGAAAGCACGCCGATCATTTCGCCGTCGCTGCCGATCACGCGAACGCGCGGAACGCGGATCTCGTTGTTCTTGCGGTTCTGCTTATCCTGGGGGGTACTGATATCTCGATCTCCAAGGGGTATCGGACCATCCGGCAAGACGCCGGACGGCATTCACATCAAGCGGCAGCGTGTTCGCTCGCGACGCGCGCAACAAAGTCGGCGATGGACATGGACCCCAAGTCCTCCCCGGCTCGCGTACGTACGGCGACGAGCCCGTTTTCCTTCTCGCGGTCCCCGACCACAAGCAGGTACGGCACGCGCTGCAGCGTGTGCTCGCGAATCTTATAGCCGATTTTCTCGTTCCGCAAATCGGCTGCAATCCGGAACCCTTGATTCGTAAGGGTTTTCCGAATTTCGTCGACATAATCGGCTTGCGCATCCGTGATATTCATCACGACCGCCTGGATCGGGGCCAGCCAAGCCGGGAATTGGCCGGCATGGTGCTCGATCAGAATCCCGATGAAACGCTCCATCGAGCCGACGATGGCGCGGTGCAGCATGACCGGATGCCGACGCTGGCTGTGCTCGTCCACATATTCGGCGCCGAGGCGGCCGGGCATCATGAAATCGACCTGCATGGTGCCGAGCTGCCAGGTCCGGCCGATGGCATCCTTGAGGTGGTATTCGATCTTCGGCCCGTAGAAGGCGCCCTCGCCGGGCAGTTCCTCCCACTCGACGCCGGCCGAGCGCAGCGCCGAACGCAGGGCGTCCTCGGCCTTGTCCCAGGTGGCGTCGTCACCGAGTCGGGAGTCGGGTCGCAGGGCGATCTTGATCTGGATCTCGCTGAAGCCGAAGTGGCTGTAGACCGCCAGCGCCTGCTGGTGGAAGGCTCGCACTTCGTCCTCGATCTGGCCTTCGGTGCAGAAGATGTGGCCGTCGTCCTGGGTGAAGCCGCGCACGCGCAGGATGCCGTGCAGCGCACCGGAGGGCTCGTTGCGGTGACAGGCACCGAATTCGCCGTAGCGGATCGGCAGGTCGCGGTAGCTGTGCAGGCCCTGATTGAAAACCTGGATATGGCCCGGGCAGTTCATCGGCTTCAACGCGTATGTGCGCTTCTCCGACTCGGTGAAGAACATGTTGTCCTTGTAGTTGTCCCAGTGGCCGGATTTCTGCCACAGGGTCACGTCGAGGATCTGCGGGCAGCGCACTTCCTGATAGCCGCTGTCGCGATAGACACGGCGCATGTACTGCTCGACCACCTGCCAGATCGCCCAGCCCTTCGGGTGCCAGAAGATCAGCCCCGGGCCTTCTTCCTGCAGATGGAACAGCTCCTGCTGCTTGGCGATCTTGCGATGGTCGCGCTTCTCGGCTTCTTCGATCTGGGTGAGGTACGCCTTCAGATCCTTGTCGTTCAACCATGCGGTGCCGTAGATGCGGCTGAGCATCTGGTTGTTGCTGTCGCCGCGCCAGTAAGCACCCGCGACTTTCATCAGCTTGAACGCGCGCAGCTTGTCGGTGCCGGGGACATGCGGGCCGCGGCAGAGATCGGTGAACGTGCCCTGCGAATACAGCGACAGGTCCTGATCGGCGGGGATGCTTTCGATGATCTCGGCCTTGTAGGCCTCGCCGCTCCTCTTGAAGAACGCCACGGCGTCGTCGCGCGACTTCACGCTGCGCGCGACCGGGAGCGCTTCCTTGACGATCTTCTGCATCTCGGCCTCGATCGCCGGCAGATCTTCAGGGGTGAACGGGCGTTCGTAGGCGAAGTCGTAATAGAAGCCGTTGTCGATCACCGGGCCGATGGTGACCTGCGCGCCGGGAAACAGTCGTTGCACCGCCTGTGCGAGCAGATGCGCGGTGGAGTGGCGCAGGATGTCGAGCGCGTCGGGGTGTTTGTCGGTGACGATCTCGAGCGCGGCATCGCGCTCGATGCCGAAGCTGGTATCGACGAGCTGACCGTCGACCTTGCCGGCGAGCGCGGCCTTGGCCAGGCCGGTGCCGATCGAGGCGGCGACTTCGCCGACCGTCGGCGGGGCTTCGAATTCACGGCGGCTGCCGTCGGGGAGCGTGATGGCGATCATGTGGGGTTCGATGCGTCGATAAGGTGCGCCTTGGCGCACCGTTGAAATGGGATGGCAACAAAAAAGCGCCCAGAAGGCGCTTCGCGTGGTCGCGGGCTTCGGGCGTCGTGATCAGTGGTGGATGGTAGTGCTCATGTCGCACGCTCGGCGCCGGTTTCCCGGGGCCACCTTGTTCAATCGCTGATGCCGCAAAGTTAGGCTCCGCGCCGCCGAAAGTCAACGAATATAGGCGTTCCCAGCGGCGGCGCAGCCTGATCGGGGCCCTCACCTCCCGCCGGCGTATGACTGGCTCTACACTCGCCCTTCCCCGGGCAAGCACCGGCAGGCGAGGCTGACGATGGCGCAGAGCATCCACGATTTCCACGACGACCCGCGCAACGCGGACATCCGGATCTGGATCAACGGTGCGTTGAAACCACGGGTCGAAGCCACAGTGTCGGTCTTCGACAGCGGTTTCGTGCTGGGCGATGGCGTCTGGGAAGGTCTGCGGGTCATCGACGGCCATCCGGTGTTTCTCGACGAGCACCTCGACCGGCTCTACGAAGGCGCGAAAGCGATCGCGCTCGACATCGGCCTGGATCGCGCCCGGCTCACGCGAGCGCTCTACGACACGCTCACCGCAAACGACATGCGCGACGGCGTGCATCTGCGATTGATGGTGTCGCGCGGCGTGAAGCGCACGCCCTATCAGGACCCGCGCGTCACCGTGGGCCCGGCGACGGTGGTGATCATTCCGGAGTTCAAGGTCGCCAAGCCGGAAACGCTCGCGAAGGGCCTGCGCCTGTTCACCGTGCATGTGCGTCGCGGCTATCCCGATGTGCAGGATCCGAAGCTCAACAGTCACAGCAAACTCAACTGCATCACCGCCTGCATCCAGGCGACCGAAGCCGGCGCCGACGAAGCGCTGATGCTGGACCCGCACGGTTTCGTGGCGACGTGCAATTCGACGCATTTCTTCATCGTGCGTCGCGGCGAGGTCTGGACCTCGACCGGTGATTACTGCCTCGGTGGCATCACTCGTGCGAATGTGCTGCGCGCGTGTCGCGAAGCCGGCATTCCGTGCTTCGAGAAAAACTTCAGCCTCACCCAGGTGTATTCGGCCGACGAGGCGTTCACGACCGGAACCTTCGCAGGACTCGCGCCGGTGCGCAGCGTCGACGGCCGGATCATCGGCGATGGCGATCCTGCGTTACCGGGGCCGATGGTGGCGCGATTGCAATCGCTGTATCGCGATCTGATCGCACGCGACATCGCGATGCGCGCGGGCATGCGCCTGGCATGACCATCGCGGAGAATCCATTGCGGATCGCGATGTGGAGCGGCCCGCGCAACATCTCCACGGCGATGATGCGCGCCTGGGAGAACCGGGTGGACTGCACGGTCAGCGACGAACCGCTGTATGCCGCATATCTGGCGACAACAGGTATCGACCACCCGGGCCGTGACGAGGTCATCGCCGCAGGCGAAACGGATTGGCGACGCGTCGCCGATACCCTGCTCGGCCCGGTGCCGGGCGGGAAAGCGATCTGGTACCAGAAGCACATGAACCATCATCTGCTGGCGGACATGGACACCGACTGGGTGCTGGATCTGCGCAACGTGTTGTTGATCCGCGACCCGTCCGAAGTCGTCGCGTCCTACATCAAGTCGCGCGCAGCGGTGACGCCGGAAGACATCGGTCTGCCGCAGCAGGGCCGGCTGTTCGATCTGCTCTGCGATGCGCTCGGCGAATCGCCGCTCGTCATCGACGCCGGCGATTTCCTGCGCGCCCCGGAAGCGCATCTGCGCGCGCTGTGCGCGCATCTCGGGATCGCGTTCTCGCCTCGCATGTTGACGTGGCCCGCAGGTCCGCGCGAAAGCGACGGCGTGTGGGCGCCCTACTGGTACGACGCGGTGTGGCGTTCGACCGGTTTCGAGCCGTGGCGGCCTCGCGAAGAAACGCTGACGGGAGACGCGCTTGCGGTGGCCGAGGTCTGCCGGCCGATCTACGAACGCCTGCACGAAAACCGGATGATGGTTTCCTGACGATCGACAGACACGGTCACGTCATCGGCGGCAACAGCACCGCACTGGCGATGTGGCCATCGGCGACGCGGTAGCGCCCGGAGATGTGCGACAGCCCCGGGAAGCTCGCTTCCGGCACCAGCACTTCGGCGACGAATCCATCATCGCCGGCGAACGCGATCTCGACCTGCTGGAAATCGAGAAAATACCGGCGTTCGGGATAGATCGCCTTGTACACCGCTTCCTTGATCGAAAACACCAGAATCGCTCCCAAAGGCCGCAGCGCTGGCGGCAGTGCGTCGATACGGCCGCGCTCCGCTTCGCGAAGAATCATCGCGTGCAGTTCTTCATCGATCGGCCTCGCCGGCTCCACATCGATACCGATCCCGGCGCTCACCGCACGTGGCGCAACCGCGACCGCGCACAGCGACCGGCAATGCGTGATCGAACCGACGACCGCCTGCGGCCAGGTCGGCACACGGTCGGCATCGCGTAGCAGCGTGTCGGTGGCCGTGCCGGCATCGCGCAGGAGGGTGCGCGCCAGGATGCGGCCGGCTGCGAATTCCTGACGTCTGTGTTCCACCGCGCGCTCTATCAAGCCACGCTCCAGCAACGGCAGCGCGGAAGGATCGGCATCGGCCGGCACCATTTCGGCGACGAAAACGCCGTCCGGCAGCAAGGGGCGGAACAGCGACATGTCCTTGTCCTCCCGCCTGCTACTCAACCGCGCAGCATCCACCACACGCCGGTGCAGATCGCCAGTGCGCACGCGGCCATGGATACGCCGAGAATACGGTCCTGTTTGCGCGCGCGCGCCAGCGCATCCGAGTAAGGCATGGTGGTGTGCGAAACCATGGTGTAGATCGGCAACCAGACATTCGGCATCAACCGGCTGAGGGCGACATCGAGACGCTTGCGGGCGACGAACCACGGCGAGCTGACTTTCTGCCGCAATTCGACGAAGTTGGCTTTCGACAGCTCCATCAGCACGTCGGTCTGCGGGCGCCGCGACTGTTCGTAGACGGTGAATGCGCGCGCGCGGTCGTTGCCGTGCGTCTTCAGCGCCGACAACAGCGCTGAGCAGTCCTCGAATGCCGAGTTCATGCCTTGGCCGTAGAACGGATACACCGCGTGCGCGGAATCGCCGACCAGCACCATCCAGTCCTCGAAGCGCCATGGTGCGGTCCTGGTTGTGAGCAGCGCGCCCGTCGGACGGCTGGTCCATTGCTCGACCAGACCCGGCAGCATCGGCAACAGGTCGGGGAAATATTTCTGGAACAACGCACGGATGTCCTCCGGCGTCTTCGCCGTCTCGAAACTGTCCGGACCTTCGTGCGGCAGGAACAACGTCAGCGTATGCGAGCCGTCGCGATTGGGATGCGAAACGAACAGGCAGTGCGCGCGCGGCCACACGTGCAACGCGGTGAGGTCGATCACCGATTGTCCATCGGGCCCGGCCGCAAGCGACAGCTCCTTGTATCCCCACTCCAGATATTCGCGATGGTAATCGGCACGCAGGCCGTGTTGCATCTCCGGGCGACAACGCGAGAACGCGCCGTCGGCGCAGATCACCCAGTCGGCGGCGACACGGCGGACCGCGCCTTCGGACTCGATTTCGAGTTCGCGGCGTTCCTTGTCCGCCGAAACGAAGCGGTGCCCGAAATGCAGTTCGACGCCGGGCTGGCGCTCGGCGCGGTCGAGCAGCAGCCGGATCAGCTCGCTGCGATCGATCGAATACAATACTTCGCCGCTGTTCTTGCCGTAGGGCTGGAAGCGGGTGGTACCGTCGGGCGCATGGATCACGCGACCACGCATCACCACGGTCATCGGCATCACCATGTCGATCAGGCCGACTTCGGTCAACGCCTGGATGCCGCGCTTGGACAGACCGAGATTGATCGAACGCCCGCTTTCGGCGCCCGCGACGCGGGGGTCTCCGCGTCGCTCGAACACATCGACTTCGTAGCCGCGCTCCGACAGCGCGAGCGCCAGCAGCGAGCCCGCGAGGCCACCACCGACGATCGCGACCCGCTGCGAGAAAGAAGACGGCGCGCTCATCGTGCCGATGCTCCGCGCATTTCGATTTCAGCTTCCACCAGTGCATCGACCGCCTGGTCGAAATAGTTGCGCCGGACACCAGCGCCCAACCTGCGCAAGTACGAGCGCAGGTAGGAAATACGCACTTCAGGCTTGTCGCACTCGCGCTTGAGGAACGGCAGGTCGGACTCGACCATGTGCCGGATCACCAGCATCGGGATCGGGCTGCGCAACGGACGGAAGTCCTCGTTGCGCAGACCGGGCGTCTCGTTCTTGGAGTGGAACTCGCCCAGCATCAGACCGACATCGACGAAGTTGGGTTTCAGCTTCGCCTGCAGGGCGTCGATCCATGGCGCATCGTCGGCGCTCATACCGGAGAACACGACCATGATGACCTTGTTGATCGACAGTGGTCCTTCGCGCGGCTCGGTTTCCATGAACACCTGGCGGCATTGTTCGATGGTGTCCTGCATCCGCGCGGGATCCGGCGCGGATTCGTCGATCTCGATCAACCAGATGGTGTCGAGTTCCAGCGCCATCGGCGTGAACGGGCACACGGGACCGGCGCGGCCGAGGTCGGGATGCGGCCGTGCCAGGAACCTGCGGGCCCAAGCGACGGTGGCGCCCAAGGGCGATTGGGCATCGTTGCCGGCGTCCACTTCCGATGCGCGTCGCAACTGCAGCGGTTGTTTCGCGACATCGCCACTGGCGGACCCTGGCGACTCTCCCGAATCCGGCCGGGTCACCGTAGTCTGATTGTTAGCGCTCATTGAATTCTTCCCATGGATGATTTGCATTGCGCATGCGTCGAGCGCACCGCGGATATCGCTTGCGGTCGTTGGCGCGATCCGCACGCGATGCCTTGCACGCTCCGATGTCCTTTCCACGTGACCGGATCCTCGGCCCGGACAACCGCGTTGTTCGACACGCTCGCGGAATGAGAATGCATCTCGATATCTCGCCGCGAGTCACGCTCCGTATACGCCGCTTGCTCCATGGTGATTCGATTTTGTCGCATTCACGCCGCAGTCGCAGGCAGCGGCGCATCGGGAATCTCGTCTTCGATTCGTCGGATCGAACGTATTCCGTAGCCTGCGGCAGCCACGATCATCATCGACGTGCCCAGCACGACGAACATCAGCGCAAGGCCACGCCCGGGGCCGACGCCGATGACCGACCCGACCGTGTCGGCGAGCGCGCCGCCGGGCATCATCGCCGGTTCGAACACGAACTCCGCCAACGGGCCGGCGAGCAGGAATCCGATCGGCAGCGTCGCCTCGCTGGTCATGCGCAGTGTCGCCATCGTGCGTCCCAGCAGATGCGACGGCACCTTCGTCTGCCACAACGCCATACTCGCGGATTGCGCGGGCGGAATTGTGAGGAACATCAGGAAGCCGGCGACGACCAGCAGCGGCAGCGACGGTGCCAAACCGTGAACGGCGATCGCAAGGCCACCGAGGATGCTGAAACCGAGCAATGTGTGGATTTTGTAGCGCGAGCCGCCCCAGAGCGCGACCAGCAGGCCACCGACCAGCAGGCCGCTGCAGCTCAATGACATCTGCAGCCCGAGCATGCGCTCGTCCTGATGGGCCGTGATCAATACCAGCGGTGTGATCGCGATGCTCGCGATGGCGAATAGAAAACTGCCGACGGCGCTGATCCCGAGCAGACCCACCAGACCCGGACGCTCGGCCACATAGCGCCAGCCCTCATGCGCTTCGTGCAGCAGATCGGCCTGCCCATCGTCTTCGCGCACTGGACGCGGAACGCGCGCCAGTACGATGCAGGCCGCGCCGACGACGAAGGTCAGCGCATCCACTGCCAACACACCAGGAATGCCCATGATGCTCACCAGAATACCGGCCAATGCCGGCCCCCCCACCAGCGCCAGGCCCTGCCCGGTCTGAATCAGGCCGTTGACGCGGATCAGCTGTTCGCTGTCCGCCAGCAGCGGAACGCTCGCCGCATATGCGGGCTGCAGGAAGGTGTTGGTCATCGCCGACAGACCGACGCCGATATACACCTGCCAAAGGTCGAGGCGACCCAAAGCGATCAGCACCGCCATGGTGCCGATCACCACCGCGGAGATACTCTCGCAGACGATCATCGTGCGCCGTCGGTCCCAGCGGTCGACCAGCACACCGGCGAACGGCAGCAGCAGCAATGTCGGCACCGCCATCGCCACGAACACCATCGCGAACCGCGTGGTCGAACCGGTAGTCTGATAGACCCAAAGCCCCAGCGCGAAACTCGTGAGGCGCGAACCGACGCCCGACACCAGCTGTCCGAACCAGATCAGCAGGAAGTCGCGCATGCCACGGGCGGCGGCGGTCATCGCGCAACACCGGCTGTCGGCAACGCGCCTGTATCCTGCAGGAAACGCAGGTAACGGTCGAACAGCGCACGATCCGCCGGCGGGCAGTCGCCGGCCAGAGCCGCGACCGCAGCTTCGGTGGCGCTGCAGTCGAAGATCGGCATCTGCTCGCGTCCGGTATCGTCGTCGGCCACTTCGGGGAACAGACCCGCGAACGGCCGCAACGGATTGTCCTCGCCGCCCTCCACCACACGCATCAGGGTGCGCTGCCATTCGGCGTAAGGCACGAGTGCGATCGGCAGGTGGGCATCGCGGATCGCTGCCACCGCGTCGGTGACCGGCAGGGTGCGCGCGTTGAAATAGTGGTAGTTGCCGTTCGCGTCGCCCGCGCCCAGCAATACCGCCACGACCGCGCGTGCGACGTAATCCACGGGCGACATGTCGAAGAAATCGCCTTCGATGTGCGGCGCCATGCCCATCTGCACGCAACCGCGGATCCATGCGTTGAAATAATCGCCGATGTTGCTGATGCCGTGCGCACGGTCGCCGGTGATGCGCGCGGGACGGTGGATCGCGACCGGCACGCCGCGTTCGCGCGCGAGCAGGCCGAGATGTTCGCTGGCCCATTTGCTCTGGTTGTAGCCGCCGTACTGGCCTTCGGCATCCGGCGGCGCGTGGTCTTCGCTCACGCGCACGCCCTGATGCCTGCGGGTGACGTACACGCCGAGCGTGGACACCAGTTGCACCGGCTTCAGATGTCCGGTGGTGGCGAGCATCAGTACTTCACGGGTGCCGCCGACATTCGCCGCTTCCAGGTGTTCGTATGGCGCGATGAAATTCACCTGGCCGCCGTTGTGGACGATGGCATCGACGCGATGCGCGAGCGACTCGAAAGCGGCCGCATCCAGACCCAATCGCGAACTGCCCAGATCGCCGAGCACCGGTACCAATCGCCTTTCGTCGCCTTCGCGCCACAAACGATAGGTTTCGAGGTTGCCGCGAATCCGGCGGATGCCCTCTTCCGCCGTGTCCGCGCGCACCAGGCACACCACTTCGGCATGGGTGAGATCGAGCAGATCGCGCAGTACATACGCGCCGAGGAAACCGGTCGCGCCGGTCAGCAGTACCGACTTCGGCGCATCTCTGGGCGTGGGCGTCGGCGCGACGCGGGCCGCATCGACCGATTCCGGCAAAGTCGCGCGGGCGCGCAGATCCAGGGTGCTTTCGTTCTCGCCGCTGCGGATGCGGTCGATGGTTTCCGACAGGCCGACGATCGTCGGCGTCGCGAACACCGACGACAGCGGCACGTCCACATCGAGCACCGCCTGCAGTTTGAACACCAGCGGCAACGTCGACAGCGAATCGCCACCGCTGGCGAAGAAATCGTCGTCCGTGCTGATGTCTTCGCGATCGAGCACCTCGCGCCAGACCGCAAGCACAGCGGTTTCGGTCAGCGTGCGCGGCGCGCGGATCGCACGTTCCGCAGGCGCCTCCGCGCTCGGCGCGGGCAGCGCGCGACGGTCGATCTTGCCGTTGGCGTTCAGCGGCATCGCCGGCAGGAACACGAACGCCGACGGCAGCATCGCATCCGGCAGACGACGCGCGAGCCCCAGCCGCAGCATCGAAGCATCGATGCCATTGCCTCCGTCCGCATCCGCAACGACATAGGCGACCAGACGGCGATCGCCCGGACGGTCTTCGCGCAGCAGGGTGACCGCCGACTGCACGCCAGGCTGCGCCGCCATGGCATTGTCGATTTCGCCCAATTCGATGCGGAAGCCGCGCAGTTTGATCTGATGATCGCGCCGACCGACGAACTGCAGCAGGCCGTGGCCCTCATGACAGTGCGTCCAGCGCGCGAGATCGCCGGTGCGGTACATGCGCGCATCGGCGGCATCGGCGAAGGGATCGGGCACGAAGCGCTCATCGGTCAGTTCGGCAGCGCCGAGATAACCGCGGGCGACGCCACGCCCGCCGATGTACAGCTCGCCGACCACACCGCGCGGCACCAGTTGGCCGTGCGCATCGAGCAGATAGACGCGTACGCCCGGCAGCGGCCGGCCGATCGGCAGATCAAGCGACGCGATGCCGCTGCCATCGACGGTGGACAGCAGGGTGGCGCAGACCGCGGCTTCGGTCGGGCCGTAATGGTTGCAGAGAGTGACGCGGTGACCGGTGATCCCGGCGAAGCGCCGCACCTGGTCGACCGGCACGCTTTCGCCGCCGATCATCATCAGGTTCAGCGCCGGCAGCAGCGGCCCGGACTGTTTGCGCAGCGCCCAGCCTTCGCTCCAACGACGCCACAGCGCAGCGGGCGCGTCGATCGCGGTTACGCGCGCTTCGCGGCAGAAGCGTTCGAGTTCCGAAGGGCCGAGTTCGGTCGGCGCCGGATGCAGCACCAGCGCCGAGCCGCACGCCAGCGCCGGAAACAGATCGCCGACCGAGGCATCGAAGATCAACGGTGGAATCATCAGCAGGCGCTGGCGGTCGAAACGATGGCGCGCGAGAAAGCCGCGCACCAGGTTGACCGCGCCTCGATGTTCGATCACCACGCCCTTCGGCGTGCCGGTCGAACCGGAGGTGTAGATCAGATAAGCCGCATCGCGCTCGCCGCGCTCGACCGTCGGCGCGGTATCGGCCGGCGCGATCGTATCCGTCGGCAGCAACGGAATCGCGATGTTCTGCGCGACCGCCAACGCCTCAGCGCGGCCGCGCAGTTGCGGCGGCACCAGCAACGCGCGCGCGCCGGCGTCGTCGAGCAGGAAGCGCAGGCGCTCGTCGGGATTGCCGGCATCCAGCGGCAGATACGCAGCGCCGGCCGCCAGCACGCCGAGCACGGCGAGCACGGCGTCGGCGGAACGGTCGGCGAGCACTCCGACCACGTGTTCGCGGCCGATGCCCAGCGCGTGCAGCCGCTGCGCGATGCCATTCGCGCGCGTCAGCGCCTGCGCGTACGTGAATTCGTGCAGCCCGCCGCCGGCATCGGGCTCGACCAGCGCGATCGCTTCGGGCGTGCGTGCGGCCTGCAGCGCGAACAGGTCGTGCAGCGTCCCGCCTTCACCCATCAATGCCGGCCCGCCATTGCCGAGCGACAGCAGTTCGGCGCGCTCGGCAGCGGTGGTCAGCGGAATCCGCGAGAGCGGCGCATCCGGCTGTGCCAGCACGCCGCGCAACAGCGCTTCGAAGTGTTCGCCCATCCGCACGATGGTCGCGACATCGAACAGGTCGGAACCATAATCGATGACGCCCTCCAGGCCTTTTGCGCCGTCGTACAGCGACAGCGTGATCTCGAACCGGGCGGTTTCCACATCGGGTCCGATATACGACGTGCGCAACCCGCCCATCCTGCCGTCGTTGGCGGCTATGCCGCCGTTCTCCATCACGAACATGGTCTGGAACAGCGGTGTGCGCCCGGGTGCGCGCTCCAGATTCAATCGTTCGACCACGCGCTCCAGCGGCGCCTCGCCGTTTTCCATCGCGTGCAGCACGTGGTTGCGATTGCGCGCGAGCAACGTGCGGAATGAAGGATCCGCGGAGAGATCGCCACGGAAGGCGATCGAATTCACGAACAACCCGACCAGCGATTCCATCTCCACGGTGCGGCGGTTCGTAACCGGAGAGCCCACGACGATGTCGCTGTCGCCGGAATAGCGGGCGAGCAAAGCCTGGAACGCCGACAGCAGCACCATGAACACGGTGGCGCCTTCGGCGCGCGCAAGCTCGCCGATGCCGGCACGCGTGCTGTCGGCGATGGTGAAGGCACGGCGCGCGCCGCGCGCCGAGACGATGGCGCTGCGCGGTCTATCGGTCGGAAGATCGAGCAACCCGGACGTGCCCGCCAGCGCATCGCGCCAGAATTCGACCTGGCGCGCGAGGCGCTGCTGCTGCGCAGGGTCGCGCTGCCAGAGCACGATGTCGGCGAAACCGAGCGTCTTCTCGGCCAGGGTCGGTTCGAGACCGGCCCGGAACGCGTTGTAGCACTGCGCGACTTCGCTGGAAAGCAGGTTCAGCGACAACGCGTCGGACACGATGTGGTGGGCCACCACCAGCATCGCGTTGCGCTCGGGTCCGAGCTTCACCACGCTGACCCGCAGCAGCGGCGCGCACGACAGGTCGAAGGGCCGCGCCGATTCGGCATCGATCGTCCGCTTGAGCGCTTCGGCTTTTGCCTCTTCCGGCAATGCGGACAGATCGATCGTCGGAACGGTGAAGTCGACGCTGTCGACGACGGTCTGCACCGGTTCGCCGGCGTGTTCGGAAAAACGAAGACGCAGGGCATCGTGACGCTGCACGGCAATCCGCCAGGCGCGTTCCAGCGCAGCCACATCCAGCGCACCCTCCATCATCAGGTGATCGTAGATGAGGTAAGCCGGCGTCCCGGGCTGCAGGCGTTCGAACACCCATATCTGCTGCTGCGCCGGCGTCAGCGGCAGGATCTGGCCGGGCGTCGCGCGCGGCATCGCCTCGACCGCGGTATTCACCGAACGCTGGCCAAGATTTCGCAGCAGCAGCTCGCGCTGCTGTGGGCTCAGTTTGGCCAAGCGATCCGCGAGCGAGGGCGCGCCTGTGCCGGCGGGAGTATCGGCGGATGACGTCATGTGCGCAGAGAACTCCTGTAGCCGTGCCGGTTCCTGTGAAGGTGGTCGCAAGTCACTCGGCAAGCATGGCCTGGATATCGGCATCGGACAGCCCTTCGAGCTGCTGCAGCATGCCGGCCAGCACGTCGTCGTCGAGATTCTCCGTCCGCCGGCGCAGCAACAGTACGGAGAACTCGGCCACGGTCGGCGCTTCGAACATCATCCGCAAACCGATATCGCCGCCCAGCGCTTTCTGCATGCGGGTCACCAGCTGCGTGGCGAGCAACGAATGTCCGCCGAGATCGAAAAAATTGTCGTGGATGCCGATCTGCGGCCTGCCCAGCACTTCGGCCCAGAGCGCGACCAATGTTTCCTCTTCGGCATTGCGAGGCGGGGTGTATTCCGCGACCGCGAATGCGTCGGCGTCCGGCGCAGGCAACGCGCGGCGATCGACTTTGCCGTTCGGCGTGAGCGGCAGGCGATCCATCGTCATGAATGCCGACGGCATCATGTATTCCGGCAGTCGTTCGCGCGCGGCGGTGCGGAGTGCGGCGATATCGATTTCGCCGTCGGCGGGGACGAGATACGCGACAAGGCGCTTGTCGCCCGGACGATCCTCACGGCAGATCACGATCGCCTGCGCGACCGCATCGTGCGCTGCCAGTACGGATTCGATCTCGCCCAGTTCGATGCGGAAACCGCGCAATTTGACCTGATGGTCGATGCGTCCGATCGCTTCGAGCCGGCCGTCGCGCCGCCAGCGCGCAAGATCGCCGGTCCGGTACAGACGACCGTTGGCGCGCTGGCCCAGGGTGTCGGCGATGAATTTCTCGGCGGTGAGCTCGGGACGGTCCAGGTAGCCCTTCGCCACCCCGAGACCACCGATCAGCAATTCGCCGGGGATGCCGGCAGGCACCAGTTGCAGATGCTTGTCGACGACATAGACCTCGGTGTTGTCGATCGGGCGGCCGATGGCGACCGGCGCCTGACCGGGCTGAACACGTTCGACCGTGGACCACACCGTGGTTTCGGTCGGGCCGTAGACATTCCACAGTTCCCGTCCGCATTCCAGCAGGCGATCGGCGAGTTCGCGCGGCAATGCCTCGCCACCGCAGAACAGCCGCATCTGCGGGCGTCCGCCCCAACCTGCGTCGAGCAGCATCCGCCAGGTCGCCGGCGTCGCCTGCATCACGCTGGCATCGACGGTTTCAAGCATCGCCGCGAGGGCTTCGCCGTCGCTGGCGGTGATGCGATCGGCCAGCGCCACGCGCGCGCCGACCGTAAGCGGCAGCATCAGTTCGAGCAACGCGATATCGAACGAAAGCGTCGTGATCGCGCAAAGCGTGTCGGTGGCGGCAAGTCCTGGTTCGCGCGCCATCGATGCGAGGAAATTCACCGCCGCCCGATGCGGAATACAAACGCCCTTCGGACGCCCTGTCGAACCGGAGGTGAAGATCACGTACGCGATGTCTTCGGCGCCGACCGGAGACGGCGCACGTACCGCGGAACCCGCCGCTTCGAGCGCGTCCTCGATGCGAAGCAAGGCATGCACGCCCGCGGGCAACTGCCCGGCGAGCGCATCCTCGGTGATCACCACCGGTGCAGCCGAGTCTTCGAGCATGAAGCCGATACGATCGGCCGGATAGCTCGGATCGAGCGGCACATACGCGGCGCCGGATTTCAGCGTGCCGAGCAAGGCGGCAAGCATCCGCGGCGTACGATCGAGGAACAGACCGACCATCGTGCCCGGTCCACAGCCGTGCGCGCGCAGTCGCGCCGCGACCGCGTCGGCCTGCGCATCGAGCTCGGCGTAGGTCAATCGCGTTTCGCCCTGCACGACCGCGATCGCCTGCGGCGAACGCGAAACCTGCGCTTCGAACAGGGCATGGATCGTGGCTTCGGCAGGCATCGATCGCGCCGTCGCGTTCCATTCCACGCGCAGGCGATGGTTCTCCTGCGGCGACATGATCTCCAGTTCGCAAAGACGTCTGGTCGGGTCCGCCACGATCGAACGCATCAACTGCTCGAGATGCCTACCGAATGCCTCGATGTACTCCTTGTCGAACAGATCCGATGCGTATTCGATCCACATCTGCAACCCGTCGTTCACCTCGTTGGCGAAGATCGAGATGTCCGCGCGCGCCGTGCCGGAGTGAACGCTGTCCAATCGGACAGGCAACAGCTTCAACCCGGGAAGCTCCACCGCCTGTTCGGGAAAATTCTGGTAGAACAGCATCGTCTGGAACAGCGGCGAATGACTTAGACTGCGCTCGATGTTCAGGGACTCGATCAAACGCTCGACCGGCACGTTCTGGTTGGCATAACTATCGATGGTCGACGCCTTGACCTGCGCGAGCAGCTCGCGGAAGGTCGGGTTGCCGGACGTGTCCACGCGCAATGGCAGCGTATTGATGAAAAAGCCGACCAGCGCTTCGATTTCGCGACGCGGACGGTTGGCGTTGCCGACGCCGACGACAATATCCTCCTGTCCCGAGTAACGCGACAGCAGCGTATGGAATACGGCCAGGAGCGTCATGAAAGGAGTCGCTCCCTCCTGCCGGCTGAAGCGCTTGACCTCTGCATACAGCGCGGCAGGGATCGCATGCCCCACCAGGCCGCCGCGATAACTCTGTACCGGCGGGCGCGGCCGATCGCCGGGAAGCTCGAGTACCGGCGGCAGCGTCGCGAAACGCTGCTTCCAGTATTCGAGTTGGGAGCGCGCGGATTCGCCCTCCGCTTCTTCGAGCTGCCAGAGCGTGTAGTCGGCGTACTGGATCGCGAGTTCAGGCAACGGCGAGGGTCGATCGGCGAGGAACGCGGCATAGAGTTGGGTCAGTTCGCCGAAAACGACACCGAACGACCAGCCGTCCACCGCGATGTGATGTGCGTCGAGCAACAGCAGCGCTTCGTCCGCGGCGATCCGGATCAGGGTCGCGCGAAAGACCGGGCCTTCGGCCAGATCGAATGGCATCGCCGCGTCGGCGGCCGCCAGTGCCATGGCCGCCTTTTCGCGCGCATCGCCCTCCCGGTTCGATACGTCATGCTGAACCAGGCGCAGCGGCTCGGCCGGCAGGATCTTCTGCCGCGGCCCTTCCTCGTCTTTCACGAAGATCGTACGCAGGCTTTCGTGTCGGCGCATGATTTCCGACAGCGTGCGTTCCAGCACGTCGACATTCAGATTGCCACGGAATCGCATCACCATGGTGACGTTGTAGACGCTGTTGCCGGGATCGATCTGATCCAGAATCCACAGTCGCTGCTGCGCGGATGAGAGCGGCAGCCGCTCCGGACGCGGGCGCCGAGCGATCTCGTTCTGGGGCGCGGTCGCCGCCTTGCGCGCCAACTGTTGCATCAGCAACGCACGCTTTTCCGGCGACAGCGTCGCCAGGCGTCGATCCAGTTCACTCATACAACACCCCGTTCATTCCGACCTTCCGATCAACTGCTGTGCGACTTCTTCGTCGCTGAGGTGTTCGAGCTTCCGCAACAATGCCTCCATATCGTTCTGGTCCGCGATCGCGCATGCCGCTGCGATGCGTGCAGCCATCCGTTCCAGCGTCGGCGCCTCGAACAACACGCGCAACGACAACTCGATGCCGTACTCGTATTCGATCCGCGACAGCATCTGGGTGCCGAGCACGGAGTGTCCGCCGAGATCGAAGAAATCCGCGCGCACATCCACGGCGGGGAGATTCAGCAATTCCCCCCACAGCTTCGCCAAGGCTTGTTCTTCGGGCGTTCTCGGCGCGATCAGATCGTCCGAAGCGCCGGCTGCCGCCTCCGGCGCCGGCAGCGCACGGCGGTCGACCTTGCCGTTGGGCGTGAGCGGAAAGGCGCTCAGGCCGACGAAAGCGCTGGGCACCATGTAATCGGGCAATGCCCGTTTCAAGTGCGCGCGCAGCTCGGCATCGGTGGCGCGGACATCGTCCTGGGTGAAATAGGCGACGAGTCGCTGATCGCCCGGCCGATCCTCGCGGCAGTGCACGACGACCTGGGTCATGCCCGGATACTGCGCGAGCACTGTTTCGATCTCGCCGAGTTCGATGCGGAACCCGCGCAGCTTGACCTGATGGTCGATCCGGCCGATGACCTGGACGGTGCCATCCGTACGCCAGAACGCGAGGTCGCCGGTACGGTACAGGCGTGCCTGCGGATCGGCGGAGAACGGATCGGAAATGAATTTCTCGGCGGTGAGATCGGGACGCGCGCGATAACCGGCTGCAAGCCCGACGCCGCCGATGAGCAATTCGCCCGGAATGCCTACCGGCTGTCGCTGCATGTGGCGGTCGACGATGTGGATCAGGGTATTGTCGACCGGCCGGCCGACGATGATCGGACCCTCGCCCGGTTGTACGCGACACAGTGCCGAGTACACGGTCGTTTCAGTCGGGCCGTAGAGATTCCAGAGTTCGCGCGCCATCGGCATCAGACGGTCGGCGAGCTCGCGCGGCAACGCCTCGCCGGTGGAGATGATGCGCATGTCGCGTCTGCCACCCCAGCCCACATCCAGCAGCATGCGCCAGGTCGCGGGCGTCGCCTGCATGATCGTCAGCGGCGCGGTGTCCACGAGCTTGCGCAGACTCAGACCGTCGCGCACGGTGTCGCGATCCACGAGCAGGATCCGGGCGCCTACCGTCAGCGGCGTCACCAGCTCGGTCAGCGCGATATCGAACGAAAGCGTACTGATCGCACAGATCGTGTCGGCATCGGTGAGGCCGGGTTCGCGCGCGATCGAACGGATCAGATTCACCGCCGAACGCTGCCGGATCTCGACACCTTTCGGCTTGCCGGTCGAACCGGACGTGAAAATGACGTATGCGGGATCCTCGGGACCGGCGCCGCCTTGCGGCGGCGCGTCGGCCGACGCATCCAGCGGCGCATCGGCATCGACCACCACCACCGACGGCACCGGCGACGGCAATGCATCGCGCAGCGCCGGCTGGGTCACGATCACGCTGGAAGCCGACAACTCGACCATGTAAGCGAGACGGTCGACCGGATAGCTCGGATCGAGCGGAACGTACGCGCCGCCGGCTTTGAGAATGCCGAGAAGGCCGACGATCATTTCCAGCGAGCGATCGACGTAAAGGCCGACCAGCATGCCCGGGCCCACGCCGTGCGCGCGCAGCGCATGCGCGACCATATTGGCTCGTCGATCAAGCTCGCGATAGCTCAATTCGCGACCAGCGAACACCACCGCAACGGCATCGGGTGCGCGAGCGGTCTGGTCGGCGATCAGCGCTGCGATCGTCGGATTTTCCGGCAATGCACGGCAGGTATCGTTCCAACGCACCTGCTGCTCGATCTCATCCGCCGTCAGCATCGGCAAACGGGAAATCGGGGTATTCGGAGATTCGACGATCGCGCCGAGCAGCGTCAACAGATGCCCGCCCATGCGTCGGATCGTGGCTTCGTCGTACAACTCGGTGCTGTACTCGAACATCAGACTGTCGGGGCCGTGCTGGTCGACGAACAGCGACAGATCGCCCTGTGCGGTCGGCGGACGCAGCTCGGAGATATGCGCGTCTTCGAGGCGGATGCCCGCCATCACCAGCGCATGCTCCGGGTAGCTCTGGAAGAAATACATCACCTGCGCGAACGGTGTGTAGCTGGTGGAACGCGGCAACCGCAGCGTCTCCAGTATCCGGTCGAGCGGCGTATCTGCGTTCTCCATCGCTTCGAGTACGATGCCGCGCATCCGCGAGAGAAACGTCAGGAATTCCGGATCGTCGGAGACGTCCGCCTGCAACGGCAGCATGTTGATGAAGAAACCGACGACCGGTTCCAGTTCGAGTCGCGCGCGGCCGGCGACGCCCATGGCGGCGACGACGCGATCCTGGCCGGAATAACGCGACAACAATGTCTGGAAAGCGGCGAATACAAGGATCGACAGCGTTACCTGCTGCTCGCGGGCGAACGCCTGCAAACGCTCGTACAGCGCTCGCGGGATATGCGCGGACCAGATACCGCCCTCGAAACTCTGCATCGCCGGCCTGGCGCGATCGGTCGGTAGATCGAGTACCGCTGGCGCATCGGCGAGATGACGGCTCCAGAAATCGAGCTGCTGCTGCAGGCCATCCCCGCCGAACATCTGTTGTTGCCAGAGGGCGACATCGGCGATCTGCAGCTCGGGCGGCGCATTATCGAGCATCCCGCCATCGCGCAACCGGTTGTACGCGGCGACGAACTCCCGTTCCATGGTCGAAATCGACCAGCCATCGATCGCAATGTGATGGAAGACGATCGTCAGCAGATGCAAGTCGTCGGAGACGCGGATCAGCACCACGCGGATCGGCGGATCGGTCGCCAGCCCGAATGGCCGGACGACCTCTTCGCGTGCGATGCGCAGCGCATCGGCACGGCGTGCACCGACTTCATCGCCACAGGAGGTCGCGTACCGCCACGGCAACTCGCATTGCGCCAGGATGTGCTGATAGGGCTGGCCGCCTTGAGCCCGATATACCGTTCTCAGTACTTCATGGCGGTCGACCAGCGACTGGATCGCGGCGCGCAAGGTGCCGATATCGAGCTCGCCATGCAGCCATTTGCCCATCGGAGAGTTGTAGGCGACGAGACCGGGCGCGAACTGATCGAGCAGCCAGAGTCGGCGCTGACCGAAAGTCAGCGGAATGTATTCTGGACGGGGCTGCGGACGGATCCGGCCGCGTGCCGAGCGTTCCTGCTGGGCTGCCCTGCGCAACAGCTCGCGCCGCTCGGGAGACAGATGGGCGAAGCGTTGTTCTAGATCGTTCATCGGGCTCGATTTTCCTTCGTGTGACGACAGGGGGACGAAGCACGTTCCACTGGCTCGACCGCATTCCCACTATCGCTCTCCAAATTATCACACTCCGCTGTGTTCTGAGAGCGTCCATCACAGAAATGCGACGAAGGCGCGGCACGATTCGGATGGCATGCGATCGGCGCTGAAGCCTTCTGTCCATCGATTCGAGCAACCACGAGCAGCCATCCATCGAGATGCCCGAGTCGATGACACGCAACTGAGAACTGATCTCATTTGCCCTCGGTTCTTACACACCACATCACCCGCATGCACTCCCACCGTTCCGGAACCCGGGTCAGGCACGAAGCGATCTCAGACTGCTCGAAACTAGCCGGCACGCAGAACAGTTCCGCTGCGGTTTGAAGAGCGTTGATGATCTTTTTTGACGAATCGGCGCGGAAAACGGTTTCTGCGCTTCACGAAAGAGCCGGCCATTGCCCGAAAACATGCCGGATACGCGCCGCCATTGCATGGCACGCGCGCGACCACCGTCCTGATGGAGTGCCTGCAACCGTGGCTCCGGTTGTGCCGGCAACAGCTTCACAAGGCCACCCACTCAGCATATTCTACAGACTGCGATCACAAAAAAATTGCGATCCGTACATCCATCCGCCGGCGTATGTCTGCATCGTGAGGAGTCTGGCCGTTGAAACAAGAGACACCTCGAACGATGCCGTCGGGCGGTCGGCTGTCGAATGCAGCGCCGCCCAATGTGGCCGTACGAATGGCATCCGCCAGCCGGGGCAGCTTCGTGCCCGCACAGTCCATAGGTTCGCCCGACCGCATGCCTCCCTTTCGATGCCAACAGCCTGATCGGCGCGCGCGCCGGAAGGAAAGCCTTTCCATTGGAATACAGGGGAAGCAGGTGGAGCCAGGAAAGTGCGGCGTTCGAGTCGCGAGCATCATGCGATGCAGCCATGCATCCGAATGTACATCAATCGCGGCCGGCAATCGGCGCGATTGCATGCCATGCGGGCACAGAGCCTTGAAGAACCACTCCGCAACCCGATGCACTCTTCAAGGAAGAGCTTGAATGCAGATCATCATCCCAATGTCAGGCTTCGGGGAGCGCTTTCGCCGCGCAGGCTATCAAGTACCGAAGCCGCTGATCGTCGTCGACGGTAAACCGATCATCGCCCACGTGATCGACATGTTCCCCGGCGAAACCGACTTCCTCTTCATCTGCAATCAGGATCATCTGGACACGCCGGAATACGCGATGGCGGAACAGATCGCCAAATACTGCCCGACCGGCAGGATCGTTGGCATTCCGCCGCATAAACTCGGCCCGGTGAATGCGGTCCTGCAGGCCGTCGAGCACGTCGATCCCGACAAACCGACGATCATCAATTACTGCGATTTCACCTGCGTCTGGGACTACGCGGATTTCGTGGACTTCGTGACCCAAAGCGGCTGCGACGGCGCCATCGCCTGCTACACCGGGTTCCACCCGCACATCCTGGGCTCGACCACGTATGCCTACGTGCGCAACGAAGGCGTCAGAATCACCGCGATCCAGGAAAAACAGCCTTATACCGATCACCCGTTGGGCGAGTTCGCTTCCAGCGGCACGTATTACTACGCTTCCGGCGCGATGATGCTGGACGGCTTCCGCCGCTGCATCGGACACAGCGATCTGTCCTACAACAACGAATATTTCGCCAGCCTCGCCTACCGCCCGCTGATGGAGGATGGTCGCCAGATCCTGGTCTATGAACTCAATCATTTCATGCAATGGGGCACACCCCAGGACATGGAGGAATACCGCTACTGGTCGGATGTCTTTCGCGAGCTGTGCGACCCTTCGCGTGCGCAAGCGCAGGTGGACCAGCGAGGATCCGTGCTGATACCGATGGCCGGGCTCGGCGCGCGGTTCTCCCGCGAAGGCTATACCGAGCCGAAACCGCTCATTCCGGTCTCCGGTCGGCCGATGGTCGTACAGGCCACGCTCGACCTGCCCGAAGCGCAACATTATTCCTTCGTGATGCGCCGCGATCTGCCCGGGCACGAAAGCATCGCAAGCACGTTGCGGAACGATTTCCCCGGTTGCACGCTGGTCGAAATCGACCAGGTCACCGATGGACAGGCGCGCACATGCCTGCTCGGAATGGAAAGCATCGACGCGGCGCTGCCGCTGACCATCGGCGCTTGCGACAACGGTGCGCTGTACGACCCGCGCGCGCTCGCCGCGCTGCTGGAAGACCCGGAGGTGGATGTCATCGTCTGGGCTGCGCGCGGCTATCCCGGCGCGGTACGCCGCCCCGCCTACTACGGGTGGGTCGAGGAAACGGACGGCCGCGTGCTTTCGGTGACCGGCAAACAGCAACTGGGGAATCCAGCGAACGATCCTTCGCTGATCGGCGCATTCACCTTCAAGCGCGGCGGCGATTTCATCGCAGCGGCGAATGCGATGATCGCGCGGGACGCGCGGGTCAATGGGGAATTCTACGTCGACATCTGCATCAACGACGCCATCGCGGCAGGGCTTCGTGCGCGCGTTTTCGTGATCTCCCACTATCTCTGCTGGGGGACTCCAGACGACTTGCGAACGTTCGAGTATTGGCAATCCTGCTTTCACAAATGGCCGTCGCATCCGTATCGCCTCGAACGCGACATGCGCGTGCCTCCGGCGGCGTGCGCCGCGCTGGAACAGCGCTACGCCATGCGCCGCCCCGCGCGGATCGGAGACTGAAAAAGCATGCGCCGGGGCATCATCCGCAGCGAGTTCGCAAGATTCCTCGCAGTGGGATTCACCTCCGTCGCGATCGATTTCGTCAGCTATCGCGCGCTGCTCGCATTCGGCATCGAGACGGCCCCGGCGAAAGCGTGCAGCTTCATCATCGGCGCGGTGTTCGGATATTTCGCCAATCGCATCTTCACGTTCCGCGTCGAAAAGCACTGGGAATGGCAGGAGGCGGCGAAATTCATCGCCGTCTACCTGTTCGCGTTGCTGGCGAACGTCGCCGCCAACGCATGCGTGATCCACGTTCTGGGCCACGGCGAAATCGGGATCGCGATCGCCTTCCTCGTCGCGACCGCCATTTCCGCCACATTGAATTACCTGGGCATGAAGCGTGTGGTCTTCATCGCTGCGAAAGACATCGGACACGCACCCCAGTGATCATCGACCGACCGCAACCCGACGCATCGCCCGCGGCGACGACGCCCAGACCCAGGTTGTCGCTGGTGATCCCCTGCTACAACGAAGCACGCAATCTGCCGCTGCTGGTTACGCGGCTGAAAGAGATCTTCACCGGCGACGATATCGAAGCGGTCCTCGTCGACAACGGGTCGACCGACGACACGCCAGCCGTGCTCGCGGAACAACTGGCTGGACAATCCAGTATCCGCAGCACGCGCGTCGAGAACAATCAGGGCTACGGCTACGGCATTCTCGCGGGCCTGCGCGAAGCGCGCGGCGAGATACTCGCCTGGACGCACGCCGATATGCAGACAGATCCGCACGACGCGCTGCTGGGACTGCGGATGTTCGAGACTTCAGACAATCCGCAGAATCTATTCGTCAAGGGGCGCCGCCATGGGCGGCCGATCGCCGATGTCGTATTCACCGTCGGCATGTCGGTTTTCGAAACCGTGCTTCTGCGCCGCCGCATGCGGGACATCAACGCACAGCCGACCATGTTCCCGCGCGCGTTCTACGAGCGCTGGCGCGACCCGCCCCACGATTTTTCGCTCGATCTCTACGCATACTACCAAGCGCTCCATCGCGGGCTCCAGGTTCGCAGATTCCCTGTCCATTTCGGCGATCGCGCCCATGGCAGCTCGCACTGGAACGTCGATTGGAAAGCGAAGGTCCGCTTCATCAAGCGGACCATGGATTTCAGTCTCCGTCTTCGAAAGGATCTCAGGAAACCATCATGATCATCATCAAACACCGTCGGAACACCTCGGATCAACTGCGGGAGACCGAGCCCGCATACGGTATCGAAGTGGATATCCGCAGCCACGGCGACGAGCTGATCATCCATCACGATCCGTTCGCGGATGGCGAACGCTTCGACGAATGGGTCAAGCACTACCGGCATCGCCTGCTGATCCTCAACGTCAAGGAAGAAGGGCTGGAAGAACGCCTGATCGCACTGATGAATGCGCACGGCATCAGCGATTTCTTCTTTCTCGACCAGTCCTTCCCGTTCCTTGTGCGTACCACGCGCCGCGGCGAGCGCCGCTGCGCCGTGCGCGTTTCCGAGTACGAGACCATCGACGCCGCACTTGCGCTCGCTGGAAAAGCGGATTGGGTCTGGGTGGATTGCTTCAACCGTTTCCCGCTAGACGGCGCACAAGCGGCGAGGCTGCAGCAGGCAGGCATCCGCATCTGCATCGCATCCCCGGAACTTCACGGACATACCGGGCAGGACGCGATCCCGAAGCTGCAAGCATTGCTGCGACATGAAGGCATCGACATCGATGCCGTTTGCACCAAGGAACCCCTGCGTTGGCAATGAATTTCGGCCAAATCCTGCGCGACCCCGTCTTCAAAGCCGGGGTGCTGCTGCGTATCGCGCTGGTGATCTGGCTGGTGCCGCGGATCCAGCAGGCACAGTTCGTTCCGTTCCTGCGCGAAGCCATCGAGCACGCCACGCTCGATCCGTGGTCGAACTTCCTGTCTTCCGGCGGCAGCCCCATCGCGTATCCCTACGGGCCGGTGATGCTGCTGACCAATATGCCTACGACCGTGCTGGGATGGTTGGCGGATGTCGCGACCGGAAGCGACTATTTCACAGGGATGGGATTTCGCGTCAGTCTGCTGCTGGTCGATCTGGCCGCGTTGTATCTGTTGTACGCGCTTTTCCCGCAGCAGCCGCGAAAATTGCTATGGCTCTACTGGTGGTCGCCGATCGCACTGTTCGTCACTTACTGGAACGGTCAAACGGATATCATTCCTGCGACCCTGCTGCTGCTGTCCCTCCTGCTGATCCGTCAGTATCGCCCGACCGCCAGCGGTATCGCGCTCGGCCTTTCGCTGGCGGCGAAATTCAGCATGGTGCTCGCACTGCCGTTCGCCGCGATCTATCTCTGGCGCAACAAACGTCTGCGACCGATGGCGATCCCTTTCGCAGCCGGCTTTTCGATCACGATCCTTTCGCAGATTCCGTGGCTGTTCTCACCCGGCTTCCGCGCCATGGTGCTCGGAACGCCGGAAGCCGGTCGGGTGTTCGACCTGACGCTGCCCATTGGGCAATCGCTGCAACTCTACCTCACGCCGACCTTGTACATGTTGACGATGTACGCGGTGTGGCGTTTACGCAGGATCAGCTTCGATCTTCTGATCGCAGTCACTGGCCTGTCGTTTTTCCTGGTCGTGCTGAGCACGCCTGCACCGCCGGGATGGTATCTGTGGCTGGTGCCGTTCCTCGTCGCGCACCAGCTGCAGGGCGACCTCAGCGCAGCGCTGATGACAGCCGTGCTGTCCGCGCTCGTGCTCGGCATGCACCTGCTGTTTTCGTCCGGGGCCAGTCTTCCACTGCTCGGCTATGACCCGCAATCGACCCTTACCAGCATCGACAGGCTCATCACGCCGCATATGCATTCGCTGTGGATGACGCTCATCGTGGCCACTGGGCTGATGCTCATCGCACAAATGCTGCGCGAACGCGTCGCCAGGAACGACTACTACCGGATCGCGCAAAAGCCGGTGAAAATAGGCATTGCAGGCGACTCCGGATCGGGCAAGGATACGCTCAGCCAAGCCCTTACCGGTCTGTTCGGCCAGCACTCGGTCGTGCACTTGTCCGGAGACGACTATCACGTCTGGGATCGCTACGCTCCGATGTGGAAGGGACTGACCCACCTCAATCCACGCGCGAACGATCTGCAGCGTTTCAATGAAGACGTACTCGCGATCATGGACGGCAAGAGTGTCGTCAACCGGCATTACGATCACGCCGCCGGTCGCTTTCTGGCGCCGACCCGCCTGCACCGCAACGACGTGCTGATCGTTTCCGGTCTGCATGCGCTTCGCATGAGCCGCCTCATCAGCAGGTTCGATGTCTCCGTCTATCTCGATATCGACGAGCAATTGCGCCGGTCGTGGAAGATCCAGCGCGATGTGCACCAGCGCGGACATGCGATGGAGGCCGTGCTTCAGTCGATCGAGCGTCGCGCCGTCGATGCCCAGCGTTATGTCGTTCCCCAGCGCGCTTCGGCCGATCTGGTGCTGAAGCTGCGTCCGGTGAACATCGATCAGCTGGAAAAATCGTCCGCGCCGGATTCTCTCCCGCTCAAACTTTCCGCGTTGATCAGGAACGGCAATTACCACGAACGGCTGGCGCGCATGCTGATCGGAATCTGCGGCCTGCACCTCGACATCGAACTGTCGGAGGATTCGGAAGAAGTGGAAATGACCATCGAAGGCGACGTCTCCGCCGAAGACATCGCGATGACCGCAAACACGCTGATGCCGAATCTGCTTGAATTTCTCGATGTACACCCCCTCTGGGAAGAAGGAATGACCGGAATCATGCAACTGATGGTGTTGCTCCAGATGGAAGAATCGCTCAAGAACAGGATCCGTTGACATGGTGATCCAGCATTGCACGAGGACATTGCGCGCGCCGCGCGCCATCATCTTCGACACCGACAACACGCTTTATGCCTACGATCAGCCGCACATGAAGGCGAGCGCTGCGACCGAAGCCAAGGCCGTGCGCCTGCTCGGCGCTGACGCAGTGAGCGTCCGCGCCGCTTTTTCGCTGGCACGGGATGAAGTCAAGAAGCAACTGGGACATACCGCCAGTTCGCACAGCCGGCTGCTGTATTTCCAGCGCGGCATCGAAATTCTCGGGCGCAAGACCCAGCTTCTCATCACGCTCGATCTCGAACAGACCTACTGGCGGACATTCCTGTCCCAGTGCAGTCTTTTTCCCGGCGTTCGCGAACTGCTGATCAATCTGCGCAACAATGACATTTCGACGGCGATCATCACCGACCTGACCTCGCAGATCCAGTTCAGGAAGATCATCTATTTCGGACTCGACGACTGTTTCGATTATGTCGTCACGTCCGAGGAAGCCGGTGCCGACAAGCCGGACCCGGCACCGTTCAAGCTGGCCATCGAGAAGCTGGGCGTCGATCCCGATCAGATCTGGATGGTCGGCGACAGCCTGCATTGCGATATCAAAGGTGCTCAGGACTTCGGCATGAGCACCCTGTTCCGCGTGGACCGGGTCAGTTCCCCCGGTCCCGGGGCACAGGGCGCCGATGTCGTTTTCGATGACTTTCGCGAACTCGACCACTTCATTTTCTCAGGCAAGGTCGACGGCATGGGCCGTCGCTGATCGGCACCAATACCCCGCCCATGGATTCACGCAACAGGAGCCCGCGGCAATGACCGTCAGCCATGACCCCCGTCCGCCCATCGCCGCGCATCCGATCTCGCATGCGCGATGGATCGTAGCTGCCCTGCTCGCAACGATGATCTCTGTCCTGCTGGCCGTCGCCGTCACGGCGTTCGGCGTTCCACCAGTGGCGTCGGCGATCGCCGCTGCTCTGCTCTGTGCCGCATGCTGCCCATGGATTGCCAAACGCTTGCCGGAGGCGCTGGACATCACCGGCAAACGACACCCCGTCTTGAGCGTGCTCTGGTTGCTGCTTGCGCTCGCGACACTGGCACGAACCGTCGGGGTGGCCCTGTTCATGGCCGATCCCGATCAAGCGCAGATCTCGGCGTTCTGGTTCGACGATTTCTACACGAACCACAGTTGTTTCTCGGGCTACTGGCAGGCCGCAAAACTCGCGCAGGAGAACGCGAGCAATCTCTACAATCCCGAGCATTACTACGGCTTCGCAGGAAAATTCAAACTCGACGAGTTCCTCTACCTGCCTCAATTCCTGATTCTGCCCATGGCGGCCGTATCTCTGGGAATGGATTTTGAACAGACCCGCGCGATCTGGTTCTCGATCGAAGGCGGCACGCTGCTCGCCTGCATGCTTGGCCTTTCAGCCTGGATCGGCGGAAAAGCCGGGCGCGGTGCGGCGCTCCTGATCCCCGCGATCTGGATCGCGACACCCAGCCTGCTCACGCTGCAACTCGGCAATTTCCAGCTTTCCGCCATCGCGCTTTCGGTTGTCGCGATGGCGTTGTTCTGGCGGGACCGCCCGGTCGTCGGCGGCGCGCTGCTCGGTTTTGCGGTATTCAAACTGTTCCCGGGCATTCTGGGTATCTATCTCATTGTCACCAGGCGCTGGCGTGCGCTCGGATGGACGCTGGGGTTTTCCGCGCTGTACACCGTCATCGCCTTCCTGTGGCTCGGCGCAGATCCGTTTCGCGCACTGTTCGAATTCCACTTGCCGAGACTGGCCAACGGCGAGGCTTGGGCTTTCCTTGAAAACCCCGAGCTTGCCGCGGTCGCTGCCATCAACGACTCGGTCCCGGGCATCGTCATGAAGCTCAAATCGCTGGGCGTACCCGGGATGACGCTCGCTTTCGAGCAGATCATCGTCTGGGGATGGACGGTGGTGATCGTGCTTCTGACCATACTGTCGGCAATCCGATCCTCCCGCATGTCGCACCATGCGTTGGCGATGAACTGGCTTGCATTGCTGGCGCTCGCCACGTTCCGAAGTCCATTCGTTCCCGATCACACGGGCCTGTTCGCTCCCTTGTGGCTCTGGAGCCTCGTCGCCGTCGGCGGCGCGGTCATGAATGCTCCGCGTATCGCGTGGTTTGCCGTCCTCTGGCTGCTGCTGGAAGCGGTATTGCCGTTCCGCGGCACGCCTCTGGATTCCGGTGACGCACGATTGGCAGTGTCGAGTCTGAGCCAGTTGGCCGCCATAGGACTCTGCCTGTGGGTAACGCTCCGCAGATCCGACAGTCGAACGGACGAAGGCGGATTCCCACAAGACAATCCGTTATCATTCGCAAAAAACGCTGCCGGCTGAAAGAGGCCATCGAGCCTTGAACTCTTAATGGAGAGCTACACGATGTATCGACATTTTCTTTCCACATGCCTTTCACTCGCGCTGGCGTCGATGGCGTGCACTGCGGTCGCGCAGGACTCGCAAGCACCGCTGATCATTCCGCGCGCAGCCACGCCGCCGAATCTCGACGACTACGTCTCCGGCGTGCCCGCCGATGCCGGCGTCGACGTATACGACTTCAAGCAGAACACCCCGGGCGATGGCGAACCCGCCACAGTCGAGACCCACTCTTATCTCTCGTTCGATGACAGTCACCTGTACGTCGTCACGGTGTGCAAGGACGATCCTTCGCAGGTACGCGCCCGCGTCGTGCGGCGCGACACCATTTTCGGCGACGACGCCATCCTGCTGTATCTCGACACCTTCGACGACAACCAGCGCGCCTTCATTTTCGGCGTCAATCCCTACGGCGCGCAGCTCGATGGCAAGGTGACCGAAGGTCAGGGCACCGATTTCAACTACGACACGCAATGGGTCTCCGACGGCAAACTCACCGCCGACGGTTACGTGTCGATCATGAAAATTCCGTTCAAGAGCCTGCGCTTCAACCGTGGCTCCGCGCAGAAATGGGGCATCGCCATACAGCGCCTGGTGCCTCGGCTCAACGAATTCTCCTATTGGCCTTATGTCACCCAGAGAAAAGACAGCTTCATCCCGCAATTCGCCGAAGCGCGGCTGGAGGAAGAGATCTCTCCGGGGCGCAATATCAGCATCATTCCGCACGCGACGTTTCGCACCACCCGGCTGCTGGAAGACGATTCCAACGGAAATCCCCGCATCGGAAGCAACAGCAAATTCGATGCCGGCGTCGATGCGAAATTCGTGATCCGCGATTCGCTCGCGGTCGATCTGACCGTGAATCCCGATTTCGGCGAAGTCGAATCCGACGAGCCCCAGATCATCGTCAACAAGCGATTCGAAGTGCAGTTCCCCGAGAAGCGTCCTTTCTTCCTCGAGAATTCCGGATTCTTCAGCACACCCAACACGCTTTTCTTCTCGCGCAGGATCGTGGACCCGAAATACGGCGCACGCGTCACTGGCCGTCTGGGGCGTTGGGCGGTCGGCGGATTGCTGATCAACGACGAAGCCGCGGGGGCATCGCTGTTCGGCCCGAGTGTCGACAAGACCGGAAATATCGGTGTCGCGCGCGTACAGCGCGATTTCGGGACCCAGTCGAACGTCGGCGTGCTCGTCGCGGACCGTAAAGTCGACGACCATTCGAACCGCGTACTGAGCCTGGATACGCGCATCAAGATCAACGACAACTGGGCGCTGACCGCGCAAGCCGTGCAAAGCGATACCGGGAATCCGGGTTCATCGCAGGATTCGACCGGGCATCTTTACTATCTCGACATCGCCCGCGGCGGTCGCAACTTCACCTACGACGGCAGCTACAGCGATATTTCCGAGGATTTCAACACCGAACTTGGATTCGTGCCGAGAACGAACATCCGCCAACTGTGGCAGTCCGCTTCCTACCTCTGGAAGTACCCGGACGCCAAGTGGCTCGTGAGTGCCGGCCCATCCGTAAGCTACGAGCGCAACTGGGACCAGAATGGAGATCTGGCCGACTGGACCGCCAATGCGGGCTTTGTCGTGAATGGATCCCGCTACACGTCATTCGAAGGTCACTGGATCGAATCCTACGAAAAATTCCTGGGCATCGGGTTCCGCAAGCAGAATTATTCATTGAGCGCCAGCAGCGAATGGTTGTCCTGGTTGACCGGCAGCGTCAGCTACAGCGCTGGCGATTCGATCAACTTCTTCCCCAATCCGAGTCTGCAACCGTTCCTCGCCGACAGCAGGCAGTTCGCTTTCGATTTCACGCTGAGTCCGACGTCGCAATTCCGCGTCACGCAATCGTTCATCTGGCAGGATTTGCGTACGAAGGGTGCGATCGCAGGCCACGGCGCTGACGACAGCATTTTCCAGAACACGTTGTCGCGGACGAAGTTCAACTATCAGTTCAGCCGCTTCCTCTCTGCGCACATCATTTTCGATTATTCCGACCTGCAGACGGATACGTCGCTGTTCGCTTTCGATCGCAGCAAGCGACTCACCAGCGATGTACTCGTCAGCTATGTCCTGAGCCCGGGCACGGCCCTGTATGTCGGCTACACCGATCAACAGCAGAACCTGCGCTTGATCGGCTCGCCAAGGATCTTGCAGCTGACGGACAATCTCGATCTGCATACCGGCAAACAGCTGTTCGTCAAGTACAGCCGCCTTTTCAACTATTGACAGACAGCGCGCACTGCGGCGGTCCATGCGGCCGTCGCAGTGCGCTCATGACGAAGACGGGCGGCTCTGGCCGATCCGCTCGCAGCAACGGAAACGCATAAAAAAACGGCGCGGGCCTGTAAGCCCGCGCCGTTTTGCTTTTCAATTGGTGGGCGGTACAGGGTTCGAACCTGTGACCCCTACCATGTCAAGGTAGTGCTCTACCGCTGAGCTAACCGCCCGTCGAGTCGCTACCGCCAACCCGAAAGGGCGATCATGGTAACACCTGCCGCGACGGGACGGAACCACGCGCCCGCTCGGAAGTATCGGCCGGGTCCGGAAACATCCGTCGCAGTCCCCAATGGGTGGCCCCGTAGGCGACCCCGGACAACAGCCCCCAGCAGATCAGCAGATGCAGCGGTGCCGGCCCGAGCTGACGGCCGAAGAACGGGTCGATCCACGCGAAATTCACATTGTCCGCCGCTGGCACCCACAGCCGGCCGGCGATGATCGCCAACGCCGCGATACCGGCCTGCAGCGGCCAGCCGCGCGGGTCGTAGCCGATACGTCGCAACACCCACCACAGCAGCAACGGCCAACCGAGGTGATACAGCGACAGCAACCGCGCGAACAGCGGATAGGCGGAATCCCACAGATACTCGGTACCGCCGTAGAGAAAATCGCCGGTCGCCACTTTCCATGCCGCGTCGATCGCCCAGACCACGGCGATCACCGGCGCGGCCACCGCCTGACTCGACAACAGCAGACGGCTGCGCACGATCAGTCCGATGGCGGTGAGGATCACGCCGATATTGCACAGGAACAGGAAATTGAACGCGCCGTAGGCGGCGTGATAGGTCGGCAGATACACCAGCAGCCACAACGCGCCGAACCACCCGAGGCGCGGAAACCGCAGCGCGTGCGTGTCCGCGCTCATCCCAGACTCGCTTCCTTCAGTTTGCGGATCTCGTCGCGCACGCGCGCGGCGTCCTCGAACTCCAGATCGCGCGCGTGCTGATACATCGTCGACTCCAGCGCCGCGATTCGCGCCGCGATCTGCGCCGGAGGCAATGCGGCGTAGTTCTCGATCGGCTCGGCCACGCGCTGACTCTTGCCGCGACCTCTTCGATCGCCCGGCGCCAATTCGCTGCGCGCGCCTTCCATCACGTCCATGATCTCGCGGATGATCGAGGTCGGCACGATCCCGTGCTCGGCGTTGTATTCCAACTGCCGCTCGCGGCGGCGTCCGGTTTCTTCCAGCGCGGTCTTCATCGACCGCGTCACCACGTCCGCGTACAGGATCGCCTTGCCGCGCACGTTGCGCGCCGCGCGGCCGATGGTCTGGATCAGCGAGCCCGCCGAACGCAGGAACCCTTCCTTGTCGGCATCCAGAATCGCGACCAGCGACACTTCCGGCATGTCGAGACCTTCGCGCAGCAGATTGATGCCGACCAGCACATCGAATTTCCCGAGGCGCAGATCGCGGATGATCTCGACGCGTTCGACGGTCTCGATGTCGGAGTGCAGATAACGCACACGTACGCCGTGATCGCCGAGGTATTCGGTGAGATTCTCGGCCATGCGTTTGGTCAGCGTGGTCACCAACACGCGATCGCCCATCGCCACACGCTCGCTGATCTCGCCGAGCAGATCGTCGACCTGGGTGCCCACCGGACGGATTTCGACGATCGGATCGACCAGCCCGGTCGGCCGCACCACCAGTTCGACCACCTGACCCTGCGATTTCTCGATTTCGTACTCGCGCGGCGTCGCCGACACGAAGATGGTGCGCGGCGAGCGCATTTCCCATTCCTCGAAGCGCAGCGGCCGGTTGTCCAGCGCCGACGGCAACCGGAAGCCGAATTCCACCAGCGTTTCCTTGCGCGCGCGGTCGCCTTTGAACATCGCGCCGATCTGCGGCACGGTCACGTGCGACTCGTCGACCACCAGCAGCGCGTCCGGACTCAGATAGTCGAACAGGCACGGCGGCGCTTCGTTCGGCATGCGTCCGGTCAGGTGGCGCGAATAGTTCTCGATGCCGCTGCAGAAGCCGACTTCGGCCATCATCTCCAGATCGAACTGGGTGCGCTGCGCTAGGCGTTGCGCTTCCACCAGTTTGTTCGCGGCATACAACTGCTCCAGACGTTCGCGCAGCTCGATCTTGATCGCTTCGATCGCATCCAGCACCGTGCGCCGCGTGGTCACGTAATGCGACTTCGGATAGATGGTATAGCGCGGCAGCTTGCGCAGGGTTTCGCCGGTCAACGGGTCGAACACCGTCAACTGTTCGATCTCGCCGTCGAACAGTTCGATCCGCAGCGCCTCGACATCGGATTCGGCCGGATGCACATCGATCACTTCGCCACGCACGCGATAGGTGCCGCGGCGCAGTTCGGTGTCGTTGCGCGCGTACTGCATCGCGGTGAGGCGGCGGATCAGCTCGCGCTGGTCGATGCGTTCGCCGCGCACCATGTGCAGCACCATCTTGAAGTATTCGTTGGGATCGCCCAGACCGTAGATCGCCGACACCGTGCACACGATGATCGCGTCGCGGCGTTCCAGCAGCGCCTTGGTCGCCGACAGCCGCATCTGCTCGATGTGCTCGTTGATCGAGCTGTCCTTCTCGATGAACGTATCGCTGGACGGCACGTAGGCTTCGGGCTGGTAGTAGTCGTAATAGCTGACGAAATACTCCACCGCGTTATGCGGGAAGAATGCCTTGAACTCGCCGTAGAGCTGCGCCGCAAGAGTCTTGTTGTGCGCCATCACCAAGGTCGGCTTCTGCACCGCCTGGATGACGTTGGCGATGGTGTAGGTCTTGCCCGAACCGGTCACGCCGAGCAGGGTCTGCTTCGCCAATCCGCTTTCGAAGCCGTCGATCAGCGCCGCGATCGCCTGCGGCTGGTCGCCTGCGGGCTCGTAAGGCGCCACCAGCTGAAAGGCGGTGTCGGACAGATAGCGTACGTGTTCGTTCATCGCGGGTGTCGGCAGGTCAAGCCCGGAAGTCTAGCGGGTCGTCGCGACACGCAGCGGTTTTTTCCTACAACGGGATGCGGCTGCCGCCGATGCCGCTCGATCGCACGCCTGCCGACACTGGACTCCCGTCCACGTACACCGGAGTCGTTCATGTCCCGCCCTCGCCCACCCCTGTCGTCCCGCCGCCATGACCACGGCTTCACCCTGCTGGATCTGCTGATCGCACTCGCCATTCTCGGCATCCTGTTCGGCCTCGCCATCCCCGGCCTGAAGAACGCCGTCGCCCGGGTCCAGGCCGGCTCGGCGCGCAGCGCGATCACCGCCACCCTGTTCGACGCGCAGCGGAACGCCACCATCCTCGGCCGGGAAATCGTGATCTGCCCCGGCGATTCGCAGTGCGTCGGCGGCGTCGACTGGAGCCAGGGCTGGCTCGCGTTCGTCGACCGCGACGGCAACCGCCTGCACAGCCCTGGCGAACAGATCGTCCATCGCGAGCCCAAGCTGCCCGCTGGCGTGCGTCTGCGCGGCACCGTCGGCCGCCCGCGCATCGTCTATCAGCCCAGTGGGGGCAACGCCGGCGCGAACATCACGTTCACACTCTGCGACCGTCGCGGCCCCAGGGACGCACTGGCGTTGATCCTGTCCAACGGCGCCCGCCTGCGCAGCACGCGCGCCGCCCCGCCCGCCGCCGCTGCCTGCGCCGCCGGACTGTGATTGGAGTGCTGCTTCAGCGCATCGGCAACACGCTCCGAGCTTGATCGGACCGGGCCGGGCCATTAGGATATGCAGCCCCGCCCGAATAGCTCAGCCGGTTAGAGCACTTGACTGTTAATCAGGGGGTCGTTGGTTCGAGTCCAACTTCGGGCGCCAGCATTTCACGCACAAAGGCCGCGAGCGATCGCGGCCTTTGTCGTTTCCGGACAGTCCGGAACGCCATCTTCTCGCCGTGCGGCCATCCTTCCACGAATCGATATCCGCCAGCGCGCAACCGCTATCCTGCTTCGCGAGCCTTGGGGTTCGAGCCGAACCTGTGCTCCTGGCTTCGATGCGATCGCGAGTCATCCACATCAATGGCTTGAAGCCGCGATGAAACAAGATATTTCATTTCCGGCTGTTTCAGCCGGGCCACGATGACCGGCAGGTCCAGACGACCGCACCCCCGACCTGAAGCCCGACGCGCTGGCTTGCAATTCCGGAAAGCACCGGTAGTATTACGTTTGTTATAACTACATTCTGTGAGCAAGCCATGAAACTGAAGATCAGCAGCATCGGCAATTCCGCCGGCGTGATCCTGCCCAAAGAACTGCTGGCCCGTCTGCGCCTGGAAAAAGGCGACGAACTCTATGCGCTGGAAACCCCCGACGGCATAAGACTGACCCGCTACGACCCGCAGCTCGCCGCGCAGATGGAAGTGGCCGAGCAGGTCATGCGCGAGGACCGCCACGTCCTGCACAAGCTCGCGCAATAAGACGAGGAACATCTTCATGATCGTCTGGATCGAAAAGACCCTCGCGCTGGCCATCCACGAGCGCCAGCTTGCCGAACACGGCGGCGGCACCGGCGTACGCGACGAAGCCCTGCTCGACTCCGCACTGGCGCGGCCGCAGCAGTTGTTCGCATACGGCGACCCGCCGCCGGACCTCGCAGCGCTGACCGCCAGTCTTGCCTACGGTCTGGCGCGCAATCATCCGTTCGTCGACGGCAACAAACGTACCGCGCACGTCTGCTATCGCGTCTTTCTCGCGCTCAACGACGCCCGGCTCATCGCATCGGATGAAGAAAAATACATCACGATGCTGAAGCTTGCCGAAGGCAGCCTCACCGAAGACGACTTCGCCGAATGGCTGCGCCGGCATCTGATACTGGCGACGAAGGGCAACGTCAACGAACCGCAGGCTGCGTATTCGCGTTGATGCCGCGCGTCGCGATGCGCGGTGCTCCCACACGCGACCGCCTGCGAACACCGCTCACGCGGCATCCGCTTCGCACGGCAACGTCTGCTCCTCATCGCGCACGCAGGCTTCCAGCAGCGCATGCCCCTGCAGCGCCGCCATCATCACATCGCAACCCAGCGCCAACTCCGAATCCTCGGCGCGTTCCGTGAGCCGACGCAGGCGCAGCAGACGCGCATGCAGCGCGTCGGCCGCGGCAAGATCGGCCTGCGCCCGGGCCAGATCGAATTCCGACGGCACGCGCGGATGCGCGGCCAAAGCCGCCAACGTCTCCCGGCAGAACGCCTCCGACTTCGCACCCATCCGCGCCCACCCGCACGGCACATCGGGCCGCAGCGAAATCAGCGAAACCAACCGCGCTTCCAGCGTCGCGAGCGCAGCGTCCACCGCATCCAGATCGTCGGCGGCGAACGCCAACGACACAGCATCATTGTCCATACCCATCCCTCCGGTGATGCGCGGGCTGATTCCCGGCGCCCGAACAGGATCCCGAAACGATCACGGCCTGAATCTCGGCGCATACCGCAATGGCGCGTAGGCATTTTCCGACTCAGCGGCACGCGACCGGCAACGCGAATGCTGCAGTCCCGAACACTGGCGCAGCCCGTGGAAGAACCTGCTGTTGCTGTTCGTGGGAGCGACGCAAGTCGCGACGCCTTCCCTTCTCCCCGCAGTGCGGGGAGAAGGTGGCGCGAAGCGCCGGATGAGGGGCGCTGTTCGCGAGGCGCATCGAAGCCCAGTCATCCCGGACACTGGCACAGCCGTGGAAGAACCTGCTGTTGCTGTTCGTAGGAGCGCCGGGAGCCGCGATGTTTTCCTTCTCCCCGCACAGCGGGGAGAAGG
>JBEBKD010000009.1:0-186199 GCA_040079515.1 Lysobacteraceae bacterium
TGCGCCCTACACGCAGAGCTTCACTGCGGGCGGCAGCGCCGGTCCGTTCAACTACGTGCTGAGCGGTGCCTTGCCGGCCGGCGTCACCTTCAGCGGCAACACGCTGTCGGGTACGCCGACGGTGCCGGGCAGCTATCCGGTCACCGTCACTGCCACCGACACGGTGCTGACCGGTGCGGGCGCGCCGTTCTCGATCGCGCAGAACTACACGCTCAATGTGCCGGCGCCGGTCATCGTCGTCACTCCGGCCGCGTTGCCCAACACTACGGCGGGCCTGAGCTACAGCCAGACCCTGACCGCCACGGGCGGCATCGCGCCGTACACGTTCGCGGTGACGGCAGGCGCACTGCCGAACGGTCTGACATTGGGTTCGGGCGGTGCGCTGTCCGGCACGACCACGACCTCGGGCACGTTCAACTTCACCGTGACCGCGAGCGACGCGAACGGCCAGAACGCCAGCACCGCCTACACCGTGGTGGTGGCTGTCCCAACGGTCACACTGACGCCGGCCACGCTGCCGGCGGGTACGGCGGGTACGGCCTACACGCAGGTGTTGACGATCGGTGGCGGCATCGCGCCGTACACGACCACGTTGACGGGCACACTGCCGACGGGCCTGACCTTCAATGCGGCCACCCGCACCTTCAGCGGCACGCCGACGCAGGCAGGTACGTTCAACATCAGCGTGACCGTCACTGACAGCACCGGGGGCACGGCCGCCACGGTCACCAACGCCTACACGCTGACGATCGCAACACCGACGCTGGCGATGACGCCTGCGGCCGGTGCCTTGCCGGCCGGTACGGGCGGGGTGGCGTACAGCCAGACCTTCACCACCAGCAACGGCATCGCGCCGTACACCTACGCGGTGTCGGCCGGCGCGCTGCCGGCTGGTCTGAGCTTCAACACCGGTACGGGTGCGTTGACGGGTATTCCCACCGCAGTGGGCGCCTTCACCTTCAGCATCCGTGCGACCGACAGCACCACCGGTACGGCGGCGACGGTGACCAACGCCTACACCCTGGCGATCTCGGCACCGACCATCACCATCAATCCTGCGACCCTGCCCAACAGCGTCCAGCAGCTGCCCTACACGCAGGCGCTGGCCGCCACCGGCGGCACCGCGCCGTACACCTTCGCGGTGACGGCAGGCGCATTGCCTGCCGGCGTGACGTTGAGCACGGCGGGTTCGCTCAGCGGCACACCGACGGTCTCGGGCCTGTTCAACTTCACGATCCGGGCGACCGACGCGCTGGGCTTCACCGGCACGCGGGTCTACGCGCTCACGGTCGTGGACCGCCCCGATCCGTCGAAGGATCCGGAAGTGCGCGGTCTGCTGGAAGCGCAGGCGGATGCCACTCGCCGCTTCGCGACCACCCAGATCAACAACTTCCAGCAGCGTCTGGAGCGGTTGCACGGTGCGGGTCAGGATGGCGGCTTCGACAACGGTCTGAGCGTGTCCTACGACCAGTTCTGTCCGGAAAAGGTCGGTGCGATTCCCGGCCGCCGCTGCGACCGTCCGACCACCGGCAGCACGGTTGGCGCGGCGATAGGCGGGCAGAACAACGCGCGCGCCGGCGACGGCAACAACACGTACGGCATCTGGACGGCGGGCACGATCCGCTCGGGCAATCACGATGGCCGCAACGGCAGTGCCGGCGTGGACTTCGAGACCGACGGCCTGAGCGCGGGTCTGGATTACCGCGTCAACGATGCGCTGACGATCGGCGGCGGCGTAGGCTACGGCAGCGACAGCAGCGACATCGGCGAGAACGGCAGCCGCAGCAAGGGCAGTGCCTACACCTTCGCGGTGTACGGCAGCTACAGCCCGGGCGAGGTGTTCTTCATGGACGGCCTGTGGGGCTACCAGAGTCTCGACTACGACCTGCGCCGGTTCGTCACCAGCAACGGCAACTTCGTCGACGGCAAGCGCAAGGGCACGCAGTGGTTCGGCTCGGTGTCGGCGGGTGCGGACATCCAGAAGGGTGCATGGCAGTTCACGCCGTATGTGCGTGCGGACATCGCGCGTGCCGATCTGGACGCGTACACCGAGCACGGCGACGCGATCTTCGCGCTGACCTACAACCATCTGGAAGTGGACACGGACACCGGCAACGTGGGCGTGCGCATCGACTACCGTCGCGAAGCGAGCTGGGGCCTGTGGTCGCCGCAGCTGCGTCTGGAATACCAGCACGACTTCAAGGGCAACGGTGCGCAGACGATGCGTTATGCGGATCTGCCGACCGGCCCGTTCTACCGTGCGGATCTGAACGATTTCGACCGCAGCCGCCTGATGCTGGGCTTGGGTGTGCTGTTCAGTCTGGACAACGACTGGTCGTTCAAGTTCGACTATCGCGGCCTGATCGGCAGCGGTGGCGACAGCGACCATGGCGTGCAGTTGAACGTCGACAAGAAGTTCTGATCTTCAGTCGCCACGATCGAGGAAGACACGGCGCCGCTGCTCACGCAGCGGCGCTTTTTTGTATCTGTTAAACGGTCGCTTATCATCCGGGACGGGGGTGGCCCCGGTGCGGGCTGCGCCGAGGGATCCCTTCAGATACGAGGTATTGGCGAATCGACGCGGTAGAGCCTTGTGCATGTACCTGATCGGTTCGGGTCTTGGCCGGCCACAGCAGGAGTTTTCGAGATGCAATGTCAGCCGGTAACGCTTGCAGGCCGTTCGTGCATCGCCGCTGCTTTCGCCCTGGTGCTGAGGCGCCTGGCGGGAGTGGGTCTGCTGCTGATGCTCTTATTGTCCGCGTTGTGGCCGGCGCAGGCGATGGCGCAACTTGTATTGTCGATCGACGACGTTGCGGCGTCTGAAGGAGATGCTGGCTTTAGCTCGGTTTTTTTCGACGTTCGCCTGAATTCGCCGGCCCCGCCCGGCGGAATCGGTTTCGAATTCTCGACATCCGACGGCAGCGCGGATACCACCGATTACGATGGCACTTCCCTCAATCGCGGCAGGATCGATCAAGGTTCCAGGCAGACCCGCATCGAGATCAGCGTCTTCGGCGACTACGACATCGAAGCCGACGAGACATTTTTCCTGAACCTGCTGCGCTCCACCGGCGCGACCATCGGCGACGGGCAGGCGGTGGGCACCATTCTCGACGACGACAGCACGCCACGAAGAATCTCCATCGGCGACGCTGTGGCGGCCGAAGGCGATGCACTGAAATTTTCGATCATGCTCGACAAGGCCGCCAGACCAGGGGGCGTGTCTTTCGATGTGATCATCTCCGACGGCACCGCGATCGGCGGCGCTGACTATCAGGCATTGCCGACGACGCGCATCACGATTCCGCAGGGGGAGCGACAAACCGATGTCTTCGTCGCGTCGCTGGTGGATGATCTCGATGAAGGTGAAGAGTCGTTTCATTTCGACATCGACAACGTGACCGGCGCCGAGCCCGGTGCTTTGGGGGCGCTCGGAACGATCACCGATGCCGCAGTCAGCCGTCCGATCATCGATATCGAAGGGGCCCAGATCGTCGAAGGCGATTCCGGTATCACACCGATGGCCTACAGAGTCACGCTGAGCGAGCCGGCAACGCAGACCGTCTCCGTGGACTACCGGTCTTTTCCCGACGGCGATGTCGGAGCGTTCACCGGGCGGGTGATCTTCCGCCCCGGCGAAACAGTCAAGTCCGCGATCGTGCCCGTCGCTGGTGATACGCGCGTGGAATCCGACCTGTTCATCGATGTGGAACTGTTCGATGCGGTCAACGCCGATCTTGGCAACAGTTACGCGACCGGCATTGTCTACAACGATGACACCGACCTCACGCTCTCGCCGACCTCGCTGCCGGACGGCCGCTTCGGCGAGTATTACGACCAGGGATTGACCGCATCCGGCGGTCTTGCGCCGTACACCATGGCGATCACGGCCGGTGCGCTGCCTCCGGGCATGCAACTGGTCCTTTCGAACGGCCGATACTACGTGGTCGGCACTCCCGGTTCCGCGGGCACATACAGTTTCACGGTGACGGTCACCGACAGCAGCCCGGACCCTGCGGGCCCGTTTTCGATCAGCCGGAGTTACACGATCAGGGTGAACGACCCGCCGCCGATCGTGCTGCAATCCTCGCCCGATACGCTGTCGGGCAACCAGTTCCAACTTTTCTCCGCGCGCATCCATGCAGCAGGCGGCGTTGCGCCCTATCTGTTCGCCGTTATCGGCGGACGCTTGCCGAACGGCGTCACACTGGGCTCCGACGGCACGCTGTCCGGCACGCCGACCGAAAGCGGTCTGTTCTTTTTCACCGTCTCCGCCACCGACCATGTGCCGGGCATTCCGCAGACCGCAAGTCGCGAATTCCAGATGTCCGTCGCGTCCGCACCACTGTCGTTGACGCCGCCGACACTGCCTGCTGGCTACTTGAACGAAAGTTACAGCCATCCGCTGACTGCGCTCGGCGGCTTGCCACCGTATGCATTCCGATTGAGCGCAGGCGCGTTGCCGCCAGGCGTGCAGTTGCTGTCCAACGGCGCGATCCACGGCACGCCCACTGCGGCCGGCCAATACCATTTCTCGGTCACGGTGAGCGACAACGCCCAGCCGAACCGGTCGGAAGCGACGGTCGCATACAGCGTCGATATCGACGCGCGTCCACTGCAGCTCGATCCGAAGACGCTGAACCCGATCACGGGTGGCGCGGCCTTCCAGACGTTTTTCTCCGCGCGCGGCGGGACCGGCCCGTATACGTTCAGTATTTCCGCGGGCGCGCTGCCGTCGGGCCTGAGTCTGTCATCTGCGAACGGAGCGCTGCAGGGCGCGCCCACCGCCATCGGCAGTTTCGGCTTCGATGTGCAGGTCACCGACAGTACGGGTGAGACCGCATCCGGCACATTCCAGCTGGAGGTCGTGCTGCCGATCGTGACGATCGATACCGGCCTGCCCGATGGGCAGGTCGACAATCCGTATTCGCAATCCGTCTCTGCTTCAGGCGGCCTGCAGCCCTATACCTTCAGCGTTACGGAAGGCGCATTGCCGCCAGGATTGGAGCTGGATACGCGCGGTATCGTGACCGGCGTACCGACAGCGGCAGGCAGTTACACCTTCACGCTCACTGCAGCCGACAACAACATTTCGTTCGGCCCGGTCACCGCGAGCCGCACGTACACCGTTGACATCGATCCATCCGGGCTTGTCCTCGGGCCGAAGACCCTGCCCATGGCTTCGACGGACGTCAATTACTTCCAGTATTTCGATGCTTCAGGCGGGGTTGCGCCGTATACCTATCGTGTCAGTGCCGGCGCGTTGCCGCCGGGGATGTTTCTTTCCTTCAGCTTCCTGTCCGGCACGCCAAGCGTGGCCGGCACATACCATTTTTCGATCACGGCGACCGATCGGACATGGCCTGTTCCCCTCACGGTGACCCGAGAGTATGTGCTGGTCGTCGAGTTGACGGCGATCGAGATCAATCCACTCGTATTCCCGGAGGCGACGGCGGGCCGTTCCTATGGGCAGGGGGTCAGCGCGCGCGGCGGGATTCGACCGTATCACTACAGCCTTGCGGCCGGCGCACTGCCGCCGGGCATGAGCTTGAGCGATAGCGGCTACATCAGCGGCACATCGAACGTGGCTGGTCATTACTCTTTCACGCTGCGGGTCGCCGACAGCGCCAGCGGAACGGCATCGACCGCCACGCGCGATTTCAGTCTCACGGTCGTATTGCCGGTGGTGAGCATCTTCACTGAGCGCCTGCAGCCTGCGGCCGTCGGCAGCAACTACGTCACGGTGATGACCGCCTACGGCGGGCAGGCGCCTTACACCTACGCGTTGACGGCCGGCACTCTGCCGGCAGGTCTGCAGCTGACGACCCAGGGCCACCTGCTGGGGACACCGGAAGTGGTCGGCAGCTACGAAATCACCATCACCGCAACCGACAGCAGCACGCCGTTCGGGCCGATCAGCGGAAGCCGCAGTTATACCCTCGTCGTCGAGCCGCGCCGGCTGGGGTTTTCTCCGAGTCTGATGCCGCGTGCGACGGAGGGCACTCCCTATTCCGTGACCGTGCAAGGCTTGAACGGCGTGGCGCCGTACCGTTTCTCGGTGACCAACGGAACCTTGCCGCCGGGTTTGACGCTGTCCGGCGATGGCATCATCAGCGGCATTCCCGGACCGCCACCGGGCCCGGCATCCTTCTATCAGTATTACTTCGCGCTCAACATCACCGATGCCAACGGCGTCACCGCGACGTTCCTCAACGTCGAGATCGATCTGAGCCGTCGCGCGATCGGGGTCATGCCCAGGACACTGCCGGCGGGTGTCGCCGGCACGGCCTACCATCACCCGTTCACGGCGGACAACGCGACCGCGCCGCATGTTTTCGCATGGGAAAGCGGCGCGCTGCCCACCGGCCTGCGGTTCGATCCCCAGACCGCGACGCTGTCGGGGATTCCGCTCGAATCCGGCGAATTCCCGTTCGCGCTTCGACAGACCGACGCTGAAAACCGTTCCGTCGTCTTCAGCGATGTTCTCGAGATCGTAGAGCCGGCGCTGACGCTGCTTCCGGACGCGCCGCTCGATGGTGTGCAAGCAACCGCTTACGCGCAGCCATTCGTGGCGAGCGGCGGGATTGCGCCCTACCGTTACGCGATCGAAGCCGGGGGCGACAGCGGCCTGCCGCCGGGCTTGCGTCTCGGCGAGGACGGCGTGTTGCAGGGCGTGCCGACAACCGCCGGCGTGTTCACGTTCGGAATCGTCGCAACCGACAGCACCGGCGGCCGTGTGGCCACCACTCGGCGCACCTACGCCATGACGATCGCACCGCCGTCGATCGTCATCGATCCGGTCACGCTTCCGAAGGCGATCGCAGGTCTGGACTACGCGCAGACAATGACCGCTTACGGCGGCACCGCGCCGTACACGTTCTCGATCGGCGCCGGTGCGCTGCCGCCGGGGCTCATGCTCAGCGCAGCGGGCATGCTGAGCGGCACACCGACCGATCCGGGCGACAGCACCTTCACGGTGACCGCGACCGATACTTCGGGCGTCACCGGCATGCGCATCTACACCTTGGCGGTGACGCTGCCCAAACCGGCTCCCGCATCGCGCGTGCTGTCCATCGCCGCGGGCGGCACGTTCACGCTGGACCTGACCGAAGGCGCCAGCGGCGGACCGTTTACCGCGGCCACGCTGGTGTCGCTGTCGCCCGCAGATGCGGGTACGGCCAGAATCCAGCACGCGGGCGCTGCTTATCGATTGCAATTCACGCCGACGCACGCATTCGTCGGCAAAGCGACCGCGACCTTCACGCTGAGCAATGCGTCGGCGACTTCGGCGCCGACCACGGTCGTCTTCGACGTGGTACCGCGCCCGGATCCATCGCACGATGCGGAAGCGAAGCGCCTGCTCGACGCGCAGCTGCAGGCCACGCAGCGTTTCGCCAACGCGCAGATCGACAACTTCCAGCAGCGCATGGAGCGCATGCATGGCGCCGGCGAGGGCAGGGGTTTCTCGAACGGCCTGAGTGCGACGACTCAAGCGTACTGCCCTCAGCAGGTGGGTACGATTCCGGGCCGCCGCTGCGAGCGCCGCCCGGACGATACGGCTGCGAACAGCATGGATCAGTTACGCGGCAAGGACGACAACGCCGCATTCGGGGTCTGGGCGAGCGGCATGATCCGTTCCGGCAATCACGATGGCCGCAACCGCGCGCCCGACATCGACTTCGAGACCGACGGTGTCAGCGTGGGCGCGGATTACCGCGTCAGCGATGCATTCGCGTTCGGCGGCGGTCTGGGCTATGGCCGCGATGAAAGCGACATCGGCGACAACGGCAGCCGCAGCGAAAGCGATGCCTTCAGCCTTGCGCTGTACGCCAGTTACAGCCCGGGCGAACGCGGGTTCGTGGACGCGCTACTGGGGTATCAGTCGCTCGGTTTCGATCTGCGCCGGTTCGTTGCAACGAACGGCAACATGGTGGCGGGCACCCGCAAAGGCACGCAGTGGTTCGGCTCGGTGTCGGCGGGCGCGGATATCCAGAAGGGTGCATGGCAGTTCACGCCGTACGTGCGTGCGGACATCGCGCGTGCCGATCTGGACGCGTACACCGAGCACGGCGACCCGATCTTCGCGCTGGCCTACAACCACCTTGAAGTGGATACGGACACCGGCAACCTCGGCGTGCGCATCGACTACCGTCGCGAAGCGAGCTGGGGCCTGTGGTCGCCGCAGTTCCGTCTGGAATACCAGCACGACTTCAAGGGCAACGGCGCGCAGACGATGCGTTACGCGGACCTGCCGGCTGGCTCGTTCTACCGGGCGGATCCGAACGACTTCGACCGCAGCCGCCTGATGCTGGGCCTGGGCGTATTGTTCAATCTGAGCAACGACTGGTCGTTCAAGTTCGACTACCGCGGCCTGATCGGCAGCGGTGGCGACAGCGATCACGGCGTGCAGCTGAACGTCGACAGGAAGTTCTGATCGGCAGCCCATACGACTGACGCGATACACGAGCGCCGCTGCTGACCCAGCGGCGCTTTTTCATGGCTGTTCACGGCTGCTGTGTGGACGTATGGTCGGTTTTCGGCTCAGCACGCAGCGTCGCGCTTGCGGCAGGCGGTGCGACCACGGCTCGCTCGGCTCATATCGCCCGATGGCTCGGACGGTCAGATACCATGCGGGTCGAAGCGATCCGCACTTCATTGTCCATCATGTGCTGGAATATGAGCATGACCATCCTGCATCGAACCAGCCGCCCGATCCTGTTTCGCGTCCATAGGCTCCGCACATGGGTGCTGGCGCTGGCGTTGGCGTTTCCCCTCCAGGTCTGGGCACAGGCAGGCCTGAGCATTTCTCCGGATTCCCTGCCTCCTGCGTACCAGGGCGTCTACTATCTGGTGAATTTCAGCGCAACGGGCGGAACGGCACCCTACAAGTTCCAGACCGGGTCATTTCCGGGTCTGCTGTTCTCGGGCTTGAGCATGGGCACGGACGGCACGCTGAGCGGCATACCGAATCAGGGTACCTACACCTTCACGGTGACCGCGACCGACAACAGTTCAGCCACGAATACCTCGACCAGGAACTACACGTTGGTGGTGGACGCGCAACCGATCCTGGTCGCCCCCGGTTCGCTTCCGGTCGCAACAGTCGGTCGGTCCTATGCGCAGACCCTCACTGCCAGCGGCGGCAATGCGCCTTACCGGTTCGTACTCGCAGCGGGCAGCAGACTCGCGCCCGGTCTGACGTTGAGCAGCGATGGCGTGATCGGCGGTACCGTCCGCAATCTTGGCGCCTTCGGGCTGGCGAGATTCTCGGTCCAGGTCACCGATGTCACCGGGCTGACGGTGACCGTGCCGTACGAACAGCAGATCGTGTTGCCGCAGTTCGGTGCTGCGCCCGGCGTCCTGCCCCACGGCACGAGCGGCGTTCCCTACAGCCAGGCCATTACCGCCAGTGGAGGTATCGCACCCTACAGGTTCAGGGTCGTGGGCAGCGGCTGCGGCCCGAACAGCACCCCGTCGTCGGGATGCGGATCTTTCGTCACGCTCGACAGTCAGAATGCGCTGCCGCCGGGTTTGCGTCTTGAGCAATCGGGATCGATTACAGGCACGCCCACACGGCCCGGGACATATACGTTCGAGTACCTCATCGAGGACGCGACGTTCCCCGAACCGGTCAGCGTCCTGTTGAGAAGCGCGCTGACAGGTGCGATTCGCACCGCGACCATCAGCATTGCCAGTGCGCCGATGTTGACGATCGCTCCCGTCGCATTACCCGATGGCGATGCGGATCAGACGTATCGACAGCAGTTGAGCGCGTCCGGCGGAACTGCACCGTACCGATATGCGCTGGCGTCCGGCAGCCTCCCGCCGGGTCTCGCCCTCGATCAGAATGGCCTGCTTGCCGGCACCGCGACCACGGCCGGCGCCTACGCGTTCGCAATCCAGGCCAGCGACAGCGCGTCACCCGCAGTACAAGGGGTGCAACAATACGCCCTCGTCATCCGGGGACCTGCGCTTGAGGGCGCATCCTTCACAGTGGCATCCACTTCGGGCGTTCCGGTGGAAGTGGATCTGACCCGCAGCGCAAGAGGCGGTCCATTCTCGGACGCAACGATCGTGTCGCTCACGCCGTCCGGCGCAGGTACTGCCACGATCGCCGGAAAGGATGTTGGTGGCGTCAGGCAGTACCTGTTGACGTTCACGCCGTCGGCGACGTTCGCGGGGAACGCCGTGCTGCGCTATACCCTGAGCGCCGGTACGCAGACATCGCCGCAGGCGACCATCACATTCGCCGTCGTGCCGCGTCCCGATCCGTCGAAAGATACCGAAGTGCTCGGGCAGCTCAACGCGCAGGTGGATACCGCGCGGCGCTTTGCCGGTGCGCAGGGCCGCAATTTCGGCCAGCGTCTTGAACGGCTGCACGACATGGGCGGTCGACAGGCATTCGAAGGCGGCCTCGGTCTGTCGATCGAGCGCCCCTGCGTCGTCGCTGACAGAACGGACTGCGATCGTTCGCAAGGCAACACGCTCTTCTTCGGCCCGGAGCGATCCCGCGACGGCGATGCCGCCGATGTCAGCGTCTGGGTCGCCGGCAACGTGACCAGCGGCGATCAGGATGGACGCGACGGCGGCGCGGCACGCTTCGATTTCCAGACCGACGGCATCAGTATCGGCGCGGACATCCGCGTCAGCGATGCGCTGGCGTGGGGCGGCGGCGTCGGTTACGGGCGGGATACCAGCCGTATCGGCGGCAACGGCACGCGCAATCGTGCAGACGCGTCTACCCTTGCCATGTACGTCAGCTATCGCCGGGGCAAGCACTTCTTCGTGGACGGCCTGATGGGCTGGCAGGGCCTCGGTTACGAATTGCGCCGCCATGTGGCCGCCACGGGACGTTCCGTCAAAGGCCGTCGCGATGGCGATCAATGGTTCGGCGCGGTTACCGCCGGCGCCGATCTGGATCGCGGCGCATGGCGTTTCACGCCCTATGCGCGGCTCGACCTGGCCCACGCCGCATTGGACGCGTACCGCGAATCCGGCGACCCGGTATTCGCGCTGGCGTATGACGATCTGGACGTCGACACCGTCGTCGGCAATCTCGGGCTGCGTGTGGAGTATCGGCTCGAGACGCGCTGGGGCGCCTTCGAACCGCGGCTACGTATCGAATACCAGCACAATTTCCACGGAGCGGGCGACGCGCTCATGCGCTATGCGGATCTGAACGCGGGGGCGCCATATCGCGCATCCCTCAGCGAATCGCAGAGCGGTCGTTTCGGTGTGGGCATCGGCACGGCGTTCCGTTTCGATCACGGCTGGTATCTGCGCTTTGAATATCGAGGCGAAGCCGGCGACGACACCCGGATCGAACAGGGCATCCAGACCAGCGTGGACAAGACATTCTGAGCAGCCAAGTCGCAGTGGTTCTGCTTGATGGCCCTGCGCGGGAAATCGTTCCGCTGAAAGTGTCGCTGCGATCCACGCAGCGTAGTTTCGCTTGGCGGATTCGGGCTCCATACTGCGGACCCGTTCGCCCAAGGGTTACGCGATGTCGCTCAGTCTCCATACCGCCGCTGTTCCACCGCTTGCCCGCGCCCTGACACAGCTGCGTCAGATCCTCGCCAAGGGCGCGGCGCATGCCGAAGCCCAGGCCTGGGATCCCGCCGTGTTGCTCGCGATGCGTCTGGCGCCCGACATGTTCCCGCTGACCCGTCAGGTGCAGATCGCCACCGACATCGCGAAGAACGCCGCGGCGCGCCTCACCGGCACCCAGGCGCCGGTGTTCGAGGACAACGAAACCACCTTCGCCGAACTCGACGCGCGGCTGCAGCGCGCCATCGACTATCTGCGCTCGGTGCCGGTGGAAGCCTTCGCCGATGCTGAAACCCGTGCCATCACGGTACCGACCCGGCGCGGCGATCTGCATTTCGTCGGCTTGAATTATCTGTTCGGCTTCGTGCTGCCCAACGTCTACTTTCACAGCACCACCAGCTATGCGCTGCTGCGCCACGCCGGCGTGCCGCTGGGCAAGGCCGACTACATCGGTCCGCCGCCCGCGCAGGACTGATCCGGCATCGCCGAAGCAACAGAGGAGGCGCCCTCAGGACGTCTGCGGCATCATGACCGACCGATGCCTACCGCTTCCGCCCGTTTCCACCTGATCTCCGGCAATCGTCTCGACCGGTTGGCCGCGCATCTGGGCGCGCGGCTGGCGGCGCCGGCGGATCCCGATTCACTGGCGCCCGATGTGGTGCTGATCCCGCAGCCCGCGCTACGGCACTGGCTGCAGCAGGCCTTGGCTGAACGCTACGGCGTCGCCGCCAATCTCGATATCTGCACACCATCGGAATTCGTCTGGCGGCTGCTGCGCAGCGCGCATCCGCAGCTGCCCGACACCTCGCCGTGGGATCGCGAATCGCTGCGCTGGCAGCTGTACGCGCTGCTCGACGACAGCGCCGCGTCGCTGCCGCCCGCAGTGCGTCTGCACCTGCAGCGTGCGGCCGGCGCATCGGTGGAGATCGGCGAACATGCCCTTGGAGAGCATGCGCTCGCGCGCTACGGACTGGCCGATGCGCTGGCCGGAGCCTACGACAAATACCAGGCGTATCGCCGCGACTGGCTGCGGGACTGGGAGCGCAACGACCCCGCCAGCCGCGACGACTGGCAGGCGCAGCTGTGGCGCGCGCTGCGCCAGCGTCTGCGCGGCACGTCGCATCGCGCCGTGCTGCTCGGCGAATGGCTCGCACGTCACGACTGCGAGGCCGACACGTTCGCCGGCAGCGCACCGCCCGGACTGCCGCCGCGCGTCGCCGCGTTCGGCACCATCCATGTCTCGCCGGATGTGCTGCATCTGCTCGCGGTGGTCGGGCAGTGGTCCGAGCTCGATTTCTATCTGCCCACGCCCTCCGCCGAATACTGGGGCGATGTCGAATCGCTGCGCGAGCGGCTGCGTCGCGATGGCGTCGCGTCGCTGCCGACGGCGCTCGCCGATGCCGAGCGCGACAATCCGCTGCTGACCGCATGGGGCGCGGGCGGGCGCGAAATCCTCGCCCAGCTGTTCTCGTACGAGATCGTGCTGCCGCAGCGCGAAACCGAGCTGTTCGCGTTGCCCGGGCGCGACACGCTGCTGCACCGGCTGCAGCAGGATGTGCTGGATCGCGCCGCACCCGCCACATCCACGTTCGATGTCGACGACGTCTCGCTGCAGCTGCATGCCTGCCACTCGAAGCTGCGCGAAGTCGAGGTGTTGCACGACCAACTGCGCGCATTGCTCGATGACACCCGTTTCGACCCGCCGCTGCAGCCGCGCGACATCGCGGTGCTCGCGCCGGACATCGCCGATTACCTGCCGCTGGCGCGTGCGGTGTTCGGCGGCCTGCCGACCGACGATCCGCGCTTCATCCCGTTCTCGCTGGCCGACCGCCCGCAGGCGCAGTCGCATCCATTGATCGGTTTGTTGTTGGATCTGATTGCGCTGGCCGACACGCCGCTGACCGCAAGCGCGTTCCGCGATCTGCTGGCGACGCCGTCGATCGCGCACGCGCTGCAGCTCGACGCCGCGCAGCGCGCGAAGATCGACGCGTGGTTCGAGGCCGCCGGCATCCGCTGGGGCGAAGACGAGGCCGCGCGCGAACGCGTCGGTGCCGGACGCTGGCGCGAATACAGTTTCGATTTCGGCATCGATCGTCTGCTCAGCGGCTATGCCACGGGCGCGGACACGGCGGAGATCGATGCCGGTACGGCCTACATCGCGCCGTATCCGGAACTCGAAGGCGCGGATGCGGACACCCTCGACCGCGCGCTGACGTTGTATCGACGGCTGCGCGAACTCATCGCATGGATGCGCGCGCCGCACGCCGCCGCCGATTGGCGCGCGCGACTCGCCGACACGTTGCAGATACTGCTCGCACCGGTGCCGCAGGACGACAGCGAAGCGCAGGCGCGGCGTCTGCTGCTGGACACGCTGGACGATTTCGCGAACGAAGCCGAGCATGCCGGCGCATTGCCGGCCACGCTGGTGCATCGCACGCTGCGCGACACGCTCACCCAACCGTCGTCGCATCGTCCGTGGCTGTCGGGCGGCGTGACCTTCGCCGGCATGGTGCCGCTGCGCACAGTGCCGTTCCGCGTGATCTGCCTGCTCGGGCTCGATGCCGATGCTTATCCGCGTCGCGAACCGGGCGACGACATCAACCGCATCGTCGATGCGATCCAGGGCCGCGCACCGCGCCGCCTCGGCGACCGCTCGGTGCGCGACGACGACCGCTTCCTGTTCCTGCAGCTGCTGTGCGCGGCCGGCGCCGTGTTCTATCTCAGCTACGGCGGCCGCGACGCGCGCGACGGCAGCGTCCGCGAACCCTCACCGGTGATCTCGGAACTGCTCGACGCGGTCGAGCGCATGCATGGCGATGCTGTCCGCGAACGCCTGTGCGTGCAGCATCCGCTGCAGCCGTTCTCGCCGCGCGCGTTCGGTGCGGGCGATGCCGGCGATGTCGAACCGCGCCGGTTTTCGTATCGCCGGGAATGGGCGATGCCGGTCGCTGTCGCGCAGACAAGCGAGCTACCGTTTGTTGCTACGCCGCTGCTGCTCTCTGTTTCGGATGATGTGCAGGCCGTCCCTGATCGCGATGCATTGCAGCGTTTCTTCGTCAACCCCGCGCGCAACTGGCTGCGTGAACGGCTTGGCCTGCGCTTGCCCGATGCCGCGCATGAGATCGTCGATCGCGAGCCCCTGGGCGAGAACGGCTTGCTGCGCTACAACGCGATCGATGCGCTGTTGTCGCATCACGACGACGAAGGCGTCGAGAGCGAAGCCTTCGAGAGCGAAGCCTCCGAGTCATGGCTGCGTGCGCAGGCACTGCTGCCGCCGGGACGCGATGGCGATGCGATCGCGCACAACGCACGCATGGTCGCGCAGGATCTGGTTGCGGCGCGCGCGACGGCTGTGGCAACAGAGCGGACGCGAATCGTGTCGGTGAGCGCAGCGGATGCTGCGCACGGCATCGCCTTCCGTTTCGACGATGTCCATGACGATGCCCGCGCCATCGCGGTTGCGGGCAGACTCGACGGCAAGCGACGCCTGCGCGCGGGCCTCGATCATCTGCTGCTGGCGTCGGCACTCGGCGAGCCGGCGCGAACGCATCTCATCGGCTACGACAGCAAAGCCAATGCGCCGGTCGAAATCATCTATACCGGTGTGTCGCAGACGGAAGCCAGTGACAGACTCGCCGCGATGCTGGCACTGTGGCGCGAAGGCCGCGATGCGCCGTTGCCGTTCGCGCCGAAGACCGCGTTCGCGTATGCCGTGCAGTGGCATGCCAAAAAGGATGTCGCCGCCGCGTGGAAAGCCGCGCATGCCGCGTTCGCACCCTTCGGAGGCGGCGGCGAAAGCGAAGACATGTGGCTTCGCCTCGCGTTCCGGCCCGAGGGGCTGCTCGCCCGATTCGACGCAGTGCACGCGCAACGCTTTCGCGAGATCGCGATCGCCGTGTTCGATGCGCGGGAGCCGGCGGCATGAACACCCCGTTGCCTGCCGACATCGCTGTAGACGTCGGCCTGCATCTGCCGCTGCACGGCGCGCGCCTGATCGAGGCCAGCGCCGGCACCGGCAAGACTTTCACCCTCGCGACGCTGGTGCTGCGCCTGCTGCTGGAACGCGGCGCGTCGATGTCGCAGATGCTCGCGGTGACCTTCACCCGCGCCGCGACGCAGGAATTGCGCCAGCGCCTGCGCCGTCGTCTGCGGCTCGCGCGGAAGCTGCTCGATACGGCGGAGACATCGCTGCAGGGCGAGGCCGCCGTGACCGACGCGGTATTGCAGGCCGCGATCCAGCGCGACGGCATCACGATCGTGCGTCAGCGCATTGAAGCCGCGCTGCTGCAGCTCGACGAAGCCACCGTTTCCACGATTCATGGATTCTGTCATCGTGCGCTGCGCGAGTTCGGGTTTCGTGCCGGACTGTTGGCCGAGCAGGCGGTGGTCGACGATGCCACCGAGGTGTGGAGCGATGTCGCCGCCGAGCTCTGGCGCGCGGCCGCCAATACGGATGCCACGGTATTCGATGCGGCGGTCGTCGCCGATGTCCATGATCTGCTCGCGGCGTTATGGCAAATACCGGACGCGTTGACCGGAGATCTGTCGGCACTCTGCGATCCGCTGCGCGTTGTGCATCCGCTGCGCGAAGAATCGATCGCAGCGACGGCGCTGCATGCGCTGCGCGACGCGGCCATCGCGCGCTTCGATACGGCGATGGCGCGTCGCAGCGAATGCAGCCAGGACCAACTGATCGAGCGCGTCTGGAAAGCATCGGCAGCGCCGGAGTTCGCCGCCGCGCTGGCCGCGCGCTGGCCGCTGATGCTGATCGACGAATTCCAGGACACCGATCCGCGCCAGTGGGATATTTTCAGGCGGATGTACGAAGCCGGCGATCCGGATGCGCGCTGGCTGTGTCTGATCGGCGATCCCAAGCAGTCTATCTATCGTTTTCGCGGCGGCGATCTCGCGACCTATCGACGCGCGCGCGACTATGTCGTGGCCGATTCCAGCGACGACACGCGCGGCATCGCCGAACTCGACGCCAATTTCCGCTCGACGCCAGCGGTGCTGCGCGCGATCGAAACCATGTTTACGGCGAATCCGTTGCCATTCGTCGACGACATCATCGCGTTCCATCCGGTCCTCGCTGCGGGCAGCGCGCGGGATGGTGATCTGCGCGTCGGCGATGCGGCGGTGCCGGGCATGACCGTGCACTGGCTGCCGCCGGGCGAAGGTCGCGGCGGCATGCGCACCAAGGACGACGAGTTCGCGATGATGCGCGACGCCGCGGTGCGCGCAGTCGTCGAGCTGTTGAACAGCGGTCGATTCATCGACACCGGCGGAACGCGCGCGCTGCGGCCATCGGAGATCGCCGTACTGACCAACACCAACGATCAGGCGCTGACGATGCAGGCCGCGCTGACCCGTGCCGGAGTCGCCGCCGCGTTGCTGTCCAGCACGAGTGTCTTCGCCAGCGATGCTGCGGAGGACTTGCATGCGCTGCTCGCGAGTCTGGTCGAGCCGGCCGATGGCGGACGTTTTCGCGCCGCATTGGCAACGCGGCTGTTGGGCTGGGACGCTGCGCGGATCGCTGCGCTCGATGAAGACGATGGTCTCGCTGAGAGCACCGGCCAGAGCACTGGACAGAACCAGCTCGAACGCTTCACGAGCGCGGCCGATCAATGGCGTGCGCGCGGGCCGCTGCCGGCGCTGTTGCCGTTCATCGCCGATGCGGCGCCGCGCTGGCTGGCCGAAACCACCGGCGCGCGCCGCCTGACCGACGCGCTGCATCTGGCGGAACTGCTGCAGGCGGAATCGTCTTCGCGGCATGGCATGGCCGAACAGTTGCAGTGGTTCGCGCTGCAGCGCGCGAACGCCGCCGCCGATGAAGCGAGACAGCTGCGTCTGGAATCCGATGCCGGTCTCGTGCAGATCGCGACCGTGCACAAGAGCAAGGGCCTGGAATATCCGGTGGTGATTTTGCCGTTCGTGGCCTGGCGCAGCGAGCCGGGCGCGCGCGGTCTGTCGTACGAGGACTTCCACGATGCCCAAGGACGGCCGGCGCGCGCATGGCGCTGCAAGGACGTGCTCGAACCTGCGCAGATGGACGCGATCGCGGTGCAGATCGAACGCGAGGAACAGGCCGAAGCGCAGCGCCAGCTGTACGTCGCGATGACTCGCGCGAAGCATGCATTGCACGTGGTGTGGAGTCGCAACAGCCGCACCGAAACCAGCGCCCTGCACTGGCTGCTGCATGCCGGCGCGAAGACCGGGCGCAAGAACGACGGATTGGACTACGCTGGCATGCAGGCGCGGATCGAAGCACTGGCAGCGGATTCCGGTGGCGGTATCGTCGTGCGCGCATTCGATCCCGCCGCGCCACGAACGCGCCTGCACGCTGAGATCGATGCGGACAACGTCGATGTACCGCCCGCCCGTATCGCCCGGCGGCGCTTCTCCACCGACCCGCGCCTGCAGAGCTTCTCCTCCCTGCACGCGCGCGGCGAAGACGGCGAAATCCTGCGCGGTGCGGACGATGAAGTCGTTGCGATTCCCGACGAGGAAGTCGAGGTCATCAGTCTCGGCGGCACCGCGTTCGGCAATGCGGTGCATCAGGCGCTGGAGACGGCGGATGCGCCGCTGTGGTCCCGCGAAGCCGAAGCGCAATCCTCGTTGCTGGAGGATCGCTGGCCGCAAAGCCAGCGGGGCGTTCTGGAACACGCATTGCTACGCCATGGTCTGGCCGCGACGCCCGCGCATCTCGCGCAGACCGCGCGTCTGGTGTCGCGGGCACTGAACGTATCTTTGCCGGGTGGCGTGCGTCTGTGCGAATTGCCGGCATCGCAGCAGGTGCGCGAGATGGCGTTCCATTTCCGGCTGCGGCCGACGCGCATCGACGCGGTGCATGCGCTGCTGCAGGCGCACGGCTATCCGCGCGCGCGCAAGCCCGCGCAGGCGACGCTGGACGGTCTGATGCAGGGTTATATCGATCTGGTCTACCGAGATCCGGCCGGTCTGCACTATGTGCTCGACTACAAGACCAATCGGCTGCCGGCCTACGATCCCGACAGTCTGCGTCGCGCGATCCGTACCCAGGATTACGATCTGCAGTATCTGATCTATCTCGTCGCCCTGCGCCGCTGGCTGAAGCTGCGGCGCGGCGCGGCCTACGACGATGCGCGCGATCTCGGCGGCGCGGTGTATCTGTTCCTGCGTGGAATTCGGTTGCACGATGAAGACGGCGATGTTTCGCAGTCGCGGGCCGGCGTGCATGTCGATGCGGTCGCGCCGACACTGCTCGCTGAACTGGATGCGCTGTTCGATGGCGCGGATGCGAATGCGGGGATGTCGCGATGAGCGATCCGCGAGTGGACGAACGCATCGATGCCGTCGCCGCGCGCGCGCTGCAGCGCCTGCAGATCGAAGGCGCGCTGCGTCAGGTCGACGTCGCATTCGCCGAACTGCTGCGCGACCGCCTGCGTGCCGGCACGCCGGTGGCGCTGGCCGGTGCGCTGGCGATGCGCGCGGTCGCGATGGGCCACAGCAGTTTTGCGCTCGCTGACGCGCACCGCTTGTTGGATGCGCTCGGCACCAGCGCGCAGTTGCCGGACATCCACGCGTGGACCGATGCATTGCATGCCAGCGACCGGGTCGCGACTGCGCACGGTGTCGGCCATGAAAATGCCTTGCTCTCATTCGAGAACGGCCGCATCGCGCTGTTGCGCTACGCACGCTACGAACAGGATCTGGCCGAACGCCTGCATCGACGTGCGCATGCGCCGATGCGCGACGATGCGGCTGTCGTCGATCCGACGCTCGTCGACATGCTGCGGCGATTGTTCGCAAGCGATGCTGCAGCGCGAACGCACACCGACATCGACCGGCAGGCGCTGGCCGCGATCGCGGCACTGCGTCGGCGTCTGCTGTTGATTACCGGCGGCCCCGGTACCGGCAAAACCACCACCGTCGCGCGTCTGCTCGCCCTCCAGGTAGCGGATGCGCATGCGCGCAGTCGTGCGCCACTGAGAATCGCGCTGGCCGCGCCCACCGGCCGCGCCGCTGCACGCCTGGGCGAAGCGATCGACGGCGTGCTGCGCGCCGATCTCGCCGCCGGCCGTCTCGATGCCACGATTGCCGACGCGATTCCGCGTCAGGCGCGCACCTTGCATCGGCTGCTCGGCTGGCAGCCGGGCCGGGTCGCGTTCCGGCACGATGCGGATCGTCCGCTGCCGTTCGATCTGGTCGTCGTCGATGAAGCCTCGATGGTCGATCTGCCGCTGATGGCGAAACTGGTCGCGGCGGTGCCTGCGGAAGCGACGCTGGTGCTGCTCGGCGACCCGGATCAATTGCCTGCGGTGGAAGCCGGCGATGTGCTCGGCGGCCTGTGCGCAGCCAGCGACGATGGGCTCGCGCTGCCGAAGCCCGATGCCGATGCCGCAAGCGCATTGCTCGGCATGCCCGTACCGTCGTGCGATGCGCATTCGCCATTGGCGGGATCGCGCGTGCATCTGCTGCGCGGCTGGCGACAAACCGATGCCGACGTGCTGCAGACATTGGCGCAGGCGATCCAGCGCGACGACCGCGACGCGGTGCTCGCACGCCTGCGCAGCGACGATCCCGCGCTGGCGTGGCGATACGGCGATGTCGCCGCGCTCGCCGAGACCATGCGGCGCGATGCCTTGCCGGCCTTCGAGGCCGTGCGCGACACCGACGATCCGCTGCAGGCGCTGAAATGCGGATCGCAGCTGCGCGTGCTGACCGCGCTGCGTCGCGGCCCGTTCGGCGCGGAACACTGGAACGCGTGGTGCGCGGCGGAACTCGGCGCGCGCACGCCGTACTTCCACGGGCGACTGCTGATGATCGCGGCCAACAGCGAGCGCCATGGCCTATACAACGGCGATGTCGGCGTGGTCTGGCAGGATGCGCGCGGCGAGGCTTCGGTGTGGTTCGAGACCGCGAACGGACTGCGCACGTGGCGCCCAGCACAACTGCCGGCGCACGTATCGGCCTATGTCACCACCGTGCACAAGGCGCAAGGTTCGGAGTTCGATCGCATCGTGCTGATCCTCCCGGATGCCGACGCGCGTGTGTTGTCGCGCGAACTGCTGTACACCGCACTCACGCGTGCGCGGCGCGGCGCGGTGCTGTGGGCAACGCCGACCGCGCTGGATCGCGCGCTCGAACGCCGGACCTGGCGCGACTCGGGTCTGGAAGCGCGGCTGCGAGCGCTCCCTCTGCATCCGCATGACGGCTCCTGACGTATGCAACGCAGTAGGCGTTGGCCTGCCGCGATACCATCCCCCACCCAGTTCCACGACCGAGATCCTGACCATGTGCTCCGCCGATCACGACGACACCTCCCACGACGCAGCCACCCACGCCCACGACGCGCCGCCGGCCGCCGACCAGCGCCATGGCGTCACCCGCACGCAGGCGGAGGATGCGGTGCGCATCCTGCTGCGATGGTCCGGCGACGACCCGACCCGCGAAGGTCTGCTCGATACGCCCAAGCGCGTCGCGAAAGCCTATGCCGACTGGTTCAGCGGATACGCCATCGATCCCGAGGAGTATCTCAAGCGCACCTTCGAGGAAGTCGGCGGCTACGACGAAATGGTCGTGCTGCGCGACATCGAATTTGAAAGCCACTGCGAGCACCACATGGCGCCGATCATCGGCAAGGCCCACGTCGGCTATCTGCCGAACGGTCGTGTCGTCGGCATCAGCAAGCTCGCGCGCGTGGTCGATGCCTATGCGCGACGTTTCCAGGTGCAGGAAAAGATGACCGCGCAGATCGCCCGCTGCATCCAGGACGTGTTGCAACCGCGCGGTGTCGGTGTGGTGATCGAAGCCGCGCACGAATGCATGACCACCCGCGGCATCCACAAGCGCGGCGTCAGCATGGTCACTTCGAAAATGCTCGGCGACTTCCGCGACGACGCGCGGACGCGTTCGGAATTCCTGCACTTCATCAACGACGGCGCGGGTCGGTGACTCCGATTCGCGCGAAAGTCCTTGACCTGCTCCATCGAGAGGCGATAGCGTGACAGCTGTCACGGAAGGCGCGAAACAACGCTCCCGGACGCCATGGCATCGCTGTCGCGCAGACCGCGTCAAGCGGGGCTCGATGGCTCGATTCCCATCGATCGACACGGAGCAGGCATGGATTACGGTAGGCAGGGGCACAACGGTACACGGATGACATCGCAGTGGGGCGCCGTGTTCTTGACCGCGCTGCTGGCATGGGGCGGGATGTCGGTTCCGGCATTCGCGCAGACACCGCCGCAGTTCTGTTACCAGACGACGCCGCAGCCGCTGTGCGACGACACGCAGGACAAGGCGGAGGCGAAGATGCGGGCGGCGCCGGAGAACGCGTCCTTCGCGACGCTGCTGGTGCAGGACGAGCCGACGCTGCAGCTGTCGACGCAAACCGCGACCTACGTTTACAGGATCAAGGACCAGCCGGCCACGCCACTGTATACGCCCAGTTACCAGGTGGGCGCCACCGGCCCGGAGGGCGGCTACCTGCAGACCGGCGGCTATGGCTGCACACCCAGCACGGATCCGAACCTGGGGACCACATGGTGCGTGAACGAAGCCGATCTGGTCGGCAAGGTGATGCAAAGATACGGTCAGGCGTTTCCCAACTGCAGTTTCACCGGCGCGACCCTGGTCGAGGACCTGCGCGTGGCGCCGTACAAGTCGGTGCTGGCGAACAATTTCGTGACGGTGCTGAACGGTGAAGTGCGTTATGGGGTGAAGAACTACCGCACCACGCGTACCTGCACGAGCGGAACCTCCGATCTGATCTTTCCGATCTACAAGACCGCCAGCTTCACCTGTGCGGCCGGTTACGAACGGCTGGGCGATTCGGTGGCGAACGACGGCTTGGGCGATCTGGTCTTGCCGGCACTGTGCGCCAAGCGGACCGTGGTCAAGACCATCACCGGCCCGATGCAACAGGTGCGCAGCTGCGGGGTCAGCAAGCATCCGTGCTATCCGGCCACCGGCGACAAGGCGCGCGCGGAGCCGGATTTCGCGTTCGCGGGCCGCACCTTCACCCGCCACTATCATTCGCTGCACCAGCTGATGACCAATCCGGGTTTCGCGGTGGGTTGGAGCCATACGTTCGGCGACCGGATCGAGGGGATTCCCGGCATCTCGCCCGCAGTGCTGGTGGACGAGACGGGGACCTACGAGAGCTTCGTGACGATCGCGGCGGGGCGCTACCGCGGCGAGAACTCGACCGACAAGGTGCTGGAGTCGTTCGCGTCGGGGACGGTGCGCTGGCGGTTGCGTCTGCCCGGCGGTGAATTCCGCGAGTTCGACAAAGACGGTTTCCTGCTGAAGATCAGCAACCCCGCCGATCCGCGGATGGACGCGACGGTGACCTATCTGCGGGATCCGGACGTGAGCTATCCGAACGGCAAGCCGAACGGACAGGTGTCGACCGTGACCGACAGCCAGGGCCGGGTGCTGCGGTTCGAATACTCGGCGGCAAGACTGCTGTCGCGCATCACGCAACCCGATGGCGCGACGATCGACTACGGTTACGATGCCGACCGCAACCTGACCACGGTCGACTACGGCAACGGCCAGATCAAGCGGTACCACTATGCCGAGGCGGGCGCGATCGGCGATGCCAGCCAGCGCCATCATATGACCGGCATCACGTCGGAGACCGGCACGCGCTTCGCGACCTTCAAGTACGACGCCCGCGGCCGCACCATCGAGAGCCGGGCCTTCGGCACACCCGGCGATGCGACCACCGACGATGTGACCACCGTCGTCTACGACAGCGATACCCAGTCGACGGTGACGACCGCTTCGGGCGGGACGCGCACGTACACGATCCAGCCGGGTCCGTATCGGCGGATCACCGCGGTCAATGCCGTCGGTCAAGGCGACGCCATGCAGAAATTCGATGCGCAGGGCCGACTGGAGACCAGCACCGACCGGCGTGGCGTGTTGACCCGTTATGAATACGCCGCCAGCGGCGCCTACCGCTCCGCAGTGGTCGAGGCCGCGGATACGCTGGAACAGCGGCGCGAAGAGGTCACGCGCGACCCGGCCAGCAATCTGGTCACCGAACAACGCACCTACAATGCGGCCGGTACGCTGAAGGCGAAGACCGCCTGGAGTTACAACGCCCGCAACCAGATCGCCGCGGTGACCGCGACCGATCCGGCCGACAACGCGACCCGCACCACCGGCACCACCTACTGCGAAGCGGCCGATGTCTCGGTGCCGAACAGCACCTGCCCCATCGTCGGCCTGCTCAAGCAGATCAACGGTCCGCGCCCGGAGGTACCGGGCTTCGAGGACAAGACCAGCTACGCCTACCGCACCGCCGACGAACCGGGCTGCGCCGCCGCCCCGGCGACGTGCCTGTATCGCAAGGGCGATCTGTGGAAGATCACCAATGCGCGTGCGCAAGTGTTCGAGATCCTGGCCTACGACGGTGCCGGACGGGCGACGTCGGTGAAAGACGCCAACGACGTCACCACCGATCTCGAATACAACGCGCGCGGCTGGCTCACCGCCAGCAAGGTGCGCGGCACCGACAACGCCAGCGAGAACGACGACCGGATCACGCGCATCGAGTACTGGGCGGACGGATCGACGAAGAAGGTCATCCAGCCGGACGGCGTGTACGCGCTGTTCGGTTACGACGACGCGCGCCGTTTGACCAGCATCACCGACAGCGACGGCAATGCGATCGTCTACACGCTCAACGGCAACGGCGACCGCAAGAAGGAAGAAGTCTTCGATACGAGCAACACGCTGCGGCGGACGCTGTCGCGGACCTACAACACGCTGGGTCGGTTGGAAACGGTGTCGTTGCCGCATCCGAACCCTGCGATCACCACGCCGGTCACCACCACCTACCACTACGACTTCGAAGGCAATCCCGACAAAGTCACGGATGCGCTGAGCCGCGAGACGCACAGCCAGTACGACCTGCTGGGCCGTCTCAAGCGCACGGTGCAGAACGCCACCGCCGTCGCCACGGCGGCGGATCGCGCGGAGACCGCCTTCCAGTACGATGCATTGGATCGTCTGACCACGGTGACCGATCCGAAGATGATCGACACCGGCAATCTCTACAACGGCTTCGGCGACCAGATGCAACTGACCAGCCCGGATACCGGTACCACTGGCTACACCTACGACAGTGCCGGCAATCGCACACAGCGGACAGACGCCAACGGCAAGATCGCGCAATCCACTTACGATGAACTCAATCGGGTCACGGCGGTGACCTACCCGCAGCAGATGGCGCTCAACGCGACCTACCTCTACGATGCGGTAGCGGCCGATTGCCAGACCGACGAGTCCTTCGCCGTCGGTCGTTTGAGCCAAGTCACCGATGCCAGCGGCAGCACCACCTACTGCTATAACCGCTTCGGCGATCTCACCCGCAAAGTGCAGCAGACCAACGGCACCAGCTTCACGCTGCGCTGGGTGTACGCGGCGAACGGCCGGCTGCAGAAGATGGCCTATCCGGACAACGCCGAGCTGGACTATCTCTACGACACCCAGGGTCGCGTTGCCGAGATCGGCCTCAGCCGTCGCGGCATCGGCCGTCAGGTGCTGCTGCACAATGCGCTGTACGACCCCTTCGGTCCGGTGTCGCAGTGGACCTACGGCAACGGCCGGGTCATGACCCGCACCTACAGCAAGAGCGGCCAGCCGGGGATCGTGCAGGTCAGCGGCAGCGGCGGGCTCAGCGTGGGCTACGAATTCGATGAGGTCGGCAATCTGAAGACGTTGCGCAACGGCAACCAGACCGACCCGCCGCTGCGGAGGTTCGGCTACGACGCGCTCGGCCGGTTGCTCGACAGCAAGGACGGCAGCACCAGCGCGGTATTGCAGGCCTATGGTTACGACAAGACCGGCAACCGCACCAGCGCGACTATCGGCGCGGCGACTACCGCTTACAGCTATCTGGCCACAAATCATCGATTGACAACGGTCGGCACCACGGCACGCACGTACGACGCCAACGGCAACACCCTGGGCATCGGCACGAAGACCTACGTCTACAACGACTTGAACCGGATGAGCCAAGTCAAATCCGGGACCACGGTGCTGATGAACTACGCGTACAACGGCAAAGGCGAGCAGGTGCGCAAATTCGTGGGCAGCACCAGCACGTACAGCCTGTACGACGAAGCGGGCCACTGGGTCGGCGACTACGACAGCGCCGGTACGTCGACGCAGCAGGTCATCTGGCTGGGCGATCTGCCCGTCGGCTTGCTGGCGACCACGGCGTCCGGTCAGGCGCTGCATTACATCGAAGCGGATGCGCTGGGCACACCGCGCGTGGTGGTCGACCCGATGCGTGGCGCCAGCGGCACGGCGATCTGGCGCTGGGACCTGAGCGGCGAAGCCTTCGGCACGACGGCCCCGAACCAGGACCCGGATGGCGATGCGACCGCCTTCGTGTTCGACATGCGGTTCCCGGGGCAACGGTTCGACAGCGTCAGTGGGATGAATTACAACTACTTCCGGGATTACGATCCGAGTACGGGGCGGTATGTGCAGAGTGATCCGATCGGGTTGCGTGGCGGGATCAGCACTTACGGTTATGTTGGCGGGAATCCACTTGGATTGAGTGACTTTTTTGGGCTCTGTCCGGAGAAGAAATGTAGTGACTCGCGTGAGACCGCACCACATCACCTTGTGATAGTGGATCAATTTCCGAAAAATTGGCTCTTGAGACTTTTAAATGGTGGCGGTAATCCCGGGGCAATGATTGTTACCTACCAAGTGCTTGACAGGAATAATCGTCCGCTTCAGGGGGTGCACTATTGGCGAGAGGAGCTTTCTCGGGAAGCGAGAGTAAATAACACTGAAACATGGGTGCAGCTGAGTTTTAGCAAAGTTAAGGACACACACGATTTTTACAGCCCTGAAGAAGCAAAGAAAGCGGGGGTTGAAAATTCGCTTCAATCAGTGGATCAATGGTTTTATGTCAAGGATGAGGCTGGCTGTGTTGTGCGTCTTACTACCCAGATGAGGACCCTCTTTCTGCTTGTAGATGGCGTTCAAACCGGCCACCGCACTTTTCCAATTGTGAAGTGATGTTCTAGCCATTGGCGTCTGCATGGGTGTTACTTTTGCACGCGCGCACATGATTTTGATGAGTTGTTTATCCTCTTGTCTTGGAGTTTTAGGGGTCGTGAAGATAATCCAGAGTCTTATTGCTAAATTTTACTGGCTAATCGTGGCCGGCGTTCCGCTGATGCCAAGCTATGTTCTTCATGAGTATCACTCGGCACTTGCATGCTCTGCTAACGGGATTTGCTTTCGCTATGGCTATTCGATTTTGAACATGGAGGGATTGTCAATTGTCATTTTTTCTGCTGTTCTGCTGTGGCCAATGAGCATATGGAAGTTGGTTGAAGGTTTTTTTCATGCTTGGTTTCGGCCAAGCCTAAGGCAAAATCGAGTAGGTCGAATATTTTCCTTTTTAGGCAGGGCATACTGGCTTCTTGTTGTTGCGATTCCGTTTTTGTTCTGGTACCTGTTCGGAACTTTTCAGGCGCCTTTTGAGTGCGTTGGCAACGGGGATTGCATCAATTTCTATTTGCCGTTGGATGCGGTTAGCAAAGTGGCAGTGTTGATCTCTTGTTGTTTGTTATGGCCCATGTGCCTATGGAAATTTGTTGGCACGACCGTACGGCGCAATGAGTAACGGCCGTACGGCGTATTCGTAGGGTGTAACCCGCGAAGCGGATTACACCGTCTTCCTCCATTCGCTACGATTGAATTCCGAATTGACTGTGTGGCAATGGCGGAATCGCCTGCGGCGGTTCCGCCCTACGCATGGTTGTTGCGGTTCGATAACGCAACGATTTTTTCGCACATTTCCGGAGCGGTGATCCCGCACCCTCACGCTGCGACAGTCGCGGGGGCGTCGTGTTTGAACAACGAACACTAGGACACCCACTACCGGACAACGCCGAGCTGGACTATCTCTACGACACCCAGGGCCGCGTTGCTGAGATCGGCCTCAGCCGTCGCGGCATCGGCCGTCAGGTGCTGCTGCACAATGCGCTGTACGACCCCTTCGGCCCGGTGTCGCAGTGGACCTACGGCAACGGCCGGGTCATGACCCGCACCTACAGCAAGAGCGGCCAGCCGGATCGTGCAGGTGAGCGGCAGCGGCGGGCTCAGCGTGGGCTACGAGTTCGATGAGGTCGGCAACCTGAAGACGTTGCGCAACGGCAACCAGACCGACCCGCCGCTGCGGAGGTTCGGCTACGACGCGCTCGGTCGGCTGCTCGACAGCAAGGACGGCAGCACCAGCGCGGTGCTGCAGGCCTACACCTACGACAAGACCGGCAACCGCACCAGCGCGACCATCGGCGCGTCGACAAGCACCTACAGCTACCCGACCACGAATCATCGGTTGAACAGCGTCGGCGCGACCGGCCGCAGTTACGACGCCAACGGCAATACCCTGAGCATCGGCACGAAGGCCTATGTGTACAACGAGCTGAACCGGATGAGCCAGGTCAAATCCGGGTCCACGGTGCTGATGAACTACGCGTACAACGGCAAAGGCGAGCAGGTGCGCAAACTCGTGGGTGGCACCAGCACCTACAGCCTGTACGACGAAGCGAGTCACTGGGTCGGCGACTACGACAGCGCCGGTACGTCGACGCAGCAGGTCATCTGGCAGGGCGATCTGCCCGTCGGCTTGCTGGCGACCACGGCGTCGGGTCAGGCGCTGCATTACATCGAAGCGGATGCGCTGGGCACACCGCGGGTGGTGGTCGACCCGACGCGCGGCGCCAGCGGCGCGGCGGTCTGGCGCTGGGACCTGAGCGGCGAAGCCTTCGGGACGACGGCGCCGAATCAGGACCCGGATGGCGACACGACCGCCTTCGTGTTCGATATGCGGTTTGCGGGGCAGCGGTTCGACAGCGTCAGTGGGATGAATTTCAACTACTTCCGGGATTACGATCCGAGTGCGGGGCGGTACTCACAGAGCGATCCGATCGGGCTAATCGGTGGTATCAGCACTTACGGGTATGTCGACGGAAACCCGCTGATCGGAATCGATCCGATGGGCTTGGCGGCAGAAGCAATTTGGTTCGAGCGAAATGGTAATGGAACGTTTTACCAGGGCTCTGTTAATTACGTGTCGCCCAAAGGCACCTTTACCATTGCCACGCATGGCAGATTGGACACAGTTACCGTTCGCGGGCCTGATGGGAAATCTGTGAGTGGACAAAGAGCATGGGAGCTCATCAGGGATGAGTACACGAAGGGCAAGTACAAGAGGATTCGGGTTGCTGCCTGTGAGGCAGGTAGGAAGATCGACGGAAGGAGCTTTGCGGACGATCTTGCGAAATGGTCAAGACAGCCTGTTGAGGCAACGCCGCTTGAGGTTGGGTTTCCTGCAAATGGAAAAATATTCATTGGCGTAGAAGCCCCGCAAAATAGTTCAAAAGCAATCCCGCTTCCTGGCGCAAAGTGGAGGATGTATTCCCCTTATGGAAACTAAAATTATTTGCAAAGGCATCTTGCTGACTCTCGCTTGCTTAATAGCCCAGGCCGGATACTCACAGAATCAGCAACAGAGCGATCTGGTAATTCCGGGATCGATTGCCGATTGCCCTGTTGATAGGGCATTGCTCGGAGATCAAAAAGCTGCGTTTCAATGCGTAGAGCATTATCTCAAGGAGCCAAAGCCAAGGCGCTACTGGTCGCAAATCGCTGCTGAAAATGGCGATCCCATAGCGCAATATAATTTTGCGTTAGATTTGCTCTCACAGAAAAATTCATTGGAAAAGAAGAGAGCCATTTATTGGCTGAAGAAGGCTGCCGAGAAAGGGGATGCGGATGCTTCAAGAGTTTTGCGTGATATTCGAGATAACCCTGGCGCACCAATACCACTTCCTCCGCCAAACAGATGAATTGGGTGTTGCAGGAAGAAGAAATTGGAGTCACAGCTATACAATTTGGTTCAAGGGTACTTGAGCAGGGCTCCGCTCGTTTTGAATAAATGCGAGATTGCTGCAAAAAACATTTACGATATCTTCCGATTCAACGGATTAAGGCCTGTAACCCGTACAAGCCATGCGTTCTGGAGGACCGTACGGCCGTACGGCGCAATGAGGACCGTAGGGTGGGCTTCACGCCCACCGAATGAAAGCAAGAAGCCCGCGCTCTGTGCGGGCTTCTTGCTTATGCGTTGCTCTGCAGCATCGAGTCGATCAATTGGGCGATGACGCGCTGCTTGGCGATGGGCAGCGTCTCGATCAACTTCATCTGTTGCTGAATCTTCTTCTGCGGCCCGCGCTTCTTCGGCACGGCGGCTACTGCATGCGTTTCGTCGTTGACGAGCGCATCGAGCGTGGCGTCGAGCGCCTGTGCGATGACCGGCAGCAGCGACACCGGAACGCGGCGGCGTCCCTTCTGGAAACCGCTGTGCGGGTTCCAATCTGCCAATACACCGTACGGCCGTGGTCGTTCAGCATCACGAACACCCGGACTTCACTGTCCTGCAGGGCCTGCTGCTGCGCCGCAGCGGAGACGCTCTGAGCGTGCGCAGAGGACATGACCGCCGGCAGGACGATGCATGCGGTTGTCTTCGTGACGGTCTCTCACGGTCCTGTGCTGCCCATGCGCTCAGTCTGCAGGTTCTTGTGACGGCATCACGGAAGCAGGCGCGATTGCGATCCGCTCCGCCGCGGTACGCGCGCGGGTCGTTTCGCCGTACATCAATTCCGCGACCGCGGGCGCCGCGAGATAATCGCCGCTGTTGCCGACGCGGGCGAAGTAATGCACTTCGTGCCTGCCCGCCGGCAGGAATTCGGCGTAGAACTTCGGTGCGCGCGGATCGAGCCGGCGCGTGCGGAACCACTCGCTGCCTTCGTCGGACACCTGCTGCAGATCCAGTCCGGCGACGCCGCTCAGCGCAAGATCGGTCGGACGCAGACCGCCCGGCACGGCGTCGGTGATCGCGATGAAGTATCGATCTGCGGCGGTATCGAGCGTCAGCGTGATCCGCAGCCAGTCGCCGTCGCCCAGCGTCTGTCCTTCGAGCGCGACCCATCCGCGTTCGCGCAGCACTTCGTAGCGCCGTGCCAATGCGAAACCGACGGCGGTCGAACGGGCTTCGCGCGAATCTTCGCGGTAAGTCGTTTCAGCGATATAGCTGGCCGGAGCATCGCCTTCGATGCGCGGCGTCAGCCGCAGTCGCGCCTTCGCCGTCTCCGGAGTGAGCGCGCGCTGCCATGATGGTGCGGGCTGGCCGGATTCGAGACGCAGACTGCCGCGTTCCTCGCCGTGGGCAATATCGAGCGCGGCCGCATCTCCCGGCCGACGCTTGTCGAGCGCGCGCAGCGCGCTCAGACAGCTTGCGCCGGTTTGCGTATCCACCGACGCCGATCCGCCGGCGTAGAGATCGCCAAGCCCTGCGATGAGTGCGCGCCGCAGCGCGACGTCGCCGGATTGCGGAAAGTCGAACAGCATGCCGATGAATTCGCACTGCTCGCGCAGATCGGAACTCATCCAGCGGTCGTTGCGCGCAGCACTGCGCAGCACACGGGTTTCGCCGCGCGTCTTCGTCGCCGCGCGCAGCCGCGCGACCGCCTCGCCTGCGGCCGGATGTTCGCCGGCGAGCATCGCACGCGTCGTCGCCACCCGTGCCGGCAGGCCGAACGCAGGCCACTGCCGCCACAGCGCATCGAGAACGGCGCGGCCGGGTCGTGTCTGCCCGGCCGCCACGAACGCGGTCTGTTCGGCCTGCGCCTTGTCATCGCCCGATGACTGGCTGCGCCGCTGCAGAAAACCTTCGCCGCGGCTCAGCGCATCGGCGGGCACTGCATGGCCCATGTCGCGCAGCAGACGCAGCGCACGCATGCTGTAGGCGGTGAGCGCGTGCTGCGCTTTCTCCTCTTCGTAGCGACCCGGGTCCTCGGCGTCGGCGAAATAACGGAAGGCGCCATTCTCTCCCTGGAATACCGCGACATTCTCCAGCGCTTCCTGCACTGCGGCTTTCGCATCGGGCCAGCGTTCGCCGTCGCCGCGCTCGATCGCGATCGCCGCCGCAACGCCGCGGCTGAGAATCTGCTCCCAGCAGCGGTGCGGGTAGGCATTCAGATCGTCGATCCAGCGATGCACCAGCGCATCGGCGCCAGGTAACAGCGAGACCCGCAGCGCGATATCGCTGGCGCTGCGCGGCAGGGTCGGCGCGTCGAGGCTCAGCGGGGTGATGCCCAACCAGCCGGCCTGCACTTTGCGCGCTTCGATGGTCGGCGAGGCGAGTTCGATCGATGCCGACACCGCATCGCGGTTGTCGCCGCTGCGCACGGCCGCCACCGCCGACAGCGTTCGCGATGCGCCATCGGCCTGTCCGCGAAGATCGGCATCGACCGGCGCAATGCGCAGCGGCAATGTCGTCTGTCCATGCGGCGTCATCGCGAGCGCGCGGGTCGCATCGACGCCGAGCGCGTCGATCTGCAGAGTCGCATCCACTTCGACGACAGCATCGCTGCTCTGACGCACGTTGGCGAGCAGGTCGGCACGATCGCCTGGATACACGCGCACCGGTGTCTGCAGGCGCACTTCCAGCGGCAGCCCGACTTCGAGCGTGGCCTCGGCCATTTCGAAACCATCGTCGGCGTCGCTGCTCCATGCGACTGCGCGCCAGCGGGTGAGGTTGTCGGGAGCCGTGAACTCGATGACGCGGGTTTCGCCCGGCGCAAGACGGATGTCCGGCTGCCACAGTGCGGTATCGGCGAAGTGGCTGCGCAGACGCGCGCCGAACAGCGCTTTGGCATCGGCCACGCGCTGCGCATGCGGCGTGGCGTTGGAATCGCCTCGTCCAGGCCCTTCGCGCAGGCGGCCATTGTCCAGATCCGGCAGCACATCGCCTGCCTGCTTCACGCCTTTGGCCGCGATCTGCGCGCGATCGATTGCCAGTACCGGTGCCGTGCCCTCGGTTTGCGAGAACTCATCCACGCGCGCGATCCGTGAGCCTGTGACCGTCACCATATCCAGAGAATCGTCGGGTTCGGATGAAGCGTACCCACCGGGCGACGGCGCTTCACTGACGATCATCGCGGCCCTTGCTTCTTCCTTCTCACGCGCGGGTGCTGCTGCAGGCGCGGATGCGGGACGCGGCGCATCTGCCGGGCGGGGTTCGTCGAACATCACCGGCGGCGGCTCGCCCGCAGCGGCGCCCGCTGCGGTCTCCATGGTTGCCTCCGTCTGCACAGCGTCTTCTACAGGCTGACGCGCACCGGGCCACGGCAACCGCTGCTGCCATGGCGCCTTGTTCCAGAGGCTGAAGCCAGCCAGGAACGGACGGTTGCTCCACTCGTCCGGCCGCATGCCCAGCCAGCCTTTGCCTTTCGGGTCGAAGCCCGACCACCACTCGGTCCCCAGCGCACGCACCGCATCGTCCAACACCGCCAGCGTCGCAGTGCGCGGTACGTTGCCGCGGTTGTGCAGGCGCAGACGTACCACCTGCGCCGGCACAGCGCGATCCGTGTCGAGTGCGAGCACCAGCTGAGGTGCGCGGTCGCGCCTCGGAACGGTCACATTGACCCAGACCGCTTCGCTCTTCGCCGGCAGACGCAGGCCATCCGCATCGATGCCGGCGTCGGCACGCTCCCGCACCAGCGCATACACCTGTATCAGGCTGCGCCCATCGGCATCCAGCGGCAGCAGAATCTCGCGCGCGCCGCCGTCGATGGCGATCACACGTGACTCGAGCAACGCGCCCTCGGACGCGACCACGATCAGCGCGTGGGCATGCGCATACGGTTGTTTCAACAACAGCCGCGCTGGCGCATCGGGCGTAGCCGGCGCTTCGAGCAGTTCGATCGCGACCCGCTCCTCGCTGGCGCTTTCGCGACCGCCGGCCCAGACGTAACGCGCGATTTCGACCGGCGCCGCATCGCCGCTGCGCGCGGTGAGCAGGTAGCGGCCGCTGCGCTTGCGCGGGAAATGACAAGTTGCGGTAGCGCCAGCGATCACAGCGCAGCGGGCGATGGCTTCGCGCTTCGAATCCTTGTCGTCGATATCGCCGAAACCGGGTAGATATTCGACCGCGACATCGATGGCCGCGCCGGCCTGGGCACGGCCATCGGCATCGATCACCACGCCATCGAGGCGCAACGGCGTACTCGCATCGAACCAGCGCGGCGCGATGCGCAGACCGACATAGCGCGAGTAACGCGCATAGCGCGCCTGCGCTGCGTTGCTGACGCTGCCTTCGCCTGCCTCCAGCTTGACCTCGGCGGTCAACTGCAGCCGGCCGAACGCGGGCAGATCGGCTTCGGTATTGCCTTCGGGAAGCTCGAATTTCAGCGGCAGCGCCACCCGCGCCTTGCCCTCGCGGTCGAGTTTGCCCCAGTCGCGCGACTCGCCCTGCAGCGGCACACCTCCGCTGCGGATGCCTCTGTCCACGTCAATGAAACCGTAATCGGCATAGGCGGGATACGCCGTCGACAACGGCAAGCCGGTGAGCATCGTCGAGACACGACCCAGTGCGACGTTGGCCGCGCCGCCCCCGGAGTAATACCCGGCCGCGATATCGGCGGTGAACGTGTCGCCGTCGCGCAGCACGCGGTCTTCGGCGCTTGCCTCGGCCCAGAGATCCTGCGAACGATAGGTGCCGACAAAGAAGCAGACGCGATTGTGCGCATACGATGTCGCTTGCGTCCGGATGCAGTAGTTGCCGTCGACCAGGTGCTGCGGCAGCCGTTCCTCGCCGACGATGCCGCCCAAGTCGTCGGGCGTCGCTGTCCAGGTGCGCAGCGTTTTGTCTTCATCCCTGAAATACAGGCTCAACTCGACGGGCACGACCTCCGGCATGCGCCGTAGACGACCGTCGCGACGCTCGCGCAGCCACAGGCGATAGCGCACGGTGTCGCCGGCGCGGTACAGCGGCCGGTCGGCGACGCCCCACAGCCGCGTATCGATGCGATACGCGCCGAGATTCAAACCGTAGCCCTGCGCTGCGTCCAACGGCAGCACCGCGAGACGTCGACCGGCATGCGCGCGCAGCAGCCATTGCGGCGGCGGAACACCGCGCTTCTGCGCAGGCAGACGGAAATCGTCGGGCAGACGCAGGCGCAGCAGACCATCGCGACCACTGCGCCCTGCGACGATCCGCTGCGGCGGTTCGCCATCGACGAACAACAGCAGTTCGATGTCGGCATCGACGACCGCTGCGCCGCCGTTCCATTCCGTGGCCCACGCCACCAGTTCGCGCTGGACGGCGTAGACGCTGAGTTCGAACTGCGGCGCGGCGACATGCATCGTCCCGCGATCGCCGTGACGCCATTGCGCCCAACCGCCCGCGGCAAGCGCGCCGGCGCTGGCATCGGTGTTGACGCCCGCCACCGCGCCGCGCGAGTCGGGAGCGTTCACACGCGTCGTGGCGAATGCACTGTCGAGCACATCCACCCGCAACTCTCCCGGTTCGGCATTGATGCTGCGGATCGGGTCGCGCACGGGATCGCCGAGCAGCAGCGCGCGCGCCGATGCCTGCAGCTGCGGCCTTGCCTCGCTGTTGGCGATGCGCAGCCGCACCGGCGACAGCGCGCGGCCTTCGGCATCGTGGATCGCGGTGCCGAGATCGAACGTTTCGCTGGTCAGCGGCGCATCGAACCGCAACTCGAGCCGGGACGCTTGCCGGCGTTGGATCTCCGCATCGCCCGATCTGCCCGACCACCAAGACTCTTCGCTCCATTCACGGACCACCAGGGTCTTCGGCAACGCTGCGACGAGCGCACTGCGGCCTTCGTCGTCCAGCGGCGAAGACAACAGCAGCGAAATCGGCTCGCCGGGCACGCATTGGGTACCGAGCAGACCGTTCCGCGCCGCGCGCCGAACCGGACGCGACGGCCCTGCGCAGGAGACCGAGCGGAGCTGGAACGGTTCGCGATCGAGGAAGCGCAGGAGCCGCGCATTCTGATCGCCTGGCAGCGGGCCTTCGGAACTGCGCAATCCGGGCACGATCCGCAGCTCGGCGACGATACCAGGATCGATGTCTTCGGGCAGGTCCAGCGCGAAACGCGACTTCGGCCAGGCGTATTTCGTCAACGGCAGCGCCCGCAAAGTCAGATTCGACCACTCCCGGTTGCCGCTGCGCAGGCGGAGTACCCGTGCCGCCTGCTCCGGTTCGAGCACGCTTGCGCTTTCAAGGACGACCTGCGGCCGCGCCCCATCCCAGCGTTCGATACTGGCCCTCAGGCTGGGTCGATCCGTTTCGATTCTGAGCGTCCGCGCGGGCAAACGCTTGCCGGCCGCTGTCTGCAACCCTTCCGCCAGCGTGATCGTCACCTGGGTCGCAGATGGCAACGGATCGCCGTCGATGTCGCAGCTCAGTTCGACATCGTCCTGCCACACGCAGACATAACGGCGCGCCGGGTCCGACGACACCAGATTGCGCAGCTCGATGTTGTCCAACACCCGCATCGGTTCGGAGAATTCGATCTGCAATGACGCCTCTCCAGGATCGAGCTCCATTTCGATCGCCGCATCTTTCGCGAGCACGACAGGCGCGACGAGTACAGCCCACACCACGAGCACACCGATGACGATACGTATCGACATATGAACTCCCCTGGGCGGCCGCAGACGGCCATCGTGCCTGATCCGTTCCGGATCGCCAATGCGAACACTGAACGACCCGCCTCGCCGGGATTCCGGGCGGATCGCTATAATCCGGGACTGTTCCATTCATGAGCGACGCGGCGCCCTCCGCAACGATGCCTCTTTCCCGAATGACGCCGGTCGCGATCCGCGCCTACACCGCCACCACCGCGCTGGGCCACGGCCGCGAGGCCCAGGCCGCAGCGCTGCGTGCGCGGCGCAGCGGCTTGCGACGCAACGATTTCGGCGATGGCGCCATCGCCGATGCACGCCTCGACACCTGGATAGGTCGTGTCGCGGGCGTGGAAGACGTGGTGCTGCCACCGGAGCTGGCGCCGTTCGACTGCCGCAACCACCGCCTCGCCTGGCTGGCGCTGCAGCAGGACGGCATCCTCGACGGCATCGCCGCGCTGCGCGCGCGTCACGGCGCCGAACGCGTCGCGATCGTCATCGGCACGTCGACATCGAGCATCGGCGCCAGCGAAGAGGCCTACACGCGCCTCGATCGTGGAACCTTTCCCGCAGACCTGCGTCAACCGCTACTGCATACGCCGCATTCTCTGGGCCGTTTCCTGCAGCTCGCCACCGGGCTGCGCGGACCATGCGTGACCGTGGCCACTGCGTGCTCGTCGAGCGCGAAAGTCTTCGCGCAGGCGGCGCGGCTGATCCACGCCGACGTGGTCGACGCGGCGCTGATCGGCGGCGTCGATACGCTCTGCGGCAGCGTGCTGTTCGGCTTCAACGCGCTGGGGCTGGTGTCGAAACATCCGTGCATGCCGTTCGATACGCGTCGCGATGGCCTGTCGCTGGGCGAGGCCGGTGGTTATGCGCTGCTCGAGCGCATGACCGGCGATCGCGATCCGGATCCGCGACTGTGCGGCTACGGCGAAAGCAGCGATGCGCACCATATGTCGTCGCCGCATCCGGAAGGTCTCGGGGCGCGGTTGGCGATGGCCGATGCGCTCGCGCGCGCCGGCATCGCGCCGGACGATGTCGGTTATCTGAATCTGCACGGCACCGCGACGCCCGCGAACGACACGGCCGAAGCGTTCGCGGTGCGCGGCCTGTTCGACGACACGCTGCACGCCAGTTCCACCAAAGGCTGGGTCGGGCATACGCTCGGCGCGGCCGGCATCGTCGAATCGGTGTTCGCGTTGATCGCGCTGGAGTCCGGCTGGCTGCCCGGCATGCTCTACACCGACGAGCCACAGCGCGACTCCGCCTGCGGCCCGCAGATCCGCTTCGACGACGTCCAGCGAAACATTCGATACGCGATGAACAATTCCTTCGGTTTCGGCGGCAACAATGCGTCGCTGGTCTTCGGACGCGCATGACCGCACTCGCCGCCACCATCGAAAGCATCGGCTACTGGAACAACGGCCTGCCGTCGTGGCGGCACGCGTGCGACTTCGTCGCGACCGGCGGTTTGCCCGAAGGCGTCGCGGGCAAACCCGCGCCGCAGCTGCTGGCGCCGAACGAACGTCGGCGCGCGCCGGAATCGGTGGCGGTCGCGCTCGATGTTGCGCTTGCCGCATGCACGGCGGCGGGCCGCGACCCCGCGACGCTGCCATCGGTGTTCACCTCGACCCACGGCGATCTGTCGATCACCGACTACATGTGCGCGACGCTGGCCAGCGATCCCACCGCGATCTCGCCGACGAAATTCCACAACTCCGTACACAACGCCGCCGCCGGCTACTGGACGATCGGCGCGCATTGCATGCAGGCCGCGACCGCGATCAGCGCCTACGACGCCAGCTTCGCCGAGGGCCTGCTAGAAGCGCTGATGCAGCTCGATGCCGGCGCCGAAGCGGTGCTGCTGGTCGGTTACGACACCGGCGCCACCGGTCCGCTGCATTCGATACATCATTGCAGCGGTCTGCTCGGCGGCGCATTGCTGTTGTCGCGCGGCGGCCATGGCCCGCGCATCGCGATACGGCTGGCCGACGGCGAGGCGGATGCGCCGGGCGCGCTCGGTCGTCATGCCGGCACGAATCCCATGGTGCCGATGCTGCCCTTGTTCGATGCGCTGGCCGCCGGCACCACCCGCGCGTCGCTGCATGCCGGCCCCGGCCGGGTGATGTCGGTGGAGATCGCTTATGGATGAGGCCACGATGCCGGACCGGACGACGGTGCTTGATCGAACCAATGTCGCGGTCGTGATTCCCGCGCTCAACGAAGCGCTGCGCATCCGCGAAGTGGTGGAAGGCGCGCTGGGCGAATGCGACCGCGTGATCGTGATCGACGACGGCTCCGACGACGGCACCTCCGACAGGATCGCGGACCTGCCGGTCACCCTGCTGCGCCATCCGCAACGCATGGGCAAAGGCGCGAGTCTGCGCGACGGCTTTCGCGAAGCGGAACGGCTCGGCATGGCGGCGGTCACCACCATCGACGGCGACGGCCAGCATGCGGCCAGCGACATCCCGCGACTGATCGCCGTCGCCAACCGTCATCCCGGCTGCGTGATCATCGGCGCGCGGCTGCGCAAACGCGCGTCGCAGCCACTGTACCGCCGGATCGGCAACGATTTCGGCGACTGGGGCATCGCCTGGGGCTGCGGCTTCCGGGTCCGCGACACCCAGAGCGGTCAGCGCCTGTATCCGGCATCGGTGTTCACCCTGCGCGACGTTCCCGGCGAAGGTTTCGTCTTCGAAGCGCAGCTGCTGATCTCGGCCGCCCGCCGTGCCGGCGCACGCGTCGTCGGCGTCCCGATCGAAACCCGTTACCAGGCTGCGGACGCGCCGCAGGCATTCCGCAAGAGTCATTTCCGGCTGTTCCGCGACCTGTATGCGATCACCTCGCATGTCGTGGCGCAGGTCTGGCGTTACGGTCACGTGATCCGCGAATACCGGCGCGCGCGTGCCAACCCACCGCTGATCGACGATCCGAGCGGTGAATTCACGACCGCCCATCGCGAGTGACCGACATGTCTTCCAGCAACAGCGCGAACACCACGCACGATCTGACTACGCACGATGTCGTCGTCCTCGGCGGCGGTCTCGCCGGGCTCACGCTCGCGATCCAGCTCAAGCGCCGCGATCCGGGCATCGACATCGTTGTACTCGAACGCCGCAAGCATCCGGTCCCGGAAGCGGCGTTCAAGGTCGGCGAATCCACGGTCGAGATCGGCGCGCATTACTTCGCCAACGTGCTCGGTCTGCGCCAACACCTCGACCGCGAACACATCCGCAAATTCGGTTTCCGCTTCTTCTTCAGCGACGGCCGTCGCGACATCGACCGCTGCACCGAACTCGGCGTCAGCCGGCTCCTGCCGACGCCGTCGTGGCAGATCGATCGCGGACGTTTCGAGAATTTCCTCGGCGAAGAAGCGCGCAGGCTCGGCGTGCGTTTCCACGACGGCGCGACGGTACGCGGTCTCGATATGAGCGTCAGCGACGCGCCGCATGCGATCACCTTCGAGCGCGACGGCGACACGCGCACCGTCGCCGCGCGCTGGGTCGTCGATGCCAGTGGCCGCGCCGGTCTTCTCAAACGAAAATTCGATCTCGCCACGCCGGAACGCCACGACGCCAATGCGGTGTGGTGGCGCGTCGACGGCATCGTCGATCCGAAACTGTGGTCGGACGATACCGACTGGCTGACGCGCTGCACGCCGCCGGACCGCTGGCGTTCGACCAACCACATGTGCGGCCCCGGCTACTGGTTCTGGCTGATTCCGCTGTCGTCCGGCGCGCATTCGCTGGGCATCGTCTGCGACGCGACGATGCATCCACTGGACACGATGAACACCCACGAAAAAGCCATGGCGTGGCTGCGCGAACGCCAGCCGCGCGTCGCCGAAGCGCTGGACGCGCCGGAGCACAGGCTGCAGGACTTCCTGTTCCTGCGCCACTTCTCGCACGGCTGCAAGCAGCTGTTCAGCGGCGACCGCTGGGCGCTGACCGGCGAAGCCGGCCTGTTTCCCGATCCGTTCTATTCGCCGGGCAGCGATTTCATCGCGATCTCCAACACCCTGATCTGCGATCTGATCGGCAAGGAACGCGCCGGCAGACCTTTCGCCGCCTACGCCGATATCTACCAGCAACTTCACTTCGGGTTTTTCGAGAACACGATGACGCTGTATCGCGACCAGTACCCGCTGTTCGGCGACGCACAGGTGATGCCGGTGAAGGTGATCTGGGACTACACCTATTACTGGTCGCTGCTGGCGCCGCTGTTCTGCGGCGACAAGCTGACCGAGATCGCGATGCTGGGACAGCTGCGCCCGCAGTTCGAGCGTGGACGCGATCTGAATCTGGCGATGCAGTCGCTGCTGCGGACGTGGGGCGAACGCAACCGCGCCGCTAATCCGCCGGATCCCGCAACGCTCGACGGACGCCTGCTCGACCAGTTCAACATCGACTGGTTCCACGAAATGAACCGCGCACTGCACGATGCGCTCGACAATGCCGCATTCGAGCGGCGCATCCACGACAACGTTTCGCGCATGGAATGGTTGGCATCCGAAATATTGTCGCGGGCGCGCGCATCGCATCGCGATATCGACGACTGCGGGATGGCGGCGCTGATGCAGGGCGTCGTGACCGGACCGCTGCTGGCGTCGGCCTGGTACGCCACCGCGGCGTAAGCAGCGGGGATCGGCGACGAAAACGACAAGGGCCGCATGAGCGGCCCTTGTCGCGACTGCGTGCGTAGACGATCTCAGTCGTCGACTTCCGGTGCGACCATCACCGGCGTCTCGACCGTCTTGTCGTGGTTCTGCTGCAGATACGCGCGGAGCATGCTGGAAATGCGGATCAGCATGGTCTTGTCGGTGGTGCCGAAAGTCCAGGCGGCGCCGAGTGCGCTGGCCTGTTGATAGAAACCGGGCTCGCCCACGACCGCACCGGTCTGGGCGTCGGTCAGTTTCGCGGTGACATAGACCCACGACTTTCCGGCGAAGCCGCCGGCGAAGAAACGTTTGCCGCCGGAAATGAAGCGGACATGCGTCATCTTCGGTTCGATCTTCAACGTCCGCGGCGCGTCTCCCGCCGGCTTTTCGTTCCATGCCTTGAGCACGGCACCGACGCGCTCGTCGAGATTGCCCTGCAGGTATTCGCGCGCGACTTCGTTGCCTTTCTGGCCGGCATAGGGCGCGTCCATCGCGACCGGCGCCATCTCGAAGCGCTGGTAGGTGTTCAGGATCACGGCCGGCGGCGGATTCCTGGCGTCGTCGGCCGGCTTCTTGAATTCGGCGGCATCGACCAACGGCACCGCGATCAGCAGCAAGGCGGCGGCGAACACTGTTTTAATGCGCATCTTTTTCACCTCGGAAGTTGAGGCCGCATGTGCGGCCGGGATGGAAACGTCACCTGCCCGCAGGCGGTGCGGGATTCGGCCGGTCGGGTATTCGACTCGCGTGTTCGACGCATCGCGACTCAACTCATGCCTCCGTCGATCCCGATCACCTGGCCGTTGATGTAGCCGGCATCGCCACCGCACAGGAACCCCACGAGCGCAGCGATTTCATCCGGCGTCCCGGCGCGGCCGGCCGGCACCATCTGCTTGATCGTCTCGGGCGGAAACGCGTGCTGCGCCATCGCGCCGGCGATCACGCCAGGCGCGACCACATTCGCGGTGATGCCGCGACTGGCCATTTCGCGGGCCAGCGATTTGGTCGCGCCATGCAGCGCGGCCTTCGCGGCCGCGTAATTGGTCTGACCGCGATTTCCGAGCACTCCCGCCACCGAGGATATGCTGACGATGCGACCCCAACGCTTGCGCGCCATCGGCAACAGCAGGGGCTGGGTCACATTGAAGAAGCCGTGCAGCGATACGTCGATCACGCGCTTCCACTGCTCCTCGCGCATGCCCGCCATCGGCGCGTCGTCGTGGATGCCGGCGTTGTTGACCACGATCTGGATCGGGCCGCCCTCAAGCAGCGCGGTCAGCGCCGCGCGCGCCGCGTCGCCATCGGCCACATCGAACGCCACCGCCTGTGCGGAGCCGCCGCCCGCGACGATCCCGTCGCGCACTGCTTCGGCGCGCGCGGGATTGCCGTTCGCATGCACGATCACATGCGCACCATCGGCCGCGAGCCGCCGGCAGATCGCGCCGCCGAGATCGCCGCTGCCGCCGGTGACGATGGCGCGGCGTTGTGGGGTGTTCGACATCGAAGTGTCTCCTGGTCGAATGGTTCAAGAGCAATGGAAAGCCGGGACCTGCTCCCTCCCTTTCGCGCAGCGAAGGGGAGGGTTGGGGAGGGGTGCTGCAATCGGATCAGGTAAAGCACCCCCTCCCGACCTCCCCCTGCGCGATGCGCAAGGGGAGGTGAACATCGCGTCGCGACTTGCAGTCACGGCTGCAACATCACCGCCGCGCGTCCTTCGGCAATGACTTCACCTGCATGCAGAATCCTGAAACCATATTGCTGACTCGCTGCGCTTTCCGCCAACAACTCCGCCTCGCATTCCAGCACATCGGTGAGATCATCGATACGGGCGACGCGCAAATCGACATTGCGCAGCACGACCAGGAACCCGACCTTCGGTTCTTCGCCCACCGCTGCGCCACGCAGCCCGCCGTGCACCGCCATCGCCTGTGCGCCGTATTCGCACAGGTGCACCGCGCGCAAGCGCGCGTCGTGGCGCAGCGGATTGGCCGCATCGCGATGGCTGCGGGTGCGCAGATGGATGCGCTGCGCGTCCCAGTCGATCACCTCGTCCCACAGACACATGCCGCCTTTGTGCGGGATCATCGCTTCGATGTCGTGGCGCGCGATCATGCGCTGTCTCCTGCGGGACCGATGGACCCTGTAGGAGCGACGGAAGTCGCGACGGGCTTCGGCAAGTTCATTCGCGGCCTGTCGCGACTTCCGTCGCTCCTGCATGAGCATTCACAGGATGCCGCGCGATCGACAGCGCGAGCACGAAATTGCCGATCACGCCCAGGGTGACGGTGACGCCGATCGCGCGCAACACCGGAATCGACGACAGCGCCAGCAGGAAAAACACCAGCAGTGTCATCAGGCTGCAGACGATCAGCGCGTGCAGCGTGCGCAGCTGGTCTTCGTAGTCGTCGCCGGCATGCTCGAAGAACAATGCGTAATCGAGGCCGAGCCCTGCGGCGAGGATCAGTGCGACCAGATGGAACAGGGTCAGTTCGACCCCGAACGCGCGCAACACGGCAAGAACGATCAGCGTCGTCAGCGCCATCGGCAGCAGCACGCGCATCGCGCGATGCGGCGATCGCAGCGCGAGCCAGACAGTTGCTGCCAGCAGCAGTACGGCGACCGCAAGCGCCAGCAGCACCCGCTGGCGATAAGCTTCGACCAGCGATTCGGAAGCGGTCTTCATATCCAGCAGTTCGACGCCAGGCGCAGCCGTCGCGCGCGCGACCGCCGCCGGGTCGGACAGACCGGCCATCGAGATCAATGCGGTCGAGTGGTCTTGGTTTTCCAGCAACAGACCGCCGATCCGCGTCGCCAGCGGCGTGCCGGCGAGATCGCGCGTCGTCAGCGGTGCGGCGGTGCGCGCGCGCTCGACATCGACGACGAAATCCTCGAAAGCATCGCTGCGGAACGGTGTCGCCGCAACCGCGGCATCGAGCGACGTACGCAGCGTCTCCGAAGCCGGTAGCGTCGCTTGGCGCGCGCGCTGGGTGGCGGCGCTCGGCAGTACGCGCGCCGCGCTGTCGTAGCCGGCGATGGCCTTGCCCGCAATCAAGTCGTCGAGCTTCGGATGCAACGCCTCGACGCGCTGTAGCGTTTCTTCGGCAGTCGCGCCGCGCACCGCGAGCAGATAGCGCACGTCCGGCGCGCCGAGCGCGTCGCGCAGGTGCGCATCCTGCGCGAGCGCGTCCGCCGGCACCGGCGTGAGCTTGGACAGATCGTTCTGCCAGAACGCCCCCGGCGCGAATGCGACGGTGGCGATGGCGAGCGCTGCCAGGGACGCGAGCTGCCGCGCGCGCGGCCGCGGCACGCGTTCCACCGCTTTCCAGAGCATCGCGAGGCGCGGCGATGCGGCGATATCGCCATTTTCGAAGCCCTGCGGCGCGGGATCGATCAGCGCCGGCAGCAGCAGACGCGTGGTCAATGCCGCGACACCGAGGCCGGCGATGGTGAACACCGCGAGCTGCTGCAGGCCGTCGACGCCGGAGAACAGGAAGGTCACGTACGCGATGCAGGTCGAGGCCACGCCGGTGGCGAGCGTCGGCCAGATCGCGCGTGCGTTCGCCCACGGCGAGATGCCGGCGCGCTGATGGCTGAACAGATGGATCGGGTAATCCTGGACCACGCCGATCAGCGTGAAGCCGAAGGCGACGGTGATGCCGTGCACGCCACCGAACAACAGTGCGACCGCGCCGAGGCCGGCGAGACCCGCGCTGGCCAGCGGCAGCACGCCGAACAAGGGTGTGCGCCAACTTCGATAGGCGATCAACAGCAGCAGGATCAGGCCGATGGTATCGACCATGCCGATCCATGCCGACTCGCGCTGCGTGCGGCCGCCGATCTCGACCGAAAACGCGCCGGGACCGGTCAGGACCATCGCTGTTTTGCTGTCGCCGCGCGCGGCGTCGAAGGCTTTGCGGATCGCATCCACGGCCAGCTGTTGACCGGTCGGATCGAAACCCGCCGCCTTGGTTTCGATTGCGAGCAGGGCCTCATGCCCGGTCTTGTCGAACCACACGCCGTGCAGTCTCTGCGGTGCGTTCGCCGGCTGCAGCGCTTCGGCGATGCGCAGCGTTTCCAGCGTCGGATCCGACGGCAGCAGCGGTTCGATCAGTGCCGCTGCCGGCGAGCCGAGATCCTGCACGCGCGCGTCGAGTTCGTCGCGCAGATACGCTTCGTCGAGCGGCTGCGTATCGAGTGTGGGCGACAGCAGATAGCGATACGGGCGGAGGCGCTCCGGAATGGCATCCAATGCGTTCTCGCCGCCGTTGGCCACGAGACTGAAGCGGTCGTCGGCAGCCAACGTCCGTGCGATGCGCTGCGACTGCACGGCCAGCGTTTCGGCATCGGCGCCGGAGATCGACATCAGCAGCAGCCGCGAGCCGGGGCCTTCGCCGAGTTCGTCGAGCAGCAGTTTCTGCGCGGGGGTTTCGGCGGACGGCATGAATTTGCGCAGGTCGCCACTCACCTGCAGACGGCCGCCGATCACGTATCCGGCACCGATCAGCACCAGCAGCCACAACACCGCCAGGCTCGTCCTCGTCGATGCGTTCATGCCCACCGCTCCCGACGGAATCCCGCGAACAACCCTGTGACCTTGCCGTTACCGGCCGCGCGGGCGGCTTTGGGCTTCGCATCACGCCTGTTTTTGCGGCGGCCGGGCATGAATTTGCGCAGGTCGCCACTCACCTGCAGACGGCCGCCGATCAGGTATCCGGCACCGATCAGCAACATCAACCAGACGAGCGCGAGCGCGGTGCGGCGAGTGGCGGTCATGCTCCCCTCACCCGCCCTGTCGGGCACCCTCTCCCCGCAATGCGGGGAGAGGGAGGATCGAGCGCAGCGAGTGCCGGTGAGGGGCTCACTTCACGCCATTCCGACACAGCGCCTGCAGTGCGTTCGCATCGGTGCCCGCCTTCACCGCCAATGCCGCGCTGGCGAGCAGCGTGCGCTGCAGTTCGCCCTTGACCGGACGGGTTTCGATGCAGCGCAGTTCGGCGCCCTGACCGTAGAGCACGATGTCGCGGACGCGCGCGGCCAGCGCCTTGTCCTTGGGGGCGAGCGTGAGCGTCCAGTGCGCGCGATCGCCCTGCGCGTCGATGCGGTAAACGCGTTCGATCCGCGCGCGGTCGCCGGCGAGCAGCGCGCCGAAACTGCTCTGCAGGCCGGCGAGTTCCGGCACCCGCGAGAGCGAGAACGTGCGCGGCGGTTTACCGTCGCGGGCGATGCTGGCTTCGCCGGCGCGGAGCGTCGTGGTTTCGCGATAGGGCGCGTGGACTTCGCGGATCAGCGTGTCGTCGCTCGGGCGACGGTATTCGCCCGACAGGCGCAGCGGCTGTTTGAGCAGCGGTGAATCGCGTACTTCGACGAACGCGGTGCGCATCGGCGCCGGCCGCGCCAACGCCTGCAGAATCCAGCCGCTGTCCGCACTTTGCGCGCAGATCGGCGCAGCGAACAGGATCAGCGACAGCGCCAGACTAGACGGAACGATTCGGCGCAGCAGGCTTGTCGGCGGCAAGATCTTTGTCGGCATGGTCGTGGGCAGCGTGAGCTTCGGCAACACGTTCGTCATCGGTACGCGGCGCCTCGACGCCCCAGAAATCGTAGAAATTGAACCAGTTGTACGGTGCTTGACGCGCCACATCCTCCAACCGTGCGGCGTAACGCCGGATCAATGCCGCGATCGCGTCCTTGCGCTGTGCCCGCGGGATGTCGATGCCGTCGCTGAAGTTCTCGAAGATCAGGTCGTAACGCCTGCCGCCACGATACAGGCCGAAGCCCAGCGTCACCGGCGCCTTCAGCGCGGCGGCGATCTGCCAGGGCGCCATCGGAAACGGCGCCTCCCGGCCGAAGAACGGCGCCATCACGGTCTGTCCGCCGGGGTGCGCGCGGTCGACCAGCAACGCGACCATCGCACCGCTGTGTACCGCCTGCTGGATCTCCAGCATCAGTCCGGGGCCGTCCTGGCCGGCGTCGATCACGGTCGCCGCGATCTCGGGGTTCAGCGCGTCCAGCAACTCGGTCAGCGCCCGGTTGTGGGCTTTGTCGAGGACCACGCGGATGGTGTACTCCGGCCGCTGCCGCGACAGCACCCGCAGCACTTCGAAACTGCCCAGATGCGAGCCGAACAACAGCATGCCGCGGCCCTGATCGAGATGTGCGTGCAGCTCTTCCAGGCCGCCTACGGTCACGTCGAAACGGTGGGTGTCCCCGCCAAGCAGGAACACGCGATCAAGGATGGTCGCGGCGAAGGTATGCACATGTTTCGCCGCATCCCACAGGGTCGCACGGCGGCCCAGCGCGTACGACAGCCAGGCGCGCGACGCCGCGCGTTCCGGCCCGCGACGGATCAGGAAATACAGGGTGATCGGAAACAGCAGCAATCGCGCGACACCGCGCCCGCCGTAGCGACCGATGTTGCGGATCAGCCACAGCGCGAAACGGCCGCCGCCTTCGGGTCGCTGTTTCCACTCGGTGCTCATCGCGCGTCGCTCATGCCGCGTGCACCTCGCCGCTGGCGATCAGAATGTCCTCGCGCAGCACCCGGAACCGCCAGCGCGGCGGCACGGTGTCCGCGTCGGACAGCGCCTGCAGTTCGATCCGCGCCGTCTGTTCCGGCAACAGCGGCTGCAGGAATTTGACCTGCGGCATCCGCAGCGCGCCGAGCGCGCCGTGCTGTGCTTGGATCGCCGCCAGTACACGATCCAGCACCACCACGCCGGGCACGATCGGCTGGCCCGGGAAATGGCCGGGAAGGCAGGGATGGTCGGCGGGAATGCTGAATTCGATCATGGCGCCATCAGCGAAAAAAATCGCGCCAGAAAGCAGGGCCCAGCGCCGCCATGCGTCGCGCGAAATCGAAGGCATTGCGATACGGACGCACCGGGAAGACGCGCTTGCGCCACTGGAATTCGATCAGCATGAAGCCGCCCATCACCCCGTAGTTGGCGATGTTCGCGATCCACGACCACTGTGTTTCGGTGACGGTGACGGGCGCGACGATTCCGAACTGCGCCAGCACGCCATCCGGCACCGCGATCAGCGCGAGCGTGAGATTCACCAGCGTCATCAGCGCCAGCAACAGCGCCCAGGCCAGGGTCAGCTGGCGGGTGTAGCTGTGATGCCGCGGCGTCAGCGGCATGCCGCCCTGCGCGTACAGCGCACCCACGACCTTGGCGATCAACGGCTCGCGGCCCGGACGCAGACTGCGCGCGAACCACCAGCCGATCATCGCCGTGAATATCGACGGCACCAGCAGCATCGGCGTCAACGCGTAAGGCGAACGCGCCAGCGCGATCAGCGCCGGCACAGTCGCGACCAACACCAGCCATGCGCGCAGACGCCGACGCAGTAGCGGTTCGATCAGCACCAACAGCGCCAGGTCGCCCAGTGCGAGCGCCGCCAGCGTCGGCGAGTGGCGGGTGCCCGCGTAATGGGCCAACGGCAGATACGCCATCAGCAGCAACAGCCGCAGGGCGGCGGTCACTCCGTCTTGTGCTGTTCGACATGCGCCGACAGCGCGCGCAGGGAACCGAAGATGCGGCGGTTCTCATCGTTGTCCGAACGCAACTGGAACCCGTAGCGCTTGCTGATCGCCAGCGACAGTTCGAGCGCATCGATCGAATCAAGGCCGAGACCGGCACCGAACAGCGGGGCATCGGGGTCGATGTCGGCGGCGGCGACGCCGTCCAGATTCAGGCTCTCGACCAGCAATTCCGCCAATGCGAGTTCGGCGGGAGTCAATGCAGACATGGCAAACCATCCAGAGTGAAAGGGACATGCCGGGCGAAGCGACCGCAAGCGGCGGCTGCACGACGTCATCGGGGCGCCCGCCGACCGCGCTGACGCAGATCGGTCCGAGGGGAGGGCATGCCGGGCCCGGGGCGCCAACCGGTGAAACCGGGCGGCGGCAGCGTGCCGCGCGGTATGATGCCAGTCTCAGACTGCAACAAGAAGAGCATGACGGTCAGAATCGGCGCGACACGCATGGGAACGGAGTCCCCCAGATCGACCGTCGCCTCCACGGCGCGCGACACGTTCACAGTCCAGGGCGGACCCGCTCCTGCGACGCGATCTTCCATCGTTCCGCCAATGCTTTCGCCATGAGCCGGCCGATGCCCCAGACCGGCGCAGCGCTGACCGTCGATTACGTTCAAGCGAAGACCCCGGACGCCCTGCTCACCGCAGACACCCTGGCCGTCTTCGGCTTCGGCACCGATGCACCGCACTGCGAAGACCCGCGCTATGTGCGGGTGCCGCTGCAGCCCTATGGCATCGCCCCGTTCGAGCACTGGCGCAGCGCCGGCCCGGTCGACTGCGGCGCCCAGGGGGATGCCCGGACCGGCCAGATCCGCTGGTCGAGCGACGGCCAGCTGACTTTCGGCGTGATCGAGATCGACGAACCACTGGGCGAACACCCGGACCACAGCGATATCTGCGAGGCCGCCGAGCGCGCCTACTCGCAGCTGGTCGGCTTCGTCTCCGGCAGCCGCACCCCGCATCTGCTGCGGGTATGGAACTACCTCGATGCGATCACCCAGGGCGACGGCGACGCCGAGCGCTACCGCCAGTTCTGCGTCGGCCGTGCCCGCGGGCTGGGCCGTTTCGACACCATCGAGCTGCCTGCGGCGACCGCGATCGGCCGCTGCGACGGCCAGCGCACGCTGCAGGTCTACTGGCTGTCGGCGGGCCGGCGCGGCACCCCGGTGGAGAATCCGCGCCAGGTCAGCGCCTACCGCTACCCGCGCCAATACGGTCCGCAGTCGCCGAGTTTCGCCCGCGCGATGCTGCCACCGCCGGACAGCCGGATGCCGCTGCTGCTCTCGGGTACCGCCAGCGTGGTCGGCCACGCCTCGCTGCATGTCGGCGAGCTGCTTGGCCAGATCGGCGAAACCTTCGCCAATTTCGACGCTTTGCTGGCGGAAGCCCGCCGTCACCAGCCGGCGCTGCCGGCCGGGTTCGGCACCGGCACCCGGCTGAAGGTCTACGTGCGCGACGCCGAGGACCTGCCTGTGGTGTCGCAAGCGCTGGATGCCCGTTTCGGCAGCTCGGTCCCGCGCGTCCTGCTGCATGCCGCGATCTGCCGTCGCGAACTGGCGGTGGAGATCGACGGCGTCCACGCTTGAATTACCCGGCGGCGCATCCATCTTGCGCATTGCCGGTCCGCGCCTCTGCGGCCATCCTCAAAGGGGAATTACATGGGTCTGATCAGTCTGCTCTGGGGCATCGTCGGAATGCTGCTGATGTTCATCGGGCTGGTGCCGCTGCTGGGCTGGAGCAACTGGCTGATCATCCCGTTCGCCGGCGTCGGCGCGATCATCGCCGCGATCGGCATCCTGATGACCTCGCCGGAAAAACGCGGTCGTGCGAAAGCCGGGCTGATCCTCAACGCCATTGTCATCATCGTGGCCGCGATCCGGTTGAGCATGGGCGGCGGGATCATCTGAAACGATAGCGCCGGCTTTTCGATGCTGCTACGCGCGGCGGCGCGCCGACCGTTGTCGTTGCGGTGATACCTGCATGGCGCGGGTGGCGGGATCATCTGACGTCGCCCCCGGCGGTTACGGCGCGATTCGCCGCGACCACTATCGTTCGCAGGGCTCAGACCATGACGCTGCGCGGCGCCAGTTCGCGTTCGGGCGACTGCGTCGGCGCAAGCTTGTTCTGCTGCTCGATCAACGTGTCGACCTTCTGCGTGCTTGCTTCGACGGTCTGCTCCACCGCGACGTCCCGCGGCAGTACGGTGCGCCGACTCGCCGGATCTTCGACATTGCCCATGACACCGATCAGCAGCGTCGCGTCCCGGTTCTGGACGACGGTGTCCACGCGCGACAGACCGTCGGCCATGGACTGGGCGGCCAAAGCAGCGGCGGCGTTCGGCCGATCGCCCGTAGCCAATCCCAGGCTGGGGTCCGCGCATGCATCCAAGCAACCCGCGTAGCGTGCGTGCTGTGGATGGTCCGGCGACGTGAGCAGCGCTTGCTTCTCGGTCGCGATGGATTCCGTGCCGAGGGATGCACCATCTTGCGTCGAGGTCGGATCTTGCCTTGGACCCTTACCGATCAAATCCAGCAGATGCTCGTTGTATTCCGAGTCACGCTCGTCGCGCATATCCTCATACAGCTTGTAGTAGCCGATGCGCGATTCTTCTCCGCCGGCTGCAGCGGAAAGGCGGTCGTGGAACAGTTCGGCCACGGAAGGGTCGGGCGCCAGCCGGTCTGCGCCAGCACGGTCGACGAGATGGTCCGTCAGCATATCGACGCCCTGCCCGACATATTCACCGGCAACCGGAATTTTCCCGGCGAGCGCATCTATGCCCGACGCGATGAACTCGGCATTCGCGCGGTCACGCTCGATCAACCCTGCATGGATCTGTGTGGCGTAGTCCACGCCGCCTGCCATTGCCGCACTAAGCCGACCCAGACGGATCGTGGCATCGTCAATGCTATTGGGGTCGGAAGGGTGCATGCTCTTGAGAATGCCGTCGACCACGTCACCGGTACGGCCGCTGACCGAATCGGTGACCGACTGACCGGGTGAGACTTCGAGATCTTTCGCGCGCGGGTTGAAGATCGTCTGTGAATAAAACCAGGACAGATGTTCGGCGTGCGATTCGCCCGAATCGCCCGGTGCATAGCGGGCGACGATTTCTTCCGCGTGGGCATCGTAGAGTTTCGAGATCGCCACGATGCCCTGGTCGACGGCCGGTCCATTCGCGTCCGCTTTGGCCATTGTGTCGTTGTATGTGAGCAACGCCTCGAACGCATCGGCCCGCTTTTCTGGCGTATCGAGATGTTTTGCCATCAGATCCGGCGAGGACGCGAACGCCATCGCAGCCACTGCAGCATCATTTCCTTGATTTCGTTCCTGCAGGCGTTCCGCGAATGCCTCGCCAGCGCTGCCGATGCCGGTGCCTTCGGGCAGCAACATCGGCATCAGATCCTTCGCACCGAAGGCTGGGTGCCCTTTCTCCGCGACTTTCAGCAGATCTTCAGTCGTGATCGCACCGCTATCGAAAGCGGTACGCAGCTCGGCACCAATGACGGCAGTATCGGACGTAAGCGCGGCGGCATCTTGATTGTGTGACCTCCCGAAGAGACTGACAGCATGCACAGGGTCGTCGACAAGGGCGCGCAGCATGGCCGCTTTCGTCGCCTCAGCCCGCTCGGGCGGCACACCGTACCTTTCCGGGTCGCGGAAGAAATCGGCTACCCCGGACTGGCCAGGTAACGGCGTAGTCACTCTGCCATACAACTCCTGAAACCAGGCGTCATCAAATTCTCCGGCCATCGGGTGCGCTCTATTGGGGGAATCATTCAGATCATAACGATGGTCTGGGCAGTTTTCCTGAATGAGGTCACCGGGCGTGAGGCACAGTTGGCCGCACCGCAACGGCGGTGCTAGGGCCCGCCCTACAACTTCCTTGCTTCGACAAGCGCCCGCGTATGCGCATGCTGCGGCACGCGCAATACCGTGGTGACATCACCAATCTCCACGATCCTTCCGGCTTCCAGCACCGCAATGCGCTCGGCCACCGCTGCAGCCGCGGACAGATCATGAGTGACGAACAGCAGCGCCAACCCGCGTTCGCGTTTCAGCGTCGCCAGCAGCGCGAGGATTTCGCGACGGTGATGCGCATCGAGCGCAGAGACCGCTTCGTCGCAGACCAGCAGATCCGGATCGCAGGCCAGTGCGCGCGCGATCGCGATGCGCTGACGCTGGCCGCCGGAGAACTGGTGCGGCCAGCGCGCGCCCATGTCGGGATCGAGCCCGACCGCCATCAACAGTTCGCCTGCTTTCGCATGACGCGAGGCCGCATCGCCGATGCCGTGGATGCGCAGCGGTTCGGCGACGATATCAGCCACGCGCATGCGTGGATCGAGCGATGCGTAGGGATCCTGGAACACCACGCCGATGCGTTTGCGCATGTCGCGCAATGCAGCGCCGCGCAGCGCGGTGAGTTCGACATCATCCAGCCACACCCGTCCCTGCGCGCCGCGCAGCAGCCGCAGCACCGCGCGACCGAGCGTGCTCTTGCCGCTGCCGCTTTCGCCCAGCAGCGCCAGGCCTTCGCCGCGATGCAGGATGAGCGAGACATCGTCCAGCGCGGGCTTCGGTGCGCGCGGGTAGTGCATGCGCATGGACTCCGCACGGAGCAGCGGCTTTGCTTTCGTAGGAGCGGCGGAAGCCGCGATGGGCGCGCCAGATGCTTCTCCGGATGAGTGTTCCGCATCGGCGGTCGCGACTTGACCAGTCATTCGGCTGTTGAAAACAGTCGCTCCTACATGGGCATGCGGCAACCGGTCCGCGTCGATCAGCTCGCGCGTGTACGCATGCTGCGGATGCGCGAACACTTCGGCGGTCGCGCCGCGTTCGACCACATCGCCGCGCTGCAGCACCAGCACATGTTCGGCATAGGCGCCGACCAGCGGCAGATCGTGGCTGATCAGCATCAGGCCGAGACCATCCTCGCGGCGCAGCGTATCGAGCAGATCGAGAACTTCGCGCGCGATCCGCGCATCGAGCGCCGAGGTCGGCTCGTCGGCGAGCAGATACTTCGGCTGGCTGCACAATGCCAATGCGATCGCGATGCGCTGCCGCTGTCCGCCGGAAAACTGGTGCGGAAAGCGCCGCAGCGACGCTGCGGGTTCCGGCAGTTGCACGCGTTCGAGCAACGTGCGCGCCTCGGTGTCGGGCTGGCCGTGTGCGCGCAGGGTTTCGACCAGCTGCGCACCAATCGTACGCAGCGGATGCAGCGCCGCGAGCGGATCCTGCGGCACCCAGCCGATCACACGACCGCGCAGCGCCGCATGCGAACGCGTATTCAACGCGATATCGATGCCGTCGTGCGCCAGTTCGCCGCTGGCGCGCAGCCCCGAGGGCAGCAAGCCCAGCAGCGACAGCGCGGTCAGACTCTTGCCGCTGCCGCTTTCGCCGACTACGCCGAGACACTGTCCCGGCACCAGATCCAGATCGAGCGGGCCGAGCAGCCTGCGGCTGCCGACAGAGACTTCCAGCGTGCGCAACGTAATCGTCATCGCGACACCCCAGCACACCGTCGTTCCCGCGAACGCGGGAACCCAGCGTCTTTGCACGCCATAACAAGATTCGTGAAGCAACCACGACGCTGGGTCCCCGCGTTCGCGGGGATGACGGCCCAGTGACCTGCGCGGCGTGGACTCATGCCGCAGCGGATTCCGTCGTGGTGTTCTGTCGCGTATCGGCGTGCACATCCAGCCAATCGCGCAGCGCATCGCCGAGGAACTGGAACGCCGCCAGCGTCGCCACCAGAAAGCCCGCCGGAAACAGCAGCGTCCACGGTGCGCTGTCGAGTTCCTGCACGCCTTCGGACAACAGCGTGCCCCAGCTCGCGGACGGCTCGTCCACGCTCAATCCGAGGAACCCAAGAAAGCTTTCGACCAGGATGGCCTGCGGCAGGATCAGGCCCAGATACACGAACGCCAGCGGCAGCAGATTCGGCAAGGCATGCCAGCGCAGCCGCTGGCCGAAACTCGCGCCGGCAGCGGTGGCAGCGAGCATGAACGGCATCTCGCGCAGCCGCGCGCTTTCGGCGCGCATCACCCGCGCCAGATCGATCCACACGTAGCCGCCGATCGCGACCAGCAGCAGCCACAGCGAACGCTCGAACAGGGTCAGCAGCAGAATCACGATCAGCAGGAACGGCAGCGCGCTGGCCATGTCCAGCACGCGCAGCATCAGCCGCTCCGGCCAGCCGCCCGCGAGCCCGGCGCTGGCGCCGAAGCCCAGACCCACGATCAACGCGACCAGACTGGCGAGGAAACCTACGGTCAGCGACAGCCGCCCGCCGGCCAGCGTGCGCGCGAACACATCGCGGCCGATCGCATCAGTGCCGAACCAGTGCCCGCCGACGCCCGGCGCCACCGACAGCGCATCCCAATCCGGGCGATGCGGGTCGAAGCCGATGCACAGCGGCCCGAGCCAGCACAGCAGCGTCAGACCGCCGAGGAACAGCAGGCAGGCGCGGGCCATCGGCGGCAGGGAGCGGAACCATCGCATCAAGCGATTGTATGCGCTCCTGTTTTCGTAGGAGCGGCGTAAGCCGCGACGATGGGCCGATGAACCTGGAGGCTGCAGGGGATCGGAACGAAGCGATCGGGCCAACGATCCCTTCGGAAAATCCTTCGTCGCCCGGTCGCGACTTCCGTCGCTCCTCCCACAGGAGCACATCCTGAATCCCGGGCGTATCATTCCGCCATGAACTTCCCCTACACCCGGCTCCGCCGCATGCGCCGCAGCGAGTTCTCGCGTCGATTGATGCGCGAACACGTCCTCACCACCAACGATCTCATCTATCCGGTGTTCGTCCACGAGCTGGACGGCCGCGCGCCGATCGGCTCGATGCCCGGCATCGAACGGCTGTCGATCGACGAATTGCTGAAAGTCGCCGAGCAGGCCAGCGAACTGCGGGTACCCGCGCTCGCGCTGTTCGCGGTGACTGCGCCCGAAGCCAAATCGCTCGACGGCGTGGCCGCATGGGACGACGACGGCCTGATGCAGCGCGCAGTGCGCGCGCTCAAGCAGCGTTTTCCGGATCTTGGCGTGATCACCGATGTCGCGCTCGATCCCTACACCTCGCACGGTCAGGACGGTCTGATCGACGACAGCGGCTACGTGGTCAACGACGAAACCGTCGAAGCGCTGGTGCAGCAGGCGCTGTCGCACGCGCGCGCCGGTGCCGACGTGGTCGCGCCCAGCGACATGATGGACGGCCGCATCGGCGCGATCCGCGAAGCGCTGGAAGTCGGCGGCCACATCCACACCCGCATCCTCAGCTACGCCGCGAAATACGCCAGCAGCTATTACGGCCCGTTCCGCGACGCGGTGGGCTCGGCCGGCGCGCTCGGCAAGGGCAACAAGTACAGCTATCAGATGGACCCGGCGAATTCCGACGAAGCGCTGCGCGAAGTCGCGCAGGACCTCGATGAAGGCGCCGATATGATCATGGTCAAACCGGGCCTGCCGTATCTGGATATCGTGCGTCGGGTGAAGGACGAATTCGGCGCGCCAACGTTCGTGTATCAGGTCAGCGGCGAATACGCGATGCTGAAAGCCGCTGCACAGAACGGCTGGCTCGACGAACGCGCCTGCGCACTGGAAGCCCTGGTCGCGTTCAAACGCGCCGGCGCCGACGGCGTGTTGACCTATTTCGCATTGGACGCGGCGCGCTGGCTGCGGGACGCACACTGAACACGCCCATGACATCGACCTTTTCCGTCCGCCGCGCACGTCCCGAGGATGCCGCGGAGATCGCGCGCCTGTCCGCGCAGCTCGATCCGGACCTCGATCCGACCACGATCGCACAGCGCTTCACCCGTCTGGTGGAACGCCCGACGCATGCGTTCTTCGTGTTGGAAATGACCAATCGCATCGTCGGCTTCAGCGCGGCCGAACACCGCTCCCTGCTGCAGTCCGGCGAACGCGTCGAATTGATCGCGATGGTGGTCGATGCCGACCTTCAGCGTCAGGGCGGCGGCGGTGCGCTGGTGGCCGCCACAGAGGCATGGGCAGCAAGGCGTGGCGTCGAAGACATGGTGGTACGCTCCAGCGTATCGCGCGAGGCTTCGCACCCGTTCTACCAGCAGGTCGGTTACGCCCATCACAAGACCCAACACGTCTACACTCGGAAGCTCACGCCATGAAACGCTACGCCGTCTTCGGACATCCGGTGCTGCATTCCCTGTCGCCGAAGATCCACCAGGCGTTCGCGAAGCAGTCCGGCATTGCGATCGAATACATCGCGATCGAATGCGCGCCGGGCGATTTCGCGGGCACGCTGTCGTCGTTCGCGCGCAGCGGCGGCGAAGGCGGCAACGTCACCTTGCCGCACAAGCAGCGTGCGGCCGAACTGTGCAACCTGCTCAGCGCGCGCGCCAAGCGCGCCGGCGCGGTGAACACGTTGATCAAGCACGGCAATGGCTGGCTGGGCGACAACACCGACGGCGCCGGTCTGGTGCGCGATCTCACCGGCCGTCACGGCCTCGATCTGCGCGGGCGCCGCACGCTGATGATCGGCGCCGGCGGCGCCGCGCGCGGGATCGCGCCGGCATTGCTGGATGCGGGCATCGGCGATCTGTTCGTGGTCAATCGCGACTCGTCGAAAGCCGACGCGCTCATCGATCTGCTCGGCGAACCCGAGCGCGTGCATTCGCGCTATTTCGACGATATCAAGACGCTGGGCGAATTCGAACTGATCGTCAACGCCACCTCGGCCTCGCGTCACGGCAGCCTGCCGATGCTGCCGATGTCGCTGGTCGGCCCGCGCACCGTCGCGGTCGATCTGAGCTACGGCGAAGCGGCGATTCCGTTCCTCGCCTGGGCCCGCGCAGCGCATGCGCTGCAGGCGATCGACGGCCTCGGCATGCTGGTCGAACAGGCCGCGGAAAGTTTCTTTCTGTGGCACGGTGTGCGTCCCGACACCGACCCGGTGTACGCCGAACTGCAGGCGCGGCACGCCGCGCTGATCACCGGAGACTGAGCCATGGGATCGATGGTGCAGTGGCTCACGCTGTTGGCATATTCCCTGCCTGAGCTCTTCGGTCTGGGGATCGCGCTCGCGCTGCTGGCGACGAATGCACGACGCGGACCCGCTCGCAGATTCGGCCTGATCGGCATCGGCGCGATGCTGGGCGTGTCGCTGCTCGGACTGGGACTCAGCATCTACCAGCAGATCCTGATCGCGAACGCGGCCGGCGATCACGTCTCCATCCAGCGGATGTTCTCGATCCTCGGCGCGGTCCGCATCGCATTGAATCTCGTCTCGATGGGCGGCTTGCTTGCGGTGGTGTGGGGGCTGTGCACTGCGACGCGGGCGGTCGCGAACGAAGATGACCACCTCAATGCACCATGACACCGGCGTTCGTCGTCAGTCCGTATTCTGCGGAGTGGCCTGACCTCTTTCGCGACATCCGCGAAGAACTGCTCGGTGTGTTCTCGCCGCTTGCCGTGGCCATCGAACATATCGGCAGCACGTCCGTCCCCGGACTTGCGGCGAAACCGGTCATCGACGTGCTGCTCGGTGCGCAGTCGCTGCGCGACATCGAATCGCGGATCGGCCCGCTCGGCGAACGCGGCTACGCCTACGTGTCGAAATACGAGCGCGAGATTCCGATGCGCCGTTATTTCGTGAAGCCTCCCGGCGCATCGCTCCGCGTCCATCTGCATGGGGTCGAGATCGGCTCACCGATCTGGCGCGAACATCTGGTGTTTCGGGATGCGCTCCGTGGCGATCCTGATCTGCGTGCGCAGTATCAAACGCTGAAGCTTCGGCTTGCGGAAGAATTCGCTGACGACAAGTCGGCTTATACAGCTGCGAAGGGGCCGTTTATCCGGGCGGTGCTCGCTGCCACCGATGAAAACAGTAGAGCGTAGGGTGCACAAGCGAAGCATCATGCACCTTTCTTGATGTGGAAATCGGCGCATGACGCCTTCGGCTTATGCGCCCTAATTTCCCAAACTGGCTTTTTGCGGATCGATTGACTCCTCAGCTGGAGCCGCGAACACGATGCGCGGGACGCAGTTAATGTTCAAATGAGGCGACAGAAATGCACTCTTTTGTGCATCATAAAATCTGAGTTGCGTGCGTCGTTTCGATCAGCATTGCGACATTTCGGATCTTGTCTTAAAAATTGGTGATCTTCGTCAGCCTATCATTCATTACAGGCACTTGAACGTTGACGAATCGGATTCTGACATTTACGATCGAATTGCGGTAACCACGCAATTCAAGGAAGAATTATGAAAATGTCATCGTTTTTTTATTGACGCTCGGAACCTTGGTGAGCATCGGTTATCCTGCAGTGAGACGACTTTGGGGGGCAGCCTTGCGAATCGTGGTTCCGATCTTGTGCGCGGCCTTCCTGACAGGCTGTTCCAGCGAAGAGATGGCTCCGCCTGATTACGAGCCGGCTGCCGGTGTGGGAAAGAAAAAGGGAGCCTGCCCCGATCTCATCGGCGACTATGTGCTCAAAGATAAGGTCGATGCCTTGCGGCTGTTTCCGAGTGAGACGCTGTCGGCGTTCGCAGACATGGCTTATCTGAGTATCGAACCCGGCTACGATACGAACGTCTACCGCGCAGTGTTCCGTCCGGCGCCAGGGCGTCTCGATCTGGCGGCAACGGAATTGCGCATGCAGGCACCGACGCGGTATGCGCGCTGGCGCGAGTTGGTGCTACAGGATGATGGTCGTATTGCCGGTCGCGAAGCGGAGATCGCCAAAACCGGTCCAGCAATAGCCGTTGTGCGTGATATCCAAGTCAGTTGTCATTCCGGTTGGAGCGATGTCGGATCGAAGCGGATACCGCCCATCACACACCTTGACGAGCCCGCGCTGGACACCTATGTCCGCACGTCGATCTCGCGCGATGCGCGCGGCAATCTGCTCATCCGAGGTGTTGTGTCGGAGACGAAGTCCACCGGATTCAGTTTTTTCGGCCAAGCCGTCACCCGCCCGACTCACGCCGGCACGATGTGGCACCGCTTGCTGTTGGCGCCTGCGGGCAGTGCACGCGCGAAACTGGATGCGAGTACATTGCCTGCGGTGTTGACGGACGCGCAGTGGTCGGCGATGAATGCCGGGCGAGACGAAGCATTCCTTGCCATCGAGAATCAACTCCGTCGCTACATCACGAATCGGACTCGGATATCCGTACTGCGGCCGGTGCAGTTCGATCCATCGGCATCGTCGTTGCCGCCAGGTACGATGCGGATCGAATTCGGAGGAGATTATCCCGGTGAGCGCGCCGAGAATCCTTTCGTCGCCGCGATGCGCACTCAGGCCGGTGTGTTGAAGATTGATCTGCGTAGCGAAGAACTGCGATCCGATGGACGCAAGCAAACGCTGGTGCATGCGTTGATTCGATTCTCGCCAGAGACGGTGCTGCGCTGATCGAGCACTAGCGAGGATGAGCGGGCGAGTATGTATGTCGCGCGCGAAGCGCGTCATCGCGAATCGATCAAAAGAAATGTGGTCTTCGTGAACTCGTGTGGGTAAATTCCCCAGGATCACAGCTCAGTGACGTAGCCCAGGTGGGGCCGAAGGCCGCGCCCGGGAATGCTCCATGAAAATGCTCGGCAAGCCCTCCCGGGTACGCGCCGTGCGCGCACCCGGGCTACGGGTTTTTGGTGAAGTTGCTTCTGTCTTGAAAGCGAATTCTTTCGTTCACGCACGGCGATACTGATTCGTTCCAACGATTTTCGATCATTGCGCGCAACGATCTGATACGCCGCAATGTCGGGCCGGGGCCCGACCCCGGATCAAGTCCGGGGCTGGCTCTACAACAACCCGCTGCGCTTGATCGACAGATACTGCTCCACCAGCGCCGCGGGCAATTGCTCGCAGGTGACATCGAGCACGGTGACGCGGTGGTTGCGCAGGACTTCGTGCGCGGCGGCGCGTTGGGCGATGTAGCGGCTGGCGGCTGCTGCGCGGACGGCGCTGCGCACGTCGTCGACGGGTTGGTCGAGGGCTTCGTCGAGATCGCGTTCGCGCAGGCTGGCGACGACGACGAGATGCCGGCGCTGCAGCAGGCGCACCGAGCCGAGCACGTCCTCGATGTCTTCGTCGCGCAGATTGGTCACCAGCATCACCAGCGCGCGACGGCGTTGGCGCAGGGCGAGTTCGGTGGACGCGGCGAGGTAGTCGGTGGCGACCGGCGTGGGCTGCAGGTCGTAGCTGGCGCGCAACAGCGTGTCGATGGCGGCCATGCCGCGCTGCGGCGCGACCCAGCGCTGTTCGCCGCCGACGGTGAACAGCCCGACCGCGTCGCCGCGCTTGAGCGCGATGTAGGACACCACCAGGGTCGCATCCAGCGCGCGATCGAAATGCGACAGCCCGCCTTCGTGCGCGAGCATGCGCCGGCCGGTGTCGACCACCATCAGCAGCTGCTGGTTCTTTTCGTCCTGGTATTCGCGCGAAATGAGTTTTCTTGCGCGCGCCGTGGCCTTCCAGTCGATCTGGCGCATGCTGTCGCCGACGCGATACTCGCGCATCTGGTGGAAGTCGGTACCTTCGCCGCGACGGCGTTTGATGTGCGCGCCGACCAGGCGCGAAGCCTGTTCGGCGCTGAACAGCGCGAAGCCCGCCAGCGGCGCAAAGTTCGGAAACACGCGCACCGACTGCGGCACGCCGACGACGCGCGACTGCCACCACAGGCGAAGGCCCGAATGCAGTCGCAGTTGCGTGCCTTCGAAGCGGAAATTGCCGCGCACCTGCGGACGCAGCCGATAGCTCAGCGTGGCGACGCTGTCGGCGGCGAGGGTCAGCGTGCGCGGCATGTCGCGCGCCACGCCTTCGGAGATGTCCCAGTCGCCGGGATGCAGATCGTGCACGGTGACGCGCTGACGGCGGCCGTAGTGTTCGATCCGCAGTTCGACATCGCGGGTCACGCCGATCGGCCAGGCCTCGGGCAGTGCGCGCGCGACTTCCGGCGTGGGCGCGCGCGTCAGCCGCCACAGATCGATTGCGCCCAGCACCACCAGCACCGCGAACGCGATCAGCCAATGGCGCGCAGGCACGACGCCGATACTCGCGGCGAGACCGAGCGCGCCCCACGCGACCAGCGCCCACACCATCGTCGGCGCAGGGCGCGGCCACGAGCGCGCGGCGCGCGCGGCCGGCAGCGGGAGTGCGGGCTTCGGTATCGCGCGGGCGGTCGTCGCACTCACTGGCGCGGCGCTTCGACCTTGGCGAGCAACGCTTCCAGCACCTGGTCGGGCGTCTGTCCTTCGATCTGCATTTCCGGCGACAGCGCGATGCGGTGACGCAGTGCCGGCTTGGCGATGCTGCGGATGTCATCGGGGGTGACGAAATCGCGGCCGGCCAGCACCGCCTGCGCGCGCGCCGCGCGGACCAGCGCGAGACTGCCGCGCGGACCGGCGCCCAGCGCGATGCCCGGCCACTTGCGCGTGGTGGTCACGATGCGCACGGCGTAGTCGATCACCGCCGCATCGACGGTCACCTGCGCGGTGCCCTGCTGCATCGCGACGATTTCTTCGGCGCTGAGCACGCTGCGGACCTGCGACAGATCGAAATGCGCGGCGGCGCGACCGTGGCTGACCGCGGTGACCATGCTGACTTCGTCGGCATGCGACGGGTAATCGATCAGCACCTTCAGCAGGAAGCGGTCGAGCTGCGCTTCGGGCAGCGGATAGGTGCCCTCCTGCTCGATCGGATTCTGCGTGGCCAGGGTCATGAACGGCGCCGGCAGCGGATGACTGCTGCCTTCGATGGTGACCTGCTGTTCCTGCATCGCTTCGAGCAAGGCCGATTGGGTCTTCGCCGGTGCGCGGTTGATTTCGTCGGCCAGAAGCAGATTGGTGAAGATCGGGCCGCGACGGATCGCGAAGCGCTCGGTCTTCGGGTCATAGACCGCGTGGCCGCTGACATCGCTGGGCATCAGATCGGGCGTGAACTGCACGCGGCCGTAGCTGCAGCCCAACGCTTGTCCCAGCGCGCGCACCAGCAGGGTCTTGCCGAGGCCGGGCACGCCTTCGATCAGTACATGGCCGCCGGCGAGCAGCACGATCAGGATCTGATCGAGCACCTCGTCCTGGCCGATGAAGGCCTTGGCGACTTCGTCGCGCACGGCGGCGGCGCGCGCGACCAGGGCTTCGCCGACGACGGGAGGAAGCGCGGGCGCGCTGTCGGCGGACGTGCTGTCGGCAGACGCGTGGGTCGAAGACGTAGTCATAGTCGTTTTCTCAGCTGCAGAAGTTTGGTGATGCGGAGTACGAAATCCTTGGCGTCGCCGGTGCGCGGATAACGCAGGGCGGCCTCGATGTCGGCGGTGGCCATGCCGGTGCGCTTGGCGATGGCATCGATCTGCGCCGGGCCTTCGAGCGCGGCGGCATAGGGGTCGCGCTGGCGCAGACGGCGCAGGAAGGCGTCGTGCACGGCGGTGTAGAGCGTGGCGCGGCGGCCGTAGCGGTACAGATGATCGCCACTGGCCTGCACGTGTTCGAGCAGCGAACGCCGGTCCGGCAATGGCGACGGCCGCGCCGGACCGAGGCGTTCGGCGCGCATCCACAGCCACACGAACAGCGCCAGCAACAGCGGCAGCAATACGCGCCATGCGTGATCCAGCAACAGCCGCCACAGCGGCGGCATGTTGGCGCTGTAGATCAGATGGAAAGTGCCGGCGCGCGCGTAGTTCGGCTGCAGCAGTTGCCGGGTGAGGGCGCGATGCGGGCCGTCTTCGAGTTTTTCGTTGACGAGGAAATCCAGATCGGCGAGCACGTCGATGCTGCCTTCGCCCCACGGCACCCGGGCATAGGCGTACTCGCCGTCCTCGTCGTCGCCCCAGGTCGCGGTGACTTCGGCATCCTCGTCGAAGAAATAGAACCGGCGGCCATCGCAGAATTCGATGTGATCGTCCATCTTCGGCACCTGCAGACCGAGACAGGCCGGTCCGCCGCCGGCCGATTCATGGCCGGCGGATTCACCGTCGGCCGGCTTCTCGTCGGCGGGTTTCTCGTCAGCGGGCTTCTCATCGGCCGATGCCTCGTCCACAACGGCCTCTTCGACAGGCACCTCATCCACCGGCGCGATGCCGATGTCGCTCAGCAGCGGCACGTCGTCGTCGCCGATCACCACACCCGGCGGCGGCGTGCGCACGATCAGATGGCCGCCGGCTTCGACCCAGTCGAGCAGACGCGCGCTGTCGGCGGCTGGCAATGTGCGGGTATCGCCAAGCAGCAGGAGGGTGTCGGCCGGTTTCAGCGGATGATCGTCCAGGGCCAGGCGCTGACGCGAATCGACGCGCTGGCCGTCCTTGCCCAGCGCGATCTTCAGCGCGTACAGCGGGTTGTACGAGGCTTCGCCTTTCGGCGGCAGATCGATGGTCCTGGTCACGCGCTTGTAGGTGTGCATCCACCACGCGACGAAACCGCCGACCAGACCCGCCACCACCAGCGCCAGCAGGACGGCGCGGATGATATCCGCACGCCGGCTCACGACAGCCACCCGAAGCGTTGGGCCAGCGTCTGCAGCAACAATTCGAATTCATCCGCCTCCGGCAGACGTTGGCCGTAGGCAGCGTATTGCCAGATGCGGACCATGCGCTGGAATGCGTCGCGGTCTTCCGCCTCCGGCATGCGTCGCGACAGACGCAGACATTCGGCTTCGGTCGCGCCCGGCGGCGGATGCGCATCGACCCGCGCGCTCATCGCTTCCACGCTGGCGCGATACAGCAACGCCAACGCGCGTCGCGGCTGACCTTCGGCCCACAGCCGGCGCGCGACCGTCGCGATATCGGGCGGCAACGGTTCGCTGTGGGAAATCGCGGCCATGTCCACCGGCATCGGTTCGTCTTCCGGTCGTGCGGCGGCGCCGAGCAGCCACGGCCACCAGCGTTTCGCGGTGATCGCCAGCACCAGCACCAGCACGCCGAGCAGGAACCACAGGGCATATTCGGCGACGAAGCCGATCAGACCCGCCAACCATTTCAACTGCGGGAAGTCGGTCTCTTCGGGTTCCTTGTCCTTCTTCTTGTCGCGACGCTCCCATGTGGTGGTCTTCTGCTTCGGGCGCAGCAGCGGATCCCGATAGGCCTTGCCGACCGCTTTGCCGAACGCGGTGTGATCGGCGGTGTCTTCGCCGAAGATTTCGCGCAGCGTTCGCGTCTCGGCCTTGGATTTGCTGGTGTCTTCGACGCCTGCCGGCGCCTTGGCGTTCGCACCCGTCTTCGGTGCGGTGTCGGGTGCGATGATCGGTGGCGCGCCGACCGTGTCCTGCTTGAGGGCGTGCTTCGCTTGTATCGTCTCTTCCGGGGCCGTCTCTTCCGGGGCCGTCTTATCCGGGGTCGTCTTATCCGGGGTCGTCTTATCAGGAAACGGACAGGTCCCGTCTGCGCGTTCGTTGGCCTGCACCGGCGTCGCCATCGGCAACAGCAGCGCGAGCGCCAGCAGCAGCGTGCCGCCGGCCGCTACCAGCCGCTTGCGCATGCGCCGGAACGCGATTTCCAGATCCCAGGCTTCCAACTGCGTGCGGCGGTTGAGATACAGACCAAAACCGGCGCCGATATAGAAGGGTTCGACGAAACCCGCAGCGAGCCAGTCCACCAGATTCAGTGCGATCAGCGCCCACGCAGGCGGTGCTTCGGTGATCATCGCCCACGCCGCGCGCGCCGCTTCGGGCAGCAGTTCGTTGGGCACCGCGATCGCCGTCAACAGTATCAGCGAAAGTTCCAGGGCGAAGATGAAGTTGGCGCACATCACGAACAGTTGCACCGCATAGCCGCCGATACCGCCGCCGATCACCCGGCGGCGCTCACCGATCTGCTGCTTGTCCGCGCCTTCCAGCAGGTCGATCGGCAGCATCGCCGCGCGCAGTGGACTGAACCTGCGCCAGGTGAGATGACCGCGCATCGGCCGCCAGCCCCAAGTGAGCTGCGCACGCAAGGTTTCGGCGATGCCTGGCACGCTGCCGAACACCGCGCGCGACAGCACGTACAGCGGAATGCGATCGAACGCCGGCCGCAGCCACCACAACAGCACGCCGGCCAACCAGACATGACCGATCGCCCACGCCGCGAGATTCAGGACGACGAACACCGCACCGGTGACCAGCAGCCACGGGATCCAGATCGCGGCGGCATGTTTGCGCACCAGCGCACTGCCCAGCTCCATCGCTTCCCAGGACGAGCGCGGCCTCAGTTCGACGGTGAGGGTGTCGAGCTTCAATTCGAAACTTCCTTCTGCCGTCCTTGGCGCGATGCTGCCGGCTTCGGATCGCCCGGCCCGGCCATGCTTGGCCGGGCGCTCGGCGGATCACGCGGCGGTGCCGCGTAAGCTGATCCGCCTCGCCCGCCTAATCCGAGCCAGAGCAAGGTCAGCGTCCACAGCACGCCGCCTACGGCGAACTTCACCATCGCCGGGATCCAGCCGATCGACGACCAGAACGCTTCCACGAACGCGGCGAACACCAGCATCGCGAAGATGCCGAGACACAGTTTTGCGCCGACCTTGCCGCCTTCGATCAGCGCATCGACGCGCCGTCGTCGCCCGGGCGCGACCAGATCCAGTCCGATCCGCAGACCGGCGGCGCCCGCGAGCACGATGGCGGTGAGTTCCGGCGCCGAATGCCCGGCGACGAAACGCCAGAACGGGTCGCCGTGACCGACGCCCTGCAGGTGTCCGGCGACGCTGCCGATCATCAGACCATTCATGATCAACACGAAGATGGTGCCGACGCCGGCGATCAGACCGCTGGCGAAGGTGCGCAGCGCGATGCTGACGTTGTTCATCACGTAGAAACCGAACATCGCCAGATCGTCGCCGCTCTCGCGTCCCAGCTTGCGCTGCGGATCGGCGGGGTCGTACATCTCTTCCATGCCGGCGACCGCGCCGGGTTCGTAGACGCTGTAGATCAACTCGGGCGAGATCTGCACCGCCACGAAGGAACCGACCAGCGGGACCACGAACAGCAGCAGTGCCGCCAGCAGACAGCCGCGCTGCGCGCGGACCAGACGCGGAAAATCGGCAAGGAAGAATTCCAGCGCGCGGCGCCACTGCGGCGGCGGCGCGCGATAGAACACCGCGTGGCCGCGCTGGGTCAGCATCTGCAGGCGTTCCACCACCTGCGGGCTGTAGCCGCGACTGCGCGCCAACGCCAACTGCTGACAAAGGCGACGATAGCGCGCCGGCACGTCCTCGTCGCGCAGCCCCTGCCATTGACTGTGCTTCGCGCGCGCCTCGCGCGGACTGTCGCCGCGCGCGACCAGCCAAGCCTCGAATTCGGTCCATTCGGCGTCGTGACGGGCGATGAACGCCTCCTGCTTCATCACCGCCTGCTTCGTGCTTGATGCGGCCGTGCTCGACGCGGAGATGCCGGTCTGACTCATTGCCGCCCCAACAGCCAATTGGCGACGGCCTGCAGCCGCAGTACGCCCAACGCGCCGCCCACGCCGACTGCCGGCGCGGCGATGTCGGCCAATTCCGCGCGTCGTTCCTGGGTGAGCTGCGTCGCGCGCTCGGAAAACGCGATCACCGCGGCCTGTTCCTGTTGCTGCAGCGGCTGCGATGGCGCCTGCGCGCCCTCTACCGGTGGGCGCAGGCTCTGCCGGTCGCGCGGCGCATGGATCACCATGGTCTTGGCGACCATGTCGCCGAGCCGCCGGCCCCACGGGTCGGCGAAGCTCGCAACCAGACCCACGCCGTAGCCGATCGGCAGGAAATCCACGGTACGCAGCAGATTGCGCGTGATCGAGGCCAGCCAACCCACCGGCGCGCCGTCGTCGGCGATCACCCGCAGCTCGAGCGCGCGCTTGCCCGGCGTCTGTCCGTCGAACAGCACTTCGCAGAGGATCGGATAACCCCAGAACACTATGAAATAGACAAGCAGATAGATGCCGTACCCGGCTTTGCCGAGCACACCGACCAGCAGCGACACCACCATCAGGATGCCCAAGCGGATCGCGGTATCGATCACCCAGGCGATCGATCGCGGCACCGGGCCCGCAGCCGGCAGGCGCAGCGCCACGCCCTCGGGCGTATAGACATTGCGGACAGTGTCGAGCGCGGTCGCGCGGGCGGTCATCAGGCAGGAATCCCGACGGCACGAAGATGCGCATTCAACGCCTGGCATGCACCGCCGATGATCGGCCGCGCCGGTATCGCCCCGCCTGTTTCCCGCATCCTCTCTGCCCCGGATCCCGTCGTCTGTCGTTGCATTCGGCGGTTACTCTACCTTGACGACCCGCTGATTTCCCACCGTTTCGGAACGAATCTTCGCCATGGCTGCCGCACACCCGCCCCCGCCGATGGACTGCCGACCCGGCTGCGGTGCCTGCTGTGTCGCACCCTCGATCGCCTCGCCGATTCCCGGCATGCCGCACGGCAAACCTGCGGGCATGCCGTGCGTGCAGCTGGACGACGATCTGCGCTGCCGGTTGTTCGGCCGGCCCGAGCGCCCTGCGTTCTGCGCCTCGCTGCGGCCGCAGTTGGACATGTGCGGAACATCGCGCGACGAGGCGATGGCGGTGTTGGCGCTGTTGGAAATCGCGACGCTGCCGTGAGCCATGCGCGATCTCCTCGACAACAGCGCCCCTCATCCGGCGCTGTGCGCCACCTTCTCCCCGCTGTGCGGGGAGAAGGCAAACCTCATCCATGCGGGCGGTGGCTTTGCGCGTTCAGAGCGGTTTGCGCTTGTCGTCGCGCAGGCCCGTGAGCAACGCCTCACCGTCTTCGTTCACCCGCAATTCGCCGTAGCGCGCAGGCGTGTAACGCTTGGCCTGGCCTTCCGGAAAGAACCAGGCATTGCTGGCGATGCGGATGTCCCACCAGTTGCGTTGGCGATAGCGCACCGCGACTTCTCCGCGCGCGACCGGTCGCGGCGTCGCTTGCACGCGGATGAAGCGGCCGACGCCGTCGGCATCCAGTGCGAACACGGCGTAGCCGTCTTTGCGGATTCGAGATGCGGGGCGATCAAGATGCAAATTCTCACCCATACATTTGAGCGCCGCCGCACTGTTGCCTGCGACTGCCGGCTCGCATTTCGACTTCGGCGGATCCAACGCATCCCGGATGTCATCCCCCGCCGAAAACCGCAGCGCCATGTAATCGCCCTGCATCAGCGAGCGCGGATCGACCGGCTGCAGTTCCAGCAGGAGCACGTGGCCATCGGACAGAATCCGCTCGCGCTGGACGATGCCGTGATTGACCACCACCAGTGCCAGCAGCAGACCGCCCCACAGCAGGATCGAACGCCAGTGCTTCATGCGCGGTCTCCCGCATCGACGCGTGGAGCAGCACGCGTCAGCACGAAGCGGATCGCCAGCAGCGCGGCGCCGCCGAGCAGCAGCCACTGCGATTTCTCCAGCAGCGGCACATCCAGTTGGTAGTAATAGCGGATCAGATACACGCCGGTGCCGATCAATCCGGTCGCCAGCAGCGCCGGGCGATGCGACGCGAACGCGGTCAGCATCAGCATCACCCCGAGACTCACGCCCGGCGCGCGCAGCCAGATCAGCGCGAATGCGATCGCGCACAGCAACGACAGCAGGCGGCGCGGACCCGCCAATCGCCACACCGTCAACGGCAGCAGCGCGGCGACGGCGATGTTCGCGATCCAGATCCGCAGCGTCATCGCGTTGCGATCCGGCGGCCCCCATTCCAGATCGCTGAAGAAGGCCATCAGCAACGCCGCCAGACTCAGCGCCCACGCCAGCGGCGACACCGGCAGCGCACGCAGGTCTTCGTATTCCGCACGCCACCACGCCGCGAACGCCAGCCATGCCAGGACCGGCAGCGCGATACGGGACGGGCCGTAACCGCTGGTATCGAGTTCGTTGCAGATCGCGACCACCGCTGCGGCGAACACCGCACCGCACAGGAAGCGATGCATGGTCTGCGCGCCCGATACGTACAGCACCAGCGCGACTGCGGCGCTGCCGGCCCAACCGGCGGTGTCGCCGAACCATTCGCTGAAACCGATGCCGACCAGCAATTGGCCCACCAGACTCAGCGCGATGGCGCTTTGTTCGAAAAATTCGCGGCCGCGCGCGATCCGCAGCAGGGCCAGCGCTGCGGCGATGCACAGCGCGCCCGCCGTGGCGGCGACGCCAGGACTCTTCCAGATCTGATCGAACAGCGTGGCGAAAAAGCCGAACAGCAACCCCGCGGCGATCCACGCGGAGACGCCGATCAGACCGGCCAGATACCAGGGCAGGCCGTCGTTCTGCACGGGCGCTTCGCCGGTCACCGCACCGGCGGCGCGCAGACGTGTCCAGAGTGTCTGCGTTTCATGCGGCGGACTCATGCGCGCGCCTCACGATGATTCATTGGCTGATCCATCCGTCGCAGCCACAGCGCGCCCGCGGTCGCCTCGCCCACCACCACCAGGGCGAGGACCAGCCACAGCGCGGCGGGCTCGTCCTGGCGGGTGAACACGAAATGCATCGCCAACTGGTAGAACCAGACCGTGCTCACACCGATCGCCGCGACCAGCAGCATCGCGAATACCGCGCGATCGCGGCTGCGGCGCAGCTCGAACGCGGTCAGCAGTGCGATGGCGGCCAGCCATGCGCAGAGTTCGTATCCGAATTCCGGCACGGCATGGTCGATCGCTGCAATGATCGCCGGCGGACTCAGGCAGAGCAGGGCAGCGGCGGCCAGCAAACGCGGCCCGGCGTGGCCGGTGAATTCGGCCCAGCGCCTCGAAGCGAGGCACCAGGCGAGATACAGCCCGAGATCGAACAGGCCCACCAGGGTCAGGCTGCGCTCGTCGTTCACCCAGTCGCTGCCGACGGTGTCGGCCCACAGCCCCAACGCGATATTCGCCACCGCGATCCACAGCAGCCAGAGTGCCGCATGCCGCCCGGCGAACGCCCACGGCAGCGCCAACGCCGCCCACAGCGTGAACAATTCCCAGGTATCAGCGCCGGTCTGGTAGGTCTGGCCGATCAGCGCCAGCAACCCGCCCAGCAGCACCATCGCCAGCCATAGTGCCGCCTGCCCGCCGAGCCGCGCCAGACCCAAGCGCGCCGCAACCGCGACGGCCGCGATCACCAGCGCCTGCATCCCGTACAGACGGGTGAATTTGCCGATGTGCTCCCAGTTCGCCGCGATGAAACAGATCACCCCGGCCGCGCACAGCGCCACGCCCAACCACAGCGCCAGACGGTCGAGAAACCAGCGCCACAGGGCGGCATCCGGTGCCGGGCCCAGCACCTTGCGCGCAGCAGTAGCCGTGGTCGCGTCCAGCGCGCCGTCGCGGCGCCACTCGCGCAGTTGGACCTGTTCCGCGACTGTTTCCCGCCAGCGCTGCCAGTCGGCCATGTCAGGCCTTCGGCCGGCCGGTCAGATATTCGTCCTTCAAGCGCACGTAATGCTGCGCCGAGTAATACAGCGCTTCGATCTCGGCCTCGCTGAGCGTGCGCGCGAACTTGGCCGGACTGCCCAGCCACATCTCGCCTTCGCCGATGATCTTGCCCGGCGGCACCAGCGCACCGGCGCCGACGAACGCATGCTTCTTCACCACCGCGCCATCGAGGATGATCGCGCCCATACCGATCAGCGCCGCGTCTTCGATGGTGCAGGCGTGGATGATCGCCTTGTGGCCGATGGTCACGTCGCTGCCGATGCGGGTCGCGAAACCACCGAGCTTGGCGTGCGGGCCGTCGTGACTCACGTGCACCACGGTACCGTCCTGCAGATTGGTGCGCGCGCCGATGCGGATGAAATTCACGTCGCCGCGGATCACGGTGGCCGGCCACACGGAGACATCGTCGCCGAGTTCGACGTCGCCGATGACGACCGCAGCGGGGTCGATGTACACCCGTTCGCCGAGTGCGGGCAGGTGGTGAAGGTAGGGGCGGATGAGGGGGTGGGGGTTGGTCATGGCCGCATTTAAGCACGCGGCGGCGGCACGTTCTAAACTCCGCCCATGAACGCTACCGTCATTGCGGCCAATGCCGCCATCACCGCCGCGAATGCTGCGATCACCGCCGCCAACGCCGACCAGAACGGCAACGACGTTCCGGCCCCGGATCCGGAACGCGCGCTGCCAGCGGACGAAATCGCCGAGCTCGCGCCCACGCTCGAACGCCTGCGCAAGGCATGGCGGGCGAAGAAACCCGACTACGCGCAGCGGATGGACGATCTGGCGCGGCTGAAAGCCGCGTTCAAGGCGCGGATGGGCGAGATGGAGGCCGCCGTGCGCGCCGATTTCGGCCACCGCTCGGCGCACGAGACGCTGCTGGCCGACGGCATGACCGTGCTCGGCGAGATCGATCATCTGCGCCGCCATCTGCGCGGCTGGATGCGGCCCAAGCGCGCGAGCGTGGGTTGGCGGCTCTGGCCGGCCAGCGCGCGGATCCGGCACGAAGCCGTCGGCGTGGTCGGGGTGATGTCGCCGTGGAATTACCCGGTGAATCTGGCGCTGGTGCCGCTGGCCACCGCCATCGCCGCCGGCAATCACGTGTTCGTGAAACCGTCGGAACACACGCCGCAGACCAGCGCCTGGCTGCAGCGGCTGCTGGCCGACGTGTTTCCGGCCGACCGTGTGGCGGTCGCGCTGGGCGGGGCCCAACTGGGCGCGGCGTTCTCGGCGCTGCCGTTCGATCATCTGGTCTTCACCGGTTCCACTGCGGTCGGGCGCAAGGTCATGGCCGCCGCCGCACCGAATCTCACCCCGCTCACGCTCGAACTCGGCGGCAAATCGCCGGCGATCGTCGCCGCCGATTTCCCCATCGAACAGGCCGCCGCGCGACTCGCCAGCGGCAAGTGGTTCAACGGTGGCCAGACCTGCATCGCGCCGGACTACATTTTGATCGACGCCGCGCGCCGCGATGCGCTGGTGACTGCGCTGCGCACGCAGGTGCAGGCGCGCTACGGCGCGGACATGGGCGCGGCCGACGACTACACCCGGGTGATCAACGCAGGCCAGTACCGGCGCCTGCGCGGCTACATCGACGATGCGCGCGCGCGCGGATTGACGGTGATCGAACTCGCCAGCATCGATGCGTCGCGCGCCGATGCCGAACGGCTGATTCCGCCGACGCTGATCCTCGAAGCCGGCGATGACGCGAAGGTGATGCAGGACGAAATCTTCGGGCCGATCCTGCCGATCCACGGCTATGCGACGCTCGACGATGCGCTGGCCTACGTCGAACGCCACGACCGGCCGCTGGCGCTGTATCCCTTCAGCAACGACCGCAGCGTTGTCGAAACCATCCTGTCGCGACTGATCGCCGGCGGCGTCACCGTCAACGACACCCTGCTGCATTTCGCCGCGACCAATCTGCCGTTCGGCGGCATCGGCCCCAGCGGCATGGGCCAGTACCACGGCCGCGCCGGTTTCGATGCATTCACCAAGGCGATGCCGGTGCTGTGGCAGGCGCGGTTCACGGCGACCGATCTGATCAAGCCACCGTATCGCGGGAAGATCGATCGGTTGATCCGGTTTTTGGCTGGCGCATGACGACTCCGGCGTCAGGCGCCGGAACGACCCGCTCTCGCAGCCGGTGGTGGTGGGTACTCGGCGGCGCGGCCTACGGCCTGGGTCTGCGCGTGCTGTTCGGCGTGTTGCCGGCGTCCTACCAGGGCGTGATGTCGTCCGCCTTCGTTCTCGGCACGCCGTTCGTGCTCGGCGCATTGACCGTCTACGGCCAACGGCATCATCCGCGCACGTGGTCGTCGATGATCGTGACGCCATGGATCACCGTCGGGCTGATGCTGCTGGGCTGCGCAGTGACGCTGCTGGAAGGCTCGATCTGTCTGGCGATCATGTCGCCGCTGTTTCTGGCACTGGGCAGTCTCGGCGGACTCGCGATGGGCGTGGCGCTGAGGCTGCTCGGTGGGCATCGCACCGAACTGCGCGCGGTCGCGGCGCTTCCGCTGCTGTTGCTGCTGATCGACGGCTACATTCCGCTGCATGACGCGCGCCAGGTCGTCCGCCGCTCGATGGTGATCGACGCGGCGCCTGCCGTTGTCTGGGACGAAATCCTCGACGCGCGCGCCATCCGCGCGGAAGAGCTTCCCTGGTCGCTCACGCATGCCATCGGCGTGCCGAAGCCGGTCGAAGGCGTGAACATCGCGACGCCGGACGGCGAAGTCCGCTATTCGAAATGGGAACGCGGCGTGCATTTCCGCGGCGTGGTCACCAGCCGCCGACCGCACCGGTCGATTCGCTGGCGCTACGCTTTCGACGAAGACTCGTTCCCCGCCGGATCGATGGACGACCACGTCGCCATCGGCGGCCGCTATTTCGACCTGCAGGACACCACCTTGAATCTGCAGCCGCTGCCGGGCAACCGCACGCGGCTGGAGATCGTCGCGCACTATCGCGTCAGCAGCAGCATCAATTTCTATGCGCTTCCCGTGGCGAAACTCGTCGGGACGGATTTCGTCGATACGATCCTGGGCCTGTACAAAGGCCGCAGCGAACGCGCCGTCCACCGGCCCGGTATCGCGCGACGGCCGCAAAGCGCGAACGGAACCTGACCGACAGTATCGACATCGACGCCGTCGAATCGTTCGGCCCGATGCGAATCGTTCCGATGCGATCTGCATGGCGTCCTTGTCGCCATCGCTTTGTGAACCGCCGTCACCGATCCGCGCTTGCGATCGTTCGATTGCGTTAAGGGATGCAATACTTGCGCGAAGCCCGGCCTGTGCATTCTGCACCCGGGCTTCTCTTGCGTTTCATGATCCGGATGTACTGCCCGCATGGATGCTGCACAACTTCAATCGACATCCGATCCATCCTTGATGCCGCATTACTCGCGCCTGGCGATCCTCGGGATCTGGGCATCGGCCGCATTGCCGATGGGCCTGCTGGCCTGGTGGATCGCGCCGCACCTCAACGCGCCCAGCGGCGATCCAACGGCATGGTTTGAAACACTGACCGGCCTGATGACGCTCGGGTTGCTCTGGCAATTCGTGCTGGTGGTGGCGCTGCTGTACGCGGAACGCCGGACCCTGCGCTGGGCCGTGCTGCGCGAAGCCTTGTGGCTGTCGCCGCCCACGAACCCGATCAGTGGGCGCCGGGGCGGCCGCATGTGGCTGGTGTGCGTGCCGCTGATCGTCGCGTTCGCGCTGGAAAGCCTCATACCGGACCTGCCGCACAGCGAAGTGCGCGACCTCATGCACTACATCGGCTCGGAGACCGGACAGGCCTTTTTCAAGGGCAACTGGGCGTGGTACGGCGTGATCCTGACGCTGCTCACATTCAACACGGTGCTGGGAGAAGAATTGCTGTTCCGCGGCTTTCTGCTCCCGCGCATGGCCCATCCGTTCGGGCGCATGGACTGGGTCGTCAACGGCATCCTCTTCGCCACGTACCACCTGCACTCGCCCTGGGTCATCCCTGCGGCCTTGCTGGACACCGTGATCCTGTCCTGGCCCAGCAAACGCTACCGAAGCGCCTGGATCGGCATCATCGTGCACAGCTTCCAGAGCCTGTTCATCGCTGCGATGGTGTTCATGCTGGTGGTATGAGGCGCAGCAGGGCGCGCGTTCACGACAGCGACGGGCGCCTCATCGCAGCCACCGCCCACAACTGGCGGAAAACGGCGAAAATGGCCGGCAGCACCGCCCTCCCGGCAGCGCATCACGCAGTGGCTCGTTCATGAAAATCGCATCCTGGAACGTCAACTCGCTCAACGTGCGCCTGCCGCATCTGGAACAGTGGCTGCAGGGCGCGCAGCCGGATGTGGTCGGGCTGCAGGAAACCAAGCTCGAAGACAATCGTTTTCCCGACGCGGTGCTGGCGGGACTGGGCTACCGCAGCGTGTTCGCCGGGCAGAAGACCTACAACGGCGTGGCACTGCTCGCGCGCGGCCATGCGCTGGAGGATGTGACGATCGGTATTCCGGATTTCGACGACGCACAGCGGCGTGCGATCGCCGCGACCGTGAACGGCGTGCGCATCGTCAATCTGTACGTGGTCAACGGCCAGGACATCGGCACCGAGAAATACGATTACAAGCTGCGCTGGCTCGATGCCGTGCACGGCTGGCTCGCGGATGAAATGCGCAGGCATCCGCAGCTGGTGGTGATGGGCGATTTCAATATCGCGCCCGACGACCGCGACGTGCACGATCCGACGGTATGGAACGACGACAGCATCCTCACCTCCACCGCCGAACGCGCGGCGCTGAAACGGCTGCTCGATCTCGGCCTGCACGACGCGTATCGCCTGCATCATCACGAAGGCGGCTTCTTCAGCTGGTGGGATTACCGGCAAGCCGGCTTCCGCCGCAACCTGGGTCTGCGTATCGATCTGACATTGATTTCGGACGCGCTGCGCGACAAGACGAACGCTGCGGATATCGACCGCGTGCCGCGGACGTGGGAGCGGCCCAGCGATCATGCGCCGGTGTGGGTCGGCATCGAAACGGAGTAGGTTTTCATGAGCAGATTCGACGACGAGCTGCGCGATGTCGGCCGCGAACTCCGCACCGAATTCGGCCAGAGCGTCCGGCTGTACCTGATCGACTGGCCGCTGAGTCTGACGGTTCTGGCAACCGTCGCGTATCGCGCCTACGGCGCGATGCGTCCGGCGGACGGGGCCAACGGCATGTGGTTCATCCTCGCCGTCGTTGCGGCACTTGCCATCGGTTGTTTCGCTTCGGCCGTGTCCGCGTGGTGGCTCGGCATGATGACCACGCCACCGTCGGGACGCTGGTCGCGCAGGCTTGCGGTCGTAGTGGCAATCCTGCTGTTGTGGGTGTTGGGGTAGACCCTAAGCCTTCGGCTTCATGTCCCTCGACTTGTCCACCGCCGGCGCGCTTTTCAGGGGTTTTTTTTAAAGGACACCCAAGAATCAGTCCATTCCTACTCGTGGATGCGCAACATTCCGACACCCCACACACAGTGTGCCTGTCATCCTGCGCTCATGACCCAGGCGCGCTCCCAACTCGTCTCCACCGACGCTCCCGGCACTTACCATTGCGTCCAGCGCTGTGTACGCCGCGCCTTCTTGTGTGGAGTCGATGCTTACTCCGGTCAAGACTTCGAGCACCGCAAGCCCTGGATCGAGCAGCGCCTGTCGCTGGTCGCCGAGTGTTTCGCTGCTGCCATCCACGCTTATGCGGTGATGAGCAATCACCTGCATGTCGTCGTGCATGTGGATCCGGAGGAGGCCTTGCTCTGGACGGATATCGAAGTTGCCGAACGCTGGGTGCGACTGTTTCCGCCGCGTGAGCCGACCGACGTTGCGCACACACTCAAGGTCGAGCGGCTGCTCGTAGATCCCGGTCGACTGGCCGTGCTGCGTCGGCGGCTGGGCAATCTCTCCTGGTTGATGAAGTGTCTGGTCGAGCCCATCGCCCGTCGGGCCAATGCCGAGGATGGTTGCAAGGGACGGTTCTGGGAAGGCCGGTTCAAGGCCCAGCGCCTGTGTGATGAGCGGGCCGTACTCGCGGCGATGATGTATGTAGACCTCAACCCGGTGCGCGCCGGCATGGCGTCGAGACTGGAGACATCCCGCCACACCAGTGTGGCTGTCCGGCTGCAATCGTCTCCCGATGCACTTGCGGCACCCTTGGCTCCGGTGGTGGGCGCCTTGGCAATGTGCCTGCCGATTCGCACGGGCGACTATCTGGAACTGGTGGCCTGGACGGGCCAGCAGATCCACCCGGGCAAGCGTGGTCGCTTGAGCCAGGACGTGCCGGAGATTCTGAAACATTGGGAGGCCTCGCCTGCGCGTTGGCGCACTCGGGTGCTGGCCATCGGCTCGGGTTATTGGCGGGTGGTCGGAGAGGCGCAGGACCTCAAGACCTGGGCCGAGCGAATCGGTCAGAGATGGCTGAAGGGATTGCGGTTGGCCACCACGCTCGCGCAACCTCGCTGAGGACAACAATAAGGCCATTGTCGCCCGTGCGGGAGGAATGGCCGTGGGCGAATGCAACACACGGGCTTGAATCGGCCAGCAACATCACGCTTCAACTTGGGTGAGTACTGCGATCTGGAGGGTGTATCTAGTTTTTTGCCCTGCGATCTGAGCTGGCGTTTGACATTGTGGGTGTCCTTGTTTTTCTTTTGACATTGTGGGTGTCCTTGTTTTTTTTCTCCTTGCGCAGGGCGGGATCACCGAAGGTGATCCCGCCATCACGACGCATCCGATGCTGTGGCATCCGGCGAAGTCAAAATCATCGAAAGCCTTCGGGTCCCTTTTCGTACAGCCATACAGTCCTCATCATCTGACAAGAAGAGGGCTTTCCTACGGGCATACAATGCTCAACTCTTCTGGCTTTGCTCCAGGAGCATAAAAGTTTCGCAATAAGAATGCTCGGGTTGCAGTTTCTAGGGCACCGGAAAAAGCATCATGATCATAATAAGCCTTGGCCTTAAACACGCCGTACGCTCCACCAATCCTATACATTGACGTTTTACTTGTAGCAGTCAGCTTTCCTTCTGAATCTTCTATTTCTACACCACGAACATCCAACTCTCCTATTGGACTTGGAAGACGATCTTCTTGATGTGCTGCTTTACCTTCAATTCCGTCATAAAGCACGTTGATACGCCCTCCCGAGTCATATCCGGTGGAATAATCTTTGATCTCAAGCTTCAGTTTTGCCCCATCAAAGCTTTGTGTGACCTTGTTTCCACCATCTAATTGACCCTCAATGGCTATCAATTCCACCGAGAAAGCCTTGACAGACGCAGTCATTTTTCCGACTTCGATCTCGGCTCCGCCGGTCGCCCCAAATGAAGTCTTGACGGAAAACGACCTCATCATGCCCCTGAGTGCTTGAAAGAAGGCCTCTTGGCATGCATCTTGCCTTCCATCGGGATCTACATATTTATATGGATTGTTGCTGGCGTATTTGTAACGATTGAAGTTGCTGCCGGTCATCGAATCAGCAGTCACCGGATCCACACTCAAAAATCTCCCGATCGACTGATCGTAATACCGCTGCTGCATATAGGTCAGCCCGGTCGCTGCATCCATCACATGCCCGGTATAACCGATGCCGCTGTAATTCGGCTTGCCGATGATCGCGCCGTAGGGCTCATAGTCGTTGCGCTCAATCACAGCACCCACTTCGTTGGTCACCGCCACCGGACTGCCCAGTGCATCGGTGTGCTTGTACTTGACCGCAATGCCGACGCCCCAGGTGTGCTCGCTGGTCGCGATCAGGCTGCCGCCCAGATAGATGTGGGTCGACGCCGGTTTCGCGGTTTCCTCCTGATACATCAATTGCCCGGCTTGGCTGTACTGCGAAACCGTGGTGGTGGTGGTGGTGGTGTTCCGCCAGTTCAACACGCGGCGACCCAGCCCATCGTAACGGTAGTACTCTTTGCCGGTGACGCCACGCAGACGGTTGCCGTAGTCGAACTCGTAGGTCTGGCCGTTCCTGTTCTGCAAATTGCCCTGGTGGTCGTAACCCAGACCCACTACGGATGCGCCCGCAGCGTTGCGGATATTGGTCAGACGGTTTTTCGTGTCGTAGACATAGTCCGCGTAGTCCTTCACGCCGGTCAGTTTCCACGACTTCATGTTGTCGAGCGCGTCGTAGGTGAAGCGATGCCAGTGGTCGCCGCCGAAACTTGCCGAGCCCGCATCTGTCAGCCGATCGAGACCATCGAATGTCATCCAGCGATCCTGTGGGTCGTAACCCGGCACAAGCGCGTTGGCGATATGCGTCGGATTGGCATTGGCATCGTAGTAATACTCGTAGTCGAGCACGCCTCCGCTGCTGGTCACCCGAGACGGCAATTGCCGCGCGTTCTGGGACATCGTATGCACGATGCCATTGCCGTAGGTGAACTGCTTCAGCGCACCGTTCGGGTAGTACTGCGCGCTGGTCGCGTAGCTGCCGGCCCGGGTGGCCTGGCCCAGCGCATTCGGAGCGTAGTCGATGTTCTGACCCGTCGGATAGGTCTGACTGGCCAGATTGCCGATGGCGTCGTAAGCGTAGCCGATGCCCCAGGTGTACCAACCCGGTTGATGCGAGTGTTCCTGGGTGAGCAACCGGCGCCTGTTGTACTGGTACAGATTCACGACCGGGGTGGTGTTGTTCGGGTCGTTGAAGGTGGTGATGTCCTTGGGCAGGCCATCGGCTTCGTAGTTCCACACCTGATTACCGCGACCGTCCGGGAACAGCAGGGTCTTCAGACGGTTGCGTTGATCGTAGGTGCGGTTCGACACGCGCCCGGAAGCATTTGCGGCCACGTAGCTGCAATCGAGCGGATTGGCGTAATCGCCGCCGCTGAGCCCTGCTGCGGACCAGGCGAGATTGCCGGCCGCATCGTATCCGCTCACTGTGGCACCGGTTTCCGGTTCTATGGTTTTGCACAACTGGCCGTGACCGTCGTAAACGTATTTGCGTTCGGCGCGCAGCGTGTTCGCGGTATTGCGGCGGATCAGATTGATGGGCCGGTTGAAGATATCGCGCTGGATTTCGGTAACCTTGCTTTCAGGCTCCACCGACCATGCCGGCGTGTCGTAGGCGGGTTGGCCATAGGCCACGAAACCCGTTGTGGTCTGTTGCCCACGCGGATTGGTCACCCGTACCTGCAAGCCGGCGAGATATTCGGTGGTCGTGGCAAGCGCGTTGTGTTCGCTGTCCTGCTCGACACGGACGACGCGGTCAAGGGCATCGTAGAAGGTGCGCATGCCTTGGGTTACGTCTGCATAATTTCCGACGTTTCTGGTCGGGTATGACTGAAAATTCAATCGTCCCTTGGCATCGTATTTCTTGACCACTTGACTCAGCGTGTCACCGATATTGCTGGCGTCGAGCGTTTCTTCGAGCACAGGGCGCCACATCGCGTCGTAGTAGGTATTGACGTGTTTGTTGCCTTCGTAGCGGCTTGCGCGCCAGTGACCGGCGGGCAGGCCGTGCTCGTCTTGATTCACGGGCAGGAAGCTCATCGACACGGGATTCCAGCGCGAACCATCGCAGACGCCGGGTTGGCTTTCGGACGGGTAGACGACACTTGCCACTCGGCCCATCGGGTCGTGGCTGTAACAGGTGCGCGCCCCGGTCTCGTCGACGACGGAAGTGATCCAGCCATTGCCGTCGACAGCAGCCGACTGGGTCGTACCATCGGCGAAGCCGATCAGACGCGGAATGCCCCGGTGGTAATCGCCGATCCAGGAGGTATTGCCGTTGCCATCGGTGGTGGTGTTTAGATTGCCATCGGTCCAGTAGCCGAGGATCTGCCGCAGCTTGCCGAAGCTGAAGGTCTTCACCGGCAATGCTTGCGCGTTGTACTCGAAACGCGAGGTCTCGATGCCCGTATTCGCGTTGTACTGGCGGCTGATCTGACCCAGTGTCCACAGATTCAGATTGTCGTGGTACTCGGTGACATCGATCCTGTTGTAACCCAGACTGCTGTGCGCCTTGACCACGATTGGCCGTGCAAAACTGTCGAAGCAATAGGTCGTTCCATTGCACAGCGTGACTTCCGAGGTGGATGTCACACCGTCGCGCACGATGGTCGTGGCAATGGATGGGTGCAGTTGTTCGGTCTCGAAAGGATTGTTCATCAGGAACGGATCCCAACCCGCACGCCCGGCGAACGCCTGGCCGGTCGAAGTCGGCAGATAGCTGTAGGTGGTTTGCTGCAGGAGATTGCCTGCGCTGAGAACATCGATCCGCTGCAATTGCCCGACGTTGCGGTAGTAGTCGTTACCGAAAACGGAGCGCATGATCGATCCGTCGGGGGCTGTGACTTCGGTGGTCGAGGTGCTGCTGCAGTTGGTATACGGTGGGCCGCAATCGTCGGCATAGCCGGACGGGTTCCAGCTCCAGCTGGGCTGGTAGCTGTAATTCCAGCTCTGCGCGGCAAGGCCCGGGCCGCTGATCTGCTTGGAGAGCAGCGATGCGACCTTGTAGGCCATCAGATGGTGGGTAAGGTCGACTTTCAGCGGCCGGTCCGGATTGGGAACAGAACACCCGCCCGGTGTCCGATCGACGCCATGCACCATGTTCTGGAACGCGAACGTCCCGTTCGCGCCGGAAGGGTGCCCGATCGTGACCGCAGCCATGGTGGTCGCTGCGAGGAATGGCTCGCAATCCGGCCATTTGATTTTCTTGTTGTAGTCGAGAATGGCGAACAGCTCGCCGTAGTTGAATGTCCATCGACTGTTGTCCGGCAGCACGACTGCAGTCAGTTTGCTGCCGTAGGTGCTGCCCTCTTCATATTGGTATTGCCACTGCCGCTCATTGGCGGAGATTGTGCTGATTTTTCCGTTCGCCCCATAGCTCAACGAAATGCTTCCGCCATCATTTGAAGTCACGGAGAGTAGCCTGCGTGGATTGGCAGGGTCGTAGTTGTAGGCGATATGGTTTCCGTGCCGATCTTCGACCCTGGTCGCATGCAGGAAATATTCGCGGCGGTTCACGACGATCTGTGTGTTGCAGACAGAGGCCTGCCCTCCCCCGCTGATCGAACCGCCGCCATCGAGTCTATGCATCAGCAGATCGTTTTCGATCTGTTCGCTGGTGAGATGTCGCATGTCCACACCACGGACTTCATATCCGAGATATATGTTGTCGCAATGCGTATCCTTCAGCGCGGCGGCGCGTCTGGAGCTCATCCAGTCGAACGAATAACGCGTTCCATCCGGCAGCGTGACCAGGAAGCCCTCCCCCGCTCCATTCTTGAGCGGGATGCACGACACCATCCAATTGTCCTTTGTCGTCCAGCGATAGGTCTTGCCATCGGAAGGCAACGTGCGGCCGCTGAGCAATCCGAGCAGCGGATACGACCCCTTGCCGGGAATGTGGACTGTTGTCCCGCGCCAATAATCTTCGGAATAGTAGAAAATATTCCATTGCGTGAACACGCTTCTGACCGAGGGTGGCGCGGCCACGATGCTGCAGCGCGATTGCGGGCTTGCAGCGCTGCCCGATATCCAGCCGGTACGTTCGTCGAACGTGCCCGACATGACAGGCACGTCCAGTTTCCAGTTGCCGAACAACTCGCCATCGGCCACCGGATTGACATATCCGTCCGCATCGCGCGAATTGATGCCCAGGTGTCTCCCGATCGACAATGGCAGCCCGCTGTTGGTGGGAATGCTGACATCGGTCGCACTGAACGATGTGGCGCCATCCTTGAGGTTGACCGCTTCGCCGAACAGGTCGGGACCCAGGGCCGTAATGGTTTGCGTCCCCTTGATGATGTCGTCGTATTCCTCGGATGCCGTTCTGGCGGTCTGGGCATGCGCCAGACCCGACACCGCGAAGGCCATCGAAAGTGCAATGAATTGTAGATAACGCATGCGCATGACCTTTTTGATGTTGAATGTTGATGCGTTGGGACTGGATCTCCCGCCCTGTGAAGGCTCGCCCGGCGGGGAAACGGATCACGGTGCCTGTGGATCCTAGGTGTGCGCGCCACCAAAGTCGGCACGGATCGGTAATTTCGAGGTAACGGTTCGGTAACGGCAGGCGTTTTCGTGCAACTTTCGGACCGCGCACGACTTGCCGCCCTTCATTCGTTTGCTATCCTCCTCCGCGCATGGAACGACCCGCATTTTCATACCGCTTCGGCAGCGCCGAATTCGACGAGGCACGCTCCGAGTTGCGTGTTGCGGGCCTCCCCGTCGAGGTGGAACGCCGGGCGCTGGAGGTGCTCGCCTACCTGCTGCGGCATGCCGGCGAGGTGGTCACCAAGGAAGAACTCTTCCGCGAGATCTGGGCGGGCCGGGTGACGGTCGAGAAGGTGCTGCCGAACGCCATCAACAAATTGCGGCGCGCGCTGGGGGAAGCCAATTCCGGCTGCGTGGCGACCGTGGCGCGGCTGGGCTACCGCTTGGACGGTCCGGTCATGCGTACCGCCGTGGGGCGCCAGCCGCTCAGCACCCTGCGGTTGACGGCCGGACAGAACGTGCCGGAGCGCCTGAATTTCGAATTGCAGGAGCAGCTCGGTGCCAGCGACGGTGGCGAGGTGTGGTTGGCGATACATCGCAAGACCCGCGAACAGCGCGTCTACAAGTTCGCTCTCGACGACGACCGGATACGGACGCTCAAGCGCGAAACCACGCTGCTTCGCGTGCTGCAGGAGAGTCTTGTCGACCCGAACCACTTCGTGGAACTGCTCGACTGGAACTTCACGGCGTCGCCCTATTTCCTCGAATGCAAGTTCGGGGGGCTTGCGCTGTCGGCCTGGGCGAAGGCCCATCTGTCGAGCCTCGATACGGCGCAACGCGTCGCACTCTTTCTTCAGATCGCCGATGCGGTGGCGGCCGCCCATTCCGTCGGCGTGCTGCACAAGGATCTGAAACCCGCGAACGTGCTGGTGACTGGCGACGCCGCCGATCCCCATGTGCGGCTGACGGATTTCGGCAGCGGGCACATGCTGGAGCCGGATCATCTGGCGCAGCTTGGCATCACCCGAATGGGCATGACGGTCGAGGATAGGGCAGGCATGGACTCGACGTCCGGCACGCCGATGTACATCGCGCCCGAGCATTTCGCGGGCCAGGCGCCGACGGTGAAGAGCGATGTGTTCGCCCTGGGGATCATCCTCTATCAGCTTCTTTCGGGTCGCGTGGGTCAACCGATGGTGTCGGGGTGGGAAACCGAGGTCGGGGACGAATTCCTGTGCGAAGACATCCGCTTGGCGACCCACGGCAATCCCGGGCACCGTCTCTCCAGCGTGACCGCACTGAGCGATCGTCTGCGTGGCCTGGAACAACGGCGTACCGATGCGCTCGAACAACGACGCGAACTGGAGTCGGTGCTTCGCGACAAGAAGCTGTTGGAGCGCACCCGCGCAAGAAGACCATTCATTTATGCGCTGATCGCCGTGTTGTCCGTGAGTGCCGCGACCGCCATTTGGCTTCAGCAGCGAGCACTGACCGCGCGCGATGAGGCGCGCATCGAGCTCGGTCGCGCCACGGCACTGGCGCAATTCCTCAACGAAGACCTGATCGGGCGTGCCAATCCTCTTGTCTGGGCCAAGGGAGGAGACGCCACGCTGCGCGAAGTGCTTCTTTCGGCGCGCGAGCGCGTGCCGGCGCGCTTTGCGGCGCAGCCCGACACCGCCGTGGCAATCCACAACAGCATGGCTGCGCTCTTGAGCGCGGTCGAGCTTTTCCCGGAGGGCGAAGCCGAGGCGCGTCGAGCACTCGAGCTGGCGAAAAACCGTGGCCCAAGCATGCGCAACATGGAGTTTGAGGCCAGAGTCGTACTGGCGCGCGTGCTCGGCCGACAAGGCCGCTTCAAAGATGCCGAAACGCAACTGGCCGAAATCGAACGGCTCAGCAAGCAAGCTTCCATTCCTCTTGCGCGACAAAAAATTGCCGCCACCCGTAGCGGGATCTTGATCGGCAAGGGCGAATACGGCAATGCAATTGCATCGCTGCGCATCGCGATCGACGAGCTTACCACCTCAAATCCGAGCGCCATTGCGCAGCGCGACTCGATGCGGGTGGACCTTGTCAGCGTACTTTCTCTTACCAAGCAATACGACGAGGCAATCAAAGAAGGGCAGCGGCTCATCGCCGAAGCCAAGGCGCGCAAAGGGGATCATGAATTGTTGGTCGCGCTCGCCAAAGTCGCGCTCGCGCGTGCGCAGGACGAGAATCACGATGCGGCCGAGAAACTGTTGCTCGAGGCGCAGCCCGTCATCAAAACGAGGCTGGGCGAAAACCACACTCGCTATCTGGCGCTGCTCAACGAGTTGCTGGGCAACGCCTTCAATCGGGGCGATTGGCCTCGCGCCATCGGGTATGCGCAGATCGTGCACGAGCGCTTCCGTGCCAAGCTCGGTGACGAGCACGTGTTGACCTATGTGACACTGGTGAACTGGGCCCGGACACTCGGTGAGGCGGGTCGCGCCAAAGAGGCCGCGGACAAGGCGCGTACCGGTTATCGCCAGCTGCACCGCCTCGTCGGTGCAGCGTCGCCCCAAACGCAGGACGCAACGTACGTGCTCGCCCTGATTGAACTGGAACTGGGCCGTACCGAGCAAGCTTGGGCGTTGATCGGCCAACTGGACTCTGCAGTACTTGAATCAAGCCGTGCCGGCGGATTATGGCAGGCCGGTATCGATGCGCTTCGCGGAATCGCTCTTCAACAACGCGGAGACATCCGTGCGGCGCGCCCTTTGTTGGATTCAGCACTGGACACCTTGAAAACAGAAGAGGACCTCGCGCATCCGAGCCGTGTCTATCTCGTAGCCAAGGATTCGCGCGCACGCATTCCGTGATTTCGCGCCGTCGCGCCGGCTGAACCGTCGGCTGTTGCCGCGTGCTCGTCGCGACGGGCGCTGCGGGTCGTGCAGGTCTCGAAGAACGCCGAGCGTTCCGTGGTCCTGCTCATCGCGTTGCGTCGCGACGCGGAATGCGGGTGCTCGGGAAACCGCGGTTACCAGGCCTCTCGTCGTTCGATGCGGGGAATCCCATCGCTCTGTCGGAGCAGACTCGCCCTCCCGCATCCTCTTCATGAGCAACCGCGCGCATCTCATCCCACGGGGAACGCGACACTGCTCGGCCGTCTCGTCTCATATGGGCCTGGACAGTGCGGAAGCGCATTTGTTTCCTGATTTACTGACTTATGAGCAAGACCTATTCCTTCGGCTTCATGTCCCCCGACTTGTCCGCCGCAGGCGCGCTTTTCAGCGCCGCCGCCATCGCACCGATGCCACCCGCCAGCAGCGCCAGCATCAGCAGCGTGTTGAACAGGCTGGTCGGCCGGAAATAAATGTTCAGATTGGACAGGATGCCGACGAACACGATTACCAGACCCGCGGCCAGCAGCAGCCAGCCGACGATCGACTTGCCGTTGAAGAAGATGAAGCCGGTGCCGGCGATAAACGGGATCAGCGACAGACCGAAGCCGTTGTAGCCGTAGATATTCCAGAAGCCACCGGAGCTGACCTGGACTTGATTGGTCAGCAGCCAACCACCCGCCACCGCGCACATCAAGCCGATGAAGAACTGTCCCACACCGCCGGGTGTGCCGCCTGCGCCTGTCATATGCCGTCCCCGTTCGGAGTTGATCGGCCGCGATCATAGCGCAGCAGGGTCGGCTTACCGCGTCAGCCCAACAATCGCAACAACGCCTCGCGCGGCAATTTGCCGGTGTCGTTACGCGGCAGGATCTCGACAATGCGCAGCCTGCGCGGCAGAAACACTGGATCGACGCTCGACCGCAGCGCATCGAGGATCGCGGCCTCGTCCAGCCCGGGCGCGACCGCAAGCGCGGCGATTCGGCGGACACCGGTGTTTTCGCAGGGATCGAGCTGCAGCACCACGGCGTCGATCACACCGGGTACCGACTGCAGACGTCGGGTAAGGTCACCCAGCGATGCGCGCTTGCCGGCGATTTCCAGCAGATCGGATTGACGGCCGCACAGCACGAAGGTGTTGTCGGCGCGCAGTTCGACCAGATCGGCCAAGGCCACCGGTGCGGGCAGATGCGGCGCTTCCACCAGGGTGCCGTCGGGCTGCGGATGCAGATGCACGCCGGGATAGGCATGCCACGCGGCGGCGTGCGCGGTGCGGCGGTGGGCGATGATGCAGATCTCGGTGGCGCCGAACATCTCGCGTACTTCGCAACCGAAGCGCTGTTCGGCGGCGGCCGCCAGCACCTGCGTCAACGGCGCGGTCGCGGTCACGATGCCTGCCAGCGGCGGCAATGCGATGCCGGATTCCACCAGCGCGCGCAGATGCACGGGCGTGGTGACCAGCAAGGCAGGCGCATCGGCATGGCCCAGCGCGCGGGCGACATCCTCGGGGAAAAACGGACGGCCGCCATGCACTGCGACGGGCGCCAGCAGCGGCAACAGCACCGACAGCTCCATGCCGTACATGTGCTGCGGCGGCACGGTGGCGACGACCGGCAGGATGCCGTGTCCGGCCGCATGGACTTCGGGCCACAGATGGCGCAGCGCGGCGACATTCTGCGCGGTGCTGATGCGCAGGCTGGCCCAGGTCTTGGGATTGGCTTTCGGCGTGCCGGTGCTGCCGGAGGTGAAGCCGATCATCGCCACCGCGTCGGCATCGATTTCGGGTATGGGGCCGTCCAGCGTCGGAAGCGGTTCGGGCAGCACATGCAGCTGCGGCGGTGCGGGCGACAGCGCGACGTCGCTGATGCAGTAGCTGTCCGGATACTGACAGCGGACATCTTCGATCGCGTTCGGCGCGCGCGAGGGCGGCAGCAGATTGATCTGTCCGCGCAGCGCGACCGCGCAGAAGGCGACGAGAAACCGGTAACGGTCTTCGCACAGATTGATCGCGCAGGCCGCTTCAGGCAGCCCGGCAGCGACGCCGCGAACATCGGCGAGAAAGCGGCCGAGCACGATGCGGCCATGAGCATCGAAGGCGAAGCTGCGGTCGGCGGGGCCTTCGGCGAGGGCGACGCGCCGCGATGTCGACGCCTCCACGTCTGCACTTCTGATCGCTGCCGACATTCGTCCGATGCTCCCGCCGTATCCGGCAATCGTGTACCTGCTCCGGGCTTAGCTTACGCTGGCCGCCCAGCCGCCCTCAAACCGCGCGAGTTGAATCGATCGGCGAACACCGCAGTTTTCGGCCCCGTGCAGTGCGCATGGTGGCCGTATCGTCGTGGCGACCCCGCGGAGACGCGCGTCCGCGCATGGCTCGGCGCGGCCTGGGATCTGCCCCCGGAGACGCTGGCGCTGACCCGCGACGCCCATGGCCGGCCGCACCTGGACGGCGGCGCCCATCATGTCGACCTCAACTGGAGCCACAGCGGCGACTGGCTGATCGCCGCCTGCGTCGAAGGTGGGCGGGTCGGTATCGATATCGAACTGCTGCGGCCGCGCCCGAAAGCGCTGGCGCTGGCGCAGCGGTTCTTCGCCCCTGCGGAAACCGCGTGGCTGGCGACGCTCGCCGGCGACCCCGCGCGGTTGCAGCACGCCTTCACCCGGCTGTGGTGCGCGAAGGAAGCGGTGCTGAAGGCGCACGGCCGCGGACTGTCGTTCGGGCTGGAAAAACTGCGGTTCGTCCTCGACGACAGCGACGCCGCGCCGCGGCTGGCCGCTTGCGATGCAGCCTTGGGTAGCACCCGCGATTGGCGCCTCGATGCGTGGTCGCCGGTGCCGGGGTATCTGGCGACGCTGGCGTGGCGCAAAACAGCCCGCACGATCGAACCGTCATAATTCCCGACATGATCAGCCACGACCTTCCCGCCGCCGCCCGCAACGATCTGGATGCCGGCCTGCAGGCGCTGCAACTCGATCCCGCGCTGGCCGAACCGCTGGCACGCTACCTGGCGCTGCTGCTGCGCTGGAACAGCACTTACAACCTCACCGCGATCCGCGACCCGCGCGAGATGGTGACCAAGCATCTGCTGGACTCGCTGGCCATGGTCCCGTTCGTCGCGTCGGTACCGAGCCTGGCCGATCTGGGCACCGGGGCAGGGTTGCCCGGCATCCCGCTGGCGATCGCGGTGCCGGGACTGCGCGTGACCCTGGTCGAATCCAACGGCAAGAAGGCGCGGTTCATGCGCGAGGCGATCCGGACCCTGGGCCTGGGCAATGCCGAAGTGGCGGAATCGCGGATCGAGGCGTTGGACAGGCCTGGCGCATTCATGGCGATCACCGCCCGCGCACTGGCCACCCTGCCGCAGATTCTCGACCTTGGTGGGCATCTGCTGGCCGCCGATGGCGTGTTGCTGGCGATGAAGGGCGCCCGCCCGGACGACGAGATCGCGGCCCTGACCGCCGGCTGGGCATTGCGGGAGATCCATCCCCTGACGGTGCCGGGTCTGGGCGCAGAACGGCATCTTGTGGTGGTCGGCCGGGCGAATCCGACCATCGGCTGACGGCAACCGGCGCCGGCAACAGGCATAATCTGCGGTTCGGCCCGCGTCGCCAACGACGCCGGGATCCCGGTTCCGCCCAGACAACCCGAGACTTCCGGACCCCACCATGGCCCGCATCATCGCCATCGCCAACCAGAAAGGCGGCGTCGGCAAGACCACCACCTCGGTCAATCTCGCCGCAGCGCTGGCACAGGCGCCCAAGCGTGTGCTGCTGGTCGATCTCGACGCCCAGGGCAACGCCACCATGGGCAGCGGCATCGACAAGCGCGAGCTGGCCGGCTCCACCTGCGATGTGATCCTGGAAGAAATGCACGCGCCCGACGTGATCGTGCGCGCGCCCGAAGGCTTCGACCTGATGCCCGGCAACAGCGACCTGACCGCGGCCGAGATCGAGCTGATGGACGAGCCGGGCCGCGAGCAGCGCCTGCGCCGTGCGCTCGAGCCGCTGCGCGAACGTTACGACTTCATCCTGATCGACTGCCCGCCCGCACTGTCGCTGCTCACGCTCAACGCACTGACCGCATCCGATTCGATCCTGGTGCCGATGCAGTGCGAGTACTACGCACTCGAAGGCCTCAGCGCATTGCTGCAGACCATCGACGCACTGAAGGCCAAGCTCAATCCGGGGCTGGAAATCGAAGGCGTGCTGCGCACCATGTTCGACGTGCGCAACAACCTCGCCAATGCGGTGTCGGCCGATCTCACTTCGCACTTCGGCGACAAAGTGTTCCGCACCATCATCCCGCGCAATGTGCGCCTGGCCGAAGCGCCCAGCCATGGCCTGAGCATCGTCGGTTACGACAAGGGGTCGCGCGGGGCCATCGCTTACCTCGGACTGGCCGGCGAAATCATCCGCCACCAGCGCGAACGCGCGCAAAAAGCCGGTCCGGGCAGTCCGCGCCCCCTTACCTCGGAGACTCGCGCATGACTGCTGCGAAGAAGCCGCGTGGCCTCGGCCGCGGCCTGGAAGCCCTGCTCGGCCCCAAAGCCGCCGCTGCGGCCCCCGCACTGGAAGCGACGCCCACCGACACCCTGCGGATGCTGCCGATCGATGCGCTGACGCCGGGCAAATACCAGCCGCGCCGCGCGATGGACCCGGGCAAGCTCACCGAGCTGGCCGAATCGATCAAGGCGCAGGGCGTAATCCAGCCCGTCGTCGTGCGCGAAATCGCCAAGGACAAAGGCGGCAAGGTCTACGAGATCATCGCCGGCGAACGCCGCTGGCGCGCTTCGCAGCAGGCCGGGCTGACCGAATTGCCGGTCGTCATCCGCGTCGTCGACGATCGCACCGTCGTCGCGATGGCGCTGATCGAGAACATCCAGCGCGAAGACCTCAATCCGCTGGAAGAGGCGCAGGCGCTGCAGCGGCTGATCGACGAATTCGACCTCACCCACGCGCAGGCCGCCGAAGCCGTGGGCCGCTCGCGCGCTGCGGTCTCCAACATGCTGCGTCTGCTGGAACTGCCGGCCGACATCCGCACGCTGGTGGAAACCCGCGCGCTGGAAATGGGCCATGCGCGCGCGCTGCTCTCGCTGGCGCCGCAGGCCGCGATCGCGCTGGCGCGCCAGGCCGCCGAACTCGGCTGGTCGGTGCGTGAAGTCGAACACCGCGTGCAGCAGTACAGCGCCGGCCAGGTGCCTTCAGGCACCAAGGCGAAAACCAACGGCGCCAAGGCCAAACCGCAGGCCGACATCGTCGCGCTGGAGCGCGACCTGTCCGAATCGCTGGGCACCAAGGTCAACGTGCTGCACGGTCGCGGCGGCAAGGGCCGGCTGGTGATCCACTACACCGATCTGGACACGCTGGAAGGCGTGCTGGAGCGGTTGAAGGCGCGCGGATAAGCCTGTAGCACGCCTGTGCTACATTCGCCGCATCCACCCGCCGCGAGGCAGTGCCATGTCCACCACCACCATCCGCATCCCCGATGAGCTGAAGGCGCGTCTGTCTCGCATCGCGGAGCAGGAAGGCACTTCTACCCATGGTCTGATTCTTGAAGCCATCGCCGAGAAAGCCGACGCGCTGGAACGCCGGCAGGCCTTTCATGAGGAAGCGCGCGAGCGCCACGAGCACTTCCTCGCCACCGGCGAGTCGATCCCATGGGAGGAGATGCGCGATTACCTGCGCCGCCGCGTGCGTGGCGAGGACGTGCAGCCGCCTGTCGCGCGTCGACTCGGGAAGTAACGCATGACCCGGGTCGTCATTGCCGCCCGGGTCGGGCTTGACCTGAAACGGATACTCGTCCATTTGATGGCGAACGACGTGCTCGGTCCGGAACAGCGGATCGAAGACATCATCGCGGCCATCGACGTGCTGGCGACCAATCCATGGATCGGCCGACCGACGGAACATGATCGGCGCGAACTCGTGATCGGTCGCGACCACCACGGCTACCTTGCGCTTTATGCCTACGATCAACGTACGGACGAAGTGGTCATTCTGGCCCTGCGTTCGCAGAAAGAATCCGGATATCACCTTTCATGAAAAACCCCCACCTCTCCGTCGTCGTCCCCGTATTCAACGAACGCGACAACGTCACGCCGCTGATCAACGAGATTACCGCTGCACTGCGCGGCCTGACCTCGTTCGAGATCGTCTATGTCGACGACTGCTCGCGCGACGACACGCTCGACGTGTTGAAGGCGCTCAAGGCCGACGTGCCCGAGCTGCGCGTGATCAAGCACATCAGCCAGAGCGGGCAGAGCACCGCCGTGCGCAATGGGGTGAAGGCTGCTCGCGGAGCGTGGGTCGCGACGCTCGACGGCGACGGCCAGAACGATCCGGCCGATATCCCGAAACTGCTCGCCAAGCGCGATGAATCCGCCGCCGACGTGAAACTGTTCGCAGGCTGGCGCGTGAACCGCAAGGACACCGGCAGCAAGCGCTGGGCGTCGAAGTTCGCGAATGCGATCCGCAGCCGCATGCTGCGCGATGCCACGCCCGACACCGGCTGCGGCATCAAACTGTTCGAGCGCGATGCGTTCCTCGATCTGCCGTATTTCGACCACATGCACCGCTATCTGCCGGCGCTGATGCAGCGCGCGGGCTGGAAGACGGTCAGCGTGCCGGTGAACCATCGCCACCGCGCCAGCGGCGTATCGAAATACAACAATCTCAACCGCGCCCTCGTCGGACTGCGCGATCTGCGCGGCGTGGCCTGGCTGATCGTGCGCAGCAAGCGCACCGCTGTCGAAGAGTTGTCGGCATGAATCCCGTCGCCGTGGACATCATGAACTCGCCGATCCCGTGGCTGGCGTGGACCGGGCTGCACATGAGCCCGTGGAAACTGATCGGCCTCACCGGCGCGCTGATGTTCGGCGGTCGCTGGCTGGTGCAGTTCATCGCCAGCAAACGCCAGGGCAAACCGGTGATCCCGCGCCTGTTCTGGTACATGAGCATCATCGGCAGTCTGATGACGCTCAGCTACTTCGTTTTCTCATCGAAGCAGGACTCGGTGGGCATCATCCAGAATCTGTTTCCGGCCTTCACTGCGTGCTACAGCCTGTATCTGGACATCAAGCATCGCGGCTGGCATCGGGACAGAAATACCCACTGAAACGCGCGCACTGAAAAGCACGCACTGATAAAGCGCGCACGGAGCCGCAACGCGGCCGGTAGCGCGAACAGGGACAGACGACATGGATGCCGCTGCAATCGATACACCGAACTTCCTTCGCACCGAACAGCCGACGCATGACGATCGTGCCGTGATCCGCGGTCATGCCCGGATCGCATCTTTGATTCAACCTCCGTGAGTACACATGTCGAACGACGCATCCCCGACGCTGGCTGAGCCGTTCTTCGAGCAGCCGCCTGCCGCCTTCCCGATGATGTCGGCATATTTGCCGATGGTGAAGAGCGCGGCGATGACCTCGGCGGCCGAACTCGGCGTCTTCCATTTCCTGCATCGACAGCCGGCGACGCCACTGGATGCAGCACAGGCGCTGGATGCGAGTGCGCAAGGCATGCAAAGCCTGTTCCACGCGCTGGCATCGTTCGATCTGCTGATCCGCAACAGCGACGGCACCTACCGCAACGCACCGTTCATCGAACGCTATTTCACGCCGGCAGCAGCGGCTGACCTCACTGCGGGGCTGCTGTGGAACGCCGAGGCCATGAAGCTGATGACCGGGCTCACGGATGCGATCCGCCAGGGTCGGCCTGCCGAATCGATGTGGGCCACGATGGCGCGCAGGCCCGGCATGGGCGCGCTGTTCTCGCGCTACATGGAAGCCTTCGCAGGTTATTTTTCCGACGATCTTCTGCAGCACATCGAGATTCCTGTCGACGCGCGTCAACTGCTCGATATCGGCGGTTCGCATGGCCTGCACGCCGCGTCCCTGTGCCTGCGCCATCCGCAGCTGCACGCGACCGTGTTCGATCTGGCCGAGAGCCTCACCCAGACCCCGCGCGTGATCGAACAGCACGGACTGCAGGCGCGCATGACACTCCGTGCAGGCGATGCAGTCACCGACGATTTCGGTACCGGGAGCGATGGCGGGAAATTCGACGTCGTCCTGCTGCTGTCGGTGCTGCACAACCAGACCGAAGCGGATGCGCAGGATATCGTCCGCCGTGCGCTCGACGCGCTCAAGCCGGGCGGACTGATCGTGGTCCATGAGTATTTTCATGACCCGGCCAACCCGGGCCGCTATGCGGCGTCGTTCCTGCTGACCCTGCTGGTCGAGGTCGGCACCACGCTGCAGCACCCCGATCTTCTGCAGACCTGGCTGCGCGACGGCGGGTGCCGCACGATCCGCCGGGTGGACATGGCAGAGGAAGGCAAGGGCTCGCTGCTGTTGGCGGTGCGGGACGGATTCGAGCAGGACTGGTTTTGAGGCGCTGGTTTTGAGCGCGACCCGTTCGCGCTGGGTCGTTTCGATGGCCTGAACGTCGGTCGATTGGTGTAGTCTCGGCTCGGCCTCTGGGGAGAGGCGTCACGATCAGGGGACATCATGGCTCGCTTGCATCGATGGGGTTTGGCGGTTGCAGCATTGACGCCGGGCGTGGCCTTCGCGCAGACCTCGACCGAAGAGATCGTGCACTCGGTCTGGATCGCGACCTGCGCCGGGCTGGTGCTGATGATGCAACCGGGCTTCGCGCTGCTGGAAAGCGGGTTCTGCCGCGCGAAGAACGCGGTCAACGTGATCATGAAGAACTTCACCGACTGCGCCATCGCCTCGCTGGCCTATTGGGCGGTCGGGTTCGGGCTGATGTTCGGCCTGAACTGGAACGGCATGGTCGGCACCAGCGACTTCTTTCCCAGCGGCGGCGGCGCCTCGCTGGTGAATGTGCTCTACCAGACTTTCTTCGCCGCGACCGCCGCGACCATCATCAGCGGCGCGGTCGCCGAGCGCATCCGATTCATGCCGTATCTGGTCGGCACCGCGATCATGGTCTGCGTGATCTACCCGATCTACGGCGCCTGGGTCTGGGGCGGCACCGCCGACAATCCGGGCTGGCTGCGCGGGATGGGCTTTCTCGATACCGCCGGCGGTTCGGCCGTGCACGTGATCGGCGGCTTCACCGCGCTGGGTGCGCTGGTGGTGCTGGGTCCGCGGCTCGGACGTTTCTCGCGCACCGGCGAGGTCCGCGAAATTCCCGGGCATAACCTGCCGCTGGCGGCGCTCGGCGCGTTCCTGCTCTGGGTGGGCTGGCTGGGCTTCAACGGCGGCGCCGTCGATCCGGATTTCAAGGATCTCGGCGTGATCGTGCTCAACACCCATCTCGGTGCGGCCGCCGGCATCGTCGGCTCGATGCTGACGCTCGCCATCCATCGCCGCCCACTGCTGATGTCGGCCGTGCTCAACGGTGCGCTCGGCGGTCTGGTCGCGGTCACCGCCGGTGCGAAATACATGGATCCGGGCTTTGCCATCCTCACCAGCCTGATCGGCGGTGCGATCGCGGTGGTCGGCCCGGCGATGCTGCAGCGGATGAAGATCGACGATGTGGTCGATGCGGTTTCGGTGCACGGCTTCTGCGGTCTCTGGGGCACGATCGCCACCGGCATGTTCATGCGCGATCATCTGTTCGACCTCCACCAGATCGGCGTGCAGGCGCTCGGTGCCTTCGTCGCCGCCGGATGGGCATTCGCCATCGGCTGGGGTCTGTACAAACTGCTCTCGATCACCATCGGCGTGCGCGCCAGTACCGAGCACGAGCAGCGCGGCCTCGACTACACCGAGCATTACGAAATCGGCTACGGCGAATTCATGGCCTCGCGCACGCATCGCGATCTGGGCGGCGAGGCCTGATCGATGGTGGCCAACGACAACACCAGCATGGGGCTGAACTATCGGCGGCGGGTGATCTATCACGCGCTGCACGACACGTTCTCCGACCCGCAGGAAGTCCGTCGCTTTTTCGATCTGTGGCAACGCGACCACAGCCAAGAAGCGCATTTCGTGGTCACCCGTTTCGCGGCGGTGGTGGCGAAGAACGCGGGTTTCGATGCGCAGCAGCGGTCGACCTTCCAACGGCGCCTGTTCCATGGCCTGACCCAGACCTATGACAATCTGCCGCGGGTGCCGGATACCTGGATGCAGGCGGCTACCGCCGAACCTTCGGCGGTTCAAGTCACCGCGTCGCCACCTGTCGAAGCAGCAACAACGGCGCGCACGGAGCCGCCGGAACTGATCGTGTTCAAAACCTTCGCGCAGACGATCGCCAGCGCGATCCTCGCCAAGGCCGATCGCCATCCGGGCGTGCTGCTGCAGGCGGTCGGCGATCTTGCCGTCGCAACGGCCGGTCGCGAACAGGAACTGCATCGGATTTTCGAACGCTGGGCGGAGGCGCGCTTCGCTTCCGACGCGCTGCCGAAACTCCAGTCGCAGGACGATCTTCGCCCGCTCGCCCATCTGCTCTATCTGCTCGCTGCCGATCTGCTCGGCCCGATGCAGGCCGACCGCCTGCTGGCGCAGGCCGCGAGCGATGCGGAGCGTTTGCCGGAAGCGTCGATGTTCTCGCCGCAGATGCTGCTGTAGCGCTCAGCGCGCACATTGCGTGCGCCGGCCCGGACTATTTTTTTCTCGGCGTCGGCGGTAGCAGCGCATCGACAGCTGCCATCGCGATCCGGTCAGCGAACGCTTCGTCCGGAACCGCGCGCGCCAGCGTGACGCTGCCGACCAACAACGCCAACGCGGCCAGCGCTGCAGCTTCGCTGGTCGGCGCACCTTTCGACGCAGGCCCCGCGAGGACCGCTTCCACAACGTTCCGCAATCTGGACTGGTAGCGTTCGCGCGACGCGCCATCGGCGCGCGCGACCTCGGGGCTCAGACTCTGCAGGGCGCAACTTTCCGGTAACGCGCACTGGCGCTTGGCCCCCAGATAGAAACGCACGAAGGTTGGCCACCATTCCTTGCCGTGATCGCGCTGGAACGCGGATATCGCCGAAACCACTTCCTGCATTCCGTCGTCGACCGCATCGCGGAACGCGGCGGCCTTCGAATCGAAATGCACGTAGAACGCGCCTGAAGTGACGCCGGCTTCCTTGGCGAGCGCATCCACGCCCACGCCACCGAAACCGCCGCTACGGAATCCGCGGCCGGCGGCTTCGAGGATGCGTTGACGCGTCTGCAGTTTCTGTGCGGTCCGGGACATGGGCGAAGGGCCTGAAGCAGCGGGATGCGTCATTGTACTTGACAACATCACGATCGTTATGTAATTTCACATAACGGTCGTTATTTGAACGGCCGTGCCCTCCCTCTCAGGAACCGCACCCATGCCCATCACCCTCACCCTCACCGAAGGCGTCCTGCCCGTAGCCGCCATCAAAACTGCTGTCGCCCGCATCACCGATTCCTTCCTGCGCCACCACGGAATGGCCGGCAACACCGTGATGACCCCGAACGTCACCGCCCACGTCAACCTGCTGCCGAAGGGTCTGTCGTTCGCCGGCGGCAAGGAAATCGACGGCGCCTGGATCGAAACCAAGACCCCTTCGTTCGCGCTGGCCGACCGCGATATCCAGAAAAGCTTTTTCGACGAAGCCACCCGGATCATCCAGGACCTGTCCGGCGGCACCCTGCCCAAAGAACGCATCTGGGCCAACGGCGTCCACACCGTGGACGGCACGTGGAACATCAACGGCACGCCGCTGACCAACGCCGAAATCGGCGCAGCGGTCTCGAAGGGCTGACTGCAGCCCCGGACGTGCGACGACTACCCACGTCCGGGCGCCTGCAACAGACCGTCTTCCCCGTCTGCGCTTTTCAATTTTTCAACGACAACCACTACGGAAATCCGCGAGGATCACTGCCATGCGTTATGCCGTTCATACCGTCGACACCGCCCCCGATCGCGCCAAGGAAACGCTTGCGGGCGCGGAAAAAGCGTTCGGTTTCATACCCAATCTTCTGGGGACGATGGCCGAAGCGCCCGAGTTGCTGAAGACCTATCTCGCCGTCGGCGCGCTGTTCGACGAAACCTCGTTCACGCCGACCGAGCGCCAGGTCGTGATGCTTGCGACCAGCTACGAGAATGGCTGCGAATATTGCATGGGCGCCCACACCGCGATTTCGTCGATGCAGAAAGTGCCCGACGCGGTGGTCCTGGCCATTCGCGACGGCAGGCCGATCGCCGACCCGAAACTCGAAGCGCTTCGCCGCCTGACTGCGGCGGTCGTCGCATCGCGCGGATGGCCGGACGAAGCCGATCTGACCGCATTCCACCGCGCCGGTTATGGGCAGGCGCAGGTTCTCGAGGTCATTCTCGGCGTCGGCCTCAAGACATTCGCCAACTATGCCAATCACATCGCCGGAACGCCGCTGGACAAGGCATTCGCGAAGGCGGCATGGAAGAAGCCGGCATAACGCCGGATTCCACCTGCACCCCGGAACACATCGACAGCGACCGCACGAACGAGGCTGCTGTCCCTGACCTGTCGCCCGCCGAAAGGCGGGCAACATGAGGAACGAATCATGTCGGACGATATATCGGAATCCATCTCGCGCGGCCGCGAAGCGGTCGCGCTTTCCCCTGCGCTGTCGAATATGCGCCTGCTGCACACCATGTTGCGCGTGGGCGATCTCGACCGCTCGATCGCGTTCTATACCGGCGCGCTCAGTATGCGTCTGTTCCGCAGGGAAACCTATCCGGACGGACGGTTCACGCTCGCCTTCGTGGGCTACGGCGACGAAGCCAGCGCAAGCACGATCGAACTGACCTGGAACTGGGACCAGGATCGCTACGAACACGGCACCAGCTACGGCCATATCGCACTCGCGGTGCGCGATGCGACTGCCGCGTGTGCGGCGCTTGAAGCCGCGGGCGCACGCGTGGTGCGCGCCGCCGGCCCGATGCGCGCCCGCTCTCCGGAGCGCGATGATGTGGAGACCATCGCATTCATAGAAGATCCGGATGGTTACCGGATCGAGTTGATCGAAACCGTGATGTAGGGCGACGACGGCCTTCGGAGACGATCGCAGGCCGCTTCGACGACGATGGTCTATCTGCGCAGTACCCGCAAAACGGTATAGACCGCAACGAGCAGCGCCAGTGCGATGCCGATCGCGCTCCATTCCTTGGCGGTCAGTGTCGCGGTGATCGCCAGCATCGCCAGCAGCGAGATCGCGGGGATCAGCGGGCCGCCGGGGATCACGAACGGCGCGGCGCCGTTCTGGCGCAGATCGATGCGCTGCGCGCGCCACGCGGCGAGGCTGACGAAACCGTAGGTCAGGCAGATCGCGCCGCCGGAAATCAGCGCCAGCGCATCGAAACTGCCGCCGAGCGCGAGCAGCCATGCCAAACCCGCGTGCACCGCAAGCGCGAGCAACGGGACACGATGCGATGCGGTCACACGACCGAAGGCGCGCGGCAGATAACCGTCGCGCCCCAGCGCGAACACCAGTCGCGACGTGCCGAGCAGATTGCCGAGCAGAAAGCCGCTCATCGAGATGCAGGCGGTGATCAGCAGCAGTGTGCGGCCCGGCGCCCACAGCGCGGCGGCGGTGTCGGCGATCGGTACGCCGCTGTTCGCTAATGCCGGACCGAGCAGGCCCTGACCGACGATCTGCAGGCCCAGATACAGCAGCACCACCAGCAGGATCGCGGCGATGGTCGCGCGCGGCACGTTGCGCGCGGGATCGCGCAGTTCACCCGAGGGCACCAGCGCGGTTTCCATACCGGAATAGGCGAACATCACCAGCACCATCGATGCGCCCAGCGCGGAGATCGACGGCACATCGCCGAAGGAAAAACTCACTTGGCTCCAGTCGACGAAGAACACGCCGATGCCCGCGAGCAGGAACAGCGGCAGCAGTTTCAATGTCGCCAGCACCGCAATGGCGCGCGCGCCGAGCTTCACCCCGAACGCGTTCAATGCGAACAGCAGCAGATAGACCGCCGTCAACAGACCGGCGCGCGCATAGGTGTCCGCGAACGCCGGCACCAGCGTGGCCACCTGCACCGACAGCGCGGCGGCGACGCCGGCGCTCGACGCGACATTGCTGATCCACATCAACGCACCGGCGAGGAAACCCGCGAACGGCCCGAACACCGCAGTCAGATACGTGTAGGGCCCGCCGGTCGCCTGGGTGCGGCTGCCGATCGCGGCGAAGCACAGCGCGACCGGAACGATGGCGAGTGCGCCGGCCAGCAGCGCGAGCGGCGCCGCGCTGCCCATCTGCGTCGCCAGCGACGACGGCATGCGGAAGATACCGCCGCCGATGATCACGTTGATCACCGCCGCGGTCAACGCGAATGTGCCGACCGCGCGGATCAGCGCAGCATCGCCTTCGAGGGGGCGGGCGGAAGACGCATCGGACATGGGCGGACGCTCGTGGACGAAAGATTGCAGGGTGGCACGACGACACATCGTTTGGCGAGTCGGTCCGCGCCCACTGTAGGAGCGACGGAAGTCGCGACGGATTGCGGAAAGTCTTTCCGTAGCCCGCCGCGACTTCCGTCGCTCCTACAATAAGCTGCGGTACGCCGCGCGCAGGTTGGGTTAGCATCCACGCATCCTCCGGAGACCCGCCATGCGCACGACCCTGCTCGCCCTGTCCCTCGCCTGCGCGCTCGGCGCACCGCTCGCGCATGCCGACGACGGCCAACGCCCGGAAATCGCGCAGCAGGCGCAGCGTCTGCAGCCGAAAGTACTCGCATGGCGGCGCGACATCCATCAGCACCCCGAGCTGGGCAACCGCGAAACGCGTACCGCGAAAATCGTCGCCGACCATCTGCGTTCGCTCGGCCTGGACGTGAAGACCGGCATCGCCACCACGGGCGTGATCGCGGTGCTGAAAGGCGGCAAACCCGGTCCGCGCATCGCGATCCGCGCCGACATGGACGCGCTGCCGGTGACCGAACGCAATGCGCTGCCGTTCGCATCGAAAGCCACCTCGACCTTCCGCGGCGAAAGCGTCGGCGTGATGCACGCCTGCGGCCACGACGCGCACACCTCGACGCTGATGGGCGTGGCCGAAGCGCTGGTGGCGATGAAGGCCGATCTGCCCGGCGAAATCCTGTTCGTGTTCCAGCCGGCCGAGGAAGGCCCGCCGGATGGCGAAGAGGGCGGCGCCGAGGAAATGCTGGCGCAGGGCATCTTCCGCGATTTCAAACCCGAAGCCGTGTTCGGCCTGCACGTGTTCAGCACGCTCAATGCGGGGCAGCTCGGTTATCGCGCCGGCCCGGCGATGGCCGCGTCCGACCGCTTCAACATCATCATCAAAGGCCGGCAAACGCACGGCTCGCGACCGTGGGGCGGGGTCGATCCGATCGTCGCCGCCGCCGACGTGATCGGCAGTGCGCAGACGATTGTTTCCCGCCGCCAGAACATCTCGAAGCTGCCGGTGGTCGTCACCTTCGGCGCGATCAAGGGCGGCATCCGCTACAACATCATTCCCGACCAGGTGGAAATGATCGGCACCATCCGCACCTTCGATGAAGGCATGCGCGCGGCGGTGTTCAAGGACCTGCAGAACGTGGCCGAACACGTGGCCGCCGCGCACGGCGCGACCGCCGTATCGCAGATCCCCGACACCAAGGGCAATCCGGTCACCGTCAACGATCCAGCGCTGAGCGCGAAGATGCGGCCGAGTCTGGTGCGCGCGGTCGGCGCCGACAACGTGGTCGACATGGATCTGAACATGGGCGCCGAGGATTTCTCGTTCTACGCCAGAGAAGTGCCCGGCTTCTTCTTCTTCGTCGGCGCCACGCCGAAAGGACAGGACGCGCTGAAAGCACCGTCGAACCATTCGCCGGAATTCTTCCTCGACGAATCCGCACTCGATGTCGGCCTACGCGCGATGCTGCAGGTGACGTTGGATTATCTGCACGGCAACAATGGGTAATCATCGCCTGGCGTAGACTTGCGCGCTCCCCAACGCCCCCAACAGGATTGCGCCCATGCACATGCGCCCGCTCGGGCCTGAAGGCCCCACCGTCTCCGCGATCGGCCTGGGCTGCATGGGCATGAGCGATTTCTATGCCGGGCGCGACGATGCCGAATCCGTCGCCACGATTCATCGCGCACTCGAACTCGGCGTCACCCTGTTCGACACCGCCGACATGTACGGCCCGTACACCAACGAAACCCTGCTGGGGCGCGCGCTCAAGGGCAAGCGCGAACAGGCCTTCATCGCGACCAAGTTCGGCATCGTGCGCGACCCGGACAACGCCCAGATCCGCGGCTTGGACGGCTCCCCGGCCTATGTTCGCGCCTCGGTGGACGGCAGCCTGCAGCGGCTGGGGATCGATCGCATCGATCTGTACTACCTGCATCGGGTCGATCCACAGACACCGATCGAAGACACCGTCGGCGCGATGGCCGATCTGGTGCGCGCAGGCAAGGTCAGGTATCTCGGGCTGTCCGAAGCCTCGGCCGAAACGCTGCGCCGCGCCTGTGCGGTGCATCCGATCACCGCCCTGCAGAGCGAGTATTCGCTGTGGACGCGCGACCCCGAAACCACCGGCACGCTGGCCGCCTGCCGCGAACTGGGCGTGGGCTTCGTCGCTTACAGTCCGCTGGGGCGCGGCTTCCTCACCGGCGCGATCCGTTCGCCGGAGGATTTCGAGCCCGACGACTACCGTCGACTCAGCCCGCGATTCCAGGGCGAGAACTTCGCCCTGAACCTGGCGCTGGTGGATGCCGTGCATGCGATCGCGAAGGATAAACAATGCACGCCCGGGCAATTGGCCCTGGCCTGGGTGTTGACGCGCGATCCGCATCTGGTCGCCATCCCCGGAACCAAGCGACGCAAGTATCTGGAAGAGAACGTGGCGGCGCTGGACGTCGTCCTCTCGGCCGATGAACTCGCGCGGATCGACGCGGTGTTTCCCGCCGATGCCGCCGCGGGAGACCGCTATCCCAGCGCCTCGATGGGCGCGGTGAATCGCTGAGCGCACAACGTCGGCAGGGCATGCGCGCGATATCGTCCAGCCAGCGCCGGAGCGCTGGCGCGACGTCGCTGCCGACAGGCCATTCGACCATGGTTCCGGCTTGTCGTGCTGTCCGAAACGAAAGTATATTGCCCGATGCGATATGTTCTATCGGCTCAGTAGGCGCCGCCGCTCATGACGACTGAATCCATTTCGGAAATGCCCGGCACCGGAGGTTCGAACGCTTCCGGCTACAAGATCTATCTTGCGCAAACCGGCGGAAACGTCGATTTCGACGCCAAGCTCAAGGAAGCCCAGGAAGCGCTTGAGGCCGCCAAGCTCGGCTATGTGGAGGCCACCGAAGCTTGTCATGACCCGAAGAGCGCTCAAGCGGCCGCGGACAAGGTCCTCGAAGCTGCGGAACTGGCGAGCGCAATCGAGGAGGAAACGCGGAATGCCGAAGCTTCTCCGGAAGATCAAGAAAAAAGGGAAGAAATCGACAGAATCGAGAACACAACCCGCGACTTGGCGAACTATTCGCAGCGCATAGCGGATTCCGACTGGAATGGAAGGCCGCCATGTTCCGAGGGCATTCCGATGTCGCTGACGGAGCCGCTGTTGCCGGCCGGGACGCTGGCCGCGGTCGCTACCGACCCGCTTGGTCCGGTACGTTTCAAACAGGACGATCTGCAGAGCACCGCGCGCGCCGACATGCGCGATCCTTCGCACCCCGACTACGCGCGATTCGAGAATGTCTATGCAGGCGTGTCGCGCATCGACCGGGAGCGCGGGTACGCATCCGACCAGTCCAGCGAACGGCTCGCGGCAGCGCTGACGGTTCAAAGCAAGGTCGATGGGCTCGATGCCGTTCGCCATGTCGCGATGAATCCGGAAGGCACCCGGGCTTTCGCCATCGATACGCAGGATCCGGCATCGCCGTTGGCCCATCGATCGACCGTGGACGTTGCGATGGCGGTTCGGCAACCTGTGGAAGCGAGCAACGAAAAGCTTGCGCAGGCGAACGCGCATCTCGCGTTCCAGAAATCGGATTCGCCCGGCATCGGACTTGAAGAACCAGGCCGCAGCGGCCTGCGCGTAGCGTAATCGATGACGCATACCGGCATTCCACTCGGCCGCGAGGTCGCGTATCCGTCGCACTACGACCCCGGCCTGCTGTTTCCGATCCCGCGCACGCAGGGCCGCGACGAGATCGGTGTCGACGCGCATGCGCTGCCGTTCACCGGCCACGACCGATGGCACGCCTACGAGTTGGGTTGGCTGGACTTGCGCGGCAAGCCAATGGTCGCGACGGCGACGATCGAAGTCCCTGCGGCTGCGCCGTTCCTGATCGAATCCAAATCGCTGAAGCTGTATCTCAATTCGCTCAACGCCGCGCGCTTCGCAAGCGCAGACGCCGTGCGCGATACGCTGATCGCCGATCTGTCGCGCGCCGCCGATGCGCCGGCGCGCGTCGCGTTCGGATTGCCGCCGTTCACCGCGAATGGCGATGCGGTGCTCATCGATACGCTCGATATCGACATCGACGACTACGGCCCGCCGAACGCCGCGCATCTCGCGCTCGACGGCGATGCCATCGTCGAAGAAACGCTGCGCTCGGCGCTGCTGAAATCGAACTGTCCGGTCACCGGGCAACCGGACTGGGCGAGCGTGCGCATCGCCTATCGCGGCGCGAAGATCGATCGTGCCGGACTATTGCGCTATCTGGTGTCGTTCCGCGACCACGCCGAATTCCACGAACAGTGCGTGGAGCGGATCTTCGTCGACCTGTCGGCGCGCTGCCGGCCGCAGACGCTGTCGGTGGAGGCGCGCTACACCCGCCGCGGCGGGCTCGACATCAACCCGTGGCGGGCGACCCTCGGCACGCCGCCGCCGGCGCCCGGGCGCGACGAACGGCAGTAACCCTGTCGGCGAAAAAAAACACGTCGGCGATATGGATTCTTAACATTCGGCATGTCAATGTGGGCAGGCCATCTGGCAGGAGCTTTCGACCATGACCACACCCGATAAGAAACCCGATTTTTCCAACGTGCAAAGCTCGGTGACCAGCACCGAACAGGAACGCCCCGATTTCAGCAACGTCCAGTCCACCGTCACGTCCACCGAGGAAATGGTCGGCGGCGAGGGCGGCGGCGGCGGTACGGGCGCACAGACCTATACCATCGAGAAGGGCGACACCCTGTCGGCCGTCTCCAAGCGCTTCTACGGCAAAGCGAAGTTCTGGCACCAGATCTTCGAGGCCAACCGCGACACGATCCAGGATCCGGACCGGATCTTCCCCGGACAGACGATCAAGCTGCCGGCGATCGATGTCGACGGCGACGGCGATCTCGACGATCCATCCGCCGGCTGATCGCGTATCGCGCGTCCCGCCTACGCACCAGAATTTCCATAACACCGCATTGAGGACTCACCCATGAATCGCACGCGTATCTATCAAGCTTTGCTCGTCGCCGTGATCGGCAGCGTCGCCGTCGTCGGCTGCAAGAAGAAAGAAGAAGCCGCACCGGCGCCCGCTCCGACCATCGCCGCGCCCGCTCCGGCTCCGATGCCCGCCCCGGCCGCAACCGCGTCGGTCGCCAGCGTCGACCTGGGCAGCGCCACCGGCCCGGACATGAAGCTCACCGCCACCACCATGAGCTTCAAGCCCAAGGACAAGTTCATCGTCTCGGTCGGCACCACCACCAGCGATCCGGCCGCCACGGTCGCCGGCAAGCTCACCGCCAAACTGACCTTCGCCAACGGCGCCGAGATCATGCCGGTCGACGAAAAGACCCAGGATTTCAACCTCGCCGGCCCCGGCACCACCAACTTCGAATTCAGCAAGCCCGATGGCTGGCCGGTCGGCAAGTACAAGGTCGACGTGTCGCTGGACGGCGCGGTCGTGCAGAGCAAGGACTTCGAAGTCACCAAGTAACACCGCACTTCTTTGTTCGAACGCAAGGGCGCGACTCCGGTCGCGCCCTTCGTTTTTTTGTGGCCGCAACAGGATGATCGAACCGGTTTCGCAGCCCGGCCCCCGCAGTCGATTACCCTATCCGCCGTTTCCCTTCGCCGGCACCGCCATGTCCACCTCCGCTCTGCTCGATGACGCCCAACTCGACCGCCTGTCCGAACTCCTCGACAGCCGCGCCGTACCGTTCAAGGGCTTCAACCTCGAAGCGCTGGACGGCTTCCTGTCCGCGCTGGCGGTGTCCCCGGACACAGTGCCACCCGAGGAATGGCAGCCGGTGGTGTGGGGCGGCAAACCGCCGCGCTGGGAGGCCGGCGAAGCCGCCGAGGTCGACGCACTGCTCTCGGCGCACTGGCGGATGGTCGAGCAGCGCGTACGCCACGGCGCGGATGTGCCCGACCACCTCGCACCGTTGATGTGGCTACCCGAGGACCCGTCCGAACATGCCGACGACGCGCTGGATGTCGGCCGCGACTGGGCCTACGGCTTCTTCAACGGCATTGAGCTGCGCGAAACCGCATGGGACGCATGGCTGGACGAACACGACTGGATCGACGAGATCTTCACCTTCATCGACCGTCTCGCCAGCGGCGAAATCCTGGGCGAAGACCCGGAAGCGGAACCGACGCCGCTCGGCTACGAAGAACGCCTGGGCATCATCATCGAAATCCCGGCGATGCTCGCCGACCTGCACAATTACCGCATCGAAGCGCTCACGCCGCGCACGCAGCTGAAGCGCGAGGCGAAACCCGACCGCAACGATCCATGCCCGTGCGGCAGCGGGAAGAAATACAAGAAGTGTTGTGGCGCGTGAGGACGGAGACGTGCGCGACGTCATGCAAACGGCTTTGATGGAGAATGAATCTTCATCGGTCCATCGCGTGAACCCGATGCTGTTCCGATTGCGCACCGCGTCGGCGGCGATCCTGTTGATGGCGACAGCGGCCACAGCGCATGCAGGTGAGCGTTCCGCCGACGCAGCGACGCTCCGCCCGGGCGGCTGGGCGCCGATCGCTCGCACCGATCCGCGCTATCTCTCCTTCAACATCGAGATGGCGGAAATCACCGGCGGCGAATTCTGGGCGCCCTACGACGATCCGCAGCAAAGGCGCTACGCGCCGCGCAAGCCTGTGGACCTCACCGATCCGCGGCTGCTCCAACTCGCGCGCGGCCTGTCGCCGGCCATCCTCCGGGTCAGCGGCACGTGGGCGAACAGCACCTATGTGTCTCTCCCCGGAGAAGCTGCAGGCGAATCGCCGCCGCAGGGATTCGGGCAAGTCCTGCGGCCCGAGCGCTGGCGCGATCTGGTCGCGTTCGCCAATGCCGCAGACCTGTCGCTGCTGCTGTCTTTTCCGGCGAGCCAGGGAACGCGGGATGCGCTCGGGCACTGGCAGCCGGAGCAGGCCGATCGGTTGGTCGATCTGACCCTGCGCTACGGCGGGAAGATCGCGGCGGTCGAGTTCATCAACGAGCCCAATCTGCCGGGACTCGGAAAACTACCCGCAGGCTACTCGGCGACCGACTACGCGCGCGATCTGGCCACCTTCCGCGCCTTCGCGGCGCGGCGACTGCCGGGTGTCCCGGTCCTCGGCCACAGCACGTCCGGGCGCGGCGGCGATCTTCCCGCGGACGCCTTGTTCGCAGCCTCCACGGGGCTGATCGATGCGGTGAGCTATCACTTCTACGGCGCACTCTCCCCGCGCTGCGCCGAATACGGCAACCAGGTGTCCGCGACGGAGGCCTTGAGCGAAGAATGGCTTGCGCGCACCGATGTCGACTACCGGTTCTATGCCGACCTGCGCGACCGGCATGCGCAGGGATTGCCGATCTGGCTGACCGAAACGGCGCAGAGCGCCTGCGGCGGCAATGCTTGGGCCGCGACCTTCCGCGACAGTTTCCGCTTCGTCGACCAGCTCGGCCGGTTGGCGCGACACGGCGTTCGCGTCGTCGCCCACAACACGCTGGACGCGGGCGATTACGCGATGCTCGACCACCGATCGCTGGCGCCCAGGCCGAACTACTGGATGGCCTGGTGGTGGCAGCGGTCGATGGGCCCACAGGTCCTCGCTCCGCCCGCGCACTCGCATCTCTACGCCCACTGCCTGCGCGGATCGCAAGGCGGCGTCGCAGTGGTAGCGATCGTGCCCGGAGACGAAGCGGTACGCCTGACATTCGATCGCCCCGCCATCGTGCGCACCTTCAGCGCGACGTCTCTGGATGCAAGCGACGTGCGAATGAATGGCCGACGCTTCAACGGCGACCCCACCGCCGCACCCGCCACCGGTACGCGCGTCGCCAGCGGGCGTGCGATCCGGCTCGCCCCCCGCTCGATCAGCTATCTCACCCTGCCCGACGCGGACAACCCTGCCTGCAGAAGCGCGGACGATGCGAGTTGATCGGAGATTGATCGAAGGATTGATCGAGAACCGACGCCTCGCTCACTCGATCGTCGATCGCGACATCATCCACATCCAACCGCCCGGCCGACGGCCCCGTTCCAAAACACAACGCCGCCATTGCCGTTGCCTTTCGTAGGAGCGGCGGGAGCCGCGACCAAACTTTCAGCCGCCGCGGTCCATCCCATAGGCTGCTGCCTTGGCGCGCCGATGAACGCCCGAGCGCTACGCGCGAGGGCCGGACGAAGGTGGTCGAAGGCCGGATGAAGGTCAGGCCGCGGCAATAGGCGTGCAGACATCGCCGGCCCGACGGCTCTAGGAACCTGCGGAGATGTTCAAGGCCACAGCGGCCCGGATGAGGGCCTTGAAGGCCTTCTCGTCGATCTCGTCCCCTTCGTGGACATCGATGGCGCGTCTGACCTTGCCCTCGAGACTCGAATTGAAGAGGCCCGAGGGATCCGCCAGGGAGGCGCCCTTGGCGAAGGTCAACTTCACGATCTTCTTGTAGGTCTCGCCGGTACAGATCAATCCATGGTGCGACCAGACGGGCGTGGCCCACTTCCATTCCTCGATCACATCCGGCACGGCTTCCCTGATCATCTCGCGGAACCGGGAAAGCATCCCGCCCCGCCAGTCGTCCAGCGACGCGATCCTCGCGTCGATCAGCGCCGACGCTGGCGCATCCGTCTTCGAAGTGCGCTTGTTCATGTCAATTGCCTTTGCCTGCCGCGCCACTTGACGGCATACGGCTGCACGAACAGATACAAGCCGGTGAGCAGCAGCAGGAACAGCGGCGGCAGCGGCAGATAGCTCATCCAAACGACAGGCGTTTCCTGCGCCAATGCGATGGACGTGGCGATGACCGCCACGGTGAACGCGATCGATACCCAGCGATGGATCTGCCGAATCCGGCCGTTCCCGTTCATTGTGGCTTCCTCCGGGCCTGGATCATCTTCCAACCGTTGCCCGACGGGTCGCGGAAACCGGCATCCACGCTGCCGTAGCGGTCCACGGGTTCCTGCGTGAACTCCACGCCGCAGGCGCGCAGCCGGTCGCAGGTGGCACGGCAATCGTCCACCGTCAGTACGAGCGGCGGCATCGCACCTTTGGCCACCATCGCGCGCAGCGTCTGCGCAGTCTCCTCATCGTGCGTCGGCGGCCCCGGCGTGAACAGACCGAGCTGGAACGACGGCCGGTCCGGATACTGGACCGTAAGCCATCGATAGTCGCCGTTGCGCACGTCCGTGTGGACCTGGAACCCGAGTTTCCCGACATAGAACGCGAGCGCTTCATCCTGATCCCGCACATACAGACCCACCACATCGATACCCTGACTCATCGGACGTCCTCTGCTTCTGCCTGGGCGGGATTTATATCGTCGGTCGCGCGACGGCGCTTCTCCGAAACTGCGGTTGTGAGGTCGGGCCGGTGCGCGGCGCTGACGATGCAGGCGGGTACGCAGCCGAGCGCGTGCGCCGTGGCCCGCGCCCGCATGCGGAACGCGCCCGCGTTCTCGCCGGTCACATCTCGGAAAGTTCGACTGAACGTCCCCAGACTTGCCCAGCCGGTCTGGAATGCGATGTCGGTGATCGACAGGTCGGTCTCGCGCAGCAGCGCCGTCGCCCGCTCGATGCGCCGCGTGAGCAGATAGCGATGCGGCGGAATGCCGAAGGCCTGCTTGAACGATCGCGCAAAATGCGCCTTGGAGACGGCGCTCACGCGCGCCAGCCGTTGCACGGGCCAAGCCTCGTGCGAGGCGGCGTCCATCCGATCCTTCGCGCGCAGCAACCGGCGCAACAGTTCGGGATCCTGGTTTGCAGAGCCGTTGCTCATTCCACCTCCGGCCGCAGGGTGTCATCCGCCCTGCGGATTACACCATCTTTGGATCGCAGCACCACTCGATTTCGGCACAGCGGCTGTGTCGCGATTGCGCAATCGCCTGCGGCAGCCACGCCCTACAGAACCGCCGTCGCGGTTGCTGTTGCCGTTGCCGTTGCCGTTGCTTTTCGTAGGAGCGGCGGGAGCCGCGACCAAACTCTCAGCCGCCGCACCCATTCCATAGGGTGCTGCCTTGGCGCACCGTTGGCTTTGACCCGGTGCCAAGAGCGGCGGTAAGACAGCCTGACCTCAGTTAGTCCGTAGGGCGCATAAGCCGAAGGCGTCATGCGCCGCAGACATCGCAACCGCCATGTCGTTGAAGAAGATGCATGACGCTGCGCTTATATGCACCCTACAACATCGCATCCGCCTTACGGTCTTATGTCACTAGTCTCTTATTGGAAGCAACTCCTGCCGGTAGTCATCGGGCAGGAGTTTTGTATCGGATGGCGCGCATACACGCATTCCAAGCGTATGAAGCGCTGCGCCGGAATCGCTGATCTTTCCATCGCGATGCAAAAATTCATCACATCTGAACTTGAGTGCGGTAGCAGCATGGATGGAATCCATGCCTTTCAAAGAGATGCCATGCGACCAGCGAAGGTTTCTCGCATCCTCAACAATAGCCAAAATCGGCTGCACTAATTTGATTCCACCTCGCCCGGAAGTAAGAAGCTGCAGGAACAAAGGTTTGGCTTGCTCCAATTTTGCGCGGTCTTCGACGTGAGTACATTCTGCTAACGTCAAAGTTGAGGTGAAGATATCAATCGCTTCAGCACGAGCGGCTTTTAGCAACTGCTGTAGATACCAAGCATCTCGCTCTCGCTCTGGGTCGATACCTACCCCTACCTTGAATTTAACAAGATCGATGATCGGTGCGGCATCGAGATAAATCTTGGGTTTATCGCTCACCGCGAATCCTCTTCACAAATTGCTCACTCGTGAGGTTTCCGGTGTAGTCGGCTACGGCGCCAAATAGGCCCTCAACGGCCTTTTCATCGAATTCGACCGCCGGCGTGAAGTCTTCCACTCTCACCTCTCGCGTAGCTCCCGAAGAGACGTCCTCACGCAACCAACCCTCAACGAACACGACAGCGTTCTTGTCCTCTAGAAGTTCAACAGCCGCCTGATACTGATCAGCTCGGAAGAAACACTTCACAAGATTGCCGGTGGACAGCTCCCGAATCCGGACATAAGGTGGCTGGTGCTCCTTAAAGAACGCATTCACCACACCTTGGACTTCTCCATAGGTGTTGCGATCAACGATGCCCTCCGTCAATTCCATCGCATCAGAGCGCTGCACTTGGTACCAGCTCTCGGGGCGATCCTCGTTCCCACGATAGACTCCAATACGCATTGATTCATCCGCGTCTAAAGTTCGCGTTACTTTACGGAACTGACGCCGGGTCTCGGTGCGGATTCTGACCGCCACAGGGAGATTCTCAGAAGTTTCTCCGATGACCATTCCCATAGCTTGTCTTGCGGCTTCGGCAATCACGGGATCGATTTGTACTGTATGGCGCACATCGAAATTCACAGAGCCATTCTCAAAATCTTCAGCGACCCACGAATCCCCCTCGGGCAACTCCAAATCCTCACAAAGCATCTCGAGAAACCTCGTCGCCTCCTGACAAACACTCGCGAGCTTGCCGAACGGCATCCCAACTCGTCCCTTGTTCAATTCTATGCGGATGCGTAGCGCGCTCATCGAGCAAAGCATATCTGTTCTCGTCTCAAATATGGCGACGCCTTGTCTGTAGGGGGCGGAAGGCAAACTCGCCTGCGAATTACGACCTGCGGAGCCAGCAAAATAGGGTGCGCCTAGGTGCACCATTCGATCCCCCTGGCGAACAAAGCCGGTGCGCCAAGGCGCACCCTATTCCGGATCTGCGGCCTATGTCATGACTGGCGGTTGATCTCCACTCAAGAAGCGGACTTCGCCTTCCAAGCCTTCAACACCTCAGCCTCCCGCTCCGCCTTGATCCCCGCCCGAGCCCCAGCCTTCCGCCGCTCCTCCGGCTGCGCAGCAAACCACGCCAACGTCGCAGCAGTCGTATCCGCGATGCTGCGGAACGTCAGCCCCGCCGCGATCGCTTTCGCATTGCCACGCGTATGGAACCCTGCGCTGTCGCCGCTGTTGGGCACCCACACCGGCATATCGCCCCACGCCGAGACGTTCTGCACTTCGAGAAAATCCGCCGGCACGAAGGTGAGCTTCGCGCCCTGCGTGGTCGATGCGCGGATGCCATACAACAGCGCGGCCATGTCGAGATCGTAATCGGGGCCGATGGCGTTGTAGATGCCGCGCGCCTTGTTTTCGGCGAGACGGATCATCCATTCACCGAGGTCGCGGGCATCGATGAATTTAACCGGGTCGCGTCCATCGCCGGGGCACAGTACGTCGCCGCCGCGCGCGATTCGCAGCGGCCAATACGTGAAACGGTCGGTCTCGTCGCCGGGGCCCACGATCAGGCCCGGGCGCACGATGGTGGCGGTGTCGCCGAAGTGCTTGCGCGTTTCCGCTTCGGCCGCCGCTTTCAGTCCGGCGTACTTGGTCATGTCGGCGCGCAGGCTGGCGCTGGTTTCCTTGAGCGCGTCGCCGTCGAACGTCGCCAGCGCCGCGGTTTCGTCCTGGCCGGGCGTTTCGTTTTCGGCATAGGCCGAAACGCTGGAGATCATCGTGTAACCGCCGACATGGCCCTTGAGCACCTTGGCCGCGTCGCGAATCCACGCCGGCACGCTGCTGGGGTTGTCGATGACCGCGTCCCAGCGCCGGCCTTTGGCGACTTCGGCTGCGATCGATGCGTAGTCGTTGGTGTCGCGATCGCCCAGCAACTGTTCGACCTGTCCCAGCCATTCCGGCTGCTTGCGGCCGCGGTTGAAGATGGTGATCCGATGCCCGCGCGCCAGCGCGTAGCGCACCTGATGCGGGCCGGTCAGGCCAGTGCCGCCGAGGATGAGCAGATCGAGCGGCCGGGCGGCGCGCGGCACGGCATCGTCCGCCGGCTTGCTCTGCGCCCCGGCGCGTGTGGCGGTGGCGGCCAGCGCCAATGCGCCCAGCTTGAGGACGTCGCGACGATCGAGATTCATGAGAGGAGGTCCAATGGATGCTCCGCGCATCATTCTCCGAATCATGGGCCGCAACTTGTGCCGGAAGTCAGCAAAGCTGTCGTCAGCGGACGGGCAGCCCGGAAATGACAATGCCCCGGGGTGACCCGGGGCATTGCGAGGTAACGCAGGGAAGAACAACGATCAGCCGAGGACGAGGGTCAGACCGAATCGGGTGAGGATCGGGTTGATCGGTTGGAACCAGGTGATTGGGCTGGCCACGCCGCAGTTGTTGTTGCTGCCGGCCGGCAGCTGGCCGCCCGAGGTCACGCCTTGGGCTTGACCGGCGCCAGTGATCCACGACCCGCCGGAGTCGCCCTGACCGGCGCAGGCGGTGGAACGGGTCAGACCGCTCACGTTGCCGGCGCCGTAGTTCACCGTGTTGTTGAAGGAGACGATGCTGCCGCAGCGCCAGCCCGTGGTGCGGCCGGAACGGCAGACTGCCGCGCCGATCGGTGCGGCGGTGCGACCCAGCACGCGCTGATAGCTGCCGTCGTAGCGGGCCACCAGGCCGTACAGGGTTTCGACGCTACGCACATTCGCCCAAGCCTGGTCGCCGACCGGATAGAACCGGCCCTGGACCGAACCCACCAGCACACCTACGATACCCACCTGCGTACCGACGCCGCCGCAATGGCCGGCGGTGGCGAAGCCCTTGGTGGCACCGCGGGTGACGGAAAAGCCCATCGAGCACAGGCCACCGCCGGACTGGTATTCAAAGCCGCCGACCACGTTGTAGAACGGTGTTGGCGCTTCGAACGGCGAAACTTCAAAGCGGATCATGTCCGTATCAATGCTGCTGGCAGCAATGAAATCGACCGCGCGCAGCGCATGGCCCGGCGCAACCGTCACCACCACGTTGTTGTTGGGCACATCCACGGCCCAGGCATGCACGCCGCTCAGGCGGCTTTTCTGCTGCGTGCCGGCGTGGATGCGATCCAGCTGCGCCATGGCATCGTTCAACTGGCGCATGGAATAGCGGTGCTGCCGGACCTCGACGCCTGCGGGCGCCGCTGCCTTGGCCGAACCGGTGGTGGCGGCGACATAGCGGTAATTGCCATCGGCGCCGCGTTCCAGCCAGCTGCCGGCGTAGCGTTCGCCCAGTTGCTTGACCACGCTTGCTTCATTGACGTAGGCGGTACGTTCGGCGTTGTAGTACTGGGCAAGTTGCGCGTCGTTCATGCCGAGGTCGCGCTTCATCGCATTGGCGACGACCTTGCTGAGTACCGGCTCGCGCTCGGCGGCGCCGGCGTTGCCGATGGCGAACGCGGCGACGGCCAGCGACAGGGCGATGGTGATGCGGCGGACGGGACGGTTGTGATGCAGATGAGACATAGGGTTTCGCTCCTTGAAATGGTTACTTCACTGAAGAGCGGCCGCGCATCCGGGCGCGCCGGTGGCGGTCGCGTACCGGCGCCTTATCCACCGGTCCGGCACACCGTATCATCCGGGACAGCAGCCAAAATGTGACCTTCAATCTAAGAACACAAACGTTGAAACCACTTGTTGGTCCGTGTTGCGCAGCCGCCCACGAACGGATGGCCGTACCTCTCCGTTGGCCGCATGCCTTGTGCAATCGCGCCCCCAAGACCTGGCGCAGGTCTTTCCCCCACCCACCGGACCCGCGACAATGGCGGCCTGGCCGACGCCGATGTCGGCCTTCATGGAGAACGCATGACTGACTTCACCCCCGCGGTGCCCGCAGGCGGCGCCAAGATCACCAAGTCCCCGCACGGGCTCAATGTTCCGGATCGCCCGATCATTCCCTTCATCGAAGGCGACGGCACCGGCCCCGACATCTGGCGCGCCAGCGTGCGCGTGCTCGACGCGGCCGTGGCCAAGGCCTACGGCGGCCAGCGCAAGCTGGAGTGGATGGAAGTCCTCGCCGGCGAGAAAGCCTTCAACGCCACCGGCAACTGGCTGCCCGACGCCACCGTCGAGGCCTGCCGCGAATACCTGGTCAGCATCAAGGGTCCGCTGACCACGCCGGTCGGCGGCGGCATCCGCTCGCTCAACGTCGCGCTGCGGCAGATGCTCGATCTGTACGTCTGCCTGCGCCCTGTGCGCTGGTTCGAGGGCGTGCCCTCGCCGGTGAAGAAGCCCGGCGACGTGGACATGGTGATCTTCCGCGAGAACACCGAGGACATCTACGCCGGTATCGAATTCGAGCCCGGTTCGGCCGACGCGCAGAAGATCCTGGATTTCCTGGAGAAGGAATTCCCCAAGGGCTTCGACAAGATCCGCTTCGGTACCAAGGCCAAGGGCGACGCCTGGAACAAGGCGCTGGAAGGCATCGGCGCCCCGGCGCGCGACCTGCCGGTGCAGGTCGGCGTGGGCATCAAGCCGGTGTCGTATCTCGGCACCGAGCGTCTGGTGCACAGCGCGATCGGTTACGCGATCCAGAACAAGCGCAAATCGGTGACCCTGGTCCACAAGGGCAACATCATGAAGTTCACCGAGGGCGCGTTCCGCGACTTCGGCTATCAGGTCGCGCGCGATTTCTACGGCGCGGTCGAACTCGACGGCGGCCCGTGGCACGTGATTCCCGAAGGCAAGCCGGGCGCGGGCCTGATCATCAAGGACGCCATCGCCGACGCCTTCCTGCAACAGATCCTGCTGCGTCCACGCGAATACGACGTGTCCGCCACGCTCAACCTCAACGGCGACTATCTGTCCGACGCGCTCGCCGCGCAGGTCGGCGGCATCGGTATCGCACCCGGCGCGAACATCAACTACGTCACCGGCCATGCGGTCTTCGAAGCGACTCACGGCACCGCGCCGAAGTACGCCGATCTGGACAAGGTGAACCCGGGTTCGGTGATCCTGTCGGGCGAGATGATGCTGCGCTACCTCGGCTGGACCGAAGCCGCGGACGCGATCATCAAGGCGATGGACGGCGCGATCGCCAGCAAGAACGTGACCTACGACTTCGCGCGTCTGATGGAAGGCGCCACCGAAGTGAAGTGCAGCGGATTCGCGGACGAGATCATCAAGCATCTCTGACCCGACAGTCCGTCCGTAACAGCAGATTCGTAACAGCAGAAAGGCCGCCGGTGGCGGCCTTTCCGTTTCATGCGGCCGCAGCGCGCGTCAGGCCGACAGGAAAGGATGCGCGCGCCGACGATAGCGCCGCAGGATCGGAACCACCGCGAGCGCCAGCGGCGAGAGATACAGCACGATGCCGGTCTGCACGCCGCGCATGAACGCGTTGCCGACGCCCGCGAACAACAGCAGCGTGGTCGTGACGAATACGCCGATCGCGACCGCGATCAGGATGTGCATCCAGACCGTCATCCGGTAACCCGCAAGCGTCGCGAACGCGACCAGCGCCATCGCTGCCATGACTTCGCAGACGACGATCAACAGCGCCAAGGCCATGTCCGAAGACAGTCTCTGCGCTTGCCATTGCACCAACAACAGACACCCCAGCACACCGAGCGTGACGAGGCCGTGCGCCAGAAGAGGGCGCCAGATCGCCCGCGAGAATGCACGCTTGGCAGCGTTGCCGTCGCCCCAGCCCGGCAGCAGGGCCATTTCGGCCAACTCGCCGGACGGCGCTCGCATCAGACGCTGCAGGCGGACAAGATACGGGACGAACATCGCCAACAACACGAGTATCGCCACGGCGTCGATCGCCCGCGCATCCATCTTCGAGATCCCGCCCCGGGCCTGTTCCACGAGCACACCGATGAAGAAGAGGACGGAAACGGCGCTGACGGCGTAGGACGGCCGCACATGCGGCAGGAACGGCGCGCCGAGCCATGCGCGCATCGTTTGCGCCGGCGTTTTGACCGGCGCGTCGATCCGCGTTTTTCGCGTACCCGCGAACAGACCGAAACTCAGGCCGGTCAGGAAGGCGTCCGCGGTGTCGGTGTTTTCCACCCGCACCCGCGACAGCAGAATCAGCGGCGTGTGCATCATCGTGTCGGCGCGATCGAGCGGTGAACGCGACAGTGCGCGCCACGACCAGGCGGCCGCCGTCAGCGCCAACGCCGCCAACAGCGCATACCATGCAGGCCGGCCGATGAGATCGAACGCCGCCACGAAGCCCTGGCGTACCGGCGCCACGCCGAAGAGCATGTCGCAGAGCGGGTCGCCGCTCTGCCAAAGCAGCAAGGCCAGCATGAGCCAGCGCAAGCGGCTCAGCGAAGACAGCAAGAAGACGACCCCGGCCGCGCAGATCGCGACGAATGCGGCGAAGATTTCCAGGTCCGGGCGCTGCACGAAGCCGGCCAGCAGCGGTACGAGCGCGATCGACAGCGCGAGCACGAAGTCGCCGGATACGAACGGAAGACGTTCCGCATGCGCATCGCGTTGCAGCAGGGCCAATCTCGGCACCCAGATCCACCACAGCAGCATGGCGAAGAGATAGCACTTCGGCGCATGGCCGTGCGCCAGGTCGATCGCGGCGAACGGCGCGAACGCGGCGAGCGTGGACCAACGCACGAGCGGAGACGCGCAGCGCCAGAACAACGACCAGGCCCGGCGCAGCGAAGGAAGGCGCTCGGCCTGCGACAACGTCGCGATATTCATCCCGCCACCTCGACGAACAGATCTTCCAGCGACAGGTGCTCGCGTTGCACGCCCGGCGCATCGATCAGCGCGGGCCAGTGCTGGTCTTCCTCGCGGATCACCACGATCGTGAGGCCACCATAAGGATTCGTTCGTCGCGCCACTTCGCCCGGGACCTTGCCGACCAATTGCTCCGCCGCGGACGCGGGGATGTGCAGACGCAGATGCCGTTCCTTCAACGTGTCCAACTCGCTCTGCAACAGCATGCGGCCCTCGTGCATGAAGGCGACATGCGAGGCTACGCGTTCGAGATCCGACACGATGTGGGTGGAGAACAGCACCGTGGTGCCGAATTCGCCGGCGCGGGTTGCGATCTCGCGCAGCAGTTCACGTCGCGCGACCGGATCCAGCGCCGCGGCGGGTTCGTCGAGGATCAGCAGCTCCGGTTGCGACGCCAGCGCGCGCAGGATCGCCACGCGCTGACGCTCGCCGGGCGACAATTTCGACAGCACCGTTGCGGCAGGCAATTGCCAGCGCTCGAGCGTGGTATCGACGAAGGCCTGGTCCCAGTTCGCGTAGAAGCGGCCGACGAAAGTCAGCATGTCCTTCGTCGTCATCCAACCGAGCGACTCCGGCTGCTGCGGCACGTAACCGATGCGTGTTTTGGCGTGATCGCCCAGTCGCAGCGCGGGCTCGCCCCAGATCGCGCTGTCGCCGGCATCCGGTTCGATCAGCCCGAGCACGCAGCGGATCAAGGTGGATTTGCCGGCGCCATTGCGGCCGATCAGGCCCAGCACCGAGCCCGGTTCCAGGGTCAGCGAGACGCCGTCGAGGATCCGGCGCTTGTCGTAGGTCTTGACGACGTTGCGCACGGCCACGGGCGCGGCGGTCGTGTCGATCATGGTGTTCATCGGTTGTATTCCCCAAGTGTCTGTTCGAGCCGTGCGAGCACGGCCTCCGGTTCCAATTCGAGATCGCGCGCCTGCCGTGCCACCGCCTGGAGGGCGGGGTCGATCAGGCGCCAACGGTCGATGGCCGCGGCTTCGGTTCCTTTCGATGCGACCGCCATGCCCTTGCCTCGCAGGCGTTCGAGCACGCCTTCGGCTTCCAGCTGGCTGTAGGCCTTGGAGACCGTCATCGGATTGATGGCGTAGGTCGCCGCGACATCGCGCACCGACGGCAGGACGGTTCCGGGCGTCAGTTGTCCGCCCGCCACCAGACGCCGGATCTGGTCGCCGATCTGGCGATAGATCGGCTCGGGCGACTGGGGCTGGATGTGGAGGATGACTGTGTCCATGTGTATTACTACAACAATACACTTGGGCGCTGTCAATCATGACCGACGACAGGGGTGGGGTATCCCGCCGGTCGACCCGATGACTTCCGGCAAATGTCGGCAGGACGGGATAACCCCGATCCTCATCGCACTGGCGGATCGATGCGCCAGCTCCCGGTCATCGTGTCGTACTCAGTCGCGTCGTACACCGTCCCGCTTTCCTTTCTTCTGCCGGCCACCTCACATGACATTCCCACGCATCCGACATCCGTTGCCGCTGCTCGCGCTTTCGCTCGTCTCCCTCTCCGCATCCGCACAGTCGGTGGATTTCTCCGAATTCGAACAGGACATCGACGGGCCGCGCACCCAGGTGCTGGTGTTGGGCAGCCCGCACCTGTCGGGCATGCCCGACAGTTTCAAGGCCGGACAGCTGGAGCCGGTGCTGGAGCGGCTGGCACGCTTCAAGCCGGCGATCATTACCATCGAGGCGCTGTCGGGCGAAACCTGCGACCAGCTGCAGCGCTACGTCGCGATCTACCAGGACGCCGCCAAGGACTACTGCCGGGATACCGATGCAGGCAAGACGGCGACCGGGCTGGACGTGCCTGCGGCGGTCGCCGAAGTGGAGAAGACCCTGGCGGCATGGCCCGAGCATCCGACGCCCGCGCAGCGCCGACGGCTGATCGCGCTGTTCGCCGCGGCCAACGACCGCGCCTCGATGATGGTGCAGTGGCTGCAGCTGCCGGCGGCCGAAAGGCGCATCGGCGACACGCTCGACGCCGGGGTGTTGGCGCAGATGGAGAAGATCGCGCAGTCGAAGAACGAGAACACGCTGATCGGCGCGACGCTGGCCGCGCGTCTGGGCCTGCAGCGCGTGTATGCGGTCGACGATCACACCGCCGACGGCATCAGCGTCAAAGCCGGCCCGCGTCTGGGCGAGACCATGCAGGCGATCTGGGCGCAGAGCGCGGACGCGCCGATCCTCGCCCGGATGAAAGCGCTGGACAACGCCGGCGACATGCTGGCCTCCTACCGTTTCTACAACTCGCCCGAAACCCAGCACGACACCATCGCTTTCGATTTCGGCGCCGCGCTCAAGCACCGCAGCGCGCAGCATGACGGCCGCCAGTACGTGGCCTGGTGGGAAACCCGCAATCTGCGCATGGTCGCCAACATCCGCGCGGCGATCGGCAACCAGCCCGGTGCGAAAGTGCTGTCGATCGTAGGCGCTTCGCACAAAGCGTATTTCGACGCCTATCTGGGGCTGATGCACGACATCGACGTGGTGGATACAGTGGCGTGGCTGCGCTGACCGGCTTGCGGAATGTCGCCCGCAAGCGGATCTGACCGCATCTCTCCGAACGCTGCCGCTCGCTTGCAGCTGAAAAGAAAAAGCCCGGCAATGCCGGGCTTTTTCACTTGACGACGCATGCCGCAACGCGGCGCGCCACGGCATGGGAGCCAGCTCAGGCAGCGCGATCGTAGAGGATCGCGTCCACCACCGCCTGCACGCGCGGCAGTTCGATCAGCGCCAGCGCCGCCGCATCGGCGACGATCGGCTGCACAGGACGACGGAGACGGCCGTTACCGTAGCGGATCGCACGCCGATAGGAACGCGACGCGTCGGAGAGAGAGGGGGAAGTGGGAATCGACAGCTGGGTCTTGAACAGAAACACGTGGAAAGTCCTTCAATGGGGTAACGCCGGAATCCGGTTTCCGGCGGGGGACAACTATATTGCAGTGCAGCATGAGTGTTTGCTCAGCTTTGCCGTCACCGGGGACGCACATCGGCGAGCAGGACGCCATGCCAGCGTCTTATGCGGCACGGTCGGTGGGTCGCCGGTCCTCGATGGCTGCCGCGGTCGGCGGCGTCGGTCGCAAAGCCTCCGGCCGCGGCTGCACGGCCAGAGGCACCGTGCGGCAACCATACCGGCGGCGACGCGCGCGATACGGATGGGCCTGCGACAGTGGGATGAAGATCATCTCGGTCTTGAACAATTGCATGGGTCTCTCCTTGGAGGGGATGGGGGTCAGGGCAAAGGCGGGTTCGATCTCGCGGTGCGGCGCGCGGTGACGAAGATTGCGGACGGCGCGTCGACGCCACCGCCGTATGGAACGGCAGCGCGATGCGTGGAAAGATCGGCAACCGCATGGCGATTGCACGGCTGGTTGCCCGGCGGCACATCCATGTGCCGGGGGCGTACCCGACCGCGCCTCCGCGGCTGCGAATCGGGCCTCCCCTTTTCCTTGGCGCATCCCTGCGTACCGGACAGACAGTGTCTCCTGAAGGCGTCTCACAAGCCGCGATTGCGGCAGCACAGACTTCAGGAATTCATCTTGTTTTCAAGGTTTTTCTTGCGTTTCCGACATGGGGGAATGATACGGCTCCGGCGTCTCACGGACTGCGATTTGCACGCATGCATCGACCTTTGCTGACGTACACTTCGAGCCATGCCCGCACACACCGTCCCGCGTCCCCCGGATCCCGCGCAGCGCGCGGCGGCGGTGATCGCCGACGGCTTCGGCGACTACAACGCGCGCTTCTCCGACATCACCCGCCGCGCGCGCAGGCGCTTCGAGCGCCGCGACTGGAAACTCGCGCAGAACGACAACACCGCGCGCATCGATCTGTACGACGTTTGCCTGCGCGAAACCCTGTCGCGCCTGGAAGGCTTGCTGGAAGACCGCGTGCGTTCGCGACCGCTGTGGCGCGCGATCCGCACGGCTTACGCAGATCGCATTGCCGCGTTGCCGGACCGCGAGCTGTTCAAGACCTTCTACAACTCGCTGGTGCGGCGGTTCTTCCGGATCGATGGCGTCGCGCCGGACGTGGAATTCCTGGCGTTCGAGATCGTGCCGACCGGGGACGCGTCCTGCCCCGGCGAACTGCATCACCATGGCTTCGACCACAATGCGACGGCGGTGTGGCGCGGCATCTTCCGCAATCTGGCCTACGTCAACGGCTGGACCGACCTCGACGCCAGTGCAACCGCAGTGGCCGAAGCGCTGCAGTCGCGCGGCGTGATCGGCGTATCCATGCTGCGCACGCCGTTCTATCGCGAGCGCCGCGCGTATCTGGTCGGCCGCGCACACGGTGCGTCGGGCGCGTCGTATCCGGTCGTGATCGCGCTGACGAGCGAAGCGGCTGGCGTGCGCGCGGATGCGGTGATCGTCGATGAACAGCAGATCTCGATCCTGTTCGGTTTCTCGCGCAGCTATTTCCACGCCGATATCGCCCGGGTCGGCGATGTCGTGGCGTTCCTGCACGCGCTGCTGCCGCGCAAACCGCTGGACGAACTGTTCACCGTGGTCGGCCGGATCAAGCAGGGCAAGACCGAACGCTACCGCCAGGTGTTCCGCCACCTCGCCGAACATCCGGACGAAGAGCTGGTGCTCGCCGACGGCGAGCGTGGGATGGTCATGGCGGTATTCACACCGCGTGGCTATCCGGTGGTGTTCAAGCTGATCCGCGACCGCTTCGCGTACCCGAAAGACATGGTGCGCGCCGAAGTCGAGGAAAAATATCGTCTGGTCTTCCGCCGCGATCGCATCGGCCGGCTGGTCGATGCGCAGGAATTCCTGCGTCTGCGCTTTCCGAAACAACAGTTCGCACCCGCCGCGCTGGACGAGCTGCTGCGCGAATGCGCGCAAATCGTGCAGATGGAGGGTGATGAAGTGCTGATCAAGCACTGCTATGTCGAACGTCGCGTGCGTCCGCTGAATCTGTACGTGCGCGAGGCGCAGAGCGTGGCCGCCGAGCGGGCGGTGCTGGACTACGGCCAGGCGATCAAGGATCTGGCGCGCAGCAACATCTTTCCCGGCGATCTGCTGCTGAAGAATTTCGGCGTGACCCGCCACGGCCGTGTGCTGTTCTACGATTACGACGAACTGTGCCTGGTCGAGGAATGCAAATTCCGCGCGGTGCCGGCGATGCGCGACGAAGACGAAACCCGGCCGCTGGACGAATGGCTGTACGCCGGTCGCGACGATGTGTTTCCGGAACTGTTCCCGCAGTTTCTCGGCATCGTGCCCGCGCTGCGCGAACGGCTGCGCGCGGTGCACGGCGAGATTTTCGATCCCGTGTGGTGGCGGGACGTGCAGACCCGACTCGCTGCGGGCGAACACTTCGACGTGCCGCCGTATCCCGACGCCGTACGCCTGCCGCAGGCACGCGAGCCGCAGCAGAATTTGCGCTAGGCTGTCGTCCTCCCACGACAAGACATCCTTCGCCATGCCGAATCTGCCTGCGTCCGTCCTGCGTTGCTGTCTGATCCTCACTCTCTGCGCGCCGCTGATCGGCGCCTGCGCATCGACGCAGGACAGCACTGCGGCCGAAGCGGAACACGAAGACGCGTCGCTATCCGCAGCGATCGCAGGCGACTGGCGCGACCCGAAGAACACGGCGCGCGATACGTATCGTCATCCACGCGAAACCTTGATGTTCTTCGGCGTGAACGCGAAGCAGACGGTGGTCGAAGTCACCCCGGGCGGCAGCGGCTGGTACAGCGAAATCCTGGCGCCGTATCTGCGCGACGGCGGCAGGTACGTCGCCGCGCAGGTCGACCCGATGGCCGTTGCCGAAGGCCGCAGCCGCGACAACCAGCAGAAGACGATCGATACGTTGAAGGCGCGGCTGGCCGCGCATCCGGCGCAGTTCGATCGCGCGCAGATCGCGACCTTCGATCCGAAGCAGCCGGTGTTCGCGGCGCCGGGCAGCGCCGATACCGTGCTGACCTTCCGCAACGTGCACAACTGGGTCGGCGCCGGCACCGCCGATGCCTACTTCGCTGCGTTCTTCGCTGCGCTCAAGCCGGGCGGCACGCTGGGTGTGGTCGATCACCGCGCCAAGCCGGGTACCGACATCGAAGCGATGAAGAAATCCGGCTACCTCACCGAAACGCTGGTGATCGATCTGGCGACGAAGGCGGGTTTCGTGCTGGACGCGCGCAGCGAGGTGAACGCCAATCCGAAGGACACCGCAGATCATCCCAACGGCGTGTGGACACTGCCGCCGGTCAATCGTCACGACGCCGAAGACGACGCGATGTACCAGGCCATCGGCGAAAGCGACCGGATGACGCTGCGGTTCCGGAAACCCGCCCGATAACTCGCACTTCCCTCTCGCCGTTTGCGGGGAGAGGGTGCCCGACAGGGCGGGTGAGGGGCTGCCTTACCGGTTGGCCTCAGCGCGTCTCCACCAACTGCTGCAACAGCGCGATCTGCCGCGACTGCGCTTCAAGGATCTTCTCCAACTGCTCCACGCGCAGCTGGTCGAGCTTGTCGTGCAGCGCCATGATTTCGAGTTCCGCCTTCAGGTTGACCTGGTAGTCGTGCTCGGCCGCTTCGCGATCGCGCTCCGCGTGCCGGTTCTGGCTCATCATGATCACCGGCGCCTGCAGCGCGGCGAGCATCGACAGCAGCAGATTGAGGAAGATGAAAGGGTAGGGGTCGAAGGGATGCGCGCGCAGCAGCCAGACGTTGGTCGTCACCCAGATGCCGAGGAAGACCATGAACATCCCGATGAAGGTCCATGAGCCGCCGAGCCGCGCTACGCCATCGGCGACGCGTTCGCCGAAGGTGCGGTCGTCTTCGCCGGCACCCGACGGTGGGCGGGTGGTGTGTTCGCGACGATGCATCTGGGTGAGCACCGCGCGTTCTGCCGCAGTGGCGTGTTCCCAGGCTTTGCCCAGCCAACGGTTGGAAAGACCGGACAGTTCGTGGTTGTTCATGGCGATGCTCGCGAAAAGACCTGCGTACAGCATAGGCCTGCCGCAGCGGCGCGTGTTCGGGGGCGCTGACGCATGCTGATCGCGTTCAACAAACCCTACGGTGTGCTCTGCCAGTTCACGGACCGCAGTGTGCCGGCGCGCCCCACGCTGGCGGGCTTCGGACTGCCCGCCGATGTCTATCCAGCGGGACGTCTCGATCACGACAGCGAAGGTCTGCTGCTGCTCACCGACGACGGCGCGCTGGCGCACCGGATCACCGACCCGCGCCACAAACTCGCGAAGACCTACCGCGTGCAGGTCGAAGGCGATCCGCAGCCGGAACAACTCGAAGCACTGCGTCGCGGCGTCGAACTCAACGATGGGTTGACGCTTCCGGCGAAAGCGACATGCATCGATGCGCCCACGCTGTGGCCGCGCGAACCACCGGTACGCTTCCGCAAGACTGTGCCCGATGCGTGGCTGGAACTGACGATTCGCGAAGGCCGCAATCGCCAGGTGCGGCGGATGACTGCAGCCGTTGGCTTACCGACGCTGCGACTGGTGCGGGTGGCGATCGGCGAGTGGCGATTGGACGATCTGCAGCCGGGAATGTGGCGGTGGCTGGACTGAAGCCCCCTCATCGCCGCTCTTGTAGGAGCGGCGGGAGCCGCGAAGCCCGCGCCACTTCCGATGCGGCATCGCACGCAATCCGAAATGTTATGCCAAACGCCTCACGATGGCGGACGATCCAACATCGGCAACGGCACGAGCTTCGCGGCTTCCGCCGCTCCTACAAAAACGCGCAGGCTTAGCTGTGGACTCACGTCCCCCGCGGCTTCGCCCGATGCGTCGCGGTCGCGCTCCACGGATCTTCCGGCCATGGATGCTTCGGGTAACGGCCCTTCATTTCCTTCTTCACTTCCGGGTAGGTTCTTTCCCAGAAACTGCGCAGATCCTGGGTGATCTGCAGCGGGCGGCCGCCGGGCGAGAGCAGATGCAGCGTGAGCGGCACGCGGCCGTCGGCAACGCGCGGCGTATCGGCGAGACCGAACAATTCCTGCAGCTTCACCGCCAACACCGGCGGCTGCGGCGCATCGGTCGCGGTGTCGTAGGCGTATTCGATCTTCCGCTCCATGCCCGACGGCACCACGATGCGGGTCGGCGTGAGCGCGTCGATGCGCTGACGCATGGCCCAGTCGATGCCCGACTTCAAAGCCTCGCTCAATTCGTCTTCGCTCAGGGCATCGAGCCGGGTCTTGCCGGCGAACGCGGGTTTCAGCCACGTCTCCAGATTTGCCAGCAGCGCGTCGTCGGACAGATCGGGCAGCGACAGGTCCGGCATCCACACGCGCAGGCAACGCACGCGGGCGCGCCACTGCGCCAGCGATTCGTGCCACGGCAGCGCATCGATGCCCAGCGCGCGCACCGCGTCGGTCAGCGCCTGCGCAGCCTGCGCAGGATCGACACGACCGGCCGGCCGCGCATCCAGCACGATGCCGTCGAAACGCTGCACGCGCTCGGCGACCAGTGCGCGCCTCGCCTCGTCCCAACGCACTTCGTCGCGATCGGAAAACCTTGCGGCGAAATCACGGCGCAAACGCTGTTCGTCGACCGGCGCAGCGCGTAGCACTTTCGCGTCCTTGGCTTCGAAGCGCAGATCGCAGGCGACGATCCACGGCTCGCCGATCATCGCGCTGTCGTCGAACAGCTGCGCCATGCGCCCGTTGGCGAGCGGATAGCGGCGCAGATCGCTGCCGTGTCGGTAGCCGATGCGATCCGGAAACGCGTGCGCGAGCAGATCGCCCAATGCATGCGCCGGCACGCTGGATGGCGGCTTCGCGTTGCAGCGCAGGCGACGACGCCACTGCATCGCGGCGGCATCCAGCGCCTGCAGCGACGAGCGCACGGCCTCCGGCGGCGAACGTCCCTGCCGATGCGCGGCCAACGCCTGCCAGCGCGCCGCCAGTGCGTCGCTGCGGCCTTGTCCCGGAATCGCGCGCAGCGGATCGCGCGCTTCCAGCAGCGCGGCGATATCGCAGGCGAGCGCGGTCTCGTCGTCGTTCGCGGCCGACAGCAGCATCGCCGCGAGCCGTGGATGGGTGCCGATCGCCAGCATCCTGCGTCCGAGCGCGGTGATCGTGTTGCCCGCATCCAGCGCACCGAGGCGCTGCAGCAATTCGCGCGCGGCGGCCATCGCACCGCTCGGCGGCGCGTCGACGAAACGCAGGTCGTCGCTGCCCCAGGCCGCGAGTTCCAGCGCGAGCGATGCGAGTTCGACTTGGGCGATCTCCGGCCGCCGCTGCGGTTCCAGCCGCTGCGATTCCGGCCACAACCGGTAAGCCCAGCCCTCGGCGACGCGGCCGGCACGACCGGCGCGCTGATCCGCCGATGACTGCGCGATGCTCACCACATCCAATCGTGAGAAGCCGCTGTTCGGGTCGTAGCGCGGTTCGCGCGCGAGTCCGCTGTCGATCACCACGCGCACGCCGGGCAGGGTGACGCTGGATTCCGCAACGTTGGTCGCAAGCACCACGCGACGACGGCCGTCCGGCGACGGCTGCAGTACGCGCGACTGCTGTTCGACCGGCAGTTCGCCGTGCAACGCGAGGGTTTCGATCCGCGATGCGTCGAGCGCCTGCGCCAACAACGTCTGCACCTTGCCGATCTCGCGTTGCCCCGGCAGAAACACCAGCAGATCGCCCGGATGTTCGGCAAGCGCATGGTCCACCGCGCGCTTGACCTGATGCTCGATCGCCTCATCGCGGCGTGCGGGAAAATGCGCGATGCGTACCGGATAACTGCGCCCGGCGCTGGACAGACGCGGCGCATCGAGAAATGTCGCGAGCTTTTCGCCGTCGAGCGTCGCCGACATCACTACGAGCCGCAGGTCTTCGCGCAGCCCCGCCTGCACGTCGAGTGCAAGCGCCAGACCGAGATCGCCAGCGAGATGGCGTTCGTGGAATTCGTCGAACAGGATCGCACCCACGGCTTGCGACCCACCTTCGCCCAGCCCGCCCTCACCCAATGTGGGATCGTCCTGCAGCATCCGCGTCAGGATGCCTTCGGTCACGACTTCGATGCGTGTGTTCGCAGTGACCTTGTTCTCGAAACGGATGCGATAACCGACGGTGTCGCCCACCGCTTCGCCCAATTGTTTCGCCATGAACTGCGCCGCCGCGCGCGCGGCCACGCGGCGCGGCTCCAGCATCACGATCTTCCTCCCACGCAGCCAATCCGCATCCAGCAGCGCCAACGGCACTTGGGTGGTCTTGCCGGCGCCGGGTGGCGCTTCCAGCACGAGACGTGTGCCGGTTTCCAGCGTCCGCCGGATCTCCGGCAACAGTTCGGCGATGGGGAATGCGGCGTGCGGCGTCATCGCACAAGGCTAACAGGACACGTGTGCGCGCCGTCTGTCGGGCCGCCCCCGTGCCCTGCGCGAATTAGGTGGCGGCTGTCATGACCCTCGGCTAGATTGCGCCCTCCACCCCGGAAGGAAGGTTCTCATGTCGCGTGCGTTCACCTCGCTGTGCCCCTTGGCCTGCGCCCTGCTTCTCGCAAGCGGCGGCGCCCAGGCCGCTGTTTTCATCAATGAATTCCATTACGACGATTCCACTGCCGCCGGCGACACCGGCGAGCGCATCGAAGTCGTCGCCACTGCGGGCGAAACGCTCAGCGCTTACCGCGTCTATCTCTACAACGGTTCGACACCTTTGTCCGCCGTGACCTACGACAACGACCTCGTGCCTGCAGGCAGCCTGGTCACTTGCGGCGGCCAGGTGCGCATCGCCACCCTGACCTATGCGACCAACGGCATCCAGAACGGCACCAACGACGGTATGGCGCTGGTCAACCCGAGCGGCCAGGTCGTGCAGTTCATCAGCTATGAAGGCCAGATCAAGGCCAGCGCCGGTCCGGCTGCCGGCCTGACCAGCACCAATCTGCCGGTTTCAGAAACCGGTTCCGACGCCGCCGGCAAATCGCTGCGTCTCGCAGGCAGCGGTACCACCTACGCCAACTTCACCTGGCAGGCACCGGCCACCGCGACCTTCGGCGCCTGCAACACCGGCCAGACGTTCTCGACGACCCCGCCGAACACGCCGCCCGCCGTCACCGGCACCACGCCCGTCAGTGGCGCTACCGACTTCCCGGCCGCCGGCAATCTCGGTGCGGTCTTCAGTGAAGCCGTCACCGCAGCAGCCGGCGCGTTCACGCTGTCCTGCGCATCATCCGGTGCGGTTGCGCTGACCTATCCGGGCAGCGGCAGCAACTTCTCGATCTCCACCAACACCGCGCTGGTTGCCGGCGAAGCCTGCACCTTCACGGTCGTGGCGAACAGCATCACCGATGCGGGCGGCGCCAAGCCGGCGGCGAACACGGTGGTGAACTTCAACGTCGCCTCCGGCGGCGGCGGCGGTACCGGCTACTACGCGCACGTCAACACCAGCAGCGCCTCGCAGCTGCGCTGTTCGCTGCACGCGACGATCAAGGGCCACACCGCGTATCCGTACAGCGGCGGCACCACCAACACGTGGACGATCCTCGAGATCGCCGACGAAGATCCGTTGAACTCCACCAAGGTGCTGGACGTCTATCGCAACCACAGCTACACGAAGGTGAGCAGCCGCGCCGGCACCGGCACGGGTCTGACCTACAACCGCGAGCACACGTGGCCGAAGTCGCTGGGCTTCAGCGCGGAAACCGGCAACCTCGGTCTGCCAAACTCGCCGCACACCGACACCCACATGCTGTATGCGTCGGACACCAACTACAACTCGGATCGCGGCAACAAGCCGTACAACAACTGCAGCGGCTGCACCGAGCGCGCGACCGAAGCGTACAACGGCGCGGGCGGCGGCACGGGCGTGTATCCGGGCAACTCCAACTGGTTCAACGCCAGCGTCTTCCAGACCTGGGGCAAGCGCAAAGGCGACGTGGCACGCGCGGTGATGTACATGGCGATCCGTTACGAAGGCGGCACGCACCCGACCACCGGGCAGAACGAACCGGATCTGGAACTGACCGACAACCCCGCGCTGATCGTGGCCACCTCCAGCTCGCCGGCCTACATGGGTCTGATGTCCACGCTGCTCGCCTGGCATCAGGCCGATCCGCCGGATGCGGCGGAACGCGCGCGCGACGAAGTGATCTACAGCTTCCAGGGCAACCGCAACCCGTTCATCGATCACCCGGAATGGGCGACCTCGGGTCTGTTCACTTCGGCCAAGCCGGCGACCTGCATCCTGAACTGATCGGCGCGACATTGCTGTGATGTGCGAAAACGCCGGCGAGAAATCGTCGGCGTTTTTGTTACGTCGGTGACATCCGTCATCCAACGTCTTGCGCGCCGGCACGTGGTATTCGTTCGCCGTACAACCCAGGATGTTGCAGCGAATGACCGACCCTTCTGAAAAGCGCAACGCCAACCGTAGTCGATCATGCTGGAAGACATCCATGTCCAAAGCACAAAGCTTCCTCTTGCGATGCGGTGATGGCTTGCATCGCTTGGCATTGCTCTGTCTGTGTTGCGTCCTGCAGACCGGATGCTTCCCCGATGCAGCAGAAGGTGCCAAGGCGGCAGAGCAGGTCGCCCTTGTCCTTCAGAATGCGACACTGATCGATGTCGACGGTGGGCCCGCACGCAAAGGCATGTCCGTGGTCATCCGGGACGGCCATATCGTGCGCATCGAGAAGTCCGAGCTGCTCCGATTGCAGCCGGGATGGCAGGTCGAGTCTCTGGACGGGCAGTTTCTGCTGCCCGGGCTGATCGACACGCATGCGCATGTCACTTTTCTTCGCGACCCCGAACATTTCGCCGGTTACGATCGTGCGACGACGGAACGCATCCTCAAGATCCTGTTGGCGCATGGCATTACCACTGTTCGCAACCCGGCAGCGCCGGAAGCCGAAGCTGTCGCGCTGCGTGAAGACATCCGCGCTGGTCGGGTACTCGGCCCGCGGATATTCACCGCCGGACGACCGATCGACTGGAAAGACGAACACACGCCCGAAGAGGTCCGCATGGAAGTCGATCGCCAAGCGGATCTCGGCGTGGACTACATCAAGGTCTATGCCAAGGCCACGCCGCGATTGCTGCGGGCTGTCGTCGACGCGGCGCACGCGCGCGGACTTCGGGTGGTCGGACACTTGCAGGCGACCACGCCCGAACAGGCGGTCGATGCCGGGATCGACGCGATCACGCACGGCGCGACCTGGACGACGGCATTGCTTCCCGCTGATCGCCACGACGCGTATCGCGCGCGGGGCCGCGACGTGGGCGGTCTGCGCGCCAGGATCGATTGGCTGGCATGGGTCGATCTCGACAGGCCCGAGATTCAGGGTTCTATCCACGCGGTTTCCGCATCGCGGAAACCTCTCGATCCGACGTTGATCGCCTACGTCACGAAGTTCCGCGGACGCGATCCGCGATACCGGAACAGCCCTTACCTCGGCGTCGCTCCCGAAGAGGTGCTGCAGACCTGGGATGGATGGTTGGACGACTGGTCCGCCAGCGATGTCGAGCGTGGGGCGGCCGTCTGGCCGCGCATGCTCGCACTGGTGAAACGTTACTACGATGCCGGCGCGCTGCTCACGACCGGCTCCGATTTTCCGAATGCATACGTGATTCCAGGGGCGGGGCTTCACGATGAAATGGCGCTGTTGGTCGAGGCGGGTATTCCACCTGCCGACGTGCTCCGGATCGCGACCCGCAACGGCGCCGAGTCGCTCGGTCTACTCGACGAGGTCGGCACCATTGCAGTCGGCAAACGCGCGGATCTGATCGTGCTCCGTGCGGATCCGACCCGGGATATCGCCAATATCCGCCGCATCAGCAAGGTCTATCTCGGCGGCAGAGCGCTTCTGCCTGACCTGCTGCTTCACGAAGCGGGGGTCGGCAATCCCTACAAGGAACCGTTGGCGCATCGCTGATGCGGGTTTCAGCATCGTTGCGGATGCAATGTCGACATGGCCGCAGCGATCCACTGCATGAACCTGGATGACGGCCGGTACTCTGCAAGGTGGACAACGAGAGACAGCCGGTCATCAACCGTGCCGGAAGTCATATTCGACGACACATCGCGGACGTTCTTCGCAGTCAAGGACGAATGGCACTTACTGACTCGGGCGCTGCGTCCCGATCATCGTCTTTCGAACAAGACGCTGGTTCCCCGCGTTCACGGGGATGACGAAACTTGAACAAGTGCCATGTAGGCAAAACACCGATGCGTGCGTAAACGCCATAGAGACGAGAACCATGAAGCGACTTGCATTACTGCTCTCCTGTGCCTTCGTGCTGCTTCAGGCGGGCTGCCAACACAACGCAAGGCCGCGTATCGCCAACGATGCTGTGCTGTTGCAGACCGACGGTCTCTTCGAGAAGTTGGTCGGCATCAGGCGGGATCTCCATGAACACCCCGAACTGGCGGGCGATGAAATCCGCACTTCAGCGACGATCGCCGCGCACCTGCGTGAGCTGGGGCTTGAAGTACAGACGGGCCAGTATGGCCACAGCGTGGTCGGAATCCTGCGGGGCGGGCACCCGGGCAGGACGATCGCATGGAGAGCCGAGCTGGATGCGCTTCCGGGCGACTTCGTCGATCCCGAACTCTTCAAGTCGCAGACGCCAGGCGTTTATCATGCCTGCGGGCACGACATCCACATGGCGATCGCCTTGGGCGTCGCCGAGGTGCTTGCGAAGCATCGCGAGTCTTTGCATGGCACCGTCGTCTTCATCTTCCAGCCGGAAGAGGAGACCTTCAAGGGTGCGAAGGCGCTGATCGACCACGGCGTGTTGTCGTCGATCACACCGGATGAAATCTACGGCGTGCATGTCACGGCATTGCCGGTGGGACAGATCGTGGTCCGGGCGAACGAGATGTTCGCGTATCAAAGACGGGTCCGCATCCGCCTGAAAAACGAGCTGTCCGATGCGGACATACAGCAGTTGACGAAGCGCGTGCAAAACGAACTGTCCCGTACCCGGCCGGGCGCCAGGCCCTGGGAGATCCAGAACATCGCCGATCCGGCGATCGGCGTGACGTCCGCGAGTACCGCTTTTCAGGATTACCTGTTCATGGACGGGGCTTTCGACACGCGCACGGAGAATGGCGAGCTCTTCCTCGAGGCCTATCTGTACGAAACGACGGCATCGAATCTGGGAAGCCTCGTTTCCCGCATCGAGCGCGCGATCGAAGCCAGCGGCCACAAGCGCCAGCTGCTCTCCGTATCCTATGTACAAGAGAATCCCACGGTACAAAACGATGAGACGCTGACTCGCCTTGCCATACGCACACTGCAGCAGGACCACGGGGCAGACGTCGTCATGCCGCTCCATGGGCAGGCCCCGTTCTTCAATGACGACTTCGCCTACTTTCAACAGAAAATTCCCGGCGTGTATTTTTTTCTCGGTGGTTCGAATGCCGGGAAAGGCTTGATCGCAATGAACCATGCGCCCAATTTTCAGGTCGATGAAGAGAGCATCCGGGTAGGCGTGAGAAACTTCTCGTCGTTGATCCTCGCGCGGCTCGACGCGTCCGTCGAAGCGAAACGCGAATAGAACGCACCGTGCGCGGCGCGTTCTATTCGGCCTTTTCCTGAATCCGCTCTACCGCTGTGGGTATCGCTGTTCGCTTATCGTGTCCGGACTGTGCGGACGCGCGATTCGCGCACTGTCGACGGAGTCGTTTTCCCCGCCGATTGCGTTTCAGGAACCGCCGGCAGCACCGGCCGCAGGCGCGTACCTTTGCCGTCGGCGGTGACCACATTGACCATCGCACGGATGTCGTTGATGTCGTCGACGACCCGGGTGTTGAGATCGTCCACGAGGAAGATGCCGGCGACCTGATTCACGCGATCGACCCATGGCGTGAAACCGAAGGCGCCGGGGCTGGAGACGATCAGCGGCGACGACGGATCGATCCACTGGCCGAGGCCGTAACCGAAGCCGGTCGAAGTCGGCGGACGCGAAACATCCACGGTACCGACGGTGCGGTCGATCGCCATGAACTCGATGGTGGCGCGGCCGAGGAAGCGACGGTTCGGCGTGCAGGGCAGCAGCAGGGTGTTATCCAGGCACCCATAGGCCAGCACCATGTCGACGACTTTGCCGTAATCCTCCAGCGTGCTGCGCACGCCGCCGGCGATGCGCGGATTGTCGGTGCGCACATAGCCCGGTGCGGTGGACGCGGTGGCGAAGTCGGTGGCGTTCAGGCCCAGCGGCGCCACCATTTCGGCGATGAAGAGGTCGTCCCAGGATTTGCCGGTGGCCAGTTCCGCCATGCGTCCCGCGACCTGCATCGAATTGCCGCCGTAGGAGAACACCTTGCCAGGCTCGCCGATCATCGGCTGCTGCAGGATGCGGTTGGCGCAGGACGTGAGCGTGTACAGCGGATTCGACATACAGCTGTCGTCGCCGCCCGGCAGCGCGCTGGTATGCGAGAACAGCTGCGCGAGGGTGATCGGTCGTTTCGATGCTTCGACTGTCGGGAAATACTGGCCAACGGTGTCGGTCCAACGGATCTGGCCTTTTTCGACCAATCGCGCGAGGGTCAGCGCCGACAGCCATTTGCTGGCCGAAGCGATGCGGATGCGGGTGTCGAGGGTGTAGCCGCCGAATGCGCGCCGGTACACCACATTACCGTGTTTGTTGACGCGCAGCGACGCACCGTCGAGGCTGTTGGTCTGCACGAAGGTCTGCATTTCCGCGCTGACCGGTGAGAAGTCGTAGCGCGGCACCGCACGCGCAGTCGCGGCGGCGCCGAGCAACAGGGTGAGGCCGAAAGCGATCGTCAGGGTTCGCAACATGGCACGTCTTCCGTGGTGGGGTGCTGACGTGAACGTGGAGGCGGGAGCGCCGTTGACGGTTCCAGCGACCCGCTGTCGACGAAGTTGTAACGACTTGTTTCCGGGGCGGCTTGCATCCCCGTTGGAAGCGGGTTTAATGACCTGCGTTTCCCAAACCACCGCGATGAGGCACGCATGGCGCATCTTCCACCTCTTCCCTCCATCGCGCTCGGCCGCTACCGGCACTACAAAGGCGGCGAGTACGCGGTCGTCGACATCGCCAGGCACAGCGAAACGCTGGAGCCGCTGGTGGTGTATCGGGCGCTGTATGGCGAGCATGGGTTGTGGGTGCGGCCGTATGCGATGTTCTTCGAGCAGATCGCGGTGGAGGGCCGTTCGCAGCCCCGGTTCACACCGCTGGATAAAACGCCGTAGCCAGCACTGCGTTTACGGAACGCACCCATCCCGCGATGACCCGTTGACCGCGACGCGCCGATCGCAAAGGAAACCATTACCGCCATGCCGCACTACAGCCGTCTGCCCGCTCTGCTGCTCATCGCGACCCTGGCGTCATGCGCGACCACAGCGCCGTTGCAGTGCCGCCGCAGCGAGCAGGCGCTGGTGACCACCACGCTGTATTTCGGCACCGGCAAGGCGACGGGCGCGGTCACGAACGAGGAGTGGCTCGGCTTTCTGGCCGACAGCGTGACGCCCAGGTTTCCGCAAGGGCTCACGGTGACCGATGCCTCGGGTCAATGGCGCTCGGCGGACGGCCAGATCGTCCGCGAAGCCTCGCACGCGCTGACGCTCGTCCATCCGGACGATGCGGCAAGCGACACGGCGATCGACGAGATCATCGCCCGCTACAAATCCAGCTTCGCGCAGGAGTCCGTCCTGAGAACGCGTTCGGCCGGTTGCGTTTCGTTCTAGCGCTGCGATCGACTGACGGCAGATCGTCATCGGGTCGATGCCAATGATGCGCAGGCAACCGATCCGCTAAAATATGCGCATGACCTTGATCGACATCGGCGCCAACCTTACCCACGACAGCTTCGATCACGACCGCGAAGCCGTGCTGCAGCGCGCCCGCGCCGCAGGCGTGACGAAGATGATCGTCACCGGCGCCAGCCGCGGGCATTCTCCGAAGGCACTGCTGCTGGCGCGGACGTTTCCGGGCGAGCTGTTCGCCACCGCCGGCGTGCATCCGCATCACGCGGTGGAATACACCGACGAATGCGACGCCGAAATGCGCGAACTGCATTCGCATCCGGAAGTGGTGGCGGTCGGCGAATGCGGGCTGGACTACAACCGCGACTTCTCGCCGCGCCCGGCGCAACGCAAGGCGTTCGAGCGTCAACTGCAACTGGGGTCGGAAAACGGAAAGCCCCTCTTCCTGCACCAACGCGATGCGCACGACGATTTCATGGCGATGATGAAGAACTTCGCAGGTCGCCTCGGCCCGGCGGTGGTGCACTGCTTCACCGGTACCCGCAAGGAGTTGTTCGACTATCTCGACCAGGACTGGCATGTCGGCATCACCGGCTGGCTGTGCGACGAGCGCCGCGGCCTGCACCTGCGCGAACTGGTGAAGCACATTCCCGCGAACCGGCTGATGATCGAAACCGATGCGCCCTATCTGCTGCCGCGCACAGTGAAACCACAGCCTTCGCACCGGCGAAACGAGCCGATGTATCTCGCGCACATCGTCGAAGAGCTTGCGCGCGATCGCGGCGAAACGGTGGATGCCGTCGCCGCCGCGACGACGGCAACGGCAACGGCGTTTTTCGGTTTGCCCTGACCGCGCCTCAGCGCACCGTGCCGTCGCGCTCGCCGTCCTTCTTGCCGCCGAACAGCTTGCGGATGCCGGCGATCAGGCCGATAACCAGGAACACGATGAATTTCTTGGCCGCGAGCAGCATCACCCCGAGTTTGGCGAGCAGGCCGGTCTTGGCGGCGATGCCGCCGCCGATCAGCGCCGCGACGCCATATCCGGCCAGCTTGTCGTTGCTCGCGTCGTAGTCGGCATAGCGCGCACCGGAGTCGAACTCGGTCATCGGCAACAGTTGTTGCATGCCGCTCTGTACCGCGCTCAGTTCGGACATGCCGGCAACCGCGTTCAGACTGAGGAAGCCGCGGCGCCCGAGGACGCGCACATCGTAGTTGAGGGTGTGCTGCTCGTTGCCATTGAACGCGATTTCCTTCGCCCAGTAGAGTTTCTTGCTGGCGGCGTCGTATCGCGGCGGGACCGCCCAGCCGACCAGATCGACGGCTTCGTAACCGGCATCCTTGCGCGCATCGTTCTCGTCCTGCATCGCCTTTTTCATGTCCGCGAGCAATGCGTTGTAGTCCGTTTTCGCCGCGTCCTCGTCGCTCACATAGCCCTCGTCGGAATACGTGACCACCACCGCCCACGATGTCTCGCTGTCGAGCGGGGCGGAGGTGGGCACGATCAGGCCGAGGATGCTGTCGTCAGGCGGATTGCCCCACAATTCTTCAAGTACGCGGCGGGCGTCGGCTTTTTCGAGATAGCGGAATTGCGAGCCGAGGCGGAATCGCGCTTCCGCTTCGGTAACGGCAACATCGCCGCTGCGGAATTTCAACGAATCGATGAACGCCTTGAGCTTGACGGCATTGGCCGCGTCAGCAGGAGCCTGTGCGAAGGCGAAGGATGCGAACGCCAGGACGATGGCCGCGAATGCGGCCCGGAGCGATGTCTTCAACATGGTGATCCCGAACATGGTGGCAGCGTGGGCTGGTCGGACGTCCCCACGCCCGCAGTCAAAGTGTGCCGCTTGCGGCCAGCCGACGCCAGTAGCGGATCAGTAGACGGCAAGATCGCCGCAGCCGCGCATCGCGGCCTCGCCCTGCACCATGACCGTCACCTTCTGCGGGTGTGCGACATCGGCATCGTCGGTACAGGGCTCGGTGAGAATCTCGATCCGGATCGTCTTCTTGCCCTTTGCTGTGTCGAGGGTGCCGTCCAGCGCGATCGGCGCGCCGCGCGATGGCCCACGGATATCGCGATAGAACAGCGTGCCTTCGGCTTCCTGGGTGCCGGTGCCCCAGGTCAGCTGCACGTGGTGGCGAAGGCCGTTCGGACTCTCGCCGCCCTCGCTCTGGATGTCGATCCTGAAATGCTCGCCCAGCCCCATGAACGCAGGCACCGGGCTGACCTTGCCCACCATCTCCGGCGACAGCTTGCCGGAGGCACCGGGCGGCGGCAGCGGGATCTGCGGCGCGTCTGCGGGCGGCGCTGCGGCTGCGGGCGGTTGGGTGGCGCTGCACGCGGTGATCGCGGCCATCAACACGACGGCGGTGCAGGACGGGATTCGCATGGTTTGCTCCATTGATCGGGACGACGGCGAAAACGTGCCGGTGTGGGTGTCGGGGTCAGCTGCGCAGACCCACACCGCGTTTGAGTAACCACAGACCGAGGCCGCCGAGCGCGACAACGAAACCCAGCATCAACGCATAGGCCAGCCACAGCGGTACGTCGGACACGCCCAGCAGGCCGTAGCGGAAGGCGTTGACCATGTAGAAGATCGGGTTGAGATGGGTCGCGGCTTCGGCCCACGGCGGCAGCAGCTTGACCGAATAGAACACGCCGCCGAGATACGTCAGCGGGGTGAGGATGAAGGTCGGCACGATCGCGATGTCGTCGAATTTCTTCGCGTACACGGCGTTGACGAAGCCGGCGAGGGCGAAGATGGTCGCGCCGAGAATCACCGTGGTCAATGTGACGAACGGATGCGGCACGCGCACGTGGGTGAAGAACATTGCGATCACCAGCACGATCGCGCCCACCATCAACCCGCGCAATACCGCGCCGGCGACGTAGCCGCCGAGGATCACCCAGGCCGGCATCGGGCTGACCAGCAGCTCTTCGACGTGTCGGCCGAACTTGGCGCCGAAGAAACTCGACGAAATGTTGCCGTAGCTGTTCTGGATGATGCTCATCATCACCAGCCCGGGAACGATGAAGTCCATGTACTTGATCCCGTCCATGGTGCCGACGCGCGAACCGATCAGACCGCCGAAGATCAGGAAATACAGGGTCATGGTGATCGCGGGCGGCACCAGGGTCTGGCCCCAGATGCGCAGGATCCGCGCCACTTCGCGGCGGACGATGGTGTACAGCGCGGTGCGCTGGCGTTGGCCGACGGTCATTGCGGCGTCGATGGACTGCTGCGCACTCATGCCGCCACCGCCTTGCCGCTGTCGTTGCCATTGCCGGTGAGCCGGACGAACAGTTCTTCCAGCCGGTTGGTCTTGGTGCGCATCGAACGCACACGGATGCCGGCCGCATCGAGCGCGGCGAACACCTGGTTCAATTCCATCGCGCGCGGTTTTTCGATATCGATGGTGTGCTCGTCTTCGGCCAGCAGGGTCGCGCCCTCGATCTTCGGCAAGATCGCCGGCAATGCGTGTTCGATGTCCAGCAGGAAGCCTTCGACATCGAGTTTCGCGAGCAGCGCCTTCATCGGCCCTTCCTCGACGATCCGGCCCTTGTCGATGATCGCGAGGTTGCGGCAGAGGCTTTCGGCTTCTTCCAGGTAATGCGTGGTGAGGATGATCGTGGTGCCGGATGCGTTGATCTCCTTCAGCGTCTTCCACATGCCGCGGCGGATCTCGATATCGACGCCGGCGGTAGGCTCGTCGAGGATCAACAGCCGCGGGCTGGTCATCATCGCCCGCGCGATCATCAACCGCCGCTTCATGCCGCCGGAGAGCGTGCGGCTCATCTTGTCGGCCTTGTCCCACAGCTGCGCTTCCTTCAGCACCCGTTCTGCGCGTTCGCGGGCGATGCCGCGCGGCACGCCGTAGAAGCCGGCGTAGTTCACGCAGATATCGAACGGCTTCTCGAACATGTTGAAGTTGATTTCCTGCGGCACCAGTCCGATCAGGCGCATCGCCGCATCGCGGTCGGCGGCGATGTCGACGCCGAAGATCCGGACTTCGCCCGAAGTCTTGTTGACCAGCGAGCTGGTGACGCCGATCAACGTCGACTTGCCGGCGCCGTTGGGGCCGAGCAGGGCATAGAAATCGCCGGGCGCTACGTCCAGCGAGACGCCCTTGAGGGCCTCCACGCCGTTGTCGTAGGTCTTGCGCAAGTCGCGGATCGAAAGCGCCGGCAGACCGGTGCCGGTAGCGGAATCTGGAAGCATGGGGGTCCTCACACCGCCGCAGGGAGGGGAACAGAACGGCGGAACCGCTAGTATAGGCGGCCATGCACGGTGCTTCCGGTGCCGCCCCGGCAACACATCCTTTCACAGGCCCGCTTCCCTTGTCCGCCCACTTCCCGCTCAAGCTCACCGGTCGCCGCATGCTGGCCCCCACCGTTGCCCACCTCAGCTTCGTCCGCGACGATGGCGAACCCCTGGATTACATTCCGGGACAGTTCCTGCAGGTGCATTTCCACTACGCCGACGGCACCGCGACCAAGCGCAGCTACTCGCTCGCCACCCAGCACGATCATGCGCTGGCGCCGGGCGATGCTGTCGAGATCGCGGTCAGTTACGTCACCGGCGGCGCCGCGACCACGCTGTTCGAAGGCCTGGAGCTCGGCGGCACCATCAACGCCAGCGGCCCCTATGGCCGCTTCTGCCTGATGCCCGCCGACGCCAACCGCCGCTATCTGCTGATCGGCACCGGCACCGGCATCACCCCGTACCGCGCGATGCTGCCGCAGCTGGCCGCGCAGATCGCGGGACGCGGTATCGAAGTCGTGCTGCTGTTCGGTGCGCGCACGCCCGAGGAGTTGCTGTATGGCGACGAATTCCGCGCCTTCGCCGATGCCCACCCGAACTTCCGCTTCGTGCCCTGTTTCTCGCGCGAACTGCCGGCCGATGGCTCGGCGCACGCGCATGCCGATGTCCGCAAAGGCTATGTGCAGGACCAGCTCGCCGAATTCGCGCCGCAGTCCGACGGCGACATCGCCTACCTGTGTGGCAATCCGAACATGGTCGATGCCTGCTTCGAGACGCTGAAAGGCCACCACCTGCCGGTGTCGCACATCCGTCGCGAGAAGTACGTCAGCAGCAAGTAAGGCCTTCTTCCGCCCGGCACCGCGCAGACTATTCCGCGAAGCCATCGGCCCATCAGAGGATAGCGATGTCAGAGACGACCAGAACCCTTTCTCTGTTTCCACCAGAGGAAGAGGACGTCTCGCAACCACGGGTCGCCGTGCCGCGCCGGTACAGGCCTGTCGGGTTTCCCGTGCTGTTCGCTGCCTGTGTCGTGACGGGCATCGTCATCGGCCCTCTTTTCGTCGGTTATTTACCGCGCGCACAACTCGTCGCGATGGTTGCCGAAGGCGGGTGGCTGCGCCTACTGTTCACGTTGTCGATGGCTCTGGGTACGTTGTGGCTGTCGGCCACACTGCATCTCGTTTTTCACGAGTTGGGACACATGGCCTTCGGGACGATGTGCGGGATGCGGCCACGCGCGATCTGCTTCGGGCCCTATCTTTTCGTACGTCACACGAGCGGCTGGCGCCAGCATCCCCCGATGGTCGTCAAAGGCATTGGGGGGTTCGCGATGATGCTGCCCCATCCGGATCGTGCTTTCGGTAACGGCAGCATGGTGCTGTTCGTGCTGGGCGGCGCGGCGATGAACCTGTTTCTGGCGATCGCCGGGTTCGTCGTGCTGCAGCAGCTGACATCCGCGCCTGCGGAGATGCGGATCGCTGTCGCCCTGTTCGCGTTGTTGGGGGTCCTGTTCGCGGCGATGAGTCTCACTCCCCGGTTGTCGCATGGATGGATGACCGACGGGCGCTGGCTGCTTGAAACGCTGCATGGCACGGAACAATCGCGCATCCTGCGCGAAAGCATGCGTATTTCGGCGTTGTCCATGTCGGGTGTCCGGCCTTCCGCGTGGCCAACGGTGTTGCCGCACACAGCTCTGCTGTCCGGATTTTTCCCGGTCGTCGCCATGGAAGCGCTTGGACTGGAACTTCTGCGGTCGCTGGATCGCGGAGATCGTGCAAGGGCGGATGTTCTCGCCGGCGAGTTGCGCGGCCAATACGTCGGCCTGTCAGTTTTTCATCGAACGTACGCGGCGCTGTGGCTGGCCGTATATGCGGCCGATACCGATCCTTCTCCCGAACTGTTGGCCGCATGGATCGATCAGGCCAAAGGCGACACCATTCTGCCGGTGAATGGTCTGCGCTTCTGGTTGGCTGCGGAGCTGGCCATGCGTCGATCCGATCCGGACGGCGTTCGTTCGGCCATGCTTCTTGCGCATGAAGCGCTCCGCATCGAGAGCGATTCGGGCGAAACTGCCCTCATCGTCGACCGGCTCGATCGGCTTCAGAAGCGGTTGCTCGAAACGCAGCCGTCACATCCATCGCACTGACGCGTCCTAGTCCACGAAGCCGGGCAATGTACCCGGCAGGACATCCCAACGAGATGCCTTCCATGCTCAAACCTCTCCTGTTGTCCACCCTGGCCCTGGCGCTCGTCGCCTGCGGCGGCAAGGTCGAAAAAACCGCAGTTCCGAAGACCGACGCCAATGGCGATCTGCGCTACGGCGGGTTGGTATTCAAACCCTGCTCGCTAGGCGGCGACCGTGGAGAAGGCGTGGAGGCGCAGTGCGCCACACTGCAGGCGCCGGAGAATCACGATGCGCCCAATGACCGCAAGATTTCCCTGGCCGTGGCGATGATTCCGGCCAAGAGCCAGACCCAGTCCGACCCGGTGGTGATCATCGCCGGCGGGCCGGGGCAGTCGATTCTGGAAAGCTACCCGATGCTGCATCCGGCGCTGAACGATGTGCGCCGCAACCGCAACATCCTGCTGATGGATGCGCGCGGCACCGGCGGCTCGCATCTGCTCCAGTGCGAGGAGCTGACCGCGCTCGACGAGAACGCCGACAGCAGCGACGATCCCGCGAAACTGCGCGCCTTGACCGAACGCTGCCGCGATCGTCTTGCGAAAACATCGGACCTGCGCTTTTACACCACCACCGACCACACCCGCGATCTGGATCTACTGCGCGCCACCATCGGCGTGAAACAACTCAACCTTGCCGGGATTTCCTACGGCACCCGCGTCGCCCAGCAGTACGCCGCCCGCTATCCGGAGCACACCCGCACGGTCACGCTGGATTCGATCGCGCCGAACACGCTGGTGCTGGGTCAGGAGCATGCGCGCAATCTCGATGCGGCGATCAAGCTGCAATTCGCGCGCTGCACGGCGGACGCCGCCTGCAAACGCAACATCGGCGATCCGGCCGCGCTTCTGGCCAACGTGCGGAAAACGCTGCAGGCCGGCGGCCTCGCGCCGGTGCGCTATCGCGATCCGACCAACGGCGAATGGCGAGAAGAAGTGCCGCAATTCGGACATCTGGGCAGCCTGCTGCGGTTCTACGCGTATCGTCCGGAATCGGCAGCGATGCTGCCGCTGATTCTGCACGACGCTTCGCGCGGCCGCTACGAAACGCTGTTGTCGCAGTCGCGCGCGCTGAGCGGCGACATCGGCGATTCGATGGCGCTGGGCATGCACCTGTCGGTAAGTTGCACCGAAGATCCGGAAATACAGCTGCGTCCGGAAGACGAAGACACCATTCTCGGCAACAGCATCGCCGAATTCATCCAGACGCAGTGCACCGCATGGCCTAAAGGCAAACGCGACCCGGACTTCCGCAAGCCACTGAGCGGCGATGTGCCTGTGCTCGCGATCAGCGGCGAATTCGATCCGGTCACGCCACCGCGCTACGGCGACGAAGTGGTGAAGACGCTGCCGAAAGGTCGGCATCTCGTGCTGCCGGGCCAGGGCCACAGCGTGTTGACCACCGGCTGCATGCCGAAACTGTTCGCGCAATTCGTCGAAACCGCCGATGCGAAAAAACTGGACGCGGGCTGTCTGAAACGCTTGAAACCGACGCCGCCGTTCGCGGGCTATTACGGTTGGGAGCCTTGATGCTGTACGCCTCACCTTGCGCAAAGCGCAGGGCACCCCTCCCCAACCCTCCCCTTGGCCTGCGGCCAAAGGGAGGGAGCCAAGGCGTCAAACTGCTGCTTTCCGATTCCCGATTCTCCTTTCCAAATTCCCGGACCTTCCCATGATCGATGTCCAGAATCTGCACAAAGCGTTCAAGACCAAGACCGGTCTGGTGCAGGCCGTGCGCGGCGTGAATTTCACTGCCCACGACGGCGAAATTACCGGTCTGCTCGGCCCGAACGGCGCCGGCAAGACCACTACGCTGCGCATGCTCTACACGCTGATGTCGCCCGACCAGGGCACGGTGACGGTCGATGGCTTCGACATCCAGAAGGATGCGACGGCGGTGCGTCAGCGCCTGGGCGTGCTGCCCGACGCGCGCGGCGTGTACAAGCGCCTGACCGCGCGCGAGAACATCGCCTACTTCGGCGAGCTGCATGGACTGGATGCGAAGACCATCGCGACGCGCACCGCGCGGCTGGCCGAGACGCTGGGAATGGAAGATGTGCTCGACCGCCGCACCGAAGGCTTCTCGCAGGGCCAGCGCACCAAGACCGCGATCGCGCGCGCGCTGGTGCACGATCCGAAAAACGTGATCCTCGACGAGCCCACCAACGGGCTCGACGTGATGACCACCCGCGGCCTGCGCCAGTTCCTGCTGCAGCTTCGCGCCGAAGGCCGCTGCGTGATTTTTTCCAGCCACATCATGCAGGAGGTCGCCGCGCTGTGCGACCGGATCGTGGTGATCGCGGCCGGCGAAGTCAAAGCGATCGGCACACCCGATGAATTGCGCGCGCGCGCCGGCCACGAGAATCTCGAAGACGCCTTCGTTCAATTGATCGGTTCGGAAGAGGGCCTGCACGCATGAGTCCGTCATTCAATGTTTTCATGACCGTGCTGCGCAAGGAATTACGCGATTTCGCGCGCGACCGGCGCACGTTCCTGATGGCGCTGTTGCTCGGCCCGCTGATGTATCCGCTGTTGATGCTGGGGATGGGCAAGTTGATGGAAGCGCGGATGAGCACGCAGTTGGAAAAGCCGCTGGAGATTCCGATCATCGGCGCGCAGCACGCGCCTAATCTCGTCGCATGGTTGGCGACGCAGGACATCCGCGCCAGGCCTGCGCCGAAGGATCTGATCGCTGCGATCCGCAATCAGGACGTGGATGTAGCGCTGGTCATCGCACCGAATTTCGGCGAGGAATGGCGCGCCAGCCGGCCGGCGAAAGTCGAGATCGTCGCCGACACCACACGCACCAATGCGGACGTGCCGATCGAACGACTACGCACCGCGCTCAACGCCTACAGCGGCCAGGCCGGCGCACTGCGTCTGATCGCGCGCGGCGTGAACCCGCAGTTGACGCAATCGGTGGCGGTGACGCAGCGCGATGTGGCCACGCCCGAAGCGAAGCAGGGCCGCATCATGTCGGTCGCGTTGCCGTTGATCCTCGTGCTGTTCGCATTCATGGGCGGCGCGCACCTGACCATGGATGTAACTGCGGGCGAACGCGAACGGCAGTCGTTGGAGCCGTTGCTGGCGACCCCGGTCGCGCGTGGAACGCTGGTCAGCGGCAAGATGGCGGCCGCATCGCTGATCGGCATCGCCAGCGTGATCCTTACTCTGCTGTCGTTCAAGCTCAGCGCGGCGCTGTCGACCAGCGCAGTGGCCAGTTCGCTGGATGTGTCGTTTCCCGCCATCGGCAGAATGCTGCTGGTGCTGCTGCCGCTGGTGCTGATCGGCACAGCGCTGCTGACCTTCATCGCTGCGGGCTCGAAAAGCATGAAGGAAGCGCAGAGCCACATGGTCTGGCTGATGTTGATGCCGATGCTGCCCAGCTACGCATTGATGGCGTATCCGCTGAAGGATCAGGATCTGTGGCAATACGCGATTCCGTTCCTGTCGCAGAATCAGATGCTGGTCAAGGCCAGCCGCGGCGAGAACGCCTCGGCCGAACAATGGGCGATCTATCTGCTGTGTGCACTGGCCTTGGCCGGCGTGCTCTGGCTTGCGGCGATCTGGCGGTACCGTCAGGAAAAACTCGCGATCTCGGCGTGATTGAAGTTCCGTGTGATCCAGGTTCGGCATGCGTCGGACGGGTTGGTGCAAACCGATACGCAGAAAAGAACAGCCCGGCGCTAGCCGGGCTGTTTTCGTTTCGCGATGCGAATGAAGCGGGTTCTCGTACCCGTGCGGTCAGGCGCCGGGCTTGAAACCGATGGTGCGTCTCGTAGTGACCGGCGATGCTACCGGCTGGAAACGCCAGCGTTTCACCGCAGACAGCGCTTCACGGTCGAAGGTACGCGGCGGATTGCCGCGAACCACGCGCGCTGCGCTGACCGAACCATCGGTCGCAACGGTGAATTCGACCAGCACTTCGCCCGACAGACCGGCGCGTTGCGCTTCCAGCGGATATTTCGGCGACGGTGTGCTGATCGCACGCAGGTCGCTGGCGGTCGCCGTGGTCGGTTGGGCCTGGGCTGCACGCTGAGCGGCTTCGCGCTGGGCCGCTTCGCGTTGGGCCGCTTCGCGCTGGGCGGCTTCGCGCTGTTCCGCCTCGCGTTGGGCGGCTGCCTGCTGGGCCGCCTGCTGCTGCGCGGCCTGTTGTTGGGCCGCCTGCTGCTGCGAAAGCTTTTCTGCGGCCAGACGCTGCGCCTCTTCCTGCTGTTTTTTGCGATCTTCTTCCAGCTTGGCCAAACGCGCTTTCTCGGCTTCCGCATCGACTTCAGTCTGTTGTTGGCGCTGGGCGAACGTCGTCTGGGCGTCGGCAAGAGACTGCTTCAAGCGCGGTAACGCGGGCGCGGCCTTGTCGGTTTTTTCCATCAAGGCATAAAGCCGCTGCGCTTCAGGGAAATCGTCGCGGAGGATGCTTTGTTCGGTAGCGATCAGCGCGTACGGCATCAGGTCGGTCAACGCGCTGGCGACTGCAGCGTCGTTCGGCTGCTTGTCGCGCAATGCGAGGTAATACTCCATCGCATTGTTGCCGGCAGGGGCATACATGCGTTGTTCAAGCTGTGCGGCGCGTGCGGCCTCGCGAAGCTGATCCACGCTCATCGCTGCCACCTGGGCAGACACGACCTGGGTCTGCACTGGAGTGGTCGTTGTTGCCGCAGTCGTCGGCTGGGTAGCCGCACCTGGTTCGGCCTTGTCGCCGCCGCACGCGGTGATCGCCAAGACCAGCGCAGCGGAGAGAACGACATGACGGAAACCATCGCGATGCGGGCGCGACGATGATGAAGAAGCGGTGTCTTGGGCGACGGACATCACGGTAGTTCCCTGCTGGCTGGAGTCGATGGCCTGCAAGCACGTCTTGTGCCAGCAGCCCCCTTTGATCTCGCTCACCCGCATCCCCGGGTGCCATGCGTTTACTTTCCGGTCATTACTTTCCGATACAAAAACTGGAGAAAATGTGACCGAGTAAGTCGTCCGGCGCAACCCGACCTGTAATTTCTCCCAGTGTGGCATGGGCGATGCGTAGCGCTTCGGCGGACAGTTCCAGCATATCCCCATCCAGTGCCTGCTGCGCACCGGCCAATTCCTGCGCCGTGCGGTGCAGCGCATCGACCTGCCGCGCCCGGGCACTGAACGCACCCTCCAGACCGTCGGTCGCGCCGCCCGCAAGGGCTTTCAGGCAGGCGTGCAGCCGGTCCAGCCCTGCACCTGTCCGCGCCGACACCCATACAGCATCTTCCACGCCGGGCTGCGACGGACCGGCCGGAGCGGGAAGCAGGTCGGCCTTGTTCATCACCCACAACCGCAAGGGCACCTCCGCGATCGCTTCGGCAACCGCCGCGCGGCCAGCGTCGATATCGCAAGCGTCCAGCACGATGATCGCCAGATCCGCGCGGGTCAGCTCCGCGGTGGCCCGACGCATGCCCTCGCGTTCGATGGAGTCGCCGCCTGCGCGCAGCCCGGCGGTGTCGACCAGGGTCAGCTCGATACCATCCACGCGGACGGTTTCGCGCAACAGATCGCGAGTGGTACCGGCGACGTCGCTGACGATCGCGCGTTCGCTGCCGGCCAATGCGTTCAACAACGAACTCTTGCCGACGTTCGGCGGGCCCACGATCACCGCGTGCAGACCATCGCGCAGTCTCTGCCCGCGCTCAGCTTCGCTCAGCAGTGTGTCGAGATCGTCCGTCGCCTGCGCCATTCCGCTGCGCAGCGCTTCGCCGCCGAGCGTGTCGAGCGGTTCGTCGGCGAAATCGATCGCCGCTTCCACGTGCACGCGCAGCCGCAGCAAGGCGCCCGCAAGCGCATCCACGCGCCGCGAGAACACGCCGTCGAGCGACCGCCGCGCCGCGCGCGCCGCACGGACATCACCCGCGGCGATCAGGTCGGCGACGGCTTCAGCCTGGGCAAGATCGAGCTTGCCGTTGAGGAAGGCGCGCTCACTGAATTCGCCTGCGCGCGCCATCCGTGCGCCCAAGGCGCAACAGCACGCGAGCAACTGCTGCAACACGGCAGGGCTGCCGTGCGCCTGCAGTTCCACCACATCCTCCCCGGTGTAACTTTCTGGCGCTTTGAAATAGAGCACGATGCCGTCGTCCAGCATTTCGCCGTGTTCATCGTGGAACCGGGCGTGGTGCGCGTAGCGCGGCCTCAGCGATCTTGCGCAGATGGTTTCCGCGATCGCGCGCGCGCGCGCGCCGGACACGCGCACGATGCCGACGCCACCGGGTCCAGCGGCGGTGGCGATGGCGGCGATGGTGTCCTGGCTTCGCATCGTCGGATCAGCCTTCGACCATCGCGCCGAGTTGGAAGATCGGCAAATACATCGCGATCAGACACAGCGGCAACAGAATCACGCTCAAGCCGACTCCTACTACCAACGCGACGATGCCGCGCTCGTTGCCCGGCGGCGTACGTCGCGGCGTCCACGCCCAAGCGGCCAGTACGATCAATGGCAACCCGAAAAACGCATACCGGGCTTCGACGAACAGACGCGTCAGCAGCGGCAACTCCGCACCGAAATTCTGGAGCATGTCTTCAAAATGCGGAACGATGAGATTCACCCCCGCTGCGATAGCGATTGCGGCGAGAAGACCTGCGAACAACATCCAGCGTTCGGTGGCATTGCGCATGCGGGCTCACTCATTCGAGAAAGACAGGGTCTTGAGCGGATTCTGCATCAACTCCGGATCGCGCGCTGCCTGAAACGCGAAGCCCGCCTTGCGGCGGGCTTCGTTGCCCTGCTTTCGCTACGGGCGCAGCGCTGGGGCTTATGCCTTCTCGGCCGTCGACGACTTGTCGCCGTACTGTCGCATCATCCACAGCTGCTGCAGCATGCCCAGCGAGCCGTTGGTGACCCAGTACAGCACCAGGCCGGCCGGGAAGAACGCGAACATCACGCCGAAGATCAGCGGCATCATCTGCATCATCCGCGCCTGGATGGGGTCGACGCCGACCATCGGCGTCAGACGCTGCGTGAACCACATCACCGCCATGTTGATCGCCGGCAGGATGAAGAACGGGTCGCGCGCGGTCAGATCCTGGATCCACAGCATCCACGGCGCTTGGCGCAGCTCGACCGATTCGATCAGCACCCAGTACAGCGCCAGGAACACCGGCATCTGGATCAGGATCGGCAGACAACCGCCGGCCGGATTGATCTTCTCCTTCTTGTACAGCTCCATCATCGCAACCTGGTACTTCTGCTTGTCGTCGCCGTAGCGCTCTTTCAGCTGCTGCATGCGCGGCTGGAACTTGCGCATCTTCGCCATCGACTTGTACTGCGCGGCCGACAGCGGATACAACGCGAGCTTGAGCAGCAGCACCAGGAACATGATCGCCCAACCCCAGTTGCCGGTGATGAGGTGGAGTTTGGCGAGCAGCCAATGGATAGGCTCGGCGAGGAACGTGAAGATGCCGTAGTCGAGGGCGCGCTCGAAGCCCGGCGCCTGTTTGGCGAGCAGTTCCGGAAGTTTCGGGCCGATCCACAGCGTCGCGACACTGCTGGCCTGGGTCCCCGGCGCGACCGTGAATTCAGGGCCGGTGGCAGTGATGCCGGCCTGGTTGCCGGCATTGGCCAGCGCGAAGTTCGCTTTCTGGTCGGCCTGCGGAATCCAGCCGGCGAAAAAATAGTGCTGCAACAACGCGATCCAGCCGCCGTCGGTGGTGATGTTCAACGGGCCGTCCTTGACGAATTTGTCGTAGGCCCGCTTCTCGTATTTTTCCTTGGGGGTGTACCAGACCGCACCATTGAAGCTGAAGGATTCCGGATTGGTCATGCCGCGCTTGAGCACGTGCGGCACGCGCGACAGATAACGATAAATGTGACCGGTCCACGGTTTGCCGCTGCGATTGACGACTTCGTCGCGCACTTTCAGCGCGTACTCGCCGCGCGCAAGCGTGAAGGTGCGGCGGATGCTGACACCCTCGGCGCCGGTCCACACGTAGCTCGCGCTGACCGCTTTGGCGCCATCGGCAAGCTTGAGTTCGGTCGCGGACTGCTCGGCGACGAAGCCGGACTGGTGACTCGGCGCGCCCTGGGCGCTGGTCCAGCCGCTCTGGGCGATATAGAAGTTTTCAGCGCCATCGTCGAACAGCCGCACCAGTGGCGCGTCCGGCTCACGACTGACGCGGTACCTCAACAGCTCGGCTCGGCGCACACTTCCGCCATCGAGGCTCAGCCGCAGCACATCGTTGCTGAGCGTCAGCCGCGGAGCGGCGGCAGGGGCGGGACCGATCTGGGCGACGACGGGTTGTCCTTTTGCGGCAGGAACCTTAGCGGTTGGCTCTGCAGCGGGAACCGCACCCGGTACGGCCGGGGGAGGCAAACCTTCGCTCGGCGTAGCTGGCACTGCGGTCTGCGCGACTTGCGTCGGCGTCGGTGGGGCGCTCTGTTCCTTGTTCCAGCTCATCCACAGAATGGTCGCCACCATCAGCCAGGCGAAAATCAGGAAGGTGCGCATTTGGTTCATGGGGCGGGCGGACTCGTCGCGCCGCTGGGAACCGGCGCTTGTTCTGGAGGAGGGGAGGCGGGCGGCATTGTGCCGCTCGCGAGGGATGGGGGCAACGCGGCACGGCGCAAGGCCTGGCGCAGCGCCTGTTCGAACGCGGCGATCAGGGTCGGTCCAGGGGCGCGCGCCGCCGGTGGACGTGCAACCACGACATAGGCGCCACCGGCGAGTGCGACACGCTGACGCCGGAAATGGTCGCGGAGGACGCGCTTGATACGATTGCGGATCACGGCGCGGGCATCGACCTTGCGCGACACCGCGAATCCGATGCGGGCGGGGCGATCGTCCGGAAGATAATGCAGCGCGAGAATCGGCGTCGCGGCGCGATGGCCGTGAGCGAACACAGCGTCGAACTCCGGACGTGCACGTACCCGCGCACTGCGCGGATAACGTGCGGTGGATGCGGCCACGAGATGCCCGGTGCTCATGAACGACAACCGTTCATGCCGAACGCATCATCCCTGGAACATCGTATCGGAAGCGACTGGCGCATCGGGCCGGTCGCGCAACCGAGGCGATCAGGCGGTGAGGCGGGTGCGACCTTTGGCGCGGCGGCGGGCAAGAATCTTGCGGCCGTCGGCGGTCTTCATGCGGGCACGGAAACCGTGGTCGCGCTTACGCTTGAGGTTGCTGGGCTGGTAGGTGCGCTTGGTGGCCATGGTCGGGCTCGATCGTTGCGTGTTGCGTTGTGGCGCGGGGACGGCGAAACCGCGCCGAAGCGCAATACCGGGACCGCAAGAACCGGTGATTATGCAGTCGCGGGTGCGGGGCGGTCAAATCGATGGGCGGCTGGTCTCTGGTACCGTGCTCTCGGCGTTGCTCTCGCCGGTGCGGGGGAGCCGGCGCGGTGGTAGTCTGCCCCGCTTGCCTTCCGACTCCGCGCGCACCGCTCTCGAACCATTCGGAGCTCGCCGCGCGGTTCGACCTGTCGCTACGTCTTGTGAAATCTCTCTGCGAATTCCGATGGATGCCTGGCCCCGCTGTCTCGAACGTCTCGAAGCCGAATTGCCGGTGGAAGAGGTCCAGACTTGGCTGAAACCGCTGCAGGCCCGCCTGCACGACGACGGCATGGTGCTGTATGCCCCGAATGCGTTCGTTCGCGACGCTGTGCAGGCCAGGTATCTGAATCGGATCAGTGAGCTGTTGGGGCACTACGCAGGCAACGCGGCGGTGTCGTTGGAGATTGGTTCGGTGGTCCGTGCAGCAGCGCCGGTGTCCAGCCACACACAGACCTTCACGGCCGCGCGCGCGCCAGTGGCGGAGTTCGCTGGCAATCTCGACAACCATTACTCCTTCGACAATTTCGTCGAGGGTCGCAGCAACCAGCTCGGCCGTGCCGCCGCTTGGCAGGCAGCGCTGAAACCCGGCGACCGCGCCCACAATCCGCTGCTGCTCTACGGCGGCACCGGTCTGGGCAAGACCCATCTGATGTTCGCCGCCGGCAACGAAATGCGCCGGCAGAACCCGAGCATGCGGGTGATGTATCTGCGCAGCGAGCAGTTCTTCAGCGCGATGATGAAAGCGCTGCAGGACAAGACCATGGACGCGTTCAAGCGACTGTTCCAGCAAGTCGACGCGTTACTGATCGACGACATTCAATTCTTCGCCGGCAAGGACCGCACCCAGGAAGAGTTTTTCCATACCTTCAATGCGTTGTTCGACGGCCGCCAACAGATCATCCTGACCTGCGACCGCTACCCGCGTGAAGTAGAGGGTCTGGAACCGCGTCTGAAATCGCGCCTGGCCTGGGGGCTGTCGGTGGCGATCGAGCCGCCGGACTTCGAGACCCGCGCACAGATCGTGCTGTCCAAAGCGCGCGAGCGCGGCGTGGTGATCCCCGAGGACGTGGCCTTCCTGCTCGCCAAGAAGATGCGCAGCAACGTGCGGGATCTGGAGGGAGCCCTGAATACGCTGGCGGCGCGGGCCAATTTCACCGGCCGCAGCATCACTGCGGAATTCGCCCAGGAAACCCTGCGCGACCTCCTGCGGGCGCAACAGCAGGCGATCGGCATCGCCAATATCCAGAAGGCCGTGGCAGACTACTACGGCTTGCAGATCAAGGATCTGTTGTCCAAGCGCCGGACCCGCTCGCTGGCTCGCCCGCGGCAGGTGGCGATGGCCTTGGCCAAGGAGCTCACCGAACACAGCCTGCCAGAGATCGGCGACGCATTCGCGGGGCGGGACCACACCACGGTCCTGCACGCCTGCCGCCAGATCAGGTCGCTGATAGAAAGCGATGGCAAACTGCACGAGGATTGGGACAAGTTGATACGCAAGCTGAGTGAATGATCGCAAGCGTCTGTTCGGTGCGGATACGGTTGCCACGCGGCAGTCTCACATCCTGAGAACAGACTGGAGACAAGTTGTGGATAAGTCGAGTGCCGAAATTCGCTGCCGACGTTGTCCACAGGCCGTCCCCACCCTTCGGGGCCTGTTTCACTGCTATTGGCAAGACCGAAAACTGTTTTAGAATCAGAAGCTTGGAGCTCTTATCCCCGGTTTCTGGCGACACCACCACCACCAGCTTTTAAGATTTGTATATTTCTTCAAGAGCTTGGGTTCCTGACCGCTCGACCGGCAAATGACTTCCTGGGGAATCGAATCAATGCGTTTCAGTCTGCAGCGCGAAGTGTTCTTGAAGCCACTGGCTCAGGTCGTCAATGTCGTAGAACGGCGGCAGACGCTACCTGTGCTCGCCAACCTGCTGGCCAGGGTCGAAGGCGATCTGCTGTCCCTCACTGGGACCGATCTCGAAGTCGAAATGGTCGCCCGCACCAAGGTCGATAATGCCGAGAGTGGCGAGACCACGATTCCGGCACGCAAGCTGTTCGAGATCGTCCGTGCCCTGCCCGATGGCAGCAAGGTCACCGTCACACAGGCCGGCGACAAGATCACGGTCTCTGCTGGCCGCAGTCGTTTCACACTGGCTAGCCTGCCGGCCAACGATTTTCCGGCATTGGACGAGGTCGATGCGACCGAGCGTGTCCGCGTTGGCGAGGCGAGCCTGAAGGAGTTGATCGAGCGCACAGCGTTCGCGATGGCCCAGCAGGACGTTCGCTATTACCTCAATGGTCTGCTGTTCGACCTGCGCGATAAAGCTCTCCGCTGTGTCGCAACCGATGGCCACCGGTTGGCCCTGTGCGAAGCAGTCCTTGAAGACACCGTGCAAACCAAGCGCCAGATCATCGTGCCGCGCAAAGGCGTACTCGAACTGCAGCGTCTGCTCGAGGGCGGCGATCGTGAGCTGGAACTGGAAATGGGCCGTAGCCATATCCGGGTGAAGCGCGATGACGTCACCTTCACCAGCAAGCTGATCGACGGACGTTTTCCGGATTACGAAGCAGTGATTCCGATCGGTGCCGATCGCGAAGTGAAGGTCGATCGCGAAGCGTTTCGTGCTTCGTTGCAGCGCGCGGCGATCCTCTCGAACGAGAAGTATCGTGGTGTCCGCATCGAAGTGTCTCCCGGCCAGGTCAAAATCAATGCCCACAATCCCGAACAGGAAGAGGCTCAGGAAGAGATCGAGGCAGATACCCGCGTCGACAGCCTGGTCATCGGGTTCAATGTGAATTACCTGCTCGACGCTCTCTCGGCATTGCGCGACGAGCATGTCGTGATCCAACTACGAGACTCCAATTCGTCGGCGCTGGTGCGCGAAGCCAGCAGCGAGAAGTGCAGGCATGTGGTGATGCCACTCCGTCTCTGATGGCCAAACTGCAGTTCCACGTGGAACACAAGAAACAAACAGACGATCGCCCGGTTACTCCCGGGCGTATTCGTTTGTACGGGTTCCGCACTGTGCAGCATCCATGCGTTTGACTCGTTTGCAGATGACCGCAGTCCGCCGGTTGGCGGATGTCGGTCTGCACCCGGCGCCGGGCATCAATCTGATCACCGGAGACAACGGTGCGGGCAAGACCAGCCTTTTGGAAGGCCTCCACCTGCTGGCTTATGGTCGCAGTTTTCGTGGTCGCGTCCGAGACGGCCTGATTCGCACCGGGTTCGAGGCCCTTGAAGTCTTTGCTGAATGGCGTGAAGAACTCAGTGGCCGCACACGTCGTGCCGGCCTCCGGCACTCAGGCCAACGCTGGGAGGGCCGCTTGGATGGTGAAACGGTTTCGCAGCTCGGCGAGTTGTGCGCTGCGCTGGCGGTGGTAACCTTCGAGCCCGGTAGCCATGCGCTGGTCACCGGCGGCGGCGAACCGAGGCGACGGCTGATCGATTGGGGCCTGTTCCACGTGGAACAGGCCGATCCAGTCGCTACGAGCCAAGGCGGAGGCTTTCTGACGCTGTGGCGTCGCTATGCCCGCGCCCTGAAGCAGCGGAATGCCCTGCTCAAAGCCCGAGTGCGCGACAGCCAGTTGGAAGCCTGGGACCATGAGCTGGCGGAAACCGGCGAACCGTTGACTCGCCGCCGGCAGGCCTACCTCGACGCTCTGGAGCCACTGCTGCAGACCATGACCGCCGAAATGGCGCCCTCGCTGGGGATGCCACGGTTGGCGTTCCAACCTGGTTGGGCCCGCGACAACCTTTCTCTGGCGGATGCGCTGCTGGTCGCCCGCGACCGCGATCTTGTGAACGGCTTTACATCCGTCGGCCCACATCGCGCCGACTGGCGGATCGATTACGCGGCACTGCCTGACCGCGAGGCGCTTTCCCGGGGCCAGGCCAAGCTGAGCGCTCTTGCTATCCTGCTTGCGCAGGCCGAGCAGTATGCCGCCGCGTCAGGCGAATGGCCGGTCATCGCGCTCGACGATCTGGCCTCGGAGCTGGACCGGAACCACCAGCGACGTGTGCTCGAACGGCTGAAAGCCTCCGGTGCGCAGGTATTCATCACCGGGACAGAAGCGCCTTCAACGCTGTCCGACATACGCGGCGACATTATGGTGTTTCACGTGGAACAGGGCACCTTGAACGAGGCTGCTCGCTAAGCGGTTGTTTTCATAACACTATTCAGCGGTAGCCGGTTGGAAGCAGCCCTGAACCCGTTGGCGGCACCGCGATACGAAAGCGACATGCACGGCGGCGTGCATCAGCTGCCCACGACCGCAGAGGAGCGTCGGCGGCGGCATAGACGGCGGGCGTGCTGGACGGTTGCAACCCACCGCACCGGATCGATGCGGTCGAGATGAACCAAAAGGGCGACGGGTTGATCGCAAGCGAGGGCTCGCCGGGGATCCCGCCAGCAAGATGAAAGCCATTCCGCTGACACAGGCGATGAATGCGCCGACACCGGACTCCAGCCAAGCGCATCGATCGGTCGGCCGTTCGCCGCGATGGTCGCCGCGGCCGCTGGTCGAGGCTATAATCACGCCTCAAACCCTATAGTTAATGTGTCGTGCGCCCCGGCGCGCGAAGCATGGCTTTGCAAGCACAGCAGCCGAAGAACGTATGACCGACGAAACGCAACAGTCCGACACCCCGAACAATACCTACGACTCCAGCAAGATCACCGTGCTGCGCGGCCTCGAAGCCGTACGCAAGCGGCCGGGCATGTACATCGGCGATGTGCACGACGGTACCGGCCTGCATCACATGGTGTTCGAGGTGGTCGACAACGCGATCGACGAAGCGTTGGCCGGTCACGCCGATGATGTCTTCGTCACCATCCATGAAGACGGCTCGGTGTCGGTGTCGGACAACGGCCGCGGCATTCCGGTCGACATCCACAAGGAAGAGGGCGTGTCGGCGGCGGAAGTGATCATGACCGTGCTGCATGCCGGCGGTAAATTCGACGACAACAGTTACAAAGTCTCCGGCGGCTTGCATGGCGTCGGCGTGTCGGTAGTGAACGCGTTGTCCGAGCACCTGTGGTTGAACATCTGGCGCGACGGTCATCACTACCTGCAGGAATACGCGCTCGGCGAACCGCTGTTTCCGCTGAAACAACTTGAAGAGTCCACCAAGCGCGGAACGCTGCTGCGCTTCAAGCCGGCGGTGGAGATATTCACCGATGTCGAGTTCCATTACGACATCCTCGCCAAGCGTCTGCGCGAGCTGTCGTTCCTCAATTCCGGCGTGAAGATCACCCTGACCGATGAGCGCCTCGACGAACGCGGCGACGCGCGGCAGGACGTGTTCCAGTACGAAGGCGGTATCCGTTCGTTCGTCGAGCATCTCGCACAGCTGAAAACGCCTCTGCACCAGAACGTGATATCGGTCAGCGGCGAAATGAACGGCATCGTGGTCGATGTGGCCCTGCAGTGGACCGATGCGTATCAGGAAACGATGTTCTGCTTCACCAACAATATTCCGCAGAAAGACGGCGGCACCCATCTGATCGGTTTCCGCGCCGCCTTGACGCGCACGCTGTCGAATTACATCGAGCAGAACGGCATCGCCAAACAGGCCAAGGTCTCGCTCACCGGCGACGACATGCGCGAAGGCTTGATCGCGGTGCTGTCGGTGAAAGTACCGGATCCCAGTTTCTCGTCGCAGACCAAGGAAAAACTGGTCAGCTCCGAAGTCAGACCGGTGGTGGAGAGCACCTTCGGCGCGCGCCTTGAGGAATTTCTCCAGGAGCATCCCAACGAAGCCCGTGCGATCACCGGCAAGATCGTCGATGCCGCCCGCGCCCGCGAAGCCGCGCGCAAGGCACGCGACCTCACCCGCCGCAAGGGCGCGCTTGATATCGCCGGGCTGCCCGGAAAACTCGCCGATTGCCAGGAAAAAGACCCAGCCCTGTCCGAACTGTTCATCGTTGAGGGCGACTCGGCGGGCGGCTCGGCGAAACAGGGCCGCAACCGCAAGAACCAGGCAGTATTGCCCCTGCGCGGAAAAATCCTCAACGTGGAACGCGCGCGCTTCGATCGCATGCTCGCCAGCGCCGAAGTCGGCACGCTGATCACCGCGCTGGGCACCGGTATCGGCAAGGACGAATACAACCCCGACAAGCTGCGCTACCACCGCATCATCATCATGACCGACGCCGATGTCGACGGCTCGCATATCCGCACGCTGCTGCTGACGTTCTTTTACCGGCAGATGCCGGAGCTGATCGAGCGCGGCTACATCTATATCGGTCTGCCGCCGCTGTACAAGATCAAACAGGGCAAGAACGAGCTGTATCTGAAGGACGATGCGGCGCTTGATGCGTATCTCGCGAACAATGCGGTCGAGAACGCCGGCCTGATTCCCGCAGCCGGTGAACCTGCGATCGATGGCGCGAATCTCGAGAAGCTGCTGCTGGTCTACGCAGGCGCTCGCGACGCGATCGCCCGCAACGCCTACCGCTACGATCCGGCGCTGCTCGAAGCCCTCATCGACTTTACGCCGCTCGACGCCGCTTCGCTTGCGCGCAACACCGACGAACGTGCCGAACTCGACGCACTGGAAGCGCGGCTCAACCGTACCGGCCTGGGCCGCCCGCGTTACCGCGTGAATGTGCAGGCCGCGAACGATGCCCAACCGGGCGCGCTGCTCGTCACCCGCACCCACATGGGCGAATCGCAGATCCAGGTGTTGCCGCTGTCCAGCTTCGAACACGGCGAACTGCGTCCGCTACGCGATGCCGCGGCGCTGCTGCATGGTCTGCTGCGCGAGGGCGCGAAGATCGTGCGCGGCAACCGCGAGGAGCCGGTCGCCAGTTTCGCCCAGGCCCACGCCTGGTTGCTGGAAGAAGCGAAGAAAGGCCGCCAGATCCAGCGCTTCAAGGGCCTCGGCGAAATGAACCCGGAACAGCTGTGGGAAACCACCGTGAACCCCGACAGCCGCCGTCTGCTGCAGGTGCGGATCGAAGACGCGGTCGCCGCCGACCAGATCTTCAGCACGTTGATGGGAGACGTGGTCGAACCGCGGCGCATTTTCATCGAAGACAATGCGCTGAAGGTGGCGAATCTCGACGTTTGATGTGGCCCGACCCCAAAGCCCGCGCACAATGTGCCCGGGCGCCTGCTCTCGAGGGAGGCGCCCAGAGTCGAAAAACCCGAAGAATGGCTTTCGAGCGACCGGGCGGGCATGGATAATCGGAGTCGCCAAACCGACGGGCGACATGGATCCACCGCCATGGATCATGCAATTGACGAAACCTTAATCCCCGTCGGATTACAACATCCACCCCGCCGACCGGAGCCGCTGCGATGACCGACCGACAGATCACGCCCTCCATCCGCGTCGTCGCGTTGGGTCTTGTCTGCACGCTCCTCCTGGGCGCCTGCGCCACGACCACCTCGTCGACGGGTCGTAAACAATACGTCGGCGCGGTATCGCAACAACAGCTCAACCAGCTGGGTGCGCAGGCCTTCGATCAGGTCAAGGGCGAGAAGCCGCTGACCCAGGACGGCAAACAATCGGCCTATGTGCGCTGTGTCGTCGACGCCATCGTCCACGAGCTGCCGCCGCAATGGCAGCAGGGTGGCTGGGAGGAAGCGGTGTTCGTCGACAAGAACCCGAATGCGTTCGCGCTGCCCGGAGGCAAGGTTGGCGTGTACACCGGTATTTTCGATGTCGCGCGCAACCAGGATCAGCTCGCGGCGGTGATCGGTCACGAGATCGGTCACGTCATTGAGCGTCATCACGACGAACGTGTCACCCGGCAGATGGGTGCGGCCGGCGCCGTACAACTGCTCGGCGCGCTTGCCGGCGCCAGATATGGCGAGAGCGGCTCGAACATCGCCACGCAGGGCGGCAGCATCCTCGCCCAAGGCGGGTTTCTGCTGCCGGGTACCCGGGAACAGGAAACCGAAGCGGACGTGGTCGGCCAGCGCCTGATGGCCCAGGCCGGATTCGACCCGCGGCAGGCAGTCGATCTGTGGCAGAACATGCAGACCGCCAGCGGCGGCAGCCGCCCACCGGAGTGGCTCTCCACCCACCCCGATCCGAAATCCCGCATCGGCGAGTTGCGCAAACGCGCCGAGGGGCTGACGCCGACCTACGAGCAGTCCCGCGCCGCCGGCCGCAAGCCGAAGTGCGGCTGAGAGTATTCTCCCTTCGCTGCGGCACGTTCGCTCCCACCGCGCCGCCGTCTGCGCCCTGGATCAAACCCCGCATCGCTGTTTCCGCCGTTTCCAACGTCACTCCGACCCGAGAACTTCCATGACTGCCTCCTCCTTCCGTGTCCTTCCCAAAACCGCTCTTAATGCCGCTATCGCACTGCTGATCGGCTGTGCCTTTGCCGGCGGCGCACTGGCGCAGGACAGTGAGGCGGGCGACGACCTGGAAGAGAAGCCCAAGTCGACCACCATGACCGGCAGCGCCGCCGCCGCCGCCGAACGTGCGCGCCAGCGCAAGGCCGAAGCCAAGAACAAGTCGAGCGCCGAACCGGTGCAGTATCCGCAGGCCACGCGTACCGAGCCGGCGAAGCAACCGGTGTCCGGAAAGGATGCGAAAACGGCGAACGCGACCCAGGCCGATTACGACGCAAAGAAGTACGCCGATGTGATGAGCAAGGTCGACGCCTTCGCTGCGGCCGGCTCCACCAATACCTATCTGCTGAGCTATCTCTATCAGCTCGCGGCCAGCGCGGCGACCTCGATGGACGACAACGCCAAAGGCGCCGAATACTTCAAGAAGACTCTTGACGCGAACGGCCTCAACAACAACGGCCATTACCAGATCATGTTCAATTACGCGATCACGCTCAACCAGCTGGATCGCTATCCGGAAGCGCTCGCCACCATCGATCGATTCCTGAGCGAAACCCGGAGCGAAAAGCCCGAAGCCATCGCGCTGAAAGCCTATCTGCTCAGCCAGTTGGATCGTCCCGCCGAAGGCGCCGCGATGTACGAAAAGATTCTGGCAGCGAATCCCAACGATCGCAGTGTGCTCATGAATGCCGTGGCCCTGTATCAGCAGGCCGACAATTTCGACAAGGCCAATACGTTGCTGGAAAACGCCCGCAAACAGGGGCTGCTGGTCGACGGCAAGGAATACCGCGCGCTGTTCGTCGGCTACATCAACGCCGAAAAGTACAGAGAGGCGCAGGCGGTACTGGAAGAGGGCGTGGCCAAGGGCGCGATCAAACCCTCGCAGACGCTGGCCAACGATTATTCGATCATTGCCCAGAGCTACTACGCCGACGACAAGGTGCCGCAGACCATCGATTTCTATACGCGCGCTTCGAAAGTCGCGACCGATGGCGAGGCTTCGTTAAATCTGGCCAAGGTGTTGCGCAACGAGGATCGCCTGGGCGAAGCCAAGGCTGCCGCTCGCGAGGCGCTTGCCAAGGGTGTGAAGAAGCCAAAGGAAGCCAACGACATCCTGGCACTACCCGGCAAAAAATGAAGCTGGGCAAGCCAACGACTTTCAGCGTCGGTCCTGCCCGGCGCTCTCGGGGGTGTTGGTAAGTCCGGCCGCGATTGGTATAAGCTTACAGATTCCCGCGACTGGCTCTCATTGGGAGGCAGTTGCGGTTCGACCATTCCGGGGTATGGTGGTTTGGGGTCGGGTTCATCTTCTATGGATAGATCGCGAACGCGACACCGAGTCAGTACCACGAGTCCGCTAAACCGAGCCTGCTGCGCATGACCCAACACTTGCCGACACACGACAAGCGCGACCGCGAAGAACCCGGCCTGAACTGGTCGAGGATCGCCGCTATCAGCTTCGCCATTGCGCTGCATATCGCGGCGCTCATGCTGTTGCTGGTCCCGGTGACTCCGCCGGGCGCCGAGCAGGAAGAAGAGCAGAACACCAGCGTCGTCATCATCGAGCCGCCGCCGCCGCCGCCGCCGCCGCCGCCGCCGCCGGAGCCGCCGAAAGAAATCAAACTCACGCCGCAGGAAACCCCGCGGCCGGTGATCGAGCCGCCGCCGGAAGAGCCGCCGCCGGTCACCTTCGACGAACCGTCGCCGGTCGATACCCCGGCTCCGCCGCCTGCGCCTCCGGCCCCGCCTGCGCCCCCGGCGCCGAGCGGTCCGCCGCGCAACAACAGCGACCTTCGTGGCAGCATCTGCGTGCGTCCGCCGGATGGTCAACTCGCCGCCGCGATCTCACGCGCCGGTCGTGGCGCCAAGATGCGCATCAAGATCAATTACGAAGCGGACGGTCGTGTGACCGACGCCGCCATCGAAGTCGGCAGCCGCGACCGGGATCTCGATCGCGCCGCGCTGACGTGGGCCAAGAAAGTGAAGCTCTGCCCGGGCGCTGCGGGTGTCGGCATTCTGCCGCTCGACCTCACGCTTCCGGATTGACCTGTTACCCATCGCGTTACCGATTGACCCGTTAGCTCTGAGCCGTTGAATCGTTCCTTCCACACACAAGAAAGGTAAGCGTCATGCTGCAGGAAACCACCGCCGCCGCAACCGGGGCCAACAGCGCCGCCGCTCTGAAGCAGATGGGTGTCGACCATCTGGTTGCAGAGATGATGTCCCACCCTGGCGACTATGTCGTCCAGCTCGCTGTCGCTGCCACCCTGATCATCATGTCCGCGATGTCCTGGTACTGGATCGTGGTCAATTTCATCAAGAACACCAATCTCCGCCGCCGCGGCGACTCGGTGACCGGCACGTTCTGGGAAACCCCGAATGCGCAGGACTCGATCCGCTTCATGGAAGAACAGCCCAAGAGCGAACCGTTCTCGAAGATCGCACTCGACGCTGCCCAAGCCGCTGCGCACCATCAGCGTCATGAGGGTTCGCGTCTGGTCGAGTCCCTGAACCGGTCCGAGTTCGTCGATCGCGCCTTGCGTCAGGCCGTCACCCGCGAATCGATGGGCCTCGAAGGCGGCCTCACCGTCCTCGCCACCGTCGGTTCGACCGCGCCGTTCGTCGGCCTGCTCGGTACCGTGTGGGGCATCTACGGCGCTCTGATCAAGATCGGCGCGACCGGCCAGGCCTCGATCGACGCCGTCGCTGGTCCGGTCGGTGAAGCGCTGATCATGACCGCCGTCGGTCTGTTCGTCGCCATCCCGGCGGTGCTCGCGTACAACTTCTTCGTACGCAGCAACCGCATCACCAACAACAAGTTCGACACCTTCGCGCACGACCTGCACGACTTCTTCGCCACCGGCGCACGCGTCGGCGAAGTCGGCGGCGCCGGCAAGCGCTGATCCACGCGACGATCGAACCCTCGACGGAGTACAGCCATGTCCTTCAGTACCGGTAACGACAGCGGCGGCCCGATGTCCGAGATCAACGTCACGCCCCTCGTGGACGTGATGTTGGTGCTGCTGATCATCTTCATGATCACGGCACCGCTGATGTCGCACAAAACGAAGGTCGAGCTGCCGGAGGCTAATTACCTCACGCGCGATACCGAGCATACGCCACCGGTTCCGCCGATCACGGTCGCCGTCACCGAGGAAGGCCGTTACTTCCTCAACGACGAGCCGATGACCCGGGAACTGCTGGAAAGCCGGCTCTCGGTCGAGGCGCAAAGAGTGCCGCAGCCAGACGTGAACATCCGCGGCGACAAGACCACCAAGTATCGTTTCGTCAACGACGTGGTCAACATCGCCCAGGCCCAGGGCATGCGCAAGGTCGGTTTCGTCGCTACCCGCGAACGCAACTGACGCCCACAGACCGAGAACAGACGCATGGCATTCGCATCCAACTCCGGTGGCGGCCCGATGGCCGACATGAACGTCACGCCCCTCGTGGACGTGATGTTGGTGTTGCTGATCATCTTCATGGTGACCGCGCCGATCCTGTCCTATCCGATCGACATCGACCTGCCGCAGCGGACCAACAACCCGCCGGAAAATCCGAAGGAACCGCCGGAGCCGATCAAGCTCCGTATCGATGCTTCCGGCACGGTCTACTGGAATAACAGCCCGACCCCGGTGACGGCCCTGCGCAGCATGATGAGCAGCGAAATCGAGCGCGATCCGAACAACCAGCCCACCCTCGAAATCGACATGAACGAGGATGCGCAGTACGAGATCTTGGCAAAGGTACTTGCTTCCGCCAAGGACTCGAACATGAAGAAGATCGGCTTCGTGAAGAAGTAAACCGCGACACCGGCCGGCGACGGACCTGCAGCCCGTCGCTGACCTGTAAATCACTTGCCTCAATTCCGACGCCGCCCAATCGAGCGGCGTTTTTTTGTCTGGCGCGGGGGGCTTGCTGTTTGGGTGGGTGCACGAGTAACGTGAAACCGCACTCAACCGAGAGGAGCAGGCCCATGGCATTCGCACAAGCGGAATCCCGGCAGGACGCCATTTCGGCAATGAACATCACCCCTTTGGTGGATGTGATGTTGGTGATGCTGGTGATCTTCATGGTCACCGCCCCCGTGTTCAGTCAGGCGATTCCGCTGCCGCTTGGTGGCAAGCCACCCCTGATCGATCAAACACCGCCGCCGCCGATCGAACTGCGGATCGACGCCGCCGGCGAAGTCTTCCTGTCGGGCCAGCCGGTGCCGGTCTCGGCGCTGCCTTCGATGTTTTCGGCGGAAACCCAGCGCGGCGGTACGCAGTCGCCATCGCTGAAGATCGATGCCAACGGCGAGGCCGACTATCAGACCATTGCCAAGGTGTTGGCCACCGCGCAGAGTGCAGGTCTGAGTAGCATCAGCTTCAAGCGGTAGTCTTCGTCGCGATCGCGGGCGGCGGTATGCCGCTCGCGACGCGCATCAGCGGCCGTCGATGACGGTCAGGTAGCGTTTCACGGTCGTATCGAGCCCGGCGTACAGCGCTTCGCTGATCAGCGCGTGGCCGATCGACACTTCCAGCACGCCCGGCACTTCGCGCAGGAATCGGCCGAGATTCGCTTCGCTCAGATCGTGCCCGGCGTTGACGCCGAGGCCATGCGCCGCCGCATCGCGTGCGGTATTCGCGAACTTCGCCAGCTGCGATTCGGGCGTACCGGCAGCGAAGGCTTCGGCATAGGGCCCGGTGTACAGCTCGATGCGATCGGCGCCGCTGGCTGCCGCCGCTGCGATATCGGCGTCGGCATCGGCGAACAGACTGACACGGCAGCCCAGCGCCTTAAGACCAGCGACCTGTGTGCGTAGAGCATCGAGGTCGTGGACGAAATCGAAGCCGTGGTCCGAGGTGAGCTGACCGTCGCCATCCGGCACCAGCGTCGCCTGTGCCGGACGCGTGTCTGTGCACAGTGCGTGGAAGCCGGGATAACCTGCACGTGGTGGTGCGAACGGATTGCCTTCGAGATTGAATTCGACGCCGTAACGTCGGGTCAGGTCTGCGAGTGCATAGACATCATCGGCGCGAATATGACGCGCGTCGGGCCGAGGGTGCACGGTGATTGCCTGTGCACCGGCGTCCAGGCACACGCGGGCGGCGGTCACCACGTCCGGATCGTGCCCGCCGCGCGAATTGCGCAGCACCGCGATCTTGTTGACGTTGACGCTGAGGACGGTCAAGGAAGGAACGATTCTGGCGAAGCTCAGGGCTGCGCGGTATCGCCCGCGCCGGGCGATGGCGTGCCGGTAGCGGCTTCGGCACGCTTGGCTTCGGCCTGCTCGCGCAGCCTGCGCAATTCCTGCGGATCGATCAGCATGGTCTCGCTGCGGGCGCTGTTGCCGACCCGCTGCGCCAGCAGGCCCATGATCGCGAAGACGCTCAGGCCCAGCGACGCCAGCACACAGAGGATCACCACGGCCATCGAGGTGGCGCTGAGCGCGACGAGGAACAGGCCGACAGCGATGAGAAGAAGAAGCCAGGGCATGGGTCGCGTCCTTACCGGAATGGGTGCCGGGGGAATGGGGGACGGCCGTCAGTCTACTCCGCCGCCCCATGACGCCGACAGGCCGCCGGCCGGCCGGGCCCTGCCGTCCGTCGCCGCCGTTACGGCAGTGCCTACAACAACGGCGACATCAGCCGGGCCAGCGCTTCCGGCAGGCGGGTGCCGAACAGCGGCCGCTGTCGATCGGCACGGACCCGCGGCGCATTGGCGAACTCGCCCTCGATCAACTTCGCCATCCGTTCGCCCAAACCGCGATCCTGGAACAACACCGACACTTCGAAGTTCAGGCGGAAACTGCGATGGTCGAAATTCGCGCTGCCTACGATCACCGACGCGTCATCCACCAGCAGCGCCTTGGTGTGCAGCATCCGTGGTCCGTACTCGTAGATCTTCACGCCGGCCGCGAGCAGATCGTCGTAATACGAGCGTGCGGCCAACGTGACCAAGCGCGAATCGCTCATCCGCGGCACCATCAACCGCACATCGATGCTGCCGAGCGCGGCCGAGGTCAGCGCCATCATCGCCGCTTCGCCGGGGACGAAGTAGGGCGTGACCAACCACACGCGTTCGCGCGCCGCGTGGATCAGACTCACATGCAGACGATGGATTGCTTCCCACGATGAATCCGGGCCGGAGGTCAGCACCTGCGCCGAAATCTCACCATGCGATGCTTCAGGCAACGTGCGCGCAATATCGGAAATGAAATCGCGCTGACCGGTGACGTAGACCCAGTCTTCCGAAAATACCAGTTGCAGCGCGCGCACCACGTCCCCTTCGATGCGCAGATGCAGGTCGCGATAGGCATCGCTGCGCAGGCGTTCGTTCTCGTCGTCCGTGATGTTGATACCGCCGGTATAAGCGATGCGGCTGTCGATCACTACGATCTTGCGGTGCGTGCGCATGTTCAACCATGGGCGCGACCAGAATTTCCAGAAGCGCGTCGGATGGAACCAGGCGAGCTCGCCGCCGGCATCGAGCAGTGGTGCGAGGAATCCCTGCGAACATTGTCCGGAGCCGATCGCGTCCAGCAGCAGACGCACGCGTACGCCGCGCTTGGCACAGGCTACAAGCGCATCGCGCAGCGCGGAGCCGCTGTGGTCCGGCGTGAAGATGTAGTACTCCAAGTGCACATGATGCCGCGCGTGGCCGATATCATCGATCAGCGCGTCGTACTTGGCCGCACCGTCGACCAGCAGACGCACGTCGTGCGCGGTGCTCGGCGCGAGTCCGGTCGACGCCTGCGCGAGCTTCGCGAGTTCCAGGGCTTCGGGCGAACAGGCAGCGCCGCAGACATCGCTGCCGAGCGCATCGCCTTCCAAACGGCTGCGTGCGCGCCGCAAGCGCTGACGCTGGATCTTCTGCGGACCCAACAGGTGATAGATCGCGAAACCGACATACGGCAGCAGCGCCAGGCCAAGCAGCCAGCTCAAGGTCGCCACCGGCTCGCGCTTCTGCAGCACGATCCAGCCGCCGAGCAGAAGCAGATACGTCAGCCAAACGACGAACAGCACCGGGCCGATCTTCGACCCGATCACCGGGATTTGGTGCAGCCAGTCCCACAGCCAACCCCAGATTTCGAACATGCCCGAGAACTCCGTCGCAGCGATTGCGACTTGCGCGCGCTAGCCTACTCCGATGGCACAGAGCGGCAAAGTCGACGAAGCGACCCACAACCTGCTGCGCACCGGACCGATGAAAGGCCGCGGCGCGGCGTCGTTCGTGCGCGGACGTTTCGAGAAGACCGTCGCCGAAGCCGAAGACGATGGCTGGGGTTCGATTTATGCCGGCGACGAAGACGGCGCAGGCCCATTGCCCACACAATTGCGTACGGAAGTCACTGAAGAGCGCGCGCGCAGCATCGTCAGCCGCAACCAGTCGCCCGACATTCCCTTCAGTCAATCGCTGAATCCGTATCGTGGTTGCGAACACGGTTGCGTCTATTGCTTCGCGCGGCCGTCGCATGCGTATCTCGATCTCTCGCCGGGACTCGACTTCGAGACCAAGCTGTATGCGAAGACCAATGCCGCCGAACTGCTGCGCAAGGAATTCGCGCGCAAAGGCTATCGCTGTTCGCCGATCTCGCTCGGTATCAACACCGATGCCTATCAGCCGATCGAGCGCCACTACCGCATCACCCGACAGCTGCTGGAAGTGTTCCTCGAATGCCGTCACCCGGTGAGCCTCATCACCAAGAGCGCGCTCATCCAGCGCGACATCGATCTGCTTGCACCGATGGCGAAGCAGGGTCTGGTGACGGTGTATGTCTCGATCACCTCGCTCGACAACCAGCTCTCCTCGAAACTCGAACCGCGCGCGGCCGCGCCGCATACGCGTCTGAAGACCGTGCAGGTGTTGCATGAGGCAGGCATCCCGGTCGGTACGATGGTGGCGCCGATCATTCCGATGATCACCGACCGTGAGATCGAACATATCCTCGAAGCTGCATATGCGCACGGCGCGCGCGCCGCCGGCTACGTATTGCTGCGTCTGCCGCACGAGCTGAAAGAAGTCTGGCGCGAATGGCTGGCGCTGCATTACCCCGAACGCGCCGCCCACGTGATGAGCCTCGTCCAGCAGATGCGCGGCGGCAAGGACTACGACAGCGCTTACGGCACCCGCATGCGCGGCGAAGGCCCGTTCGCGGATCTCATAGCGATGCGTTTTGCAAAAGCGTACAAACGGATCGGGTTCGGAAGGTTGCCGGCGCTGGATTGTTCGCGCTTCATGCCGCCGGTGGCTGAGAAACCAGATTCTCCGCAGGGAACGTTGTTTTAGAACAGCGAGCGCTTTATGTCGGGCTGGCGAAAACTGCTTCTGTCTTCGGCCTCCCAGCGCTACGAAATCTCTTCCAAAGCGATCACTGTATTCTGCAGATACCTCACCGTCTTCATGCGCCAGAACCGGAAGAACAGCAGACCGGTGGTCGAGTCCGGACACCATGCGCCGTCTTCGAAGACTTCCAGCGTCCAGCGATAATCCTTGCCGCCGCGGGAACACACTTCCAATCTTGAGGTGTCGCGCAGTCCGAACGCGAAGCAGTTGAGCGCGGTCTCGATCTGGGTTGCATCGAAGTGCGCATGCCAGCCTTCCATGGCCACGGTGTATTCGCCGTCGCCGGAATGGAATGAGACAGCGAAGCTTTCGGGTGTCTGCGCTTTCACCGTGATCGAATCGCCGGTGTCCACCACCGACAGTTGCGGATACCTGCGCAGCTTGCTGCGGATCGCATCCAGCGGTGAAGAAGGATTTTCGACAGCGGCGGACATCGCTATGTTTGCCCGTACAGCACTTCCGCGCGCTGGAAGAGAATCCAACTCGTCGCGATGAACTTGTCGCCGCCCTTCGGACGATTGCCACGATGGGTGTGTGTGAAGCCGGCAGGGGCGATCAGCAGTGAGCCGGCCTGCGGTTTGATCTTGCGGTCCTGGTACATGAATTCGGTTTCGCCTTCCTCGAACTCGTCGTTGAGGTACAGCGTCCACAGCAGATGCCGGTGCAGGGTTTCGCAGCTCGCGTCGCGCGGGTACTGCTCGCAGTGCCAGTACGGGTAGCCGCCTTCGTCGGCGCGGTACCACTGCAGGTTGATGCTGGCCGGGCGCAGGCAGGTGCGGATCAGCTCGATGATGCCGGCGTCGTCCTTCGCGACCATGTCTTCGGCCGTCAGCCGTCGCAGTTTGCCGTCCGGGCCGGGTTGCTGCAGCATCAGCGGCGAGATCAGGGTCTGCGGGTATTCGCGCAGATAGCGGATCAGGCTGCCAAGCATGGCCATGTTCAGGGTTTCTTCGACCTGCTGCCATTCCGGGTTGCCGGTGATGGTGATGTCGCGGCTGTGCTTGAGTTCGGGGTAGACGCCGCCGCCGACCTGTCCGGGGCGCAGCCCGCTGCTCTCGCGGATGTAGCCGACGATCTGGGCGCAGGTCTCGCGCGGCAACGCTTCCGGGGTGATGGTGATGAAATCCTTGTCGTTCATGGCGGTCGCTCCGTGGGTTGGGCGTCGAATGCAGGCGGGTCGGGCGCGACGTCTTGCTCCCGGACCGGGTCATGGCGGCAGGCCTATTTTCACTCACCCGGACGCCGGTGTCGTCTCGGGCGGGCAAGAGACGGGAAAGGGCGCTTTCGCCGCAGTGTTTTTGGCTAAGTGTTTGCCCGCGAACGCTTTCCCGGGCATAATGCGCGGCTCGTTACGCTCGGCCCGCTTCCACACGGCCGGAGGGCCGGTCCGCGATGCCACCCGCCAGCGCAGCGACACCAAAACACATCCCGTCTCGCAAGGTGGCTGTCCGGACCGATCCGTCGATCCGTGCCGACACCGGGGCCGCCGTCTCCCGGGCTATGGGAGGCCACCGCAGATCGCACGATCCGTCGCGCGTTCTTATCGATAGAGGTACGTATGTCCCGCGAATGCCAAGTGACCGGCAAGCGCGTGCAGAGCGGCAACAACGTCTCGCACGCCAACAACAAGACCCGCCGCCGCTTCATGCCCAATCTCCACGAACGCCGCTTCTGGGTGGCTTCCGAGAACCGCTGGGTGAAGCTCCGCGTCTCCGCCAATGCCCTGCGCACCATCGACAAGAACGGCATCGATGCCGTGCTCGCCGAACTCCGCGCACGCGGCGAAAAGATCTGAGGAGGATTCAACCATGGCTTCCAAACGCGACAAAATCCGCCTGATCTCTTCGGCCGGTACCGGTCATTTCTACACGACCGACAAGAACAAGAAGAACACGCCCGCCAAGATGGAGATCAAGAAGTACGATCCCGTCGTCCGCAAGCACGTGATGTACAAGGAAGGCAAGATCAAGTGACGCAATGGCGCTTTCGCGCGCAGCGCGAAAGCTCTTGTCATTGCGTCATCCCGGCGAAAGCCGGGATCCAGCCATCAGAAGAAACCCGCCTCACCGGCGGGTTTTTTTGTGCGTTTCAGAGCCGCTTCTCCATCACATAGTCGTCCATCACGTAACCGTTGCCGATGTCGAACACCGCTTCTTCGCGGACGACGAATCCGGACTTGCGGTAGATCGCGATCGAATCGGTGTTGCCTTTGTTGACGCTCAAAAACAGTCGCGTTCGCCCCAGCGCGCGGGCCTTCGCTTCGACATGGCGCAACATGCGCCCGCCCAGGCCTTGGCCCTTGTAGTCCGCAAGCAGATAGAGCTGCTCCAGCTTAATCGCGTCCGTTTCTTCGGCCAGGGAACAGCTGCAATAGCCGGCAGGCATGCCAGCGACACGCAGCAGCCACAGCCAGCGGTCCTGTGAATCGATATAGCCGCGCAGCCGTTCCGGCGCGTAGCGGCCGTCCAGCATGAAATCGATCTGCGCCATGCTGATCATCGACGAGTAGTGCGCACGCCAGATGGTGTCGGCCAGTTGTGCGAGGACGTCGAAATCGGATCCGGTCAGCGGGTCGAGACGAATGTTTTGAAGCATGGATTGTCCTGACGCGGCGCGCGACGGTATCGCGGACAAGCGTATCCGCCGCAGGGCGGTGGCACCAGTCGCCGTATTGCCGATTCACGCTGGCAGGCGCACGAAATCCATAGTCCAGTTGGTCTCCCAAGTGTTTCCGCCGTCGGTCGAAAATGCCTGTTCCCAGTACGGCGCTTGTGGGTCGGTCGCGCGCCAGAGAAAACGCACGCGGATCGGCACACCATTGAGCATGTCGTCCGCGAAGAAAGAGCCGAGAGCCGCTGCGAACCCTCCCACGACGGGCGGATCGAACCGGTGCGGAAAACGGCCGTCGAGCCACCAGATCGACCAAAGGCCCGTCGCTGGATCGAGCGAACGAAGCGTAACGGCCCGGTACGGGCCATCAGGCAGATCAAGCACGTTGTCATCGATGTTGCCGCAACCGCCAAGGAGCGTGCGCGTGTCGCATGTGCCGTAGAACTCGACCCAGTCATCGCAGCCCACGAGTCGTTCCCGGAGCCGGCGATGGCGCACGCGCCAAGTGCCGATGAAGAAATCGAAATCCCGCGACGACGATGTGAGGCCGCTCATGCCCGCGTCCAATCCATGAACCACTGTCCCTGCCAGGTCTTGCCGTCGTCGTACGAAAGCGCCTGGTGCCAGCGGCAGGAGGTCGGCGTGATCCGATCCCACACGCCGCGGACCTTGATCGGCTTCTCGCCATCGACATCGTCTGCGACGAAGGTGCCCGCACCATCGATGAATATACCGGTCGTGCCGGGCGTGGTCAGCACACCGGACTTGGCGTTGACCCAGAAGTCCGACCATTCGCGCTTCTCGACATCGAGCAGGCGCAGGCCCATGCCGCTGAAGTTGCGCGCCGGGATGCGCAGCTCTTCAACGCTGCCGCCGCCCGCAAGGATGGTCCAGCAGGTTGCTTCGCCTTCGAATTCGTCCCAGTCCTCGGTTCCCATCGCTTTGAGGCGGCGGTTCCGGATCTTCCATTCGCCGGCAAGGAAGTCGAAATCGCCCGGCTTGCCGTAGGGCGCCTCGGCAGGGGCATCGGCATCGGTGGTTGCGGCGCCCGCCCCGGTCACGCAGACCGCGAGCCCGGCGGCGGCTGTTTTCAGCAGGGTGCGGCGGGAATCGTCGGCGGGTGCGTGGCTCATGGTGGTGCTCCGATCGGAAGAGGTGCCGAGACCATAGCTGCGAATATCTGACAACTATCGTCAGGAATACACTCGCAGTCTGCATACCGTGAACCGGAACGAGTTGCCATGCGCGCGAGCCGTCTGCTGTCGATCCTGATGCTGCTGCAGTTGCGCGACCGGCTGACCGCCGAGGCGTTGGCGGCGGAGTTCGAGGTGTCGGTGCGCACGATCTACCGCGATATCGACAAGCTCGCCGAAGCCGGCGTACCGGTGTACGCCGATCGCGGCCCGGGTGGCGGCTTCCGGCTGATCGACGGTTACCGCACACGGCTGACCGGGCTGGCGGCGGACGAGATCGAGGCATTGTTCATGATTGGCCTGCCCGGGCCGGCGGCGGCGTTGGGCATGGGCCCGGCGGCGTCGAATGCGGGCCGGAAAATGCTTGCCTCGCTGCCGCGATCTTCCGGTGACATGGCCGGGCGGATCGGCGCGCGCTTCCACCTCGATCCGGTCGACTGGTATCGCGACGACGAACCGTTGCAGCAGCTGCCCGCGATCGCGCGCGCGGTACTCGACCAGACCGTACTGGCGATGACCTACGACAGCTGGCGCGGCGTCCGCGAGCGGGTGGTGGAACCCCTCGGCCTGGTGCTGAAAGCCGGCGCCTGGTATCTGGTCGCGCGCAGCGACGGCGTCGCGCGGATCTACAAAGTCGCGAACATCCTGCAGCATGAAGTTCGGGACACCCACTTCGAGCGGCCCACCGACTTCGATCTCGCCGCGTGGTGGTCGGCGGAAACCGCGCGCTTCGAAGCCGGGCTGCGACCCGGCTTCGCCCAGCTGCAGGCGACGGCGCTGGGGCTGAAACGGCTGTCGCAGCTCGGGGCGTATGCGAAACATGCGGTCGATGCGGCCGACGCCCCGGACGATGGCGGCTGGTCGCGGCTCGCATTGCCGATCGAGACCATCGACCACGCGGCGTTGACCCTGCTCGGCATCGGTCCGGAAATTGTGGTGCTGGCGCCGGATGCACTCAGGCTGCGACTGCGGGATCTCGCCGTAGACATCGTCCACCGCTGCGCATGAGTGCCGCGACTTTCGTCGAAGCCGTCCGCCCGCTGCAGCGCGCGCCGTACACTCGCCGAACTGCTGTTTCGACGGGGCGCGCATGATTCCTGGCTGGGTGCTGCTGCTGGTGTCGCTGGGCTACGTGGGCGTGCTGTTCGCGGTCGCCTATCTCGGCGATCTGCGCGGCGCAGTCCCTCGCTGGCGCTGGGCGCGGCCGCTGATCTATTCGCTGGCGCTGGCGGTGTACTGTTCGTCGTGGACGTTCTACGGCGCGGTCGGCACCGCCGCGCGCACCGGGCTGGGTTTCCTGCCGATCTATCTCGGCCCGCTGCTGATGCTGATGTTCGGCTGGCGGATTCTCGAACGTCTCGCATTGATTTCGGGCGAACACCGCATCGTCTCGATCGCCGATTTCCTGTCGTCGCGCTACGGGCGCGCGCCCGGTCTCGCGGCGCTGGTCGCGGCAGTGGCGCTGATCGCGGCGGTGCCATACGTCGCGCTGCAGTTCAAGGCGGTGGCGATGAGCGTCGAAGTGCTGGCGCCGGGCAGCGACGATGCGTTGTTCGCCGATCCCGCGCTGTACGTCGCGCTGTTGCTCGCGGTGTTCGCGATCCTGTTCGGTACGCGCCAGATCGACGCGACCGAACACCATCGCGGCATGGTGTTGGCGGTGGCGCTGGAATCGCTGGTGAAGCTGCTCGCGTTCGTCGCCATCGGCGTGTTCGCACTGCTGCATCTGCCCGGCGATGCACCGCTGGGCGCGCGCGTCGCCGAAGCCGCGCGCGTGGTGACTGCGCCGGGATTGCCCACCGGTTTCATCGCGCAGACGCTGATCGCGTTCGCCGCGATCATCTGTCTGCCGCGCCAGTTCCACGTCGCGGTGGTCGAATGCCAGGACCCCGCCGATATCCGTCCGGCACGCTGGTTGTTCGGCGGCTATCTGGTCATCTTCAGTCTGTTCGTCGTACCGATCACGCTGGCGGGGCAATCCTTGCTGGCAGGCAGCGGCGCATCGCCCGATACCTACGTGCTCGCGCTGCCGCTGGCGCTGGATCAGGAAGCGCTGGCGCTGCTGGCGTACATCGGCGGGTTTTCCGCCGCGACCGGCATGGTGATCGTGTCCAGCGTTGCGCTCTCGACCATGGTCAGCAACGATCTGGTGATGCCGCTGCTGTTGCGCAATGGCGTGTTGGCCGAAGGCGGCGGCATCGATCGCCAGGTGCTGTGGGTGCGGCGCGTGACGATCCTCGCGCTGGCGCTGATGGCCTATGGTTATCACCGCGGTGCGGCAGCGGCTGGCGACAGTCTCGCGCAGCATGGTCTGCTCGCGTTCGCGGCGGTGGCGCAGTTCGCGCCGGCATTGATCGGCGGCCTGTACTGGCGTGGTGCCAGTCGCGCCGGCGCGTTCGCCGGACTGCTGCTCGGCGCGCTGACGTGGGCGTACACGCTGTTGTTGCCGGCGCTGGCGCAGAGCGGCGTGGTCGGCAGCGATTGGATCGAACACGGCCCGCTCGGCATCGCGTGGCTGCGCCCTCGACAGTTGTTCGGCCTCACCGGTTGGGATCCGCTCACCCATGGCGTGTTCTGGTCGCTGCTGTTCAATATCGGCGCGCTGTTCCTGGTCTCGGCGCAACGCCGGCCGCGCTTGCAGGAGCAATTGCTGGCCGCGACGTATCTCGACCCCTACGCGCAGCGCTCGCCGTTGGGTCCCGGTGGGTGGGCCGGCAGCATCCGCAGCGGCGATCTGCTGGCCCTGGCCGAACGCATCCTCGGCGAGCGTCACGCGCGTCGCGCCTTCGACGAATACGCGCTGAGCCAGGGCCGCCAATGGCAGCCGGAACAACTCGCCGACCGCGCGCTGATGCAGTTCACCGAACGGCAGCTCGCATCCGCGATCGGCGCAGCGTCGGCGCGGCTCACGCTCACCAGCGCACTGCGCGGCTCCGGCATGGAGTTGGGCGAAGTGGTGTCGCTGCTCGACGAAGCCAGTCAGGAATTGCGCTTCAATCGTCAGGTGCTGTCGACCACGCTGGAGAACATCAGCCAGGGCGTGAGCGTGGTCGATGCCGACATGTGTCTGATCGCATGGAACCGCCGTTATCAGGAAATGCTCGGTTATCCCGACGGCATGCTTTACGTCGGCCGGCCGATCGCCGAACTGATCCGCTGGAATGCAGAACGCGCGGAATTGAGTGTCGCCGATCCCAGCATCATCGACGACATTGAAGAACAGGTGCGTCGCCGGATCGGGCATCTCCGCGCAGGACAGCCGTACGTGTACGAACGCGTGCGCGGCAATGGGCAGGTGGTCGAAATGCGCGGGCAGCCGTTGCCGGGCGGTGGTTACGTCACCAGTTTCAGCGACATCACCGATTACAAGCGCGCCGAGCAGGCGCTGCGCGACATCAACGAAACCCTGGAGCAGCGCGTCGAACTGCGCACGCGCGAAGCCGAAGCCGCGCAGCAATCGAAGACGCGCTTCCTCGCCGCGGTCAGTCACGACGTACTGCAACCTTTGAACGCTGCGCGCCTGTTCGCGTCGGCGCTGCGCGAAACCACCGACAACGACGAGCGCACGCGCCTCGCTGAACGCGTCGATACCGCATTGCGCGCGGCCGAGGATCTGCTCGACGGCCTGCTCGATGTGTCGCGACTCGATGCCGGTGCGCTGCAGCCGGAAATCGCCCACTTCGACGCCGCCGAACTGTTGCAGGAACTCGCTGCGCAGTACGCGCCCAGCGCCGCTGGCCGCGGCCTCGCGTTGCGCGTGCATGCCGGTTCGGCCGAACCGGTGTTCGTGCGCAGCGACCGCCGTCTGTTGCGGCGCGCGCTGCAGAATTTCCTCGCGAATGCGCTGCGCTACACGCGCGAAGGCGGCGTGCTGCTCGGCCTGCGCCGTCGCGGCGACACGGTCGAGTGCCAGGTGTGGGATACCGGCCCCGGCATTCCCGAACATCACCTCGGCCAGATCTTCGAGGAATTCCGCCGCTTCGACCAACCGGGTATCAGCGGCGAACGCGGCCTCGGTCTCGGCCTGTCGATCTGCCAACGCATCGCACGTACGCTCGACCATCCGCTGCGCGTGCACTCGCGCGTGGGGCGCGGCAGCGTGTTTTCGATCCGCGTACCGATCGGCGTCGCCACCCGGCAACCGGTGCTGCGCGAGATCGTGCCCGCGCCCGACGCGCTCGCCGGCTTGCGCGTGCTGTGCGTCGACAACGACCCGGAAATCCTAGACGGCATGCGTGCCCTGCTCGGCCGCTGGAAAGCGATCGCACTCACGGCCGCGACCGTCGACGAAGCGCTGGCGCATATCGACATCGATGATCCCGAATCATTACCCGATGTCGCCCTCGTCGACTACCACCTGCACGATCGGCTCGATGGTCTCGGCGTCATTGCGGAACTGCGTCGACGCGCGAAACGCGATCTGCCTGCGGCGCTGTTGACCGGCGATGGCAGCGATACGCTGAAGCACGCTGCGCGTGAATACGGATGCGCGGTGTTGACCAAGCCGGTGAAGCCGGCGTCGCTGCGGGCTTGGTTGGGGGCTTGGGGGTGATAGTCGGTAAAAATTAAAGGAAGATGGTTATGAAATTTTTCCATGGATGCGCAATTTAAGCACTACCAAAGTATAAACACTAGAAGCGGCTATTTGTTATCGGAGGAAAGATGGTAGTTGAAGTAAAAATTGAAGGAACAAAAGAGTTGTCAAATGCTCTGGTAGAGGCATTGTCGCCAGTCACCGAAGCACTTGGAACTTTAGGTGATAGAGTCAGGATATACAGACAAATTTCTTTATTGCGCTCAATAGAAAGAGCTAAATCTATAGCAAAAGCAGAAGGATTAAAGCTCACGGAACCGCCCTTAAAATTTCTAGTTCCTTATCTTGAGGATTGTTCTCTGGAATCACCTGATGATTCGACATTGATTGAAATGTGGGCAAGGTTGTTGGTAAGCGCATCCACAAACCACAAGAGTGAGCAAAATTTATTTATCCGTATCCTAAAAGAATTAACGGCTTCAGAAGCACATCTTTTTAGATATATTGCTTCGCCAGAGACACATAATCATTGTGATACAAATCGTCATCCTGATGATGTTGAATCAGACTGGAATACGACGTTTGTATCAATAGCCTTGCGTGACGCAATAAAGTCGTTAGGTGGAATTAATAAGCTCGAAACAAAAAATCTTCTTAGCAAAGTAGAAGAAGAGTTTCGTTCTCACGAAGAAACAGCTGGCGCCATTATTTATTACTTTTCTATTGCAAAAGGAGTTCCAGGAAAATATCCACTTAATAGTGTCCACTCATCTCCGCGAGGACCAATTGATGATGATTTCGATCCGAGTTCAATAGCGATATTGAAAGGACTTGGTCTTATCGGCGACTATCAATCTCCGGAGATATGGCTTAGCGGTTACTGCTTCAATATATGCGCCCTTTTTCTTACAGGATTGGGTGCTAGGTTTGCTACCACATGCACTGACATCCTGAGTGAAAATAGAGGATGACATAGCCCGTGTGGGGCCAAAGATTGCACACGGGATTTTCGGAGAGAATGAGTAGGATGGGTGGAGCGCAGCGATACCCATCGCTTTTCAATCCGCCATCGTTGATGTTGTTTCCAATGACCGCTCTGAATTTCGCAAACGTCGTGGTTCGTTCAATGATGGGTATCGCTGCGCTCCACCCATCCTACGAAAAGCGTTGCTGATCAACCCAAGCATTTCGGAAGGGTAAGGCCCGCTCCGAGATCACGCTCGTGGCACTGGACTGCTGCACTTGCCAGTTCATGAATTGGCCGTATTTCCATGTTAACTTCGTTCCCTGTTGAATTCCGCCCTGTTCAAGGCTAGCGAGCCCGGCCCAATGGAAATGCACGTGCCCGGTCTTCCCAATGGCGTCCCCATTCGCGCGGCATCCCGGACATCCGTTCGGGGCGCTCCGTTTCCGTATCGTTTCCTGCACCTGCGCGCCTCCGCGCGATGCCTCGCGATCGCACTCCTTCTTTCCCTATCGGCCTGTGCCATGCAAACCACTTCCAACTTCGATTCGGCCGCGTGGAAATCCCAGCGCGGCGTTGCTGCCCAACAGAACCAGCGCGGCCCGATGTTGGCGTCGGCGGAGAAAGCCGTGCAGGCGGGCATGTCGCGGGACGAGGTGATCGCGCTGCTCGGCGAACCCGATATCCGCGATGCGGCATCCGCCACCGACATCTACGAACTCGGCGTCGCGCGCTACGGCATCGACGAGGAGTTCTACGAAGTCAAATACCAGGATGGGAAAGTCGCATCCCATCGCTGGGGGCGTCGATAAGCAGCATGCCCACGACACGTCTGAACAACACGACCGCGTAAGGAGTCTCCGATGGCCGAACGACCCGACCTCAACAATGTCCGCACCCAGTATCAGGTGGCCGACGACAAGGTGATCGACTATCACCCGCGCGCGTTCGGCGCGATCGATATTCCGTTCACGAGTGCGGTCAAGATCACGAAGACCGAAGGCGCATTGCTCGACGAGTTGACCTCCAGTCGTGGCCTGGTCGGCCTGCAGGAATTCAGCGGCATCAAGGACCGCGCTTTCAGCGAAGCCGATAAGCGCTTTCCGAACAATCCGCTCCCCGACAATATTCCGGCGGATCGCGCGCGCGAATGGCAGGGCAATGACGGCCATCGGGATGCCTTCCGTCATGCGTACTGGAATGCGCTGCTGACCCAGCAGTACGGCGAGCAGTGGACCAAAGCCTTCACGACCGCGCACGAAGGTCTGCCGGGCAATACCGCCAATCGCGAAGCGATGGATCTCTACAACAACGAAGTGGGGCGCTCGATCGGTGCCGCCAACAAGAACGCCACGCCCGAACAGCTGGCCAATCTGGTCGAACAATCCTTGAATCAGGGCAAGCTGGTGGTGGTGGATCGCAACGGCAGCCTCGAGTGGAGCGACCGGGTCGTCAAAGGCCAGCACGGGCTTGCGCCGAACGAGGTCATCGGTCCGCATCTGGGCACGCCAGGTGTCGTCAACCTCAGCTACAACGAAACGCCTGCTGCGCCGGGGCAACAGGGCACCAGGCTGGCGGCTGCGGAGCAGGCGCCCAATGTCGACCGCATGCGCCAGGACCCGATGTATGGCCAGGTGGTGACGGCGATGCAGGCCAAAGGTCTTGAGGGTGACGCCATGGCCGCGAATCTCTACGCCGCGGCGACGCGCGAGCGTCTGCCCGCAGTCACCAACATAGAAATTGGCAAGCAGATCAACGACGCCAATGGCAATCCGGACCGTACGCTTTTCGTCTTCGATGGCAGCAACGGCCCGCTCGGTCCGAATCACGCCAGAGTCAGCGAAAATCAGGCCCGCGAAACGCCGGTCGAAGTCGCGGCCAACAATGCGATCGATGCGCGGGTCCAGCAGACCGCAGCCGTCGAACAGGAACCGAGAAAAGCCGTGTCGATGACCGCCTGAACAGGCCGTCGACGGAAAGCGGAAACGCCCGGCTCGAACCGGGCGTCTTCGTTTCTGTGGGTCGATCGTGTGCGAATCGATATGCAATGGAGTATCCGGTAGTGCCCGAACACAAACGCATTGATCGCGAACACCTCAACGTGCTGTTCGTCTGCAGCCGCAACCAGTGGCGCAGCCCGACCGCCGAACGCATGTTCAAAGGACATCCGGTGATCATTGCCCGCTCGGCCGGCACCAGTCTCAGTGCAAGGCACCGCATCTCGCATGTGGACATCGACTGGGCGGACGTGATCATGGTGATGGAAGACAAACACCGCGAGCGTATCGTCGCCGACTACGCGCAGTTGATCGAACACACGCCGATCCACGTGCTCGATATCCCGGATGAGTACAGGTACATGGATCCGGAGTTGATCGAAATCCTGGAGCAGACGGTGGAACCGCTGTTGTTCGCGTAGCGAAGCCGCGGCTGCACTGGAGCCTTTCGATTCAAGTGAAAACAAGACCCCCTCCCTTTCGCATCGCGAAGGGGAGGGTTGGGGAGGGGTCGCTCGCAGCAACGTCCATGCAGAAGCACCCCCTCCCAACCTCCCCCTGCGCTTACGCGCAATGGGAGGAGCAAAGTGCGCAGCTTTACGCAGTCATTGCCAGACACCGCACCGGTGCATTTTCGATTCAACAGAAACAACGATCGCCGCCTGCGCGACACAAAAAAGCTATCTGCTCATGTGCACTGCAGGGCGTTCCAATAAAAATGCTCTAGTCTGCCGGGACCACGCTTGAGGATTTGCCCGGATGAACCAGACCGACACCGCCCTCACCCAATGCCCCTACTGCGGCGAAGAAATCGAGATCGTCGTCGATGGCTCGGTGGATCATCAACAGTATGTCGAGGACTGCAGCGTGTGCTGCCGGCCGATCGTCTTTACGGTCGTCGCCGACGACGGCGAAGTGCTGAGCGTGGATGCGCGGTCGGAAGACGATTGAAAACCTGACGAACGCGCGCAGGACAGGCGTCGTCAATCCTCTTCCGGCGGCGGCATCACCGCTTCGGGATCGATCGCGAGCTTGCCGGCGATCAGCACCGCCTGGGTGCGATTGTTGGCGCCGAGCTTGCGCAGGATCGCGGTCATGTGCGCCTTGATCGTGGCTTCGGACACGCCGAGTTCGTAGGCGATCTGTTTATTGAGCAGGCCATCGCCCAGCATCTGCAGCACGCGGAACTGCTGCGGAGTGAGATCGCGGACGCGCTGTGCGGCATCGTGTTCTTCGGCCCCGGCGGCGGGCGCTTTCAATGCGGACGCCGGCGCCCAGCGGTCGCCGGCGAGCACGGCGTCGATGGCTTCGCCGAGGGTCGTGGCGTCGGCGGATTTCGGCAGGAAGCCGACCGCACCGTGATCCAGCGCGCGGCGCATGACCGCCGGCTCTTCGCGCGCGGACACCACCATGATCGGCAGCTGCGGGAAGTGCGCGCGCAGATGCACCAGCGCGCTGAAGCCGTGTGCGCCGGGCATGTTCAGATCGAGCAGCAGCAGATCGGCGTCGGTTTCGCGTTCGATCAGCGCATACAGCGCATCCACGCTGTCGGCCTCGCGCAGAATCGCGTCGGGCAGCGCCCGCGACACCGCGTTGCGCAGGGCTTCGCGGAACAGCGGGTGGTCGTCGGCAACGAGAACAGTGGGCATGAGCGGTGGCCGAGGGAGAGCGTCCTGCCCAAGGTAACGCAGACCGGTGGCCGTCACCAATGGTGGCGGCCGGATCATGGCTGCGCGCTCACTTCACCAGCCGTTCGTCGACCAGCGACTTCACCACCGAAGGATCGGCCAGGGTCGAGGTGTCGCCAAGCTGGTCGGGCGCGTTCTCGGCGATCTTGCGCAGGATGCGGCGCATGATCTTGCCGGAGCGGGTCTTCGGCAGGCCTGGCGCCCACTGCAGGAAGTCCGGCGTAGCGATCGGGCCGATCTGCTTGCGCACATGCGCCACCAGCGCCTTGCGCAGCTCTTCGCTGGGCGCTTCGCCCGCGACGAGGGTGACGTAGGCGTAGATGCCCTGGCCCTTGATGTCGTGGGTGAACCCGACCACCGCCGCTTCGGCGACCTTCGGATGCGAGACCAGCGCGCTTTCGACTTCGGCGGTGCCGATGCGGTGGCCGCTGACGTTGATCACGTCGTCGACGCGGCCGGTGATCCAGTAATAGCCGTCCTCGTCGCGGCGGCAGCCGTCGCCGGTGAAGTACATGCCCGGATAGGTCTTGAAGTAGGTGTCGATGAAGCGCGGGTGGTCGCCGTAGACCGTGCGCATCTGCCCCGGCCACGAATCGAGCAGCACGAGGTTGCCCTCGGTCGCGCCTTCCAGCAAGCGCCCTTCGGCATCGACCAGTGCCGGTTGTACGCCGTAGAACGGTTTGCTGGCGGAGCCGGGTTTCAGATCGGTCGCGCCCGGCAGCGGCGAAATCAAGACGCCGCCGGTTTCGGTCTGCCACCAGGTATCGACGATCGGACAGCGGCCTTCGCCCACCACGTCGTAGTACCAGCGCCAGGCTTCGGGATTGATCGGTTCGCCGACCGAGCCCAGCACGCGGATGGATGCGCGCGAGGTCTTTTTCACCGGCGCTTCGCCTTCGCGCATCAGCGCGCGGATCGCGGTCGGTGCGGTGTAGAAGATCGTGACCTGATGCTTGTCGACGACTTCCCAGAAGCGCGAGACGGTCGGGTAATTCGGTACACCTTCGAACACGACGGCGGTTGCACCGTTGGCGAGCGGCCCATAGGCGATGTAGGTGTGGCCGGTGACCCAGCCGACGTCGGCTGTACACCAGTAGACATCGTCTTCGCGCAGATCGAACACGGATTCGTGGGTGTAGCTGGCCCACACCAGATAGCCGCCGGTGGTGTGCAGCACGCCTTTGGGTTTGCCGGTGCTGCCCGAGGTGTAGAGGATGAACAGCGGATCTTCCGCGTTCATGCGCTCGGGTTCGCATGTCGTGGGCTGATCGCCCACCACCGCGTCGTACCAGCGGTCGCGCGGCATCTGCATGCCGACCGCGCCGCCGGTGTGGCGGATCACCAGCACGGTTTCGACCGAATCGGTGCCGGGCATCTTCAGCGCGGCGTTGACGTTTTCCTTCAGCGGCACGCTCTTGCCGCCGCGCAGACCTTCGTCGGCGGTGATCACGACCTTGGTACCGCAGTCGGCGATGCGATCGGCGATGGACTGCGGCGAGAATCCGCCGAACACCACCGAGTGGATCGCGCCGATCCGCGCGCAGGCCTGCATCGCGACCACGGCGTCGGGAATCATCGGCAGATAGATGGTGACGCGGTCGCCTTTCTTCACGCCGAGATGGCGTAGCGCGTTTCCGAGTTTGCACACGCGTTCGTGGAGCTCGCGATAACTGATGCGTTGCGACGGCGTCGCCGGATCGTCCGGTTCGAAGATCAGTGCGGTCTTGTCGCCGCGCGTTGCGAGGTGGCGATCCAGACAGTTGACACTGGCATTGAGTTCGCCATCGGCGTACCAGTGGATGTGGAAATCCTCGACGTGATAGCTCACGTCCTTGATCTGCGTCGGCGCCTTGTACCAGTCGAGACGCTGCGCGATCTTGCCCCAATAGGCATCCGGGTCGGCGACGGATGCCGCGTAATCGCGTTCGTAATCTTCGCGTCGGATGCGCGATGCGGCGGCGAAATCGGCGGGCACCGGATAGATGGACGGGGCGTTGTCGTTCTGCGACATGAGGCGTTCCTCCGCGGTTGGTAAGGGATCCGCTATGGTCACAGTGTGCCGCATACGCAACGTATTGCGGTGCAACAACATGCTTAGACCATGGTCGAAAAACGCCCGGAAATGCCGGGAGGTTCGACCAATGGCGAATATGCGGAACCGACGATGACGCACAGGCTGCGTTCACCATGCATCCGTACGCGCCCTCGGGAGGGGCACATCATGAACGAACGACCGCAACTGCGACGGCCGCTGACGTTGTCGCTGCTGGTGTGCCTCATGGCGCCCGGCCTGGCGTTGGCGCAGGCTGCCACGCCGAAAGAACAGGCGCTTGAAGCCCGCGTCGCCGAACTCGAAAAAATCGTGCAGCAATTGGTCGCGCAGCAGCAACAGGCGCCGACCGCAGCCGCTCCGGCAGCGAAACCCGCCGACGACGGCAAACCGAAGATCCAGAGCACGCCGATCCTCACCGCCGCCAACGCGGGCACGCGCTTCTCGTACGGTGGTTTCATCAAGCTGGATGCGATGGTCACCGACACCACCGACGGCGAGATCGCCGATGGCAGCGTCGGCCGTCTGTTCTACGTGCCGTCGGCCATTCCGGTCGGCAGCCCGGCCGCGAACGAAAGCACCGACACCGACATGGGCGCGCAGTTCTCGCGTTTCTGGTTCGCGGCGGACACCGATCTGGATACCGGCGCGAAGCTCAAGAGCTATCTCGAGTTCGATCTGTTCGGTGGCGGCAACATCAACGGCAACGAAGTCTCCACCAACACCTATGGCATGAGCGTGCGCCAGGCGTACGTGAGCTGGACGAATCCGAACGGTGCGCAGTGGTTGGCCGGTCAGACCTGGTCGAACTTCCAGGATGTGGCCTCGTTGCCGGATGCGGTCGATTTCATCGGCCCGACCGAAGGCTCGGTCTTCGTGCGTCAGGCACAGGTGCGTTACACCAAAGGCCCATGGTCGTTCTCGGTCGAGAATCCCGAAACCACGATCACCCCGTATCGCGGCATCGGCGCGCGCATCAGCAGCGACGACAATCTGATGCCCGACCTCACCGCGCGCTGGCAGAAGAAAGGCGATTGGGGCCATGTCTCGGTTGCGGGCATGGTCCGCCAGTTCGCGTACGAGAACCCTGCCGCAGGCATCGACGACACCACCACCGGCGCAGCGGTCAGCGTCTCCGGCAAGTTCAACCTCGGCAAGAGCAACGACCTGCGCTACATGGCCACCGTCGGTCGCGGTATCGGCCGTTACCTCGGCTTGGGCGTCGCCAGCGACACCGTACTCGACGCCGGCGGAAATCTCGAACCCATCGACGGCTACGGCGCGTTCGCGGCATGGCGTCATGTGTACTCGCCGAAGTTGCGCAGCAACCTGTTCTACTCGATGGCGGCGTACGACAACGACAAGCCGCTCACCGGATTCGCCGTCACCGAACGCGTCGAATCGTTGCACGCCAACCTGATCTATTCGCCATTGCCGAAGCTCGATGTCGGCGCCGAAGTGATCTGGGGCCGGCGCTCGCTGGAGAACGATCTCGAAGGCGATCTGCGCCGGTTCCACACGCACGTCAAATACAGCTTCTGACAGCGGTAGCGTCGGATAAGTACGATCCAATTCTGAAGAGGTAACAGATCATGTCCAGCACTACAGCAGCTGTCCCCGTCAGCGGCGCAATGACCAGAGAGCACAAAAAGGTCATCTTCGCGTCGAGTCTCGGCACCGTCTTCGAGTGGTACGACTTCTATCTTTACGGATCGCTCGCGGTCCACATCGGCAAGCATTTCTTCAGCGGCCTCAACGACACCAGCCAGTTCATCTTCGCGCTGTTGGCGTTCGCCGCCGGTTTCGCGGTGCGCCCATTCGGCGCGCTGTTCTTCGGTCGTCTCGGCGACATGATCGGGCGCAAGTACACGTTCCTGGTCACGATCGTGATCATGGGCCTGTCGACGTTCCTGGTCGGTGTCCTGCCCGGTTACGCGACCATCGGCATCCTCGCCCCGATCATTCTGATCACGTTGCGTCTGCTGCAGGGCCTTGCGCTCGGTGGCGAATACGGTGGTGCCGCGACCTACGTCGCCGAACACGCGCCTCCAGGCAAACGCGGCCTGTACACCAGCTTCATCCAGACCACGGCGACGCTCGGCCTGTTCATGTCGCTGCTGGTGATCTGGGTCTGCCGGAACTACTTCGGCAAAGACGTGTTCGAAGCCTGGGGCTGGCGCATTCCGTTCATCGTGTCGGTGGTGCTGCTGGGCGTGTCGGTGTGGATCCGTATGCAGCTCAACGAATCGCCGCTGTTCCAGCAGATGAAGGCAGAAGGCAAGACTTCAAAAGCGCCGCTCACCGAGAGTTTCCTGTCGAAGAACGGCAAGATCGCGCTGCTCGCGTTGCTCGGCGCGACCGCCGGTCAAGCGGTGGTCTGGTACACGGGCCAGTTCTACGCGCTGTTCTTCATGACCAAGACCCTGAGCGTCGATCCGAACACCGCAGACATCCTGATCGCCATTTCGTTGGCGCTCGCGACAGGCGGCTTCATCCTGTTCGGCTGGTTGTCCGACAAAATCGGCCGCAAGAAGATCGTCATGGCCGGTTGTCTGTTGGCTGCACTGACCTACTTCCCGGTGTTCAAAGCGCTGATGCACAACGCCAACCCGGCGCTGGAAGCGGCGGTGGCCACATCCCCGGCGAAAGTGCTGGCCGATCGCGATCGCTGCGCGCTGCAGTTCGATCCCGTGGGCAAGAAAACCTTCAAGCAGTCCTGCGACATCATCGCGTCGGGTCTGGCGAAGAAGGGCATTCCGTACACCATCGAATCGGCGCCAGCCGGCACGGTCGCCAGCGTCACCATCGGCGCGACCACATTGCAGAGTTTCGAAGGCGAAGCGCTGGACAAGGATGCGTTCAAGGCCAAGGCCGAAGAGTTCACCAAGCAGCTTGGCGATACGCTGACCGCGGCCGGCTATCCCGCCAAGGCCGACGATGCGCAGATCAACAAACCGATGGTCATCGCCCTGCTCGCCTATCTGGTGCTGCTGGTGACGATGGTCTACGGCCCGATCGCGGCATGGCTGGTCGAGCTGTTCCCGACCCGTATCCGCTATACCTCGATGTCGCTGCCGTACCACATCGGCAATGGTTGGTTCGGCGGGTTCCTGCCGTTCATCGCCTTCACCATCGTGGCGGCCACCGGCAATATCTTCAGCGGTCTGTGGTATCCGATCGGCGTTGCGTTGATGACTTTGGTCATCGGCTCGCTGTTCCTGCGCGAGACCAAGGACGTCGATATCACCCAGTAGCAGCGGCTCTAGCCGCGAGCTGCAGGCTTTGAAACAGGACGCCGGCGAAAGCCGGCGTCCTTGTTTGTTGTTCGCATTGTTGGTGCAATCTGCGTGTGCGGGTAAAGCCGGGCAACTTTTTCGCGCTGGTGCGCGAGTTACTTTCTTTGGCGCAAAGAAAGTAACCAAAGAAAGCACTCAGGTCCAATTCAAACCTACTATCTGAGGCGAAGCCGGGATTTTTCGATGAGACATCCTTGTCTCATCGAAAAACGATGCACATCCTGTGCGCCGCCCTCCGGGTCTGCAACCTAATCAGACGATACCGTAGTCTGGACATCGGTTGGACGATGTAGATTGCTGGAATTTCGGCAACGAGTGGACAACTACATGACGTGCTGCAACTGTCGTCCATGAAAGGCCACGCAAGTGACAGAACTGTTGTTTGAATGCCAATAGAGGGTAACGTCCCGATAATCTTGCAGATGCAGGACACTATCTCCTGATCGGAGACCCGGAGGGCGATGCACAGGATGTGCATCGTTTTTCGATGAGACAAGGATGTCTCATCGAAAAATCCCGGCTTCGTTTCAGATGGCAGTTTAGAATTGGACTTGTAATGTTTTCTTTGGTTCGCGGATTCAACCGATCGACGCAACAGTTTGTCGGTATCGCTCTGCCGGTGTTTCATAGCCTAGCGTCTTGCGTGGTCTTTCG
>JBEBKD010000010.1:0-185745 GCA_040079515.1 Lysobacteraceae bacterium
CTGTGGTTGAACGTCGCAGGCAACCATGCGGTGGTGCGATGGCACGCATCGCAGGATTGCGTCGTCGCTACATGGTTCGACGGCTTGCCGGTCGCCTTGCTGCCGTTGTGACAGGTGGAACAGCTGCCTGCAGCGACGCCGTTGTGATCGAATCTCGCGGGCAGCCAGGCCGTTGTCCGGTGACAGGCACTGCAGATCTGAGCCGTCTGCATGTGATCCGAGGTCTTGCCCGTTGCGATCGAGCCGTTATGACAGCTCCCACAGCGCTGGCCTTCGACCAACGCATGATTGAAAACCGCAGGTATCCACGCGGTGGTGCGATGGCAGGATTCGCAACTTCCGGTGACCGGAATATGTGCGGCGGGCAGGCGGCTCGCATCCGGCAGCCGGCTTGCATTGCCATGACAGCTTACACAGTCTTTAGGCGTTCCCTGGAGGATTCCGCGGTCGTGGCAGCTTTCGCATCGTGCGGCGCGATGCGCGCCAGTCAACGGAAAGCCTGTCCTGGCGTGATCGAAATTGGCTGGCGACTGGATTTGCGCCGCACTGGCCACCGGCATCGTGAAAGCGAACGACATCAACAGCAGCGCACAGGCGAGCCATGCGCGGCGTATCGAGTGGTGCACGATGATCGGTAATTTCGGCATGTGCATGCGGTCTCAGCGTGAGTTGGGCAGGATGTCTTTGAACGAGGTGCTGGAGTGGCATCTTTCGCATCGGTTGCCGAACGCACCGTTATGGATGTCGTCCCCGCTGTGGCAGCTTCCGCAAGCTAGTGGCAAAGCTATATCGTCTTTGCGCGCCGTCTTGTGACAATTATCGCACTTCAAACTTTCATGCGCACCTATCAGCGGGAAATGAGTCTGTTTCGCATGATCGAACTCCCATAGCGACCAACTGCGTGCGTTATGGCACGTCTCGCACTTCTGTCCGAGCTTTCCGGAATGCGAATCATTCTTGGCGTGACAAGCAACGCATGCCTTCGGTGCGCCTTGATACAACTTGTCGGTGTGGCAACCCTTGCACTCGGTCACCTGATGCCGGCCCAGCAGCGGGAATGCGGTGCGATTGTGGTCGACGACCACCTTGGTCCAGCTGTCCGCGACATGGCAGCGCGCGCAGTCACGACCGAGTTTTCCTTGATGCGGATCCTTCTCGGCATGACAGGACACGCATTGCATGTCCAGTTTCTCGCGATGCGCATCGTTCTTGTGGCAACTCTTGCAAGTCAGCGGGCGATGACCGCCGAGCAGCGGGAAACGCGTCGCTTTCGCGTGATCGAAACTGATCTGCTTCCATGATGCCGCGTTGTGGCACGACTGGCATTCCGCGCCATTGCGCCCCTTGTGCGGATCGTCTTTCTTGTGGCAATCGTTGCAGGCGCTGGCGATACCGCGGAACAGCTTCGGCCCTTTGTGGCAGCCGAGGCATGCGGCATCACGATGCTTGCCGAACAGCGGGAAGCGGGTCTTGGCATGATCGAAACCCTGCGAAGGTTTCCATGCGCGCGGTTGGTGGCAGTCCTTGCAGTCGGTGCCCAGGGTACCGGCATGGACATCCTTCGCCTTGTGGCAGGCCACGCATTCGGTCGGCGCGCCACGGAAGACATTGGCCTGGCGATGACAGCCCGAACATTCGGTCAACGCATGTCGACCCAACAGCGGGAACCGGGTCTTGCTGTGATCGAACTTCGTCTCCTTCCATGCGTTCTCGGTATGGCAATTGGCGCATGCGGTGCCCATCGACCCCTTGTGCGAGTCGTCCTTGCGATGGCACGCGATGCATTCAGTGCCCAGCTTGAGTTCGGCCGGCGGGCGCGTATGGCATGCGGCGCACTTGGCGACGGCGTGCTTGCCTCGCAATGCGAAATCGGTCTTGTTGTGATCGAAACTGCTCTTCTTCCAGTCGACGGGGCCGTGGCATTTCGCGCAATCCCGGCCCAGGGTCCCTTTGTGCGTATCGTCGTCCTTATGACAGCCGATGCAGGTGGAAGGCGCGTCGCGGTACTTCGCTGCAGGCGGATGGCAACTGTCGCAGGTCACCGTCTTGTGCGCGCCCAGCAATTCGTAATCGGTCAGGTTGTGCCGGAACGTTTTCTTGTCGAAGCTGGCGATCTGCGCATTCCTGCCTTTGTGGTCGGTATGGCAGGTGCGGCACGCCTTCGCGGCGCCGCGTCCATGGAAACCGCGCTTGGCGCGGATGTCGGCAGCGACATCCTTGTGGCAGGCCATGCACAGCGCGGGCTGCGCTTCCTTGTCGAACGATCGATGGCACGCCGCGCAGGTCGATTCCGTTTTCGCGTGTCCACGGATGACCTGACCCGGCATCAGCACGGTCTCGATATCGGTGCCCCTCGCCTGCGAAGACAGCAGGCACGCCGACGCTGCACAGAGCATCGCGAACAGCAGGACGATTTTTCGAAAAAATAGCATCCGCAATCAGTACATGTGAACTGCGATGATGTGCGCGATCACGCTGAGGACCAGCAGCAACACCAAGGGCACATGCAGCACATGCCAGAGCGAGAACAGGCGTTCGTAGGGCAGGAACTGCGCCGACCGTTGCACGGCCCGGATGCAGTCGGCTGCGATATCGATCGCCTCCTGCGACGCATACGGTTGTCCTGCCCTCGGGTCCCGGCCATTCGCGACCAGTCGCGATTGCGCGCGGCGGGCACTGAACCCGAGCGATGCGAGCGCCAGCGGACGTTTCCAGCCATGGCTTTCGACCACGACGGATTTGCGCATGAACGTTTCCAGCGCGGCGCGCACATCCTCGGCGCCTTCGACACGCAGGCGTTCCTTCGTTTTCCCCAATTTCGTCGCGGCTTCGGTGCGCACTTCCGACAACGTCAGCTGCCGACCGTAGAGGCCTTGATGGAGGTGACGGTAAAGATAGCGACCGAGGAATCCACTGCTGGCGACCACGACCATGCACCAGAACGCGATCGCCGCATTGGTCGACCGCCATTGCAGCGTGCAATGCAGCAGGATCAATGTCGGACCCGCAACGCCCAACACCATGTGCAGCGAAAACCATTTGCTGACGCGACCCGCGGACGACAACCAGCCCAGGCGCTTACGCAGCGGGTAGCCGAGCAGCGCCAGCATCATCAAGCCACCGGCAAGGCCGAGGTTGTAGCCGACATCATCGCCCGGCTTGTACAGGCCTGAACGCGCGACCAGGTAGATCACAGCGGCAAGAATGATGAACAGCAGCCAGGGAATGATGCGATGGAGCGAGGTTCCCTCGCCCTCTTTGGAAGAACGATTCGCATTCGCATGCCTTGCAGGCGTCGCGTCCACGGCGATTGCTTTCGCGGCATCGCGCAGCTGTTCGCGGACCGGTTGCGGCTCGGCCGTGGAACGCAAACTGGATTCAGGACTCGACATGCATCTCCATGAGACGATCTTCGTGGTTTCGATTATGCGACGACATCACGGTTCATTCGCGTGAGCGCGTTCACAATAAGCGATGGCGCTTTTTAACTCACGCTTTTTTATTGCGAAACGAAACCGCATAGCGGACAAAGCATCCTCACCGTAAGCGAACTGCCCGCGAGAGCACTATTTGATAATGACTACCAATTTCGTTTACCTGCTCTATGTCGTACCCGTGCTGATCGCCGTTGTCTACTATTTCCGCCGTCGTCACCATGTCGAAACCGAGCACGCCAAGGTGCTCGGCGAGTCCATCGCATCGGGCCTGACCGAGCCGCCATCGCTGCATCCGGTGATCGACACCGAGCGCTGCATCGGTTCCGGTTCGTGCGTTCGCGCTTGCCCCGAGGGCGCGATCGGCATCATCGCCGGCAAGGCGGTCCTCACCAATCCCAGCGCCTGCATCGGCCATGGCGCCTGTCACGCCTCCTGTCCTGTCGATGGCATCACGCTGGTGTTCGGCACCGAGCGTCGCGGCGTCGATATCCCCGACGTGCAGCCGAACTTCGAATCGAATGTGCCCGGCGTTTTCATCGCTGGCGAACTGGGCGGCATGGGCCTCATCCGCAAAGCCGCCGAGCAGGGCCGCCAGGCGATGGATGCGATCGAGAAAATCAAGGCCGGCCGTGCGGACTACGACGTGGTGATCGTCGGCTCGGGTCCCGCCGGCATTTCCGCAGGGCTCAGCGCGATCGAAAAAAAGCTCAAATACGTGATCCTGGAACAGGAACACTCGCTGGGCGGCTCGATTTTCCACTATCCGCGCAACAAGGTGGCGATGACCGCGCCGGTCAATCTGGCGATGATCGGCAAGATGCGGTTCACTGAAGTGAGCAAGGAGAAACTGCTGGAATTCTGGCAGAACGTGGTCGTCAAGACCCAGCTCAAGATCAACTATTCCGAGCAGATGGAAGGGATCGAACGCGAAGGCGATACCTTCGTGGTCCACAGCGCGACGAAGCGTTATCACACCCGAGCCGTACTGTTGGCGATCGGGCGGCGCGGCAGCCCGCGGATGCTGCAGGTGCCGGGCGAGGAACTGCCGAAAGTCGCTTATCGCCTCGCGGACCCCGAGCGCTTCACCGGCCAGAAGGTCCTGGTCGTCGGTGGCGGCGACAGCGCCGTGGAAGCTGCGGTCGCGTGCTCGGATTACGCGAGAAGCGTCCACCTCAGCTATCGCGGCGAAGCGCTCAACCGCGTCAAGGTCAAGAACCGCGACCGGCTTGAAAGCCTGCGCCAGACCGGCAAGGTGGACGTCGTCTTCTCGTCTGAAATCATCGAGATCCACCCGGAAAACGTCATCCTGTCGGTTCACGGAGAACTGCAGGACATCGCCAACGACGCGGTCATCGTCTCGATCGGCGGCGTGCTGCCGACCGATCTGCTGAAGAACATCGGGATCCGTTTCGAGACGAAATTCGGCGAGAAGCTCTAGCGGGTTGTGGATGGACAACCCGCTGGCGCAGCCTTGAGGACGGCTGCGGCGACGCGCGCGCCTGCGATCGTTTCGTCGCGAGCGTGTCCGGATGCATTCGGGCCCGCGACATGGAAAACGTGCACGCAGCGCGTGCTTCGACTGTCTGCCGGGGCGAAAGCGCTACGCCGGGTTCAGGGCACGACCTGGTCGATCGAAATGTCGATCGGCCCGCTCTGCCCCGTATCCGCCTCGATCGCCGCGGACTGCAGATCGCCGGGCTTCGGCGATGCGTCGCCGCTTTTGGAAATGCGCGCGGTCACCGTAATGCGTTTGAACTTGGACAAACGCATCTCCGGCACCATGGCATCCGCGTCGGTCAGTTCGATCGTCGTCGGCAGATCGGACGCCTGGAGACGGCGGATCGCGAGCGGCGTCGGCGGGCCACCGGCCGCTTTGGCGAACACGAATACGGTGTCGCCCGGCGATGCCTGCCCTTCGCGCTTTTTCGCCAACGCCACCCGCACCTGCAGGCGCGGGCCGCCGCCGGCAGTGGCTGTGGCTGCGGCGGTACCGCCCAGCGCGCCGGCCATCGCAGTGCCCGCCGTCGGTTCGCCGCGCAGATGCGCTTTGGCATCGCCGATCATGTTGTTGACCGATTCGAGCACATCCGAATCGGGGCCCAGCTGTTTGCGGATCTTTTCCCAGGACACGATCGCCTCGGCGTAGCGTCCATTCTGGTAATCGCTCATGCCGATCAGCCACAGGCCGTCCTGGTTTTCGGGGTCGGCCTTCATCGCATGGTGGATCATCTGCAGCGGCTTGCCTTCGATCCGGCGGGTCGTGCTGGTCAGGGCGAGGGATTCCGCATACGCGATCTCGATCGCCGGACGATCCGGGGCGAGTTCGTAGGCTTTCTGGAACGCTTTGCCGCCTTCATCGTTGCGTCCGACGGACTGATAGGCGCGACCGAGCAGCAGCCAGCCATCGGCATCGCCCGGATTCTTCTCGAGTTTGGCGCGCAGGCTGCCGATCGCCGCATCCATGTCCATCGATGTCTTGGCACCCCCCGCCGCTGCAGCAGGCATCGCCGCGGTCGAAGCGGCCGATCCGGCCTGCGACAACGCATCCGGTGTGCCGACGGCGCGGTACAGGCCGAACACGCCCAACGGCAGCAGAATCGCGATCGACACCATGACGATCTTCACCGTGCGGGTCGTCTGCGGATTCGCGGCGGTGTCCGCCGGCGCGTCCTCGGGCAATGCCGCGAGCTTGGCATCGAACTCCTCACGGGTCAGCACGCCTGCATCGAACGCATCCTGCAGCGCTTTTCGACGCGGGTCTTGGCCCGGATGCGCGGCGCCCGTCTTCCGGCGCCACAACGGCAACAGCAGGAACATCAACAGCAGCAGCGCCAGCATCGCGCTGACAAGATAAAAAACGGTCATTCCCAATCTCCGGAAGCGATATCGGTCGCATCGTCGCCGGCAACGGGGCCGTTGCGGCGGACGATACGGATCAGCACGAAAAGGGCGACCGCGAACATCGCGGCGGGCCCGAACCACAGCAACCATGTCGTCGGCTTGACCGGTGGCTTGTAGAGAATGAAATCGCCGTAGCGGTCGGTCAGGTAGGCCTTGATCTGTTTGTCGTCGGCACCGCTGCGCATCTGTTCGATCAGATCGCGGCGCAGGTCCTGGGCGAGACCGGCGGTGGAATCGGCCAGGCTTTCGTTCTGGCACACCAGGCAGCGCAGTTCCTTGGCGAGCCCCTGGAATCTGGCCTCTTCCGCGGCATCCTTGAACTGGATCGGATCGATCGCCTGTGCGGCGAACGCGAGCAGCACCAGCAACAGTCCAGCGAACAGTCTGGCGATCATTTCGACGGCTCCTGTTCCATGGTTTTGATGATCGGCATCAGCTTGGTCCGCACGACTTCGGAGGTCAGCGCGCCGATATGCTTGTATCGGATCACACCCTTCGCATCGATCAGGAAGAGCTCGGGGGCGCCATACACGCCAAGATCGATCGCGACGTCGCCTTCCAGATCGGCGAGCACGACATCGTAGGGGTCGCCGAACTGTTTCAGCCAGCTCGTCGCGTCGCTCGGCTCGTCCTTGTAGTCGAAACCGACCAGAGGAATACCCATGCGCTTGCCTTCGGTCATCAGTACGCCATTTTCCTCACGGCACACATAGCACCAGCTGGCGAACACATGCAGAAGATAGGGCTTGCCGAGAAACGACCGGCTGTCGACGACCCGCTCGGGGTCATTGAGCACCGGCAGCGAAAACGCGGGCGCCGGCTTGCCCACCAGCGGCGACGGCACTTCGCTGGTGTTGTGGTCGCGCACGTACACGAGTCCGGCACCGAGCAGCGCGAACAGCGCGAGGAATCCGGCGAAGGGCAGTATCCGCGAATTCATGCAACCGCCTCCGCAGAAGCAGGAATCACGTCGTCCGCATTGGATTTCGCAGCGCTGGCATTGACGGCGGACCTGCGGAAGCGCGGATCGGTGGCGACGACCAATCCACCCAGCATCATCAGGATCGCACCGCCCCAGACCCAGCGGATGAAAGACTTCAGGTAGACGCGCACGGACCACGCGCCATCGATGCCGCCCAGCGGTTCGCCGAGTGCGACATAGACATCGCGGTAGAACCCGGGTTGGATCGCCGCTTCGGTCTGCACGTTCGAGCCTTCCGAATACTGGCGCTTCTGCGGACGCAGGATCCCGACTTCCTTGCCGTCGCGGACCACCCGGATCTGGCCTTCGTCGGCGATGTAGTTCGGCCCTTCGACCCGCGTGATCTCGCCGAAGCTGAATGCGTAGCCGCCCACGTTCACGGTCTCGCCCTGCGCCATCCGCAGATCTTTTTCGACGCTGGTGCCTTCGGTGATCAGCACGCCGGCAAAGAACATCGCGACGCCGAGATGGGCGATGACCATACCGGTCTGTTCGCGATTGAAACGTTGGCCCGGCGGACGTTCGCGCACGCGGAGGATGACAAAACGGATCACGCCCATCGCCACCCAGACGCAGGCCGCCACGCCCATCAGCGCTTTCCACGAATGGTTGTCGAAGACGAGCCAGGCGACCGGCACGGCCACGAGCGCCGACGCGAGCGCCGGCACAAGCCGCCGCATCGCGATGCGCAGATCGTCCGACCCCCAGCGCAACAGCGGCCCGAACGGCAGCATGATCGCGATCGGCACCATCATCCACAGGAACATCGTGCCGAAATACGGCGGGCCGACCGAGATCTTGCCCAGGCCGAGCACGTCGGCGATCAGCGGATACAGGGTTCCGAGCAGCACCATGCCTGCCGCGCAGACGAATACGAGATTGTTCGCCAGCAGGATCGACTCGCGCGATGTGGTGCTGAACGCCAGTCCCCCGGCGACTTTCGGGGCACGGATCGAATACAGCAGCAGCGAGCCGCCGACGACGACGCCGAGGAACATCAGGATGAACATGCCTCGTTCGGGATCGCTCGCGAACGCGTGCACCGACGTCAACACGCCGGAACGCACCAGGAACGTGCCGAGCAGACTGAAGGAGAAGGTGAAGATCGCCAGCAACTGCGTCCATGCCCGGAAACCGCCGCGTTTCTCGGTGACCGCCTGCGAGTGGATCAACGCCGTCCCCGCGAGCCACGGCATGAACGATGCGTTTTCGACCGGATCCCAGAACCACCAACCGCCCCAGCCGAGCTCGTAGTACGCCCACCAGCTGCCCATCGCGATGCCGAGCGTCAGCGAGGCCCAGGCGACATTCGTCCACGGCCGCGACCAGCGTACCCATTGCCGGTCCACCTCACCGCCGAGCAGCGCAGCGATGGCGAAGGCGAACGCAACCGAGAACCCGACGTAGCCGGTGTACAGCATCGGCGGATGGATGATCAGTCCGAAATCCTGCAACAGCGGATTCAGATCCTTGCCGTCCATCACCGCCGGCAGCAAACGCGCGAACGGATTCGATGTCAGCGTGGTGAACAGCAGGAAGCCGACGCTCACCCACCCCAGGATGGCGAGCACCCGCGACAGGAATACCGGCGGCAGATGCTTTCCCAACACCGCCACGCACACCGTCCACAGATTGAGGATCAGCACCCACAGCAGCAGCGAGCCTTCGTGCGCGCCCCAGACACCGGACACGCTGTAATACCAGGGCAGGCGCAGGTTCGAATTCTGCGCGACGTACAGCACGGAGAAATCGTGGACCAGCATGAGATAGACGAGTATCCCGAATGCGATTGCGACGAAAAAAGCCTGCGCATAAACGGCAGGCTTCGCGACCGCCATCAGCAGCGGGTTTTTCTGATGGGCGCCGATCAGCGGCACCACTGCCTGCACGATCGCGACGAGCAACGCCAGGATCAGTACGATTTGGCCAAGCTCTGGGATCATGCATTCGCTCCGGGTGATGGATTCAAAGGATAGTTCGAGCCGTGTCTCAAGGTGCTCCGCACCGAGAATGTCGCGCCATGGCGCCCCGTCGCCATGACCTCATCCGACCTCATCGGATGAGGCTGCATCGAGTTGTCTTCCGTTCGCAGAAACCGATGCGCTTCTGGCGACTGGGCAAGATGACCGTGTCCGGAATCGATTTGCGTGACAGGGCGCACAAATCCTCGACGCAACCGGAATCTTTCGATGTCCGGTCGGCGATCGAGCGCCGATCTTGATCCCGTCGGTGCGAATGAATCGCATTCATGGAGGCGCATGCGCGCTCAGCGCTCCGGCATCGGCGCTGTCGCGGCGGGTGTTCCCGCTGCAGCGGCGCCCGTCGCCTCGGGTACGTTGTGCTTCTTGTGCGCCAAACCCATCTTGTCGGCCACTTCCTTCGGCACGTAGGTCTCGTCGTGCTTGGCCAGCACCTGCTCGGCGATGAAGATCTGCCCGTCCATCCGACCGGTCGCCACCACCGCTTGCTTCTCGCGGAACAGATCCGGAAGAATCCCGGTGTAGCGCACTTCCAGTTCGCCGTCGCCATCGGTCACTTTGAACCGCGCTTCCATCGAGCCTTCGGCGCGCTGGAGCGAATTGGCCGCCACCATGCCGCCGAGGCGGAACACCGCGTCGCCGGTCTTGACCTTCGCGCCCGCTTCGTCGGCGAGGATTTCGCTGGGCGTGTACAGATAGGCGACATTGCGCTGCAGCGCCAGCGTCACCAGCGCGGTCGCGGCGACGGCCGCAGCCAGCAGCAACAGCACCAGCACCAGGCGGCGTTTACGGGTGGGGTTCATCGTTGCAGCTCCGTGGAAATGGGCGCGTCTTGTTGCGCGGATGCGCGCTTCGCGCGTAGAGAGACGTTGCGCAGAATACGGCGGATGCGCAGCAGCGGTGCGATCAGATCCCACAGCAGCACCACGACGAAGATCGCGTAAGCCGCGACCACATAGCCCAGATAGGTCATGGCGCGCGCTCCGCAGCAGTGTCGATGCCGGCACGCTGTCGCACCCAGTCCTTGCCCGCCTCGCGTTCCAGATTGTCCGCGCGCGCACGCAGCAGCAGCGAACCGACGAACCACAGCTTGGTGCCCAGCACGATCGCCACCAGCGGCGGAATCATGCTCGCATCCATGCTCGATTCGCCGAACATGCGGATGGTCTGGCCCTGGTGCAGCGAGTTCCACCAGGTCACCGAGTAGCGGATCACCGGCAGCAGCGCGACCCCGACGATCGCCAGCAGACCGGCGGCGCGCGCGGCGTTGCGGCGGTCGTCGATCGCCTGATACAGACCGATCACGCCCAAGTAGAGGAACAGCAGGATCAGCTCGCTGGTCAGCCGCGGGTCCCATTCCCACCACGTGCCCCACATCGGCTTGCCCCAGATCGAGCCGGTGGCCAGGGTGATCACGGTGAAGGCCGCACCGATCGGCGCGCAGGCCATGGCCAGGATCTCGCACAGCTTGATCCGCCAGATCAGCGCGATGGCCGCATAGAACGCCATCAGCGCGAAGATGAACATGCTCATCCACGCCGAGGGCACATGGATGTAGAGGATGCGGAAGCTGTCGCCCTGCTGGTAATCGGCGGGAACGACGAACAAGCCCTGCCAGCCGCCCCAGAGCATGACCAGCACGCCCAGGCCGAAGCACCACGGCGCCCAGCGCGCCGCGAAGCGGTCGAAGTACGGCGGCGAACCGAGTTGGTGGAACCAGCGGACGAGGGGGTTCATGAGTCAACGGCACACCCGTCGCCGGGCGCTCCACGGGGGAATGGAGGGGGCATTCTGGAGGCATCGTGCCCGGGAAACATTAAGAACACTTAATCTGTCCCGGTGGGCCGATGGCAGACTCCTGGAAAATGCGTTTCCCTGGCCCGCTGTCGTTCGAGAACACTGCCACGCTACGTGCTCTGCCTGGGCGTAGGATGATGAAGAATCCCCACGCAGGACAGCACGACTCATGCACACAGACACAATCGCCAGCAGGGCGACGAGGCGGGCATGGTGGGTTGGCCTGCTGCTTGCCATGGCCTGGATACCGGCGTGGGCCTCGTCGTCGTTCGGTTACGACGCGGAGCCGTTCGATGTCCAGTTCGTGGGTTACAAGCTCGAACCCGATTACCGGGGCATGATCGAAGTCGGCATGGCACACGGGCCGCAGTCCCTGCCTCTGGGTTCGTATCGGCTCACATCCTATGTCTACGGCAGAAGTCTGCGGGTCGAATTCGTGAACAAGGACGACCCGATGCTGCCGCCGTCGTTCGTGTTGAGCGTATCCGAACGCAAGGCGGTCATGAAAACCGGCGGAAACACCTATTACGGCGTGTTCCGGTGGACCGACGCGGGCGATTGATGCACGACACCCTGCTCAGGTCACGAACTGCTCGCTGAGGATGCGCTCTTCAAGATTGTGCTCCGGGTCGAACAGCAGCGTCACCATGCGGTCGCGGGATTCGCGGATCGCCACTTCCACCACATCGCGGACTTCATGCGAGTCGGCGGTGGCGCTGACCGGACGCTTGTAGGTGTCGAGCACGCGGAAACGCACTTCGGTCTCGGCCTTGAGCAGCGCGCCGCGCCAGCGTCGGGGCCGGAACGGGGCGATCGGCGTCAGCGCGATCACGCCGCTGCCCAGCGGCAGGATGGGGCCGTGCGCCGAGAAATTGTAGGCGGTGCTGCCCGCGGGCGTCGCCACCATCACACCATCGCAGATCAATTCGTCCAGACGGGTCTGGCCATTGAGTTCGATCGAGAGATGCGCAGCCTGACGGGTCTGACGCAGCAGCGAAACCTCGTTGTAGGCCAGCGACGACACGCTGGCGCCGGATTCGGTGAGCGCCTGCATTTCCAGCGGGCGCAGCTTGGCGGGTTCGGCAGCGGCAAGGCGTTCGATCAGATCCCCTGCCTCGAACTGGTTCATCAGGAAACCCACGGTACCGAGCTTCATGCCGAACACCGGCCGACCGAGGCCGCCATGACGATGCAGGGTGTGCAGCATGAAACCATCGCCGCCCAGCGCGCAGATGACATCGGCGTCTTCCGGAGCGCGCTGGCCATGACGCGAAACCATCGTCGACAACGCGGCCTGCGCTTCGGCGGTCGTGCTGGCAAGGAAGGCGATCTTCGACGATGTCGACATGCAAAGTCCTCATGGACGTGTACGGGACCCGTGAATACTGTCACGCCTCGCGGGCCGCATACCCACTATCTTCAGCGTTCCCGTCGCTGCAGGCAACGCCTCCACGCACGGGGCACCTGACCGCATCGGAACGAGACGGCACCTCGCACCTCACCGCTGCCCACCGCTTCATGGAGGAAACACAATGCAGTCGTTCAAACCGCTCGTCGTCGCAGTGTTCGCGACCGTTGCCATCGCTTCCGCGCAGGCGGCCGATCCGCCCAGGGTCGAACCGTCGCCCACGCTGGAATCAAATCTGGAATCGAACTGGCTCGACCGTCTCGACTCCCGCATCCCTTCGTCGCTGGCGGCGTACATCGTCGTCAACGATCACCCGATGGGTTCGCAGATCCGTCTGCACGAAGGCAAGGCGCAGATGCCGTCGTCGACATCGGCGATCGTCATCTCGGCGATCGCATCGGTCAAAGGGATGGATGTCAGCGGTTATCAAGGCAATGTCAACTGGTCGAACGCTTACGCCAACGGTGCGCGCTTCGCCTATGTCAAAGCGACCGAGGGCACCTACTACACCAATCCCTATTTCGCACAGCAATACAACGGTTCTTACAACATCGGCATGATCCGCGGCACGTACCACTTCGCGCGACCGGACACCACCAGCGGCAGCACCCAGGCGGATTATTTCGTCAATCATGGCGGCGGCTGGTCGGGCGATGGCAAGACACTGCCCGGAGTCGTCGATCTAGAATACAACCCGTACGGCGCGACCTGTTATGGCCTGAGCAAGAGCGGCATGGCCGCGTGGATCACATCCTTCAGCAACCGCTACCGCACCCGCACCGGTCGTTATCCGTCGATCTACACCAGTACCAGCTGGTGGACGCAATGTGTCGGCACTTCGGGCAACTTCAGCGCGACCAGTCCACTGTGGATCGCGCGTTACTCCAGCACCGTCGGCACGCTGCCGTATGCGTGGACTTATTACACGTTCTGGCAATTCGCCGATTCAGGCGTTTTCCCGGGTGATCAGAACGTGTTCAATGGCGCGTACTCCCGACTGCAGGCGCTGGCGAAAGGTTGAGCGAACCCACCAGCGTCGGAACGAAAACGGCCCCGGTTTCCCGGGGCCGTTGCACATCTCGTCCGAATCGATGATTCGGAATATCGATACCGGATCGATCAACCTCCCGCCGACAACATCGACAACCGCCGCACCGCGACTGAAGCGGTCGGATAGTCCAGCGTCTTCTGCGCTGCCAGCTCACCGAGCATCGCCAGCGTGAAGCGCAGCGAGGCATCGTCGCGTTCGATCCAGTGCTTGAGTTTGACGTCGGCGGTGGCGCCCGGCGTATCCAGCACCTGCATCGTCAGCAGACGCTGCTGCGCTGCCAGTTCGTCGCGCAGCGAGCCGCGTGCGACTGCATGCCAACGACCGTCGACCGCGAGCGTGTCGATCTGCGCGTACAGCCACGGCAGCTTCAGCGCTTCGCCGAGACGGAAATGCGCCTTGGCGATATCCACCGGCTTGAGTTTGCGCGCGCGCGCGACTTCGATGATGTCGCAGCACCATTCGAGATAGGGCAGTGCCGCCAGCTGTCTGGCGAGCGATTCCGGCAGGCCCTTGGCTTTCCAATCGGCATAGCTGGCATCGTAGGCGGGCCGCATCGTCGGCGGCAGGATGCCCGAACCGGCACGGATTTCGCGGAAACCGTCGTGATACCGCTCGACCGCAGTGGCGATTCCGGGGATCGCACCCGGGCGCGACAGCAGCCAGCGCGTCATCGAGCGCTGCAGATTCCAGATCACCTGCAGCGCATCGACCTGCACCGACTCCGGCACCTTGCCGTCGAGCGCATCGATCTGCGCCCACAGATCGCGTGCGTCGAGCGTTTCGCGGGTGATGGTGAAGGCTTTCGCGACTTCGCCCGGGCTGCGACCGGTATCCTCGGTCATGCGCAGGATGAAGGTCGCGCCCATGCGGTTGACCAGCGAGTTGGTCACGGCGGTCGCGATGATCTCGCGCTTCAGGCGGTGCTGCTCCATCGCCTTGGCGTACTTCTTCTGCAGCGGCCCGGGGAAATAGCGCACCAGTTCCTTCGACAGATACGGGTCTTCCGGCACATCGGAATCGAGCAGTTGCTGGAACAGCACGATCTTCGAATACGAGAGCAGCACCGACAGCTCCGGTCGAGTGAAACCGATCCGGCGCGACTTGCGCTCCGCGATCTCGCTGTCGCTGGGCAGATATTCGATCTGCCGGTCGAGCAGGCCCTGCGATTCGAGGGTGCGGATGAAATGCTGCTTGGACCCGAGCCGCGACAGGCTCATCCGCTGCATCAAACTCAGCGCCTGGTTCTGGCGATAGTTGTCGTTGAGTACGAGCTGCGCGACCTCGTCGGTCATCGACGCCAGCAACGTGTTGCGCTCGGGCATCGTCAGTTTCTTGCGCTGCACTTCCGCATTGAGCAGGATCTTGATGTTGACTTCGTGATCGGAGGTATCGACGCCCGCCGAGTTGTCGATGAAGTCGGTATTGAGCAGCACACCGTTGAGCGCGGCCTCGATGCGGCCGAGCTGGGTCAGGCCGAGATTGCCACCCTCGCCCACCATTTTGCAGCGCAGTTCGCCGCCGTTGACGCGCAGGCCGTTGTTGGCGCGATCGCCGACATCGGCGTGGGTTTCGCTCGCGGCTTTCACGTAGGTGCCGATGCCGCCGTTCCACAGCAGATCGACGGGCGCTTTCAGGATCGCGTTCATCAACTCCATCGGGCTCATCGCCGCGACGTCCGGGTCGATGCCGAGCACCGCCTTGATTTCCGGCGACAGCGGAATCGACTTGGCCGAGCGCGGATAGATGCCGCCGCCCTTGCTGATCAGGGTCTTGTCGTAATCGTCCCAGCTCGAACGCGGCAGCTTGAACATGCGGTCGCGTTCCTTGAACGAGATCGCGGCGTCCGGGTCCGGATCGAGGAAGATGTGGCGATGATCGAACGCTGCCAGCAGGCGGATGTGCTTCGACAGCAGCATGCCGTTGCCGAACACGTCGCCGGACATGTCGCCGATACCGACGCAAGTGAAGTCGGCGGTCTGCGAATCGCGCGCCATCGCGCGGAAATGACGCATGACCGATTCCCAGCCGCCGCGCGCGGTGATGCCCATGCCCTTGTGGTCGTAGCCGACCGAACCGCCGGATGCGAACGCATCGTCGAGCCAGAAGCCGTGCGCGCGGGCGATGCCGTTGGCGATGTCCGAAAACGTCGCGGTGCCCTTGTCGGCGGCGACGACCAGGTACGGATCGTCGCCGTCATGGCGCACCACATCGACAGGCGCAACGATCTTGCCGCCGACGATGTTGTCGGTGATATCGAGCAGACCGTTGATGAAGCGCTTGTAGCAGGCCACGCCTTCGTTGAACCAGGCATCGCGATCGACCGCCGGGTCCGGCAACTGCTTGCAGAAGAAGCCGCCCTTCGAGCCGACCGGCACGATCACGGTGTTCTTCACCATCTGCGCTTTGACCAGGCCCAATACTTCGGTGCGGAAGTCTTCGCGACGGTCTGACCACCGCAGGCCGCCGCGCGCGACCGGGCCGAAGCGCAGATGCACGCCTTCGACACGCGGTCCGCAGACGAAGATTTCGCGATACGGACGCGGCTTCGGCAGATCGGGCACTTTCGAGGCGTCGAACTTGAAGCTGAGGTAGTCGGCCGGGCCGCCGTCGGCGCGCACGCCGTTCTTGTAGCGGATGTAATAGTTGGTACGCAGCGTGGCCTCGATGACGCTGACGAAACCGCGCAGGATGCGATCCTCGTCGAGACTCGACACGCCATCGAGCAGCGCCTTGATCGCCTCACGCGTCGTTTCCAGCTGCGCTTCGCGCTTGCCGGAACGCGCCGCGATCACCGGCTCCACCGCCGCCAGCATCGCCGCGTCGCTGCCGGCGAGCGCCGACAGCTGACGACGGAACAATTCCATGCCGACCTTGATGTCGGCCTTGGTCTCGGTACCGGTCACCGGATCGAAGCGCGCCTCGAACAGCTCGATGAGCAGGCGGGCGATGATCGGATAGCGCCCGAACGTGCCTTCGACATAGCTCTGCGAGAACGGCACGCCGACCTGCAGCAGGTATTTGCAGTAGGCGCGCAACATCGAGACCTGGCGCCACGACAGATTCGCGGCGAGGATCAGCCGGTTGAAGCCGTCGTTTTCGGCGTTGCCGCGCCAGATCTGGCCGAACGCGTCTTCGAAGATCGCGTCGAAGTCCTCTACATTGATATCCGGGCGGCTGGCTTCGACCTCGAAATCCTGGATGAAGGCCACCTGCTTGCCTTGGCCGGGCGCATCGACTTCGAGCCGGTACGGGTGCTCGGAAATCACCCGCAGTCCCATGTTCTCCATCATCGGCAGCGCGTCGGACAGCGGAATATCGTCGTCGATGCGGTAGAACTTGAAGCGAAGGCCGCCTTCCTGGTCGCGGCACAGGCTCAGGCGCAGATCGTTCTGCGGCGTGAGAGCAGCGATCTGCTCGACATCGTCGGCCGCCACGGCAGCGGACACTTTCTCGATGTAGCCGGCCGGCAGCGCGCGTCCGTAGCGGCTGGCGAGCGCGAGGCCGCGCTCTTCGCCGTGGCGCGACACCAGCAGTTCGCGCAGATCGTCCTGCCAGTTGCGGACGATCGCGGAGAGTTTCGCATCGATCTGCGCGGCATCGACCTCGACGACTTCGCCTTTGCGCGGGCGCACCAGGAGGTGCAACTGCGCGAGTGGCGAGTCGCCGAGCTGGATGGTGGAGTCGACGCGATCCGCGTGCAGCGCGTCCTTCAACATCGCTTCGATCCGCAGGCGGATCTCGGTGTTGTAGCGATCCCGCGGAATATAGGCCAACACCGAGTAGAAACGGCTGTAACGGTCGTGGCGCAGGAACAGACGGCTGCGGACACGCTCCTGCAGACTGAGCACGCCGGATGCGAGCTGGTACAACTCGGGTCCGGTCGACTGGAACAATTCGTCGCGCGGCAGTTTTTCGAGAATATGCCGCAGCGCCTTGCCGCTGTGGCCTGTGGGCTGCAGACCGGAGGCCTGCATCACATGATCGTGACGCTCACGCACCATGGGAATCTCCCACGGGCGGCGGGTATAGGCGCTGGAGGTGTACAGACCGATGAAACGCTGCTCGGCGATCGCGCGGCCCTCGGCGTCGAAACTCAGCACACCGATGTAGTCCATGTAGCCGGGACGGTGCACGGTAGCGCGGGCGTTGGTCTTGGTGAGGATCAGGGCATCCGCCGCGGTCGACTGCGGCATGGTGTGCGCGGCGAGCGTCGTGAGCTTGCGCGGTTGGCTGCTTTCGCTGGCGCGCAACAACCCCAGACCGGTGCCGGCGCTGGCGGCAAGCACGTCGTCCTTGCCCTGTTTGCGGACGCGGTATTCGCGATAGCCCAGAAAGGTGAAATGGTCGTCGGCGGCCCAGCGCAGGAATTCCTGCGCTTCGTTGCGGGCGGCATCGCTGATCGGCATCGGCCGCTTGCCGAAGTCCTCGGTGATATCGAGCATCTTCTGGCGCATCGTCGGCCAGTCCTCGACGATGCCACGCACGTCGGCCAACACGGTACGGATCGCGGTTTCGATCGCCACGGCATCGGCCGCGGACTGGCGATCGATTTCCAGGTGCATCATCGACTCGATCCCGCCCTCGCCGACCGCGGTGAGTCTGCCGCTGCGGTCGCGCGTGATCCTGACCACCGGATGACCCATGACATGCACGCCGACACCGCGTTCGGCCAGCGCCATCATCACCGAATCGACCAGGAACGGCATATCGTCGTTGACGATCTGCAGCACCGTATGCGGCGACTCCCATCCCTGTTTCGCGAGCGTGGGATTGAACAGGCGCACGCTCGGTGTCCCTGGTTTACGGTTGCGCGCGAAATCCAGAAAATCGTTGGCGAGTGCAGCCCAACCGTCCGCGCCATGCATCGGCAGCTCGTCGTCGGTCATCCTCTGGTAGAACGCGCTGGCGAAGGCGCTGGCGTCGTTCTCCCGCGTCTTGCCGGCGCGCTTGCGGATGGCGGCGAACACCGGATCGAGCAGCGCGGTCTCGTCGCGCCCCGTTTTCCGTGCGGATGGGCGACGCGAAGCGGGAAATGTCTTGGTCATGTGCGGATTCTGTCCGTTATGGCGTGGCGGGCGCGATCGCGACGAAAGTCATCACCGCAGACCGGTTTCGTTGCGTGCGATCACCAGACGCTGGATCTCACTGGTGCCTTCGTAGATTTCGGTGATCTTGGCGTCGCGGAAATAGCGTTCGAGCGGCATTTCCTTCGAGTAGCCCATACCGCCGTGGATCTGCACCGCCTGATGGGTGATCCACATCGCCGCTTCCGATGCGGTGAGCTTGGCGATGGCCGCTTCGTTGCCGAAGCGCGCGCCGCCCTTCTCGAATTCGCCCTTCTGCCAGGCCGCACGCAGGGTCAGCAGCGTCGCGGCATCCAGCTTGCACTTCATGTCGGCGATCTTGGCCTGGGTCATCTGGAACGTGCCGATCGGCGCGCCGAACGCCTTGCGGTCCTTGACGTAGACGAGCGTCGCTTCGTACGCCGCACGGGCGATGCCGATGGCCTGCGACGCGATGCCGATGCGTCCGGCGTCGAGGACGCCCATCGCGATCTTGAAGCCCTCGCCTTCCTGACCCAGCACCTCGTCGGCCTGCACGATGTAGTCGGCGAATTCGATCTCGCAGGTCGCCGACGCGCGGATGCCGAGCTTGGGTTCGGTCTTGCCGCGATGGAAGCCCGGCTTCGCGGTGTCGATCATGAAGGCGGTGATGCCGCGCGCGCCCTTGTCCGGATCGGTCATCGCGAACAGCACGATGTACTTGGCGACCGGGCCGGAGGTGATCCAGCTCTTCTTGCCATTGACGACGTAGGTGCCGTCGGCCTGCTTGACCGCCTTGCAGCGCATCGCGGTGGCATCCGAACCGGACTGCGGTTCGGTCAATGCGAACGCGCCGATCTCGCGGCCTTCGGCGATCGCGCGGACGTACAACTGCTTCTGGGCTTCGGTGCCGAACTTGAGGATGCCGTTGCAGAACAGCGAATTGTTGACCGACACGATGGTCGAGTGCGCGGCATCGCCAGCGGCGATCTCGATCATGGCCAGCACGTAGCTGATCGGATCCATCCCGGCGCCGCCGTATTCGGCAGGCACTTCGATCGCCATCAGCCCGTTTTCGCCGAGCGTACGGATGTTGTCGATCGGGAATTCGCCGGTGCGGTCGTGGTACTCGGCGCTCGGCGCGATCTTCTCCTGCGCGATGCGGCGGGCCACGTCCTGGATCATCAACTGCTCTTCGGTGAAGCGAAAGTCCACAGACACACCTCGGCTGGTTTTTGGGGCTGGTTCGAAAGGGGGGATGAAATCGAAACCATGATTGTAGCTGCGCAGGCTTGCCAACCCCAGCGCGCTTGACCGGCCGGGCCCCAGCGCACACAATTATCTTTATATCGCGATGGGAAGATATGATGGATCTCGAAGCTTGGTCGGCGCGTCTGAAAGTGCTGGCCGATGCCACCCGCGTACGCCTGCTGGCGCTGCTGGAACACGAAGAGCTGACGGTGGCCGAGCTGTCCTCGATCACCCGGCTGGCGCAACCGCGGGTGTCCACGCATCTGGCGCGCCTGAAGGAAGCCGGGTTGGTCCGCGACCGCCGTGCGGGGGTGTCCGCCTATTACCGCTTCGACGAGGCGGTGCTCGATCCCGCGCAGCGCGCCCTGTGGCGGGCCCTGCGCGAAGGCAGCGACGACCCGCTGCTGCGTCAGGATGCGGAGCGTATTCCCAGCGTGCTCGCCGCGCGCGCGGCCGACGCCAACTGGGCCGATAGTGTCGCCGGCGACATGGAACGCCATTACTCGCCGGGCCGTACCTGGGAAGCGCTGGCGCGCTCGGCCCTGCCGCTGCTCGCCCCCGGACACGTCCTGGATATCGCGTCCGGCGACGGCGTCCTCGCCGAACTGCTGGCGCCATATGCCCGCGAATACATTTGCATTGACGCCAGCGCGCGTGTGGTCAACGCCGCCAGCGAACGCCTGCGCCGCTTCGCCAACGTCCAGGTCCGCGAAGGCGATATGCACGCGCTGCCATTCACCGGCGACTACTTCGATCTGGTCGTACTGATGCATGCGTTGACCTATTCGACGCAACCAGCGGTCGCCGTTGCCGAAGCCGCGCGCGTTCTGCGCCCGGGCGGGCGCCTGCTGCTGTGCAGTCTCGCCGAACACCCGCATCGCGCGGCAGTGGAGGCCTACGGCCACGTCAATCTCGGTTTCGCCGACAAGACGCTGCGCGCATTCGTCGTGCAGGCCGGGCTGGAGATCGCCACATCGGAAACCGTCACCCGCGAAAAACGCCCGCCGCATTTCGAAGTCATTTCCATCATCGGACGCAAACCATGACCTCTCTGCCCTGGCTCGCGCCCGAGCGCGTCGCCAAACTCGAAGCCGCAATGGCGGCCCGCATTCTTGTCCTCGACGGTGCGATGGGCACCATGATCCAGCAGCACGAACTCGGCGAAGAGGACTATCGCGGCACCCGTTTTGCCGCAGGTTTCGATGCCCAGGCCGCCTCCGATCACGCGCACGGCGCGGGCTGCGGCTGCGCGCACGACCAGAAAGGCAACAACGATCTGCTCAGCCTGACCCGGCCCGACATCATCCGCGGCATCCACAGCGAATATCTCGACGCCGGCGCCGATCTGATCGAAACCAACACCTTCAATTCGACCACGATCTCGCTGACCGACTACGGCCTGGAGCATCTTGCGCGCGAGTTGAACGAAACCGGCGCCCGGCTCGCGCGCGAAGCCTGCGACGCCGCCGAAGCGGTCACGCCGGACAAACCGCGCTTCGTCGTCGGCGTACTGGGACCGACCAGCCGTACCGCATCGATCAGCCCGGATGTGAACCGACCGGGATTCCGCGCGATTTCCTTCGACGAACTGCGTGTCGCCTATCGCGAAGCCACCGATGGCCTGATCGACGGCGGCGCCGATGCGATCATGGTCGAAACCATCTTCGACACGCTCAACGCCAAAGCCGCGCTGTTCGCGATCGAGGAAGCGTTCGATGCGCGCGGCGCGCGTCTGCCGATCATGATTTCCGGCACGATCACCGATGCCTCAGGCCGCACCCTGTCCGGGCAGACCGCCGAGGCCTTCTGGTACTCGCTGCGCCATGCACAGCCGCTGTCGATCGGCCTGAACTGCGCGCTCGGCGCGAAGGACCTGCGCGCGCACGTCGACATCCTCGCCCAGATCGCCGATGCCTGCGTCAGCGCACATCCCAACGCCGGCCTGCCCAATGCGTTCGGCGGTTACGACGAAAGCCCCGAAGACATGGCGGCGATCCTGCACGAGTTCGCCGCTTCCGGGCTGCTCAATATCGTCGGCGGCTGCTGCGGCACTTCACCGGCGCATATCCGCGCGATCTGCGATGCAGTGGCCGGACTGCCGCCGCGAACGTTGCCCTCGAACAAAGAAGCCGAAGCCGCATGAGCACGACGACAGACAGCGCGATGACAGACGATGCCATCCGCTACACCCGACTGAGCGGTCTGGAGCCGCTGGTCATCACCCCGGAAACGAACTTCGTCAACGTCGGCGAGCGCACCAATGTCACCGGCTCGGCGCAATTCAAGAAGCTGATCCTCGAAGGCCGCTTCGACGAGGCGGTCGTTGTCGCCCGGCAGCAGGTGGAGAACGGCGCGCAGGTGCTCGACGTCAACATGGACGAGGGCATGCTCGACTCCGAAAAGGCGATGGTCGATTACCTCAATCTGATCGCCGCCGAGCCCGACATCGCCCGCATCCCGGTGATGGTGGACAGCTCGAAGTTCAGCGTGATCGAGGCAGGTCTCAAGTGCCTGCAGGGCAAGGGCATCGTCAATTCGATCTCGATGAAGGAAGGCGAAGCCGAATTCCTGCGTCAGGCGCGACTGGTGCGCCGCTACGGCGCAGCTGTCGTGGTCATGGCTTTCGACGAACAGGGCCAGGCCGACACGGTCGCGCGCAAGGTCGATATCTGTTCGCGCGCCTACGCGCTATTGACCGGGACGATCGGTTTTCCGCCCGAGGACATCATCTTCGACCCGAACGTGTTCGCGGTCGCGACCGGCATCGAGGAACACAACGACTACGCGGTCGCTTTCATCGAAGCGGCGCGCGAACTCAAGCGCCGCTTTCCGCTGAGCCATATTTCCGGCGGTGTCTCCAACGTCTCGTTCTCGTTCCGTGGCAACGAAGCGGTGCGTCAGGCGATCCACGTGGTGTTCCTGTATCACGCCATCAGGGCCGGCATGGACATGGGCATCGTCAACGCCGGCGCGCTGCCGCTGTACGACGATCTGGAAGCCGATCTGCGTGAACGCGTCGAGGACGTGGTGCTCAACCGGCGCGCGGATGCAACCGAACGTCTGCTCGAAATCGCCGATCGTTTCAAAGGCAAAAAGGGCGAGAAACGGGTCGAAGATCTGCGCTGGCGCGAAAAACCGGTGAACGAACGGCTGTCGCACGCGCTGGTCCATGGTATCGATCAGTATATCGATACCGATACTGAAGAAGCGCGGGCGCGATCCACGCGGCCGCTGGACGTGATCGAAGGTCCGCTGATGTCCGGCATGAACATGGTCGGCGATCTGTTCGGCGCCGGCAAGATGTTCCTGCCGCAGGTGGTGAAGTCGGCGCGGGTGATGAAGAAGGCGGTCGCCTATCTGTTGCCCTACATCGAGGCCGAAAAGCTGCGCACCGGCGACGTCGGCAAGAACAACGGCAAGATCATCATGGCGACCGTGAAGGGCGACGTGCACGACATCGGCAAGAACATCGTCGGCGTGGTCCTGGCCTGCAACAATTTCGAGGTGATCGATCTGGGCGTGATGGTGCCGGCGCAGATCATCCTGGATCGCGCCCGCGAAGAGAATGCCGACCTGATCGGCCTCTCCGGCCTGATCACGCCTTCGCTGGAGGAAATGAGCCACGTCGCCCGCGAGATGCAGCGTCAGGGTCTGACCATGCCGCTGATGATCGGCGGCGCCACCACTTCGCGCGCGCACACCGCGCTGAAGATCGACCCGCACTACAAATCGCCGACGGTCTGGGTGAAGGACGCATCGCGCGCGGTCGGTGTCGCGCAGTCGCTGATCTCGAAGGAACTGCGCGACGCCTTCGTCGCCGCCAACGACAGCGATTACGCCGAGATCCGCGAGCGCCACAGGAATCGCGGCGATGCCAAACGTCTGGTGCCGCTGGCGAAGGCGCGCTCACAGCGTTTCGATGGCGGCTGGGCCGACTACACCCCGCCCGCGCCGAAACAGCCGGGCCTGACCGTATTCGACGACTATCCTTTGGCCGAGCTGGTCGAATACATCGACTGGACGCCATTCTTCAACACCTGGGAGCTGGCCGGCAAATATCCGGCGATTCTCGACGACGCCATCGTCGGCACGCAGGCACGCGAACTGTTCCGCGATGCGCAATCGATGCTGAAACGCATCGTCGACGAACAGTGGCTGACTGCCAAAGGCGTGTTCGGGCTGTGGCCGGCGAACAGCGTCGGCGATGATGTCGTCGTCGATCTCGGCGATGGCGTCGCGCAGACGCTCCACTTCCTCCGCCAGCAAGTCGACAAACCCGTCGACCGCCCCGACTTCTGCCTCGCCGATTTCATCGCCCCGCAGGACAGCGGCAGGCAGGACTGGATCGGTGCGTTCGCGGTCACGGCGGGTATCGGCATCGACGCCCATGTGGCCCGCTTCGAGGCCGATCACGACGACTACAACGCGATCCTGCTGAAGTCGCTGGCCGACCGTCTCGCCGAGGCCTTCGCCGAACGCCTGCACCAGCGCGTGCGCAAGGAATTCTGGGGATTCGCCAGCGACGAAACACTCGATAATCCTGCACTGATCGCCGAGCGCTACCTGGGTATCCGCCCTGCTCCGGGTTATCCGGCCTGTCCCGAGCACAGCGAGAAAGGCACGCTGTTCCAACTGCTCGATGCACCGGGCCATGCCGACATGTCATTGACCGAAAGCTTTGCGATGTTGCCGACCGCAGCGGTGTCCGGCTACTACTTCAGCCATCCCGACAGCCAGTACTTCGTGGTCGGCCGGGTGTCGAAGGAGCAGGTCGAGGACTACGCAAAGCGCAAAGGTGTCGCGCTGGCGCAGGCTGAGCGCTGGCTGGCGTCGAATCTGGATTACGATCCGGAGTGAACGGGCGGCGGATTAGCCGTCCGCCGCCGGATCGCCCCCTTGACCGACAGACTCGTCTTCTCCCATGCCAACGGTTTCCCGCTGCCGGTGTATCGCCGGCTGCTGGAGGCCCTGCGCCCGGAGTTCGACAGCATCGGCATGCTGCGCTTCGGCCACGATCCCAGCCGCCCGATCACTACCGGCTGGCCGTACCTGGTCGACGAGCTGGTCGAATTCGTGCAAGCGCAACCCCGCAATGACGGCCGCACCTGGCTGGTCGGACATTCGCTGGGCGGGTACCTCAGTGTGCTCGCTGCGCAACGTTTGCGGACCCGAGTCGCGGGTATCGTGCTGCTGGATTCGCCGTTGATCTCCGGGGTCACCGCAGGTGCGCTACGCTTGGGTCGGATGATGGGACTCGACCGGCTGGTGATGCCGCTGCAACAGACGCTGCAGCGTCGCCAGCACTGGCCCGACGCGGACGCGGCGCACGCGCATTACGCCGCCAAGGCCGCGTTCGCGCGCTGGGACCCGCGCGTGCTGCGCGACTATGCCGACCATTGCACCGTTCCCGACGGTCGCGGCGAGCGCACGCTGCTGTTCGATCGCGGCATCGAGTACCGCATCTATCGCTCTTTGCCGACCGCGCGCGTCGCCGCCGCCGCATCGCGGCTCGACCTGCAGGTCGCGTTCATCGGCGGGCGCCAGTCGCGCGAATTGCGTCATATCGGCCTGGGCGCGACCCGGGCGCTGGTCGGCCCGCGTTTCGCCTGGACCGAAGGCAGCCACCTGTTCCCGATGGAGGCGCCCGACGAGACCGCGCGCCTGATCCGCGTGGCAATCGATACGATGCACAAGACGATCACGGCCGGAGAATATGCATGAGCGATGACCGCGACGACGAGAACGACAGCCCCGTCGGCAACGCCGACTTCCTGCTCCGCCACGCCGCGCCCGGCCGCATCGGTCTGGTCGCGGGCGGCGACGTGATCAGCGACCTGATCCGCAAAGCGCAGGCGCCGCTGACCCACGATGGTCACCGCAGCTTCTGGTCGCACGCCTTCATCTTCAGCGAACGCCGCAGCGATGGCCAATGGTGGGTGATCGAGTCCGATCTGGACCTGCGCTACAAGCAGATGCGGCTGGGCGTGCAGGAGAATCGCATCGAGCGTTATTTCGACGCCGAAGCGTTCCCGAACATCGCGGTCCTCGATTTCGGGCTCGACGACGCACAGATGCGGCAGGTCGTGACCGCTGGACTGGATCTGCTATCGGGCCTGACCAGTTATTCGCTGAGCGAACTCATCGGCACGATGTTCGCGATGCACAGCCGGCGTCTGCGCAAACGCGACAACCTGCTCGCGAAGGAAGGCGCCCTGTACTGCTCGGCGATGGTCCAGCACTGCTATGCCGCAGCGGGCCTCCACCTGCTGCCGGGCGTGTCGGGCAAGAATCTGGCCCCGCACGATATCGCCGACTCGCCGCTGCCGCATCGCGCGCACCGGCTGGTGCGGGATCTCGGCGTTTCGCGCCTGCGCGAATTCGCTCACAGCGCCGAGGCGCTGTTGGCGACGCCGGTGGACGAGTTGTTCGATTAGCGCCTTGAAAGTCGGTCGCGCCGGATCGGCGCCTGAATAGCGGTTGCAACAGGCGACAGTTGGAGGAGAGCTCGGGGCTGAAGCCCCTCCTTCAGCATCACCAGACGAGATCGTCGGGCACCTGATACTGCGGATCGGCGTAGGGATCGTCGCCGGCCGGCGCGTCCGGATCCACTTTCAGCGCCACCGACGCTGCGAACAAGGCCTCGGCCTGCGACAACACTTCCGCGGTGACCAGCAGATAGCGGCCGTCGAGCTGGACCACGCCGAGTTCGCCCGCGTTGAGCGCCTTCAGTTGTTCGGCATTGACATGGATGCGCTTGATCCTGGTGCCGTATTCGAAATGGCGGGCGATCTCCGCCGCCGGGTCGTTGAGGCCCTTGTCCTTGAGGAATTCGGCCAGTTTCGCCTTGGCCTCGCGACGCAGCCGCGCTTCTTCCTGTTTCACGCGTTCGGCTTCGATCCGCTCTTCCTTCTCGCGCTGGGCTCGGATGGCGTAGGCTTTGGCGAGATCCATTTCCTCCTGGGTGCGCGGCGGCTTGCGGCCCTGCGGCTGTGCGCCGGGTTTCGGCGGACGCGGCGTCTGTGGACGCGCGCCCTGCGGCTGTACACCCGGCCCTGTACGCGGGCGATCGCGGCGTGCGCGGCTGTCCCCCGGTTTGGTGTCGGCCGGTTTGGCACCGGGCTTCGCAGCCTGATGCGTGCGCGGGTTCGTGCCCGCAGCCGGATCGCGACGTTGGTGATCCTGGGGCGGGCGCACCGGCTTTTCGGGTTTCGGCGCCGGTTTGAAACCCAGGCCCAGCAATTGGTCGCGAAGAGAATCGCTCATGTAGGCGTGCTCATGTCGGCGTGCTCGAAGTCGTCGGGTCAGTAGTGCGGCGGGGGCGGTTCTTCGGCCGGATCGGCCATCAGATCGCCACGGTGGAGTTTGACTTCTTCGAGCACGCGGCGCAGCAGGTCGGCGCTGCGCGCAGCCTCCGTACGCAGCTCGGCGAGCGCGTCGCTGAGCTCCGCCAATGCGTGTTCCTGGAACGTCAGACGCGTTTCCAGTTCGACGACGCGTCCCTGCAGCGCATCCGTGTCCTGCCCGGCGGTCATCTCAGTGCGTCCGGATCGAGCGCCCGCGCCCGATGCCGTAATAGGCCAATCCGCTGGCTTCGATATCGGCCGGGTCGTACAGGTTGCGGCCATCGAACACCACAGCGTCCTTGAGCGTGCGCTGCAGTTTGGCGAAATCCGGGCTGCGGAACTGCTTCCATTCGGTCACCACCACCAGCGCATCCGCGCCCTGCAATGCATCCGGTGCGTGTTCGCACAGGGTCAGATCGTCGCGCTCGCCGAAAATACGCTGCGCTTCGTGCGTGGCCTCGGGATCGAACGCGCGCACCTTGGCGCCCGCATCCCACAGCAGTTGCAGCAGACGGCGGCTGGAGGCTTCGCGCATATCGTCGGTATTCGGTTTGAACGCCAGGCCCCACACCGCGAAGGTCTTGCCGCGGATCGCCGCCTCACTGCCATAGTGGCGCACGATCAGCTCGTAAAGATGCGCCTTCTGCCGGTGATTGACCGATTCCACCGCGTCCAGCAATTCGGCGCGATAGCCGTTCTGCTGCGCCGTGCGCGCCAGCGCCTGCACATCCTTCGGAAAACACGAGCCGCCGTAACCGGCGCCCGGGTAGATGAAATGCCAACCGATGCGGGGGTCGGAACCGATGCCTTGGCGCACCATTTCGATATCGGCGCCGACTTTCTCGGCGATGTTGGCGATTTCGTTCATGAAGCTGATCTTGGTCGCCAGCATCGCGTTGGCGGCGTACTTGGTCAGCTCGGCCGAACGCACGTCCATCACCACGATGCGTTCGTGGTTGCGGTTGAACGGCGCGTAGAGCCGCTTCAGTTTCTCGATCGCGACCGCGCTGTCGGCGCCGATCACGATCCGGTCCGGACGCATGCAGTCTTCGACCGCTGCGCCTTCCTTGAGGAATTCGGGGTTGGACACCACGTCGTAGGCCACATCCGCGCCGCGCGCGGTCATCGCGGCCGCGATGGTGGCGCTGACCTTGTCCGCGGTACCCACCGGCACGGTGGATTTGTCCACGACAACGGCCGGGCGTTGCAGATGCGTACCGATCGTCTTCGCTACCGCAAGCACGTACTGCAGATCGGCGCTGCCGTCCTCGTCGGGCGGCGTGCCGACGGCGATGAAGATCACGTCGCCGTGGGCGATCGCCGTGGCCGCATCGGTGGTGAACTTGAGACGGCCTTCGACGTGATTTGCCTTGACCATCGGTTCGAGGCCAGGTTCGTAGATCGGAATGACGCCGCGACACAGGCCATCGATCTTGGCCGCGTCGATATCGACGCAGACCACTTCGTGTCCGACTTCGGCGAGACAGGTTCCGGTGACCAGGCCGACATAGCCGGTGCCGAAGATGGTGACGCGCATGCGGGCCTCGCAGTGATCTTATTGTCGATGCGCCGCCCGTGCGGGCGGCGCATCGCATGGTCATACCAGTCCGTCGATTACGGCTTGACGATCTCGAGCAGTTCGACTTCGAACACCAGGGTGCTGTTCGGCGGGATCGGGCCGCCCGGCGTGCCTTCCGCACCGTAGCCGAGCTTGGCGGGAATCCACAGGGTGTATTTGCTGCCCACCGGCATCAGTTGCAACGCTTCGGTCCAACCCGGCACCACCGAATTGAGCACGAATTGCGCGGGCTCTTTGCGATCGTAGGAGCTGTCGAATTTGGTGCCGTCGAGCAGAGTGCCTTTGTAGTGGACCTTGACCGAGTCGGAGGCCTTCGGCTTCGCGCCCTTGCCCGCAGTGATAACCTGGTACTGCAGGCCCGATGCGGTGGTGGTCACGCCCGCCTTCTTGCCGTTCTCGGCCAGGAAGGTCGCTTCGGCAGCGATGTTCTTCTTGCCCAAGGCTTCCATCTCGGCCTGCTTCTTGGCCATTTCTTCCTGCTGCTTGGCCTGCATCTTCTGGGCGAAGCTCTGCATGACCTTCGCTGCCTGCTCGTCGTTCAACAGCGGCTTCTTGTCGCCGAACACGTCGCTGATCGCGCGCTGCAACGTGGCCATGTCGACCTCATCCTTCATCGGCTTGAGCGACTTGCCGATGTCCATGCCGATCATGTAGCTGACCTGGTGCTTCTCGGTCGGCAGGCCTTCGATCTTGTCGGCGCCGTCGGTCTTCTTTCCGGCTTCATCGGCCTTCGCGTCGCCCGCGGCGGCATCCTTGTCGATCGGTTTGCAGGCGGCCAGCGCCAGGGCGCACGAGGCCGTGGCCACGGCGAGGGTCAGGTTACGCGAGAGTTTCATCTAACAGGGCTCCTGGTGGGTACGCGCCGCCGATGCGGCACGGAAAAAAGAACGGGGGATGTGGATGGAGAGGGAGATCCGGATCAGAGTACGTCGAGCAGCTCGACATCGAACACGAGCGTTGCGTTGGGGCCGATGCTGGGCGGGCTGCCGCGTTCGCCGTATGCGATCGGTGCCGGAATCCAGAAACGGTATTTGGCGCCGACGGGCATCAGCGCGACACCTTCGGTCCAGCCGGCGATCACCTGGTTGAGCGCGAATTCGGCCGGTTGGCCGCGTTCGTAGGAGCTGTCGAACACGGTGCCGTCGAGCAGCGTGCCCTGATAGTTCACCCGTACCTGATCGCTCGGGCGTGGACGCTGACCCGTTCCCTGACGCAGCACCATGTACTGCAGTCCGGACGCGGTGGCGATCACGCCTTTGACTGTCTTGTTCTTCGCGAGGAAAGCAGTGCCATCCTCCAGATTCTTGCGTGCCAGATCGGCCAGACGCGCTTCCTCGCGGACCTGCATGCGCTTGGAGAACGCTTCGCGGACCTGATCCATTTCGACATCGGTCAACAGCGACTTGCCGGACACCATCAACGTGCGCATCGCCTGCAGGAACACCGGCAAATCGATCTCGTCCTTGATCGGCGCGAGCGAGCGGCCCACATCGGTGCCGACCATGTAACCGACCTTGTCCTTCGCCACCGTCGGCGGCTTGGTACCAGGCGCAACGCCCGGAGTCGCCTTTCCGGTACGCTCGCCGATGCGCTGCATCAGCGCACTGCCGACGGTACGGGATTCCTCGTCCGACAACAGGGGCTTGCCGCCTGCGAACGCATTCTTGACCGCGCGCTCGAACGCGGCCAGGTCGAGGTCCGGGCCAGCCGCCGAAATCGAACGGCCGACATCGGCGCCGATCATGTAACTGACTTTTTCGCGATCCGTCGACGGCGCACGCGCGTCCTGCGCAGCGCTGTTCTGCGCTTGCGCCCATGCCGCGACCAACAGCGTAGCCGCCGCCATCCATGCGGCCAGGCCGCGAAAACGAGCACTCATCGATGTCTCCAGAAAAAGGGGGCCGAAGCGGCGATCGGCGGCAGGACACGTTTCGCCGGGCCGATATTGTCGCGGCCGGCGCGGGCGCGGGCAATCACCTTGATCACAGCCCCGCACTTTTCGGCACGGGCTGGCGCAGGGCCGCCTCGATCGCAGCGATCACCTCGGGCGCATCCGGCTTGGTACGGCTACCGAAGTTGGCCGCGACCTTGCCATCGCGACCGATCAGATACTTGTGGAAATTCCATTTCGGGGCCTCTCCGGTCGCTTTGGCCAGTGCTTTGTAGAACGGTGTGGCCTCATCCCCTTTGACGTGCACCTTCTGGAACATCGGGAATTTCACGCCATAGGTCAGCGTGCAGAACTCCTGGATCTGCTTCTCGTCGGTGAATTCCTGAGCCATGAAATCGCCCGACGGGAAGCCGAGTACCGCGAAACCACGCGCTTTGTAGCGCGCATGCAGGCCTTCCAGAGCTTCGAATTGCGGGGTGAATCCGCATTTGCTCGCAGTGTTGACCACCAGAAGCACCTGACCGCGATAGACCTGGTCGAGATTGACCGGGGTCTTGCCGGCGAGCGGGCGATAGCGGTGATCCAGCAGTTTGTCGCCAGAGGCGAACACCGCGGCGGACAGCCCCACAAGGGCTGCAATCACGAGCATTTTGGCCAGCAATCTGGGCATCTGACGTTCCGGCGGGTAAATGAGGCGGGAGTATGACTTCAGTTGGGTCGAAATGGTTTCCCGAGGGCTTGACCTTGTGTGTTTCGGTGTTATAGTTGAATACAACACCACTCAACACAAACAGGAGCTGGCCATGCACCGCAAGCTGATCCACTCGGTACGCGCCCTCGGCATCGCGCTGAGTCTGCTCACCGCCGGCCTGATCCTCGCCCTGCCGGCGAAAAGGTCCGGCGGACTCGCAGCCCGTGCCGAAACCGCCCCTGAGGCCACCGCGGTCCAGGCGGAGACCGGCGCAGCCAAGGCGTTCAGCGCACATCGCCGCACCCGGACACGGGATGCGATGGCGCTGCCCTTCTTCTCATTCGCGCAGGGTCTGCGCCGCGGCAACAGGAGCTGACGATGACCGCCATCCAGTGGAGCGACGGCGCTCCCATCTACCGTCAACTGAAGGACAGGGTCATCGCGATGATGCTGGACGGCTTGTTGAAGCCGGGCGATGCCCTGCCCTCGGTGCGCCAGGTGGCCGCCGAGTACCAGTTGAACCCCATCACCGTCTCGCGCGCCTACCAGGAACTGGCGGACGAGGCACTTGTCGAGAAACGCAGAGGACTGGGCATGTACGTCACCGAAGAAGCTGCGAAGAAACTGCTGGGCAGCGAACGCGACCGTTTCCTGCGCGAAGAGTGGCCCTTGGTGCTGGAACGCATCCAGCGCCTCGGCCTGAATATGCAGGAACTGCTGGAAGCGACTCCCCGCAACGGAGGTGACGCATGAACGCCATCGTCTCCAGCCAGCCGGTGATCTCCGCACGCGGCCTGCGCAAGGCCTACAAGAACAAACTCGCGCTCGACAATACCGATTTCGAGATCGGCTCGGGCAAGATCATCGGACTGATCGGCCCGAACGGCGCCGGCAAGACAACTGCGCTGAAGGCAGTGCTCGGACTGATTCCGTTCGACGGTGAACTCAATGTGCTCGGACGCGATCCTCGCACCCAGCGCGACGACCTGATGAACGACGTCTGCTTCATCGCCGACGTGGCGGTGCTGCCGCGCTGGATCCGGGTCGGCGAAGCGATCGAATTCGTCGCCGGCGTCCACCCGCGCTTCGACCGCGCCAAATGCGAGCGTTTCCTCGCCAATACCCAACTGAACCCCAGGATGCGGGTACGCGAAATGTCCAAGGGCATGATCGTGCAGTTGCATCTGGCGCTGGTCATGGCGATCGACGCGAAACTGCTGGTGCTGGACGAACCCACCCTCGGCCTCGACATTCTCTATCGCAAACAGTTCTACCAACGCCTGCTCGAAGATTATTTCGACGAACAGAAGACGATCATCATCACCACCCACCAGGTCGAGGAGATCGAACACATTCTCACCGACGTGATGTTCATCCAGAACGGCAAGATCGTGCTCGACGCGACGATGGAGAACCTCGGCGACCGCTTCGTCGAAGTGCTGCTCAACGCCGACCGGACCGAAGAAGCCCGCGCATTGAAACCGATCGACGAGCGCGCGCTGCCATTCGGCAAGACGGTGATGCTGTTCGACGGGGTACCGCAGAACCAGCTCGCGCCACTCGGAGAAATCCGCATCCCCGGCCTCGCCGATCTGTTCGTCGCCACCATGAAGGGGACCTACGCATGAACGCATCCATTCAAGATCCCATCGCGGTCCAACCTCATGCCGCGAGCAGCGCATTCGGTTTCGGCAGCAAGTTCAAACTGCTGCTCAAGCGCGAATTCTGGGAGAACAAGGGCGGCTTTCTCTGGGCGCCGATCGTCACCGGCATCATCGCCTGCAGTTTCGCGCTCATCGCCATGATCGGCGGCTCGATCATGGTGAACAAGAACAATCTCCATGGCGATTCGATCCAGTGGGACGGCACGGGCCCCCATCCTTTCGGCGCTGCCGGCGACGCCCTCCTGCTGGTCGGCATCGGCATGGCGATGCTGGTGATGGTTTTCGTCGTCTTCTTCTATGCGCTCGGCTCGCTCTACGACGAGCGTCGCGATCGCAGCGTGTTGTTCTGGAAGTCCCTGCCGATTTCCGACATCCAGGTCGTGCTGTCGAAGGCGGTGTGGGCGCTGTTCCTGGCACCGGTCATGGCGCTGGTGATCGGCATCGTCATCGGCATCGTGATCTGGATCATGTCCGCCTGCACGATCGCCATGAACGGCATCGGCGGCGCCAGCGCATTCTTCACCGACTCGCATCCGCTGTACATGATCGGCCAAGTGGTGGCGATCCTGCCCTTGTATGCCCTCTGGGCGCTCCCCGCGGTCGGCTGGCTGATGCTCTGCTCTGCGTGGGCCCGTCGCTTCCCCTTCCTGTGGGCTGTGCTGGTGCCGTTGCTGGGCTGCGCAATGGCAAGCATGAGCGGCGGCATCTTCTCCGCCATTTCCGGGGTCGATTTCCCGCACGGCACGATCTGGTATGTCGTTGTGCTGCGCGGCCTCGCCAGCGTAATCCCGGGCACCTGGTACGCCAACTCGGCAGTGGATGCAGAACGAATCGTCGCAGTACATGGGCCGAACGACATTCCGACGCAATTCGATTTGATCAGCGGCTGGTCCGCCATCGGCACCCTCGATCTCTGGCTGGGCGTCGCGGCAGGTATCGCAATGATCGTCCTCGCGATCCGTCTCCGCCGCTGGAGGGATGAGGGGTAAGGCGACGTCCTTGGCCGATGCCCTATCGGCATCGGTCGCGGCGCCGAGCAACCGGCCGAGGACGGCCGGACCGTTCCCCGAAGCCCGTTCACTTTCGCGATGGTTGGCAACGATGCGATAGGAACACTGCAAGACACGTGGCACTGCCGTGCATTCGTCAGAAGGTTGGCCACGGATATCATGGCCCGGCTCTCCAATGCCCGCCGACTTCGGCCACGGACAGCAAAAATGCAATACCGATACAGCAAGATAGTATGCGACACCTCCCCCACCCTGCCAAAAGCCAAACCACGGACGGCAAAACCGGGGGCACAGAAGCCCTTCATTTTCACCACGGATGGCAAAGATGCAGAACGAACATCGCATCGATCCACTCCATTTCAACCTCACAGAGAGAAAATCCATGCGTATCACTTCAAACGTTCTGTCCATCTGCATGCTTGCCGCGCTGCCTTTCACGGCACAGGCTGGTGAACGCTGCGAACATTCCGCACCGCGCGACTCGGTGTTGAACTTGAGCGGCGTGAAGACTGTGATCTTCGACATCGGCCCGCACGTGCTTTCGGTGACTGGCGGCAATACCAGTTCGGGTTCGATCCGCGGAAAGGCCTGCGCATCCGACGCCAAACGACTCGCCGGTCTCGTGGTCACCCAGCAACGCCAGGGCGACAAGCTGATCGTGCGCGCCGAACGCAAGGGTCTGTTCAACAAAAGCGACTGGTTGGGTAAGCACTACGGCTATCTCACTCTGGCCGCGACGCTTCCAGACAACCTCGCGGTGCAAGTCAGGCTCGGCTCCGGCAACGTCGTCGTCAATGGCGTGGCGACCTTGAGCGCGGATGTCGGATCGGGCGACCTCGAAGTGCGCCATGTCCATGGCGTCTTCTATGCGGATCTCGGTTCGGGGAATATTCACGCCAGCGATATCGGCGGTCTGCATGTGGTCACGGTCGGTTCCGGCGACTTGAGCGCACGCGATGTCCGCGGCGCGTCGTGGGTCGGCGAAATAGATTCCGGCGAGATCACCATCGCGGACGCGAATGGCCGTGTCGAAATCGGATCGATCGGATCGGGTGACGCCCGGCTCTCGAATATCGCGGGCGATGTGACGGTGGCCAGTATCGGTTCCGGCGATCTTCAGGCGAATGGTATCGACGGCGATCTGGTCGTCGACAGCCTCGGTAGCGGCTCGGTCGGTCACCGCAACGTCAACGGACGAGTGAGTATTCCGAAAGACGATTGATACCCGGCTCATGCCATGGAGACAACGTAGACCCGGCGTATCGGGCGGCAGGGACGCAGATCTGGCCCAACTTCAATTTCGATCGACACCCGCTCTGGAGCTTCCCATGAACACCATGCGCATGACCGTATTCGCATTACTCAGCTGCCTGCCGCTGTTCGGCTGCGGCGGCGGCAACAATGCCGGCAACGCCACGCCCGCGGCCGATCCCGCCAATGAACCCACTACGTTCATCGGCAAGGCCGTGAAGGAAGCGACCGATGGCGCGATGGACGAGTTGGCGACCAAGAACATCGATCTGCGTGCCGATGGCCAGCCCAAGGCCGAAATCACGCCGACGGGGGATTTCCTCATCGGTGGCAAGGCCATCAGGCTCAATGCCGAACAGAAGGCGCTGGTGTTGGAATACCGTCAGCACGTGGCCAAGGTCGCGGACGCCGGAATCGGCGTCGGAATACAGGGCGCGGATCTCGCCGGCAAGGCGTTGGCCGAAGCGATCAAGGGCGTTTTCAGCGGCGATACCGACAGTATCGAGAAAAAGATCGAGGGCCAGACCGGAGGTATCAGACAATCGGCCCGGAAACTCTGCGAACTGCTGCCAGCGATGAAAGTCGGCCAGGACAAGCTCGCTGCCGCACTGCCCGAGTTCAAGCCGTATGCGACGATGGATCAGCAGGATGTGGACGACTGCGGCAAGGACGGCAATTCCGACATCGATATCCCCGGCGGCTCGGTCCATGCGGATGTCGACGTGGGCAAGGACAAGGACTACGACAACACCGCTGCTGAAGCCGAAGCGGCTACGGTCGTGCCGGAAAAATGACCGGGTGAACGGCGGGCGGCGGGCTCAACCGCCGCCCGCTCCGGTCTGTACGCCACCTTTCACCAGCGCGGCCGGATCCAGCAACTGTTTCAAGGTCTTCGCGTCGAGGCCGCTGTCCTCCAGCGCGACCTCGAACACCGGACGCCGCTCGCGGTAGGCCTTCTTGGCGATCGCGGCAGCTTTCTCGTAACCGATGGCCGGATTCAGCGCCGTCACCAGAATCGGATTGCGCTCCAGCGCGTCGGAGATGCGGTCGGTGCGGAAGGTCATGCCCGCGATCGCGCTGTCGGCCAGCGCGGTCATCGCGTTCGCGAGCAGACCGATGCTCTCCAGCAGGTTCGCCGCGATCAACGGCAGCATCACATTGAGCTGGAAATTGCCGCTCTGCCCGGCGATCGTCACCGCGGTGTGATGGCCCATCGCCTGCGCGCAGACCATCGCTACCGCCTCCGGGACGACCGGGTTGACCTTTCCGGGCATGATCGACGAACCCGGCTGCAAGGCGGGCAGTTCGATCTCGCCGAGCCCTGCCAACGGTCCCGAATTCATCCAGCGCAGATCGTTCGCGATCTTCATCAGCGCCACCGCCAACGCGGACAATTGGCCCGAAAGCTCGACCGCATCGTCCTGCGACGCAAGACCCTCGAATCGATCCTCGGCAACGACGAAACGCACACCCGACAGCACCGAAACGGTCTGCGCCACGCGCTGGCCGAAGCGCGGATCGGTGTTGATTCCGGTCCCGACCGCTGTGCCGCCGATCGGCAGCCGCCGCAGGCGCTTGAGACAGTCCTCGATCCGCATCCGCGCGGAGTCGAGCTGCGACGACCACGCGCCCAGCTCCTGCCCGAAGGTCAGCGGCATCGCGTCCATCAGATGCGTACGCCCGGTCTTCACCAGCTTGCGCGACTCGCGCGCGCGACGGTCGATGGTCCGGCGCAGGTGCTGCAGCGCAGGCAGCAGATCCTCGACCACCGCGAGCTGCGCGCCGACGCGGATCGCGGTCGGCACCACATCGTTCGAGCTCTGCCCGAGATTCACGTCGTCGTTGGGATGCACCTTGCCCCGGCCGGCACGCATCACCAGCGCCGCGATCACCTCGTTGGCGTTCATGTTGCTGGAGGTGCCGGAGCCGGTCTGGTAGATGTCGACCGGAAACTGGTCGTCGTGCTCGCCTTCGGCCACCGCCAACGCCGCGCGGCGGATCGCGGCGGCGCGCGCCTTCGGCAACAGACCGAGATTGGCGTTGGTCTGGGCGGCGGCGGCCTTGATCAGCCCGAGGGCGCGGATGAAGCCGCGCGGCATCGGCCGGCCGGAGATGCGGAAGTTCTGCACTGCCCGTTGGGTCTGCGCGCCCCACAGGGCAGCAGCAGGCACCTGCAGCTCGCCCATGCTGTCGCGTTCGGTGCGCGAGGGGTCTGGAATCGTGCCGGTGTGACGGGTGTGGACGCTGCGTCGGGCCATGGTCCGCGCCTGTGCTGGGGGAGATCGGCCGAGCATACCCCCGCGAGCGTTTAGAATTGACGCATCCCCGCACCGCAGTCCGCCATGTCCGACGCCCAGCTTCTCGCCCTGTCTCCACTCGATGGTCGCTATGCCGGCAAGGTCGATGCCCTGCGCCCGATCTTCTCCGAATACGGCCTGATCAAAGCCCGGGTCAAGGTGGAAGTGGAATGGCTGCTGGCGCTGGCCGCCGAACCCGGCATCGTCGAACTTGAACCCTTCTCAATCGACGCCGTGACCCGCCTGCGCGCGCTGGCCGAGGGGCTGACGGTCGCCGATGCGGCCCGGGTGAAGGCGATCGAGCGCACCACCAACCACGACGTCAAAGCGGTCGAATACCTGATCAAGGAGCGCTTGCAAGACGATGCCGAGCTCGCTCCGGCACTGGAATTCGTGCATTTCGCCTGCACCAGCGAAGACATCAACAACCTCAGCTATACGCTGATGCTGAGCGAGGCGCGGCAATCGGTGCTGCTGCCGACGCTCGATGGTCTGATCCAGAAGCTCCGCGCGATGGCGCACGAACACGCGGCGCTGCCGATGCTCTCGCGCACCCATGGCCAGACCGCCTCGCCCAGCACCGTCGGCAAGGAGCTCGCCAACGTCGTCGCCCGTCTGCAGCGTCAGGGCGAAACCCTCGCCGCCGCACTGATCGCCGGCAAGATCAACGGCGCGGTCGGCAACTACAACGCGCACGTCGCCGCGTATCCCGATGTGGATTGGACCGCGTTCTCGCGCCGCTTCGTCGAATCGCTGGGTCTGGACTGGCAGCCCTACACCACCCAGATCGAACCGCACGATGGCATCGCCGAACTGTGCGACGCGCAGAAGCGCATCGACACCATCTGCATCGATCTGTGCCGCGACCTCTGGGGCTACATCTCGCTGGGCTATTTCAAGCAAGCGGTAAAGGCCGGCGAAGTGGGCAGCTCGACCATGCCGCACAAGGTCAACCCGATCGATTTCGAGAACGCGGAAGGCAATTTCGGCATCGCCAACGCGCTGTTCGAGCATTTCTCCGCGAAGCTGCCGATCAGCCGCTGGCAGCGCGACCTCACCGATTCCACCGTGCTGCGCGCGCTGGGCACCGCCTTCGGCCATGCGCTGATCGGCTACGACGCGTTGCTGCGCGGCCTGAACAAACTCAGCGCGAATCCGGAGCGCCTGGCGGCCGATCTCGACGCTGCATGGGAAGTGCTGGCCGAAGCCGTGCAGACGGTGATGCGCCGCTATGGCCTGCCCAGCCCATACGAACAACTGAAGGCGCTGACCCGCGGCCACGGTATCGACGCAAGCTCGATGCGCATATTCATTGCTGGCCTCGATCTGCCGGCCGAGGCGAAGCAGCGTCTGCTCGACATGACGCCGGGCAGCTACACAGGCTTGGCGGAACGCCTGGCGAAGGAGATCTGAGATGGCCAAGCACGCCACCAAGCGCACACCCGCATTGCCCTACGAAATCGACGCCACCGGCAAGGGCACGCTGGGCATGGCGCCGGAAGAATTCCTGCGCGATTACTGGCAGAAACGGCCGCTGCTGATCCGCAATGCGTTTCCGGACTTCGTCTCTCCGCTGACACCGGAAGATCTCGCCGGTCTGGCCTGCGAGGAATCGGCGCTGTCGCGCATCGCCAGCCACGACCGCGCCAGCGATGTCTGGAGCATCCGTACCGGCCCGTTCGCAGAGGAGGAATTCCCGGGGATGCCGCACCACGACTGGACTCTGCTGGTGCAGGATGTGGACAAGTGGGACCCGGACGTGCGCGCGCTGCTCGACGACTTCGACTTCCTGCCGCGCTGGCGGATGGACGACATCATGATCTCGTTCGCCGCGCCGGGCGGTTCGGTCGGCGCGCATATCGACCAATACGACGTGTTCCTGCTGCAGGGCCAGGGCCATCGCCGCTGGCTGATCGACACCGCGCCCAATCCCGACGAAACCTATCTCGACGACGTGCCCCTGCGTCTGCTGAAGCATTTCAAGCCGAACCACGACTGGGTACTGAAACCCGGCGACATGCTGTACCTGCCGCCGGGCGTGCCGCATCACGGGATCGCCGAGGATGCCTGTCTGACCATCTCGGTCGGGCTGCGCGCGCCGTCGAGCGCGGAGCTGCTCGGCGATTTCGTCGACAGTCTGATCTGCGATGCCGACGAAGCCGTGCGCTACACCGACCCGGACATCGCGCCGCCGAAGGACAGCCACGAGATCGACGCCGCTGCGATGGCGCGGGCCATCGAAGCGCTGAACAAGCTGCGCATGAACGACCCGGAGCGCCTCGGCGATTGGTTCGGCCGCTTCATCAGCCTGTACCGCAGCGCGGGTATGGCGCTGGATCCCGATCCGCCGCGCTCGCGGATCGAAATCGAATTCGATCTGCAGCAGGGCGCAGTGCTGCAGCGCCATCCCTGGACCCGGGCCGCCTGGCGGCGCAGCACCGAGCGGAAAACCATCGGCAAACTCTATTTCGCCGGACAGATCCATGCGCTGCCGCTGGCCGATGCGCGCACCCTCGCCGCCGCCGAAACGCTGGATGGCGACACCTATGCCGGGCTGTCGGCGCAGGGCCAGTCGCTGGTTCTCGATCTGCTCGCGGAAGGGCAATACCAGCTCCAGAACGACGGCTTCGACACCGGCGAGGACGACGATGCCTGATCGTACGCAGCCCGGCGGTGCGTTCCGGGTCGAAGCCATCGATTACGCAGGCGGCGTCGACGATCTGCGCGCGGTGCGCGAACCGGTGTTCGTGCAGGAGCAGCAGGTGCCGATCGAACTGGAGTGGGACGAACTGGATCCCCTCTGCGTGCATGTGATCGCCCGCGATGCCGCCGGAAAACCCATCGGCACCGGACGTTTAACGCCGGAACACAAGATCGGACGGATGGCGGTCTTGCCCGAATGGCGCGGTCGCGGCGTCGGCGACGCACTGCTGCTGGCGCTGATCCAGGAAGCCGCGAAGCGACGGTGGCCCGAGCTGCGCCTGCATTCGCAGGCCTCGGCGGTCGGCTTCTACGTCAAACACGGCTTCGTGCCATACGGCGAGCGCTTCATGGAAGCCGGCATCGAGCACCAGAGCATGCGTCGGCAGATCGGCGGCCCCACCGCCATCGACACCCGTGAGGCGGCGGTCGCGATCACGACGGCAATCATCACCGCCACCCGCCGTGAACTTTGCCTCTACAGCCGCCAGCTCGACCCGGGCCTGTTCGACACGCCCGAAGTGCTCGAAGCGCTGCGCAGGCTCGCCACCCGCCGGCAGCGGGTCGACATCCGCATTCTTCTGCAGGATGCCGGGACGCCGCAGCGCGCGCATGCACCGCTGATCGGCCTGGGCCAACGACTGTCGAGCGTGTTCGCCTTCCGCGAGATCACCGATCCCACCGATCACGGCTACGCCTCGGCCTTCATCGCCAACGACAGCGGCGGCTACTACTTCCGCACCCTCGGCAACCGCTTCGACGGCGAGGCCGCGCTCGACTTCGGCGGCCGCGCCCGCCAGCTCAGCGACGGTTTCATGCCGGTATGGGAACGCGCGCGGATCGTCACCGAGTTCCGCGCGCTGGACATCTGAGCGAAGTTCACTCCGAAACCAACGCGGAGCGCCGCAGTTGGATCTCGAAACGCATCCTGCCGGATTATCCGATTACGACGATGGTCGAAGCCGCGAGCGCCGTCTCCGGCTGCGCCGAGTGGTGCGCTGCGGCGAAGCGTCCGGGTATAATTCCGGTCCTTTCGCCCACCTGTCTTGCCGCCTCTGGATTTCCCGGCGGATCAAGCGGTTACCGTATCTCCTCCGCGCTTCCCGACATTCCGAGTGTGACCCCAGAGTGGACAGTCTCCTGAAGCAGTTTGCCCAGTCCTCGCAGCTCGGCGCCAACGCCGCCTACATCGAGGACCTCTACGAACAGTATCTGGTCTCCCCCGACAGCGTCGGGTCGAAGTGGAAGACCTATTTCGACGGCATCAAGGGCCGCGATGGGGCAGATGTGCCGCACTCTGCGGTGATCGCAGCGATTGCAGAAGCCGGTCGCCAGGCTGCGCGCGGCGTGGTCGTGGCCGCTGGCGGCAATGCGGTCAGCGACAGCCGCGAGTTCGCGGTCAGCAAACTGATCGTCGCCTACCGCTCGCGCGGCCATCTCGCCGCCGAACTCGACCCGCTGGGCATGTGGGAAAAAAGCGAAGCCCCGGACCTGGACATCGGTTTCCACGGCCTGTCCAACAGCGATCTCGACACCACCTTTTCCAGCGGCGGCGCCGGCGGTCAGGCGCAGATGAAGCTGCGCGATCTGGTCTCGCTGCTCAAGGCGACCTACACCGGCAGCATCGGCGCCGAGTTCATGCACATCACCGACGTCGAACAGCGTCGCTGGATGTACGAGCGCCTCGAACGCGCGGGCGGCGACTTCAAGCGCAGCGACGAGGACAAGCGCCGGATCCTCGAACGCCTCACCGCCGCCGAAGGCCTCGAGCGCTACCTGCATACCAAGTACGTCGGCCAGAAGCGCTTCTCGCTGGAAGGCGGCGATGCGCTCATTCCACTGCTCGATGTGATGATCCGCCGCGCCGGCGGCGACGGCGTGAAGGACGTCGTGTTGGGCATGGCCCATCGCGGTCGCCTCAATGTACTGGTCAACACGCTCGGCAAACCGCCGCGCAAACTGTTCGACGAATTCGAGGGCAAGTTCGACCACGACGAACACGCCCACGCCGGCGACGTGAAGTACCACATGGGCTTCAGCGCCGATATCGCCACGCCCGGCGGCCCGGTGCACCTCGCCCTCGCCTTCAACCCCTCGCATCTGGAAATCGTCGATCCCGTGGTCGCCGGCAGCGTGCGCTCGCGTCAGCACCGCCGTGGCGACAAGGCCCGCAAGCAGGTGGTGCCGATCATCATCCACGGCGACGCAGCGTTCGCCGGTCAGGGCGTGGTGATGGAACTGTTCCAGATGTCGCAGGCGCGCGGTTTCGCAGTCGGCGGCACGCTGCACATCGTCATCAACAACCAGGTCGGCTTCACCACCAGCGAACGCGATGACGCGCGCTCGACGCTGTATTGCACCGATGTCGCGAAGATGGTCGGCGCACCGGTGCTGCACGTGAACGGCGACGACCCGGAAGCGGTCGCATTCTGCGCCGAACTGGCCTTCGATTTCCGCCAGAAGTTCTCGAAGGACGTGGTCATCGATCTGGTCTGCTATCGCCGCCACGGTCACAACGAAGCCGACGAACCGGCGGCGACCCAACCGCTGATGTACCAGAACATCCGCAAACGCAAGACCACGCGCGAACTCTACGCGGAACGCCTCGACGCCAAGGGCACGCTCACTGCCGACGACGCGAAGGCACTGGTCGACGGTTACCGCGACAAGCTCGATGCCGGCGTGGTCACCACCGAACTGGCACCGGCGAATCCCGACGCCTACGCGATCGACTGGCGCCCGCTGCTGGAAGGCAAACTGTCCGATCCGGTCGACACCAAAGTGCCGCGCGCGAAGCTCGATCAACTCGCAACGGTCATCAATACGCTTCCGGAAGATGCCAGCCTGCATGCGCGCGTCGCCAAGATCTACGAAGACCGCCGCAAGATGGGCGCCGGCGAGTTGCCGGGCGACTGGGGCTTCGCCGAGAACCTCGCCTACGCCACGCTGCTCGACGAAGGCTACAAACTGCGCTTGGTCGGCCAGGACTGCGGTCGCGGCACGTTCTTTCACCGCCACGCGATCCTGCACGACCAGAAAACCGACGTCGACCATATGCCGCTGCGGCAGCTGGTGAAGAATCCGGAAGACGCGACCATCATCGATTCGCTGCTCAGCGAGGAAGCGGTGATGGCGTTTGAATACGGCTACGCCACCGCCGACCCGATGACGCTCGACATCTGGGAAGGCCAGTTCGGCGATTTCGCCAACGGCGCGCAGGTGGTGATCGATCAGTTCCTGTCCTCGGGCGAAGCCAAATGGGGCCGGATCTGCGGCCTCGCGCTGTTCCTGCCGCACGGCTACGAAGGTCAGGGGCCCGAGCACAGCTCCGCGCGTCTGGAGCGCTTCCTGCAGTTGTGCGCGCTGCAGAACATGATCGTCTGCACCCCGACCACGCCGGCACAGGCGTATCACATGATCCGCCGGCAGATGCGCATGAAAACGCGCAAGCCGCTGGTGGTGATGACGCCGAAGTCGCTGCTGCGCCACAAGCTGGCGGTGTCGACGCTGGACGAACTGGCAAATGGTGAATTCCAGCACCTGATCCCCGATGCCAGCGCCGATCCGAAGTCGGTCAAGCGCGTCGTGGTCTGCGGCGGCAAGGTCTATTACGACCTGTTGGAAGACTCGCAGAAGCGCGGGCAGACCGACGTGGCGATCGTGCGCATCGAGCAGTTGTATCCGTTCCCGCGCGCCGAACTCACCGCCCAGCTCAAGCGCTATGCAAAAGCGACCCAAGTGGTGTGGTGCCAGGAAGAACCGCAGAACCAGGGCGCGTGGTACCAGATCCAGCACCACCTGCTCGCCTGCCTGCAGGACAAGCAGCAGCTCAGCTACACCGGCCGCAGCCGCTCGCCCTCGCCCGCCGCTGGTCATTTCAACGACCATGTCGAAGAGCAGCTGAAGCTGATCGCGGACGCGCTGGTCAATCCACTCAACGGCGAGCACGCCGACGAATGACGCTTGCCACCAGCGCATGCATCGCGCTGGTGCTCACCCATTGAAATCCACGCTGTCAGGACGCCAATCATGGCCATCGAAATCAAGGTCCCCGTTCTTCCCGAATCCGTCTCCGACGCGGTCATCGCCACCTGGCACAAGAAGGCCGGCGATGCGGTCAAGCGCGACGAGAACATCGTCGACCTCGAAACCGACAAGGTCGTGCTGGAAGTCCCGTCGACCGTCGATGGTGTGATCAAAGAGCTGAAGTTCGCCGAAGGCGCGACCGTGCTCAGCCAGCAGGTCATCGCGATCATCGAGGAAGGCGCCGTGGCCGCTGCTCCTGTAGGAGCGACGGAAGTCGCGACCGACACCGCAGCAGTGCCAGCAGCACCGAAAACACCTGTCGCGGCTTCCGCCGCTCCTACGAAAAGCTCAGCACCGGCCGGCGAACTCCCGCCCGGCGCGCGTTTCGCTGCCGCAACCGCAGGCGTCGATCCGGCGCAGGTCGAAGGCACCGGCCGTCGCGGCGCGGTCACGAAAGAAGACATCGTCAACTACGCCAGCGGCAAGACCGCCGGTGTGGGCGGCGGCGCCCGTCCGGAAGAGCGCGTGCCGATGACCCGCATGCGCACCCGCATCGCCGAACGCCTGATGCAGTCGAAGAACTCCATCGCCATGCTCACCTCGTTCAACGAAGTGAACCTCGCGAAAGTCATGCAGATGCGGAAGGAACTGGGCGAACAGTTCGAGAAGGCCAACGGCATCAAGCTCGGCTTCATGAGCTTCTTCGCCAAGGCCGCCGCGAATGCGCTGCAACGCCATCCCATCGTCAACGCCTCGGTCGACGGCAACGACGTGATCTATCACGGCTATGCCGACATCAGCATCGCGGTCGCCACCGAGAAAGGTCTGGTCACGCCGGTGCTGCGCAACGTCGAGCGCATGGGTTTCGCCGATATCGAAGGCGCCATCGCCGGTTACGCCAAGGCCGCGCGCGAAGGCGGCCTGAAGCTCGAAGACCTGCAGGGCGGCACCTTCACCATCACCAACGGCGGCACCTTCGGCTCGCTGATGTCCACGCCGATCGTCAACCCGCCGCAGTCGGCGATCCTCGGCATGCACGCCATCAAGGAGCGCGCCATCGTCGAGAACGGCGTCGTGGTCGCCGCGCCGATGATGTACATCGCGCTGAGCTACGACCACCGCATCATCGACGGCAAGGACGCGGTGCTGTTCCTGGTCGACATCAAGAATCAGCTGGAAAACCCGCACCGCATGCTGCTGGGCATGTGATGCTTGCTCCCCTCTCCCGTCGGGAGAGGGGTTGGGGTGAGGGTTCGGCGAAACCATCGATAGTGAACCACCACCGCTCCGTCGTACCCTCATCCGCCCTTCGGGCACCTTCTCCCGAGGGGAGAAGGAAGAGCAGGAATCCACAATGAGCGAACAACAAGCTTTCGACGTCATCGTCATCGGCGCCGGCCCCGCCGGTTATCACGCCGCGATTCGCGCCGCGCAGCTCGGCATGAAAGTCGCGTGTATCGACGCCGCGCTGGGCAAGGACGGCAAGCCCGCGCTGGGCGGCACCTGTCTGCGCGTGGGCTGCATTCCGTCGAAGGCGTTGCTCGACTCGTCGCGCCAGTTCTGGAACATGGGTCATCTGTTCGGCGACCACGGCATCAGCTTCAAGGATGCCAAGATCGATGTCGGCGCGATGGTCGGCCGCAAGGACAAGATCGTGAAGCAGTTCACCGGCGGCATCGCGATGCTGTTCAAGGCGAACAAGGTCACCGCGTTCTACGGCTTCGCTCAACTGCAGCCGGGCAACGTGGTGAAGGTGAAGCAACACGATGGCAGCGAACTCGAATTGAAGGCACCGAACGTGATCCTGGCGGCCGGCTCCGATTCGATCGAACTGCCGTTCGCGAAGTTCGACGGCGATGCCATCGTCGACAACGTCGGCGCGCTGGATTTCACCGAAGTGCCGAAGCGTCTGGGCGTGATCGGCGCCGGTGTGATCGGGCTCGAACTGGGCAGCGTCTGGAAGCGTCTCGGCGCCGAGGTGCTGATCCTCGAAGCGATGCCGGATTTCCTCGCCGCCGCCGATGCCGAAGCCGCGAAAACCGCACTGAAGGAATTCAGGAAACAGGGGCTTGAGATCAAACTCGGCGCCAAGGTCAGCAAGGCCGAGGTGAAGAAGAAGGGCAAAGCCAGCGAAGTGCATGTCACATATGCGGACGCCTCCGGCGAGCAGAACGTGGTATTCGACAAACTGCTGGTCGCCGTGGGCCGCAAGGCCGCGAGCAAAGGTCTGTTGGCCGAAGGCACCGGCGTGCAGCTCGACGAGCGCGGCCGGATCGTCGTCGACGAGCATTGCCACACCGGCGTCGATGGCGTCTGGGCGGTCGGCGACTGCGTGCGCGGGCCGATGCTGGCGCACAAGGGCTTCGAGGAAGGCATCGCGGTGGCCGAACTCATCGCCGGCCTGCCCGGCCACGTCAATTTCGACACCATCCCGTGGGTCATCTACACCGAGCCGGAAATCGCCTGGGTCGGCAAGACCGAAGAGCAACTGAAAGCCGAAGGCATCCCGTACAAGGCCGGCAGCTTCCCGTTCGCAGCGGTCGGTCGCGCGGTCGCGATGGGCGAGCCGGCGGGCTTCGTGAAGGTGCTGGCGCATGCCGAGACCGATCGGGTGCTCGGCATGCATCTGGTCGGCGCGAACGTGTCCGAACTCGTGCACGAAGGCGTGCTGACCATGGAGTTCAGCGGCTCCGCCGACGACCTCGCCCGCATCTGCCACGCGCATCCCAGTATGTCCGAAGCGGTGCACGATGCCGCGATGGCGGTGCACAAGCGCGCGATCCACAAGGCCAACTGACCGGCCGCCTTTTAGAGAACGGCGCACTCCGGTGCGCCGTTCTGCTTTCTGGAATTTCCCTGGAATCCTCGATGAAATCGATCTGCGTCTATTGCGGCTCCAATGCCGGCAACAAACCCGTGTATGCCCAACGCGCGCAAGCGCTGGGCGCACGCATCGCGTCCGAAGGCCTGCAGCTCGTCTACGGCGGCGGCAACGTCGGGCTGATGGGCATCGTCGCCGATGCCGTGCTCGACAAGGGCGGCGAAGTGGTCGGCGTGATCCCCGAACAACTCGTGCAATGGGAAGTCGCGCACAAGGGCGTGACCCGCCTCGAAGTGGTCGCCAACATGCACGAACGCAAGGCGCGGATGTTCGACCTCTCCGACGCCTTCATCGCCCTGCCCGGCGGTTTCGGCACCCTCGACGAAATGTTTGAGATGCTGACCTGGCGCCAGCTCGGCCTCGGCAAGAAACCCTGCGCGTTTCTCGATGTCGACGGCTTCTACGCACCACTGATGGGCATGATCGACCGCATGGTCGAAGAACGCTTCCTGCACGCCGAACAACGCCAGGACCTGTGGCACGGCGAAGACATCGATGCGCTGTTCGCGTGGATGCGCGATTACACCCCCGCGCAGGCCGACAAGTGGCTGGACGAGAAACGGCGGCGGGAGTTGCGGTAATCTGGATTTCGTTCGCACGAGAAAGACCATGAGCATGTCCGCGACCTTCCAGGCCTTCCGCATCCGCAACGACAGCACCGGTTACCGAAGCGGCATCGAAGAAGTTTCGATCGACGACCTCGCGCCCGGCGAGATCGTGATCAGGACCGCGTACTCCTCCGTGAACTACAAGGATGCCCTCGCGGGGACCGGCGAAGGCAAGATCCTGCGGTTCTTTCCGCTGGTCGGCGGCATCGATGTCGCCGGTCACGTGGTGTCGTCCACCGATCCGAAGTTCAAGGAAGGCGATGCGGTGCTGGTCACCGGCTCGGGGCTCAGCGAAGTCCGCGACGGCGGCTACAGCGAATACGCGCGGATCGAAGCGAAATGGGCGATCCCGCTGCCCGCCGGCCTGAGCCTGCGCGAAAGCATGATCCTCGGCACTGCAGGGTTTACGGCGGCGCTGGCGCTGCTGCGGATGCAGGACAACCGGCAGACGCCCGCCCAGGGACCGCTGGCGGTGACCGGCGCGACCGGCGGCGTGGGCTCGCTGGCAGTCGATATCTTCAGCCGCGCCGGCTACGAGGTACATGCGATCAGCGGCAAACCCGAACACACCGATTATCTGAAAGGCATCGGCGCCAGTCAGGTGCTGGGACGCGAGGTGCTGGCCGAGGCCAAGCCGCTGGAAGCCGCGCGTTTCGGCGGCGGCTTGGACAACGTCGGCGGGCCGATGCTGGCCAGCTTGCTCGCCCGCACCCGCCCTTACGGCAATGTCGCCAGCGCCGGTCTGGCCGCGTCGGGCGAGCTCCCGACCACGGTCATGCCCTTCATCATCCGCGGCGTGTCGCTGGTGGGAGTCGCTTCGGCCGGAACCGCCCGCGATCTGCGTGATGAAGTGTGGAAGCGACTGGCTTCGGAATGGAAGCCCGCCCATCTCGATACGATCTGCACCCGGGAGATCGGGCTGCAGGCGCTGCCGGACGTGTTCGCCGGCATGTTGGCCGGTGGCTCATTCGGACGGACGCTGGTGCGCGTGGGCGCTGACGCGTAATCGTGGGCAGTGCGGTTGCGTCACGCCATTGCCCGGGTGACCGCTTGTGCGCTGCATCAACAAATGACGCCGTCCCGCTTCCGGGCGGCCGTCAGGCCGACTACACTGACCGAAGTCTTATCTGGGGATCCCCATGGCACGCATCCTGATCGTCGACGACTCGCCGTCGCAGTTGATGGGCATTCGCCGCATCGTCGAGAAACTGGGTCATGAAGCGTTGACCGCCGAAGACGGCGCCGCCGGCGTCGAAGTCGCCAAGCGCGAAATCCCGGACCTGATCCTGATGGACGTGGTGATGCCGAACCTCAACGGTTTCCAGGCCACGCGCACCATCTGCCGCGAACCGACCACCAAACACATCCCGATCATTCTGGTCACCACCAAGGACCAGGACACCGACCGCATGTGGGGCATGCGTCAGGGCGCCAAGGCCTATATGACCAAACCCTTCAGCGAAACCGAGCTGTCGGACACCATCACCAAGTACGTCGTCGGGCTTTAAGCCCGACGCCAGTCGTCGCCGAAGATATCGCGCATCCGCTGGTAGGCCTCGCGCTCCTCGTCCGTATTCGCCTTCGGCGCCAACACTTCCAGCTCCACGATCTGATCGCCTGCAGCTGCGCTTCCGGCCCCAGGCAACCCACGCCCACGCAAGCGCAATTTGCGCCCGGCTTCCGAATCCGCAGGAATCTTCAGCTCCACCGGCCCACCCAGCGTGGGCACGCTGATCGACGCGCCCAGCGCAGCTTCCCACGGCGCCACCGACAGCACGTGGATGACGTTGCGTCCGTCCACTTCGAACTGCGGATGCGCGGCGTATTCGATTTCCAGCAGGAGATCGCCGCCGCCCGTGCCCTGCCCGGCAAGACGGATCGCCTGCCCGGGCTTGATGCCTTTGGGGATACGGACTTCCAGAGATTTGCCAGCGACCGAAACCCGCACGGGATCGCTGAGATAGAGCGCTTCCAGCGGCACTGCGAACTTGGCGCGGGTGACCCCATCGCCGCGCGCGCGCGCGCCGGCGCCACCGGGAGCACCGCCGGGCACGCCGCCGAAACCGCCACCGCGACGACGGCCGAACAGCTCCTGGAAGAAATCGCTGAAACCACCGTTGTTGCCGCCCGCGAAGATTTCGTCGAAATCGACACCGCCGGGACCTCCGCCGAAACCGCCTGGCGGCGGTTGCACTTCATCGCCCGGGCGATAGCCTCGCGCGCGCAGCTGATCGTAGGCTGCGCGCTTTTCCGGGTCCCGCAACGCCTCGTAGGCTTCGTTGACGGCCTTGAATTTCTCTTCGGCGCCCGCTTCCTTGCTCACATCGGGATGGAATTTGCGCGCAAGCCGGCGATAGGCGGTCTTGAGTTCCGCCTCGCCTGCACCGGGTTCGACCCCGAGCACGTCGTAGTAGTCCTTGAAGCGCATGCTGCGAATCCGCGATTGTCGTGACGATGCGATCCACTATACCGATGCCGTACGGGCCCACGCACGATCCGCATTGCGGACCGTGCGCGGCTGTCGATAAGACTCAGGCCCTGGCGGTCTGGCTGCCGACCTGGATGCGGCGCGGCGTGGATTCCGGGCGTTTGGGAATGACGACTTCCAACACGCCATTGTGGCCGGTCGCGACGATACCTTCCGCGTCTGCAGTGTCGGGCAGCGCGAAGCGGCGGTGGAAGCTGCCGTAGCGACGCTCGATCCGCGAGAAGCGCTCGGACCGCTCGGTCGTCTCGGTGCTGCGTTCGCCCTTGATGCTGAGGATGCCCTTGTCCATCAGCACTTCGACATGCTGCGGATCGACGCCCGGCAGATCGGCGAGGATCACGAAACGATCGGCTTCTTCCTTGATATCGACGCGCGGCACCCATTGGCTGGTGACCACCGCGGACTCGTCGGGACTGTCGGCATTGTTGAGGAAACGATCGAAGATCTGCTTCAGATCGTCATGGACGCGGGCCTGTGCCGGCCACGCCTGTGGGTAGCGCATGAGGCTCATGGGTTTCTCCGTTGAACGGCGGCACCGTGCCGCCATGCCTTGGAAATAGGCGCCGGTCATCGATTTTCAAGGGCGCCATTTTCAAGGGTCGTCTCACGTCCATTCAGAATTCCTTTTACACTGTGCCTCCCATTCCCCGCACGCACGCAGGAGCAACGCATGGCCATCCAGATCGGCGACCGCATCCCCGAAGTCAACATCAAGCGCATCAACGACGGCATCGACACCATCGATACCCGCACCTTCTTCGAAGGCAAGAAGACCGTGCTGTTCTCGGTCCCGGGCGCATTCACCCCCACCTGTTCGGAAAAGCATCTGCCCGGCTTCATCGAACACTTCGAAGCGTTCCGCGCCAAAGGCGTCGGCGTCGCCTGCATGTCGGTCAACGATCCGTTCGTGATGAAAGCCTGGGCCGCGAGCCAGAACGCACCCGCCGACATGGACATCCTCGCCGACGGCAACGCCGACTTCGCCAAAGCGCTCGGTCTGGAAATGGACGCCAGCGCCTATGGCATGGGCATCCGCGGCAAGCGTTTCGCGCTCTATCTCGAAGACGGCGTGGTCAAATTCCTCGAAGTGGAAGCGCCGGGCGAATTCCGCGTTTCGTCGGCGGAACACATGCTGTCGCTGCTCGGCTGATCGCGCGCACGCCATGAAACCCCGCGATATCGCCAGGATCGAGTCCACGCTCGGCGTGACTCTTCCGAAGGACTATCGCGGGTTTCTTTCGTCGGAACGCGACGACGATCGCATCGACGAAACCTCGGTGCTCGACGACTCCGACGCGATCATCGATCTCACCCGGACCTATCGAAAAGGATTCGAGGGCCTGCAGCCGTGGCCGGAACGCTACGTGTATGCAGGCGATGAAGCGGATGCCTGCCCGTATCTCGTCGACTGCGATACGGGCGCATTCTGCAGAACCGACAAGGGCGATCTGTCCAGGGACATGCTGGAACGGTATCCGGGTTTCTCAGCGTTCGTCGAAGAACGGCTGTCGCCGCCGCCCATCGGCGAAGACGCGGCGAAAGAGACGTGGATGGACAAGCTGCGTTTCTACCGCTTTGCCATCATCATGTTGTTGGTGTGGTTCATCGTCATTCCATTGATCCTCATTCTGCTGACCGAAGGTTTCAAGGCGATCTTCCGGAATTGACGCATCGGTCATCGCTCGCCGTCACTCCAGCACCCTGAACCGCAATCGGGTCCATGCGCCGCTGTCCGCAAGCGCGGTCAATACATGTTCCCCCGGTTCGCCGAAGTCGCGCACCAGCGACTGCCGACCTTCGGTTTCGGCGATCCAACGGCCGTCGAGCAGCCACTGGATGTTGCGATCCGTACCCAGCGCACGCAGCGACAGCCGCACCGCATGCTCGCTGCCCGGCGCCCGCGCGAGCGTGGCGCCGTCATTGAGCCCTTCGATGCGCAACTCCTCGCTGGCATCGCGACCATCGAGCATGCAATCGTCGGCGAGCGCGGGCAGCGTCGATGCGCGACGCGTCTCCGCCGACAACCATGGCGATGCCAGCGCCGGCCAGCGCGCGATCTCGACAGTTGCAGTGCGATGCGGCAACGAACACACCGCGGACACGCGTTTGCCCGTGTCCGCGTCGATATCGAAGCGCTCGCGGCCCGCGTTCCACAGCCGCGCACCACGTTCCGCGAACGTCGGCGGCACCGCGCCGTCCAGCGTCCACGCCTTCATCCGGCGCTGACACAACGACGCGGGCACGCTGTCGGCGGCGATGCCGAGCGGCCAGCAGATCTCGATCTCGACGACGTTCGACGGCGGCGCCAGCGGCTGCGAATCGCGCGCGTTGCCGGGCAGCGAATCGACCACCTCGAACAGCAGCGGCAGCGCGGTGAGCGCGCCGTACTGGCCGGGCAGCGGCGTGCCGTCGGGCCGCCCGACCCAGACGCCGACCGTGTAGTGCCGCGTGCTGCCGACCGCCCAAGCGTCGCGGAATCCGTAGCTGGTCCCGGTTTTCCACGCCACCCGCGGACGCGTGCCGCGATCGAACTGTTCGAGTTCGCCCGGGCGCGGATTCGATTCGAGAATCTCGCGCACGATCCACGCCGCACCCGGCGACAGCGCGCGCCGGTCGATCTTCGGATCGTCCGGGGTGTAACGCACGCGACCGGAAATGCCGTTGCGGTTGAACGCCGCATGCGTGCCGACCAAGTCCTCCAGCCGCGCGCCGGTGCCGCCGAGAATCAATGCGAGATTCGGCTTGCTGTCCTGCGGGAATTTCAGCGCGATGCCGGCATGATCGATGCGCGCGGCGAAGCGCTGCGGGCCAACGCGATCAAGCAGATCGACCGCCGGCACGTTCAACGACAGCCGCAGTGCCTGCGCGACGCCGATCGGGCCATTGAAGGATTCGCCGAAATTCCCCGGACGGTAATCCCCGAACGTCTGCGGCGCATCGATCAACAGACTTTCGGAGTGGATCATGCCGTCGTCGATCGCCATACCGTAGAGAAACGGTTTCAAGGTCGAACCGGGCGAACGCCAGGCGCGGACCATATCGACATGGCCGAGACGCTGTTTGTCGCCGAAATGCAGCGAGCCGACATAGGCGCGCGCTTCCATCGTTTCGTTGTCGACCACCAGCAGCGCGGCCGAAGTGCGCTCCGGCAGATTCGAGAAATACGAGGTCACGCGCTCTTCCAGCGTGCGCTGCAGATTGGCGTCGATGGTCGAAGTGATGCGCGATGCTTTTGGATGCGCTACACGCAGCCGCTGGGCCAACAGCGCGGCGCTGAGCGGTGGCTGCAGCTGACGCGCAACAACGGGTTCGATCCGCGCGTCGTCGACCTCGGCCTTGCTCCACACGCCTAGCGTCGCCATGCGGTCCAGCACTTTGTCGCGCGCGGCCTGTGCGGCGTCCGGATGACGGTCCGGGCGCCGCCGGCTCGGCGATTGCGGCAGCACCGCGAGCAATGCCGCCTCCGCTTTCGACAAGCGCGATGCGGGTTTGCCCAGATACGCCCAACTGGCCGCCTCGACGCCTTCGATGGTGCCGCCGAACGGTGCGCGCTCCAGATACAGGATCAGGATCTCGCGCTTCGACAGATGCGCTTCGAGCTGCAGCGCACGCAGGATCTGCCGCAGTTTCCGGAACGGCGTGCGCGTATGTCGCGTGCGCTTGGCATCGAGAATGCGCGCAACCTGCATCGTCAGCGTTGAGCCGCCGGACACCACTTCGCCGCTGCCCAGCAGTTGTCTGCCTGCACGCAGCAGCGCCAGCGGATTCACGCCGGGATGCTTCCAGAACCAGCGGTCTTCGTAGTTGAGCAGCGCTTCGAGATACAGCGGCGACACCGACTCCGGCGTCGCCGGATAACGCCAGACGCCATCGGCATCGGCGAACGCGCGCAGCGGCGTGCCGTCGCGGGCGACCACCAGGGTGCTGGTGTCGCGGGCCTTGGGCAGTTGCGGCGGGAAGATCAGATCGAGCAGCAGCAAGGTCGACAGCAACGCGACGGTGCCCCAGCGGAGCCGGGGCAGCAGGCGGCGAGATCGCAGCGATGGTTGGCGATTCATACAACCGTTCGTGAAAGTGATATTCGTGGTGAGCAGAACACAATCTTCGCCACCACGCGCAACAACAGTTCAGTCAACAATTCTGGGAGGCCGGTCTCCTCTCCCTCCCTTTCGCCGCAGGCGAAGGTGAGGGCTGGGGAGGGGTGCTTTGACACTGAAGAGCTACCCCCTCCCAACCTCCCCCTGCGCTTCGCGCAAGGGGAGGAGGAAAACTCTGCTCGGACTATTGTCGTTCTGGATGACAAGATTCGCCCGATGGCTGATATGGGCCGTTATTTCGGCTGCACCACCGTGATCGTAGCCGGCGTCGACTTGCCCACGCCGCGCAATTGCGGGCGATACATGTCTTCGACCAGCGACGGCGGCACGGTGTAGGTGCCCGGGGTCACCGCGCGCACGAGGTAGAACACCCGCGCGGTCTGGCCGCGATCGAGCTTGATCGCGGCGACGAAACGATCGTCGCGATATTCCTCATGCCGCACTTCGGCCGCGCTGCCGCGATCGTTGATCTGGATCCCATCCACCACCACATCGGCCCACTGCTTGCCGTCACCGAGATTGAAGTTCTCGATTTCCAGACCGGCCGGCAACAGATCGGTCAGCAGCGCATCGGGCATGCTCTGATCAGCGGTGATGCTGAGCGCGACGATCAGCGCTTCGCCTTCGGTGAGCGGGCCGGGTTTCCACGGCTTGCCGTCGGTGGTGTACCACTTGCGCTCGATCCCGATCACCGATTTGTCCTCGGCCGGCGCGATGCGCGGAACGCCTGCGACTTCGAGACTGGCGTACAGCGGCACCGCACCTTGCGGCTCGAACTTGAAGCCACGCGCCAATGCCGTGTAGTCGACGCGACGACCCTGCATGCGACGTTCGGTCACCGGGTCGCTGACATCGCCCAGACGCCAGACGCCGGAGACCAGTTTCTTCTGATCCGCCAACAGCGCCTTGCCCACGCGCGCCAGCGCGACCTGCTCCTGGGTGCTGAGATAGAACCAGCGATCGCTGCGGCGGACATCGAGTTCCTTGCCCAGCGCGACGACCTTGGCGTCGTACTCCGGCTTGTCGAGGCCACGTTCGTGGGTCAACGCGATCATCAGCGCGCTGTCGCGCAGCGGGCTGCTGTAGTCGCCGAGGTACTCGTAGCTGCTCTTGAACGCGAAGCCGGCGGCGATCGCCTTGTTGCCGCGGTTCTTGTCGCCCTGCAGCGACAGCGCCAGGCCCAGATGCACCATCGACAGCCCGTTCTTGGTCTTGCCGCGTTCGTTGTCGTACAGGGCACGCAACGTACCGAGCGGTGCGCGGTTGACGCGCGCGAGCACGTAGCCCGCATGCGCCTGATACGCGAACTTCAGGTGATCGCGATAGGTCTGGCCGTAGAACTCGTTGCCACCGGCCAGCAGATCTTCGCTGAGCCGCTGCAATGCTTTCTGCAGCATCGTCTCGGGCACCGCGAATCCGGCCTCGCGCGCGTCGAGCAGGAACTCGACGATGTACGGCGTCAATGCGGGATTGACGTAGCTGTCGTCGCCCCACATCGAGAAATGACCGTTCGACATCTGCATCGAGGCCAGCCGCCCGAACGCGCCGTCCATGCGCGCCTTGCGCGCTGCCGCATCAAGGCCCTTGGCATCGAGCATCTTCGCGGTGTCGGCATCCATCACCAGCGCGGCGTAGCCCTTGCTGGTGGTCTGCTCGGCGCAGCCGTAGGGATACTCCAGCACATCCTTCAGCGCGCTGGCGAACGGGATCGGCGGCAGTGCGCTGACCGTCATCTGCGCAGTGACCGACCCGGGCATCAGACCATCGGCGAAGCCGGCGTCCATCGCGATCGGAGCGAGCGCATTCAAGGTCTGGGTCTTCGTGCGCAGCACGCTCGGCCAGGCCGGACGCACCGGCACATCGAATCGGCGATCGACCTTGAAGCCGTTGCCGTTCACCAGCACATGGATCTTCGCGGTGGTGTAACCCTCGCCCGCCGACAGCGGGAACGTGAGCGTGGTCTTGCCGCCGATGGCCAGCTTCGCGCTGCGCGCGCCCTGCGCCACCGTCAGCGGGCCGAGGCCTTCGATCTTGACGTCGAAATCGCCGGCCTTGCCGGTGAAGTTGGTCAGATCGAGGGTGACGTTGCTGCGGTCGCCCGGCGCGAGCACGCGCGGATAGCTGGCTTCGGCCACGATCGGCGCGCGCACCACGATCTCGGCGTCGCCGTTGCCGTAGCGTTCGGCCGAATAGGCCAGCGCCGATACGCGCAGCGTGCCGTTGAAATCGGGCACCTTCAGCGCGATCTTCGCGTTGCCCTTCGCATCGAGTTTCACCGGGCCGGAGAACAGATCGACCGTCTGCACTTTCGATGTCGGCCTGCGCGCCTGCGCCAGCGGCTGCAGCGCCATGTCGCCACCGAAGCGGATTCTGCCGATCTCGCCTTCGAGGCTCTCGATGATGCGGCCGTAGACGTCGTAGGCATCCACACCGAGCCTGCGCTGGGCGAAGAAATGCTTGTTGGCGTCGGGCACCGGGAACTGGGTGATGTTGAGGATGCCGACATCGACCGCCGACACCGTCACGTAAGCCTCCTGGCCGGCGAGTTTCGGTACCGCGACCGTGGTCGTGAGCGTCTGCTCGGGACGCATCTGCTTCGGCAGCGACAGTCCGACGTCGACCCGACGCGATACGCGGTCCATCGGCACATAGGCGATGCCGACGGCGCGGGCCGGCGTGATCTTGTCCGACGCGCTGCCGCCGCGGAACACGAGTGCGGTGATGTAGATGTCGTGACGCTCCCACTCCTTGGTCACCGGAATCTCGAAGCTGCTGCCGCGCTTCACATCGACATCCTGCACATAGATCATGCGCTCGCCGCTTTCGACCATCAGCAGGCCCTTGCCGTCGTGCGGCGGGGTCAGCGTGACCTTCACAGTATCGCCGGTGTTGTAAGCGGTCTTGTCGAGCGCGACCTTGACCTTGTCGGGACGCGCATCGAGGCCGCGGTTCTCATCGCCCCAACCCCAACCGGCTTCGAACGGATAACGCGTGGTCAGACCGGTCCCCGGATCGAGCACGTCGACGCGGTAGGTGCCCCATTCGACCGGGAAATCGAACTTGATCGCGGTCGCGCCGGCATCGATGGTACGCGTCTCGACATTGTCGAAGCGCGAAGTGAAGTCGAAGTCCCAACCTTCGTCGTTGTCGTAGTTCCAGTGGTAATCGCGATGCTCGCGCACCAGCGTGACCTTCAGACCTTTCGCGGGGCGAGGCTTGCCATCGCTGTCAACGCGCATCAGCTGGAAGCCGGCGTTGCTGTTGCTGTCCGGACCTTCCTTGTCGTCGAACATCGGACGCACGCCGACCAGGGCATCCGCCGGCCACATCACGCGTTTGATCGAACGATTGACGCTGCGCCCACCGGTCTCGAACAGGCTGCCGGACACGATGGCCGCGATCGGCGATGCCGGTTTCGCTTCCTCGGGCAGGGTGATGTCCTGCGACAGCTTGCCCTGTGCGTCGAGCGTGGTATCGACGACGTCGTTGGCGTCCTTCGGCAGCGTCAACGTGGGATCGCCGAAGAAGTAACCCGGCATCGACTCGACCGGATGCTGTTCGACCGCGACCGCGAGTTTCGCGGTGAAACGATTGCCTGCTGCAGGCGCACCGTAGAGGTACGCACCGATGGCTTCGAGCTTCAGCGGCTTGCCCGGCTTCAGCACCGCGTCGGCGGTGGCGAGATCGAGCTTCATGCGCTCGGGCAGGAACTCCTCGATCCGCAGACTCATGCCCTGCACCGCTTCGGTGCTGGCCGGATCGGTGCGGAATTCGACCTGCCAGCGGCCGGTCGGCGCTTCGACCGGGATCAGTTTGTCGAAGCTGTAATACCCCTGCGCGCCGGCTTCGATCCGGCTTTCGATGAAGGGTTTGCCATCGGGCTGTTTCAGGCGCACGAACAGCGGCTGCGCCTTCTTGCCCTTCATCGGCACCGGCTTGCCGTCGTTGTCGCGCAGCAACGCGGAAATGCGCACGACTTCGCCGGGGCGGTACAGATCGCGTCCGGCCCATGCGAACACATCGAACCATGCCGGCTCGCGACCACTGACCGCGAATTCGGACAGATCCAGCGCTGGCTGATTGAACGGCAGCATCGAGATATCGCTGCTGCGGCGGGCGATCAGCACGTGCGCGGCGTCGAGTTTGTACGGCAGCATCGCATTGCCGTTGCGGTCGGTCTGACCCTTGAGCGTGGTTTCGCCGGCAGCATTGATGATCTGCAGATCGACGCTGTTGATCCCCGACCCGTCCTGCAGCGATGCGGTATGGACGAACAGCTTGTCCTTGTAGGCGCGGACGTGCAGACCGATGTCGCTGACCGTGAAGAATGTGGTTTCGAACTGCTCGCGGAACTGGCCGGTGCGCTTCATCACCGCGAAGTACAGACCAGGCTCCTGCAGTTCTTCGATGTCCTGGATCGGCAGATAGGTCACCGCGCGCTCGTTGCGCTTGCCGCCGAGCACGAAGCGGTTGGTGTAGACCGGTTCGGCCAGCTTGGCCAAGGGCGTGCCGTCGCCGTAGTCGTTGTCCAGTTCCCAGCCGCTGCGGCGACCGCCGCGCTGGTATTCGGCGAAGAACTGCGGCAGCGATTTCTCGCGCACGCGCAGGAATTCGACGTCGACCTCGGGCACGTTGACCGAGACCACCGGCAAGCCGCGGCTGTCGCGGGCCGGCAGTACGCTGCCCTGCGAAGCGAAGCCCACGGCGGGATCGAGCTCGCCCGTGTAGACCTTCTGTTCGACATCGTGACCGAGCACGCTGCCGTCGGCGGCAGCGAGCTTGCCCGAGATCTTCAGGGTGTATTCGGTATTCACCGAAACGAATGGGAAGCGCAGGATCTTGCCGCTGTCGTCGAGCTTCCAACTGCTCTTGTCGTTGACCGACGTGGCGAAGGTGATGAGTTTGTCGAAGTCCTGTGTGCCGACCAGCGGCCGGGAGAACTCCAGAGCGATCGCCAGCGTATCGCCATCCTGGTCGGGATAGGCCCGGACCAGCGCGAAGCCCTTGACCTCGTTGGGCTTGGCCTTGATGGCCTCGCCGCTGACCTCGGGCAATTGCCCGACCTCCTTGTTGCCGCAGCCCGGCAGGATCGTCATGGCGGCCAACAGCAGCGCCAATCCGACCCCCGAACCCAATTGCCGAACCGAATTGCGAACCCGACTCACCACCTCAAACCGCGACGTGCGACACATATGGCCTCCTGGATGTGGTGGCGAGTATAGAGAACCTTTTGAACAATGAATCACTTTTTTTAAACATTTTTTTGACTTTTTTTTAACATTAATCGAAGCCAACTATACCTCTTCAGCCATGGCCGCCCAAGCCAGCGAACCACGTACCGCTTCTAATTGGCCGATGTCGGAAAAACAGTCTGCAGTCGGGCACAGTCTCATGGATGGACACAATGTACGGGGATACTGCGAATGCGACATGCTCGCACTGTGCTCTCTCCGCCCGCCATGGCAGAAAGCGATCCAAGGATGGCGTTGCAGTTCGTGGGAGGGCCTACAAGGACCGGGGCGTTCGGGATCGAACGCACCCGTAAATCAGGGATGCTTGCCCGCGACATAAGGACCGTTGAACCGTGAAAACTTCCCTTCGAACCCGAACCATTCTCGCATCGGCGATCACACTGTTCCTGTGCGGTACCGCGCAGAGTGTAGTCGCCGCCGTACGCACCGACCTGCATCAGCAGGACAGCACCCGTATCGCACAGCAGAATGCCGCTGCCGTTAAGACAGGCATGGTATCCATGGTTCACACCCGTCACGAACAGGCACTCGGACTGGACGCCGACTCGCGTCTGTTCCTGCTCGATCGCGAAAACAGCCAGGGAGTGCGCAACCACCGCTACCAGCAGACCTTTCGCGGCCTGCCGATCTTCGGCGAACATGTCGTCGTCAACGAAGACGAAAGCGGCAATATCAGAAGCTTGTTCGGCCAAAAAGTCGAGGGACTCGCAAGCGAGATTTCCGTCGGAAAACCGCGCATCAGCAGCAACAACGCGCTCACCATCGGCAAGAGCGCCGGTCTGGGCAATCGCGTAGGCTTTATGCGCACCAGCGCGGAGAAGTCTGACCTGATGATCCACATCGACGACAACGGCCGCGCGCGCAAAGCGTACGTGGTGTCGTATTTCGCTGATACTGCTCGCGGTGGCACGCCGATGCGTCCGACCGTGATCATCGATGCCGAGAACGGCCGCATCCTGCAGCAGTTCGACAATCTTCAGCACGCGCTCATCGGTACCGGCCCCGGTGGCAACCTCAAGACCGGCCAGTACGAGTACGGTGTCCAATACGGCAGGCTCGATGTCGTCCAGTCGGGCGGCACATGCATCATGAGCAATGCCGCCGTCGCGACGATGGACCTCAATCAGGGCACAGACAGCGCAAATACCTTTTCCTACACCTGTCCACGCAACACAGTGAGATCTGTCAACGGCGCATACTCTCCACTCAACGATGCGCATTACTTCGGCGGCATCGTCTATAACATGTACAACGCATACATCAGCAAGCCGCCACTGACCTTCTTGCTGGCAATGCGTGTCCATTACGGCAATGGCTATGAGAATGCATTCTGGGACGGCTCATCGATGGCCTTCGGAGATGGCGCCAGCAAATTTTATCCGCTGGTCAGTCTCGACTTCGTCTCGCACGAAGTCTCGCATGGTTTCACCTCGCAGAACTCAAAGCTGACCTATACGGGTCAGTCAGGCGGCATCAACGAAGCGTTCTCTGACATTGCCGGCGAAGCAGCCGAATACTATATGAAGGGCACGAATGACTTCCTTGTCGGAGCGCAAATCTATAAAGGAACCGGCGCCCTGCGCTACATGGCCAATCCGTCGAAGGATGGGTATTCGATCGGTCACGCATCAAACTATATCGGCGAGATGGATGTGCATTACTCATCAGGCGTCTACAACAAGGCGTTCTATCTGCTGGCGACAAAACCAGGCTGGAATACGCCGATGGCTTTCAAGGTCTTCGCGCGAGCGAACGATCTGTACTGGACTGCGAGCACCAATTTCAAGCAGGGCGTTTGCGGGGTGCGGATGGCAGCGCAGGACTACGGCTACGCTGCAGCCGATGTCAACGCCGCGTTCAATGCCGTCGGCATTCAATGTCAACAGCCCACGATCGCGCCGCATCTGATCGCGATCGCGAAATTGGGAGGTTCCGCAAGAACTGAAGTTCATGCCCTGAACGGAATATCCAACTATCAAAGCTTCGCTTCGAATATCGCGACCGCGCTGAATCAGACCGGTAACGACGCTTCATGGACGTTCGCACGAGGCGATTACAACAAGGACGGAGCACAGGATATCTACATCATCAGCAAGCAGGGTGGCTCCAACACCACGGAAGTCCATGTCCTCAACGGCGCGAACAGCTATCAGAGCTTCCTGTTGCACAGCACCACCGCCCTGCACACAACTGGCACCAATACGACCTGGCAATTCGATGTCGCCGATTACAATCGGGACGGTACGCTTGATCTGTACGCCATCAACCGCATCGGCGCTTCCGGAAAGACGGAAGTGCATGTTCTGAACGGCGTCGGCAACTTTCAGAGCTTCCTCGGCCATCATGCGACCATCCTCGGGCAGACCGGAAGCGACGGCAGTTGGATCTTCAAGGTCGGCGACTACAACAATGATGGCATTGCTGATGTATACGGCATCGCCCGGGCGGGTGGCTCCGGAAGAACGGAAGTCCATGTGTTGAATGGCGCTAACGGATATCAGAATTTCCTGCGGCAGGTCGCTACCACGCTTGGATCAACAGGCACGGACGGCGGCTGGAGCTTCGTACTTGGCGATTACGACCGTGATGGCAAGAAAGACCTCTACGCGATAAGCAAGGTCATCCCCGCCAACACCTCCGTATACGTACTCAGCGGTGCGGGCAACTTCCAGAATTTACTGCTAGCGCAGTCGACGCCACTGGGCAGGACAGGTAGCGACTATGCCTGGGAGTTCCTCGTAATGCCCTGAGGCAGAACACCACTGCGTCTAGATACCCCACAAACGCGACAGGCCGCCCATAAGGCGGCCTGTCGTCATGCGTTCACGACTGGCGGTGTTACGCGTCGTTCTTGGGCTGCAGCGCTCCAACGCCCGTAGGCGGCTGCAGGGCCTCAGAAGTCTCGGAAATGTCATCCTCGTCCAGCGACGCATCGAGCCGCTCCAATGCCTGCAGCGTTTCGTCCTCGGCCAAGCGCATCAGGGTGACGCCCTGGGTGTTGCGGCCGACCTGGGAGATCTCTGCAGCGCGGGTGCGCACCAGTGTGCCGCCGTCGGAAATCAGCAGCACTTCATCGCGGCTGCTCAGCAACACCGCAGCCACCAGCTTGCCGTTGCGCGCCGTCGTCTGGATGCCGATCACGCCCTGGGTGCCGCGGCCCTTGCGCGGGTAATCAGCCAGCGGCGTGCGTTTGCCATAGCCGTTCTCGGTCGCGGTGAGGATGTAGGCGACAGAGGCATCGTCGATTTCGACCGGCGTCTCGATGACAACGTCGTCACTCGCAGCCTCCATGACCTCATCGCCCGCATCGTCCTCGACCTCTGGCTGGTCGCCCGCCGACTCGGCGACGATCAAGCTGACCACCTTCTCGCCTGCGGCCAGCTTCATGCCGCGCACGCCGGTCGCGGTACGGCCGACGGCGCGCACTGCGGCTTCATCGAAACGCACGGTCTTGCCGTTGCTGGCGAACAGCATGATGTCGCGATGACCATCGGTCAGCGCCACGCCGATCAGCGCATCGCCCTCGTCGAGATTGATCGCGATCTTGCCGCGCGCGAGCCGGTAGGCGAATTCGGTGAGCGGCGTTTTCTTGACCGTGCCGTTGCGGGTGGCGAAGAACACGAAATGCTCGTCGTCGTAGCTGCGCACCGGCAGCACTGCCTGGACCTGCTCGCCTGGTTCCAGCGCCAACCAGTTGATGATCGGACGGCCGCGGGCATTCGGTCCGGCATCCGGCAACTGGTGCACCGAGAGCCAGAACACGCGGCCGCTGCTGGTGAAGGTCAACAGAGTGTCGTGCGTATTCACCAGCCAGAGCTGGTCGATGAAATCCTCGTCCTTGGTCGATGCTGCGTTGCGACCGCGACCGCCGCGCTTCTGGGCACGGTAGGCGGTGACCGGCTGGCGTTTGGCGTATCCCGCATGCGACAGCGTGACCACCACATCTTCCGGCGCGATCAGATCGAGAATGTCGAGGTCTTCTTCGCTGGCGCGGATTTCGCTGCGGCGCTCGTCGCCGAAGGCTTCCTTCACTTCGCGCAATTCGTCGCGGATCACTTCGCGCAGACGGTCCGGGTTTTCGAGAATCTCGATCAGACCGCGGATCACACCGAGCAGATTCTTGTATTCCTCGGTGAGCTTGTCCTGCTCCAGCCCGGTGAGGCGGTGCAAGCGCATTTCCAGGATTTCCTTGGCCTGCACCTCGGTCAACTGGTACATGCCATCGATGAGCCCAACACCGTGCGGCAGATCTTCCGGCTTGGAGGCATCGCTGCCAGCAGCGGCCAGCAACGACGCGACCAGACCGGCATCCCAGGTCTTGGCGAGCAGGCGTTCGCGCGCTTCGTTGGGATTGGCCGAGGTCTTGATCAGCTCGATCATCTCGTCGATGTTCGCCAGCGCGACCGTCAGACCTTCGAGGATGTGCGCGCGGGCACGGGCCTTGCGCAGTTCGAAGATGGTGCGGCGGGTGACGACTTCGCGACGATGGCGCACGAAGGCTTCGAGGATCTGCTTGAGGTTGAGCAACTGCGGGCGGCCGTCGACCAGCGCCACCATGTTGATGCCGAACACCGACTCCATCTGGGTCTGCTGATAGAGGTTGTTGAGCACCACTTCGGCGGAATCGCCGCGCTTGACCTCGATGAAGATTCGCATGCCGTCCTTGTCGGACTCGTCGCGCAGCTCGCTGATGCCTTCGAGCTTCTTTTCCTTCACCAGCTCGGCGATCTTCTCGATCAACCGCGCCTTGTTCACCTGATAGGGAATCTCGGTGACGATGATCGCTTCGCGACCGTTGTCGGCGACTTCGACCTCGGCGCGAGCGCGCATGCGGACACGGCCACGTCCGGTGCGGTAGGCGATATGGATGCCACCGACGCCGTTGATGATGCCTGCAGTCGGAAAATCCGGGCCAGGAATGTGCTGCATCAGGCCGTCGATATCGATCTCGGGATCGTCGAGCAGCGCGACGGTGGCGTCGATCACTTCAGACAGGTTGTGCGGCGGAATATTGGTGGCCATGCCGACCGCAATGCCGGCAGAACCGTTCACCAGCAGGTTCGGGAATCGCGACGGCATCACCGTCGGTTCCAGTTCCTTTTCGTCGTAGTTGGGCTGGAAATCGACCGTATCCTTGTCGATGTCGGCCATCAACTCATGGGTGAGCTTGGCCATGCGCGCTTCGGTGTAACGCATCGCCGCGGCATTGTCGCCGTCGACCGAACCGAAGTTGCCCTGCCCGTCCACCAGCAGGTAACGCAGCGAGAACGGCTGCGCCATGCGTACCAAGGTGTCGTACACCGACTGGTCGCCGTGCGGGTGATATTTACCGATGACGTCACCGACGATGCGCGCCGACTTGTAGTAGGGTTTGTTGCTGTGCGCGCCGAGCTCGTTCATCGCGAAAAGCACGCGGCGATGCACCGGTTTCAGGCCGTCCCTCACATCCGGAAGTGCGCGACCCACGATCACGCTCATGGCGTAGTCGAGATAGCTGCGGCGCATCTCGTCTTCGAGATTGACGGGAATGATTTCTTTCGCGAGATCGGTCATTACGACTTCTTAGGCAGGAGTGGCGGCACGGCAGCGCGGGCGCCTCTGCAGGACCGACACACGAGATCGCCCCTGCTGCGTCGGGGGCTGTCTGGGAGTCGCTCCGGAGGGCGCGCGCGGGTCCATGCGCGAAGCCGGAATTGTAGCACGCGGAGGCCTTCGACGCCCTGCTGCGCAGCGCCTTTTTCCCATGCAGAAACAGCGACTTGCGCGCGCCCGATCGGGCTCGATGACGGCTCGCGACAATCGGGCGGACTTTGTGCGCTCAGTGACCGAAAAAGGTCTGCATCGATACCCGGTTCGGACGTTCGACGACCCCGCGTTCGGTAACGATGGCATCGATCAGTTCCGAAGGCGCAACATCGAACACCGGATTCCAGGCGTTGACGCCTTCGGGCACCGTGCGCACGCCGCCGACGCCGAACAGTTCACCGGGGTCGCGTTCTTCGATCTCGATCTTCCCGCCGCTGGCGGTCGCCATATCGACCGTCGACGACGGCGCCACCACCATGAATTTGACACCGTGGTAGCGCGCCGCGATGGCGAGCTGATACGTACCGATCTTGTTGGCGACATCGCCATTGGCGCAGATCCGGTCCGCGCCGACGATCACCCACTGAACCTGTCCGGTTTTCATCAGATGCGATGCGGCCGAATCGGCGATCAGCGTCGCATCGATGCCGTCCTGCTGCAGTTCCCACACCGTCAACCGCGCACCCTGCAGCCAGGGCCGGGTCTCGCCAGCGAACACACGGTCGATGCGGCCTTGGGCGACGCCCGCACGGATCACACCCAGTGCGGTGCCGAAGCCTGCAGTCGCCAGCGAGCCGGTATTGCAGTGAGTGAGGACTCCGCTGCCCTTGGCGATCAGCGCTGCGCCGAGTTTGCCCATTTTGTGATTCGCAGCGAGGTCTTCGTTGGCGATCGCCTGCGCTTCGCGGAACAGCACCGTCCGCCAATCGTCGCCGGCATTGGCCAGTGCCCGACGCATGCGCGCCAACGCCCAAGCCAGATTGACGGCGGTCGGTCGCGCGGCATTGAGCTGTTGCATGACTGGCTCCAGCCGTTCGACCGCCTCGGCCGCGGTCACGATCTCACCGGCACTGGCCGCGTCGAGCTCGCGCGCGGCGAGCACCACACCCCAGGCAGCGGCAATGCCGATCGCCGGCGCGCCGCGCACGATCAGGGCATGGATCGCCACCGCGACGGCGCTGGCGGTGCGGCAAGCCACGTATTCGACGGTGAACGGCAGTTTGCGCTGGTCCAGGAGTTCGAGCATGTCGCCGGTCCAGCGGATCGGGCGGATGCGGTCGTAGCGCGCGTAATCGATATCGTCCTTCATCCTTCCATTCTACCGGTCCGCAAACGAAACGACCCGGCCTAGGCCGGGTCGTGCAGACCAAACCGCGTCACAGAACGCAGCTGCGGACGGCAAGTCTCAACGCGGACGTTCGCCACGCTCGAGGCCACGCTCACGAGGAGCCGGCTGCGCCGCGTCGACCTGGATCTCTGCCGGATCTCCGGTGTTGCGCGGCGGTATCCGACCTGGTGCGTCCTCGACGGTCTGGATTTCGAGACGCCCTGGAGCTTCCTCGACCGGACGGGATTGACGCTCCACCGGCTCGACGTTGCCCGGACGCTCGACGATCACTTCGGACGGCGGGCGCTGGCGAACTTCCGAGGAAGGAGGACGCTGGCTGACCGGAGTCACGGTTGCTTCGCCCAGATCGCCGGGCTCGCGCCCGTCCGAAGTATCCTGATAAACCGACGAACGCTTGCCGCCTGGCGCGCCGCCCAGATCGCCGGGCGGGCGTTGATAACCGCCGCCGTTGTTGTTGCCTCCACGACCGGTCACGAATTCCGCACGACAGCCCTGGGTTACCCACACGCCAGTGCGCGAACGGCCCCATGTCTGGTTTTCGATACAGGGTTTGCCCGACAACTGGCGCAGCAAGCGGATGTTGCCATTGCGGCCAGCAGACATCGCACAACTGTGGCTGCGGTTGTCGCGCGATTCGCAACGGACCAGGTCGTTGCCGTAGCCGTAGTTGTTTCCGTAGCCGTTCCCGTAATTGCCGCCATAACCGCCGTTCGTGGTGAACAGGGCACGGCAACCGTCGCTCACCCACACGCCGCGCGAATCGCTGCCCCAACTGCGGCCACGGATGCAGGGCGTATTCGACAGCTGGCGGACGAACTGGGCACGACCGCCATTACTATTGCATCGTTCGGTGCGACCTTTGCGGGATTCGCAGCGGAAGACACCGCTACTGTCGCCATAGCCGTAGTCGCTACCGTAGCCATAACTGCCGCCGTAGCCATTGTCGTAGCTGTTGTCGTAACCGTAACCGCTATCGATGCGGAAATCGGCGCGGCAACCGGAGCTGACCCAGACACCGCGCGAATCGGTGCCCCAACTGCGGCCTCGGATGCAAGGACTGCCGGAGAGCTGCCGTACCAGTTGAGCATCGGCGCCATCTGTCTCGCAACGCTCGGTGCGGCCATCGCGCGATTCGCATCGGATCAGGTCGTCTTCGTAGTCGTCGTCCGACCATTGCGCCTGTGTCGGCGCGCTGGCGAGTCCAGCCGTAGCGACGAATGCGATCAGGAAGAGTGTATTGCGCATTGGTTTCCAACCCCCGAGTTGTGTGGCGCCAGCGTTTGTGTGGGCCTAGCGTCGGCCAATGCGCATGAACGGCCGGCGAATTTTCCGGGCAGCTGGACGTCCAGCGGAATTCCGTTCAGGAACCCGGCGGCCAGACTCAAGCATGAGCGAAATCGAAGGCCAGAACATCGGCGATCCGGTCGGTATCGAGCATCGCCATCAGCAGTCGCTCGACGCCCAGCGCCACGCCGGAGCTGGACGGCAATCCGGTCGTCATCGCCGCGAGCAGCGCCTCATCGATCGGCGGCTGCACCGCTCCGCGTTCCGCGCGGACGGCATGGTCGCGCCGGAACCGGGCGCGTTGTTCTGCCGCATCGGTCAGTTCGTGATAACCGTTCGCGAGTTCCAGCGGACCGAGATACAGCTCGAAACGCTCGGCGACCGCGGATTCATCGCCCTGCCCTGCGCGGATTTTCGCCAGCGCACACTGCGATGCCGGATAGTCGTGGATGACGAGGATGCCATCGCGATCGAAGTCCGGCTGCAATCGATGGGTCATCAGCAGATCCAGCCAGTCGTCCCTGTCGAGTCCGCTCGGATCGATCTCGACATCGCCGAGCGCCGCACGCAGTTCGACATCGGCTGCGGTGAAGGGATCGATGCCGAGCCGGTCGCGATACAGATCGCGGAAACACGTCGTCTCGACGCTCGCGCTGCGGCCGAGCAGTTGCAGCGCCGCCTGTACCAGTTCGACGGTTTCGTCGATCAGTCGGTGATGATCCCAGCCGACGCGATACCACTCCAGCATCGTGAATTCCGGATTGTGGCGGCCGCCGGCTTCGCCATTGCGGAAGACGCGGCCGAGTTCGTAGCAATCGCCGATGCCCGCCGCCAGCAGACGTTTGAGCGGAAACTCGGGCGACGTGCGCAGCCAGCGCGTGAGCGGTGCGCCGTCGGTGCGGCCCGAGAACTCCAGCGAGAACGATTCGATGTTCGGGTCGGTATTGCCGGCGACCGAAAGCACCGGCGTTTCGACTTCGAGCACATCGCGTCCGGCGAAGAAGGCGCGGATCGTCGCGTACAGCCGCGCACGCAGCCGCAACGCGTCGAGGTTAGCGTTGGGGCGCCAGTCGGATGAGGAAGACGGTCGCATCACATCGTCATCCCCGCGAACGCGGGGATCCAGTAGCGTTGATTGCAGCGAAAGAAAAATTCTGCCCCCCCGCGTTCGCGGAGATGACAACGTCATTTCGATTCGCTGAAATGCACGTCATGCAGAGGCATGCTCTGCAAGGAAGGCCAGCAGCGCGGCTTCGTCCCAGATCTCGACACCGAGCTCCTGTGCTTTTGCGAGCTTGCTGCCGGCGGCTTCTCCGGCGATCACGATGCCGGTTTTCTTCGACACGCTTCCGGACACCTTCGCGCCGAGCGCTTCGAGCTTCGCGCCCGCTTCGTCCCGCGACATCGACGCCAGACCACCGGTGAGCACCACGGTCTTGCCGGCGAGCGGACCTTCGCTCGAACGCTGCGGCGCACCTTCCGGCCAATGCACTCCGTTCGCGCGCAGCGCCGCGATCACCTCGCGGTTGTGCGGTTCGGCGAAGAAATGCGCGATGCGCGCGGCGACGATCGGACCGATATCGGGCACCTGCTTGAGCGTGTCCTCATCGGCCGCCATCAACGGATCGAGCGCACCGAAATGGCGCGTCAATGTCTTCGCCGTGCTCTCGCCGACATCGCGGATACCCAACGCGAACAGCACGCGCTCCAGCGCGGTGTCGCGACTGGCATCGATCGCGGCGATCAGATTTTCCGCCCATTTGCTGGCGACCTTGCCAGCTTTCACCGTTTCCGGCGTGGTGCCTTCGCGTTCGTCGGCGCGGCGCTTCATTTCCAGGAAGTCGTCGAGGGTGAGTCTGTACAGATCGGCGACGGTCTTGACGTAGCCGAACTCGACCAGCGCATCGACGAAGCGTTCGCCGAGGCCTTCGATATCCATCGCGCGACGCGATGCGAAATGGATCAATGCCTGCTTGCGCTGCGCGGCGCAGAACAGGCCGCCGGTGCAGCGGGCGACGACTTCGCCTTCTTCGCGTTCGACCGTCGACCCGCAGACCGGGCAAACCGTCGGCAAGACGTACGGCGGATGCAGCACTTCGCCCGCCGCATCGCGCGGCCGGCGCTCGTCGATCACGCGCACCACTTCCGGAATCACATCGCCGGCACGGCGCACGATCACCGCATCGCCGACGCGCACATCGAGACGCGCGACCTGATCGGCGTTGTGCAGCGTAGCGTTGGTGACGACCACGCCCGCAACCTGCACCGGTTTGAGCCGCGCGACCGGCGTCAACGCGCCGGTGCGACCGACCTGCACGTCGATGGCCTCGACCACGGTCGCCTCTTCCTGCGCCGGGTACTTGTGCGCGATCGCCCAGCGCGGCGCGCGCGAGACGAAACCCATCGCGCGCTGCTGATCGTAGCGGTCGAGTTTGTACACCGAACCGTCGATGTCGTAGGGCAATGCATCGCGACGTGCGCCGAGGTCGCGATAGAACGCGAGCACGCCGTCGACCCCGCGCGCGGTGCGCGCTTCCGGACAGATCGGCAGGCCGAGCGTCTTCAGCCAGGCCAGCGCATGGGAATGCGTGTCGACGCCCGCCGGTATCGCGCTGACTTCGCCCAGCGCATAGGCATAGAAACTCAGCGGACGCTTGGCGGTCATGCGCGGATCGAGCTGGCGCAGCGAGCCGGCGGCGCCATTGCGTGGATTCGCGAGGGTCTTTTCGCCGTTCGCCAATGCCCACGCGTTGTAGCGCTCGAACGCGGCCTTGGGCATGAACACTTCGCCGCGCACATCGAGCACGTCCGGCACCGGGCCGGCGTCATCGCGCAGCTTCAGCGGAATGCACTTCACGGTGCGCAGATTGGCGGTGACGTCCTCGCCGGTGCTGCCGTCGCCGCGGGTCGCGCCACGCACGAATACGCCGTGTTCGTAGCGCAGGCTGATCGCCAACCCGTCGAGCTTGGGTTCGACCGAGAACATCGGCGCACCGTCGCCGGTTTCCTTCTCGATGCGGGCGACGAAGTCCACGATCTCCTCGTCGGTGAACGCGTTGCCCAGCGACAGCATCGGCACGCTGTGCGCGACTTCCTCGAATTTCGACGATGGCTGGTTACCGACGCGCTGGGTCGGCGATGATGGGTCTGCACATTCCGGATGCGCGGCTTCCAGCGCTTCCAGTTCGCGCATCAGCCGGTCGTATTCGGCATCCGGGATCGAATTGTCGTCGAGAATGTAATAGCGATGGTTGGCGTCGTCGATCCGGCGACGCAGTTCGGCGATACGGGCGGCGGGGTCGGTCATCGTTCGTTCTGTAGCCCGGGTAAGGCCGCAGGCCACACCCGGGATTTCGTGTCTTCCGGAATCAAGGGCCCCGGGTGCGCTGCGCTTACCCGGGCTACGGTCGCCATACGGTTACCAGCGGGTGTTCTTGGAAATCGGCGGCGCTTCGTGCTGGCGGTCGTAGGCGCGCAGGTCGTCGCGGATGTGCGCGATGCGCTGGCGACCGAGCGCGTTGCGGGATTCGTCCAGCACCACGCCGTCGAGCAGCTCGGCCATGCGCTGCGCGGTCGGCAGCAGTTTTTCCCAGGCATCCAGCGCGGCGATCGGCGCAGGCAAAGTCAGGAAGAACGCGATCGCCGGGGTTTCCAGCGCCTGGATCTCGGCCATTTCGAAACTGCCGGGCTTCTTGATATTGGCGACGCTGAAGATCGGGCCGCTGTCGGGGCGGCCGTCCACCAACCGATGGAAGATATTCATATAACCGTAGCTGAGACCGGCCTTCTCGGCCGCGACCACGATATCCGGACCACGCAGCACCTGCCCGGAACGCGCAGCGACGTAGAGCGTGACGATCTTGTCGAAATCCTCGCGGTCGCGCTTTCCGAGTTCCGGGCCGGACGGCGGCGGCTGCAATGGAATCTCGTCCTGCACGAAGGCGACATCGCCCTGCGCGGAAGCGGCAGCGTGTCCCTCGGCGGAGAGCCGCGGCTCGGCGCGCGGCGCACCCTGATCGGGCGAATCGCTGCGGACTTTGCGGCCTTGACTCGGCTTGCTCGGTCGGCCGAAGAAATAGATCGCGGCGATGAGCAACGCGCCTGCGATCACGATCCCGATACGCAACAACCAGATATCCGACATCGTGCTGACCTCGTAATGGGTTATGCCGCGCCGGCGAGGCGGGCGGCCTCGGCCAGATCGACCGATACCAGACGGCTGACGCCCGGCTCGCGCATGGTCACACCGCTGAGCTGCTGCGCGGCTTCCATCGTCGCCTTGTTGTGGGTGACGAACAGGAACTGCACCTGTTCGCTCATTTCCTTGACCAGTGCGGTGAAGCGGCCGACGTTGGCCTCGTCCAGCGGCGCATCGACTTCGTCCAGCAGACAGAACGGCGCCGGATTCAGCTGGAAGATCGCGAACACCAGCGCGACCGCGGTCATCGCTTTCTCGCCACCCGACAACAGCGAGATATTCGAAACGCGCTTGCCGGGAGGCCGCGCCATGATCGCGACGCCGGTGTCGAGCAGATCCTCGCCGGTGAGCTCAAGATACGCATGCCCGCCGCCGAACAGCCGCGGATACAACTCCTGCACACCGGTATTGACGCGGTCGAAGGTGTCCTTGAAGCGGCCGCGGGTTTCGCGGTCGATCTTGCGGATCGCTTCTTCCAGCGTGTCCAGCGCAGTGGTGAGGTCCAGGTCCTGGGCGTCGAGATATTCCTTGCGCTGCGCGGCCTCGGCATGTTCCTGGATCGCGGCCAGATTGACCGGCTCGAGCCGGCGCAGCTTGGCGTCGAAATCGGTGACGATCTTTTCCCATGCGCCCGGGTCGGCGTCGGCCTCCAGCGTGGCGACGACCTCGTCGAGCGCGAAACCGGCAGCGATCACCGCTTCGGACAGTTGCCCTGCCTTCAGCGCCAACGCCTGCTGTTCGAGTTTGCGCTGCGAAATCGCGTCGCGCTGGGCGACGGACTGCCCGTCGCGCTGGTGGCGGGTCTGTTCGAAACCGCGCAATTCGTTGTCCACGCCTTCGAGCGCGGCGCGCGCGGCGGCGAGGTTCTTCTCGGCGAGCACGCGCTGCTCGAGCGCCGCCTGACGCTCGCGTTCGAGCACGACCACCGGGGCATCGCCTTCCGACAGCTGCGACGCGAGTTCGCCAAGGCGGGCGTCGAGTTGCCCGCGCTGTCCACCCATGCGATCCAGCGCCTGCGTCAACGCCACGATCTGCGCGCGTTGCGATTCGAGATTCAATGCCACCGCGTGCGCGGCATCGCGCGACTCGCGTGCGGCCTGGCGCGCGGCGTCGCGGGCTTCGGCCAGCGCGCGGCGCTCGGCTTCCAGCGCCTGTCGGGCGCCTTCGAGTTCGCCCATCCGCGACATCGCGTCTTCGAGCCGTGAACGCGCCTCGCGGGCCTGCTGCGCGCTGCTGTCGAGGGTTTCGATCAGTTGCGAGACATCCACGTCGATCTTCTCGATCCGCGTACGCGCTGAATCCAGACGGCCCTGCTGACTCTGCAGTTGACCGGCGAGCTCGGACACGCTGCGATGGGCCAGATACAGCGTGCGCTGCGCATCTTCGCGCTGCTGTTCGGCGGCGAGCATCTGATCGCGCAGACTCGCGATGCTGCGGTCGAGTCCGGCTTCGCGCTGCTGCAGCACTTCGATCTGCTCACGCAGCGAATGGATTTCGCGTTCGCGCAGCAGTGCGCCCTGCTTGGCCGCGCCGGAACGCACCACCCGCAGCCAGCCGGCGCCGACACGCTCGCCGTTGCGGGTGATCACCGATTCGCCGTCGCCGAGCCCGGCGAGCAATCGGCGCGCATCGCCGAGGGTTTCGGCGACGTGGAGTTTCGACAGCATGCGGCGGATCGCCAGCGGGCCCTGCACTTTCGCCGCGAGCGAGGTCGGCGCGAAGCTCGCATCGGTATCGTCTCGGGATACCAGCGCGATCCGACCTTCGCCGAGTTCCCCGAGCGCATCGACCAGGGCCTCCGGCGATTCGACCAGCACGCCTTCGATGAGTTGGCCGAGTGCACCTTCGACCGCGTTTTCCCAGCCGGATTCGACTTCCAGCACTTCGCCGACGCGGGCAGCGGAATCCAGGCCACGCTGTTTCAGCCACGCCACCGCAGCGCCCTGCTCCTGGCCCAGCGCCGCATGCTGCAGCGCTTCGAGCGAAGACAGCCGGCCGCGCGAGGTCTGCGTCTGTTTGCGCACGTCGGCCAATTCGGCCTGGGCGTTGCGGACCTGATCCTGCAGGCCTACGACGGCCTGTTTGCGGGTTTCGAGATCTTCGTTGAGTCCATCGAGCCCGTATTTCTGGGTGTCGTGGTGGTCCTGCAGAGCGGCGAAGGCTTCGGACAGCGCGGTCACGTCGAATGCAGCGCGCTCGCTGCTCAGCTGCTCACGGCGACGATCGGCGTCCAGCGACTGGCGGTCGAGATAATCGACCTTGGTGCGTTCGACATCGCCGGCGCGCGCCGCTTCGCTTTGCGCGCTGCTGTGCGCATCCCAGCGCTGCTGCCAGTCGGCGAGTCTGGTTTCCGCGTCGTGCAGCGCCTGCTGGCGGTCCGCATCGGCGTCCTTGAGGGTATCCAACTGCGGTTCGGCATCGGCGATCTGCATGCGCAGAGCATCGAGACGGCTCTGGTCGGTTTCTATATGCAGACCGATTTCGGACAGCGCCTGCTGGGCCTCGTCGCGCGCGCGCTGCAGACGCTGGCCAAGGTCGCGCTGATGGGCGATCTGCTGTTCGATACGGGCGAGCGTGCCGCCGACTTCGTAGCCTTCCGCCTGCGCCTTGTTCAGCGCTTCGGCGGCGGCTTCGCGGCGTTCGCGACCGAGTTCGATCTCGCGCTCGGCCTCGCGCTGTTCGGCGATGATCTGCTGCAGCCGGGTCTCTTCCTGCGAGAGGCCTTCGCGCAGCGCCTGCAGTTGGGTGTCGAGCAACCGGAACTCCAGCGCTTTCCACTCCGCATCCTTGACCCGGCGCTCGGCCTGGATCGACTGGTACTGCTCGGCCTGTTTGGCCTGCCGCGCAAGATGCTGCAGCTGCTTGCCGACTTCTTCGCGCAGGTCGCCGAGGCGGTCGAGATTTTCGCGGGTGTGACGGATGCGGGTCTCGGTTTCCTTGCGGCGCTCCTTGTACTTGGAGATGCCGGCGGCTTCTTCGAGGTAGACGCGCAGTTCCTCGGGCTTGGCGTCGATGACCTGCGAGATCATGCCCTGCTCGATGATCGAGTAGCTGCGCGGGCCCAGGCCGGTGCCGAGGAACAGATCGGTGATGTCGCGGCGGCGGCACTTGGTGCCGTTGAGGTAGTAGTTGCTCTGGCCGTCGCGGCTCACTTGACGCTTGACCGAGATCTCGTTGAACGCCGCGTATTCGCCGGCGATGGTGTGGTCCGAGTTGTCGAAGATCAGCTCGACCGTGGCCTGGGCCACCGGCTTGCGCGCCGAGCTGCCGGAGAAGATCACGTCGGTCAGCGAATCGCCGCGCAGGCGGCTGGCGGCGCTTTCGCCCATCACCCAGCGGATCGCATCGATGATGTTCGACTTGCCGCAACCGTTCGGCCCGACCACGCCGGTCATATTGGTCGGCAGGTGCAGGGTGGTCGGGTCGACGAAGGATTTGAAGCCGGAGAGCTTGATGGTGGACAGGCGCATGCGGTGGCGTTCGTTCTCGTCTGCGTCAGGCCGGCGGCGGCGCGCGCGTCGTGGATCGGGAAATGGCGTGGATGGCCGGTTGCACGGACTCGTCCCGGCGGCGATCCGCGTGGGACATGCCCGGACAGGACCGGACTGCTGGTTGGAGTATAGCGGCCGGACACCTATCGACAGCGCGGGTCCTGCCCCAGCCGGGGCGATTTGTACGCCCCGGCGGCTTGTGCTAAACCTCGGCCGCTATCCGACGCAAGGAAAACGCGATGAGCGAACCCGAAGCCAGTCCCCCGGGCGTTCTGCCCAACGACCCCACCCACCGGCACAACGCGCTCTACCGCCACATGCTGGAGGGCGTGAGCGCGGCCGAACCGGGACGCACCGTCGAGCAGCGGTCGAATCTGGCTGCGGGCTTGGTCGATGCCTACCTCCAGTCGCGCCCGGAGCGCGAACGCGACCAGCGACTCGACGAAAACGTGATCCGCGACCTGCGGGTAGTGCCAGGCGCGCGCGACGCGCCCACGCCATCACTGTTCGTGGTGTCCGGCACGCAGACGCCCAGCGACGCGACGCCCCGGATCTCCACTCCACTGGCAACCGCAGACGTGCCTGCCAGCCAGACCTTGGCCGCCCACGCCCAGCAGCGCACCGTGGGCGCGGACGGCTACCTGACCGATCCGAACATCACCCGCACGCCGATCCCGGCGCTGGAACGCAACCCGATGCCCGACGTGAACGGCATCGTGATGCATCGCACGATGGGCAGCACTGCAGCCGGTACCCTCGATCACTGGCGCGGCGAAGCCAGCCCGTTCGGCACCCATTTTCTGATCGATCGCGATGGCACCATCCACCAGACCGCCAGTCTGAACAACAACACCAACCATGTCGGCCGGATCCGGTCGCGCGGCGAGGTGGAAGGCACGCTTACGCCGGAGGGCGAGCGCGAGCTGGCAGCCACCCGACGCCTGCCGACCAACGACTATGCCGACGTCAACAGGCTGGAGAGCGCACGGCCCTATCCGGAGCGCTTTCCGACCAATCGCGACAGCATCGGCATCGAGGTGGTCGCCACTTACAACGAGCGCACCGCGACATGGCAGGAACCGACCGAAGCGCAGCGCGCGTCGATCCAGCGCCTGGTGGGCACCCTGCAGCAGAACTACGGGCTGAACGACCGCGATGTCTACGAACACGACCGGATTTCCTACAAGACCCAAGGCGAAGGCGCGGGCCTGTACCAGCCTGCCGCTCCTGTGCGCGATGGCAATGATCCCGGCGTGCAACAGCAGCCCGCCGGCCCTCCGCGCTGAACCGACCGGCGCGATCTCCGTGCTGGAGATCGCGTCATCCCGCTACGACCCGACCGGGGCCCGCGGCGACGGCCCGGCGTTGGCGGCGGACTGCCGGCAGTGGTCGCTGACCCGTCTGCAGGCGGAGACATATTTCCGCCTGAGCAAGCCCATCACGATGGCCGAAGCGCACGAGTTCGACACGCTGCCGTGCACGATTTCGGGAAAACTGCGGGCGGATGACCGGATCTGGGATTTCGAGATCAACGCCGGCGCAACCGCGATATGGCGCAGCGGGATCGACCTGCGGATGTTCGGCTGCGCCGATCCCGCCTGCGCGCCGCTGGTACGGTCCATGCCGGACCGCGGCGACGAGTGATCGGCTGGGCGGCCGGCGCTACAGGCGTCGGCCGTCGCCCGCGTCGAACAGATGTACGTGCCCGGGCGCAACCCGCAGCGGCACCGTTGCGCCCGGCTCGGGCAGGTCTTCGGGCGCGAACCGGGCGACCAGCGGATGCGGGCCATAGCGCAGATAGGCGAAGGCTTCGCTGCCGACCGGCTCGATCACTTCGAGTTCGGCCTCGAAGTGCGGCGTATCTGCGCCCCCGCAACGCAGCAGATGTTCCGGGCGTAGACCGATATCGAGGTCGCGGCCAAGCCACTGCGGGTCGATCTCCAGCCCCGGCAGCGACAGCACCAGACCGTCGGTCAGCGCCAATCCCAACGCCCCGCCCTCGACGACCAGACGCCCGCGCAGGATGTTCATCGCCGGGCTGCCCAGGAAGGTGGCCACGAACAGATTGGCCGGCCGGCGGTACAGCGCCATCGGCGTATCGATCTGCTGGATCTCACCGTCCTTCATCACCACGATCCGCTGACCGAGAGTCATCGCCTCGATCTGGTCATGGGTGACGTAGACCATGGTCGCCGCGAGACTGCGGTGCAGGCGGGCGATCTCGGTGCGCATCGAGGTGCGCAGCTTGGCGTCGAGATTCGACAGCGGCTCGTCGAGCAGGAACACCTTCGGCTGCCGCACCAGCGCGCGGCCCAACGCGACCCGCTGGCGTTGGCCGCCGGATAAAGCCGCTGGGCGGCGTTCGAGCAATGCGCCCAACTCCAGCGTCTCCGCGGCGGCCTGGATGCGCTGCGCGATCTCGGCCTTCGGATGGCCGCGCAGCTTCAGGCCGAAGGCCAGATTCTCGGCCACGGTCATGTGCGGATACAGCGCGTAGCTCTGGAACACCATCGCGATATCGCGGTCCTTCGGGGCCACGTCGTTGACCATGCGCCCGTCGATGGCGAGCGTGCCGTCGCTGATCGCCTCCAGCCCCGCGATCATCCGCAGCAGCGTGGATTTGCCGCAGCCCGAAGGCCCGACCAGCACCAGCAGTTCGCCGTCGGCCACCTCGAAACTGGCACCGGCCACGGCGACATGTCCGTCCGGGTAGACCTTGCGAAGCCGATCGAGCACCACTGTCGCCATGTTCCTTCCTCGTCCGGGGTCGTGTCGTTCGCCGCGCTTCGTGACATCGGCGATGTCGGAATGCGAGAGGGGTTACAGACCGCAAACCTTGATGTAGTCTTGATGTAACCGTTTACATACCGCTCCGCATCATGCCACCGAAGCCGCGTCCGAGAAACCCCGACATGCCGCATGCCAACGACAGGACGTATTCCTTCCCTCCGGGTTTCCTCTGGGGCGCCGCGACCGCTGCACATCAGATCGAGGGCTCGCCGATGGCCGATGGCGCCGGCCCCAGCATCTGGACCCGGTTCGCGCATACCCCAGGCATGACCCTCAACGGCGACACCGGCGATGTGGCCTGCGACCACTACCGGCGCTGGAAGGACGACGTGAAACTGATGCGCGACCTCGGCCTGCAGGCCTACCGCTTCAGCGTGTCGTGGTCGCGGATCCTGCCGGAGGGCACCGGCCGGGTGAATGAGGCCGGCCTCGATTTCTATTCGCGACTCGTCGACGAACTGCTGGCCAACGGCATCGAGCCGCTGCTCACGCTCTACCACTGGGATCTGCCCGCTGCGCTGGACGACAAGGGCGGCTGGCTCAACCGCGACTGCGCCGACTGGTTCGCCGAATACGGCAGCGTGCTGTATCGCGCGCTCGACGGCCGGGTGAAGAAGTGGGTCACGCTCAACGAGCCGTGGGTGATCACCGATGGCGGTTATCTGCACGGCGCGCTCGCCCCCGGTCATCGCAGCCGATACGAAGCGCCGATCGCCTCGCACAATCTGATGCGCGCGCACGGCGCCGCCGTGCAGGCGTATCGCGCCGAGGGCAAGCACGAGATCGGTCTGGTGGTGAACATCGAACCGAAATATCCCGCCAGCGACAGCGCTGCGGATGCCGCCGCGACGCAGCGCGCGCACGCCTACATGAACGAGCAGTACCTCCACCCCGCCCTGCTCGGCCGCTATCCGCCGGAGCTGAAAGAGATCTTCGGCGACGCGTGGCCGGACTTCGATCCCGAAGATTTCAAGCTGATCGCGCAGCCGCTGGATTTCGTCGGCATCAACTACTACACCCGCAGCGTGACGCAAGCGAACGACAGCTATCCGCTGAAGGCCGGCGCGGTGCGCCAGCCGCTGGGCACCTACAGCGAAACCGGCTGGGAAGTCTTCCCGCAGGGCCTCACCGATCTGTTGCTGTGGTTCAAACAGACCTACGGCGATCTGCCGGTGTACATCACCGAAAACGGCGCCGCCTTCTTCGACCCACCGGTAGCGGAGAACGATCGCATCTGCGATCCGCTGCGCATCAACTATCTGCACAAACACCTGCGCGCGATCAACGATGCCATCGCCGCCGGCGTGGATATCCGCGGCTACATGGTGTGGTCGCTGCTCGACAACCTCGAATGGTCGCTCGGTTATTCCAAGCGCTTCGGCATCGTGCATGTGAACTACGGCACGCAGCAGCGCACGCCGAAGGACAGCGCGCGCTGGTATTCCGAAGTCATCGCCAGCCACGGACGAAAATTGGACGAGCCCTCGCCCTACTGATTTCTCCCTCCCCCCGCGGGCAGGTGCGCCTCGACGACGTCAATCCCCCCGTCGTCGGGGCTTTTTTTCTGTCTGCAGCGCTCAGCGCAACTCGACGATCACGTCGGCCGCAGGCGATGCGATACGCAGTTCGCCATCGCGCCATTGCGCGGGCTTGCCATCGATCCGAGTGCGACCCGGCTGCGCATCCGACAACGGCCACGGCAACACCGCGCCACCCGGGGGCAGCCGTGTCGTTTCGGAGAAACGCAGGATCAGCCGCCCCGGTTCCCGTCTCAGCGCATAGCCCAGACGCCCTTGCGCCGTGCGCAGGCCCTCGACAGCGATGCCCTTGCCGTCGAGCCAGCGCGCGGGAATGCCTGCCGCGAGCACGATGCTGTCGTCGGCTTCCCGCGAGTAAGCGAACATGTCCAGCGCCGAGCGCATGAAATCGGACGCGACCCACGCGTGCGGCAGATCGCCTAGAAAAAATGGTTTGCGCGGCGTGCGCGAGACCACTTCGCCCCACTGGTTCCAGCCGCGCGGCGCGCGGTCATCGAAGAAGAACTGCACCGCATCCCACGCACGCTCACGCCAGCCCAGACGCACGAACGCGCCGACATTCCGCCATTCGTAGGGCGTGTAGTCTTTCCATTCGCGCTTGCCGTCGCGGCGCTGTTCGAATTCGCGCCAGTAGCGCTCGAAGGTGTTGTGCAGCAGATCCTGCGCCAGGATGCTGTTCGCAAGCCCCGCCTGTTCGCCGCCGGGCGCGAGCGCGATGGTGGTGGATGTGGGATCGAAATCTCCGAGTTCCGCTGCGCCCGGCAGATAATCGATGCCGTGTCGCGAAGTCGCCGCACGCAGCGAGGCGCCGAGATCGGCGCGGAAACGGTCGCGCGCCGTCGCCATGCGCACCGCCTCCTCGCGCTTGCCGAGTCGCTGCGCGATCCACGCGGCATCCTTGTAGCCGCGCAATGCCCAGTAGTTGTCCCAGTACGAATGCATCGGTTTCGCCGAATAGCCCTCGTGGCTGATCGACACCGGCATCATCCCGTAGAACGCAGGGTCGATCGCGCGATTGGCGTCGGTGCGCTCGCTGGCGCTGAGCGTTTCCATGTAATCGAAGGCACCGCGCACGTGCGGCCACATCGTCGCCAGAAACGCATCGTCGCCGGTGTGCCGCGCGTAGTCGGCGATGGCGAAGATCAGTTCGCCGTGGCTGTCGTTCTCCGGCACCGGGTCGCTGCCGCGATCGTCGACGCAGCACGGCACCTTGCCGTTGTCGAACTGGTACGGCGCATACCAGTCGAGGTAGTCGCGGACCGCGTCATCGCGGCCCATGCGCAGCAGACCTTCCGAAATCATCGCCCCGTCGCGGATCCAACTGCGCGCGTACGAGCGCGTGCCCGGCTGCAGGCGCGGGCCGATGCGCGAAATCAGCTGATGCGCGAGCGCGGTGCGCAGGGTGTCGACCAGCGGCTGGCCTTCGTCAGGCACATCGATATGTACCGTGTCGAGCGTACGCCGCCAGCGCTCGGCGACGTTATGCTGACGCTGTCCTGCTGTACACGCCTCGCCATCGCAGCCGGGCGCGCCGGTCATCGGAATGGTCAGCGCAATTTCGCGTGATTCGCCCGGCTGCAGACGCATGCGGTAAGCCATCGCGCCAGACGCGAGTCCGGTCGGATCGCGCACGGTCGTGGCCATTGGCCATGCAGCAGACGCAAGATGCGATGCCGCCATCCCGCCATCGAAGGTCGTGGCGAACGCGATGTCCGGCGCCCGTTCGGCGTACACGCGCTTGCGACCGGCGACGCTGACGACAGCGCCGTCGATGGCGAGCGTTTCGATCCGGCTGACGCCGCCGGTGGTATTGAGGAACTGGCTCGGCGGATTGACCTGGAACGGCTGCACGGCCAACGCCAGCGTGTAGTCGCGAACGACCGTGCCCGGATTGCGCACGACGTAGCGTGCGACCAGCTGCGAGCGCTCCGGTGTGCCGTCGGCGAAGGCCGTGACCCGCAGCTGCGCCGCGTCATGCGACCAGTCGACGCTGGGAATCGGCAGATAGCCGTCCTGCAGTGATTGCGAGATCGTCGCGTCCGTCCAGCGCAATAACTTGTCGTCGACGATCACGAACGGTTCGATGCTGAAACCGCCCTTGCCCACTTCGATTGCGCCGTCTTCGCCGATGAGACCCTGCTCGCGGCCGCCGTCGATACCGAGGATGGTCCAGTAGGCCTGTTCGCCGCTGAAACCGCGCGGGAACAGGCCGCGCGGCGAATCCTTCGCGACCGAAGCCACGAAATCGTTCGCATGCGCAGCGAAAGCCAGCGGCTCGATGCGCACTTCGTTCAATGCATAGCCCGCACCCGGACCATCGCGCAATTCGATCGCGACATGGCGTGCTTCCGATTCCGGCAGCGCGATCCAATCACGACCTCCATTGCCGCCCGCGACCACGCGCAGTTCGCGCCAAAGTTGGCCATCGTCGGATATCAGCACGGCATATTCGGAGGCATGCGCGCCTTCGGCCCAGTCGAGGCGCAGCCCGCCGAATTCGGTATCGCGGCCCAGATCGAGAACTAGACGCTGGATGCCTTTGCCAGCATGCCAAGCGGTGCCTGCATCGCCGTCGATCGCCTGCTTCGCTTCGCCGCGCGCCGAGGTCGCGGTTGCGCCCACGATCTCGGGCAAGGCGCGATCCTCCGGCAACGCCGTGAAGGTCAGCGCATCGAAGCAGACTGCGCCTTTGCCGCCGGTGCTGTTGTTGATGGTGAACTCGAGCTTGGCGCTGCTGCGCAACTGCGGATCCGCGCCCGGACCCCAGGCCTTGCCGATATGCCGGCGTTTGTAGCGTACCGGCGTCCACTCCTGCGGGTAGACGTACTTCGGTCGATTCACCCACCAGACGTTGTCGCCGCTGGCATCGATCAGTTTGAACTGCAGGTCGTTGTCCGGCGATTGGCCGCGCAGCATGAAATCGAAGCGGTAGTTGTCGGTGTACTCGATGTCGAGATCGCGCTGGATGCCGACGTAACCGGAGACGCCGTTGAAGTCGTAGTCGAGGCAGAGCCCGCCTTCTTCGGCGCGGATGCTGCCGCTGACCTGGGTCGAGGCGATGACGCGCCAGGGAGTTGCGTCGTCGAAGGCATCGAGTACGACAGTCGCATCTTTCGCGTTGGCCGACGCCATCGCGAAGAATAATAAAATCGCAAACAAATGGAACAGATTCCGCATCGAAATTCTCTCTGGATCAGATAGCGAAGCAAATGCGCTGTGCCATCCATGGCGTCACACGACAGGCTCCGGGTCGTCCTGCCCGGCCATCCGTGGCCGGGCGTTCGCGGCCACGCGCGCCAGTGGCGCGCAAGCGTGGCCGCTCACCCTTTGACACTTCCCAGAAGAAGACCCTGTATGTAATAACGCTGCAGCATCACGAACAGCAGCAGCACCGGCATCACCGTGAGCACCGCGCCGGCCATCATCATTTCCACATCCTGGATGTGCTCGCGCGACAGCGACGCCAATGCGACGGGCAAGGTGTAGTTGGCCTGATCGGTCAGGACGATCAACGGCCACATGAAATCGTTCCAACTGCCCATGAAGGTGAAGATCGCCAGCGTCACCAGCACCGGTTTGAGCATCGGCAGCACGATCCGGAAGAAAATCAGCCACTCGCCCGCACCGTCGATGCGCGCGGCTTCGATCAGCTCATCGGGAATCGAACGCGCGTATTGGCGTACCAGGAATATCCCGAAGATCGATGCCAGTCCCGGCACGATCACGCCCGCGTAACTGTTCACCAGGCCCATCTGCTTGAGCATCAGAAACAGCGGCAGCATCGCGACCTGCGACGGAATCACCAGCGCGGCGAGCAGCAGCTTGAAGATGCGCTCGCGGCCGGCGAAGCGCAGTTTCGCGAACGCATAGCCCGCCATGGTATTGATCACCAGCGACAGCGCGGTGATCGCGATGGCGACCAGCACGCTGTTGGCGAAATAGCCGCCCATGCCGATCCGCTCGAACAGCGCGCGGTAGTTGTCCAGCGTCGCCGCCGACGGCAGCAGCGGCGGCGGAAAACGGCTGGCGCCGCCTGCCGGCATGAACGAGACCGACAGCATCCACAGCAGTGGCGCAAGACTGAGCAAGGTCAGCGCGAACAGGCCGACGTGCACCAACAGCGCGTGACCGCGCGAGTCGCCGACTGGTTGTCCGGCGTGTTGTGCGGTGGTGGGACTCATACCATGCCCTTCCTGCGGCCGAACCGCATCATCACGACGGTGACCGCGAGGATGATCAGGAACAGCAGGAACGCCACCGCCGACGCGCGGCCGAGATTCCACCAGCGGAAGCCTTCCTCGAACATGAAATACAACACGCTGACCGTACTCTGCAGCGGATCGCCGCGAGTCATCACATAAGGCTCGGCGAAGAGTTGGAAGTAACCGGCGACGGTGATCACGCCGACCACCATCAGCACCGGTCCGAGCATCGGCAGGGTGATGTGCAGGAACTGCCGGCGACGCGAGGCGCCATCGATGCGCGCGGCCTCGTACAGATCCTGCGGAATCGCCTGCAGGCCGGCGAGGAAGATCACCATGTTGTAGCCGAAGTTCTTCCACACCGCGAGCAGGATGATGGTCGGCATCGCCCAGTGCGGATCGCCCAGCCAGTCGACCGCTGGAATACCGAGATGACCCAACGCCCAGTTCACCAATCCGTAGCTGGTATGGAAGAGATAACGCCAGATCACCGCGACCGCGACCAGCGTGGTCACCACCGGCGCGAACAGCGCGGTGCGGAAGAACGCCCGGAAGCGGGTGGCCGGCGCGTTGAGCAACAGCGCGGCGCCCAGCGATACCGAGATCGACAGCGGCACGCCGACGATCACGAAATAGAACGTATTGCCGAGCGATTTCCAGAAGATCGGCATCTGCAGCAGTTCGCTGTAGTTGCCCAGACCGACGAAGCGCAGATTGCGCCAGTCCGCGAGCGCGTACAGATCGAAATCGGTCAGGCTCAGCAGCAGCGCCGAAAACACCGGCAGGCCGAAGAACACGCCGAGCACGATCAAGGCCGGTGCGACGAAGACCCAGGCAGCCAGCGTCGGCTTCATGGCGCAGCCTCCGTCGATGCCGTGCGTCGCGCTTCCACCCAGCGGCGCTTTTCGAGCAGCGCATCGACCCGTGCGTCGAGCTGGCGCACGGCCGCGTCCTGCGACTGGCCGCCGCGCACCACGCGTTCGCTGGTCAGGCGCATCTCCTGGACGATCCGCTCCCACTCCAGCACCTTCGGCGTCGGCTTCACGCGTTCGAGCTGATCGCGGAACGCGGCCGCGTAGGGATCGCTGCGCAACGCGGGCCGTTCCCAAGTGCTGCGGCGCGGCGGCAGATCGCCGATGTCTGCGTGAAATTTCTCCTGGATTTCTGGGCGCGAGAGGAATTCGACGAACGTCCACGCCGCTTTTTTGCGCGGCGAATTGCGGAACAGCACGAGACTGGTGCCACCAGCGATGCCGGCGCCCAATCCGTCCGGACCCGGCAGCGGCGCGGTACCCCACGCGTCTTCGAGACCCGGCGGCGCGCGCTTGCGGAATTCGCGGATATTCCACGGTCCAGACACGTAGAACACGAACATGCCGTTGAAGAATTCATCCCAGACATTGGAGATCTGCGTCTCCGACATCTGCGGCGCCAATCCCTGCTTGAACATGTCCGCGTAGAAACCGAGTGCGCGCCGGAAACCGGCGCTGTCGAGATTGCTGCGACCGCCATCGAGCAGTGGGTCGTCCTGCTGCAGCGCCAGCGACAGCAACTGTTCGAATTCGTTCAACGGCAGCAGGATCGCGTAGCGGTCCTTGCCGCGCTGTTGCTTGATCTCCGCCATCGCCGCACGCCATTCTTCCCAGGTCTGCGGCGGCTGATCGTAACCAGCGGCGGCGAGCAGATCCTTGCGATAGAACAACAGCCGCGTATCGACATACCAGGGCACACCGTAAACCTGGCCGTCGACGACATTGGTGTCCCAGATGCCCGCAAAATAATCCTTCTGCGCAACGACAGGCGAGGCATCAACGTATGGCTGCAGCGGTTCGAGTGCATGCAGTTCAGCGAACTCCGGCACCCAGGTATTGCCGAGCTGGCAGATATCGGGCAATGCGTTCGCAGCGTAGGCGGTCAGCAATTTCTCGTGCGCTGCGGTCCACGGAATCTGCTGCAGTTCGACGCGCAGACCGGGATGCTCGCGTTCGAACTGCGGGATCAGCGCGCCGACGACCTCGGCTTCGCGACCCATCGCCCAGAACCGGATCACCACGCGGTCGTCGGCCCGACGGCAAGCCGTCAGCCCGAGCAGAACACAGAGCATGACCGCGATCGCACGCATGCGTCGACCTTACCGCGTCGCTGCAGCTGGTGGCGTTGGCGTTGGCGGAGTGAGCCATCCGCCTTGAAAGCCTGCGCGTTCGAGCCCACGACGGATGTGCGGATTGCGCTTCATCACGCTCCAGACGAAGCCATCGCGGTGATTCGCGATCATCGCGAGGATCGGCCCTTGATCGATCCCCAGATAGTCGCTGGCGAACCAGCCCTTGCCCGGCACGACCTTGCCGGTCACCGGCGGAACGCCGTACTCGAAACTCGGATTGAAGGAATCGAGGAAACCGTAACGTCCGTAGAGATCGTCGCCGTAGCGCGCATGCATCGCTTCCGCCGCAGGCACGACCAGTTCCGGCGCGAACGGCAGCGATGCCAGCGCCGCAGTCGGCGCCAGCGTGCCGTCGTCGAACGCATCGGCCAGACCCGCGCCGCGCGCGCTGTAGCCGCGGAACTCGCGCGTTTCGCCGCGATAATCCTGCTTCGTACTCTGCGGCCCATCGCAGGCGGTCAGACCCCAGACTTCACCGTCGTAGCCTTTCCAGCCCATAGGATTGGCGACGGCGTAGGCATGCTGCGCCAGCGTCGCACGACGGCTGTTTTCGAAATAATCGAGACCGCGTCCGCGCATGTCGTCGTCGCTGATCCCACGGAAGTCGATCCAGACATGGCTGTACTGATGGCCGAACTGCGGCGCGAAAGCGAGATATTCCTGGCCACGATACGTCCCCCAACTGAGATCGTAACTGCGGGTCCACGCCCGCCAGGCCTCCGGCTCGACCGGATGCGTGGGCGAGCCGAGCGCGAGCACGTAAACCAGCATCGCTTCGTTGTAACCCTTCCAATCGTTGTCGATGAAACCTTTTTCCGGACTCCAGCCCATTCCGACCAGCGGTTTGCGCGGCTGCATCCAATCCCATTCGATGCGCCGATAGAGCGTTTCGGACAGCGCGCGGATCTCGCGCTCGCCCGCGCTGTCGCCGTCGTAATAACTCTGCGCGAACAGCACGCCCATCATCAGCAGGCCGGTATCCACGCTGGACAACTCCACCCACGTGCCGAAGCGCTCGCCGCTGCGCAGATCGAGGAAGTGGTAGTAGAAACCGCGATAACCCGACCGCCCTGTCGCCTCCGGACCGCTCGGCGCATCGCGCAGGAAGCGCAGCGTCGTCAGCGTGCGCACCGCCGCCTGCTCGCGCGTAATCCAGTCGCGCTCGACGCCGATCGGATACGCCGTCAGCGCGAAACCGATCGCGGCGATGCTCGAAAACGGACGTTCGGGATACCGGTCCGGCGCCAGACCGGTCGCGGCATCGGTGGTTTCCCAGAAATAGTCGAACGTGCGGCGCTCGATGTCGTCGAACAGCGGTGGCAGCGAGGTGGTCGCTGTGGGTGCGGGCTGCGGGCGTGCTTCTGGCATGCCCGGCGCCGCCTCGGGGGAATGGCGGCATGCGGCGAGCAATGCGAAAGCAACCGAGAACACGGCCGCGATGCGGAATGACGAATGGCTCAATCAGCACTCCTGTATCGATAGAGAGACAGCGGCTGCCCGAGTATGGCGGGCAGCCGCAAGGCACCGTTACCAGACGAATCCAACCGACAACTTGAAGGTCCGCGTCGGACGCTCGATGCCATCGCCCGTGCGTCGGCCGAAGTTCGGGTCTGCCCCACCGTCCCAACCGCGCCAGTTGGAATACTCACCGGCGCCGTAATTACGCCAGTTGAACGCGTTGATAAGATCGCCGCGAACACGGAACTTGATGTCGGTTCCGGTATCCCATTCTTTCTGCAAGGAAAGGTCGAATTGTTTGTAGGCGATGGTGCCATCCGGGCGGAAAGGATCAAAATAGCAGTTACCCGGAGCAGTCACCTCGTAGCAGTTGATCGCTTCGACAGATCTCGGGCTGGTCAAGGTGAGCTTTGCCGATGCGGTCATACCCCAGAAATCGGCGATACCGGTCGCCACCAGGCGATGCTTCGAGATGCCCAGCGCATCCGTGAATGCAACGTCATCCAGGTTGGGGTAGTCGAAGGAGAATTGATCTGAGTTGCTACGATTTTCTTCCGCATCGCTATACGTGTAGGCAAAGCTCACGCCCCAGTGCGATTCACGCGTGTAGGGCTTGTCCAGCGACAGCAGCAGAGAATTCAAGCGGGTTTCGACCGCATTGTCGCCCAGGAAGAAACGGCCCCATCCCGGCAGCGATTCGCCCCACGGCTGACCACCCCAATCCAGCGCAGGATTGTTGCGGAACTCACCGTTGGGATAGCGATTTCCCATCGTGAACAGAATCCCGTCGTGGCTGCGCACGTGCATCAACGTGACCGATGAATTCCAATCGTGACCGAACAACTCGAAGGCGTTGCGCATGCCGATACTGAACTGATCGGAATACGGAGTCTTCAGATCGTTGTTGATCAGAAACACTTCGGCGCCGTTGGAAGTGCCCGCAACCAGAGCCGCCAGATTAACCGGGTCGGCATAGCTCGGATTCCAGTTGAAGCAGGTCGGTCCAACGACACAAGTGTGACCCGGCGTATTGAAGTTCAATTCATAGCGCTGGAACGCGAGACGGTATTTCTCGTACGACAGATAGTCGAACTGGTTGCGGTTGTATGAACGACCCGCGCCGCCGAAGATGACATGCCGCTCGTCGCCGGTGAGATCGTAGGAGAAACCCAGTCGCGGCTGCCAGGCGCCCTCGAATGCACTGCGATTGTCGCCATTGCTGATGTAGTCGTTGTAGTTGTAGTCGACGTTGGCATTGTTGATGTTGGGCCAGGCGCGAAGCGCGCTCGCCAAACCCGCCGGTGTGACGTGATCCTCGTAACTCGGCGTGCTTTCGTAGTCCCAGCGAAGCCCCATATTCAGTGTCAAACGATCGGTAATCGCCCAATCGTCCTGCAGATAGATGCCGAACTGCTTGCTGCTCGACTCGACAGACGTCGGATAGCCGTTTCCGGAAGCCGAGAATTGCACGAAATACGGCACCGTAAGACTGCGCAGGCCGTCGTAGCGGAATTGCGGAGAATACGGGCTCTGCTCGAAGGCGCTGATATCGATGAGTTTGTACTTGATGCCGGCTTTGACCGTGTGACCTTCCCAGCCGTAGAACGAAAAATCGTTCTGCAGGGAATAGCCTTTTTGCCCTTTGTCCTGATAATCGCCGCCGCCGCCCCTGCGGATGATCTGGTCCATGCCGGGGTTGTTGTTGGCTTCTTCGCCCGCGCGCGGGATGAACAACAGGTAGCCGTTATCGTTCGATGCTGTGCGCGGCGCAAAGGTGGTGTCTTCGAACGTGATGTGCGCATCGTTCAACCAGTTCGCAGCGCTGTACTGATGGCGCAGGTCGATACGCGTTTCCTCACCGAACTTCAACGTGCCGCTGGAAGACAGATTCTGGCCGCCTATGTTGGTCAATTCGTCCTCTTCGCGACGTTTTAGCGTCAATTCGATGAGGTGATCGTCCGCGGGCGTCCAGTCGATCTTGCCGAAATAGAGGTCTTCCCGGAACGGCGCGTTGGTGGTGTTACGAGCCTCCTCCCGGAACTGTGCGGGCAGGTTTTCGATCTCGAGATTCCTGCCCGGATCGATCTGCCGCGCATCGTCCCGGTCTTTCGCCTCATACGTGATGAAGAAATGCATCCGATCCTGGATGATCGGCCCGCCGAACGACACGCCGTATTGCAGATCCTTGCTGTCGGGCTTTTTATCCAGGCCCTTGTCTTCGCGGATGGTTCTGGCGATCGAGCCGCCGCTCACGCTGTCCCAGAAGAAACTGCCCTTGAACTCATTGGTACCCGATTGCGTGACCGCCGTGATCGCTGCGCTGCTCAGTTGGTCGTATTCCGCTTTGTAGTTCGAGGTGATGACTTTGTATTCGGCGATGCCGAGCTGTGGAAACGGATTGCCGCGACTGGAATCCTGGCCGGTGACGCCGCCTTTGAGGATGTAGTCTTTCTGGCCGACACCGTCGATGAAAACGTTGATGCCGCTGGACAACTGCGCACCGCTACGCAGGGAGGTGGAGCCATCGCCCCCGGTATTGAAGACGACACCGGGAACAATGTCGGCGAACGCCAGAAAATTCCGCGAATTCTGCGGCAAAGATTCGATCTGACGCCTGCTCACATAGCCGCCGACTTCCGAAGTCTTGGTCTCGGTCAGCACCGCACCCGTAACCACGATAGTGTCGAGTTCGTTTTCGGGCGCCTGCGTGACCGCATCGCCATCGAGAGTGACGGTTTCGCCGACGCGCAGCACCACATCGCGGGTAGTGGTCTGGCCACCGGCGTCCACGCTGATGCGGTAGGTGCCCGGCGGCAGACCGACCAGCGAATAGCTGCCGCTGTCGCCGGCTTCGACGCTGCGGCTGAAGCCGGTGGCGGCATTGGTCGCAGTCACTCTGGCATCGGCGGCGACCTGGCCGCGTACGGTGGCGCCGGTGGACTGCGCAAGTACGGCCGGTGCTGCAAGAAGCAGTGCACTCGCAAGTGCGCAGCTCAGCAGACTGCGCTCGAACCGGCGCCGATGCTGAGAAATAATGGTCTGTCGGCGATTCGAACGACTTTGTTGGTTCATGGCTTCACCCCTCCCGAGGGCGTTGGTGCATCTGGCTTCAAAGGCTGTAAACGATTACATCCAAACACAAAAAAAAGCACACTCATCCGGTCATGGATCCCCAACGGTTTCAGTTGCTGGCCGCACGACACCAACGGAACGACTGGATTCGCGCACGATCAATTCCGGAACCAGCGGCGTGAGCCGTTCGCTCACGCTTTCGTCGTTGAGCAGATCGAGCAACAAGCGCATCGCGTGCGCGCCCAGCTCTGGAATATTCACGCGCATGGTCGTCAGCGAAGGCACGACATAGCGTGCGATCGGAATATCGTCGAAACCGGCCAATGCGATCTGTTCCGGCACGCGCGCCCCTCCCTGGTTCAACGCGAACAGACAGCCGAGCGCCATCATGTCGTTGGCGGCGAAGATCGCATCCGGCCGGCGATCGCTTTCGAGCAGCATCTGCCCGGCGCGATGGCCGGAGGCTTCACTGAAATCCCCGGGCAACACCCAGGGCGCAGCAGTGGCATCGGCTTCGAGCAAGGCATCGCGATACCCGCGCAGGCGCTCGAAGGCGTCGAAGTTGTTCGGAGGTCCGGCGATGAAGGCGATCCGGCGATGCCCGGCGGCGAGCAGATGCGACATCATGGTCCGCGCACCGCCGTAATTGTCGATGCCGAAGGCGACATGCTCGGACTCGGTGGGCTGCGAATTGATCAGCACCGCCGGCAATGCAGCGAGATTCTCGCTGAGGAAATCGATATTGCCGGCATGCGGCGACATCACCAGCAGGCCGTCGACCCGCCCGCGCATCGCGCGCAGCGCCGAGGCCTGTTCCTCGGGGTGGCCGTGATAGCTCGATACCAGCAGATGTAGACCGCTGTCGCGGGCGACATGGTCGATGCCGCGCACCAGTTCGGAGAAGAATTCGCCATACAGATCCGGCAGGACCACGCCGATGGTGTGGGTGCGACGGCTGCTGAGGCTGCGCGCGGCGTGATGCGGGCTGTAGCGGAGTTCATGGGCGACCGCGAGCACGCGGCTGCGCACGGCTTCGGCGACGTTGTCGTGACCGTTGAGCGCGCGCGAAACGGTGGCCACCGAGACCTTTGCCGCACGCGCCACATCTTTGATCGTCACACTCAATGCCATCGCCTCGATTCAACGGGGGAACAGATCGCGCCGGGGCAATGTAACCGTTTTCATAAATGCATGTAAAGGTTTTGTGACGAATCCTGTCGCGGATCGAAAATTACGCTCAAGCAATTGATATTTATTGGAATTTTCAGACCATGAGGGACGACTTCGATGACCGGAGCCATGCTGCAAAGCAACAATCGCGTCGCTCAGTCGTTGGTCTGGATCGATAGCGCATGGATATCGGTCCGCATCAGGTCGTCCAGCGCCGCGTAGACCGCCCGGTGTCGGGCGACCGGCGTCATGCCGGTGAAGGCCGCGCTGACCACTCGCACGCGGTAATGGCCACGGCCGTCCCGGGCGCCTTCATGGCCGATGTGATGATGGCTGTCGTCGATGACCTCCAACTCCGTCGGTGCGAACGCGGCCTGCAACCGGCTGCGGATCGCCTCGACCCGCTGTTCGCGCGGCAATTGCCCGGGAATCGCGCTCATGGCAGCACCGGACGGAACGGACGGACTTCGACCCGGACGTAGACGCCGGCATCGACGTAGGGATCGGCATCCGCCCAGGCGCGGGCGGCATCCAGCGAGTCGAACTCGGCGATCACGATGCTGCCGCTGAATCCGGCCGGACCCGGGTCTTCGGCGTCGATGGCGGGGCACGGACCCGCCAGCAACAGGCGACCGGCGTCTTTCAGCGCGACGAGTCGGGCCACATGGTCGGGCCGGGCCTGCGTCCGGCGGTCCAAGGATTGCGGGGCGTCGTAGCCCTCGATGGCGTACCACATAGTGTGATGTCTCTCTATCCGGATCGGTCTGGCCGCAGGCGTCACAGGATAGTGGATCGCCATCATCGCTGTGGGCCGATCATGGGCTCGGCTGGACAGCGGCGCGTCCAGCCCGTACTCTTGCACCGCATCGTTTCGAGGCCGGCTGCGGCGACCCGTCGAATACGCGCAGGATCTGCAGAGACAGCATCCGCGTTCGATCCGCCGCCCCCACCCGGCCCTGGCCCAGGACTCTCCACTCGCATCACCCGGCCTTCGGCATGGGATGGATCCGATGGCGTAGTCGTTGCCTCCGGTTGACCTCGCATGCTCCGCTTCGCATGGTCCGCGCCCGTCCGAACGGGTCATGCGTGTTCGATCGTTCCACCAGAGCCGTTGCTCGCCCGGCCCGCGGTCCGCCGCTCCCCTGGGTGCATTCGGCAACGTGATACCGGGATCGGCCCACAGAAGACCGGCCGGTCCACGCCCATCACGGCCACCCCTCCGACCGCATACCCGCCGTCGACCGTCTACGTTGCCTCGAATGCCCACGTTGTCATGACCCTGTCGCTGCATGAGCACTGAAACCGCGCCCGACGCGACCGTCCCGGTCGATGCGGCCGTCGCGCCTGTTCTGCAGGCGCATGCGCCACAGCAGCATGCTCCCCAACAGCATGAGATGCGGCTCGCCACGGTGCTCGGACAACCGGTGCTGCAGATACCGCAGGATCTCTACATTCCGCCGGATGCGCTGGAAGTCATCCTCGAAGCCTTCGAAGGCCCGCTCGATCTCCTCCTCTATCTGATCCGCCGCCAGAACCTCGACATCCTCGACATTCCGGTCGCCGAGATCACCAAGCAGTACGTCGAGTACATCGGCGTCATGCACCTGATGCGCTTCGAACTGGCCGCCGAGTATCTGGTCATGGCCGCGATCCTGGCCGAGATCAAATCGCGGATGCTGTTGCCCCGCCCGCCCAGCGACGAAGGCGACGAGCACGACCCCCGCGCCGACCTGGTCCGCCGGCTGCAGGATTACGAACGCTTCAAACAGGCTGCCGAAGACATCGACGCCCTGCCGCGGATGGAACGCGACACCTCGCCGGTGGCGGCTTTCGTCCCCGACCGGGCCAGCGTCAAACTACCGCCGCCGGTACAACTGAAGGAAATGCTACTGGCGCTGCACGACGTGCTGAAGCGCGCCGAGCTGTTCACCGGGCACTCGATCAAACGCGAAGCGCTGAGCGTGCGCCAGCGCATGACCGATGTCCTGACCCGCCTCGGCGACGGCAGCTTCCACCGCTTCGAGTCGCTGTTCGAGCCGCGCGAAGGCAAGCTAGGCGTGGTGGTGACCTTCCTGTCGATCCTCGAACTGGCAAAGGAACAGCTGCTCGATATCGTCCAGGAAGGGCCGCTAGCCCCGATCTATCTGAAGTCGCTGGCAGTGGGCACAGGCAGCGACGCCCTCGTTGCCGAGTTCAGCAGCGAGTTCGACGACGACAGCATCGAACCCGCAACTCAGCCTCCAGCCGCGAACGACGACACGCCTGCATGACCCGCACCCGACTCTGCCCGTCCTGCCCGCGTCATCGGCATTGACGGCAAACCGACCGACCACGACCCGGTACCCATGGATCAATTCTTCATTACCCGCATCGTCGAAGCCGCCCTGCTCGCGGCCAACCAGCCGTTGACCGTCGTCCAGATGCGCGGCCTGTTCACCCTCGACGAGCCCGCGCCGGAAGGCAGCATCGAGCAGGCGCTGACCGATCTGCGCGCCGCCTGCGAAGGCCGCGGCATCGAACTGGCGGAAACCGCATCCGGCTATCGCTTCCAGGTGCAGGCCGATGTCCACGCATGGGTCGCGCGGCTGTGGACCGAGCGCCAGACAAAATACACCCGCGCCACCCTGGAAACGCTGGCGATCATCGCCTACCGCCAGCCGATCACCCGCGGCGAGATCGAACAGGTCCGCGGCGTGGCGGTCAGCAGCAACATCATCAAAGCGCTGGAAGAGCGCGAGTGGATCCGGGTCATCGGCCATCGCGACGTACCGGGCCGCCCGGAACTGCTGGGCACCACGCGTGGCTTTCTCGACTATTTCGGTCTGAAGAGCCTCGACCAGTTGCCGCCGCTGTCGGAACTCAAGGATTTCGGCGAACTCGACCCGCAGCTGTCGTTCGTCGACCCGGATGCGCCTAAGCCCGTACCCATCGTCGCCGGCATCAGCGATGACGCCGAACACGACGCTGCAAACGACGAAGACGACGCAGATTCGCACGACACCGACAACAGTGCTGAAGCAAGCAACGAAGACGACAATCAAGACAGCAACGATCAAGACACCCCCGATGACGGCAACGACGCCGGCATCGCCCACGACACCCGAAACGACGACGCCACCCCAGCGTCCGACGACACCCACACCGCCCTCGTCGACGACGACGACAGCACCGGAGCCTGACATGACAGAAAAACGCCCCTCGACCCTCTCGCTCAAACGCGAGAAGGACGCCCCCGCCGAAGGCCCGCGCCTCGAAGAACGCCTGCACAAGGTCCTGGCCCAGGCCGGATTGGGCTCGCGCCGCGCGCTGGAGCAGCGCATCGCCGAAGGCATGGTCAAGGTCAACGGCGAAGTCGCCCAGACCGGCATGAGCGTCAAGGGCGGCGACCGCATCGAGATCGACGGCAAGACCTTCGTCGCCAGCGCGCTCACCGAACCGGCGCGCGTGCTGATGTACAACAAGCCCGAAGGCGAAGTGACCACCCGCGAAGACCCTGAAGGCCGCCCGACCATCTTCGAAGCGCTGCCCGTGCTCAAGGGCGCGCGCTGGATCGCGATCGGCCGCCTCGACATCAACACCACCGGCCTGCTGCTGCTCACCACGGACGGCGAACTGGCCAACGCGATGATGCATCCGTCGTTCGAGATCGAACGCGAATACGTCTGCCGCGTACGCGCGCCCGAAGGCGAAGACACCGTGTCCGACAAACTCGTCGACCGCCTCCGCCGCGGCGTTGCGCTGGAAGACGGCCCGGCAAAGTTCGACAAGATCGAACGCATCGGCGGCACAGATTCCAACGAATGGTTCCAGGTCAGCCTCAGCGAAGGCCGCAACCGTGAAGTCCGCCGGCTGTGGGAATCGCAGGGTTGCCAGGTCAGCCGCTTGAAACGCGTGCGCTACGGCGACGTGTCGCTGCCGCAGCAACTGCTGCGCAGCCAGAGCCAGGAACTCGGTGCCGCGCAAGTCGATGCATTGCGCAAGAAACTCAATCTGGAAGAAGGTCCGCCGCCCGCGCTGACGCTGCAGCCGGTGATCGGCCAGCGCAAGGCCGCAAAATCGACCGTGCACGTCGGTCGTGAAGGCAGCCGCAGCCAGGCCTACGTCAACGGCCACAACACCGCCGACGAAGGCCGCGAGCTGCGCCGTTTCGACAATGTCCGCGAAGACCGCGGCCGTTTCGGCAACAAGAAGAAGCGCGGCGACCTGACCGTCAGCGGCGAGTCCGCCGCACGACAGTCGCAGAACAAACCGTTCAAACAGCGCACGATGAAGGGCCCGAAGCCGCTGCCGGAAGGCAATCCCGCCGCGTTCCGCAGCTGGTACGTACCCGAAGGCGTCAGCACCGGCCCGACCGGTCATCGCAACGCCGATCCGAGTGCACCACGCAAGCCTTACGGCAACAAGCCTGCGGGTCCGCGCCCGGCGGGCAACCGCCCCTACGGCGACCGCCCGGCCGGAGCCGGCTACGCAGGTGAGAGTCGTGGCCCAGGTGGCCCGCGTCCAAAACGCCCGTATGGCGATCGGCCGGCGGGGACCGGCGAGCAGCGTGGTCCCGGCGGCCCCGGTGGCCCAGGCGCACGCCCGAAACGCCCCTATGGCGACCGGCCGGCCGGCGCCGGTTTCGCGGGCGAAAACCGTGGCCCCGGCGGTCCCGGCGGCGCGCGCCCGAAGCGCCCGTACGGCGATCGCCCCGCGGGCGCCGGTTTCGGCGACGACCGTGGCCCGGGTCAAGGTCCCAAACCCGCACGCGCGGGCAAACCCTACGGCCATCCCGGCAACGCGCCGAGCTTCCCCTCGGATCACGCCAACCCCAGCAGCTTCAACGCCTTCGACCGCCCGCGTGGTCCACGCCCGGCCGGCGCGCGTCCCAGCGGCCCGCGCCCGAACGGCCCACGCCCGGGAGGCCCGCGTCCCGGTGGTCCGAAACCCGGCGGCAATCGTGGTCCGCGTGGTGGTGGGTTTGCGGGTGGGGATCGGTAAGTCTTCGCGGATCGTCGGTTAAACATCGACGTATCTAAACTGTTCCGCCATACGCTTGTCGCGAGCTGCGATTACGCAATGTCGGGCCAGGGCCCGACCTACGGGATCTTGGGCGCTGTGTGAAGTTCCGCTTCACACGATCGCCATCTCCCGCCCTCGCCCATTGCCGACACTGGCTCCGTCTTCCACGACGGAGCCGCCATGGCTGCGCAACCCGAACGCGATTACGACCTTGTCATCGTCGGCGCCAGTTTCGCCGGTGCCGCCTGCGCCATCGCGGCAGCGCAGTACGGGCTGCGGGTCTGCGTGCTGGAACGCAAGCGCGACCCGGGGCTGAAACTCCACACCACCGGGATCATCGTCAAAGAAGCGGCGGAGAAGACCTGGCTCAACAAGGTGCCGCAGGATCTTGTACGCAGGGTCGAGCGCGTACGCCTGTACGCGCCGAATCTGCGCGATGTCGCACTGCAGGTGCCGGACTACTACTTCCTGACCACCGACACGCCGAATCTGATGCGCTGGTTGGCCGACGAAATGCGCGATCAGGGCGTCGATCTGCGGCTTGCGCAATCGTTCACCGGCGCCTCGCGCGAGCCGCTGGCGCATCTTGGCCGCTGGCATGTTCCGGGTATCGGCCGCACCCGCTGGCTGATCGGTGCCGACGGTGCGAAATCGCGGGTGGCGCAGCGTTTCGACCTCGGCCGCGTCGAGCATTTCCTGTATGGCGTCGAATACGAATTCGCGGGCCTTGAGCTGCGCGAACCCGATGCGTTGCACTGTTTCGTCAGCAAACAGTTCGCGCCGGGCTACATCGGTTGGGCGACGCAGAATCCGACCGGCGTGCAGTTCGGGCTGGCGTTCCGTCATCGAAATTCACGCACCGGCACGCCGGACATCGACGCGCTGCGCGCCCGCGTCGGGCATCGCATCGGCATTCCCGACGATCTCACTCCGTCCGCGATCCGCGCCGGACTGATCCCCTGCGGGGGTCCGGTCGCACCGATCGCGCGTCCCGGCGTGATCCTCACCGGCGACGCTGCGGGCATCGTGTCGCCGGTCACTGCCGGCGGCATCCATTCGGCTTGGCAGCATGGCTGGGCGGTCGGTGAAGCGGTCGCACGCCACGAGCGCGACGGCGGCCCGTCGCCGGAACTAGAAGCCGAACGCGCCGCGCCGCGCTACCGCATCAAACGCGCGCTGCGCTGGGCCTTCGATCACTGCCAGATGGACTGGCCCTTCGACCTGATGCTGGGCTCGGCGCCGATGCGCTGGGCGGCGTCGCACGTCTATTTCGGACGGCGGCATGCAGAATGAGCGAACGCGTACCCGTGCAGACCGCTCCGGTTCCGAAACAAGTACGGTGTTTCCGATTCCTGAAAGCCGTGCTTGCGTTGGCCGCCCTGCACATCGCCATCACCGTCCAACTGTTTCCGGTCATCGGCTTCTTTGCCGCGATCTATGCCGCATTTCCGCCGATCATCTTCTTCATCGCTTACGACACGGCAGCCGCCAGCCCATTGTTCGCCTCGATCGCATTGGGCGTGAGCTCGCTCGCCTGGCTTGGTTTGCGCGGCGCATTGAGCGGATCGGTCGCCAGATTGCCCCATGCGGCGAAATGGCTGGTCTGGGCAACACTGGCGATTTGGATCCCCGTCGCCTGCGGTGAGGGCGTTCGCTGGTCGCTGATGCAGATTCGGATCGCGAACGCAACGCCGCACTGTCATGAGACTTCGACGCTGCTCGCAGCGTTGCAACGCCGCAATACGTTCGGTCACGACGAACTTCGCGAACCGCACGCCTGGATGGTCAGCAACGGCGAAGTCTGGTTATGGAGCTACCGTTCACTGCGATTCGAAGCTGCACCGGATTGGTACCGGGCAAGCAGCTTGATCGAAGACTGCAAGCGATCCGCGCAGTGAAACGAGCCGGAGACTGCGCGGATGTCGACGAGGCATCGCCGACATCCCGCATTCGGAGATGTGCTACCTGCTTCCGGCCGGAACCGCCTTGTTGCAGCCTTGGGCGATGAGGTACGCATCCTCGAAGGCACGGTCGAGGTTCCGTCCGTATTCGTTGTACTTCGTGTAGATCACGGCAAGACAGGTCAGACGCGACTGGTCGTCCCGTCCGTCGACGAGTGGGCCCGGCCCCATCCTGTCCAAGGCCTTGGTGCCATCGCTGGATTTGTAGAACTGCTCCCAGCCGGCGGGACACTGGGTGTACATCCCGGATTGCGGGTGACAGATCATGACGCCAGCGTCCGGATCCGGCGGAATATGCAGCCCACCGGTCGCTTCGATCAGGCAGCGCGCATGGTTGACGACCGTCAGCGGGCTGGTGACGAACTTCAGGATGAATTTCTTGGCCTGGCGACGAATGACGGCCACGGCCGCTTTGCCCTTGGTCAGGTTGCTGCCGACCATGCAATCCGCATACCGCTTCAGATTCGCGCCAGCGGACAGATCCTGCGCCTGCTCCTTGGTGATTTCGGCCTGGAATTCGATCTCCGCAGGAATACTCGTGGCGGGGGGATCGTTTCTTGGCGGGTTGTTCGTGCTGCCGATCCCACCGCTCGTGACCGCGACCTGTGCGGTATTCCAATTGCCGCACTCGTCCTTCTGCGCCACGCTGACCGTGTGTGCGCCGGGAGGCACCAGCGGAAAGAACCACTGCGGCCGATCCGCGGTGTTCAGCGCGTCGTACCACGCATTTTCGAGGACGCGGCCTTGCATGGCATCGCCATCGAGCGCGATCCGGGTTTCGACGGGATAGGAACGCGGCGGCAGGCGATACTGCAGCAGACCACCAGGATTGACCCTTTGCCAGGTGACCACGACGCCGCCCCTGTCGTCGTAGACGGCACGCAGTTGATTCACCGTCGACTGGATCCTGCACAGACCCGCTTTCTGCTCGGGCGTGAGAGAGCCACCGGATGCGGCCGCAGTCGCGGAAAAAAGCAACAGTACTAGCCCGAAACAAGCCCTGACATTCATGACGCGCTCCTGCATTGCCGCGATCGACCGGCATGGCCGACGGCCGCGGACACGGCCCCTGTCGTCCCAAATTAAGTGGTTCGAGTCTCCATACGCAAGCGTTCTGACAGTCGACCCTCACCCTGAGCGGTCCAACCCCAGGCTGCGCATGCTTCGACGATCACTTCAGCTCGAAACTGTCCCCGTCCAGCATCGCCGGAAACCGTTCGCGATGCGCGGCGAGTTCTTTCGCCTGCAGCGTCGTGGTGACGACGACTTCCTCATCCATGCACTCGCTGACCGGGTGACCGAGGAAATCGATCACCGCGCTGTCGCCGGCATAGTGCAGGTTGTTGCCATCGGTACCGACACGATTGAGGCCGGCGACGTAGCAGAGGTTTTCGATCGCGCGTGCGCGCAGCAGGGTCTTCCACGGATAGGCGCGGGCCGAAGGCCAGTTGGCGACGTATAGCAGCAGGTCGTAATCGAGTTGCCCCGGACGCTCCACGTCGTAACGGTTGCGCGAGAACACCGGGAAGCGCAGGTCGTAGCAGACCTGCGGACAGATCCGCCAGCCGCGCCAATCCAGCGTCAGCCGATCGCGGCCGGCGGCGTAGCGTTCGTGCTCGCGGCCGAAACGGAACAGGTGGCGCTTGTCGTAGGTCTGCAACTCACCATCCGGCGTGGCGAAGAGCAGGCGATTGTAGACAGCGTCGTCATCGCGCAGTTGCACGCTGCCGCAGACCGCAGCGTTCAATACGCGCGCCTGTTCTCGCACCCAGGCGACGGTCGGGCCGTCCATGGTTTCGGCCTGGGCGATGGCATCGTTGGAGAATCCGCTGGTGAAGGTTTCCGGCAACAACACCAGATCGGTGCGATCGTGCAGCGGCGCGACCAGATGCCCGTAGTACTCGCGATTGGCGACGGGATCGTGCCAGCGGGTGGCGCCTTGGACGAGGGTGATGCGGAGGTCGTTCATGCAAGAAGCCATCGGTGGGAGCGACGGGAGTCGCGACTTGGGTTTCAATGGGCTGCAGTCGCGACTCCCGTCGCTCCCACAAGAATCCTGGCGGCTCAGAGCCTCTGGAGGCGTTCGATCGCACCATCGAGCGTACTGTCGTTCTTTGCGAAGCACAGCCGCGCGAGGCGCTGTCCCTCCGGTGGCGTCTCGTAGAACGGCGACAGCGGTATCGCAGCGACACCCTTCTCGATGGTCAGCCAACGGCAGAATGCGGCATCGTCGAGGGCGCTGATCGTCGAATAGTCGACCAGCTGGAAATAGCCTCCGGGTACCGGCAACGGCTTGAGCTTCGTCGTCAGCAACTGTGCGCGAAAGCGGTCGCGCTTGGCCTGATAGAACGCGCCGAGCTGTTCGTAGTGTTCGGGCTCGGCATCGATCATCGCCGCAAATGCGTGTTGCGCCGGATGGAACGTGCAGAACACGTTGTACTGATGCACTTTGCGGAATTCGGCGCTCAATGCCGGCGGCGCGATGCAGTAGCCGACTTTCCAACCGGTGCAATGATAGGTCTTGCCGAAACTCGATATCACGAACGCACGTTCGCGCAGTTCCGGATAGCGCAGCGCGGACTCGTGGCGCGCGCCGTCGAAGACGATATGTTCGTAGACCTCGTCCGACAGCAGCCAGATGCCGGTGTCGCGCAGCAGGTCGGCGACGATCGCCATGTCGTCGGCGGTGAGCATCGCGCCGGACGGATTGTGCGGACTGTTGATCATCAGCATCCGCGTCTTCGGACCGATGGCCTCGCGCACGCGCTGCCAGTCGGGCGCGAAGGTCTGCGGATCGAGTGGGATATGCACCGCGCGCGCGCCGGCCAGATCGATCGCTGGTTCGTAGCAGTCGTAGCAGGGGTCGAGAACGATGACTTCCTCGCCAGCGCGCACCACCGCATGGATCGCGTTGAAGATCGCCTCGGTGGCACCGCTGGTGACGGTGACTTCGCGGTCGGCATCCGGCGATACGCCGTAGATGCGTGCGGTCTTTTCGGCGATGGCCCGACGCAGCGCCGGAATGCCGGTCATCATCGAATACTGGTTGTGGCCGGCACGCATCGCCTTGTCGAGTTCATCGACCAGGCGCTGTGGCACCGGAAAATCGGGAAACCCCTGGCCAAGATTGATGGCTCCGTGCTCGGCCGCCAGTTGCGACATCACGGTGAAGATGGTGGTGCCCACCTTGGGTAACTTGGTCTGCGGCATTCGGGGGTCCGGGAGAGTCGGTCGAAGTCGTTCGCTAGAAGTGCGTAGCACACCTTCGCATACGTGCACCAGAGTTTACGGGGCGACGCATCCGGGTTAAACCTCTACGTATGCTGTCGTCCATTCTCTCCACCGGCGAGGCCCGGATCGTCGAACTCGTGCGCGCCTATCTCGTCGCGGAATACCGCTGGGAGCTGGACGGCGACTGGTTGAACCTGCATATCGGCGAACGGGCGCCGGATACCGCCCACCGGTTTCCCGAGGCCACGCAGTTCGGTCTGATCTCCGCCTGGAACCCTTGTTCCATCGAGCGCCCCGATGCCGTCAACCGCGCTGCGGACGACGCGCTGCAGCAGGCTCTGCTCGGCAGCAGCCGGGTGTACCGGCCCGCATTCTCGTCAGCGGTGAATCGTTCGTGGCGCGAACCCAGCTGGCTGGTGGTGGATTTGCCGCTGGCCGAGTTCGATAAGCTTTCGCGCCGCTACGGACAACTGGCCACGTTGCATTGGAGGGCGCAGGAGGCCGTCAGGTTGCGGGTGGATGCGGCCCGGCCATACGCATTCGAGCACCACGCCGACATCGACTGGCTGCGGGGCTGAACAAACGCCGAGCCCGGAACGTCGATCCGAGCTCCTGCTCCAACAGCCCTCTCCTACCATTCCGGGCCCAGCCATAGCCCCGGTGAATCAAGTTGTTGGATCAGGACGCGACCGAAGTCCCACCGCTTTCCCATCTCTCGACGTTGCCGGTCATTTACACGGCGGCCGAGTACAAGTGGGAGCTCGATGGCCAATGGTGGCCGATCCGCATCGGCGAGCTTGCCCGGGAACTCGACGCCGCGTTCCCGACCTCGACCCGCTTCGGGATGTTGACGGCCTCCAATCCAGGCAATTTCCCGCGCAGCGACGCCGAAAACCGCACCGCCGATCGCGAACTGCAACACGCGCTGGAACAACTGGGCCTGCGCTACCGGCCGGGCTTCGCGATGGCCCGCAATCGGAACTGGCGTGCGCAGAACTGGCTGGTGATCGACCCGAGCGAACCGGCGTTCGATGCCCTCGCCCGCCGATTCGGCCAGATCGGCACGTTGTTGTGGCCGCGCGAGGCGCCAGTGAGGCTGCGGATGCGGGCGACGCGTCCCGCCAATGTGGCCGAACATCCGCAAATCGACTGGATCGGGGACGGGACTGGCATCGGCCTTGCCATGAACGAAGCAATCCCGACAGCCAACACGTAAAATCGACGGCTTCGGCTGGGATGCAGCCGCGCTCCGGCCCGCTGCCTGTCGATGACCGATCCTTCCATCCAAGCGCCACCCCTGCTCGCTGCGCACGGTCTCAGCTTCGCGCGCAACGACGAGCCGGTGTTCGGCCCGCTCGATTTCACGGTCGATGCCGGCGAGGCGCTGCTGATCCGCGGCGACAACGGCGCCGGCAAGACCACGCTGCTGCGGGTACTCGCCGGCCTGCTGCGTCCCGAAGCGGGCAGGATCGAGGTCGACGGCCACGGCACCGATGCCCCGGCACGGACCCGCGCTCTGGCTTATCTCGGCCATTTGCCGGCACTGAAGGCGGATCTCGGCGCGTTGGAAAACCTCGAATTCCTGTGCGGCCTGCAGGGTCGCCGGCGCGGTCAGTCGTCCGATGCGGCGATGCGGATCGTCGGTCTCGATGGCTACCAGGACGCCCTCGCTCGCCAGCTCTCGGCCGGTCAGAAAAAACGTCTTTCGCTGGCGCGGATCTGGCTGTCGCCAGCGCCGGTGTGGCTGTTGGACGAACCCTATGCGAACCTCGACCTCGGCGGTATCGAACTGGTCAACCGCATGGTCCAGGCGCATCTGCGCGAAGGTGGTGCTGCGCTGGTGACCACGCACGGCGCCTACGCGGCGCCGCCGGTGCGCACCCGAGAACTGGTGATGAGGCGGGCGGCATGAGCGCGCCGCCGCAACCTCCACGCATGAGCATCGCCGGCAGCGCGCCCTCGCTGCTGGACGCTGCGCGCGCCCTGCTCGCGCGCGATCTGCGTCTGCTGTGGCGCCGGCGCGGCGACGCGCTGCAGCCGGCATTGTTCGCACTGATGGTGGTGGTGCTGTTCGCGTTGGCGCTGGGCAACGACCCGCCGCTGCAGGCCAAAGTCGCCGCAGGCGTGCTCTGGGTCGCCGCGCTGCTGGCCGGGCTGCTGGCGCTGGACACGCTGTTTCGCGGCGATGCCGAAGACGGTTCCCTGGAACAATGGATGCTGGCGCCTGTCCCACTGGCGTGGCTGGTCGCGGTGCGCACATTCATGCACTGGGCGACGACCGCCTGGCCTCTGCTGCTGGCCACGCCTTTCCTCGCCGAACTCATGCATCTGCCGCATGCGCAGTTGCCGATCCTGATGACCGGTCTGGCGCTGGGAACACCGCTGTTGAGCCTGATCGGCGCAGTGATCGCGGCGTTGACGGTCGGCATGCGTCGCTCCGGTATCCTAGTCGGGTTGCTCGCCTTGCCGCTGTACGTACCAGTGCTGGTCTTCGGCGCCGGCAGCGTCGCCGCCAGCGCGCAGGGGCTCGATGCGGTTGGGCCGATGCTGCTGTTGGGCGCGGGTCTGATCGTCGCGATGGTGCTTGCGCCGTTGACTGCGGCGGCAGCGATCAGGATCGCGGTGAATTGAGTCGTTTGCACCACCCACGGACATCTTCGCGTCGCGACACTGCTCAACCTTCTCGGTTTCCATCATCACCGCCATCGCCTGATCGAGTGATCCCCCACGCATGAATCCTCTCGTCCGCTGGTTCCACCAACTCGGTTCGCCGCCGTACTTCGACCGCTTCGCCGCGCGCTGGGCGCCGTGGTGCTTCGGGCTGGGCGTGCTGGTGATGCTCTGGGGCGGCTGGCAGGGCCTGTTCGTGGTCCCGGCCGATTACCAGCAGGGCGACAGCTTCCGCATCCTCTACATCCACGTGCCTTCGGCGTGGATGAGCATGTTCATCTTCGCTTTGATGGCGTTCTATGCGGCGATCGCGCTGATTTGGCGGATCAAGCTGTGCGAGATCCTGGCCATGGCCTGCGCGCCGATCGGCGCGGCCTTCACGGTCATCACCCTGGCCACCGGCTCGATCTGGGGCAAGCCGATGTGGGGCACGTGGTGGGAATGGGACCCGCGGCTGACCAGCGAGCTGATCCTGCTGTTCCTGTATCTGGGCGTGATCGGTCTGTATCAGGCCATCGACGACCGTCGCAATGCCGCACGCGCCGCCGGGTTGTTGGCGATCGTCGGGGTCGCACTGCTGCCGGTGATCCGCTATTCGGTGACCTGGTGGAATTCGCTGCACCAGGGCCAGACCATCCGCATGGTCGGCGAATCGAGCATGGATGCAAGCATGATTCCGCCGCTGGTGGCGATCGTGCTGGGCACCAAGCTGTGGTTCGTCGGTTCGCTGCTGCTGCGTGCGCGCGCGGACAATCTGGAACGCGAGGCGGGCAAGGACTGGGTGCGACAGCGTGCCGGCATCGACACTGCTGCGGAGCGCGCGCCATGACCTATCTGGGCTATGTGGTCGCGGCTTACGCGATCTTCGTCGTGGTGCTGCTGTGGGATCTGATCGCACCGCTGCTGCGCATCCGCCGTATTCTGCACAACGCCTCTCTGCGTGCGAAGCGCGCATCCGCAACGCAAGACGCGCCTATCCCCACGGAGCTGCAACGATGAACCCCACCCGTAAACGCCGCCTGGTGCTGGTGCTGTTGCTGCTGACTGCGGCCGTCGCGGCGACCGCGCTGGTGACGCTGGCGCTGCAGCGCAACGTCGCCTACCTGTACACGCCCAGCGAAATCCTCGCCGACAAGGCGGGCGCGAAGGTCAAGGCCGGCGACGCGGTGTTCCGTCTGGGCGGCATGGTCGCGGCCGATTCGTTCCAGCGCGCCGAGGGTTCGATGGAAGCGCGTTTCAGAGTGACCGATGGCGACGGCGAACTGGAAGTGCGCTACACCGGGATTCTTCCGGACCTGTTCCGCGAGAAGCAGGCGGTGGTGGCGACCGGCCGGATGGATGGTCAGGTGTTCATCGCCGAGCAGGTGCTGGCCAAGCACGACGAGACCTATGTGCCGAAGGAAGTGGCCGACAAGATGGGCTTGGCGCACAAGAAGCACAACGTGCCCGCAGCGACCGCGGACGGTGCAGCGCAAACGCCCGCCACGGCATCGCCGATGCCGGAGCGCTGAGCCGGCATGCATCTGCTTCCGGAGTTCGGCCAGATCGCGCTGATCCTGGCGCTGTTGGTTGCATCGCTGCAGGCGATCCTGCCGCTGCTCGGCGCGCAGCGCGGACTGGCGCCGTGGATGGCCATCGCGCGACCGACGGCATGGGCGCAGCTGGTACTGGTCGGCGCCGCCTTCGCGATCCTGACCTGGGCATTCGTCGTGCAGGATTTTTCGCTGCGCTATGTCGCCACCAATTCCAATTCGCTGCTGCCGATGGTGTACCGCTATTCCGCCGTGTGGGGCGCGCACGAAGGTTCGCTGCTGCTGTGGGCGCTGATCCTCTCGCTGTGGACCGCTGCGGCCGCGATGTTTTCGAAATCGCTGCCGGATAGGGTGGTCGCCCGCGTGCTCGGGGTGATGGGCATCATCAACGTCGGTTTCCTCGCCTTCCTGATCTTCACCAGCAATCCCTTCGCGCGGATCCTGCCCGGCGCCGCCGAAGGTCGCGATCTCAACCCGCTGCTGCAGGATTTCGGCCTGATCGTTCATCCGCCGATGCTCTACATGGGCTACGTCGGCTTCGTGGTGCCGTTCGCGTTCGCGATCGCCGCGCTGCTCGACCGCAACGCATCGCGACCGGAAGAAGTCGCACGCTGGCTGCGCTGGACACGACCGTGGACCAATGTCGCCTGGGGCTTCCTGACCATCGGGATCGCGCTGGGCAGCTGGTGGGCATACTACGAACTGGGCTGGGGCGGCTGGTGGTTCTGGGACCCGGTCGAGAACGCCAGCTTCATGCCGTGGCTGGCTGGCGCAGCGCTGCTGCATTCGCAGGCGATCACCGAAAAGCGCGGCAGCTTCCGCAGTTGGACGCTGCTGCTCGCGATCGCCACGTTCTCGCTGTCGCTGCTCGGCACCTTCCTGGTGCGCTCGGGCGTGTTGACCAGCGTGCACGCGTTCGCCGCCGATCCGGGACGCGGCCTGTTCATCCTGATCTTCCTCGGGCTGGTCGTCGGCGGTTCGCTGGTGTTGTACGCGCTGCGCGCGCCGGAAGTGGACGGCGGCAAGCCGTTCGCCGGCGCATCGCGCGAAACGCTGCTGCTGCTCAACAATGTCTTCCTCACCGCCGCCTGCGCGATGGTGCTGATCGGCACCCTCTATCCGCTGCTCGCCGATGCGCTGGAACTCGGCAAGATTTCGGTCGGCCCGCCGTATTTTTCGGTGATGTTCATCGTGCTGATGGCGCCGATCGTGCTGTTGCTACCGCTGGGACCGCTGACCCGCTGGCAGCGCGACGAGCTCGCGCGCCCGCTGCGTCTGCTGCTGCCGTGGGCGGTGCTGGCGCTGGTGACCGGGGGAATCGCCTACTTCCAGGCGCCGAATGGCCCTTGGAAAACCGCCGCTGGCGTCGCCGGCTCGGTGTGGATCGCATGCGGTACCGCGCGCTTCGTGTGGCAGCGCCTGCGTACGCATCGCAGCCCACTCACCCCGGAAATGCTCGGCATGGTGCTCGCGCACAGCGGCATCGCGGTGTTCCTGATCGGCGCGCTGCTGGTCGAAGCGCAGGTGCAGCAGCGCGAGATCGCGATGAAACCCGGACAGACGCTCACCCTCGGCCGCGACAGCTTCCGCTTCGATGGCGTCGAGCGTTTGCAAGGACCGAACTACGCCGCCAGCCGCGGCACCGTGACCGTGTTCCGCGACGACCGGCAAGTGATCACGCTGCATCCGGAGAAACGCGAATACGCCAGCGGCGGTCAGGTGATGACCGAAGCCGCCATCCGCCCGGGCGTGAGCCGCGACCTGTTCGTCGCGCTGGGCGAACCGTTGGGCGGCGATGCGTGGGCGGTGCGCGTGCATATCAAACCCTACATCCGCTGGGTGTGGCTCGGCGCGATATTGATGGCGCTCGGCGGTTTCGTGACGTCGGTGGATCGCCGGTTCCGCAAAGCGGCGATCGATGCCGCGATCGGCACCACATCCGCGCCTGTTGTAGACCAGGATGACAATGCAACTTTGAGAGTGGCCTGATGCGCGCCAAACGCTGGCTTCCCTTCGCTGCATTCCTGCTGATCGCCGCGCTGCTTGCGACAGGCGTATGGCTGAGCCGTCGCGATAATCGCGAAGCGCTGCCCTCGCCGCTGATCGGCAAACCGGCGCCGGAGTTCGCGCTGCCGGTGCTGCATGAGCCGAACCGCACCGTGACCTCGAAGGAACTGCGCGGTCAGCCGTATCTGTTGAACGTGTGGGGCAGCTGGTGCGTGGAATGCCAGGTCGAGCATCCGGTGATCACCCGCTTCGCCGAAACCAAGCGGCTGCGCGTGATCGGCTACAACTGGAAGGACGAACCAGCCGATGCCTTGGCATGGTTGGAGCGCTTCAATAATCCGTACTGGCTGGTGTTGGCCGATGTCGAAGGCGGCACCGCGATCGATTTCGGCATCTACGGCGCGCCGGAAACGTTCCTGGTCGACGCGAACGGCGTCGTACGCTGGAAGCACGTCGGCGCGATGACCGATGCCATCGTCCGTGACGAACTGCTGCCGGCACTGCAGGCATCGCAGCGGTGAGTGCCCGTACCGCGCAGAACAAGTTCCCCCTGCTCCCCTTTTCAAAAAGGGGGGACAGCACAGTCTTTTCCAAAAATGGAAGCCGCAAGGGGCTATTCAGTATGTGGAGCAGCGACAAGTCTCCACATCAAAGTGTTCACCGCTGGTCTTTCCCCTTTGCGAAAGGAGGATCGAGGGGAATTTGCCTCTTGCTTGTCGTGCTGCTGGGTCTGCTCATCGCCCCGGCGTTCGCGCAGAAGCAATCCGACCCAGCGCCACTGCAGTTCCGCGACAATGCGGAAGAACAGCGCTTCCACGACCTGGTCGCCGAACTGCGCTGCGTGATGTGCCAGAACCAGTCGCTGGCCGATTCCAACGCGCAGATCGCGGTCGATCTGCGTCACGAGGTGCTCGCGCTGATGCGCGAAGGCCGCAGCGATGCCGAAGTGCGCGATTTCCTGGTCGCGCGCTACGGCGAATTCGTGCTGTATCGGCCGCGGGTCAGCGGCACGACCTGGCTGCTGTGGTTCGGCCCGCTGCTGTTCGCGCTCGGCGGCGGCGTCGTGGTCTGGCGCCTGCTGCGCCGCGAAGGCAAAACGCCGCCCCCGATCGACGACACGCAGGAGTGGTGATGTCCTCTTCCCTCATCTTTGCGCTGGTCGGCGCGTTTGCGACATTGCTGGTCTTCGGACTTGTGCTGCGTCCGCTGTGGCGGATCAGGCGGGCGTCCACGCTGCTGTTGATCGCCGGGCTTACGCTGGCTTCCGCCGGCATCTACCGGCTGGTCGGCAATCCGGCCGCGCTCGATGCCTCGATGGTCGAACGTCCGCAGACCATCGAACAGGCGCTGTCGCAGCTCGAACGCAGCCGCGACAGTTTCCCGGACCACGAAGGCTGGGTGATGCTGGCCAGCACGTACACCCGTGTCGGCAAATTCGAGCAGGCGCGCGACGCCTGGGAAGAAGTGCTGAAACGCGTGCCGGGCGATGCGAATTTCCTGGCTGCCGCCGCCGAAGCGCGCGCGCAGACGGATGCGCAGCGCCGCTTCGATCCGCGCGCGGTCGACTATCTGCAGCGTGCGCTTAAAGCCGATCCACAGCACCAGCGCGCGCGACTGTTCATGGGCATCGCGCTGCGTCAGCAGGACAAGCCCGCCGAAGCCGCGCGGATGTGGGAGCCCCTGCTCGCCCAGGTCGACGTGGCCAATGCGCAAACACTGCGCGCCGAAATCGACGGCGCACGCAAGGACGCGGGGCTTCAACCGTTGCCGCCGCCGGCCGCCGCGCCCGCGTCGAAAGGATTGATCGTGGAAGTCGCGCTGGATCCCGCATTCGCCGCGCGCGTGCGCCTGCGCGGCGACGCCACCGTGTTCGTGATAGCACGCGCACCCGACGGCCCGCCGATGCCGGTCGCGGTCGAAAAGCACACCGTCGCCGATCTGCCGTTGACGGTGACGCTCGACGACGCCGATGGCCCGATGCCGACCGCCAGATTGTCGGCGCTGCAGGAAGTCGAAGTGATCGCCCGCATCTCCGAGAGCGGCAATCCCATGCGTCAGGAAGGCGATCTGGAATCGAAGCCCGTGCGCGTCCAGCTGCCCGCGAAACAGCCGGTCAAACTCACGCTCGGCGCGGAATGACCACTGCACCGGCGTCCCGCAGGCGTCGTATCGCCGGCCACGCCCGCTGGCTGGTCCTGCCCTGCGCATTCGGACTGCTGCTGCCGCTGCTCGGCCGCCTGTGGTCGTCGTCTTCGAATACGGCGGTGTGGCTGCTCGATCTCGCCGCGCACTGGCAACTGCTTTACGCGCTTGGCTGGCTCGCACTGTGTGTGATCTGCGCTGTGCGAACCTGGCGCTGGCTGCTGCTCGCGCCGTTGGCGCTGCTGCCGCTGTTCAGTACCAGCATGCCGCTGCAGCTCGTGCACGACGGCAAACCGGCGCTGATCGTCGCAGCGGCGAACGTCAACGTCGCCAACCGCGATCCCGCCCGGCTGGTCGCCTGGCTGCGCGCGCAGCCGGCGGATGTGGTGATGCTCAGCGAGCTGACGCCCGCTTACGCCGATGCGCTGGAGCGTCAGCTCGGCGACGACTACCCGCATCGTGAGTTCGCGCCCGACGATTCGCCGTTCGGTATCGGCCTGCTCTCGCGCACGCCGCTGACCGCAGTGGAACTGCATGCCAGCACCGACGGCATTCCATTCCTCACTGCGATGGTCACGAGCGGGAATGTGCCGATCCGGGTCGTCGCTGTCCACCCGATGCCGCCGATGGCGATGTATTGGCACAACGAACGCAATGCGCTGCTGTGGATGCTGGCGCGGCAGGCGGGACGCACGCCAACCGTCGTCGCTGGCGACCTCAATGCCACGCCATGGTCCATCGCGATGATCGGTGCAGCGAACGATGGGCTGTTCCGGGCCACCCGCGCCGCACCGACATGGCCCGCATGGGGGCGCGGCGTCTTCGGCATTCCGATCGATCATGTCCTCGCCACCATGCACTGGCGACAGGCCGAATCCAGCCGCGGCCCGGACATCGGCTCCGACCACTACCCCGTCCGCGCGACCCTGGTCTGGCTCGATTATCGCGATATCGAATGATGGTCCCCTCGCCGCCCTCGGAATACAGCGGCCCATCGCGTACGATCCGCGCACCCGTCCCGGACCGCTAGACTTCACGGATGACCGAATTCATACCTGCAGGCAGTCGCTTCGTCGATCTGCCCTCGCCGTTCCCGATGAAACGCGGTGGGGCCCTGCACGGCGCGCGCATGGCCTACGAGACCTGGGGCGCGTTGAATGTCGCTGGCGACAACGCCGTCCTCATCCTCACCGGCCTGTCGCCGGACGCACATGCCGCCAGCCATGCCGATAACCCCGATCCAGGCTGGTGGGAAGCGATGCTGGGTCCGGGTAAACCCATCGACACCGACCGCTGGTTCGTGATCTGCGTGAACTCGCTGGGCAGTTGCAAAGGCTCGACCGGCCCGGCGTCGATCGACTCGGCGACCGGTCAGGCCTATCGTCTGGGCTTCCCCGATCTGTCGGTGGAAGACGGCGCCGATGCCGCGATGCACGTGGTGCGCAGCCTCGGCATCGAACGCCTCGCCTGCGTGATCGGCAATTCGATGGGCGGCATGGTCGCACTGTCGCTGCTGCAGCGTTTCCCGGGTATCGCCCACGGCCATATCAACATCTCCGGCGCTGCGCGCGCACTGCCGTTCTCGATCGCGATCCGCTCGCTGCAGCGCGAGGCGATCCGGCTCGACCCGCAGTGGAACAACGGCGATTACACCGACGAGGCCTACCCGGAGGCCGGCATGCGCATGGCGCGCAAGCTTGGCGTCATCACCTACCGTTCGGCGCTGGAGTGGGACGGCCGCTTCGGCCGTGTGCGCCTGGATTCCGACCGCCGCCTGGGCGATGACCCGTTCGGACTGGAATTCGAGGTCGAAAACTACCTCGAAGGCCACGCCCGCCGCTTCGTCCGCCGCTTCGATCCGAACTGCTATCTGTATCTCAGCCGCTCGATGGACTGGTTCGACCTGGGCGAGTCCTGCCACGGCACCTGCGAGCAAGGCCTGTCGAAGCTGCGTGTGAACCGTGCGCTCGCCATCGGCGTGCATACCGACATCCTGTTCCCGATCCAGCAGCAGCAGGAAATCGCCGACGGCCTGCTCGCCGGCGGCGTCGACGCCCACTGCCTGCCGCTGCCGTCTCCGCAGGGCCACGATGCATTCCTGGTCGATATCGCCCGCTTCGGCCCAGCTGTCCGCGAATTCCTCGATTCGCTGTAGAGCCGGCTTTCGCAGGAGCGGCGGCTTTCAACAGCCGAACGGCTGGTCAAGCCGCGAGGCCGGCCATCTTTCGGGTACGGCGCTGCACGTCATCCCGGATCCTCGGGGTTGCGGTTCGCGACAGCGCTGACGCCGCACGAGCTTCGCGGCTCCCGCCACTCCTGCAAGAAGCCAATGGCCGGTCCACAGCCGCCGCGCGCTGCTAGAATCCGGCTCATAACCCGGCAGAATGCCCTTATAGGATTTCGTCATGACGATGCTCGATTTCCCCGGCCGCACCCACCTGATCGAATCCATCGACAGCGCTGTCGCCCTCGGCGACCACACCGCCGTCGCCCAGGCCTTACGTAGCTCGCTTTGCAGGATGATGCGAGAGAACACCGTGGCCCTCCCCGACTGCGTACTGGATCCCGTCGAAGGCCACTACGCCCGCCGCGAGCTCTACGTCAGTCCACAACACGGCTACGTCGTGATCGCCATGACCTGGGGCCCCGGACAGGGCACGCCGATCCACGACCATTCCGGTCTCTGGTGCGTCGAAGGCGTCTGGCACGGCCAGCTCGAAATCACCCAGTACGACCTCAGCGAACAACGCGGCGACCGCTACCGCTTCACCGACGTCGGCACGCTGATCGCCGGCACCGGCTCCGCCGGCAGCCTGATCCCGCCCCACGAATACCACACCATCCGCAACGCCAGCGACACCGGTACCGCCGTCTCGCTGCACATCTACCAGCGCAACATGACCTGCTGCGGCATCTTCGACGTCGCCAGCGACGGCTGGCATGTCTACGCCAGCAAACAGCTGCAGTTGGACCACGCCGCCTGAACATCGGCCCGGTCGCGGCCTGTGGCGACCTCGGCTATACTGCCGCCCCGCGCCGAAGTGGCGGAATCGGTAGACGCAGCGGACTCAAAATCCGCCGCCCTTAAAAGCGTGAGGGTTCGAGTCCCTCCTTCGGCACCAGGCCAGAAACAGGATCTGGCAGCGATGGGTTCCAACGAGCCATCGCGGGGGGAAACCCTCGACTGAAAGTACAAAGGCCACGCAAACGCGTGGCTTTTTTTCGTGGCCGGCATGTCGTTTTTCACGCCAGGATTTTCCTACTCGACATCACGTCAATTCCTCACTCGTCATCCCGGCAAAAGCTGGCCCGTCTTCCTCACAAAAGCTTACCCGTCTTCCCGGCGAAAGCTTACTCGTCATCCCGGCGAAAGCCGGGACCCAGCCTTTGACTGCATGTTTAAAGTCATCGCATGAAACAACCATGCGTTTACATACTCGCTAGCCGATATTACGGAACGCTCTACGTCGGCGTCACATCTGATCTTGTGCAGCGTGTCTGGCAGCACAAGAACGACATCGCTGAAGGCTTCACGAAGCGTTATCGCGTTCATGATCTCGTCTGGTACGAAGTGCACGACACGATGCATAGCGCGATTGCGCGCGAGAAAGCGATCAAGGAATGGAAACGCGCTTGGAAGATCACGCTGATCGAGAAAGGCAATCTACGGTGGCGTGATTTGTTTGATGGGATTGTTTGAACAGCGAAAGAGCTGGGTCCCGGCTTTCGCCGGGATGACGGCATGGCTTTCGCCGGGATGGCGGGTATATTCATGTCGTCATCCCGGCGAAAGCCGGGACCCAGCCTTTAACCGTCTCCTCAAACTCGCCGCATGAAACAATTCCCCCTCTGGATGCACGCAAGCTGTTACCACGGAACGTTTTACGGCAGTTGAAATCCGCTGGCATGACGATGAAGCGGGTGTCGACCCACTTGCTGACGCGCCCTCACCCCTGCTCCCGCACCACCTCCAACACCTCCGCGCCGTAACGCTCCAGCTTGGCGCCGCCGATGCCGCCGACCTGCGCGAGTTCGCCCATCGAATCCGGGCGGCGTTCGGCGATATTGCGCAGGGTGCTGTCGTGGAAGATCACGTAGGCGGGGACATTCTGTTCTTTCGCAAGGCGCGCGCGCATGTCGCGCAGTGCCTGGAACAAATGCAGATCCTGCGACTGAACGGGCAGACCGGTGCGCGGGCCGCTGTCGCGGTCACGCGATTTCTTGCTCGGCAATTCCTTGCGCAGCACCACGGTCTGCCCGCCGGTCAGCACCGCGCGGCTGGCGTCGGTCAGACGCAGACCGCCGAAGCCTTCAGCATCGACTTCCAGCAATCCCGCAGCGACCAGTTGGCGGAACACGCCGCGCCAGGCTTTGGCATCGAGGTCGGCGCCGATCCCGTAGGTGCTGAGCTTGTCGTGCCCGAACTGGCGGACGCGTTCGCCCTCGCCACCGCGCAGCACGTCGATCAGATGCACGGCGCCGAAACGCTGGCCGGTGCGGTAGACGCAGCTCAATGCTTTGCGCGCGGCCTGGGTCGCATCCCAGCTGTTGGCGGGCTGCTGGCAATTGTCGCAATAGCCGCAGGGCTGGGGGTAGGTTTCGCCGAAGCCCGCGAGCAGCACCTGCCGCCGGCACTGCATCGATTCGCAGTAGCCCAGCAACTGATCGAGTTTGCGGCGTTCCAGCTGTTTGCGCTCTTCGCCGGCTTCGGACTGCTCGATCATCTGCTTGAGCAGGACCATGTCGCCCAGTCCGTAGCACAGCCACGCTTCGGCGGGTTCGCCGTCGCGACCGGCGCGGCCGGTTTCCTGGTAATAGCCTTCGAGCGATTTCGGCAGATCGACATGCGCGACGAAGCGGACGTCGGGCTTGTCGATGCCCATGCCGAACGCGATGGTCGCGACCATCACCACGCCGTCCTCGCGCAGGAAGCGGCGCTGGTTCGCGGCGCGCACCTCTGCATTGAGGCCCGCGTGATACGGCAGCGCCTTGAACCCGAGGCCGGCCAGCGTTTCGGCGGTCTGATCGACCTTGCGTCGCGACAGGCAGTAGACGATGCCCGCCTCGTCGCGATGCTCGCGCAGGAAATCGAGCAGCTGGCGCTTGCCGTTTTCCTTCTGCACCACCGTGTAGCGGATGTTCGGACGATCGAAGGAACTGACGAACCACTGCGCGTCTTCCAGCTGCAGGCGTTCGGCGATCTCGCGCTGGGTCGGCGGGTCGGCGGTCGCGGTCAGCGCGATGCGCGGCACATCGGGCCAGCGTTCGTGCAACACGGTGAGTTCGCGGTACTCGCGACGGAAATCGTGCCCCCACTGAGACACGCAGTGCGCTTCGTCGATGGCGAACAGCGCGACTTTCGCGCGGTCGAGCAGGGAAAGAAAGCGTGGGGTCAGCAACCGCTCGGGCGCGACGTACAGCAGGTCCAGCTCGCCGGCCAGCATCGCGCGTTCGATCCGCGACGCCGATTCGGCGTCCAGCGTGGAGTTGAGGAACTCGGCGCGCACGCCGACCTGGCGCAGGGCTTCGACCTGGTCCTGCATCAGCGCGATCAGCGGCGATACCACCACGCCGACGCCGTCGCGCAGCAGCGCGGGCACCTGGTAGCACAGCGACTTGCCGCCGCCGGTGGGCATGAGCACCAGCGCGTCGCCGCCGGCTGCAATGTGTTCGATGATGGCCTGCTGCGGGCCGCGGAAATCGGCATGACCGAAGATGCGGTGCAACAGGTCCCGGGGAGATTCCTGCATGCCGCTAGGTTATCAGGTGCCGCAAATCCGCCGCTGTCGGGAAATCCCGAATCGCGCATCGGAGAAACACTCGCGCTAGTCTTCGCTACCGCCCTTCGACGGACACTGCCTTGTCGCGCACCCGGACCCTGCTGTTCGCCCTGAGCGGTGCGCTGGTGCTGCTGGCGTGTCCGAATTCGCCGGTGTTGCTGCCCTACCCGCTGCTGGTGCTGGCGGTATTGCGCGGCTGGCGCCTGCCGCGCATCGGCGGCGCCGGGATATCCCTACTGCTGTCGACGCTGCTCGCGAGTCTCGTATTGGAAGCCGGCGCGTGGGCCCACAACTACCTGCGCGACGCACCGGAGCCCGCCCTGTTCCATCCGCAGCTCATCCCCGACCTGATCATCGCGGTCGGCGTCTACGCCTCATGGTGGCTGACCTGGTGGTGGGCGCTGCACCGATACCGGTTCACGACGCTGCAGGTGTTTCTCACTGCCGGCCTGTACGGGGTGCTGATCGAGCAACAGGGCAAGATCTTCGTCGCGGGCCTGTCGACGATGCCGGCAGGTCTGTTGCTGTGGGCGTTCGTCGCGGTGGCGTATGGCTCGACGATGGCGCTGGCGACCTTCCTCGTCCGCGACCGCTTCGATGCGCAGCGCGACGGGCGATGGAAACTGCCGCTGACCTGGCTTCTGCTGTTCGCGATGACCTTCGCCACCAGTATTGTCTGGGGCCTGGTGTTGCAGGCGACCGACGCGATCCCGCCGAAGAAGCTGCCGATGCATGAGCATCCGTTCTGGTGATCGATGGTCGCTGGCGGCGCCGAGCCGCAGCCAGCCGTTACACTGAGCGGGCATCCAAGCTCACGGGGAGAGGGCATGAAAAGCGCAGGCATCACCGTCATCGTCGTCGCCAGTCTCGTAGGCGGCATCCTGCTTTACGAAGTACTGAAGCCGGAACGGATGAACGAGCCCACCGCCGCCGAGATCAAGACGCAGATGGACAAGCTGCGCGCCGAGGCGACACAAAAGAATCCGGACCTGCCGCAAAGCGACGCGATCAAGGAAGAAGCCACCAAACAAGCCAGTGCGATGCTGAAAGACAGCAACGGCGAAAACCGCGCACGCACCGCCGCCGGGCTGTTCTTCGGTTCGTATTTCATGAACACCCGCGCGCGCCCTGCTTACTGCCGTCAGCGCGGCGTCGATCTGACCCCATTCGTGACCGCCTTCGACCAGACCCACCGCGCCGAGCTGACCCGCGCCCGCGAGATCCTGGTCCGCGCCGGCATCGATCCTGAATCGATGGCGCCGAAACTGCAGGCGGAATTCGTCACGTTGGTGGAGCAGGACATGAAGGATTTCGCCGCCGGCGCGAATGTGCAGCCGGACAGCGCCTGCGAGCTGTTCAATCAGAATTCGAAGATCATCGCCGAAGCCATCGTGCTGCCGCCCGATGTGAAACAGGCGTTGATGGCAACGTACTGAAAGGCCGGTGCTCAGTCGGCATATGCGCGCAGCAATGCATCCAGTCCCGCGTCGAACACGACCATGTCGTCGCCGTACTTGAGGTGACGGTCGAGCGCCAGCACCGCGACGCCGTGACTGTAGGCCCAGAGGACATTCAACAGCAGGCGCGGATCTGCCGCGCGCAGCATGCCTTCCCCCTGCAATCGCAGGATACCGTCGAGCAGCACCATGAATGTCCGCTGCGCGGATTCGCTTGAAAACAACAAGTCCGGCCCTGCTTCGGACGGTGTCGACAGGAGATCGCGGCGCAGCACATTCGCGAACATCAGTCTGAAAAAATGTTCGTCCTCCAATGCGAAGCGGACGTAGCCTCGCAGACCGCGACGCAATTGCTCCACCGACAGCGGCACGTCGCCGATTTCGCGGTCGATGCGTTCACCGAGCCTGCGGAAGCCAAGTTCGCCGACCTTGAACAGCAGCGCAGCTTTATCCGTGAAGTAATGATAGGGCGCCGTACGCGATACGTCGGCGCAACGCCCAAGCTCGCGCAGCGACAATGCTTCGATCCCACGCGAGGCGATGATCTCGGCCGCCTTCTCGATCAGGAACTCTTCGAGATTGGGCCGGTGATAACTTTTTTTCGGCTTGGACATGCCCCATCTTGACGCCGTCAAAATTAGCCGTCAATCTGTGCGCCGCCGATCTTGACGGCGTCAAGTTAAGGATTCGACCATGAAATGTCGCCGCGCAGCCTCTCTTGCCCTGCTCCCGGCCGCACTGCTGGTGACCGGCTGCACAACGACCTATCTGGGACGTTTCGTGACCATGCAGGGTCCCGATGTCGAGGACTACCGCAAACTCCCGAGTCGGCCGGTAGCGAATGCAACTGACGCAACGCCGATGCCTCAGAAGCTGGATGCCGAATGGATGCGCAGCTCTGCCTTCACATACGCCGGTAACCGTATCGATTCGCCCGAAAAACTGGATGCGGTGCTGCGCGACAACGGCACCACCGGATTCATCGTCGTATCAAGCGGCAAACTCATAGACGAACGCTATTACCGGGGTTATCGGCGCGACTCGCTGTTCAAGTGTTTTTCGATCTCGAAATCGGTGCTGTCGGCGCTCTTCGGCATCGCCGAAGCGGAGGGAAAAATCGCGGCAAGCGACCGCGTGGATGCTCATGTGCCCAGCATCGACGATGCGACGCTCGCCGGAATGCGACTCGAATATCCCTTGGACAGCATCAGTGGCTTCGAGTACGAACGGGGATTCATGCCATGGAAACAGCAGCCGCGCATGTATTACACAACCGACGTGCGCAACTACGTGACCGAGGGCGCGTTCGCGTATCCACCGGGCACACGCTTCGTCGCGGAGGATCTCAGTCCACTTCTCGTCGGTGTGGCGCTGGAAGGCGCTCTGAAGAAATCCGATCCGGATGCGACGCTCTCGGACTACACCTCACAGCATCTGTGGCAACCGATGGGCGCGGAGTACCCCGCACAGTGGGTGTTGGACCGCGCCGAAGACGGCATCGAAAAGACCGAGAGCGGCCTGGTCGCGCGCGCGATCGATTTCGCGCGCTTCGGTCCGCTCTACCTCGACGGCGGGCGCGCAAACGGGCGTCAGATCGTTCCGGAAGCCTGGGTGAATGCATCGGTGACGGCACCGGCGAAAGGCAGTCCCAACCTGTTCGTCGAAGGCTTCCACCGAAAACTGTGGTGGGGCAATTTCCGGCGAGGCCGGACACGGGACGATTTCTACGCCAACGGCCATTTCGGCCAGAGGATTTATGTTTCGCCCGACAAATCGCTGGTCATCGTCCGCATGGGCAGCGATAGCGGCGACATCGACTGGACGGCCTTTCTCGCCACTATCGCCGATGCATGGGCGCCACCCACGCAATGATGTATCAACGACAGTCCGCTGGCGCCAGTCGCAACGACTGCAGCACCCTGCCGTTGCCCTCCTGCACGAATGCGGTCAGCCCCCAGGCGCCCTGTCCCAGATCGACCTCGATCGCTTTCGCGAATGGCGTTGCGCCGAGGGCCCAAGGGCCCCACAGCTTCGTAACCACTCGATCGTGGTCGAGGGTGACGCCACCGTTCTCGCCCGCGCGCACCTCGGTCTTGACGCCATCGACGGTCTGCGCCAGCCACACCTGCGCAGCTGCACCGCCCGGCCCGCTGCGTACGGCGCCTAGGCGCAATTGCCGACCTTTGGCGGTGTCGTGGTCGAGCTGCAGCGCCAGACCCGCTTGTGCCGCTCCGCGCTGCGCATCGAGCGCGCGATGGACCATCGGCGCAGCACGCCAGTTCGTCTGCACCTGTGAACCGATCATCACCTGCGGGGTATAGACCGTCGACTGCCCGGCCGCATTCACGCGCCGACGCTGACGTTCGGTGTACAGATGCGATGCGAAACGATCCGGCCAACCGAGGTCGTCCCAATAGTCGACATGGAACGCGAGCCAGTTCGCCTGGAACTCGCCGCTGCGGAGCTTGCTCGACAGCCAACGGTCGGCCGGCGGACAGCTGCTGCACCCTTCCGAGGTGTACAGCTCGATCAGCGGTACGGTTTGGGCACCGCTGCGGACACTGCAGGTATCGGCGGCGACCGCACCCGTAGCGAATGATGCCAGGGCAAGCCCGGTCAAACATGATCTGAAGTGCATCGCCGACCTCTCGCTGATGTATGCCCTGCCTTCAAGAGGCGTCGCCGGGGACATCGGTTGCGCCGGCGCATGTTCCAGCACCCCGGGCTTTGCTGCGATCATAGTCGCGCTTTCCTTTCCGACCGTACGCTCATGACTTCCCTGCGTTGCCTGCTGCTCGCCTTCACCCTGACCCTGATCGCCGGGTGCGGCGGTCAGACCACAAAACCCGATCTGCCTGCGCCAGTCGCGAAACCCGCTTTGCCCGCACCGCCGGTGAAGCTGCGGATCGGCATCGCCCTCGGCGGCGGCGCGGCCAAAGGCTTCGCGCATATCGGCGTGATCAAGATGCTCGAAGCCAACGGCTTCAAGCTGGAAGTAGTCTCCGGCACCAGCGCCGGCAGCGTTGTCGGCGCGTTCTACGCCAGCGGCATGGACGCATTCCAGATGCAGGAACATGCGGTGGCGCTCGATGAAGCCCGCATCCGCGACGTGACCCTGTTCAACGGCGGACTGGTCCGCGGCCAGAAACTGCAGGATTACGTCAACGAAATGGTCGGAAACCGCATGTTCGATAAAATGAAGAAACCGTTCGCGGCGGTGTCGACCCAACTCGAAACCGGTGAACGCACCATTTTCGTACGCGGCAATGTCGGTCAGGCGGTGCGCGCGTCGTGCAGCATTCCCGGCGTATTCGAACCGGTGAAGATTGGCGCCGTACATTACATCGACGGCGGGGTGGTCAGTCCGGTGCCGGTGGACGCGGCGCGCCAGCTCGGCGCGGATTTCGTCATCGCCGTGGACATCTCCACCCGGATCACCGGCAAGACCCCGGAAAGCCTGTTGGGCGTGGTGAACCAGTCGATCACGATCATGGGCCAGAAACTCGGCGAACAGGAACTCTCGCGCGCCGAAGTGATCATCCGGCCCAAAGTCAACGACATCGGCCCCGCCGATTTCGAGCAGCGCGCCCGCGCGATCGTCGAAGGCGAAAAAGCGGCGCTGGCCGCGCTGCCGCAGATCCGGCTCAAGCTCGAACAGATGCGACAAGCGCGCGCTGCGGCGCAGGCGGCAAGGCGCAATCCCGCGCCCGAATTGCCGGAAAAATGCGAAGAGCCCGGCTTCATCGGCGGATTGCTGGGCAAGGAAGCGGAATGTGGGCCGAAGGGCAAGCGCTGAAAGACTGCGACAGACTCGTCGTTAAAGAAGAAGGGCCGGCAATGCCGGCCCTTCTTCTATTCAAAGATCAGTGAACTTCTCTCAGAGACCGGAACAGCGCCTCCTGCAGAATCGCAGTGGACTTGCAGCTCTGAACAGACAAGGAGCCCAGATCGGTCTGGCGGCGCAACAGATCTCCGAAAAGACGCTCAGGAGCATTGATGATCGGATCTGCTTTCTTGAAAGTCGATGGCGAAGAAAGCGTGCCTGTGCCGGTCAGGAACTTCGACAGATGGCTCTCGATATTGATGTCCCGCGGAGTGATATGCACGAAATCGGTTTCTGGCGTAGATCCGCTCGGGAATGTCACCAGAGGATTACCGTTATAGCGAGTCTCACCGCCGTGACAGGCATTGCACGTACCCAACGAGAATTTATGCCTAGCATCAGGATCGACAATGCCAGGAGCATCCCAGACGGCATGATCATCGGTGGAAAAATTGAAGGTCGAACCGGTCAAGAACGGCTTTCCCTGCCAGAACACAGGCACACTGTATGTCCCATTCAACAGGGCGTTCGTCATGGAGTTGATATGATCGCCCAAAAATACAGTGTTGTTGAACGTGTGATGCGGCGTGTCCTTGGTCGAGACAATATGCAGAAGATTGTCGTCCTCCAGATGAAACTCTCTAAGTTCCCAAAGCCCTTTGCTTGGACGTTTCGCTGCTTGCCTGGATAGCACCGAAGCAGAGTCACGGACAAGGGACCCTTCGTAGCCATCAGTTAATGCGATCTCGTTCGTACGAATCTGATTGATCGCGCTGCCATTGGGCTTTTTCTCGCCGCCGGCGCCCGCCAGAGTGAATTGATCCGTGATCGTTTGCAGCGCAGGGTTGAAAGCGGGACTTCCAAGAGCGATACCTCCAAGCGCCATCCACTCGTCCGCAAAGTGACGGATAGCCGTGCACTGATGGATAGGAATTCCATATTCCAGAATCACCGTGAACTCCATCTTCGAGCATCCGCCGTCTTTCTTGCGGTCGACAACACCAAATACGAAACGACCCTCGCCGCCATCGATCGGAATCCCGTTCGAACCACCATAACCTGGAGGGCCTGCCAAGGTGCTGCGCAAATCCATGCGGTTCACTATCGCAAGCAATCGCATCGGCGACTGGTCCAGATCAAGCTTGCCTTCTGCATCGCGCGGCCAAGGATCGAGAACCAAAGAATTGATCTTCGTGCGCTCGGGGACAGGAAACGTATTGATCGTATGCATCTGATCCCACGATGACAGCCATTTTTCCACGAAATCGGCCGGATCGACGCCAGTCACCGACTGATTCGCCATGTTGGTCATCAGCGTCTTGAACGTCCACGCGCCATTCGGATCGCCGACATTGCCGCAAATATCGAAAGTGCGTTTCTTGTCCTGCACGACAGAAAGATCGGTAATCAGCAGCGTATTACCCGGATGAAGTCCTGGCGGCGGCGGCAAAGCGATCAAGCTCTGACGAATCGAAATCGGTAGCGACTTTTCCCGCGCTTCTTTCAGGAAGCGCGCATCTATGAACTCGAATTCATTTTCCGCGACCAGTTCGCGTCCTTCAAACGCGGGAAATTTCGTGGCCTTCGCCTTCACGATCTCCTGTCTGCGATTTTCCTGCTCTTCGACGAACAGATCGAAATCGAAATCGATCAGTGAAACGAATTTTTTCGGGTCCTTCGAATCGCGTTGCAACAGATACTCGCGCTTGTCGATGACGAATTCAACGGCATCGCCCAGCGTCTCGGCGTTTTCGTACCGGACGGCAAGCTCGGCGTTGCCTTCAGGATTACCTTCTTTCTCTCGTGGCGTGAGCTCGACTTCCGATGCCAGCGGCGGATTTTCGTCGACTTCAGGAGGTGCTTCCTCTTTCCCGGAAGAAGCAACGGACGACGCAGGAGGCACGAGAGCGAGTGTCGAAGCGGATGGCGAAATATCCGCTTCGGCAGAAGCGGGAGACGCATCGGTCTTATCGGCAAGTTCAGCCGTCGAAGGCGGGTCGCAGGCGGATAGACCGCACGACAGGACCAGAACGCAAAAAGCGTTCAGGGCGCTTCTTGGACTGGTGCAGGCGAGATGATCATGGGACATGTTGATTCACTCCTTGTGAATGCGATGGTTGACGCTGGGATCCTTCCACGAAATAGTCCAGCAACATATCAGTGTGCGCATTTCACACGTTCGCTGTGTGCCGAAACCTCGCAGACACCCCGGTATGGGCGCATGTCGAGCGCAAGAGGCAGCATGCGCACTATTCATACTCGCAGTACAGGCATATTTCCGGACACTGATCTAAAAACAAAAAAAGCCGGCAATGCCGGCCTTTTCATTATCAATCGATTAGCTCAATTCGATTGATGAAGACAATCAAGCCCGCGAATCGCGCCTCGCAGCACCCGGCTTCGCCGCGCCAGCACGATGCGGCTTCTGTCCCGCGTGCGCATGCGCGCTGCGGTCGGCCGGTTTACCGTGCGGACGATGGCTCGGCTTGCGCGGGGCGCTGTTGCCGCCCGGACGCTGGTGGCCGCCGCGGTTGATCGGCGGCATCGGACCGTCCATGCGAAGCGGGTTCTTCGGCGAAAAGCCTTCGACCACGTCCATCACTACATCGGTCTTGAGCAGACGCTGGATCTGACGCAGCAGACCGGCTTCTTCCGACGAGACCAGCGACAGCGCCTCGCCCTGCATGCCGTTGCGGCCGGTACGGCCGATGCGGTGGATGTAGTCTTCGGCGACCATCGGCAGATCGTGGTTGATCACCAGTGGCAGATTCGGGATATCCAGACCGCGCGCGGCAACATCGGTAGCGACCAGGATGCGCGCCTTGCCGGACTTGAACTGGTTCAGCGCTTTCTGGCGCTGCGCCTGGCTCTTGTTGCCGTGAATCGCGACTGCGGGCAGCCCGGCGGTTTCAAGCTGTTCGGCCAAGCGGTTACAGCCGTGCTTGGTCTTGCCGAAGATCAGGACCTGATCGCCGTGACGCTTGGTGAGGATGTCGATCAGCAGATCGCGCTTGCGCGAACCGTCGACCGGATGCACGCGATGGGTGATCGTCGAAGCGATAGCGTTTTGCGTCGACACCTGCACCTGCTGCGGGTTGCGCATGAATTCCATCGCCAACTGTTTGATTTGGGACTCGAACGTGGCCGAAAACAGCATCGTCTGCCGCTGCGCCGGCACGCGGCCGAGGATGCGCTTCATCGCCGGCAGGAAGCCCATGTCGAGCATGCGGTCGGCTTCGTCCAGGATCAGGATCTCGACCGCATCGAGCTTGGCCGAGCCGCGCTCCATGTGATCGATCAGACGGCCGGGCGTGGCAACCAGGATATCGACGCCACGACGCAGGTTGTCGACCTGCGGGCCCATTCCTGCGCCGCCGAAGATCGTGGTGACATTGAGACGCATGTGTTTGCCGTAGCTGCGAACGCTATCGGCGACCTGCACCGCGAGTTCGCGGGTGGGTACGAGGATCAGCGCGCGCGGCTTGCGTGGGCCGGTCGCGGGCTTGTTGCCCTCGGCCAGACGCTGCAGCAGTGGGAGCGCGAACGCGGCGGTCTTGCCGGTGCCGGTCTGGGCGCCGCCCAGCAGGTCGTGACCGGCCAGTGCCAACGGGATCGCCTGGATCTGGATCGGCGTCGGTGTGGTGTAGCTGTTTTCCGCGAGTGCGCGCAGAAGCGCAGGCGCAAGCCCGAGCGATTCGAAAGTCATGTTGTAGCTCCAAAAGTAGATGTCACACCGCAAACGAATGCGGGGTGTTACTCGGAGCTTTCCAAAACCGCGCCGCGAGCAAAATGAAACAACGCGCCACATGGCGGGTCGTGTTCGGCGCGACGAAAGACGTGCGGAGAGTGCTGCGAAACCGGGTGTCGTATGAAACTACACATACCGGGAGTGCAGCGGGCTGCCATAGGAAAACGGGCCAGCCGTGCGCGAAACAAGGTGGACTGTACGCGAAATGCGCCTAGTACGCCAGTACGCCAGTTGCCGCGGTATGGTTCAGTTCGGGGCCCGACCCCCGTATATCGGCCATCCACTGATCCAAGGTCGGGAAAAAATCAGAGTGGAAGGCATTTGCAGCCCCGAGTTCGGCCTGGCACAACGATTTCGCTGTCAACCCGAGATGCTGGGCACCTGCGAGCGTATGCACGCGCCTGCTACCGGAAACATGAATCTTGGAGAGGCGTCCGGTCGCGACTGCGGTAGGCGTGGAGTCGTCGTTGTCCGAGAAGAGAAAATAGGCGCGGCCGGGATACGCCGCCCACACCGGCAAAGGGTCGAAGTCAGGATCGAGGACGTCGTACCACTGCGCAGGAACATCGCGCCGGACGTTGTCCGGGAACAGCCAGTCTCCGAGCGCAGGATTGCGCGCGGCGCGTTGGCTGATCTGCATGAGCTTCTCGGATTGAGGGGGGTCGCGCCGTGCCGCGAAGAATGCGCGCTGTTGTTCGAGCGCAAGATCGATGCTGTCTTTCGGTATGCTGGCACATTGCATCCGCACGCGCGTGTTGTAGATGTTCTGTTCTTCCACCGTGAGGGCAGAGCCGGCAGCACCGATGAGCAGTGTGAACGCCGGACTCGCGCCGTCGCGGATGGCGGCTGCCGCGACCCAACCCGCTTGGCTCGACCCCGAGAAACCGGTATTGCCCGGATCGACGCCGGCATGATTGCGCAAGTAAGCGAGACCAGCTTGGGCGTCGGCACCCAGTTCATCGAACCCCGCAGAAGCCACGTCGCCCTCGGAAGCGCCGACGCCGCGTTTGTCGTAGCTGAGCACCACAAAGCCGGCCCGCACGAACCGCTCCGCGATCAGCGCCATGATCGAAGCATAGCCACGACGGTCCTGCGGGCCCGAGCCGTGGATAAGCACAACGCCCGGCGAGAGCTTGCCTGTCGACTTTTCCGGTAGCAGCAATTCCCCGCGCAGGCGCAGTCCCCCCGAAACGAACTCGATCTGCTCCCGCAGATGTCTCGGCTGCGCAGTCAGCGTGCGCGGCGCTGCATCCGCACGCTCTATGCGCAGCGAGGCTATTTCGCGCCTGTCCGCATCGTCTGCAGCGGCGCCGGTAGGCTGGAACCGGTACGCGGTTTTACCGGTCGCATCGATGACGGTATCGCCGCCACGCCAATGATGCCCCGCGTCGCGCTCAAGCCCGCGCCAAGTCCTGCTGCATTCGTCGAGCGCGTACAGACGCCACGTCGAGCGGGTTACCAGTACGCGGCAACCGGAATCGTCGATGTAATTTCCGGTCAGCCGGTCGTAGAACGCGGCATCCAGACCTTCGTCATCGACGGCGAACATGACCGGTCCCGGCGACGACTCGAACTCGGAGACAGTGGCTGCGCCGCTGGAATCGAAGACGAATTTTCCGGAGTTGGTGACCGCTGCGAAACGACCGTAGTAGCGTTCCGGATCGCGGCCATCGGCATCCGAGACCTGCAAGCGGTAGAACCCGGCATCTCCACTGCCCGCTTTGCGCGGCATGCGCGAAACGAATCGGAAATTGAGATCGATGCGACGCTTGCGATCCAGCCCTGCGAGTTGATCGATGATTTTCGTGAACTGTTCGCGGATCAGCGCGCGACCTGAAAGCGCCGACGGCGGTGCGTCCGGATACAGTTCGGTGTAGACCGCATCTTCGGCATAGGCGTTCGCGGCGGCAGTGGGATCCGATGCGGCGTATGCCTCGCGCAACATCCGATAGGGCGCATCGTTCGGCGATTCCGAGCGCGCGCCGCCACTTGAGGAAACAAGCACAACGGCTGTCGACACGACCAGTGCGATTCGGAGCAAAGAGGCGTTATGCATCTACTTGGACCCGTTTCAGAGGAATTGCGGAACATTCCCTGTCGTTTCTGTCACACCTCGATGTTCAGACCCGGCCGGGCCAAGGTCACGGTGATGCCGTAAACCTCGCCCAACTCGCCGGCAAGGGCCTCACGCGCCTTGTCTTCGCCGTGCACCAGCGCCAACGGCGGCCGCGCTGCGAACTGACCATACCAGTCCATCAGACCGCGCTGGTCGGTATGCGCCGACAGCCCGCCGACGGTGTGGCGCTGGGCGTTCACGCGCACATCGTGGCCATGGATACGCACCCACTTGGCGCCATCGACCAGACGTCGTCCCGTAGTGCCTTCGGCTTGATAACCGACAAAGACGACATGGGTCTGACGGCGATGCAGCCGATGCTTCAGGTGATGCAGGATGCGCCCAGCATTGGCCATGCCCGATCCCGCGATCACGATCGCGCCGCGCTCGATGCGGTTGATCGCCATCGATTCGTCCACGGTCTCGGTGATATGCAGATTCGGCAACTTGAACGGGTTCGGACGATCGCGCCAGACCTGTTTGGCCTCGTCATCGAACAACGCCTGGTGGCGATCGTAGACATCGACCACCTTCGAAGCCATCGGGCTGTCGAGAAAGATCTGCCAGCGCGACATCTTCCAGTCGTCCCAGTGTTTGGCGAACCAGTAGAGCAGTTCCTGGGTACGGCCGACCGCAAATGCCGGAATCAGGACGCAGCCGCCCGAACGCCAGGCGTCATCAAGGATTTCCTCTAGTTCGTGGATGGTTTCGGCACGTTCGCGATGCAAACGGTCGCCATAAGTCGATTCCATCAGTACCAGATCGGCTTCGGTGATGACCGCGGGATCGCGCAGGATGGGTGTGCCTTTCGGACCGAGGTCGCCGGAAAAGACCAGCTTCCTGCCGTCGCCCCACAGCTCGACGCTGCACGATCCAAGGATATGGCCGGCGTCGCGGAAGGTCATCTCGACGCCCGGGAAGAGTTCGGTGCGGTTGTCGTAGGGAATCGGTTCGACCTGCTGCATCGCCACGCGCACATCGTCCTTGGTGTACAGCGGCACGGCTTCGGGTTGACCACGTCGGCGATCGCGATTGGCGCGCATCGCATCGCCTTCGGCGATGCCTGCAGCATCCATCAGCATGACCGGCATCAGGTCGGCGGTCGCGGTCTGGGCATAGATCGGGCCGCGGAAGCCGCGCTGCACCAGCAACGGCACCCGGCCGATGTGGTCGATATGCGCGTGGCTGAGGATCAGCGCGTCGATCTGCGAGGGCTCGAACGGAAACGCCTCCGCGTTGCGGGCCTCGGCCTCGGGACTGCCCTGGATCATGCCGCAGTCGATGAGCAGGCGTTTGCCGGCGGCTTCGATCTCGTGCAGGGAACCAGTAACTTCACCGGCAGCGCCGTGGAAGAGAATGCGCATGGGTCGTGCCTCGTCTTGCGGTGGCGACAGCATCCCGCAAACGCGGCGGCGTGGCAAACGATGTGCGAATGCCGCGCATCAAGTAGCCCGGGTACGCGAAGCGCACCCGGGGCCTTTGCCTCAGTCCCGGTGCGCTTCGCTTACCCGGGCTACTTGCTGAAAATCAGCGACCAGGGGTGCGACAGCAACGCGCAGAAACTACAACTGGCTTTGCACTCGTAACATTCACTAGACATTGATGATTTGTGTTATTTGTCTCACTACCCCACAAATTGAAGTTGCTCGTAGTTGGATAGCATCCGCCGCTAACGATTGTGTATCCCACTGGGCACGATGGACTAAACGCAGTCTGGGTGCCTGCAGGAACAATTGTGGTAGCGGATACGGTGATACAGTCCATCGCCGTCGCCTCCGGCTCCCTGAAATACCCTACGACATCCGCCACCAGATGCGTCTGCGCAAAACTGTAGACACTGAACTCGTAAGTCGCTGCACTCTGATCAAGACGGACGATCGCCAGACCATTACGGATGTCGCCAGTAACGTAGTTGAGGGTCGCGGCGGTCGGTTGGCTGGCGAGATACGGGAAGGCGGTGATGTAGCCGGCCGTATTCGGCGTGACCACGGTGATGTTCAGCGCCGCTGCCGCAAACGAACCCTTGTCCCCAACGTTGCAATTGCTGGTATCTCCGCCCTGCGGAGCAAAGCGCACGACATCGGTGAGATCGAAATCGCGGAAACTGTTGGCGGGAATCGGCCCACCTGCGATCCGCGTATCGAGAATCCGGCACGGTGTGACCGGCACGTAGACCAGATCCTGCGTCGTGTCGCCGAGGCTGCGCGCAGCGATGCGCCTTGCTGCGGCGCCGCTCGTCGTCTGCGCTGCGACGGGTTGCAGCGCAGCCGGGTTGGTTCCTGCCAGCAACGCATCATTCATCGCCGAAAACGTCCGCGCCTCAGCCGCCCGCTGCAGCGCATCCGGACTCGCTTTCGCGAACACCTGCGCCATCGAATCGGCCCAGCGGCGCGGGTCGGTGCGATAGGCTTCCTGCACATGCGGGGCCCACTTGACGACGATGCGGTACACCCACTGCGCACGCACTGGGCGCGGGTTGCCGGATCGATCGAACATTGCCCTGTCGGTTGTTGCTGCCCGCTGCTCGGAAGTGGACACCGAATCGCCCGCCCGTGCTGTCATCGCAAACACAATCGCGAACGAAAGCGCTGCGCTCTTCAACATAAGGTGTTTCATGAGACCTCCTGTCAAGATGATTGAGAGGCCCAGCCGGGCAATACCCGGGGATACAGCCGGCCGGACCGAAGTGACGCGGCTTCGTATCCGTAAACGGCACCTTCCCTGTGCTGAGCTGCGCGTGCAGAAACGGATCGAATCCCCGTTGTTTCGCGAACGCGAAACGAGGTTATTCCAGAATGATATCCGCAACAATCACAAACCTGCAGACCACACCGAAGATTGATATGAAGCACTGATGCTCGACCTGTTTTCGATATCTGCGATCGATCGCTCGGGCGCCGCAGCGCAAAAAGAAGGCCCGCTTTCGCGGGCCTTCGAGTGCCACGTGTCGAGCAAGAGATTTAGGGGGCGCGCCCGCCAGGCAACTTGCAGCAGCGGCCATAGGCCACGCCGGTGTTCGCATTGGTCGCGTTTTCGTTGCGGAAGGCGCAGAAATGCGTATTGCTGTTCGGGAAACTGCGACTGGAGACGACGCGACCATCGAAGGTCGACATGGTGCAACCACCGCTGACGATGGTGTACCCGACCGCACATGCCGGCGACGAGCCGGTACCGGTGGAGTTGGCATTGACGGTGATGTTGCTGGAGAAGGTTTCCACGCAATCGAGGCCACCGAGTACCGGGTTGATGAAGTAGCCGACGAGATCGGCGACCAGATGCGTCTGCGCGAACGAATAGACGCTCAGCTCGTTGGCCGATGCGCCCTGATCGAGTTTGACCACGGTGTAGTTGCCGACGACGCTGCCCGCCGTGTAGTTGACGGTGGACGCCAACGGCTGGGTACCGAGGAACGGGAACGCAGTGATATAACCGGCCGCAGCGGGCGTCACCACGGTGAAGTTGATCGCCGCCGCCGCGAACGAACCGATGGAGCCGGCACCGCTGCAGTTGGTGGCATCGCCACCCTGGAAGGCGTAATCGCTCACTGCGGTGACGTCGAAGCTGCGAACGGTGTTGGCGGCGATCTGGCCGCCGGCCAGGCGGGTGTCGATGATCCGGCAAGGAGTGATCGGCACGAACACCAGATCATTGGTCGTCTCGCCGAGCAGTCTGGCGGATACCCTGCCTGTAGCGCCCGTGTTGACCGCATTGAGCAGGTTGGTGTGCACCGTGTTGCCCTGATCGTCGACCAGAAACGCATCGTTCATCAGCTCGAAACTCTGCGCATTCGCGGCGCGCTTGAGGGTGTCGATCGAGGCCCGCGAAAACACCGGCACCATGTCCGATGCCCATTCGCGAACGTCGGCGCGATAGGCCTCCTGCACATGGTTGCCCCACTTCATGACGATCCGGTGGACCAGTTCGCCGCGAGGGCCACGCTGATGTTGACCTGCGGCTTGGGCATCCATGCTCATCGAGAGGGTGGGAAGCGCCATGGCGAGACAGGCGGCCATCAGACAGGAATTTTTCATGCGGTTGCCTCTTGGTTGGATGCGTTGATCTTGCAGTGGATCGACCTTGGATGAAGTACGGCCAGACAGGAGCCTGTGGTTGTGACAGTCAACGGAATATTCGCCGATCACGGGACAAACGCCCTCACGCCATGACCTTCGACACCCGAATCCGGCCCTACGAAACGCTACAGTCGGCGGTCGCCCAATCGGGCGCGCCCGCCAATCCATGCAAAGCCCTCCGGGCCGGAGATTCCGTGAACCGTCAAGCCTCCCCGATCCTCAAACCACGCGTGCTGATGCTGTCCCTCGCCATCGCCGCATCCCTGTCCGCGTGCAAAAAGGATGATGCCGCTCCCGTGACTGCGGAACCCGCCACCCAGGCGGCACCGGCACTGACCCTCGACGAAAGCAAACTGCCGCCCTTCAACCAGTTCAAACCGACCGATCTGGACGCCAGCAAGAGCGCCTGCACCGACTTCGGCGGTTACGTCAACGGCAAGTGGCTGGCCGCGAATGCCATCCCGAGCGACCGCGTCTCGTGGGGCGCGTTCGAGATGCTCGGCGAGCGCTCGCTCTCGGTGCAGCACCAGTTGGTGGAACAGGCGGCCGCCATGAAGGACGCCAAGGGCATCGAGAAGATCGTCGGCGATTTCTGGGCCACCGGCATGGACGAAGCCAAAATCAACGCGCAGGGCATCGCCCCGCTGAAGAGCCGCCTCGACGCCATCGACGCGCTCGCCGATGGCCCTGCCGTGGCGGAGTACCTGCGCCAGTCCGCCGCCAAGGGCGAAGGCTTTCTGTTCAGCTTCGGTCCCAACGGCGATTACAAGGACTCTTCGATGAACATCGCCTACGCCTTCCAGGGCGGACTCGGCCTGCCGGATCCGGCGTACTACTTCGACGCCGACAAGAAAGACAAGCTGGCCGCCTACGAACAACACATCGCCAAAGTGCTGGAACTGTCCGGCACGCCCGCTGCCGACGCTGCGAAACAGGCGAAGGACGTGATCGCGCTCGAAACCCGCCTCGCCAAAGTGTCGAAGTCGAGCGAAGAACTCTCGCGCGACGCCGAACTGTCCTACAACCCGGTCAGTCTCGCCGATGCCGACAAGCTGGCGCCGAACTTCCCCTGGAGCAAATTCTTCGAGTCGCAGGGCCTCGCCGCGCCGAAGATGTTCTCGCTGGCCATTCCGGCCTTCCATGCCGAGGTCAGCAAAATGCTGGCCGACGTGCCGGCCGCGCAATGGAAGAGCTATCTGCGCTTCCAGACCGTCGACGGCGCTTCGCCTTTCCTCAGCGAAGCCTTCGTGCAGGAGAATTTCAATTTCTACCGCAAGGCCATGCGTGGCCAGAAAGACATGAAGCCGCGCTGGAAGCGCGTGCTCGACACCGTCGAAGGACAAGCCGGCGAAGCGCTGGGCCAGATGTACGTGAAGGTGGCGTTCCCGGCCGAATCCAAGGCGCGGATGGAAGAACTCGTGCAGAACCTTCGCGATGCGCTCAAGGTGCGGATCGAAAACCTCGCCTGGATGAGTCCTGAAACCAAGAAGAAGGCGCTGGAGAAATGGGCCAGCTTCACGCCCAAGATCGGTTACCCGGACAAGTGGCGCGATTGGAACGGCTTGAACACCAGCCGCAACAGCTATATCGAGAACGTGCTGGCCGCCAACGAATTCAACTACAAGTGGAACCTCGGCAAGATCGGCAAGCCGGTCGACAAGACCGAATGGGGCATGAGCCCGCAGACGGTCAACGCCTACTACAACCCGCAGTTGAACGAAATCGTGTTCCCGGCCGCGATCCTGCAGCCGCCGTTCTTCGACGCAAAGGCCGACGACGCGCTCAACTATGGCGGTATCGGCGCGGTGATCGGCCACGAGATGACCCACGGTTACGACGATCAGGGCAGCCGGTTCGGGCCGACCGGCAACTTCGAGAACTGGTGGACGCCGGCCGATGCCAAGGGCTTCTCGGCGCTGACGAAAAAGCTCGTGGGCCAGTTCGACGGCTACGAAGCTGCGCCGGGGATGAAGGTCAACGGCCATCTGACCCTCGGCGAGAACATCGCCGACCTCGGCGGCCTCGCGGTGGCCTACGACGCCTTCAAGAAGGCGACTGATGGCAAGCCCGACGCCAATGTCGACGGCATCAACCGCGAACAGCGCTTCTTCCTGAACTGGGGCACCGTGTGGCGCCGCAACTTCACGCCCGATGAACTGAAGGTGCGTCTGACCACCGATCCGCACGCCCCGGCGAATTTCCGTGCGATCGGTTCTCCATCCAACCACCCGGCATTCGCCACCGCGTTCTCGTGCAAGGCCGGCGATGCGATGGTGCGCGACGGCGACAAGCGGATCGTGATCTGGTAACTCGACCGTGCGTGGCGAGTCCGAAGGCCCGGGGAAACCCGGGCCTTCGTTCGTACAGGGCATGCCTGCATCCAGCATGCGAGGCCGACCGTATCCCAGGACATGTCCGTCTCGCTCCAGTGTTCCCCGACTCGTATCGCCGACATCGACCGCGAGGACAGCGGTCGCTCGTTCACCGTGCACGGACGCACGACGACAGCCCAACACTTGCTGCGGCGCACGTTGTCCGTGACCATGGTGCGCTGCCCCTCCCCCGCTGCTGCAGGATCCCGGATGCCTGATTTGCGTACCGACAACACCGCCCAGGACCCGTCCGGGCTCGACGCACTGCTGATCGAAGTCGCCGGCGGAAGCCGCAATGCTTTCGAATCGCTGTATCGCGCCACCTCCTCCAAACTGCTCAGCGTCTGCGTCCGGGTATTGTCCGATCGCAGCGAAGCCGAGGACGTGCTCCAGGAAGTCTTCACCACGATCTGGCACAAAGCGCACCAATTCGACGCGACGCGCGCCAGCCCGATCGCGTGGTTGGCGATGATCGCCCGCAACAAGGCCATCGACCGCCTGCGCGCCCAGCCGGCGCGCGGCGTCCTCGCCCCCATCGAATTCGCGGACGATATCGCCGACAGCGGCGCCACGCCGCTGCAGACCGCCGTGTCCGCCGACGAGCGCGACCGGCTCGAAGCCTGCATGGGTCAACTCGATGCGCGCCGGCAATCGCTGATCCGGGCCGCGTTTTTCGACGGTTCGACCTATGAGGAACTGGCCCAGCGCATCGCATCGCCGCTGGGGTCGGTCAAAAGCTGGATCCGCCGTGGGCTGCTGCAACTGCGGGGGTGTCTGGAAGCATGAACGTCCGCGACCTTCACGAACAGGATTTCGACGGCCAAGAGCCGCCCTCGGCCGATCTGCTTGCCGGCGAATACGTCCTGGGCGTCCTCGACGCCGAACAACGGCGCGAAGCGCAGATCCGCATCGAACGCGACCCGGGTTTCGCGCGCCTTGTCGCCGACTGGGAGCACAGGCTTTCGCCGCTGGTCGACACCGGCGGCATCGCCGACGTGCCGGCCCATCTGTGGCCGCGCATCCGCAACCGCTTGGGCTGGTCCGCAGTGGACACGCCACGCGAAACGGTTCGCCCGAGTTTGTGGCAGAGCACCGGGTTCTGGCGCGCTGCAACCGGTCTGGCGGCCGCCGCCGCGTTGGCGGCCATCGTCATCGGCCCATTGGGGCTGTTCCGAGGTGATGACCTGTCGGGCCCGGGGCCCGGTCCGATCGCTGTGGAGCCGACACCACCGACGCCACCGGTCGAAGACCCGTCCGCGCCCAAGCCGGTCACCACCCTTGCTCACGACGACGGCAGCCCGGGCTGGTTGGCTTCAGTCGATCAGAAGAAGGGTACGGTGCTGATGGTGCCGGTGCCCGCGCCCGCCGATGCCAAAGGCCGCGTGCCGGAACTTTGGCTGATTCCTCCCGGCGGCACCGCGAAGTCGCTCGGCATCGTCTCGATCGACCGTTCGCATACGGTGAAGGTGCCCGACGGCCTGCGCGATGCGCTGGCGAAAGGCGCGCTGCTCGCGATCACGCTCGAACCGGTCGGCGGCGCGCCCCAAGGCGTGGCGACCGGCCCGATCATCGCGAAGGGCAACATCGTGATTCTGTGATCGCGTCGCGATCTGCAAGGAATGCTCGTAAAAAACGCGGGAACGAGGTGTCCGGCGAGCTCTGCGCCCTTGCTACACTGCGGCGATTCCAAAAAAGGACCGCCGCCACGATGTCGACCCCGTCCGTCCTGCGCCCCAGCGCGCTTGCCCTCTGCCTCGTGATCGCGGTCGCCGCACCGCACGCGGACGCCGCGAAAAAGCGCAAACCTGCGGCGCCCGCGCCGAAGACCGCGCCTGCGGCCACCGGCTGCACCGATCTCTATGCCTTCGCCAACGCGGACTGGCTGAAATCGCATCCGGTCCCGGCCGAAGGCAGCGTGAGTGCGCTCGGCGAACTGGCGGCGCGTGCGCAACAGCAACAGCGCGACCTGCTCGAAGCCGCGGCGAAATCCCCGCAGACTCCAGTGCAGAAGCTGCTCGGCGATTTCTGGGCCAGCGGCCTCGACGAAGCCGCCGTCGATCGCGATGGCGCCGCGCCCATCGCACCGCTGCTGGCACGCATCGATGCGATCAAGAAGCCGCAGGACGTGGCCCCGGCGATCGCTGCGCTGCATCAGGTCGGGATCCCGGTGGCGTTCAACTTCACCTCGGACATCGACCTCAAGAAGCTCGATACCTACCTCGGTTACTTCACCCAGGGCGGGCTCGGCCTGCCCGACCCCACGTTCTACACCCGCACCGATGCCGGTGCCCGGGCCCTGCTCGGCCGCTACAACGGCCATGTGCAGAGGATCCTCGCGCTATCGGGCACGCCGCAATCGAAAGTCGCCGGTGAAGCACAGCTCGTCATCGACCTCGAAACCCGGATCGCGCGCCTGTCGAAGACGCAGACCGACTTGCAGGGATTGAGGGTCAACTACAACCCTGTCCCCACCAAGGACTTCGCGAAGAAATACCGCAACCTGCAGTTGGCGGCCTTCCTCAAAGCGCAGAATGTGACTGCGGAGCAGGTGTCGATGACCGACACCGCCCTGTTCGCCCAGATCGACAAGCTCGCCGGCAGCCTGAAGCCGGCACAGTGGCAGGCTTATCTGCGCTTCCAGGTCGGCAACACGATGGCACCCTATCTGAGCAAGCAGTGGCGCGACGCCGACCATGAATTCCGCGGCCGCCTGCTGCGCGGCGAAGACGAACCCGCGCCGCGCTGGCGCCAGGTGCTGGACGCGATCAACGATTCGGCTGGCGCGATGGTGGCGCAGGAGTACGTCGCGCGCCATCTGCCCGATGCCACCCGCGAGCGCGCCGACGAGATCGCGCGCAGCGTGAAGGAATCGCTGGGCAGCGCGATCGAACGCAATACCTGGATGGATGCGCAGGCCAAGATCGAAGCACGATCGAAATTGGATCGTCTGAAGGTCGAAATCGGCAAGCCGCGCAGCGATCTGGACTTCTCGGTACAGCCGATGGGTCGCGGCAGCTTCGGTGGCAATATCCTGATCGCGTCGACGTGGCACCATCGCGAAGAAATGAAGCGCATCGGCCGCGCCAATGCCGATCGTCGCTGGGACGTGCTGCCGCAATATCCTGCACTGGGCTACGACCTGGCGCACAACCGGATCTTCGTCACTGCGGCCGTGCTGCAATCGCCGGTGCTCGACATGGGCCAGCCGCTGGCCGCACAGTACGGCGCCTTCGGAGCGATGGTCGGTCACGAGCTCAGCCGCGCGGTCGATGCCAAGGGCCGTCGGATCGATGCGGCCGAAACGCTGCGTGACTGGTGGTCCCCGGCGACAGCCACCGCATGGGATGCGCGGATCGCACCGCTCGCCGGCGTCTACAGCCGCTTCGCGTATCCGGGCAACGCCGCGCTCAAGATCGACGGTGCGCGCACCCGCGACGAGAATGCCGCGGATCTGTCCGGCCTCGAACTGGCCTGGGCTGCCTACGAGAAAGCCGAGCCGCAGGCCGCGAATCAGCAGCAGTTCTTCCGCGGCTGGGCGCGGCTGTGGGCACAGCAGTTGTCGTCGCAGTACGCGAGCACGCACGCTGCGTTCTCGGCCTATCCGCCCGGGCAATGGCGCGCGAACGTACCGGCGATGCAACTGCCGGCATTGGGCAAGGCCTTCGCCTGCAAGGCAGGCAATGCGATGCTGGTACCTGAAGCGGAGCAGTTGTCGATCTGGCGTTGATTCGACCGGACCGGTGCCCGCTGACTGCGGGTGCCGGAGAGGCGATCACCCCGCGTTGACGTTTTGTTTCACCGCAGCCTTCGAGTTCACTTCGAGCCACGGCCACCAGTCGCGGCCGGTCAGCGCGTAGCGGTCGGCGGCGCGCTCGAAACAATTGCGCACGCTGACCCCACCGAAAAGCAGATACAACGGCAGGAACAACGGCCCCAGCGCCATGTACTGCAGCACGTGCGCACGTTCGTGATCGCCGATCCGGGTTTTCGGCTGCACGCACCAACCGGCGCGATGCGCGTAGGTCGTACACAGCGTGTCGAGGTCGGTGTGCGTACTGAGCATGACATTGCCCAGCGTCATCGCGCCTCCTGGCCCCATCGGAAACCCATGGAACACCAGCGAAAGATCGCCCTTGCGAAACTTCGGGCGCGCACCGAACGGCATCGCGACCACGCCGACGATCGCGCCGATCAGACTGTTTGGCAAGGTCCAGAGCACGCCGAACGCGAGCAACAGCCTCCGTTGCCAGCGGTTCAAGCGCTGCCCTCTTCCGGCATCAACATCCACAGAATGAGATAAACCAGTATCCCCGGAAGCGCCCCCGAAAGCGCCGACACCAGCACATAGATCACCCGCAACAGGGTCGGGCTCCAGCCGAAACGGGCGGCGATGCCGCCGACGACGCCGACCAGCACGCGCCCGTTGCGGCTGCGGGCGAGGGTTCGGGTTCCGGCCATAGGCGTCTCGGCGTTGAAGTGTGCGGCGATTGTCTAGCGCGTCGGCGCAGCGCGCAATGTCTGCAGCCGCTGCCTGAGCCAGCGTTCGGAGGGCTCGGCCGCTTTGCCCGGGCAGCGCACGCGATAGGCTCTCCCGCTCATGCTGCTCTTGCTGGCCGCACGTTCGATGAACAACTCGGCGGTGTCGGCCATGTCGCGCTTGTGCAGATAGTCGTATTTTTTCTGCAGATGCGCGCGGGCAGCTTTGGCATCGTGCCAACTGCCGTTGCGCTCGAACTCGCAGCCGGACGCACCGAGACCAGCGATCAGTGCGTCGATTTCATGCTGCGCCTTCGCGGTGGGCGCGGCCGAAGCGCCCGCCCCCATGGACATCGCGGCTGCGACGATGGAAATGCGGAAAAAACTGCGCATGTTCAGCGTGCCCTCTTCGCCAGCCAATCATGGATCGCCGAAGGCACTTCCTTCTGCGCACGTCCCGACACGTAGATGCCGATATGACCGCCGCGGAACGACACTTCGGAATAGTCGGTACTGCCGACCAGACCTTTCATCGGTTTCGAGGCCGATGGCGGCACCAGATGATCCTGTTCGGCATAGATGTTCAACACCGGCATGTCGACGAAACCAAGATCCACTTGGCGTCCACCGATATCGATACCGCCGTTCACGAAACCATTGGCCTGATAGTACTGTTTGATGAACTGGCGGAAGGCTTCGCCGGCCTGATCGGGCGAATCGAAGATCCACTTCTCCATTCGCAGGAAATCCTCCATCGCCTTCCTGTCGTCGAGGATATCGACCATGCCGACGTACTTCTGCACGAACAACCGATACGGCTTGAGCGTGAGGTAACACAGATTCATCAGATCGGCCGGGACGTTGCCCAGGGTGTCGATGAACAGATCGATGTCGAGCCCGCGGGTCCAGTTCGACAGCATGTTGTCGTCGGTGTGGAAATCCACCGGCGTGACCATGGTGATCAGATTCTTGACCCTGTCGGGATGCAGCGCACTATAGGTGAGCGAGAACGCACCGCCCTGACAGATGCCGAGCAGATTGATCGCGTCGAGCCCGTACGTGCGGCGCAGATGATCGACCGCGCCGCCGAGGAAACGTTCGATGTAATCCTCCAGCGTGAGGAAACGATCGGAACGGTCGGTATAACCCCAGTCGATGAGGTACACGTCTTCGCCAAGCGCCAGCAGATTCTTCACCAGCGAGCGGTCGTCCTGCAGATCGACCATGTACGGACGGTTGACCAGTGCGTAGCAGATCAGCAGCGGAATTTTCGCGGATGGTGTCTTCGCACCTTTGAAGCGGTACAGCACGACCTTGCCGTCTCGCCAGACTTCTTCCTTCGCGGTGACGCCGTAATGCACATCGTCCATTTCGCGAAGGGTCGCGAAGCCCGCACCCAGTTTCAGCTGCACGGCGGCCGCTTCTTCGGCCAGTTTGTCGGGGCTGACATCGAATGGCGTATACATGTCAGCGCTTCCTCTTCACGGTCTTGGCGACGGACATCGGCTTCAGCGGCTCGGGCATCGCGATCGCAGCGATCGCCTGGCGCGGCGCACGTTTGACTGCCTGCCTCGCGGTTGCGCGCGAAGGCTTGGCTTTCGTGCTGGCGGCTTTCAAACCGGCAGCTTTCTTCACGACAGGTCTGGTCTTCACGGCAGGCTTCGCCGACGGCCTGGATTTCCGGGATGCCTCGATGTTCTCGACTTTCGCGGGCGCCGGTTTGCCTGGTGCCGGCTTCGTCTGCGCGGGTACCGCATCGCGCAGACGCCGCAGCTGACGTTCGAGTTCGGCGATCTTGCGATGCGCGGCGTCGACTTCGGTGCGGCCGGGCATTCCGAACAGGCCACCGATGTGTTCCACTTCGCGCTGGATGCCGGCGCGCACGCGCATCTGCGCGTTGACGAGTTCGCCATACACTTTGCGGAAGCCGTTCGACAATGCGATCTCTGCATAGGCTTCTTCGGCGGCATCGATCCACAGATCGAACAACGCGCGCGCCGACTGCAACTGGCGGCCCGGCTCGCTGCGCTCGGCGAGCTTGCGCTCGAAGCGCTCGAAGGCATCGCGTCCGGCTTCCAGCATCAGCGCGTTGTAGGCGTCGTTCTTCTGCTGCAATTCGAACTGGGCTTCCGCCAGCGCCTGCCAACGTTCCTGATGCTCGCGATTGAGGCCGAACGCAGGCGTACGCATCCACTGCATGCTGTCTTTGCGCAAGCCGCCGAGCATGCTCTGATCGAACATGCTCTGATCGAACATGCCGCCGCCGAACATGCCCTTGAGCATCGGCGCGGCCTGCTGGTACCACTGGTCGAAACCCGACTGGCCACGACCGGTCATCTCGGTGAAAAGACTCGCGAACGGATTGCCGCCACCGCCCATCGCCTGCTTCCAGGCACCGGCGATATCTTCAGCGTTCGCAGATCGACCGGCGAATTGTCCGGCGACCTGCTGCATCATTCCGAACCACTGCCGCGCCTGCGCGGAGAATCGTTCGATCGTGTCGCTTGCATCGTTGCGCCGTGCGCCACCGGCCAACTGCGACCAGCTGTCCATCGCGGCTTTCCACGGATCCTGAGGTTGCGAGCCGCTGCCGGCCGAACGCATCGCTTCGCTCAGCGCCTTCCAGTATTGCTGGGTCAGCGCCCCGACATCTCCCGGCATACCGAAACCCGGTCCACCCGCACCGCCTGCAGTCCACATCGCATCGCTCCCGGTCAGAGGGCCTCATGATAACAACGGCGGCGGCTGGACACCCGACCGAATGCGCAATCACCACTTCGGGATACGGATGGTCTTGCTGACCATCAACGAACCGGACAGCGCAAAGACGAACACCAGGGGATGCAGGGCCCAAGGGCCGGCCTGGTAAACGCCGAACCAGACATCGTCGCCGATTCGCCCGGCGTCGGCCGCGATCGCCAGCATCACCACCAGCGCGAGGCTGGTCGGAATCGGCGTGCCCTCGAAATGTTTGACCTTGTCGCCGCCCTCGGCCAACTGTTCGGCGGTGATGTTGAAGCGCGCAAGCCGGCTGACGCCGCAGCAGACGAAATAGCCCAGCACGATCCAGTCCCAGACGCCCTGGAAACCTGCGGCGAAACCGAGCGCCGCAGGTGCGACCCCGAAGGAGATCACATCGGCAAGGGAATCCAGCTCACGACCCAGTGTCGATGATGATTGTCGCCAACGCGCGACGCGGCCATCCAGCACATCGAAGACGAAAGCCAATGGCACCAGACCGATGCCACTGATCAGGTCGTGCTTCTCGCCCGACTGCATGTAGCGCATCGCGAAGAACACAGCGCAGACACCGCAGAACGCATTCGCGAGGGTGAGCCAGTCGGCGAGGTGGAAGTCACGGAACATCGAGAAATGACGCTGATTCATATCGTGCGGCTTCCGCCCCTTGCGACCCGTCGGTCTCCAGCGTGCCAAACGTACCTGCCGGGGGCAAGCCCGGCGATGAGGATCAGCGTGGAATCGCCAGATGCTCGGCGGTCAACGGTTTCCCTGCGCGAGGCGCGGTCTGGATCGTCGCGGACTCGGGGAATGACCCGGTACCTTCAAGCGACGCAAGCGTGCGATCAAGCGCGGCGTAGACATACGGCAGCATCGGCAGATAACGCGCGCCGTAATCCGGCAGCCCGAGGAAAGCATCGAAGTGCTGGGCGTTGCGCACTTGCCAGAAACGCACATCGCGACCGGCCGCGCGTGCATGGGCGACATAGGGCGCACTGGTGAATGCCATCGGAATCAGACCGTCGTCGACGCCATGGATCACCGTCACCGGCAAGCCCTCGCGCGGAAGCCTGGCACGGGTTTCCGCGATGCCCTTGCGCACGCGATCGGCGTCGGCGGAGGCTCCGCCCCAGAGATCGCGCAGGCAGCGCAGGCGTGTGGCGTTGGGGTCGACCTTCGCCACTTCATCGATGATGCCGACACCGGCGCCGGGGGGAATACCGCTGGCGTCGCTCCACCACGCAGCGCGCTCCTGCGGCGTCGCGCTCCGTGCGGTCGTGTCGGCATTCTGCATCGAATAGGAAAAGCCGCAGGGATGCTCGCCCGCGGCAAAGCGGCCATAGGCCGATGCGTACGTGATCGCGACCGCACGCCACAAGTCGAAACCCACGCTCAGCGCACCGGCACGCAGCGCTTCCTCGGTCCAACCTTCCGCACGCAACCGCGCATAAGCATCGCGCGCCTGCGCATTCGCGTCATCGCCTTCGACCATACCGGCCGCTTTCAGCGCGGCGCAGCGCTGCGTCCAGATGCCGCGCGCCTGCGCCTGCAACGGCGGCTGCGGCAGGTTGTCCATCGCCAGCAAGGCGCAAGGCATCAACAGCGCAGCTTCGGTGGTGTAGTCGTACAACGCACGACTGCCTGCACCATCGACGTACACGCTCGGCTCGCCGGCGACCACTGCGTCCAGCCAGCTTTCACCAGAAGCGTCGCCTTCCATTTCGGCCGCACGAAGCACAGCACCGCCGCCGTTGGAAATACCCACCGCGATCATCCGCGTATTGGCGAATGTGAACGGCGCGTCCTCGGGAAACGCACGATTCAGCGACTCGAGCGCGAATTCGGCCGCCTGACGCACATGGCGACCCCAATCGGCTTCGGGATTGTCCTGCGAATGCGCGTGTTTGAACGCGACACCCGAAGCATTGGCCGGCGCTGGCGCGAAAGCCTGCTCGATACCCTGTCCAGCGATCGCCGATGTGCCATCGGCGCCAGCGCCCATGCGGGTATCGAGATCGAAATAATCGGTGCCCGTGCCCTTGTCGGTAAAGGCCACAGCGCAGCCTTTGGGCAGCCCCCAGGCACCGGCGACCGCGATCGCACCGTACACGCCGCGCGAACCCGACGACGGCGCAACCAGCACGCAGCGCCGTTTACGGTCGAAGCCATCCGGCACCTGCACCAGCACGCGGTGCGGATGATGTGCACCGGCCACCCGTGCAAATGCCGAGAACTCGCGGCCCGGCACCGTTGCGGTACTGCCGTAAACCTCGCCGTAACCACCCCCCGGAGCAAGATCGGCGATCCCGCGCCAATTGCTCCAGATCGCCCGCCGCCGCAGTTCGGCCGCGGTCGGTGCAGCAGCGTCCGCGAAAGGCGGTGGCGCCATTCCGCGCAGCCCGGCGATGCCGAGCCCCGCCGTCAGCAGGTCATCGCCATCGCGATGCGTGGTGGTGCGCTCGGCACTGAACATGGTCGACCCCCGGTGATTCACTCGCCCCGGAGTACGCGGACCGCTGGCGCAAGCGGCCAAAGTCATCGCCAAGACAAGCACGATGGGCATTCGAAACGCGATACGGAGGGCGCGACTTGTCATAACTTCACAGGGTAGCAAGAGGTCACAGGCGCGGCATCGTACTTTGGTACCAAGCCGATGACGGACTGCCACAGTCGCACCCTGCTAGGCTTGCAGGCGTCCCTCTCTCCTTGGCCGCGATGCCCCCATGCCGCAACTGTTGATCGCCGACGACCATCCGCTGTTCCGCGCCGCACTGCGCGGTGCGGCGGCAGAGGCTGCGGACGATGTCAGCACCTGCGAAGCGGCCTCGCTGGACGAAGTGCTGAAGATCCTCGACGCCCGGCCCGACATCGATCTTGTGCTGCTCGATCTGCACATGCCCGGCAATCACGGGCTGGCTGGCCTCGCCGCGATCCGCGCGCAGTATCCGGCAGTGGCGGTCGCACTGGTCTCGGCGAATGAAGACCCGCAGATCATCCGTCGTGCGCTGGACCATGGCGCCGCCGGCTACATTCCTAAGAGCGCGGGCCTCGAAGAACTCCGCGATGCGATCCGCACCGTACTCGGATGCGAGGAATGGCTGCCGCCCGCATTGCGTCCCGCGGTCGCGCGTGCCCGCTCGTCACCAGGCGACGCGGACCTCGCCGCCCGCCTCGCAAGCCTGACCCCACAACAGTTCCGTGTCCTCGCTCTCGTCGCCGAAGGTCTGCTCAACAAACAGATCGCCGATCGCCTCGACGTGCAGGAGCGGACGGTCAAGGCCCATCTCAGCGCGATCTTCGAAAAACTCGGCGCTCGCAATCGAACGCAGGCCAGCGTGATCCTCCGCGAGTTGGAAATAAGCGATCCGGCGAGGCAGATGGAGTCATAACGGATGCGTATTTCCCCATGAAACGCAGGTCGTTACTGCTGTCAATCATCGCTTTCTCAGTGGCCATGGCACTGTTGTTGTACTGGCGCCACTGGATACAGGAGCAACGCGAGAGAGAAAAAGCCGAGGCGCGCGCACTGATAACGAAGCGCAGCTCGAATCGACAGCGCGCTTTGCATCCGGCCACGCTGCCGGGTGCCAAACGCGTCGAAACACTTCACTACGCAATCACAACCACCGCAGATGCATCCCAGACCGCACGTGTCGCGGAAGCGGTGGAGGCGCTCTACACGGCATACAGCACCTTCTTCCCGGCGCACGACGTGTCGGCCAATGACCAGGACAAACTCAAGCTCACGCTCTATGCGTACCAAGCACAGTTCAAAGCCAACAATTACAGCATTCCGTGGGCAGAGGCGTATTACCTACGGCCGGTGTGCTATGCCTACTATGCGAAAGGCGAGGAAAATCCATATCACTGGATGGTTCACGAAGCCACCCATCAATTGAACGCGGAGGTTTCCGGTTTCAAGAAAGCGAAGTGGATCGATGAAGGCCTGGCGACGTATTTCGGCAGCAGCAGAATAGAACGAGGCAGACTGGTCCCGGGAAAGATCGACCCCAACACCTATCCGATCTGGTGGCTGTTGAACCCAGGACTCACCGGCAGCCTCGGCGCGGATATCGAGGCAGGCCGCTGGATACCGATCCGCGCGATCATTTCCGGGAAAGACGCGCCCAATATCAACAGCAACGTCAACCGGTACTACATCCAGTACTGGAGCCTGACCCACTTCCTGTTCCATTACGACAATGGCCGTTATGCCAGCGCATACAAACGTCTGATCGTCGAAGGCGGCTCACTTGCGAATTTCGAGAGGATCATCGGACCGGCAGACAAGATCGAATACGAGTGGTATCGCTACCTGCAAATAACGGTGCAGGGCATGATGCCGCAAAGCAGCGACGAGGAATCCACAACGATTGAGTGGAGTAGGTGATTGTTTATCACCACATCAACGCCGTAACAAGCACGAGAGACCCGCAAGCCAAGGTCCTTCAAAGCCAAAAAAACGGCACGTTACATGGGCGGCTGGATCACTTGCTCGGCCAATGGTAGTGCGACGCCTCTCTGAACCCGTGCCGACGGCACAGGTCCTTCACCGCCATACTCTCTTCGGATTCACGCAGGAAGCCGATGATCTGTTCTTCGGTAAACCGCTTCTTCACGTCCAATCTCCTCTCGTTGGAAAATTGGACTCCAGATCATCGCGTCGCCACTCAAAACCATCGGGGCATAGCAGCGGCAGCTATGGCCGCACTGCCTCGGCATAACTACAGTCGCTGTAATAGACCTTGCATTCAGCCTTCGTGCCTTCCGCGCAGGTCAACAGCGCCAGACTGTCGGCTGTTGACTTATCTATGGCCCTGGCTACACCAGAGTAACCTCCTCCCCACGCGTAAGCGACGCATTGATTGCGATAACTCATTCTTACTCTGCACTTATCCTGGTTGGATGTCACTGTAGACCTGCATCGCTGCAATGCCTCATTTTCGGCATCATCCTTCGACCTGGCCCCTGCGATCGCACCAAACCCGGAACCGTCAGCTTCACTGACAACCGCGCCCCAACGTTCTTCCCAAACCATGGGTATGGACTCGGCCGGCTCAACAGCTCCATTATCATTGTCGTAGTACCCGGGAATCGGTGCGCAACCTTGGCCTGGACCTCCGATCGGGTACATTCCCGACGGACAAGTCCCGCCTTCCGCTCTTGCCATGCCGGTTCCGCAGAACAGCATTGCCACAATGAAATAGCGAAGCATGATTGTGTCTCTTCTTCAGCCTGTCGGCGCTTGAGGGTCCTTCTTACCCTGACCTCCCTGAATTTGCGATGTATCTCGAGGCGCGGAAGGCGCCTGAGTCGGTGGGAATGTTTGAGACAACGGCGAATCCTTCTTGACGGACTCGCTATTGAAGGATGGTTGCCTCGCGAAGGTCGCTCCCGGGTTGACATTCGGAGCCGGACTTTGTTGACTGTCCGTCGCTTGCCCACGATCATCGGGCCTCGACGAGGTCGGGCGATTGAAGTTGAGGTTCGTACCGCGATATCCGGCTTCGCCAGGACGATAGCCGGGCGCTGCCCCACCACCACCACCAGAAACTTGCGAGAAGGGCGAGAAATTAGCCAAGGTCCCCTGAAAGAAATTCGCAACCATTGGTGGAGTACTTACCAGCAAGACGGTCAGTAATAGACCAATGCCACCCTCTTGCAACGCAATACTCCGCATACCCTGGCTACCACCAATACCCAAGAGTTGTCCGCTCAGCGAACTGAGCCAGAACGCCTCTGCGGTCGCCAGCACCACCTTGGTTGCGATGGCCACCATCGCTGCCAAAACAGCCATCGAGAACATGGTACCGATCCCGTACATCAACCACCGTTGAAACAGCGACTTGGTTGAATCGAACAGTAGACAAAGGATAAAGATCGGCCCAAGGCCGACGAACAGCGCCAATGCCACTTCGTACATCAATAGCATGGCACCGCCGACCATCGCTGGACCGGCTGTGCCGGCGCCAACCATCCACATCGCCTGAGTCTTTTCCGTGTGCAGATTCGGGTCGTCCATTACCTTGATGACATCGATACTGGACAAGCCGACTTGCATCCATGCCAGATTCTTGTCGATCAATGCTTTGATCGACGTATTGGGTTCACCAGTCACGATCGCAGTGATCGACCCCTGCAGGTCCTTGGTGAGGAAATCATGCACGTCCGGCCCGGCAAGACCGAACGTCGTGGCTGCCGTAACAATCAATACCGCTTTCAACGAATTGATCACCAGCGCCATCAGAGAATCACGGCTTTGCCCTGCAATGATGCGGTAGCCCTGAAAAAGTACCCAGAGTGTCATCAGGGCCAAAGCGGTGGTTCCCACCACCTTGGATACCCGGCCCATCAGACCGAAGCCGAATTTCTGGATCTGATCATGGATGAAGTCGTAGATCAGAACGAAATAGGCCAACTCGCCGATGGTGGCGGCAAGCGGCCGAAGCAGCGTGTCGAGCAAGTGCCCACCAGCATTCATAAAGCTTTCCGCTATTGCAAGCACCATGACTTCAATCCTGTTGAGATTTGCGCCGATCCCTAACAGGATCTTGCGCTTCCCCCCCGAGCGTTGGGCGCGCATGCACCCAACGCCGGGGATTTTTCAATCCAAATCGCTTTAATTGTTGACTTTCAAGGCAGTCTTAAGAATCAAGGTGTCAGCGATCACATCGATGGGGCTGCTTTTACCGTTCAGCGCAACAACCGCCAGCGCTTTCTGCTGTTCTTTGAGTATATCGATCATTCCATCGAAAAGGTCGGCCCTTACCTTCGCCTTTTGCGCATCCAACATGATCTGTTGAGTAATGGGATTCGCCCCGACACCAGTCGTCTGCATCTGGCCTTGGGTGGTGGATGCTTGGCCCTGAGCCGTCAGCTTGTCGATATCTTTTTGCGCGTTCTGCAACATTCCTTTCATGATATCGATTTGATCGTTGTACTTTTGATTTTCCAGCATAACGATTCGGGTGCAGATCATTTTCTGCTGCGCAACGATATCGTTATTCGGACTCAATCCTACGGCGCCAAGGAGTTCCGACAGAGATGGAAATCCGCTGCCGCCGCCGCAACGATCCGACACACCATCCGTTATGCCTTTCTTCTTGAAATCTTCAGCGAACTGCAATTGATACGCTAGGAACATTTGGGAAGGGTTGGTGATCCTGTCCTTCATGTCGTTGACTTGCTGCACGTAGTGCTGGCCAGTCTTGACCCACTCCATTGCCTCTTTGATGTACTTCGCAACATCTTGAAAAATTTTGGCGCCATCGATGACAGGAATGCCAGTTGCGCCAGCGTTGCCAGCCATGAAGGCACAGGCAAGCGCCAAAGTCGTGAGGAGCGGAGCCTTACTGCGGTTGCTGCGGGATTTGCGGTCGGTCTTCATGGGACACCTCCGGTGTGGTTTCAGGCCAGGAACAGATGGATTTCAGGATTGGCTATCAGGCATCTATTAGAACGTCTTAAAACGCGATTCCGGTCACAAAGTCAAGCGCCAGCCGCCAAGCGGCCACTTCCAGTCGGCTGAGCGGGGCGTTTGCCGGAACCCTTGCGATTGTTATAGAAGTCGTCGAGCCAATCGTCAGGCAGAAGAGCGTCCTCATGGACTCCCTTCTCCTGGGACTTGCTGGCGAGCACTTGGCGCAATATCTCGATGTTGTCGGTCGAGGCGGAGATGACGGCCAAGGCGTCGTCCATGCCGCGAAGATTCAGCTGACAGACGCTCGAGGCATGACCCTGCTTGACCAGGAAACAACGGGAACGCTCATCGAGACTTTTGATGACCTGATACTCGGCGTCGGTCAGCTTGAGACCATCGATATAGTCTTCGCGGCTGGCGTTCGGATTCGGCAGCAGGATCATGGTCGCGGTCTGCTCGATCAGCGCAGCTGCGATGGAGCTCTTGAGCGCATCCTCCGGGCTTTGGGTAGCGAAAATGCCAAGACCGTTCTGTTTACGAATGGTCTTTTGCTTGTTCTTGGCGAACTCTTTGAGCCCGCCTTCGCCATCGAGAATTTTCCAGAACTCGTCCATCACATAGATCAATGGGCGTCCATCGATCAGTTCTTCGAGGCGGTGGAGCAGGTAATTGATGATCGGCACGCGAACTTCGGGATTATCGATGATATCCGTGTAGTCGAAGCCGATGATATTGGCTTTCTGCAGATCGATGGTATCGAGCGGATTGTCGAAGACCCAGCCGAGCGAGCCTGAATTGGTCCATTTGCGCATCCGCGCGAACAGCCCATCGTCGCCCATGTTCGGCAGGCTCTTCTGGAAGTTGGTCATGCTGCGCAGATGCATCGGCGTATCGAGCATGTTCTCAACCGCCCGGAAGATATCTTCCTCATCGCGGGAGGTGTACTCCTTCTTGCCGATCAGCACTTTGATGAGATCGCCCAGGAATTGTACGTTGGCTTCGTTGCGCTGGCACTGGAACGGATTGAATCCCGTCGGCTCGCCGTTTTCGAGCGCGAGATAGTTTCCGCCGCAGGCGCGGACGAAAATCTCGGCGCCGCGGTCCTTGTCGAAGAAGAAAATAGTGGGCGACGGGTTGTACTTCTGTACCTGGCTGAGCAGGAAGTTGATCAACGCTGTCTTGCCCGTACCGGATTTACCGATCACCATGGTGTTGGCGATCGCTTTCTCGCCCAGCGAATTTTCGGCAGGGTGCGTCGCGTGGAAATTGAAATAATAAGGCTGGCCATTCGTGGTCTGCAGCGTGGTGACGCATTGCCCCCACGGATTGTTGTCGCGCTTGCCAGATGCGAAGTTGTGCAGCGGCGACAGCCCGAGAAAATTGAGCGAACTGACATTCGCGATACGCGTGCGGTATTTCCAATTCGCCGGAAGCTGCGAATAAAAGGAAGACGCGACTGCAAGATCCTCCTTGGCGGACACGAAGCCGGCGTTGGACAGCTCCGCACGCGTGGATGCAACGCGCTGCCCGAGGCTCTCCTGACTTTCAGCGTAGATGGTCATCGTGAAGTGGTACTCGCCCAGCACGAAGTTGCCGGATGAGACCTGATCCATCGCGTAATCCAACTCGACGATCTGGCTCAGCGCCTTGTCGCCGGAGGAGATCATCATGCCTTTGGTGCGGTCGAGTACTTTCAGCGCATCCTGACGCCCCATCGGGCTGAAAGAATGGGTCACGACATATTCGTAGTCGAGATACTTCAGACCGTTGAGAATGCCCGGGAAGGTCGCATCGGCATATTCTTTGACGTTGAGAATGGCGCCGTAATGATTGACGCCATTCGGCGAATTGATGACGAAGTCACCACTCTTGGCCGAGAACATGTGACGACTGACAGGCAGGTAGTTGTAGATCGGAGAATGCAGGACAGGAACCGGCTCTTCGAGCCGATTCAGGATATAACCCAGGAATTCGAGGGTTTCGGAGAACACGACCCCGTTCGCGCCTTCGTACATGCCCAGCCGGTAGGGGGAATAATCCTTGATGACCGCTTCAACGTTGCCGGCGAGCTCCTGCAGCTTGGTGATCGATTGTTCTTCCTCGGCCTTGATCTTTGCGTGGTCGGCCGTTTTTTCCATGAAACGCTTTCCCCCGACCACCGGACGATAAATCATCGTCATATAGAGGTCGTTCTGCATCATTTTCTGAGTGGAAAGTGCGTTGTAGTAGGCGTCCGACATCTCCTGATTGAAACGATGGCGGAAATTGCTCTTGATGTTCACACGCCGGCGGCGCCGGATGTCGTGGATCCAGAATGCGACGTTCACGAAGTCGGGCGCGCGCAAGGTCTGCAGCAACCGGTTGAACGTGTTGTGCCGATGCTCAAGCTCCCATTCTTCCCGACCGACGAAGGGCAAGCCTTCGAGATGCCATGAGATCAGATAGTCGCCTTCGCGTGTCTTGACCACCGAGGGTGACACATGCGAGGAGAACGGTATGAAATCGCTGATGGAAGTGTCGGGAGTGAACATGCGCCTTCAGGGGTAGGGACTGACGGTAAAACAGTTGAAGTTGCGCTTCTGCGGAAAGGGGCAGGACAAGTCGCCTGTTCCTTGACGTGAAGCGGATGGAGTCGTCGATGGTTTCGGCTCGATACGCGCATTGGAGACGATCGACTCGAAACCACCGGTTTGCTGTTGCATGGCGCGAGGCTCGTCGTAGCAACAGCTTCCTGTGCAACGACGATCCTCCCGGTACCCTGCCTTGCGGAAGGATACCGGGAGGAGTCGCCTCAAGCCGGTGTCGTGTTCCGACGTCCAGCGGGCTTCACGGGACCGCTCAACCTTCCGCTGATGATATGCGGACCGGTGAACGACCGTTTGGCACCAGGCTGATTCTTGCGATATGCATTCGGCGAAAAAACCCATACACCACCGTGCTGCTCCCGATTGCGGGCACGCAATCTGAATTGGAGATTCAGACCAAGCACACGAAAGATCATTTCGTCCCGCTTTGCCATCATTCGCATGATGAAGATAACCGGAAATTCCAGCAGAAGTATGAGAATGTGAAAGTAAATCGCAAGCAGAAATACCCCACCAGCTCCGACAAAAAAGGGGATATAGGGCACCCCCAAGAACATCGGCGGACGGGTACAACCTCGGAATACGAGATTCTTGTTCATCGATTCAGCATCAGCACGCTGCGCCAGCGCTCGAATCCGTCGACATCAGCATGGCAGCGATGGTAGCGGCCGCACCGATCAGCAGCGAACCCAACAAGATCGGCGCCACATCCGATATCCGCTTGTGCGCAAACGCGATCTGATAACCAGCGAAAATGATGGCGACCGTAATCACGATGACCGATATCGTCTTCAGCATGCCCGAAATGCCGGTAAAGAAGCTTTTGGCTGTACTGCAGGTTTCACCGAAGTCGACGGTGCCTGCCGCTGCAAAGAGCAGATTGGGCACCGACAGCATTGCGATGAACAGCATCGCCTTAAACAAGCTCATCGCACTGTTGCTCAAAGCGTCTTTGGACACCGGCTTCGAAAATTTGTTCATGACTACTCTCCTTTGGTTGGTGGGGTGAAACACTTGCGACGACTGGTACTTGCGACAACTGCGTGTCCGGCCCGGAATCGACCAGGGGCACGAGGGTTAGAACACGAAAGCCTCATCCTGATCGGAAGCGCTGATGACGAATGCCTTATCGCTGGTCGAGCCGTACCGTTTGGCCGCTGCCGGCCTGTCGGCCTGTTCGGGCGCGGACTGTGACGCGACAACCTTGGCGACACCCGCGACCCCCGCGGTCGGTACGACACGTCCGATCGGCTCGACGGACTGGGGAACGGGTACAGGCACAGCTGTCTCGGCTGCGGCTTGAGGGGTAGGGCCGGCAGCGAGGAATGACGCCACCGGATCGACGAATTCGGTCCTGGACGGCACACGCTGCGTCCGCGACGGGGCGGCGACAGCAGGCTGAATTTGCGGCATGGCCTGCTGCGGCTGAACACTGGCCTGTTCCGTCGACGGCGTCTCGTTGTAGAGCGGGTGTCTGGCGACTGGCACCGTGCGCCGCGCGGCGCGACCGACGACTTCGATCGCCGGCGTGCTGGGCGACGCATCGGCTTCACGCCCCTGACGGACGGAGGCGTATATCTTCTGGACGTACCCCTGTCGGAAGCCGGTCGAAAAGTTGCCTGAGTAGTAGCAGCTGAACGATTTACCCCAGTCGCCGTTCGCGCGGTGGTAGCACTCGGCCAGGATCTTCGAGCCGGCCTTGAGATTCGCGCATGGGTCGAAGGCCTTCTCGTACGAGTCGAGACCGTACTTGTCCAGGTTGTAACGATTCACCTGGGCCAGGCCGATGGAGAAATTGAAGCCGCGCCCCTCGAGCATACGGACAGTCGCGAGCGCTTCGGGAAGATTCTTGGGTTGACGGACCAAGCGGCCGCCAACTACGCCGATGGCGTACGGGTTGTAAGAGGATTCGACACGCACCACATGGTGCATGACCTCGGAAGGTACGGCCAATCCCTGGCATCCCATCAGTTCAATTCCAGGCAACAAGACGGATTCCCCCTGTCTGAGGCTGCGGTTTTGTTGCAGCGGTGGTGATTGCAATTCGGGGCATCCCCTGTCCTCCATTTGCCCGACCCAATGGTGTCCAGCCCTACTTCGACTGTCAACGAAATGCGTACCTGAAGATTACCTGAAAACACGAACTGCGTCTCAAATCCGGCCAGCAACCCCCTACTTTCAGCATATGACGATCGATCGAGTCGATGGCCGCCACCGCTTGCGGGCCCAGCAGGTGAATGACGTAAGATCGCCAACAGTCGGACTAGGGGGAAATACATGACGGAAATGGCCCGGAAAGGTTGCAATTGAAACCATTCAGCGGCGGCCTCAGAAAATGCAAATCGCCTGCTCAGCGAGCACGAGCCTCGACCATACAACACTCGATTCTTTCGCTGCTACCGCGGCGCCGGACTTGCGTACAGATGTCTCCACCCCCTCCTTTCCCCTCCCGGGCTCAATACCTCCCGGAACTATCGAATATCCGCAGGACGCCGTCTCGTGAGCACGCAGAAATCCAATACCATCGGTAAACTCTTCTTTCTCGTGGCACTGCTGGTCGTTTTTTCGGCCGGTGGGCTGTATTTGTCCGGCAATCTCGTGCTGATGCAATTCAAGCTCTCCCATGTTCCGTTGTCCTGGCACACCTGGCTCGACTACTACAGAACAATCGACCGGCCCCAGGTCAGGCCGTACGCGGAGACGATCAAGGCCACCGGCATGATCGGCTTCGGCATACCGTTCGTGCTTTGGATAGTTCTTGTCTTCCTGGTCCTGAAGCCCAGGGGGCAGGCGCTTCACGGCGACGCACGTTTCGCTACCGGAGGCGACCTGGCACGCAAAGGCATGTTCAAGCCGGAGCAGAACGGCATCGTGGTCGGCAAGTTCGGCGGCAAGTTGCTGCGACTGAGCGGCCAGCAGTTCGTGATCCTGGCGGCACCGACCCGGTCCGGCAAAGGCGTGGGCATCGTCATCCCGAACCTCCTCGACTACCAGGAATCATTGGTGGTGCTGGACATCAAACAGGAGAACTTCGACCTGACCAGCGGTTGGCGTGCGAGCATCGGTCACGAGATCTATCTGTTCAATCCCTTCGCCGAGGACCGCCGCAGCCATCGCTGGAACCCGCTGACCTACGTCTCCAGCGACCCCGCATTCCGCGTCTCCGATCTGATGAGCATCGCGGCGATGCTGTATCCGGACGGCGCCGAAGACCAGAAATTCTGGGTCAGCCAGGCGCGCAATGCGTTCATGGCGTTCACCCTGTACCTGTTCGAGAAATACGACGACGATCAGAAGATCGGCTTTCCGTTCTCGAAGCCACCTTCGCTCGGTGCGATCTACCGTCTGTCCTCGGGCGACGGGCAGAGCGAGCTCAAGCCGTTCCTGAAGGACCTGGCGCAGCGCCCGTTCCTCAGCAGCCATGCCAAGACCGCGTTCTCCGGCATGTTGTCGCAGGCGGACGAGACCTTCGCGTCGATCCTCGGCACCTTCAAGGAGCCGCTGAACGCATTCATCAACCCGATCCTCGACGCGGTGACCAGCGCCGACGACTTCCTGCTTACCGACGTGCGCAAGAAGAAGATGACGATCTATATCGGCATCCAGCCGAACAAGCTGGCCGAGAGCCGGCTCATCATCAATCTGTTCTTCAGCCAGCTGATCAATCTCAATACCAAAGAGCTGCCGCAGAACAACAAGGAGCTGAAGCACCAGTGCCTGCTGCTGATGGACGAGTTCACGTCGATCGGCAAGGTCGACATCATCTCCACCGCAGTGTCGTACATGGCCGGCTACAACATCCGCCTGCTGCCGATCATCCAGAGCATGTCGCAGTTGGACGCGACCTACGGCAAGGACCTGTCGCGCACGATGATCACCAATCATGCGCTGCAGATCGTCTACGCGCCGCGCGAGCAGCAGGACGCCAACGACTATTCCGAGATGCTCGGCTATACCACCGTGAAAAAGGACAGCTTCACCCGTGGTCGCGAATTCTCGCGGAGCGAATCCGAAGAACGTCGCGCACTGATGCTGCCCCAGGAATTGAAAGCTATCGGCTTCGACAAGGAGATCTTCTTCTACGAAGGTATTCCGCATCCGGTGCTGTGCGACAAGATCAAATACTTCCAGGACCGGTATTTCACCGCGCGGCTGATGCCGGCAGTGAAGATCGAGCCGATGGTGATCAACATCTGAGGCACCTGCGGCGCTGGACCACCCCAGCGCCGCGAACCGTTATGATCGGCTGGAAGCCACCGAGGATTCCCGCCATGCACCGCTACACACTCGCCGCCACCATCGCCATGGCCTGTCTCGCGCCGCTCCACGCCACTGCAGCCGAGATCGCGCTCCAGTGCGGGCATGTCTTCGACAGCCGCAAGGCGCAGATGCTGGGCGCCCACACCGTGATCGTGCGCGACGGCAAGGTCGCCGAACTCCGCGCCGGGCGCGTCGAGATCGCAGGCGCGAACACCATCGACCTCACCGGGCATACCTGCACACCCGGCTGGACCGATCTGCACGTGCATCTCGGCGACCAGTCGAGTCCACGCGCCTACGAGGAGGAGTTCCGGCTCGACCAGGTCGATTTCGCGTTCCGCTCGGTCGGCTACGCGCGCAAGACGCTGATTGCCGGTTTCACCAGCGTGCGCGACCTCGGCGGCGAAGTGGCCCCGCATCTGCGCGATGCCATCAACCAGGGACTGATCGAAGGGCCGCGCATCTGGGCGGCAGGCAAAGCGATCGGCACCACCGGCGGTCACGCCGATCCCACCAACGGCTACAACGACACCCTCGCCCACCTGGTCGGTCCGCCCGGCCCCACCGAAGGCATCGTCAATTCGGTCGACGACGCGCGCCAGGCCGTACGCCAGCGCTACAAGGAAGGCAGCGACGTCATCAAGATCACCGCCACGGGCGGCGTGCTGAGCTACGCGAAGTCTGGCGACGCGCCACAGTTCACGGTCGAGGAGATCCGCGCTGTGGTCGACACCGCACGCGACTACGGCTATCGGGTCGCGGCGCACTCGCACGGCGCGGAAGGCATGAAGCGCGCGGTGCTCGGCGGCGTGACCAGCATCGAGCACGGCACCTACATGAACGACGAGATCATGGCGCTGATGAAACAGAAAGGCACCTGGTACGTGCCGACGATCACCGCCGGCCGCTTCGTCGCAGACAAGGCGAAGATCGACGGCTATTTCCCCGATGTCATCCGTCCGAAGGCCGCGCGGATCGGCGCCCTGATCCAGGACACCGCTTCCCGCGCCTACAAGTCCGGCGTGAAGATCGCCTTCGGCACCGACACGGGGGTCAGCCCGCACGGCGACAATGCGCGTGAATTCGTGCTCATGGTCGAAGCCGGCATTCCGGCAGCCTACGCATTGCAATCGGCGACGCTGCTCGCCGCCGAGGTACTGGGCGTCGACGATCAGGGGACGATCGAGCCCGGCAAGCGCGCCGATATCGTCGCGATGCCCGGCGATCCGCTGAAGGACATCGGCGCAGTGATGAACGTCGACTTCGTGATGAAGGACGGCGTGATTTACAAGAGCACCGCGACCGGACGCGCGGGAGCGCAATGATGGCGAACATGGAATGGGCCGGCTATCTGGCGGCCGTGATGACCACCCTCGCGTTCGTGCCGCAGGCGATCAAGACCATCCGCACCAAGGATACGCGCAGCATTTCACTGGGAATGTACGTGGTCTTCACCGCAGGCATCGCGATGTGGCTGGTCTATGGGATCGCATTGAATTCGATGCCGATGATCCTTGCGAATATCGTGACTTTCCTGCTGTCGGCGACAATTCTCGGCTTGAAACTCAAGCATGGCTGAGCGGCGGAATCCGACCGACCCACGCCACCCAGCCAAGCCACAGCACGAAGGCCGCACGCTGGGCGAAGGCATTCGGTATCCATAGCGGCGCGACGAAAGCGAACAGCGGAACGATCGATCCGACGATCAAGCAGATCATGGGAATACCGCGACGCGGCGGATTCCTCCGAAGCCCCCAGGCCAATGCCAGTGCGCCCACAGCGAACGAGAGACACCAGACTGTCCATGCAGCGGCATGCAGCCCGCTCGCAGCGCCATCCATGTCCTGCAGATCCAAGGGCAGGATCCCCTGCGCCGCGAACGCGATCGCCGACAACAGCACGAGCTGCGCGCCGATCCTCGCGCTCCAGCGCGCATCGGCCGGCAGTGCGGGACGTAGCGGCCACAGGGCGACTGCGGCCATCATCCCGGGCAGCGCAAATCCGCATAGATTGAACAACGTCGCCCTCGGCACACCCTGCGCGCCAAGCCAGGCGAGCGGATGCGTCCGTTGCGAAAATCCATCGTCACCCACGTCAAGCATCGCGCCGAACGTCGCTGCAGAGACGATGAACATCAGCAGCGCAGCGTCGCCGGCCATGCGCTTGAAGCGATTCATACGCCCTCCTTCCACTGGAATACGTCTTCGACACCCACGCCGAATGCCCGCGCGATCTTGAACGCCAATTCCAGCGATGGCGCGTAGCGTCCGGCCTCCAGGGCGATGATCGTCTGCCGGGTCACACCACAGGCTTGAGCGAGCGCTTCCTGAGTCATCTCGCCGCGCTCGAACCGGAAGCGACGGATGTGGTTGGCGATGGGCGTCGCAGTCATCGGCGGTCGCGCCAATGATGGAACGCGCAGACCGAGGACTCGACCCACCACGCGAGCGCCAGGCACGCGATCAGATAGTGCTCGAACCATGCGGCCGAATGCATGGTCAGCAGGTCGGCATATTGGTCCATACCGACGATCATCCCTGAAACGGCAACAATCAAGGTCAGAGCAACCAGCGCGGTCTTGGCAGCGGACGCGGAGATCGCCCGGTCGCGCTCGTCCGCCACCACATCTTTTTTTCGGGGCCAGTTCAACACGGCGCCCGCGATGATGAGGACATAGAGCAGATTCGACACGCTTTCCGTGATTTCTTCCCAACCATCGGCTCCGACGGGCGCCTCGGCGAGAAACAGTTTCCAGCATAGGAATGCCAACACCAACCCGGTACCCCCGAAACGGATCCAGGCGAACTTCTCCTGATTGTTCATCGCGCTTCACCTTTGCGGTCGTTCCGATAAGACGCCAGGATCACGATGTACTCGCACAAACATCCCCACATCAACGCGAAGATCAGCAGATTGCCGATCATCAGCGGCGTCGCCCATTCGAGTCTGTCGGCCGGAGTGAAGCTCAACATGGCAATGCCGACAATGCAGAAGATCAACGCGCTGTGGCCCCAGCCAGCGGCCAAGGCAGCGATCTCGCGGTCGCGTTCGTCCTCTTCCACCTTGCCTTTCCAGTGCGAAGCCAGTACCTCCGACAAAATGAGCCACGCGATCAGCAGCATCACGAGATTGCGACCGACCGCATTGGCGTCCGGGTCGTGCGGCAGCGCCGCAGCATTGAATACGTGCATCTTCGCGAAGAAGTACACCATGGCGATTGCAGTGAAGCCGGCGCCGATCCGCGCTTTCCACTCGGCGGGCGACGCCGAGCGCTGCAAGGCTTCGCCCGGCATCCGGGAGACGATGTAAAGCAGACCACAGGCACTGGCGATCAGCAGCACCATGCCCAACTGCCCTGCATCCCAGCCAAAAAGTTGTTCGGGGCCCGCAAGCAGCATCCACAGCGCGCAGCCTGCCAGCATGATCAAGGCGCCACGTGTCCAAGCGGGCATCGTCATTGAAGTCACCTCAAGAATACTAAATGTAAAGTAGAGAATACATTTCAATATCTTGATGTCAAGTCTTTTTTACATCAACCCGTCATTCCTTCCGGCTGGCACAATCCCCAGTCGAATTTTCCAAGGAACCCCTAATGTCCGCCAGCCAATCCGGAACGGCAGCACCGCAGTCACACCCGCTGGACGCAGCGCGGTCGCCGCGTTGGCGCTGGCGCAATGCCGCGCTGTATTGCACCGCCGCGTGGAGCGGTTTTTTCGTGATGGGCGTGGAACTGCTGGGCGGACGGTTGATGGCGCCCTACTTCGGCAGCTCGATCTTCGTCTGGGGTGCGCTGATCACGGTATTCATGACCGCACTTGCGATCGGCTATCTGATCGGCGGACAACTTTCACTGCGGTCGCCGTCACCCAGAGGCCTGGGGGCGTTGCTGATCGCCGAAGCCATGCTGGCACTGCCGATCATCCTGTTCGGCGACGCCGCCTTCGACGCGCTGTCGTTTTCGATCGAGGATCCCCGCTACGGCTCCCTGGTGGCCGCGTTTCTGATGTTCAGTGCGCCGACCGTGTTCTCGGGCATGGTGTCGCCGTACGCGGTGCGGCTGTTGATCAACAGCATCGATAAATCCGGGCAATCCGCGGGCCGGCTGTATTTCGCTTCGACCCTGGGCTCCGCCGGCGGCACGATCTTGACAACGTTCTATCTGGTGCTGTTTTTCGAGATCGATACGATCATCGTGAGCATGATCGCGATTTCATTCGCGATCGGCGCCATGCTGTGCGTCCAGGGAGGACAGGCTCGTGCGGCTTGAAGCGCTGGCAATGCGGTTGCTGGCGATCCTGCTGCTGGCGTTGACCGGCTGCAGCCGCACGGCCGCACCTAACGGGAACGGGATCATCCACCGTGAGAAATCGATGTATCGGGATCTCATGGTCAGAGAAAACGACCGGTATCGATGCATGTCCTTCGCATTGCGCGGCAATATGCAGAGCTGCATCTTCAAACGCGATCCGAACATGCTCGCCATCCCCTATACGCGTGGGGTTTTCGCCGGTCTGCTGGCGAATCCACAGGCCAGGAATGTGCTGGTGATCGGGCTTGGCGGCGGGGTGATCCCGCGCGCGATGCGTCGCATCGATCCGGACATGCGGATCGACGTGGTCGAACTGGACCCGGCCGTCGTCGATGTCGCGAAGCACTACTTCGGCTATCGCGAGGACCCACTGCTGCAGACGTTTGTCGGCGACGGCCGTGTCTTCGTGCGCCGAAGGATGCGCACCGATATCCGCTACGATCTCATCGTGATCGATGCCTACGACCGCGTCTATGTGCCTGAGCACTTGATGAGCCGCGAGTTCATCAGCGAGGTGAAATCACTGCTCACGCCGCGCGGCGTGATCGCCTCGAACACCTTCGCGCGCGGTCCCTTGGCGCCGTACGAGGCTGCCACGTATCAGTCGGTGTTCGGCGAGACGCGTACCGTGGAAATGACCCAGGGCAATCGGATCATCCTGGCCGGAAACGGCGGACTGCCGTCGGCCACAGTCATGGAGAAAAACGCTGCATATTTCGAAAAGCGCTTCCTGACGATCGGCATTGAGGTGGCAGAGCTGACATCGCAGGTACAACCGCAAGTCGCCGGTTATCGCCCGCTGACCGACCAATACGCACCCGCCAACCTCCTGTTCGGACATTGATCGGCGTCGCTTGGCCCGACTTTAAGCGCATTTCATAACAGCGTCCTGATCACGTCGAACGTCCCCGGAACCGTCTTCGCTTCCTTGCGATCGCCGCCTGCTGGCACAATAGTCGGGACTCGCTCCCACGGAATCGTCGCATGCCTTCCGCTTCTTCCCACGTCTTCGACGCCAACGCGCAGAACTTCGAGACGGATGTCCTGCAACGTTCGCTGCAGACCCCGGTATTGCTGGATTTCTGGGCGGAATGGTGCGGTCCGTGCAAAACCCTCGGGCCAATGCTCGAAGCGCTGGCAGCCGAGTTCGGTGGCGCGTTCCTGCTCGCCAAGGTCGATGTCGAGGCCGAGCAGGAGCTGGGCGCCGCGTTCCAGATCCGTTCGATCCCCACCGTGGTGCTGGTCAAGAATGGCCAGCTGGTCGACGGCTTCCAGGGCGCATTGCCGGATGGTCAGCTGCGCGAATTTCTGAAGCATCACGGCATCGAACCGGTCGCAGTCGAATCCGCCATCGCCGAGGAAGCGCCACCGCCGACCGTCGACCCGCTCGCCGAGGTCGCGCGTCTGCGCGAGGAGATCGCAGCCGCGCCCGAAGACGACGCGCGGAAGCTCGATCTGGCCATCGCCCTGCTGCAGACCGGCAATGCCGAGGAAGCCGAACGCCTGCTTGATGCTCTACCCGCCAATCTCTCGACCGACGACCGTGCCGTACGCGCCCGCGCACGCCTGGGTTTCGCCGCGCTGCTGAAGGACGCCCCGCCCGTCGAAGCGCTGCTGGCGACGCTCGCAGCCAACGACGGCGATCTGCGCGCGCGCCATCTGCTCGGCGTGCACGACATCGTCGCCGGCCGTTCGCAGGAAGGCCTGGAACGCTTCCTGGAGATGCTGCGCCGCGATCGGACATTCGACGAAGGCCTGCCGCGCAAGGCGCTGATCGACGCCTTCCGGATCATCGAAGACGAGGATCTGGTCGGGCAGTACCGCCGCAAGATGTCGTCGCTGCTGCTGGTGTGATCGACCCGTGGCTCGCGCGATCACCGCACGCCGCCTGCGCCGCGTCCTGAACCTCTGGCCCCCGTTCCTGTTCGCTGGCGTGCGCGTCCGCGCGATCGCCGACGACTGGCGCAGCGCCGAAGTCGAGCTGCACGCCCACTGGTGGAACCGCAACTATGTCGGCGTTCACTTCGGCGGCAACCTGTTCGCGATGACCGATCCCTTCTGGATGCTCCTCACCCTCCACGCGCTGGGGCGCGACTACATCGTCTGGGACAAGGCCGGCGAGATCGCATTCCTCAAGCCCGGTCGCGGCACCGTGCGCGCGCGGTTCCAGCTCGACGATGCGACTCTCGACGAAATCCGCGCCGCCACCGCTGACGGAGAGAAACACCTGCGGTGGTTCGAGACCGAGATCGTCGACGCCGACGGCGGTGTCGTCGCCCGCGCACGCAAGCAACTGCACGTGCGCAGGAAGCGCGTAACGCCTTCAGCGTGAAGCCGCCGCCTCGGACGCGTGGAAATACGCCGGCAGTGGAATTTCCCAGTATTCGCTGCGCCATGAATCGTAATTCCGAACCCGCAAGCTATGCCCGTCGGGGCCGATACCTGCATCGCGTCCCGACCCGTCGACGTTGCCTGCGGCGGAACGAAGCCGCACATCGAACGGCCGTTGATCGCGGGTATCCGCGCGCAAACGGATCAATCCGGCGATCAGCCGCAGTCTGGCGTTGGCATCCTGGATGCGTCCGTTGTAATTGTCGAAACCGGGATTGGCGATGCTGGAGAGCAGGCAACCGACCGGATTACCGACGCACTCGAACCGGAGTAGATCGGGTTCAGCCTCAGGTCGGACGATCCGTCGGTCGGTGCGCATCGCGCGCTGCGCTTCCTCGCCGCAGTAGAAGGCAAGGTGCTCCGCCCGCTCCGCCTCGGTCATCCCAGCGCTGAAAAGTACAGGCATCAGTGCCCGTTCGAGCGAGGACATGTCCTCGCTTCCGGCGGATTCGAGCTGTCTGGTCGCCGACACCAGAAAAAACAATTCGCCCTGCATCGCCCGACACATGGACAACTCATCGCCGGAAGGAGGCATGAACGCCTGTGCGCAGGTCGGCGGCAGTTCGAAATCCCGCGGCGCTCTGGCCAGCATTTCGACGAATAACCGACCGTATACATCCACCGAATACGCGGCGCCGATCAACCGGGTGATCAAGGTGTCGCTGTTCGCGCCGAGACGACGCCATGTATCGATTCCACGGCAAGTCCGCTCGAATGCTTCGTATCGTCGGCCTTCGAGAAAATCGACGGCATATCGCGTCGCCGGCAGTTTGGCGTGCTGATAGGGTGGAATCACGGTATCGAGCAGTCCTGCCGCACGCGGATGATGGATCATCGAGTACGCCGACAGCGCTTCCGCACGCTCGATGATTGCAGCGTGCCGCTCGACGAGGGCAGCGTATCGCTGCGGATCCGCCTCGACGACCGGGAGACAATCGCGCCCGCCGCCGCAGAAAAGCGCCATGTCCTCGACGGATGGCGATTGCTTGCGGAAACGACCCTCGGCGCTGCTGGCGTAGGGCGTTGTAGGATCGATCTTCCGGTCACGCGTCGGCGGCATGGCGGTGAGACGACGAAGATCTTCGGCAAGAACCCGAGCCCGCTCGGACTCGGACAGCTCGTAGGACATCAACCACAGCGCCCCGAACGCATCGCCCCCCTCCAGCGGCGGCAACTCGCGCATCGTCGCCAGCGCCGCTTCCTGCGCATCGGTCGGCCCCAGCAACCGGGACGTCACCCATGCCGAGGCCACCAGAAGCACGACCCCCAGCAGGCCCTGCACTACGCGTTTCGACCATGTTCTCAACGACATGCGGAATATTCCGCCCGTTTTTACGTTAACGGTGAGGATACCGTCGAAGAAACACGGCCGGCGGCGGATTCACTCCGCGCCACGCCTTGGGTATGCTCGGCGGGTAACAGGGGAGCGGTGATGAGTTCTACGCAGACGGATCAGCAGGAAGGTTGGCCGGAAATCGCCGGCTATCGCCTGCTGCGTATTCTCGGGCATGGCGGCATGTCCACGGTCTATCTCGGCCAGCAGTTGTCGCTGGGACGCGAGGTGGCGATCAAGCTGATGCGCCAGGAGGCGCTGACCGACGAAATCGGCCGTCGGCGGTTCGAGAACGAAGCCCGCACCATCGCCCGCCTCGATCACCCGCATATCGTTCATATCCACGAGGTCGGGCGTACCCGGGAAGGCCAGCCCTACCATGTCATGCCGGTGCTGCCGCGCGGGCATCTGGGCAAGCGCAACCTCACAAGCGACGAATCGCGGGTCCGCGAGATCCTCGAAGCCCTGCTGAGCGCCCTCGCCTTCGCCCACAGCCGCGGCGTAATCCATCGCGACGTGAAGGCCGAGAATGTGTTGTTCGACGAAGCCGAACGGCCGATGCTCACCGATTTCGGAATCGCCCTGCGCCGCGGCTACGGGTCGCGCGTCACCACCGCTGGCGTGGCCGTGGGCAGCACCGCCTACATGGCCCCGGAACAGGCGCGCGGCAGCGAAGTCGATCTGCGCGCCGACCTGTACAGCCTCGGCGTGCTGGCTTGGGAAATGCTGGTCGGCAAATTGCCTTACATGGCCGAAGACGGGCTGTCGATGGCGCTCAAGCATGTCCAGGACCCTATCCCGCGGCTGCCGCCACATCTCGGCCAGTGGCAGCGTTTCTTCGACAGAGCGCTGGCGAAGTCGCCGATCGAGCGCTTCACCGACGCACAGGACATGCTAGAAACGATGCGCCGGGTGCCGCATGCACAGCGCCAACCGCTGCGCGCCGCCTATGCCCGGTTGCGCGGACGGATCGGCCCGAAACAACTGCTCGCTGCGGTCGTGATCGCGGCGGTCGGTATCGGCGCGATCGCCCTGCTGTGGCGGCTGGATCAGCACAGCACCGAACGGCGGCTCGCGAGCATCGTGGAACCGACCGGCGATTCCGCGCCCAAGGGGCTCACCGGCAGCGGGCTCGACCCCACACTGGGGGCTCCCGAGCCCGACCCCACCGACTCGATGCTGCGAGCAGCACCGGAATCGGCTGCGCAGCCGTTCGTCGCGGCCGCCGAGCAGCAGCTGCAACAGCGTCGGCTGGTCTCGCCCTCCGGCGACAACGCTTACGACAGCGTGATGACCGCATGGCGTACGGACCCGAGCCATATCGGACTGTCCACGATCAGCGGACGCCTGCTCGCCGCGCTCGGCGACGAAAGCGAGCAGCGACTGCTCAAAGGTGACGATGCTCCGGTACGCGACCTCGTCAGCCGCATGCAGCGATTGGCCGAACAGGATCGGACGCGCGGACCGGCAGCGATGACGCAGGTCCGCAAACGATTGAACACGACGCTGTCGACGCGGATGGATCAGGCCCAGGCCAAGGCCGATCGCAACGCGGCGCAGCGGGTGGTGGCCTCCGCGAAAACGTTGGGTCTGGACGGCGCACAGATCGCGGCGCTGCAGGCGCGCGTCACCAGGATCGCGCAGCCCGGCGACCGCGTCGCCGACACCATCGGCAACATGACCCTGGTCGAAGCCGGCGGCAAGGTGGTCGCGGTGTCGCGCACCGCTGTCAGCCGCGATGCGTACGCGGAATTCGCCAAGGCCACGCAACGTCAGCCTGCACTGTGCCGCGAACGCGCCTCGCTGCTGCGGGTGCTTGCGCCGCGGACCTGGGAGGCACCCGGCTTCGAGCAGCCCAGCAGCGCGTCTGTGGTGTGCGTCTCATGGCAGGACGCGGAGGCCTATGCCCGTTGGTACAGTCAGCGCGGCAAACACCGGTATCGTTTGCCCACGGCTGCGGAAGCCCAGGCCGCGTCGCGCAACGACAGCGGCAAAGCCGTGGCCGAATGGCTCAACGACTGCACCGGTGGCAGTTGCGCACGACGCATGACTGCAGGCCGCAGTTGGCGCGGTGCCGGCGGCGGACGACCGCTGGAAGCGGCGCGCGGCTACGACGACGTCGGTTTCAGGCTGGTGCGCGACCTGTAGGTCGGGCTCAAGCCCGACATCGCCACCGTTCCGATCGCGCCGAACACCGAGCGGAGCAGAAACCGGCATCCACAGTCGCGATCACGATGCAGGGGCTGTACGCGAGCCCTTACAATCGCCGGATGTCGACTCCCCATTCGCTAGGCCGCCGCCTGCAAGGCCTGTTCATCGCAGGCCTGCTCACGCTTCTGCCGATCTGGCTCACTTGGGTCGTCGTGAAATTCGTCTTCGTGATGCTGTCGGATCTGAGCCGGCCGCTGATCGATCCGATCCTGCAGAACCTCGCGACGACCGCCCCGGAGGCATTGAGCTGGCTGGCCCAGGCATGGGTGAAGACCGCGATCGGGTTGGTCGCCACCTTGGGTGTGATCCTGCTCGCGGGCTGGCTGACCCGACGCATGCTCGGCCAACGCATGCTCGGCTGGTTCGAGGCCCTGATCAAGCGCATTCCGCTGGCCAACACGATCTACGGCAGTTCGCGCAAACTGCTGGACATCCTGCAGACCAAACCGGACGGCACACAACGCGTGGTCCTGATCGACTTCCCGCATACCGAAATGAAGACCCTCGGGTTCGTCACCCGGGTCATGCGCGAACAGGGCACCGGGCGCGAACTCGCCGCGGTCTACGTGCCGACCACGCCGAACCCGACCTCGGGCTATCTCGAAATCGTACCGGTCGAAAAAATGACGCCGACCGACTGGACCGTGGACCAGGCGATGAGCTTCATCATCAGCGGCGGCGCGGTCGCGCCGGATACGATTCCGTTCACGGCGCCGGGCGCCATCGCGAATCAACCCACACGAGCGGAAGCAACACCATGAGCGTGCATCTGCTCGAAGACCGCGCCACGCGACTTTTCATCGGTCTGTCGGCGTTCTTCTGCGTCACCGCATTGCTGGGCGAATTCATCGGCGTGAAGATCTTCGCGCTCGAAGACACGCTTGGGATCGCGCCGCTGGCCTGGAACCTGTTCGGGCAGAGCGGTTCGTTGAGCTTCACCGCGGGCACCCTCCTGTGGCCGATCATTTTCGTGTTCACCGATGTGATCAACGAGTTCTACGGAAGTCGCGGCGTACGCATGATTTCGTGGATCGCGGTGGCGCTGATCCTGTACGGCTTCGTCTTCGCTTTCGCCGCGATCCACCTCGCGCCAGCTCCCTGGTGGGTCGAGGCCGCGAAGAACCAGGGCGTACCGGACTATCAATCCGCGTACGCTGCCGTCTTCGGCCAGGGCCTGTGGACGATCGCCGGCTCGGTGATCGCCTTCCTGCTCGGTCAATTGATCGATGTCTCGGTATTCCACCGCATCCGACGCATGACCGGCGAAAAATACGTCTGGCTGCGCGCCACCGGCTCCACCGCGGTATCGCAGCTGGTCGACAGTTTCGTCGTGCTCTATATCGCCTTCGTGCTCGGCCCGCAGCATTGGCCGACCTCGTTGTTCATGGCGGTCAGTACCGTCAATTACGCCTACAAGATGCTGGCCGCGATCGCGCTTATTCCGCTGCTTTACATCATGCGACGCGCGATCATCGGCTACCTCGGCGCCGAGCGTGCGGCGCAGCTTCGGGACGAAGCCACGGCCGACTGATCGCCGCATCCCAGTCCATCCGAGCCGCGCAATGACCTTCGGCCGATGCCTTCGCCGGCCATTCACGCGACGCTTGCGCCGTAAGCGCGGCGTATCGTCGCCGATCCCATTCGATCGCCACCCATTGTCAGCAACCCTCGCCGGAGCCCTCATGACCGCCGTGCCTCTCTCCCGTCCGTCCGCAATCCTCGCGCTCGCCATCGCTGCCGTCCTGTTCAGCGGCGTCGCCATCGCTCCGCAAGCGCATGCCGCCGAGCGGACCGCAGCAACCGCTTCCGAATCCAAAGTGATGCGGCTAGACCGGCTGTACGGCGAATTCTGGGAGGCAACGCTGAAACTCAACCCGCTGCAGGCGACGTTCCAGGGCGACAACCGCTACAACGACCAGTTGCCGAACTTCCTGACCGAGGCCTCGCGCAAAGAAGCGCATGCGTTCACCGTGCACTGGCTCGAACGGATCGAAGCCATCGGCCCGGATGGCCTGAGCGGGCAAGACCGGCTGAGCTACGACATCTTCGTCAAGAACGCGAAGGACACGCTCGAAGGCGAGACATTCCCGAATCACCTGATGCCGGTCGACCAGTTCAACAATATCGCCGCGTTCGCCGCGCAGCTCGGCTCCGGCAGCAACGCGCAGCCCTTCAAGACCGTGAAGGACTACGACGATTGGCGCGCGCGCGGCGGAAAACTGGCGCCGATCTTCGATCAGGCCATCGTCAACATGCGCGAAGGTATGCGCCAGGGCGTCGTCCAGCCCAAGGCACTCATGCAGAAAGTGCTGCCGCAGTTCGATGCGCTGATCGCCGACCAGGCCGACAAGACCCTGTTCTGGGGGCCGATCAAGACGATGCCCGCCTCCTTCTCCGACGCCGACAAAGCGCGGATCACCGCCGAATACAAGGTGATGATCGAACAGGAGATCATGCCGGCGTATCGGCGCATGCGCGAGTTCATCGCAAAGGAATATCTGCCTGCCTGCCGCGACACCGCCGGCATGGGCAGCCTGCCGAACGGGCAGTCCTGGTACGCATTCAATGCGTATCTCAATACCACCACACGACGGACGCCAGCGCAGATCCATCAGACCGGGCTCGACGAGGTGGCGCGCATCCACGGCGAAGTCCGCAAGGTCATGCAGCAGGTCGGCTTCAAGGGTTCGCTGCAGGAATTCTTCAAGTACGTCAACACCGACAAGCAATTCGAATTCGCATCGGAAGCGGCGCTGCTGGCGCATTACCGCAGCATCGAAGCGACGCTGGAACCGGGCTTGAACCGCATGTTCAATCTCAAACCGAAGGCAGGCTTCGAAATTCGTCCGGTGGAAGCCTTCCGCGCCCAATCGGCCGCCGGCGGCCAGTACCAGCCGCCCAGCGAGGACGGCTCGCGTCCGGGGGTTTTCTACGTCAACACTTACGACCTGCCCAGCCGCAAGACCTGGGACAGCGAGGATCTGTTCCTGCATGAAGCCAAACCCGGCCATCACTTCCAGCTGGCGATCCAACAGGAGCTGAAAGGACTGCCGAACTTCCGGCGTTTCGGCGGCGAGACCGCATACATCGAAGGCTGGGGTCTGTATTCGGAAACCATCGGCAAGGAGCTGGGCATCCTCAAGGACCCGCACATGTACTTCGGGATGCTGCAGAACGAACTGTGGCGCTCGATCCGCCTCGTCGTCGACACCGGCTTCCACAGCAAGGGCTGGACCCGCGAGCAGGTGATCCAGTACATGCTCGAAAACTCGGCGACCAGCGAGACCGACGCGGTCGCAGAAGCCGAGCGCTACATGGCGATTCCCGGCCAGGCGCTGGCCTACAAGACCGGTCAGCTCAAGATCACTGAACTGCGCGCCCGCGCCGAAAAAGCGTTGGGCAGTCGTTTCAATATCAAAGCCTTCCACGACGAAATACTGAAGGACGGTTCGGTGCCGCTGGATGTGCTGGATGCGAAGATCGAGCGTTGGGTGGACAGCCAGCGCTGACACGACGCGCCGGAATGCAGGGCGGCGCTGGAAATCAGCGCAGCCCTGTTTCTTTCAGTACTGTCTGCTTTCAGTACTGTTGAACGATTGCGAAGACCGACTGCACGACCTGCGCCATCCGTCGGTAATCAAGCTTGTCGTGCGAATCGCCGGCACGGTGGTAGTTGGCGTTGCGGAAAAAGGCGGTGTCGGTGACCATCAGCGCAGGATAACCCTCGGTCCAATAGCTTCGATGATCCGAAAAATCGATCCCCTGCAGCGATGCGGGCGCATTGATCGAGTACACCGGCAGATCGGATGCGCCCGACATCAGCGCCTTCGCTCTGCGCATCTTCGAGAAGTCGCCGAGGCCGCCGACCAGCGCGATGAAATCGCCACGGTCCGAGTACAGCGGCTGCATGGCCGGTACCGGAAAGCGTTGACTGCCCGGTGCGTCGCTGAAGAAACCGATCATTTCGAGCGACAGCATCAGCTCGACGTCGTGCTTCGATGCCGCAAGTGACCGCGCATGGCGGACGCTGCCCATGTCTTCGGTACGGAAGTACGGAGGCTCCTCCAACGCATAGGCGACAAGTTCGACCGCACGGGTGGGCGGTCGTCGGCCCAACAGATGCGCCAGCTCGATCAGACCGGCCACGCCGCTGGCGTTGTCGTCGGCACCTGGCGTGTGCGTGTCGGCCGTGAATCCGCGCGGATCCACGGCGCCGGCCGCAGCATTGCCATGGGAGTCGTAGTGGGCACCAACGACGATCAATGCACCATCCGGTGGCCCGAATCTGGCGATGATGTTCTTGTAGGTCTCCCCGCGAACGATCACCTCCTGAATCGAAACCGTGGCACCTGCGGCTTCGAATTGATCGAACACGTACTCGGCGGCCCGTGCGGTGTTGTCGAGTCGATCGGCGCTTCGGGGGAAGAGATCGACCGAAAGGTGCTTCACATGGGCGGCAAGCCGCGCGGCGTCGACGGGCGGCGGCTGAGACCGGACCGGCGAAACGAGCGGCTGGGTGACTGCTGCAATCACAGCGAGCGAACCCATCACGATCATCACGACCATCCAGAGCATTGCCCGCACGAGCCGCTTGCGAACGGTCCTCGGCTGGAATATGGCAGCGCTTTGCGATCGGGCTGAAGCAGCACGGTTCGATGCAGCACGATTCGACGATTGGGATGTCTGCACCGGTCGGTTCGCCTCGATCGAATCAGGATTCTTTTTTTCGGGATACGAGTGAGGGATTCCAGAAAGATCCGATCAGCACCTTCAATACGACTTGCTGGCGCGCATCGCCCGCACCCGTTCTGGCGGCCCGAAAGCATCGCTGCGCGCATCCTGCCAATAATCGCGGAAGACCGAGTGATCCGCGGTGCCGTCGAGCAGCGCGCCGGGCGCCAGGAACCGGTACAGCCCGCCGAGAGAACGGACTTCGGTCGGCGAGACCCGTCTGAGGACGTGTTCGGGCCCGAGTTCGGACGGATGCTCCAACCCCGCCGCGCACAACAATTCGCGCAGCGCCTTCAGTGTGTTGCGATGGAACTGGTGCACGCGGGTCGCCTTGTCCGGCACATCGAGTTTTCGCCAGCGCGACGGGTCCTGCGTGGCGATGCCGGTCGGACAACGGCTGGTGTGGCAGCTCTGCGCCTGGATGCAGCCCAACGCGAACATGAAACCGCGCGCGGCATTGCACCAGTCGGCGCCCATCGAGAGCGTGCGCGCGATGTCGAACGCACTGGCGATCCGCCCGGCAGCACCGATCCGTACGCGGTCGCGCAGATTCAATCCGACCAGGGTGTTGTGCACCAGCATCAACCCCTCATGCATCGGTACGCCGACGTGATCGATGAACTCCGCCGGCGCCGCGCCGGTACCGCCTTCGCCACCGTCGACGACGATGAAATCCGGCAACAACCCCGTCTCTTGCATCGCCTTGGCGATCGCGAACCACTCCCACGGGTGGCCGATCGCGAGTTTGAATCCGGTCGGTTTTCCGCCGGACAGTTCGCGCAGCTTCGCGATGAACCGCAACAGCTCGATCGGCGTGGAGAACGCCGAGTGCCGCGCCGGCGACACGCAGTCCTGACCCTGCTTCACACCGCGGGTCGACGCGATCTCGGCGCTGACCTTCGCTGCGGGCAGCACGCCGCCATGGCCGGGCTTGGCGCCCTGCGACAGCTTGAGTTCTACCATCTTCACCTGCGGATCGCAGGCGTTCTGCGCGAACCGCTCGGCGTTGAAGCTGCCGTCGTCGTTGCGACAGCCGAAATAACCACTGCCGATTTCCCAGACCAGATCGCCGCCATGTTCGCGGTGATACGGCGAGATCGAGCCTTCGCCGGTGTCGTGATAGAAACCGCCGCGTTTAGCACCGTCGTTCAACGCGCGGATCGCGTTCGCCGACAGCGCACCGAAACTCATCGCCGAAATGTTGAACACGCTGGCGTCGTACGGCTGCGCCGACTGTGCGCCGATGCGGATCCGGAAATCGGGCGATGATATCTCTGTCGGCATGACGGAGTGATTGATCCACTCGTACTCGTCGCCGTAGACGTCCTGCTGGGTACCGAATGGACGGGTGTCGTTCACCGCTTTCGCGCGCTGGTAGACCAACGCGCGTTGCTCACGCGAGTACGGTACCTCGGCGGTGTCGGATTCGATGAAATACTGCCGCATTTCCGGACCGATCGACTCCAGGCCATAGCGGAAATGCGCGAGGATCGGATAGTTTCGGCGCAGGGTGCTGCGGGTCTGCAGCAGATCCCAGGTTCCCAGCACGGCAAGTGCGCCGAAAAAGACGATGCCCCAGACCCAGACCTTGCCGAAGAGGATCGTTGCGATGACGGATGCGAGCATCAGCAGCAGCACGACGATGTAGGCGGTATAGCGGGTCATGGTGGTCTCGTCGAAACAGAAACAGAAGGAAACGCCAGGCCACTGAAAACTCGAACCTGATCCATGTCTCCAAGCCCGGGTTTTCGTCCATCGATCCCTGCTCGAAATGGGATTGTGCCCGGGGTGGGAGTCGAACCCACACGACTTTCGTCGGGGGATTTTAAGTCCCCTGCGTCTACCGTTTCGCCACCCGGGCGCGCGCATAGGGTGCCTGAGCGGAACCTGGTTGGAAACCACATGCGCGAAAAGCACGGCGCGAACAACAAAAAACCCGCCGAGGCGGGCTTCTGGGAAACGTTTCGATGAAAAGATGGAGGCCTGGGTCGGAATCGAACCGGCGTACGCGGCTTTGCAGGCCGCTGCATGACCACTCTGCCACCAGGCCGGTGACGCTTGCGTACCGCACTTCTTTTGAAACGCACTTCTTTAAGCGCACTTCTCTAAACGGTAAACCCCGGCAAGCCGGGGTTTACAGGAGTCTGGAGCGGGAAACGAGACTCGAACTCGCGACCCCGACCTTGGCAAGGTCGTGCTCTACCAACTGAGCTATTCCCGCGGTGGAATCGCAATTTTAGCGTCTGTCGTGGAACTGTCAACACTCTTGCCTTCATCGGCCATCAAAGCAGGCCACGCTGCGATCAGATATTGGGCGCCCGACCACAGCGTCAACAGCGCCGCAGCGGCCAGCATCCAGTCGCCGGTATGGAAGATCACATCGCCCGGCCACGGTGCGGGCTTGACGCCCGGAACCACCGAATACAGCAAGCACAGCAGTGCGAACATCTGCGCCATGGTCTTGATCTTGCCGATCAATGCGACCTTGACGGTCGCGCGCTGGCCGATCTCCGCCATCCATTCGCGCAGGGCCGACACCGCGATCTCGCGCCCCACGATCACCGCCGCCCAGAACGCCATCCACGGCGTCGGATGACCCTGAACGATCAGGAACAGTGCCACCGCCACCATCAATTTGTCGGCGACCGGGTCGAGAAATGCGCCGAACGCCGAGTGCAGGTCGTAACGACGCGCGATCCAGCCGTCGAGCCAATCGGTCGCCGCCGCCAACGCGAAGACTGCGGCAGAAGCGAAATTGCTCCACTTGTAGGGCAGATAGAAGACCAGCACCAGCACCGGGATCATCACGATCCTCGCGAGCGTCAGCATGGTCGGTACCGTCAACTTCATGAAGATCCTTGTGATTCGATGCCGTGGAGGGTCGCGTAGATGCGCTCGGCCAGCGCGGCGTTGATGCCCTCGACCCGGGCGATCTCCTCGATCCCCGCCGCCTTCAGACCGCCCAACCCTCCGAAATGCCGCAACAGATTAGCGCGTCGACGCGGTCCGATGCCGGGAATATCCTCCAAGCGGCTCACGTTTCTGGTTTTCTGTCGTCGGCCGCGGTGCCCGGTGATCGCGAACCTGTGCGCTTCGTCGCGGACCTGCTGGATCAATTGCAGCCCCAGCGAGCCCGCGCCCGGGTGCAGTTCGCGTCCATCGGGCAGCAGCAGGGTTTCATCGCCGGCGCGGCGGGCTTCACCCTTGGCCACGCCCACCACATGGACATCGACGAGTCCGAAATCGGCCAGCACCGCATTGGCCTGAGCCACCTGACCGGCGCCGCCATCGATCAAGAGCAGATCCGGCAACACCGCACGGGTCGAAGTCGCCTCATTGCCCGACAACTCCGCAGCCCCGGACAACGCCTCGACCGCCTCGGCCGCCTTACGGAACCGGCGTTCCAGTGCCTGACGCATCGCAGCGTAGTCGTCGCCCGGTTCGATCCCGTCGATGTTGTAGCGGCGGTACTGGCTGCGCACCGGGCCATCGGCATCGAACACCACGCAGGACGCCACCGTGGCCTCGCCCATGGTGTGGCTGATGTCGAAACATTCGATCCGCTGCGGCACTTCGTCCAGCCCCAGCAGCTCGCGCAGCGCCTCGGCGCGCGCGCGCTGCGCGGCGTTGCTGCCGATCTCGGCGACGAGGGTCTGTTCGGCATTGCGGCGGACCAGATCGAGATATCCGGCGCGTTCACCGCGCACGCTGGTCTTGATCTGCACTTTGCGGCCGGCCGCCGCACCCAGCGCCTCTTCGATCAACTCGCGCTCGGAAATCTCGCGATCCAGCACGATCTCGCGCGGCGGCGTCTGCTCGGCGTAGTACTGCGAGACGAACGCGCCCAACACTTCCTCGGCGCTGTCCTCGCCATTGGTCTTCGGGAAGAAGCTGCGGGTGCCCAGATTGCGGCCATCGCGGAACATCAGCATCAGCACGCATGCCTGCGCGCCGCGCATCGCGCAGGCGAGCACATCCAGATCCGCGGCATTGCCGTCGACGTATTGCCGCGACTGCAGTTTGCGGATCGATGCGACCAGGTCGCGCAGCCGCGCTGCGTCTTCGAAATCGAGACGCTCGCTGGCCGTTTCCATCGCTGTGGTCAGTTCGGTGGTCAGATCGTCGCTGCGGCCATCGAGCAGCATCGTCGCCTGGCGCACCGCATCGGCATAGTCGCGGGCCTGCACCAGACCCACGCAGGGCGCGCTGCAGCGACCGATCTGGTATTGCAGACATGGCCGCGAGCGGTTGCGGAACACGCTGTCCTCGCAGCTGCGCAGACGGAAGATCTTCTGCATCAGATTGAGCGTGTCGCGCACCGCCAGTACGCTGGGATATGGCCCGAAATAGCGGCCAGGCAGCGAACGCGCGCCCCGATGGAACGCGATCCTGGGCCACGTTTCCCGGGTCAACACCACGTACGGATAGCTCTTGTCGTCGCGCAGCAGCACGTTGTAGCGCGGGTGCAGCGACTTGATCAGCTGGTTTTCCAGCAGCAGCGCTTCGGTCGCCGTGCGGGTGACGGTCACATCCATGCGTGCGATCTGCGCGATCATCGACGCGGTGCGGGTCGGCAGGGCCTTGGTGAAATAACTGGCGACGCGCTTCTTCAACGCCGCGGCCTTGCCGACGTACAACAGACTGCCGTCGGCCGCATACATCCGGTAAACGCCGGGCGCGGTGGTCAGATCACGGGCGTAGGCGCGGCCGTCGAATGCATCGTCGGCCGTCGGGTCGTGACCGACGGTCATTCGCCGATCGGGATCTGGCGGAGGCTGCCATCGGCGGGGTCGAAGCGCAGCACCGCATGGGCATCCGTATCGGCGATCCAGATGATGCCGTTGACCACGGCAAGACCGGCAGGTCCATGCAGCCGCTGCGGCAGTTTGATCGTGCCGAGCTCGCCGCCACCCAGACGCAGGGTTCGCAACTGGTCGTTGCCGCTGTCGGCCACCCACAGCACCGGCGACGTACCGTCGAGCGCAAGCGCCTGCGGCTGTTGCAGCAGTGCGTCGCTGCGCGAGCCTTCGATATTGCCGAAGCGCCATGCGCCCTGCCCGACCAGCGTCGTCACCTGCCGCGTGCGCAGATGGATGCTGCGGATCGCCGAGCCGGCTTCATCGCAGACGTAGAGGATCTGCTGGACGATGGCGAGCGCGCTGGGACCGGCGAACGCGGCGCTGGCGCCTTCGCCATCGATCAGATCCATGACGCCGGAACCGGCGAGCAGCTTCAAGGAACGTTCGCCGAGATCGTAGGCCCAGATCCTGTTGTCGCCGGCGGTGGCGATGCAGATCACGTTCGAGGGAGAGATCGCGACGCCACGCGGCTGGTCCAGCGCCACCGAACGCGGGTCGTGGATCACGCCCTCGTTGGGCTGACCCGGGCGCCCCGCGCCGCACAGCGTATCGACATCGCCGGTGCTGAGCTTGATCCGCCGCACCGCGTGATTGCCGGTATCGGCGATGTAAAGCTCATCGCGCTGCAGGCACAGGCCCTGCGGGTTCTGGAACGCGGCCAATTCCATCGGGCCATCGATGAAACCGGGGCCGCCGCTGCCGAACTGGCGATGGATCCGCCCCGCAGGCGTGCACTCCAGCACCCGGTGATGGCCGGAATCGACCACATACAGATACTGCTGATTGGCGGCGATTCCCATGGGGAAGCACAGCGGTAGATCGGGCTCGCGATTGCGCCGCAGTTCGATCGGTTCCAGATTCAGCGATTGCGGCACTTCTTCGGCGCGAAGCTTGGCGATCTGCGCATCGAGCTCGCGCACCGGCGTATCGCCGACGATGCGGTCGCGGATGCGGCCCTGGCCATCGATCAGCACCACCGTCGGCCAGGCATCGATGCCGTAGTGCTGCCACAGCACCCAATCGGCGTCGTGGGCGACCGGAAAATCGAGCGGCGCGCGATGCAGCCGCTTCAGCACCCGCTTCGGATCGCGCTCATGATCGAAACGCGGCACGTGGATCGCGACCACATGCAGGTGCTCGCCATAGCGTTTGCGGAGGGTCGCGAGGTCGCTCAACCGCTGCTGGCACCACGCGGAACCGGCGTTGACGAACGCAAGCGCCGTGACCCGCCCGCGCAACTGCCCCATGCGCAGAGGCTTGGCCAGATTCAACCATTCGAGACTGGCCGGGAATTCGGGGGCGGGCGACTTGTCCATCATCCGACCAGCATCCCTAGTCTGCGCACGAGCGTCAACCCGCCATCATCCGCAGGGTCGTTCTGCGGACAGCCTTTCCACGATGCCCGCTGCCGCCGCATCGACCATCGCCCAGACTCGACGGAAATCCTCGCTGCCACCGGTGTAGGGATCGGGAATCTCGGCGCTGACGCCCAATCCCGCCCATTCCAGCAGCAGCGCCGCCTGCGCGGAGGTGCCGGACGGTGCCATGGCCCGCACGTCGCGCAGGACGCTGCGATCGGCGCAGAGCAACCAGTCGAAGTGCTCGAAATCGGCGGCGCGCAATTTGCGGGCGCGCTGGGCACGGATATCGACGCCGGCAGCGGCGGCAACCGCGATGCTTCGCCGGTCCGGAGGTTCACCGGCATGCCAGCCGCCGGTGCCGGCGGAATCGACCTCGACCCACCCCAGGCCCTTGCGACCGAGATGCGCGCGGACTGCGCCCTCGGCCAACGGCGACCGGCAGATATTGCCGAGGCAGACCATCAACAGCCGCATGGGTCAGGTCCCGCCCGTCGTCGCAAGATGACGCTCGGCGCGCTCCAGATCCCCGGGGGTGTCGATCCCCGGCGGGAACGCTGCAGGCGTGATCGCGACCGCGATCCGATGCCCGGCCTCGAGTGCGCGCAGTTGCTCCAGCGATTCGATCCGTTCCAGCGGCGACGGCGGCAGCGCCGCGAATTGTTTGAGGAAGCCGGCGCGATAACCATAGATGCCGATGTGACGCAGCCAAGGCCCGCCGGGCGGCATCGTGTCGCGGATCGTGTCGCTGTTCCCGGCGAAGGCATCCCGGGGCCATGGAATCGGCGCACGGCTGAAGTACAGGGCGTCGCCACTGCCGGCGCGCACCAGTTTCACGGTATTCGGATCGAGCAGCGCCGCAATGTCGTCGATAACGGCCGCCAACGTGCTCATCGGTGCGCCCGAAGCGACCAGGGTGTCCGCGACCGCGCGGATCCCCGCAGCCGGCGCGAAAGGCTCGTCGCCCTGCAGATTCACGACGACGGTATCGTCGCTCCAGCCGGCGTGCATCGCGCATTCGGCCAGACGGTCCGTGCCGGACACATGCTCGGGCGATGTCATCGCGATCCGCACGCCGCTGGTGGCCAATGCATCGGCGATGCGCACATCGTCGGTCGCGACCCAGACCTCACGCGCGCCCGCCGCCAGCGCGCGCCGCGCGACATGCAGCACCAGCGGCACGCCGCCGAGCAGTCGCAGCGGTTTACCCGGCAGCCGCGATGCGGCGTAACGGGCGGGAATGGCGACGACGAAATCGAGGATGGAGGGCATGGAGGAATGATATGCGGAGTGCGATGAGCGGTGAGCGGTGAGCAGAAACATATAAAGGGCCGTCATCCCGGCGAAAGCCGGGACCCAGCTTCTACATTGGAATCACAACATCAAAAACTGGGTCCCGGCTTTCGCCGGGATGACGCGGGGCTTTCATCGCTTCCAGACATCAACCTCTCAACCGGTCCAGCAACGCCACCCAGAACGCTTCGGGCAATTCCGCGCGGATCGGCACGCTGTAACAGCGCTCGGTCTGGAAGGTCGCGCACTTCACCGCGTCCTTTTCGGTCATCAGCACCGGCAGATCGCTGCCGAAACGCAGATCCTCGGCGCGATAGCGGTGGTGATCGGCGAATGCATGCGGCACCACTGCGATATCGAGACCGCGCAGCATCGCGAAGAAGCGCTCGGGATCGCCGATCCCCGCCACCGCATGCACCCGCTGCCCCGCGAACGCCGACAGCGGCGCGCCGCGATGCCCGTGCAGCGGCACGGCGTCCTGCGCGCGCAGCCGCATCGGCCATTCGCCGAATCCGGTTTCGTCCGGCACCTCAGAAGAATGTCCGGCGCCAAGATTGATCACCCGGAAATCGCAGCGTTCGCCGCGTTCCGGGGGTTCGCGCATCGGCCCCGCCGGCAGTGGCTGGCGATTGCCGTAGCGGCGACGCCCGTCGATCACTTCGATCTCGACATCGCGCGCCAACCGGTAGTGCTGCAAGCCGTCGTCGCAGACCACGATGTCGCAGCCGGCGTCGATCAATGCGCGCGCCGCAGCGACCCGGTCGCGATCCACCCGCACCGGCGCGCCGGTACGACGCGCGATCAGCACCGGTTCGTCGCCGCCCAGCGCCGTGTCTGTACTGGCATCGACCCAACGTGCGCTACCGGCCTGCTGGCGACCGTAGCCGCGGCTGGCGACGCCGGGCACGAACCCTTCGGCACGCAGACGCTCGACGATGGCGATGGTCAGCGGCGTCTTGCCGCTGCCGCCGGCGATCAGATTGCCGACCACCAGCACCGGCTTGCCTGGATGGCGGCTGCGCAAGACGCCTTTGCGATACAGCGCCGCACGCGCGGCGACCGCACCCGCATACACGCCTGAAAGTACGCGCGCAGACCATGGCGGCGGTTGCCCGTCGAACCAGTACGTCGGCGGCTGCCGGCGTGCGTCGCTCATGCCCAGCGACTCATGCCGACACGTCGGCGACTTCGGACTCGCGGAACTGCATCCGGTGCAGATGCGCATACAGCCCATCCCGTGCCAGCAGTTCGGCGTGCGTGCCCTGCTCCACCAGCCGGCCCTGATCGAGCACCAGGACCTGATCAGCATGCTCGATGGTCGACAGCCGATGTGCGATGACCAATGTCGTGCGGTCCGGCATCAGCCGGTTCAGGGCATCCTGGACCAGACGCTCGGATTCGGTATCGAGCGCGGCGGTGGCTTCGTCGAGAATCAGGATCGGCGCATCCTTCAGGATCGCGCGCGCGATCGCGAGGCGCTGGCGCTGCCCGCCCGACAGGCGCCCGCCCTTGCTGCCGATGCCGGTTTCGACACCGTCGGCGAGTTTGTCGACGAATTCGCTGGCATTGGCGGCATCGAGCGCAGTGCGCACACGGCCGACAACCGCATCGGCGAGCTCGCCATAGGCCACGTTCGCGGCGACGCTGCCGTCGAACAGCATCACCTGTTGCCCGACCAGCGCGATCTGGCGGCGCAGATCGGACAACCGGTACTCGGACAGCGGACGACCGTCGAGCAGGATCTCGCCCGACGCAGGCTCGTAGAACCGCGGAATCAGTTTGATCAGCGTCGATTTTCCGCTGCCGGAGCGGCCGACGATGGCGGTGACGGTGCCGGGTTTCGCGATGAAACGGATGTCGCGCAGCGCCGGTTCGTTCTGACCCGGATAACGCGCGTCGATGTCGCGGAATTCGAGTTCGCCGCGCGCGCGGTCGAGCGCCTGAGTGCCGGTGTCATGCTCCTCGTCGGCATCGAGCACGCCGAACAGGCGTTCGGCCGAGGCGATGCCCTTCTGCAGCATGTTCTGCACATTGGTGAGCTGCTTCAGCGCCGGGATCATCGCCATCATCGACATCATCAGGGTCACGAAACCGCCTGCGGTCAGCCGCCCGGCCGCCGCTTCGCGCCCTGCGAAAAACAGCAGCAGCGCCAGCCCGATCGCGCCCATCAGCTGCACCACCGCCGAAGAAATACTGCGGGTGGATTCCACCTTCATCGCCAGGCGCAGATTCTCGTCGGCCAGCGCGGCATAGCGCGACAGCTCGGCCGCCTGCGCGCCGTAGATCTTCACTTCCTGCTGGTTGTTCAGGGTCTGGTCTGCCGCCTGCAGCAGACGCCCACCGCTTTCCTGCACGCGGTGGCTGAAACGGCGATAGCGTTTCGCGACCTTGTCCATCAGCAGCGCCAGCGGCGGCGCCATGATCAGGATGGCAATCGTCACCTGCCAACTGGTCCACAGCATCACCACCAGCGCGCCGAGGATCTGCAGCGACTGCTGCAGCATCACCTTGGCGGCATCGACCGCTGCATTCGCGACCTGGTCGCTGTCGGAACCCAGCCGCATCAGCATCGACGGCACCGGCTCGCTGTCGAAGCGCAGCCCGGGCAGGCGCAGATATTTGCCGAGCACGCGCACGCGCAGGTCCCGGGCGATACTGCGCGCGGAGCGGCCCATGCAGACATCAGTGATGTAGCCGGCGATACCGCGCACCACGAACAGCCCGACGATGGTCAGTGGCAGGATCATACTGAGCTGGGCGTTCTTGCTGATGAAGGTCTCGTCGACCACCGGCTCCATGAGTTTCATGAACGCCGAACCGGCCGCCGCCTCGACCAACATGCCGGCAAGCGCGAACAGCAGCAGGCTGCGATACGGCCCGGCGAAACCCAGCAGCCGGCGATAGATCGGCCACGCCGGGGCGCGGTCGGTTTTGCTCACTTGCGACTCTCCGTCGCTGCTTTCGATGACGCCGCAGGCGCACGCTGCTCGGGGGCCGTCGCAATGCTGATCTGGCGAAACCCGAGCTGGCCCAGCGCATCCAGCGCGGTCACCACCGACTGGTGCGGCGTGCGCGCATCGGCACGTAGCAGCACCGGGCGTCTGCGGCTTTCGTGGTTCGTGCCCTCGCCCGCGACTTCGACGATCGTGCGCTTGAGCGATTCGACATCGGTGCGCAGCGCCTCGCGGTCCTGCACGAAATAGCGGCCTTCCGCGTTCACCAGCACGCTCAAGGCCTTCGACGAGGTCTCGCTGGGCTCGCCGTTCGCTTTGGGCAACTGCAGTTTGAGTACCGACCGTGCATCGAACGTGGTGGTCACCACGAAGAAGATGATCAACACCAGGATCACGTCGATCAGCGGCACGAGATTGATCTCGGGCTCGTCGTCGGCACGGAAGTCGCGGATGCGCATGGGGATTCAGATCTCCGGAAATTCGATCGTCGTGCGTTCGTCGGTCATGCGCCGAGCGCGTGCCGTGCGGCGAACACCACGAACCAGGCGCACATGCCGAGCAAGGACACGTAGAACACCATCAGCAGCCAGAAACGGACCGGCGCCCGGGCGCGGTCGACGAACGCCCGCGTGTCGGAATGCGCCAGCTTGCCGGTACGCAGACCGCGAACCACTGCCGGTACGACCGGATAGGCGATCAACAGCGACAGCAGCAGGGCGATGATCAAACGGGTCATGGCCGGACACTCAATCCAGGTGCGTCGATGGCGTGATGCCGCGCGCGCCGGCCGCCGCAGGCACAGCCACCGGCCGGGTATCGAGGGTGTCGAGCAACTGGATCGCCTCGTGTTCCATATCGACGATGTAGCCGGCGATACGGCCACGGAAATAGCGGTGGAACATCAGCGCCGGGATCGCGACGATCATGCCGGTCGCGGTGCAGATCAGCGCCTTGCCGATGCCGCCGGCGAGCTGATTCACATCGCCGAGGCCGCTGTCGAGAATGCCCAGGAACATCTGGATCATGCCGACCACGGTACCGAACAGTCCCAACAGCGGACCCGCAGCGGCGATGGTGCCGAGGCCGTTCAGGAAGCGCTCCATCCGATGCACCAGATGCCGGCCCACGTCTTCGATGCGCTCGCGGATCTGGTCGCGCGGGCGGTGCCGGACATCCAGCGCCGCGGCCAGCAGGGCGCCGAGCGGCGAGGTCCGGCGCAGGGAATCGATGTGGGTGGGGTCGAGATTGCCGCGCGCGGCCCAAGCCCGGACTTCGGCACCCAGCCCGGGCGGCAGCACGGTCTTGCGACGCAGGCTCCAGAACCGTTCAAGGATGATGCCCAGCGCCACCACTGTCAGCAGCAGCAGGGGAATCATCGGCCAACCGCCGGCTTTGACCAGTTCCAGCACGTCGCATCCTCCGGCCATCGGCCGTCTTCATTCAGAGGGATAGGATAACTGAGCCGCCCGCGCGTGCCTGTCGGCCGCGTCCCACAGCCGCCGATGACGACCGCGCTCGGTCTGCACCTCCACGCCGGCCGGTCCGATCCGCAACCTGATGGCGCCGGTTTCCGCTGTCAGCGGCGTTTTCGCGCCTTGATGCCGCCAGAGGTCCAGCACCTGCGGTTTGGGATGGTGGAAACGGTTGCCATAGCCGGCCGAGATCGGCGCCCAGCGCGCCCCGGTCGCGGCGACGAAACCCGGGTCGGACGAACCGGCGCTGCCGTGATGCGCAACCAGCACGACCTCGGCCCGCACCGAGGCCGGATCGCGGCGCAGCAGGTCGCGTTCGATCACATGGCCGATGTCGCTGGTCAACAACGCCGCGCCGTGTGCGGTCTCGATGCGCAGGATGCAGCTCGACTCGTTGCGCAGATAGGGAAAATGCGGCGGCGGGTGCAGAAAGCGGAAGCGCACGCCATCCCAGTTCCACGCATGGCCGGCACGACACTGCCTGAGCCCAGCGATCTTCGCATCGAGCCCGCTGTTCTCCGGCGCGTAGCGCGTCCGGATCGCGAACACGTTGGAAACCGACGCATAGCCGCCGGCATGGTCGTTGTCGGCATGGCTGAGCACCGCCATATCGAGCGCACGCACGCCCAGCGCATGCAGCGCCGGCACCACCGCGCGCTCGCCGGCATCGAAGCCATCGGCAATCGCCGGGCCCATGTCGTACAGCAAGGTGTGCCCGGCGGTGCGTACCACGATCGACAGGCCCTGCCCGACATCCAATACGATCAGCTCCACTTCGCCATGCTCCGGCGCCTGGCGATCCGGCCACAGCAGCGGCAGCCACAGCAGCAGGGCCAAGGGTTTGCCCGGCACGCCGCGCGGCAGCAGGCACCAGAACGCGACCAACAGCGCCAGCGGCAGCGCGAACCAGCGCGGTTCCGGCAACCACCACAACGCCAGCGGACTCTCGCCCAGCATTGAAAACAGCGACCAGCTCGGGTCGAACGTCATCGCCGCCAACCGCCACGCCGGCCCACCCCAGCCCGCATGCAGCGACTCCATCGCCGTACCGATCAACGACAGCGGTACGACGATCAGACTCCACCACGGGATCGCCAGCAGATTCGCGATCGGACCCGCCAGCGATGCCTGCCCGAACAAGACCACCGTCAACGGCAGCAAACCAACCGTCGCCACACCCTGAGCGGCGAAGAACCCATGTAGCGGGTGCTGCCCCCCCTGCGGCAGACACCACAACAACCACGCCACGCCGCCGAAGCTCAACCAGAATCCGGCAGACAGCACCGACAGCGGGTCGAACAGCAGGATCGCGATCATCGCCAGCGACATCGCGTCGGCCGGCCGCCAACCGCGCCGCGAGCAGCGCGCTGCAGCGACCACTGCAATCATCAGTACGGTGCGGACCGTGGGCAGCGCGAACCCGGCCAGCGCCGCATACAGCGCCGCACCGGACAACGCCGCCAGCACCGCCACCTGCGGGCGCGGCATTCGACGGCCGAGCGCGGGACAACACCACCAGACCGCACGCATCGACAGCGCGAAGAACCCCGCGACCAGGCCGACATGAAAACCAGAAATCGCGATGAGATGAGTGAGCCCGCTCGCACGCAACATTTCCCAATCGTGATCGTCGAGCGCGCGCGTATCGCCCAGCGCGAGTGCGCGCACGAAACGCGATGAGCTCTGCGGTACCGCAACCGCGATCCGCGTCGACATCGCTTCGCGCCAGGCATCGATGCCGCGCGGACGGGCCAGTTCACGTGCGAATTCCGGATTGCGCACGTATCCGGTCGCGACGATCCGCTCGATCAGGGCGTGCTTCTCGCCATCGACCCCGCCCGGGTTGCGCAACCCACGCGGCGCGCGCAGCTTCACGGACAGCGCCCAGCGACTGCCTGCGGCGACACGCAAACGCGGCGCATCCGCAGGCATTGCATCAAGGCCGAACTCGTCGTACCACGCCAGGCGGATCCGCTTCCCACGAAGCGCTTGAGGCTGAGCCGAGTTATCGTCGACTTTCAATACGAATCGCGTGCGCCTCGCCTCATGCCGCGGCAGCTCGATCACCGTACCGCTCAGATCGAACTGATGATGTTCCATCGGCAAAGGCAGGTGACGATGCATTCCCAACGAGACATGCACACCCGCCAGCAGAAATCCAAACGCGAATACCGCGAGATGCCGCCATGCACCACGCATCGATGCCGCAGTCGTCGCGATCGCTGCCAGACAGATCAACAGCCACGCATCCGGCGGAGACGGCAGCCAAAGACAGCCCATCACACCCATCAACAACGCCAACGAGAATCGGATATCGAGCATCTGACCGCTCAGCGATCAAGCGGGCTGAGCACACCGCCCGCACCACGATTCAGGACGTGGGTATAGATCTGCGTCGTCGCGACATCCTTATGCCCCAGAAGCGCCTGGATCGTACGCAGATCAGCGCCGAATTCGAGCAGATGCGTCGCGAAACTGTGGCGCAATACATGCGGTGTCACCAGCTTGTCGATGCCGGCGCGCTTCCGCGCCGTCTTGATCGCGCGTTGCAGGATCGCCTCATCGACGTGGTGCCTGCGGGTCACGCCACTGCGCGGGTCCACCGACAACGAACGCGCCGGGAACACGTATTGCCAAGAGAACTCGCGCTCGGCTTTCGGATACTTCCTGGACAGTGCGTTCGGCAACCAGACCACGCCATGCCCTTCCGCCAGATCCTGTGCATGCAGAATCCGCACGCGTTCGACCGCCATCTTCAACCGATCCCGCACGCCGTCGGGCAGCGGCACCTGGCGATCCTTCGCTCCCTTCCCGTCGCGTATGGTGATCTGCCGCCGCTCGAAATCGACATCCTTCACCCGAAGACGCATGCATTCCATCAACCGCATGCCGCTGCCGTACAACAACGCCGCCATCAACCAGACTTCACCGTCGATCATCGTCAACAGTCGTTCGACCTCAGCGCGCGACAATACCACCGGCAACCGTTGCGGCCGCTTCGCACGGGTGACGTTCTCCATCCACGGCAAATCGAGACTCAGCACTTCCCGATAAAGAAAAATGAGCGCCGACAGCGCCTGATTCTGCGTGCTGGCCGCCACATTACCGCGCACCGCAAGATCGGTCAGAAACTTTTCGACCTCATGCGCCCCCAACTCGCGCGGATGGCGCTTGTCGTTGGCCAGCACGAAACGGCGGATCCACCCTGCATACGCCCGTTCGGTCCGGACACTGTAGTTGAGCCGCCGGCAGCGCGCCCGCACCTGATCCAGCAACTTGGGCGGAGGGCCCAAATGTTCACTGCCCACAGCCGATACCACCCTGTCTTTTTGGCGGTACGACATACCGCTCTCCTGATGGACTAATCAGTCCTCACGATATTGCAGACCATGACCATGAGGAATCAGGTAAGCACCTGTTTCTTTGTAGGATTTCTCTGATTGACACCCCATACAAACCAGGATCAATATTGTTTACCGCCCTGTATGTGGGGTCGACTAAGCGTTAGGCGGCA
>JBEBKD010000011.1:0-112809 GCA_040079515.1 Lysobacteraceae bacterium
CATGAAACATGTTTCCACCTTCAGACTGGCCGCGCTCGCCGCGTTGCTCGGCATGACCAGTCTCGCGGTAATGGCTGCGGTCGATCCACAGGAACTCACCATCCGCGATATCGTGACCCAGCAGACTCAGCTTCGGCAGCAGGTCGTGGCGGGCAAGGGCGCGTTCAAGGACATGAGCAAGGCGGAACGCAATGCACTGGCGGAGCGCCAGGACCGGGTACTGCAGATGCTCGGCGGCAGCCAGACCATGGAGGACATGCCGCCGGATCAGCGCACCGTGGTGTTCAACGATCTGGAATGGATCAAGGCCGCGGTGACCAAGGCCGAAGACGAGCGCATGATTTGCGAATACACGCGGACTGTCGGCTCCAACCGCATGGTCTCGGTCTGCATGACCGCCAAAGCGCAGCGCGAGAACCGCGATGGCGCGCATCAGAGTTTGCGGACCACGTACAAGTGCGACAGATGTAAAGGGAACTGATCCCCAGGTTCCCCTTCCGACGATCGGTCCATCGCCGGTCGTCGTTCAATCGGACTCGGGTGCGGTCTTTCGCGGCAGGCCGTCGTTCGGATCGATCGCAGCCCAGCCCGCATGGGTGTCCCAGAACACATGCGCCATCGGCGCACGGTCGACATCGCCATCCAGATTCGCCAGTGCGATGTGAAGCTCGCCGGGCCACCGTTCCGAACGGAAGAACAGCGAGCTGCCGCAGTGCGCGCAGAAACCGCGTTCGGCACCCGGCGACGATACGTACCAGCGCAGCGATCCTGCGATGTCTTCGATCGATGCGCGATCGTTCGCCATTCCGAACCAGGTCACGAAGGCCGCGCCATGCGCGCGCCGGCACATCGTGCAGTGGCAGTGCGCCACCCATAGGCTGGGCCATTGGACCGTGAAGCGGACATCGCCGCAGAGACAACTGCCGTGTGCTTGCGTCATCGTGCGCTGCCGGTGTGGAATGGGCGGGAGCATACGCCACGACCCTGTCGCGGGCACGCCGCACAGATGCAACCGGAAGAGGAAGGCACATGATCGAGCCGCCGGGATGAGCCATCTGACCCTGATGAACGAGACCGACTTCCTCGCCATGTTCCTCGTGAGGAAAGGCGACATCACCATCGCGCGGACGCCGGCCATCCCACGCGGCGCGATGCTGCAGGTTCCCACCCGCCAGACTTACACCGTCGTCGCGGCCACGGTCATCCAGGGCAACACCTACACGTCCGCGCCGATCTCGGTGTCCGGTCCGGCGGGCTTTCTCGCCCGAATCCTGCAGCATGGGCCACAGGGCACGTATGAGTTCGACGTGCGGAAACTCCCGCCACGCAGCGCTGAGCAGATGGAATTCCAGACGACGACCCCCAGCGCAGTGGCTTTCACTATCAGCTGCAACGGCATCCATCTGCAGAGCGTGATCGTGAACGATGCTTTCAGGGTCGTCGCGCTGTCGCTGGCCGGCCCCTACACCCTTTACGGAGTCATCGACGGCGTGACGACCCAGACGATTCAGACAGCGAATCCCGATGCGACGATCGCTGCCAGAGTCGGCGCGCGCGGCGCTGAAGCCGGCGATTTCGAACTGGTCATCGCCTGAAGCATCTTCCGCGCCTCACGCCACCCGCGAAGTCGCAATCAGTTCCCCACGCCGGTAGCCGATGGCTTCGGCGACATGCGGCCCGAGTATGTCCGCGCTACCAGAAATATCGCCGACGGTCCGTGCCACTCGCAGGATACGGTGAATTGATCGCGCAGAAAGTTGCAGCAATCGATCGCGTTTTCCAGCAGCCCTGATCGTCCAGCGCGAGTCGCCAGACCGCGTGGGTTTCCGAATTGATCGAGATGCGCGTTGCAGCGACATTCCGATTGTGTCGGTACCGTCGTCTAGACAATCATGAAATTCGCCGGCACCGCCCCTAATTCATGGATGCGACCCGGACGCAGTTACGGCCGCCGTGCTTGGCTTCATAGAGCGCGGTGTCGGCACGGAGCAGCAAGTTGTCGGCGCTTTCATCGTCCGCCGTCGCTTCGGCCACGCCGACGCTGATGGTGGCGCGCAGACCGGGCGTCACGTCGTCCATCGTCAAGGCCGCGACGACCTCGCATAACCGCTTTCCGAGCTGCTCGGCGTGAACGAGCGGGGTTCGTCGCAGCACAGCCAAGAACTCCTCGCCGCCCAAGCGACCGAACTCGTCGGTTTCACGCAGTGCGTGCCGGCAGGCCTCGGTCACGCGTCGTAGCGCTTCGTCGCCCACGGCGTGGCCGAAGCGATCGTTGATCTGTTTGAAGTGGTCGATGTCGATGGCCAGCACCGACAGCGGGTGAGCGGCGGCGCGCCGGTCGGACAACATGCGCACCAGATGGTCCAGAAGATGGCGCCGCGAGGCGACGCCGGTCAGGCTGTCGGTCATCGCGTCGTAGCGCGCGCCACGCAGCCGACGGCGGGTCAGCAGCAACAGGCCCGCCACCGCGCTGAGCAGCAACGCCAGCAGCACGATCGCGATCAGTCGCAGGCGCTGCTCGCGATGCGCGGCCTGCAACTGCAGCCGCTGTGTGTCCGTTTGCCGCAACAAGCGCAGCTTGTCGGCGGTTTCCCGGCTCAACGCCAGCTCGGAGGCAAGCACGCGTGCCTGCTCGCGCTGCATGCGCTGGTCGAGCTGGGTGCGCAACCGGATCTGCTCCTCGCGCGCGTCCAGCGCTGCACGCCACTGGCCGAGTTCGCGATAGGCGCGCGCCTGCACGTCGAGTGCGTCCGCCAGCGGTCGCGGCTGGTCGTCCTCGCGCAAGCGTTTCAGCACATCCGGCAGCAGCAGGGCGGCGCGGCCGGCATCGCCGGACTCGAGTGCGATGCGTGCGTCGAGGTAGCCGCGCAGCGGACGCATGGCCCCCGGCAACCCGCTCAACAAGCGCTCGGCCTCTTCGCGCGCGCTTCTGGCCTCGTCCAGACGACCCGCCAGCACATGGACATGGGCGATCCGAAGCATCAAGGAGGCATGGCTGTCGTCCACGCCCCGCAGGCGATCCAGCGCTGCCGCCTCGCGGTAATTCGCAAGCGCGGCGTCGAAGCGTCCTGCCTGCTCTTCGGCTTGGCCCAAGCCCTCCAACGCCATGCCCAGGGGGCCTGGTTGGTCCGCTGCGCGCGCGGCTCTCTCGATGGCGCGAAGAACGACGATCGCACGCTCGTTGAGGCCGAGCTCAATGTACGTACTGGCGATCATGATTTCGGCGCGGAGCGCCACGTTTGGCGCTTCGCGCTTCCGATCCAGCCCCAACTGCTCGTGCAGGGTGGTCAACGCCTGCGCGTAGCGGCCCTGGTCGATTTCGTGGAACGAGCGCAGATTGAGCGCACCGGACCGCAGGCGTGGATGTCGCTCAGGGTCGGCGAGTCGCAGCACTTCGTTCACCGCTACGGTGTATTCGCCGCGGTTGCCCTGGTTGTACAACGCGTACGCCTTGCACATCAGGTATTCCATCCGCACCAGAGGCTCGCGTTGCGCGGGCTGCCCGGCGAGCCCGGTCTCGGCCCGCGCCAGCGCAGCGTCGGGGCCGTCCAGGAAGGTGATGCAGCGATAGGCATCGAGGCGCGCGCTGCGCACGGTGTCGTTCGGGGGCAGCGCGCGCGCGAGTTCGATGATCCTGGCCTTGTAAGCCGTCGTGTCCGCCACTTGGTCGTCGCCGGCCACGCCATAACGCGCGGCCAGTGTGTCGAACAGAAAGCCCCGGTTTGCCGCCGCCGACCGGGCCTGCGCCGCCGGGGCCGTGGTGCCCTGCGCGTGGGGCGTCGTGGGCAGCAGGCAGGCGATGGCGAAGAGAACGAGGAGAGGCGTCCGGTCCATGTGCGAATCATGTCAGATGGATACGGCGTTTGGCGTTCCGCAAGAGATCGGGGAAAGAGATCGGGACACACGGAATTCGGGCAATCCCGACATGCCGCTCGCCTCTTGTCAGACAGGGTTCGTCGCTGTCGTTTCTCGCGGTCACCGCATTGCGCAATGGAATCGTGGGTCCCGCCTGGTCCCATTGTTCAGTGATGCAGTGGGTGTCCTTGTCTTGATTTGTCTTGATTGCAATAGAGCAGTGGTGCCCTTGTCTGGTCGGCGTGCATGAAACCAATGAATTGAAACGATAGATCGAATTCCACTTTGCGATTGATCGAACATAAGAAAACAGTTGCTTCCGGCACAGATACCGCAATTCACATTGCGCCCCTTCAGTAGCGGATTCGCGATAGCGATTGACAAGCAAATCGCCAAGCAACGAGACTTCGATCACGCTTCATCATTGAAGCTGGAACACATTCCACAGGGGGAATGCCGGATGGCCAGGGAAGGCGCAGGCGAAGCATCGGCTTTATCGCCCGACGGCGTCTCGATACCGATGGCGCTGAACGCCATCGCACTGTGCTTCGTTAGCGATGTCTCCGCTCACGATGGAGGACTCAACGCCGAAGGCTGCCACCACGACCGCAATCGCGGCGGCTATCACTGCCATCGTGGCGGAGGTGCTTTATCGCGCAGCGATGCTACGTCGATCAATCGTCTTGCCACGTCGCGGATCCACCTCTGCGCGTGTCGCGGGATCCGGGCGTGTTTGCGAATTGTGCTGCTGCGCGTGCAGCGGGTGCTGCGCCGGTGAGACGTGGCGAGCCGGGATATGGGCCGCATCTGGATCGGGATGGAGATGGCGTGGGGTGTGAGCCGAGGCGGAGATGATATTGAAGTGATACTGATGCAAGCACAGAAAAAAACCGAAGAGCGGCCTTTTTCTTGTGATGATGCGATAGCCAGCAAAAAACATCTTTTGGAGTTCTGACGAGCATGAAAAGTGAACGCGAAGAAGTTAACTTCAATAGATCTGAAATTGAAATGCATAAGACTTTCTTGAGTACTAATGTAATTAAGTGCTTTTCAATTTTTCTAATTTTTTTTCTTTCGGGTTGCGCGAAACTCAATAGCATCCACCGGGCTCAAAAATTTGATAACTTGAATAATGTGAATATACTGACAGTAGACGCAAAGCAGCGACACCTTCTTATTGCTCCTGAGTTCGATAGTTCCAAGAAAAATAAGTTTAGGATCTGTGCTGAAGCTGCGCCAGATGTCTTTAGTGCTTATGCGAGCAGTATGGCCGCAAACTTGGGTCTGGGCGCAACAGAACGAAATGCCAAATTTGCAAATTCAATAGCAGAAACTGCTGCAACCGCCGAACGGACGCAGACTATTAATTTGCTACGCGAGTCTATGTATCGCGCATGCGAGCGATATTTGTCTGGCGCACTGACCGAAGACCAGTTCATCATTCAGGCAGCACGGGACCAAAGATCCATGGTTGCGGTGCTCGCGATTGAGCAGCTGACCGGCGCCATTCGAGCTAAGCCGACAATCATCACGGGCCCTGCTACATCGGCGTCCGTGATTGATGGCGCCGAGGCTGCGAAGTTGATCGAGAGATTCCGGATAGAAGAAGAAACTGCGAAGAAGAATCTGACAGAAGCTGACAAAGCGTATACAGCGGCCAAGAAGGCTGGCAAGTGCGACAGCATCACCGAGAAACCTGCGGCCGACGCAAAGGACCCAACGGCAGATGAGTGGGCTGCCTGCAAAATGGCTGAAACTCTGCTGGCGCAACGCAAGGAAGAATTGAAGGCGGCCACTGGCAGGCTGGATAAGGCGCTGACGCTTGCGGCTGACTTCGTCTCCAAAAGCAGCGCATCGACAACCGCCGGAACTAATAGCGGCGAAGCCCATACAGGGAAGGAACCGGGAGATGCGGCGGTCATTGCCATTTCAATGGCGGTTGAAAGCATTGCTACATCGACAGTGATCAACGAACCCCTGATGTTTTGTATCGCGTACCTTCAGCGTAATAGATCGCTTGATGAGTCGGTGAGTAAAGTTTGTACCCAAATTATTAGTGAACAGGCAAAGAACGACCTAATAAGGCAAGAGATCAGACTGGGCATAACTGATGCGGGCGGCCTGGGCATAGCTAATGTAGGCGCCTATAGACAAGCCATCGATCAGAGCAGAAGGCTCAATGAGTTCATGCGGATGTTATTCAAAGCAATTGACAAAACTGACCCTAAGACGTTAGCGAAAAAAATGGCCGCGTTTGAAACTATGGCCGGGACGAATCACGGCCTTGGTGTAGCCTGTACAGATCTCGACGCTTGCAAGAAAGCTGTTAGCGCATCGGACTTGTCCGAATCGTTCATTGCGGACGAGAAGAAAATGGAAACAACACTACAGAGCTGGGACAAGCTCTAATATTTGAGAGGACGAGGCAATGGGCGTTTCCAAAATATTCCTTTTTTCGAACGTGGAAGAAGCACAAGAAAAATTTGCTCAATACAAGCATCTAGAAAACTTCAACACGCTGCTGATAGGGCCGACGGACATCTTCCGTATTACGGGCCAGTCTCCTAACAAGATCGAATGGACAAGCGGAGCCGACCGCGACTGGTACATGGTGATAGTGACGGAAGCGGTCGTGTGGACTGCGGGAGACGGCGTGGTGGAGGGGCCCGACTAAAGGCTTTAAGGCCCTGTTCAAATCTTCTGAGGACCTGCGACGGAGATGCCAGACGAGCTATCTTCGGGATTGTGTTGAGCTACCTCTGGCAGTTTTTTCGAAACCGGCAAAATTTCACCAGCCAAGCATAAGGATAGCTCCACCACCTAGCGCTGAGAAATTACCTGGAATGTCCGCAATTCGTTGCGCTTGGCGATCTGGACCGATCCCAGGACACCCACAATTCAGAAAATCCCGACATACCGCTAGCCGCTTCTCAGACAGGTTTCGACACTTTGGTTTCTCGCGGCCACCGCATTGCACAATGGAATCGCGGGTGCCATCTGGTCCCATTACCCAATGAAGTAGTGGGCGTCCCAGTCTTTGCGATGATAAGAATTTGGCACTCATTTTTGATTGATGACTGATCCATTTGGGGTCGGTCGTAACCTTGCTCTGTATGCCATATCGCCCGACACAACCTTGGTCAACCGCGCTGGAAGTTTCTCCTCAAAGCGGGTCATTTTTAGTGCGGACTCAACAGCTTCATTTCGTTGACTCGTCTTTGGCAAAAAATGATAGTCAAAAAAAGATGACATTTTCTAGTATTCGAGCCTGGGTAACTACAGGAGAAAATTATGCCAAGTGACGTCGATTCCGCCTTCGCCTACGTTCCAAATCAAAATCCGAACAAACAAACAGACAGGATCCTCGCGGGATGCGGCTACCTGCTCATTGGAATGGCTGTCATCGCTTTTGGGGCAATTGTCTACATGAAAGTTGCTCAATCATTCACTTCAGCGACACCGCCGAAGATTCAATCACTCGGAGATTTTCTTCAGTACGAGCGCGCAACAATCATCTTGCTGATCATCGGCTGCATAACTGCCTCCATGGGTCGCCGACTGCTTACTTCTATTCGATATACGGACGTCAGAGCCATACCTGAGGAGGATCTCCCGCTCATTCGCGATGCTGTAATTAAGGGTGTTCCAGAGCCCATCGACCAGTATCTTCGTCTTCGGTCACTTAGCGGCATCACTGGAAACTTCACAAAACTTCAGGTCACGGGCCTTCCTCTTACAACCGTGTTTCTCACGCTTGTGTTCTCTGGCGTAGCGCTTATTCCTCTTGCCGATGCGAAGCTGCCAGGGCAATTCCTGGATCTAGCCAAACTGACCCTTGGCGCCTTCATTGGCTCGTTTGTGCAAGGTCGTGTTGAACAGCGAAAGCAGCAACAGGCAGAAGCGGCGGGGAAGTCTTTTTCGTCAATGCCGCCCGCGTAAGGTGCGGCACAGCCGTTCGTTCTGTCGGCAATGAAATGGTGGGTGTCTCAGTCTTTGGCTCAACAAGGCACCTTGTTTCCGGGTAACGGCTGCCTGCCATTGTCCTATTTCTTCGACGTCTTTCGTTTTTGGTTTTCAAGATTGGTGTGATCGCACTAGGGAGATCGACATGACAGTCGAAAAATTGATCGTCACCCACAATGGGCTGCTGAAGGCGAAGTACGGTGCGAAATTCTCGGCCGTAAATGCCGCGCTGAAGGCGCTGGTCGCCAGCGACAAGGCACGAGGGATGAATTCGAAAGTGATCTCTCTCGATTCGGCGGTTGAGCTAAAACGAGCCGGCGGCGTCCCGGTCACTGAATCCGGCGGTGAGCGCGCGACGAAAGCCGCCATCGATGCGCTGTGCAACCACCACAATCCCGATTATGTGCTGATCGTCGGTGCGCAGGATGTGATTCCGCACATCGCGTTGCGGAACCCGATGAATGCCCGGCGCAGCACATCGGACGAAGACCCGGCCGTGCCGAGCGATCTGCCCTATGCCTGCGACGCGCCCTTCAGTCGCGATCCGGGTCGCTTCCTCGGGCCGACGCGCGTCGTCGGACGGTTGCCGGATGTGCCCGGCGAGACCGATCCGGCTTATCTCGTACGGTTGCTCGATATCGCCGCCAAATATTCTTCTCGACCGCGTTCGGATTACGCGGATAGCTTCGTGCTCAGCGCTCGCGTCTGGCAGGATTCGACCGAATTGTCGGCGGAGAATCTGTTCGGTTCAGGCGCCAAGGTGCGCACATCGCCGAAGGCAGGCCCGAACTGGACAACGGCTCAGCTCGCGCCGCGGATCCATTTCATCAATTGCCATGGCAATACGCTGTCGCCGACGTTTTCCGGCGAAGGTCCACCCGAAACCTACTTCGACGCGCATCATTCGCCAAAATTGCGCGGTCGTGTGACCGAGGGGTCGGTGATCGCCGCCGAATGCTGCTACGGCGCGGAGCTGTACGATCCTCTGGAAGCTGGCGAAGAGCCGGGAATCTGCACAACCTATCTCGCCGAAGGCGCCTATGGGTTCCTCGGCAGTACGACGATCGCTTATGGTCCGTCGGAAGGAAACGGACAGGCCGATCTGATCTGTCAGTACTTCATCGAAGCCGTGCTCAAAGGCGCCTCGCTCGGACGCGCGGCGCTCGAAGCGCGGCAGCGCTTCATCGCGCAGTACACCCATCAGGATCCGTCGGATCTGAAAACCGTGGCGCAGTTCATTTTGCTCGGTGATCCGTCGGTGCATCCGGTCAAAGCGCCGACCCACAATTTCCAAAAGAGCAAAGCCTTCGCCAAGAGCAAATCGAGCGGACTGATCCAGATGTCGTCGCGGACGTTCCGTCGCGAGCGGATGACGCGCACGGGCATCAATCTCGGCCGCACAGTCGGCGCAGCGGTATCGGTGCAATCGCGGCTGTCGAAGGCGGTGCGCGACTTGTTGCTCGCCGCGGCCAAGGAGTCCGGCATCGTGGCGCCTCGAATCGAGTCGTGGAAAATCCGCTTTCCGGCCTCGTCGCAGGGCACGATTCCGCCGAGAGCGCAGAAGCGCATGATCCACGCGGTGGTCGGCAATGCCGCATCGGATGGGCAGGCCAATGCGCGTAAGGTGGTCGCCATCATCGCCACTGTCGAAGGGCGCCATGTTCTGCATGTGCGCAGAGTCCATAGCCGCTGAAGAGCAGGCTCGGGCGAATTCAATGATGCGCCCTGAAACACTCACGGCGGCGAGCGCAGGCGCCCGACTTGCGATGCGGGCTTCCGGGCGTATGATGTCCGCATGCGCTCCCCGGTCACCATCGTCGGAAAAGTCGTACATCGTAAGATCAATCCCGGCTCCAAGAGCGAACGCAAGGCGATCGTCTTGACCGGTTCAGATGGCGACTACACCTTGCGCCGCCGCGGCGTCGCGCCTTATCACGATGAGGCGCTGACGGCGCTGATCGGCAAGCGAGTGCGCGCCACCGGCATCATATCCGCCAGGCAATTGATCATGAGCGAGTACGGGGTGGTCGAGTCCGACGATTAAAAATACTAGGGTCAGCGGAAACTAGCGGAAACTAGGGTCAGAAAGGCCTTTCCCGGTTGCTTGCGTCTCATCCGACTTCTTCGGCCTGCCGATGTTGCGGGGACCAGCCGGCCGTCCAAGCTGTGCTTCGATCGCCGCGCGAAACCGCTTCGACCCATAGGCATGCTGGCACTGTACATGTCGGCGGATGGTGTCCACCTCGTCCGGGCCTACCGTCTCCATGACCAGGGCACGGTAGCTGGATGACATGCTGCGGCACACCAGGCACATTAAGCCTGGTCGGGCATGGCATGGCATGAATGAGTACAGGGAAGAAGTACCCGTCATACTGATGCTGCGTCGTGAGCCGACACCGGGACACTCGCCGGTCAGCTCGCCTCAAAGAGGCGGGAGCTTGGCCTCTCCCAGCGGGAGGTCGCCCGATCGCTAGGCATTGACCCCGGTACGTGGGCAGGCAGGGAGGGAGGGGGAAGGCTTGTCACTGATACACATCAGCGGATTGTGGAGGGTCTTTGGGAAATGCGGGTCAGCGTTATCTCTCTTGTCGCTGCTAGAAAAGTCTGCTCTGATCCCAATTTGAGGGTGATCTTCTGATCTCAATGAGTGAGACCTACCGGAGCTACATGGGATACCCTAGAAGGCAAGCATGCGCGCCCCCTTTGTGTGGCGCCCCTGAGAGAGTTATGAAACCCCTAGGAGGGTGAAGGTAACGTTATGGCTACGGCTCGGCAGATCATCGCGCTGTTGAGCAGCCATGCCCAGGGAGATGAGGAGCAGTTCTTCTCAATTGCTCTACAGGTGGCTGCTAGTGAAGCGCGCCGCGGCCGCCGCGAGGTGGCTGAAGAGTTGCGCCAGATGGTTGATAGGGCGCGGCAGGCCAAGGTTCGTCCTCAGCTCAGGGCGTCGGCTGGCAGCGATGTGGCAATTCCGATTGCGCGTCCGCGCGGAGAGTTGCAGGGACTGCTAATTGCAACCTACCCAAAGACTAAATTAGATGATGTCGTTGTCCGCCCTGAAATGCGGGCACGTCTTGACCGGTTGATATTTCAGCAGCGTCAAAGAGATAAGCTGCGTGAGTTCGCCCAGATCCCCAGCACAAGGCTTTTGCTCGTAGGGCCCCCAGGATCGGGAAAGACGCTGACCGCATCGGCGATAGCGGGAGAACTGCATCTTCCTCTTTTCACTGTTCGCCTGGAATCGGTCATTACTCGATTCATGGGCGAGACTGCTGCGAAACTGCGGTTAATTTTTGACCAAATTGCTTCGGCTCGCGGTATTTATTTGTTTGACGAATTTGACGCGATAGGTGGCCGTCGGACTGCCGATAACGACGTAGGGGAAATGCGGCGCGTACTAAATTCATTTCTGCAATTCCTCGAAGAGGAGAACAGTACAGATAGCGTGATTGTTGCTGCAACAAATCACCCTGAATTGCTGGATCGCGCATTGTTCCGTAGGTTTGACGACATTCTTGAGTACGCACTTCCGGATGATGCCGCTATTAAGAATATTATCGCTGCGCGCTTAGGGTCATTCGCAGCTAAACGAATTGGTTGGGCAAAAGTGGTTGAATCGGCAGCAGGCCTCAGTCAGGCAGAGTTAGTGCGTGCGTGCAGTGAAGTGATTAAATATGCAGTGCTTAAAGGGAAGTCGATCGTTTCGGCAGAAGATTTAGTGGCATCTCTCCGAGAGAGACGCTCTGTCCGAGAGACGGTATTGGGGATAGTCGAAAGCTAAGAGTGGCAAGCGCTACTCTGAGCTTGGAAGAGCACCTAAGGGGGTTAGGGATAGCGCATGCCTTCAAACTACCGTTTTGATCATATATTGATCAATGCTTTTAGGACATCAGAGACATATGGGCGCCCGAATCGCGCGATGGGAAATCGCGGCTTCCAGCGTGATCGCAATGTGCATGGCCCACGGCTTGAGAGAGATCTCACCGCAGCACTTGTAGAAGCACATCAGTTGCTAACTCAGAGACTGCCAGACATCCCTGGGCAAGAGACTGGTGTCTATCTCGAGGTTCAAAGTGCTGACGGAGAGAAGCTTCCCGACCTGAATTGGATAAGCAAAGGAATTCGCTTAGGTGCGGTACGTCTTTCTAGTACCCAAGAAGCAGAGGTAGGTGCTCTTTTTGTGCCAACAACAGCTGCAGCTTTTCTTACTGAAAAAATTCGTGAATATGCTCATGAGAACACAACTAGTCACGCTCCCAGGCCCAAGAATCAAGACAAGATAGAGCCTATAGAAACGATTCGCGCGGCCAGTCTCGAAAGCTTATGGACTGATCAAAGGCCATTCCCAGATGATCCACAACAAAGAATTTGGTGGGAGTGCTGGTGTTGGTCCGATCGAGCTGCAAAACTGGTACTACTTGCAGAGCGTTTGAATTTGCGTGCGATATCACGATCACTTACGTTTCCAGATTTTGAAGTTGTACCCGTATATGGAAATAGAAACGAGATACTTAGGCTCGTGCAGAATTCAGCAGCAATTGAAGAATTGAGGCATGCTTCGGATAACCCCGCATTCTTCACAGTGACAGCTCGTCGAGAGCAAAATCTATGGGTAAATGAGTTGGTCGGCCGAGTCCGACCGCCTGGAGAAAGAAGCCCTGCGGTCTGCATTCTTGACAGCGGTGTCGCCCGTGCTCATCCGCTCCTCGAGATCGCAATACCTATAGAAGATTGCCATACGATCAATTCAGCTTGGGGCGTCGATGACGGGAGCATCCATGGCCACGGAACGAACATGGCTGGCTCAACTCTGTATGGTGACCTTACAAGTCCCTTGTCAGATGCAGGTGACGTAGATCTAATGCATGGGGTTGAGTCGGTAAAGTTTCTACCTCCGCCTGGGCAACCGTCCAACGACCCATTGAACTATGGTTCGATAACGCAGGCGGCGGTTGCACTCCCTGAAGTGTCTCAACCCGAGAGATCACGGGTGTACTGCATGGCAGTCACTAATCGAGACGTTTCAGGTGAACGTCCTACCAGTTGGAGTGCTGCGGTCGATCAAGTATGCGCAGGAGTCATGCTCGGTGATATTGACGAAGACGATGAAGATGGCGTTGAAGGGCCACGTCGATTGTTCGTAGTTTCTGTGGGCAACCTTCCTGATGCTTCAAATCCGGATGACATATCGGATCTGGATGAGTATCCGGTAGAAGACCCGGCGCAAGCATGGAACGCTATCGGGGTTGGGGGCTTCACTGATAAAGTTGACATTGCAGCGGCTGACAATCTTCCAACATGGCAAGCACTTGCTGTTGTAGGCGATCTAAGCCCTTACAGTCGGATATCTACCGACTGGAATCATTCGCGCACGCCAATAAAGCCCGAGATCGTCTTTGAGTCTGGAAACAAAGCGATCAACTCTGCTGAAACAGAACTCCTCTCTGGAGTTGACTCGTTGTCGATGCTGACAACTTCAAAAGATTTTCTGGCTCAACCGATTACAACTTTTTGGGCAACTTCCGCAGCGGCGGCTCAAGCCGCCAGTATGGCTGCGGTGATCATGGCTAGGCATCCTGATCTCTGGCCAGAAACAGTGCGCGCATTGATGATCCAAAGTGCCGAGTGGACTCCTGCAATGAAAGCACGCTTTGATGCATGTCGTACTAAGAGAGAGTGCATCCAGCTCGCCCGGACTTTCGGATATGGTGTTCCGCGACTTGATCGTGCCCTAGCGTCGGCGCAGAACGACCTTGCATTGGTGGCGCAAGCATATATAAAGCCGTTCAAGAGGGAGCGGGTCACGGATGCAAACGGGCGGTCTCAGCTAAAGGGCCCAACATTTGATGAAGTTCACTACTACACATTGCCATGGCCTCAAGTTTCTCTTGAGGGGCTAGATAGTGATGTCCGTCTGAAAGTTACGTTGTCATACTTCATAGAGCCAAGTCCAGGCGCTACCGCTCCAGTTGCACCCGCCCAATACCAATCACATGGACTTCGCTTCGAGTTAAAGCGATCAGACGAAACTGAAGCGGCATTCCGTCAGCGTATCAACCGACTAGAAGACAGTGGTGAAGAGCTGCCCGCAGCTGCACCGGACGATCGCTGGTTGCTTGGGAGCAAGTCGATTGCAGCCGGCTCATTGCATTGCGATATCTGGACAGGGCCAGCTGCAGATCTAGCGGCAAGAAACGTTATCGCTGTTTACCCTGTAAGTGGTTGGTGGCGTTACCGCACGCACTTGAAGCGCTATGATTCGAGAGCGCGCTATAGCTTAGTTGTTTCGATTGCGTCTCCGGAAAACGAAGTGCAGTTTTATAGTGAAATCGCACAAATTATTGGAATTGGTGTCGAGACAGAGATAGGGACTGGCTAGAATCATGTCCTATCTTCAACCTGCCGGAGAACGGTTCGCGCAGTGTGTGGGCATACTCGAATTGCCCTGCCGCACCGTGGTAGCCCGTTATGTTGTAAATCGCAACCTCGGTCATTTTCGGTGTGTCAAAAGGTGCAGTGCGCAGCTCCGTCTTTTATCCAGCTCTTACCTTCTCTTTGGCGCAAATGCTTCAGTACTGAGCTGCCAAAATTCAACTCTAGATCCAAGGCCTGTGGTTGAAAAACGGGGCATGTTTTTATCTCTTTCGTTTGTGGAATCCTATCGAGGAAACAAAGCATTGAGAGTTCAATTTACAGGCTCTTCAAGAAACCTACGCCGTCGAGCTGCGCTCACCACGTCGATACCCAATCGCTTCCGCCACATGCGGCCCAAGAATCTCAGTGCTACCAGCAAGATCAGCAATAGTCCGCGCCACCCGCAGGATACGATGCATCGAACGCGCCGACAGCTGCAACAGATCAATCGCATTCTCCAGCATCGCCTGATCATCCGGCGCAAGCCGACACACTGCGTTCGTTTCCGATTGATCGAGATGCGCGTTGCAGCGTCCGGCACGTTGTCTTTGAACTTCGCGCGCACGAATCACACGTGCACGAACAACATCACTGGATTCACCAGGCGGCGCATCGGGCCGCAATTCGGCGGGCGGCAATCGCGGCACTTCGACATGCAAGTCGATACGTTCGAGCAGCGGGCCTGAAATTTTTCCTCGATAACGCAGGATCGCTTCAGGATGACAGCGGCATCGCCCCGAAGGATCGCCTGCCCAGCCACACGGACACGGATTCATCGCCGCAACCAGCTGAAAACGGGCTGGGAACTCGCTCTGCCGCGCCGCGCGCGAAATCGTCACCACACCAGATTCCAGCGGCTCGCGCAGCACTTCCAGCGCGCGGCGATCCCATTCCGGCAGTTCATCGAGAAACAGAACCCCATTGTGCGCGAGCGAGATTTCTCCAGGGCGCGGCTCCGCACCGCCGCCGACAAGTGCGACTGCACTGGCGGTGTGGTGCGGGCTGCGGAACGGGCGCGTGCGCCAGCGGGTGGGGTCGAGGCCGCGTCCGCTGATCGATGCGATGGCGGCGGTTTCCAGTGCGTCGGCTTCGCTGGCTTCGGGCAGCAGGCCGGGCAGGCGCGAGGCGAGCAGGGTCTTGCCGCAGCCGGGTGGACCGACCAGCAGCAGGTGATGGCTGCCGGCGGCGGAGATTTCGAGTGCGCGGCGCGCGCGCGTCTGTCCGCGCACGTCGCGGAGGTCGGGGCCGTAGTCGTAGGTGCTGGCCGGCGCAATCGCGGCCGGCAGCGAGCGGTGTCCGCAGAGATGACCGCAGACTTCCAGCAGCGTGCGTGCGGTGTACGCCTCGACTTCGGAAGCAAGCGCTGCCTCGGCGCCGTTGAAGACGGGCACGATCAATTTGCGGCCATGCTCGGCGGCGGCCAGTGCGGCCGGCAGCACGCCGTCGATGCTGCGCAGTTCGCCGGTGAGGCCGAGTTCGCCTAGGAATTCGTATTCGTTCAAGGCCTGCAGCGGAATCTGCCCGCTGGCGGCGAGGATGCCGAGGGCGATCGGCAGATCGAAGCGTCCGCCGTCCTTCGGCAGATCCGCCGGCGCGAGATTCACGGTGATGACGCGGGTGGGGAAGTCGTACTGCGCGCACTGGATCGCGGCGCGGACGCGGTCCTTGGCTTCGCGGACTGCGGCTTCGGGCAGGCCGACGATGGACATGCGCGGCAATCCGCCGGCGAGGAACACTTCGACTTTCACGGCGGGCGCGCGCACGCCGGTGCGTGCACGGGTGTGCACGAGCGCAAGGGTCATGGTGGCGGCCCTCAGGCTTGGGGCGGCGGGGTATCGCGTGTGGCGAGCTGGGCTTCCAACTGCTCGACCAGCGTGCGCAATTCGTCGAGCTGGGAGCGGGTTCGGGCGAGGACCGCGCGCTGCACGTCGAACTCTTCGCGGGTGACCAGATCGAGTCTGGCCAGGCCGGATTGCAGCGCGGCCTTGAAGTTGTCCTGCATTTCCTCGCGGCCCTCGCGCAGCGCGGGGGGCACCAGGCCGCTGAGGCGGCGGGCGAGGTCGTCGATCTGGCTGAGGTCGATCATCGGCATGTCCTGTGGATTGTAGCGCGGGCCCCAGCATCCCGCGCCTGCCGTGCTCGAACCATCGGGCAAGCCCGCGCAAGGGCGTCGGAAAATGCCTACCCTCGCGTTATGCTCAACGCTATTCCCATGCAGCGCCCCGGAGCCCCGACATGAAGATGGTGATGGCCATCATCAAGCCGTTCAAACTCGACGACGTGCGCGAGGCGCTGGCCGAAGCCGGCGTCGCCGGCATCACCGCCACCGAGGTCAAGGGCTTCGGCCGTCAGAAAGGCCACACCGAGCTGTATCGCGGCGCCGAGTACGTGGTCGATTTCCTGCCGAAGATCAAACTCGAAGTCGCGGTGTCCGACGATCAGGCCGACACCGTCGTCGAAGCGATCATGAAATCCGCCGGTACCGGCAAGATCGGCGACGGCAAGATCTTCGTGTGGGATCTGGAACGCGTGGTGCGCATCCGCACCGGCGAGATGGATGGGGATGCGCTCTGACATCGGGGCGCGACCGGAGATGAGCGGTAACGATCGTTGGCTTCCGCGGCCGGATCAACTCGGGGCGGTGCTTTGCGCGCCCCTCTGGAATGCGCGGTAAAGGCCGAACGCCACCATCCAGCAGATCATCGCCGTCCACAGATCGTGCGAGATGAAATGCGCGCCGCGGAACTGCTGTGCGATGCCGAAGATCACGCCGACGCCCATGCCGACGGCCAGTCCCCGCCAGCGCAGATGCGGGCGGGCCATCAGGAAAAAGAAATAGAGCGCCATCCATGCATAGCCGCCGCTGGCGTGTCCGGCCGGGAAACAGCGGCCATGCGGCAGCCCGGCAGGCCGGGTGGCGAACACGCTGATGTAGGGGCGGTCGCCGCCGAGCCCGACGATGTCCCAAGGACAGTCGATGTTGGACCAGGATTTGATCCACGAAATCAGCAGGGTCGCCAGCAGGACCGAGAGCAGCAGATAGCCGAGCGGTCTGCGCCAGGCACGCAGCGACGCGCGTTTGAAGGAGGCCAGCCAGATCGCGAGCGCGACCAACCACGCGACGATGCTCAGATCGTGTCCGCGCTTGTGGATGAGGGTTTCGGTCAGAAACGCCTTGCGTAACGGCCAGCCTCCCCCTTGTTCGAGATAGAGGCTGTGTGCCAGCCGCCAGTCGAGGTGCTGCCACGTGATCAATGCGATCGCCGCTGCGAAGATCAGCAAGGGTATCCACAGATGCGTCCACCACTGTCTCGCGCTCGAAGTCGTGGGTGGCCGACCGCTGAATCCCTCCGGGGGCACAGCGTTGCCTTCCCGAGCGTGTCCCGAGGGTGATGCTGGCATGGACGCGTTCCCCGACATTCGTTGGGAATCTTGTAGCTGCGGTGTCTTAAGCCAAGATGAGATGGATGTTGGGATGGCGTTATTCGCCCAGCGCCTCGGCCACGAACGGCGGCAGCGTCGATGCGCCTCTGTGGATCTCGGCGCTGTAGTACTTCGATGCGAACGTCCTGGCGCGGGCATCCGCCTCGCGGAAGTCGAAGCCACCGGACTTTTTCGCCAAGGTGCAGCTCCACCAGCCGGTCGGGTAGCAGGGTTGCGGGAACGGCAGCGTCTGGAAGCGCGCGAAGCCGGCCTTGCCCATCTCGGTGCGCATCTCCTTGATCAGGTCGAGCAGCACGAGCGGCGACTCCGACTGCTGGACGAGGATGCCGTCGTCCTTCAGCGCGCGGAAGCAGCTTTCGTAGAAGGCTTTGTTGAACAGGCCTTCGGCCGGGCCGACCGGATCGGTGGAATCGACGATGACGATATCGAGACTGCCCGGCGCGCAGTTCGCCATGTAGGCGATCCCGTCGTCGAACAGCAGCTCGGCGCGCGGATCGCTGTTCGAGTCGCACAATTCCGGGAACCACTTCTCGGACATGCGCGTGACCTGTTCGTCGATATCGCACTGCACCGCCTTCTTCACGCCGGGGTGCTTGAGCACTTCGCGCAGGGTGCCGCAGTCGCCACCGCCGATGATCACCACGGTTTGCGGATTGGCATGGGTGAACAGCGCCGGGTGCGACATCATCTCGTGATAGAGGAAGTTGTCGCGGGTGGTGAGCATCATCGCGCCGTCGATCAGCATCAGATTGCCCCAGTCGGTGCTCTCGTAGATCTCGATCTTCTGGAACGGCGACTGCACTTCGTCGAGTTTCCGGGTGATGCGGTAGCCGATGGCCGAGCCGGCGGGTTCGAAGTTCTCGTAATGCCAGGTGGGTGCGGTCATCGGGGCGGATCCGGAAGCGGTCTTGGGGCGCGAATTGTACCGGAGCGCTTCCGCTACGATAGCCGGCCACAAGGGGAGCCGGCCACAGGAGGCGCGGATGGCGGCGAAAGCTTCGGAGCAACGCTACAAGGCACTGATCGAGCGGCTGCAGGCGCAGGCCCGCGAAGCCCCGCAGGCTTATCGCACCCGGGTCGCGCTGCTGGCGGCGCTGGGCTATGCCGTGCTCGGACTGATCCTGCTGATCGCGGTCGGCCTGCCGGTCGGGATCGTGATTGCGCTGCTGGTGAGCGGCCGGGAGTTCGATCCATGGGTGTTCGTGGCGCTGCTGCCCCAGAGCGTGTTCGCGGTGGTGGTGGTGCGCGCGCTGTGGCTGCGTTTCGATCCGCCCTCCGGTTATCGCCTCATGCCCGGCGATGCGCCTGCGCTGGAGGCCGAGATCGAGCGCCTGCGTCTGGCGGCCGGTGCGCCTGCACTGGAGGCGGTGGTGATCGACAGCGATCTGAATGCCGGCGCGGCGAGTCTGCCGCGGGTGCTGGGTTTGATGGGCTACCGGCACTACATGGTGATCGGTCTGCCGTTGATGCGTCTGTTGGATAGCGCGGAACTGTCGGCGGTGATCGCGCACGAGTTCGGCCATTTCCGCAGCGGTCACGGCCGTTTTTCCGGCTGGATCTACCGCGTGCGCCTGGGCTGGTTCCGGCTGGTCGAGGGGATGGCGCGCAGCGGTGCCGCGATGTCGCGGTTGTTCGTCAAGTTCTTCGAGTGGTATGCGCCGTACTTCAACGCCTACAGCTTCGTGCTGGCGCGCGAGGACGAGTACGAGGCCGATGCGGTCAGCGCGCGGGTCGCGGGCGAAGCGGCGCGGGTGTCGGCGCTGATCCGTCTGGAGCATGCGTCGCAATGGCTCACGCGTCGTTACGCGCCGAAGCTGCAGGCGCGGATGCGCGCGCAGCCGCAGCCGCCCGCGCAGTACAACGCGCTGTTCGCGGCAGCGCTGCGCGAATTGCCGCCGATCGACATCGCGCGATTGCTGATCAGCGCCGAACGCGACAACGACCTCACCGACACCCACCCGACGCTGCCGCAGCGCGTGTCGGCGGTCGGCGCTCCGCCGGTGCTGCGGCCGCAGGACGCGCCCGCGGCGACACTGCTGGGCGAAGCGCTGGTGCGGATCGAACGCAGGCTGGATGAAGTGTGGCGCGAGGAAACGCGGAAACCGTGGGCGGCCGCCTACGCCGAGGCGAAAGCGGATCGCGAGCGTCTGGACGCACTGGAACGTCGCGGCGAATGGGATGCGGCCGAAACCCTGAAGCATGCGCAACTGGTGGACACCCTGCGCCCGGACTTCGACGCGGCATTGCTGTACGACCGCGCGATCGAGCGCACGCCCGACAGCGCCAGCGCGCATGTCCGCGCCGGCACGCTGCGGATCGATGCAGACGATGTCGCAGGTGTCGAACACCTGCGCCGGGCGATGACGCTGGATGCCGGCGCGATCCGGCCGGTGTTCGAGAAGCTCCGCACTTACGAACGCGACGGCACCATCGCGCCGCACGTGGCAGATGCGCTTGCAGCGCTGCGCGAGGAATTCGCCGAGCGTGCGAAATCGCTGGAAGCCCGTGACGGCGTGGCCGAAGACGACGATCTGATCGCGCACGATCTCGACGCCACCACCCTCGACGGTCTGCGCGAAGCGCTGGCGCGGGTCGAGCAGGTCGGCCAGGCGTGGCTGGCGCGCAAGCGCTTCGACCTCGCCGAAGAGCCGGCGCATTACGCGCTGCTGGTGACCTGGCGCGGCTCGGTCGCCAGCGAGGGGTCGGGGCTGAAACGGGTCGTTGCGGCGCTGCGTCTGCCGGGCAGCGTCAGCGTGTTCACCGAAAGCGAGCACAAAGCCGAGGCGCGGCGCGTGCGTGGGCTTTGTGGGGAGCCGGTGTATCGGCGGAAAAACTGAACGGGGCTGCGAAGCCGCGCGACTGGCTTGAGACGGTGCGATGGTGTGAGGCGAGCGGCGGGCTTGAGCGGCGCGGAGATGCGAGCCGAGCGGCGGGCTTGAGCCCGCCCTACAATGCGCGTCCCTGCAGCGCCCCGGATGTATGCCCATGACTGCTTGGTCGATCGACCTTGCCCGCAAGACCTATTCGATCCCGCACTGGGCCGAAGGGTATTTCGACGTCGATGCGCAGGGCCGCATCGTGGTGCATCCCGGCGGTGCGCAGGGTCCGGGTGCGGCGCTGCCGGCGATCGTCGATGCGGCGCAGGCCAGCGGTGCGAAGTTGCCGCTGCTGGTGCGCTTCCCGCAGATCCTCGGCGACCGCCTCGGCAAGTTGCAGGCGGCGTTCGCGCAGGCGCAGCAGGAATGGGACTACGCCGGCGGCTACACCGCCGTGTATCCGATCAAGGTCAACCAGCATGCGGCGGTCGCCGGCACGCTGGCGTCGCACGCGGGCGAGGGCTTCGGTCTGGAAGCGGGCAGCAAGCCGGAGTTGATGGCGGTGCTCGCGCTGTCGCGACCGGGCGGGCTGATCGTCTGCAATGGTTACAAGGATCGCGAATACATCCGCCTCGCGTTGATCGGCCGCAAGCTCGGCATGCAGACCTACATCGTGGTGGAGAAGCCGTCCGAGCTGCCGCTGGTGATGGAGGAAGCCAAAGCGCTGGGCGTGACCCCGGGCCTCGGCGTGCGCATGCGGCTGGCGTCGCTGGGCGCAGGCAAATGGCAGAACAGCGGTGGCGACAAGGCCAAGTTCGGGCTGTCGCCGCGTCAGGTGCTGGATCTGTGGAAGACCCTGCGCGATGCGGGCATGGGCGAATGCCTCGGCCTGCTGCATTTCCACATGGGCTCGCAGATCAGCAACGTCCGCGACATCGCCAACGGCATGCGCGAAGCCACCCGATATTTCGTCGAGCTGTCGAAACTCGGCGCGGCCGTGACCCACGTCGATGTCGGTGGCGGGCTGGGCGTGGATTACGAAGGCACGCGTTCGCGCAGCTACTGTTCGATCAACTACAGCATCCACCAGTACGCATCGAGCATCGTGCAGCCGCTGGCCGAAGCCTGCGAGCAATACGGGATCGCACCGCCGCGGGTGGTGACCGAATGCGGCCGCGCGATGACCGCGCATCACGCGATGCTGGTGACCAATGTTTCCGAAGTGGAGCGCGCGCCGGAAGGCCGTGTGCCGCCCGCGCACGACGACGAAGCCGCGACCATCCGCCATCTGCGCGAGATCTATGCCGATATCGATACCCGTCCTGCGGTCGAACTCTTCCACGAAGCCCAGCATCACCACAGCGAAGGCCTGTCGCTGTACGCACTGGGCCAGATCGATCTGGTCGCCCGCGCGCGGCTGGACGATCTGTTCTATGCGATCGCCCACGCGGTGCGCGCGCGCCTGACCTACGACGAGAAGAGTCATCGCGATCTGCTCGACGAGCTCAACGAACGTCTGGTCGACAAATACTTCGTCAATTTCAGCCTGTTCGAGTCGATGCCCGACGTCTGGGCGATCGACCAGGTGTTTCCGATCGTGCCGATCGAGCGTCTCGACGAGCGCCCCGATCGCCGCGGCGTGATCGCCGACCTCACTTGCGATTCCGACGGCAAGATCGATACCTACGTCGAGAACGAAGACCTCGACAGCTCGCTGCCGCTGCACGGACTGCGCGCGGGCGAACGCTACCGGATCGGTTTCTTCATGCTCGGCGCGTATCAGGAGATCCTCGGCGACATCCATAATCTGTTCGGCGACACCGACGCGATCGAAGTGCGCGTCGGCGACGACGGCTTCAAGGTCACCCAGCAGCGCAAGGGCGATACCACCGACGTGATGCTGGATTACGTCGGCTACAAGCTCGACGACCTGCGCCGCATCTATCGCGCCAAGGTCGGCGCGGTGGACCTGAGCAAGGGAGAGGCGGCGCGCTTGAACGAAGCGCTGGAAAACGGACTGACCGCCTACACCTACCTGAGCGACGAGCCGCTGTCGTAACGCATGTCACAGCGCGTCCGGGGCGCTCCCGGGCGATGCGGCACGCACTAGACTTCCGCTTCGCGACGCGCCTCGTCATTCCGATTGCAGGACCTGTATCGCGCCTTGTTCGGAGTTTTCGATGCGGATGCCCGGTCTCGATCTGCTGCGTGCCATCGCGGTGGTATGGACGATGCTCTTCCATTCGTTCCTCGTTGGCGGCCTTGGCGAAGACTGGTCGTGGCTGTCGCGCTACGGCTGGATGGGCGTCGATCTGTTCTTCGTGCTCAGCGGCTTGCTGATCGGATCGCAGGTGTTGAAGCCGCTGGCCGACGGGGGTCGATTTTCATTCCGCGATTTCTACACGCGTCGCGCGTTCCGGATTCTGCCGGCGTTCTTCGCGGTGCTCGCCCTGTATCTGCTGTGGCCCGGGTTCCGCGAAGCGCCGGGCATGGAGCCGTGGTGGAAATTCGCCGGCTTCTTCATGAATCTGTCGATCGACTACACCAATCACGCCGCGTTCTCGCACGCATGGTCGCTGTGTGTGGAGGAACATTTCTATCTGCTGTTTCCGCTGCTGGCACTGGCCCTGCTCAGGCGCCCATCCGCGAGAGTCTTTGTCGCGGTCTGCGTGTTCATCGTCGCGATGGGCATCGCGCTACGCACTGGTACGTGGCTGCATTTCGACACGTTGGGCTCCGACCGCAACTGGTTCGTCGAAAACATCTATTACCCGACCTGGAACCGGCTCGACGGTCTGCTCGCTGGTGTGATCCTCGCGGTGTGGAAAACGTATCGGCCGCAGAGCTGGGCGCGCATGGCGACGCGCGCGAACCTTGTGCTGGTGTTGGGGCTGGCGACGATGGCGCTGAGCTTCTGGCTGTTCCGCGAACGCGCCGGTCTGCTCGGCAACAGCGTCGGCTGGCCGGTGCTGTCGCTTGGGCTGGCGATGCTCGTGTTCGCGGGCGCGCAGGCGGACAGCTGGATCGGTCGTCGCGCGCTGCCCGGCGCGGGCTGGCTGGCGGCGGTGTCGTTCAGTCTGTATCTGGTGCACAAGCCGATCTACGGTCTCGTGCAGGCCCATCTGGGCGAGGTGCTGGAAGGACGGGGCTACACCGCATTCGCGGTTTATGGCATTGCTTCGCTGCTCGGCGCCGCATTGCTGCATTATTCCGTGGAGCGGCCCGGGCTGCGGATGCGCCAGCGACTGATGCAGAGACATGCAGCACCGGGCGCGAAGCAAAGCGTAGACAACACCCTGTTGGAGCGGTGAATGAAACACGGTACGCGTAACATCGTGTTCGTCTTTTCGGCCTTCGCCGCTTCGCTGGCGAAGATCGCGATCGCTGCCCCGCAGGTCGAGCCGGTATCGCATTCGATGGCCATCGAACGCAGCCCGAAGTTTCGCTGCGTCGCCGCGCTGCTGCAGAGAATCGTCGACGACGCAGGCAGTCGCGGCCCGCAGTCGCTGTACTTCGGCCCGATCGAACAGGAAAATGCCGCTGCTTTCGTGCGCGTCTACTGGCCGGAAGCGCGTGCGATCCTGCTGATCGATTGGCCGACGTCGTGCAGCGAAGAAGACATGCGAATCGACGATGCCGCGCTCGGCTGGTATCGCACCAAGGCGCGGATCGATCTCGATACCGATGTGGTGCCGACGCCGGACGATATCGGCGGCAGCACCTATCTGGTCGATCGGCCGTGGGTCGAGCGTGTGATCACCGCATGCAAGCAAGGCTACCGGCTGATGATCGAACCTTCCGCTCGGCATCGGAAGCCGTAGTCGCAGGTTTGCGCCGTATTCCGGATGCGATCGCGCGGCTTCCGCAGCCGCCGCAGCGCGCTCATTCCGCCGAATAGATGGTCGCCTGGCGGATCGCCAATTTCCACTCGCCGCTTTCGTCGGTCCAGATTTCGGTGGTGCGTCGACGCACATGTTTGCCTGCGAATCGTGCCTTGCCCACGGGGGTCAGGGTTTCCTCGCCCATCAGCACGACATCATGGGCTCCGCGCGTTGCGGCATATTCGATGGAACGGTCCAACGTCGTGTAATCGATCAGCTTTGTCGATAGATTGTCGAGCGCATCGGTTTTTCTGGCGATCTTGTTGAACGGATTGTTGATGACCGCATCTTCCGTGAACGTATCGCCGAAGACGGTGGCGTCGTGCGCCAATATCGCTGCGTCGAAGCGCATGGCGGTTTCCAGTACGGCAGCGATGCGCGGGTTCTTCACTGCTTCGGCTGCCGCCGGGTTCGCGACGCGCCATGCGGCATGGGCGGGAGTGACAAGCAGCGCGGTGGAAAGAATCGATGAAACGATGAGCATACGCATGCCGGTACTCCTGTGTGGTGTGTCGTGCCTGACGTCAGGCATCGATCGAACAAGAGCTATCACGGTATTCGGGGCGCCTTGCGGCCAGTGGGTCTCCGCACGGATTGCGAACGAGTGCCGCACCGGCATCACTTCGATGCGGTTGGCGTTGAGATGCGGCGGCAGATTCGCGACCCGAAAAATCGTTTCGACGATGTCGTCGCGGGTGATCGGGTCGGCGCCCTCCTCCAGGGTTTCCGAGACGGCTTCAAGGTCGATGACCTGCGCCGCATCCATCGCGCCAAGGTCGGCGCGGTCGATCTGAGCAAGAGCGAAGCGGCGCGACTCAACGAGACACTGGAGATGGGGCTCATCGCATACACCTAATCTGAACGACGAACCGATGACCTGACCGCTGCGGCGGGCCGCGCCGAAAATGTGATCGTGCATGCGTTTCCATGCATCGAATCGATCTATGGTGAGGCGCCGCGATCGAATCGGCGTACGCCGCAACGAAGCACGTCAGGATAAACGCTTCGTATGGAGATGCTTATGCGCTCATTCGCTTGAGCGTTCCACGATGCGCGGATAGAGACACGGACGCGTTGCGGCCGTGCGTGGGCAGTAGGTCCTGGTATTCATACGAACGGATCATTCCCGACATCAAATTGGAGGATGGAGATATGAAATCGAAATGGATGAATTGGGCTGTTGCGGCGGTCTTCGTGTTCGGGTTCGGCGTGCCGTTGAACTCGATGGCGACCGGTGGCTGCAGCGCGTGCTACAGCAAGTGCAAGACAATCTATAACCAGTGTCTCGCCTCAGGGCAACCGGCCTCGACGTGTTTGAGTCAATATGTGGCCTGTCGCGCGGACTGCCCCTGCTGAGGGCGCCGTCTGCGTCGGTAGCGAACACCGCCTGCAGAAGGGCGGTGTTCGCAATGTGCGCGATGCGACCGAACGCACCATGCACGCGTTCCGCCGTGCGTTTCAGGCAGAAGGTGAACCGCTTGAACGCCTGTCCCTGCGCGTGCACAGGGCCCGCATCGACGGCGTGCGATTTGTCGCCCGCCCGTGAGCCCGCACTCAGCCGCGATGAATCGCGAAGCCCGCGAACGACTGCCGCACCGGCATCACCTCGATGCGGTTGACGTTGAGATGCGGCGGCAGAGTCGCGATCCAGAAAATCGTCTCGGCGATATCGTCTGGCGTGATCGGCTCGGCGCCCTTGTACAGATTTTCCGACGCAGTCTGATCTCCGCTCGTGCGCACCAGGGTGAACTCGGTTTCGGCCATGCCCGGTTCGATCGAAGTCACGCGCACGCCGGTGCCGTGCAGATCGCTGCGCAGGCCCAGCGAGAACTGTGATACGAAGGCCTTGGTGCCGCCGTAGACATTGCCGCCGGTGTAGGGATAGCTGCCGGCGACCGAGCCGATATTGAGGATCGCGCCCTTGCGATCGATCAGGCCGGGTAGCAGCGCATGCGTCAAAGTGACCAGCGCGGTGATATTGGTGTCGATCATCTGCTTCCACTGTGCCAGATCCGCGCGCTGCGCCGGCGCGGTGCCGAGCGCGAGGCCGGCGTTGTTCACCAGCACGTCGATCGCGCGAAAGTCTTCCGGCAGCGCATCCAGTGCAGTGTGTATCGCGGCTTCGTCGCGGATGTCGAAAGCGGCGGTATGGACGCGATCGCGGCCGAGTTCGTCGGCGAGGGCATCGAGACGTTCGGCCCGGCGGCCGGTGGCGATGACGCGCCAGCCGGCGTCGACGAAGCGTTTCGCGGCGGCGCGGCCGAAGCCCGATGTGGCGCCGGTGATGAGGATGGTCTTCATCCGGCGATTGTAGTGGGCTCAGCGTTTGAGCGTCAGCAGCAGCACGCCGCCAGCGACCAGCAATACCCCGAGCCAGCCGCGCGCGTCGAGGCGTTCGTGCAGGACGAAGAACGCGAAGACCGCGACCAGCACCAGACTGAGTTTGTCGACCGCGGCCACCCGTGATGCGTCGCCAAGTTTCATCGCGCGGAAATAGCAGACCCACGATGCCGCGGTCGCCAGCGCCGAAGCCAGCAGCCAGCCCCAGGTCGCGGGCGTCACGGTCGCGGGGTCGCGCCATTTGCCGAGGGCGAACACGAAACAGGCCAACAGCACGAACACGAAGCCGGTGCGCAGCAGAGTGGCGTAGCCGGAGTCGATGTTCTGCAGCCCCGCTTTCGCGAACACCGCAGTCATCGCCGCGAACACCGCCGACAGCGCGGCCCATAACAGCCAGTGGGAAGTCGGTGTCATTGTCGTCATCGTCGTCTCCGCAGGATCCGGTCGTCCACCCGGCCGTACTTCACCAGACATGGGGAATCAGCCGTTTCGTCTCGCGCGCATACGCTGGATAGTCGGCGGGAAAGGCGTCGGCCAGCACGCGTTCCTCGATCCGGATCCGCCACAGGAATGCAGCGGTGACCGGCACGATCACGACCAGCAGCGACGACCAGTGTCCAAGCGCCAGGCCGAAGCCCCAGAACGTCATCAGTGCGCCGGTGTAGGACGGGTGCCGCAGCAGACGGTACGGGCCGGTGCGGATCAGGCGGTGGCCTTCGCGGATGGCGACATCGATGGTGAAGAATTCCGCCAGCGTGCGCACCGACCACGCGCGCAGCATCATCCCGGCCGCCATCAGCGCGCAGCCTCCGATCGCCAACGGCCGCTGCCAGGCGTCGGGCATCGTCCATGGGCGGCAGTACGCCAACCACACGGCCAATGCGACGCAGAGCCAGATGGTGAGCAACAAAAGCCGCAGCGTGCCCTGATCGCGGACTTCGTTGCGTTTGCCCGAACGGTGACGCGCGCCGATCCAGAACTCGCTCAACGGCCAGACGATGCACAGCGCGAGGAAGAGATGATCAAGAGTCATGGCGGGGCTCGGTCGGACAGATCGTCAGCCTACGCCTATGACGACCGCGATGCGGTCCCTTACCCGGGCGATCGCATGCCGCGCTATCTGGCTTTGATCGCCATCGCCGGCAGGCCGCCGCCGGAGAGTTTGCGCTTGGCTTCGGCCAGCTCGGTGGCGGTGCCGTAGGGCCCCATGCGCACGCGGTAGACGGTCTTGTCCTTGATCTGCGCCGACTCGACGCGTGCACTCAGACCGAGGAACGCGATCTTGGCCTTCAGCGCTTCGGCATCGCCGGACGCGGCGAAGGCGCCGGCTTGCAGCAGATAGCGGGCGTCGGCACTGGCCGCCGTTTCGGCGGCGGGCGTCGGCTTCGGTGGCGGCGCGACCGGCTCACTCGCGGTGGCCGTCGTGTCCGCGGGCGTCGGTGCCGGCGGCTTGGGCGTATCGATCGCCGGCGGCACGGCGGTGTCGGCGGCATCCGGATGGGCGGGCGGGCTCGGTGTCTCGGCAGCCTGGCGCGCAGCTTCTTCGGCGCTGGCGCGCTGGGCCAGCTCGGCGTCGCTGAGCGGCGTTTCTTCGCCCGACAGCAGGGTGTAGAAGTCGTAGTCCTGCGTCTTCGGTGTCGGTTCGGTGACGGGCGCTGGGGGGTCGCTGTCGTCGACGATCGGCTCGCCGTCGCTGATGCCGTCCACGGCCGCCGGCTGCGTGCCGGTGTCCGGTGTTGCGCGGAAGAAACCTTCACCTCGGCCGAGGAATTTGGGCGCGATCAGGAACACACCCACGCCCAGCGCCAGACCGATCACCAGCCACGCCCAGCCGGGCATGCCGCTGCCGTTGCCGCCGCTGTTGCGTTTCGCTTGGGATTTGCCTCGTTTCGCCGCCATTACTCGTTCCCCTCGCTGCCTTCTGCGGACGTGAAGAACATTTCTTCTGGTGCCGATACGCCGAGCAGAGAAAGGCCGTTCATAAGCACATAACAAGTGGCATCTGCCAACGCCATACGCGCGTTGCGGGTGTCGTCGTCGTCAACGAGGAACTGGTGATCGTTGTAATACGACTGGAACGTCTGCGCCAGTTCGACCAGATACGCAGCGATTTGATGCGGTTCCAATTCTCGGCCAGCGACTTCGACGATCTCCGGGTAGCGCGATAGGTCGATCAGCAGGTCGCGCACCGAAGCGTTGGCGAGATCAAGTGGTTGGGCGAGGCCGGCGTTGAGGTTGTAGGAGAGGCCGCGTTCGGTGAGCTTGCGCCGCAGGCCGCATATCCGCGCATGCGACAGCTGCACGTAGTACACCGGATTGTCGAGCGACTGCGAGCGCGCGAGGTCGATATCGAAGACCAGCTGCGAGTCGGGCTTGCGTGCGATCAGGAACCAGCGCACCGCGTCGCTGCCGGCTTCGTCGATCAGATCGCGCAGCGTGAGGTAACTGCCGGCGCGCTTGGACAGTTTCACTTCCTCGCCACCGCGCATCACCGTCACCATCTGGTGCAGCACGTACTCGGGCCAACCCTGCGGAATGCCGCAATCGATCGCTTGCAGGCCGGCCTTCACCCGCATCAGCGAGCCGTGGTGGTCGGCGCCGAGCTCGGTGATCGCGCGGGCGTAGCCGCGCTGCCATTTGCTGAGGTGGTAGGCCACGTCCGGCACGAAGTAGGTGTAGGTGCCATCCGACTTGCGCATCACCCGGTCTTTGTCGTCGCCGAAGTCGGTGCTGCGCAGCCACAGCGCGCCTCCCTCCTCGTAGGTGTGGCCATGGGCGATCAGCTCGCGCACGGTTTCCTCGACCTTGGCGTCGCGGTACAGCGAGGATTCGAGGAAGTACACGTCGAACGACACGCCGAATGCGGCGAGGTCGAGATTCTGCTCGCGGCGCAGATAGGCCACGGCGAAACGGCGGATCGCGTCGAAGTCGTCGGGATCACGTGCGCCGGTCACCGTATGCGCATCGACTTCGACGGAAGCGCCATCGAGATACGCTTGGGCGACATCGGCGATGTAGTCGCCGCGATAGCCGTTTTCCGGCCAGCCGTCGTCGTCTGGTTTCAGACCCTTGGCGCGCGCCTGCGTCGATTTGGCGAGATTTTCGATCTGCACGCCCGCGTCGTTGTAGTAGAACTCGCGCATGACGCGCCAGCCGTTGGCGTCGAGAACGCGTGCGATGCAGTCGCCGATCGCTGCCGCGCGGCCGTGACCGACGTGCAGCGGTCCGGTCGGGTTGGCGGAGACGTATTCGACGCCGGCGGTGCGGCCGGCGCCGCTGGCGTTGCGGCCGTAGGCGTCGCCCTGTGCGTGCACGCTGCGCAGCTGGCGCTGCCAGGCGGCGGGCGAGAGACGGAAATTCAGGAATCCCGGCCCGGCGATCTCGACCGAGGCGATGTCGTCGTTGGCGGGCAGGGCGTCGATCAATGCCTGCGCGATCGCGCGCGGATTGCTGCGCGCAGGTTTCGCCAGGGTCATCGCGGCGTTGGTCGCGAAATCGCCGTGGCTGCGGTCCTTCGGGCGTTCGACCACGAAGTCCGGGGCGGCGAGATCGGCGGGCAGCGTGCCTTGACTGCGGAGATTGGCGATGCCCTGTTCGATCAGGGCGCGAAGCTGGAATTTCACGGGGTTTTTCGGGTGATGCGATGGTCGGGCATTGTAGCCGAGGGGCGCGCGGTGCGTGCTCGGGATCGTGTCATCCCGAACCCGCAGCTAACGGGCTCGGGAGTTGACGGCAACGCGAGGCGGCTCGGCGGGCTTTCAATGGTGGATGGCCGGTGTGCCGCTGTGCCGCGGGCGCTGCGGGCGGTTCACCTCGGCGGCAGCAGCCCGTCGGCGCGCAGCAATTGCTTGCCCAGCGCGATCCGCTTCGTGCGGTTGTCCGGCGTCTTCAGGTCGATGCCCAGCACGAAGCTTGCGGCGGGTGCCTTGTGGCCTTCCACCCAACCGCCTTCCACCCAGCCGATCCACCACGCGTTGTCCTCGAGGGTGCCGGTCTTGCCGTAGACGCGACGACCGCCGATGGTCTCGTCCAGCATCGCCGCCTTCACCGCATCGATGGTCTTGGTCGAGAACGGCAGGTCGTTGCGGCGCAGGCGATCTACGAACGCAAGCTGTTGGCGGGCGGTCACGGTGAGCACGCCGTCGAGCCAGGCCTTGGCCGGAACTTCGCCGATGCGGCCGTTGCCGTAGCCCGCGCGCGTCACCCATGCCGCCAGCCGGTCGTGGCCGATGCGGTCGGCGAGCGTGCCGAAGTAGTTCTCACTGGAACTCTGCATCGCTTCGCGCAGCGCCATGTCCTTCTCCCACTCGGGCTGTTTCGGATAGCGCTTGCCGTCCCAGGGCACGACCTCGTCGGCGCCGCGCAGGGTGCCGGTCTCCAGTGCGACCAGTGCCAGGAAGACCTTGAAGGTGGAGGCCGGCCGCAGCGGCATCGCGGCGCGGTCGGCGCCGTGCAGCACCTGCGGGGCGCCGCCGTCGCGCTGCAGCAGCCACGTCCCGGCATGACCGTAGTTGGCGAAGCGCGTCGCGATCGTCGTGGTCTTCGCGGCGGCCGGCTTCGGTGCGGTCGGCTTCGAGGAGGATGGGGCTGCCGGTACGGCCAGCGGAGCCAGGCAAAGCGCCGCCAGGAAGGCGGCGAGGAACATCTGCGGGCGGGTGTTGCGCGACATGGACGGCTCCAGTGGATGGGTGAGGCCGCAGTGTGGCGAGCGCGCCGGACCGTCTCCAATAGCGCGTATCGTTGCGCACGTCACTGCTGTAACGTCCGTCACCGCGCCGTCCGGCGCATGCCAGACTTGGCCGATGAAACCCATCCGCACGAAGCCCGACGCCGCTACGACCGATCGCAACAATAAAACCCGTACGAAGCCCGGTCTTGAGCCGTTTCGTACGAAGTCCGACCGCATCGACATCGAATTGGCGGCGCCCGCGCAGGTGCAGGGCCGGCCCGTGCGCCATCAGTCGCTGTGGATCCTGCTGCGACTGTGGCTGGCGGCGCAGTCGGGCGACGGTTCGGGCTGGGTCCGCGAGACCCAACTGCGCGAGCAGTTCGCCAACGCGCGCAATCTGCGCATGGTGATCAGCCGCGCCTACGCGGACTTCGCGCGCTGGGGCCTGCGCGTGGGCTGGGGCACCGACCGCAGCCGCGATCCCGATCTGCTGCCGCTGGCGGGACGCAATCGCGGGCCGTACTGGCTGGGTGAAGGCGAAGCCGCGCGACTGCAGATCAATCTCCACGCTGCGCCGGTCGGTCTGGATGCGGTGATCGCCTGGCTCGGTACGCCGGACGCGACCCGCGCCGTGGCCGTGCTGGGCGATGCCAGCAGCGCCAGCCCGGCGTACTGGCATGCCTGGGCCGGTGCGCGCCGCGACATGCTCGACGGGCGACTGATTCTGGATCGCGACCGCGGTGCGCTGGCGGGCTATCGCCGCGCGCAGACGCTTGCGCCCGACCCCTGGCTGCAGGCGCTGGCGTTGCTGCAGCAGGCGATGGTCTGGCGCCGCGCCGGCAACGCCGATGCCGCACGCGCGGTGCTGGCCGAACTCGACCGTCACTGGCACGACGAACAGGCGCCCGAGCATGCCTGGCTCGGTGCGATGGTGGCGATCGTGCAGGCCTGGTGCGCCTACGCCGGGCGCGATCCGCAGGCGGCGCGGCAGATCCTGCGTCAGGCCACCGAGGACCCGCGCTGGTTCGGCCTGTTCCAGTACCACCCGCGGGTACGCAGCGAACACGCCAACCTGCAGGCGCTGATCCACCGGGCGCTGGCGTTGGACGAACGTACCGAGTCGGGCGAACGCACCGAGGCGGCGCGCACCGCGCTGCGCTACTACCGATTGGCGCTGTCGCTGGCGAACGAGGCCGAGCTGTTCGATGCCGCCGCATCCACCGCAAGCAATCTCGGCTGGTCGCTGTGGCTGTTCCAGCGCTGTGGCCTGGACGTGCCCAGCGACGATGGGCACCCGCTGACCTGGATCGCGCTGGCGGCATGGCTCAGCGAACGTCACGGCGTGGGCGGAGGCTACTGGAACCTGATCTATCTGCTGCGCATGGTGCGCGGCGGCGGCTCCGACGCAGCGCATCCGCGCGTCGAAGCGTTCCGGCGCTGGCCGGTGATCTCTCCAGCGGAGTTCCGTGCGCTGATCGCGCCGGTCACGCTGACAGCCGAATGGGCCAGTTGGCATGGACTCGCGCTGGCAATGCAGGCGGATATCGACGCCGGCCGCGTGCAGTTGGATGCGCTGCAGCGCGCGAACGTGCTGCTGGAAGTGGCGTGGTATGAAGCGCACGATGGCGATCCGCAGCGCAGCACCGAGGCCGCCGCGCGCCTGCGTCGGCGGCTGCGCGAGTTGACACCGGCCGATCGCATTTTCTTCCGCGATGCCCTGCGGCGCTTGCCGGAAGTGGTTGGCTGAGTATTGCAGCCCTGCTTTTCGTAAGAGCTTTTCGTAGGAGCGACGGAAGTCGCGACGCTCTTCGGAAAAGACTTGCCTCCGCCTGTCGCGACTTCCGTCGCTCCTACGGGAGAGGAGGCGGGCTTTTCCCGAATCCCGAATCCTGGCCGTTCGCGTTAAGCTGCCTGATATCCCTCCGGCCAGAGACCGACGCGCACATGCGAACCCTGATCCTGCTCCGCCACGCCCATGCCGAACCCGTCAGCGACGGCCAGTCCGATGTCGATCGTGCGTTGTCCGCGGAAGGCCTGGCGGAAGCCGAGGCCGCTGGACGCTGGCTGGCCGGGCAGGGGCTCGCGCCCGACCGGGTGTTGTGTTCGCCCGCGCGGCGCACACGCGAGACGCTGGAAGCGGTGCTGGGCGCGATCGGTTTCGTCGAGCAGCGGCTGGTCGACGGCGTGTACGAGGCTACGGCAGGCGCGTTGGCCGAGCTGGTCGACCAGCATCACGACGTCGAGCGGCTGATGTTGGTGGGCCACAACCCGGGCCTTGAGCGCCTCGCTGCATTGATGCACAGCGGCCAGTCCGGCGATTACCGCGGTATGCCGCCGGGCAGCGTCGTGGTGCTGAATTTTCCGCTCGACGCCACGGTCGAGCCGGGCGTCGCCAGTCTTTCCGCTTTCTGGTGGCCGTGAATTTCGCGACAGCCTACGCTTCCCTGTGCGTGTATGCGCTGGCTGCGGCCACGAGCCTCACCGCGCACGCCGCCGAGATCGACCCGCAGTACACCCAGATCGGCTTCACGCTCAAGACGCGTTGGGGCCAGGTGCTTCGGGGGCGTTTCCCGCGTTACAGCGGCCGTATCGAATCCCTGGATGACGGCCGCGAACGGGTGCGACTGCGGTTGTCGTCGAAGGATGTCGAGATCGTCGGTCACCCCAGCTACACCGACATGACCCGCGGTCGCGGATTCTTCGAGGCCGGGCGTTTTCCCGAGGTCGAATTCGTGTCGGAGGCGTATGCGCCCGCACTGGTCGCGGACGGCGGAAAACTCGCCGGCCAGTTGACCATCCGCGACGTGACCCGACTCGAGACCTTCACGATCCAGCCCAGCGCCTGCGCACGCCCTGCCGTCGATTGCGATGTGGTCGCCAGCGGAAGCGTTCGGCGCACCGATTACGGTGTCGACCGCTGGGTGTTGGCGGTGTCCGACAGCGTGCGTTTCACCCTGCGGCTGCGGGTGCGCGAGGAGACCGAATGACAGCGACGCGCGCGCTGCTGCTCCTGGGCTTCGTATTGGCGCAGATCGGGTGCACGAGCTTGTCCATGAAGGATCAGGCGCGGGTGGATACGCTCGTGGCCGCCGCGCGCAGTACCGAAAACAGCTGTGGCCGCAACGATGCCTGTGCGCGACCGTCGCCACTGCTTGCCCTGGCTCTGCGCGCCGCTGGCGAAGCGCAGAGCGCGGCCGAGGCACCCTTGTCGTCGGAGATCGCGTCCCCCGGGATTCCGACCACGGAACCGTCGCGGCCACAGCATTACGCGCTGATCCTCGACTATGGCCAGGATGCGTTGCTCGCGCGGCTGGATCTGATCCGCGGCGCGACCCGCAGCATCGATGTGCAGACCTACATCTTCGATGAGGACGACGCCGGTCATCTGATCCTCGATGAACTGCTCGCCGCCGCGCATCGTGGCGTGAAGGTGCGATTGCTGGTCGACCAGCTTGCCGCGCTGCGCCGCATCGATACGCTGGCGGCGCTGGCGGGCGCGCACGCGAATTTCGAGATGCGTCTGTACAACCCGGTGCTCGGCCGTGCGCGGATCGGATACCCGATGTATGCGCTGGCGTCCGCCTGCTGCTGGCGCAAGCTCAACCAGCGCATGCACAACAAGTTGATGGTCGTCGACGGACGCGTGGCGATCACCGGCGGACGCAATTACCAGAACGACTATTACGACTGGGACACAAGCTACAACTTCCGCGATCGCGACATCCTCGTCGCAGGCCCGGCGATCGCCGAGATCGCCGTGAATTTCGATGCGTTCTGGGACGCACCGCTGAGCAGGCCGCTCACGCGTTTGGTGGATGTCGGACGGCTGGTGCTGCGCCAGGGTGTACCTGTCGTGCAACATCCCCAACCCGAACAGCCGCGGCGGATCGAGCTCATCGGCCGTGACGCGGACGATGCCGTGCTGGTGCGCACTCGTCTTGTCGATGCGGCGATTCCGGTGCGCAGTCTGCGCTATATCGGCGACGCGCCCGGAAAGCACGAGGGATCGGTGCCGATCAACGAAACGCCATCCCAATTGCTGCGCGAGCTGATCGACTCCTCCGAGGATCGTGTTCTGCTGCAGACGCCATATCTGGTTCTGTCCAAGCCGGCGCAGCGTCTTTTCAGCGAGCTGCAGCAGCGCGAGTCGCCCCCGCGGGTGGTGGTGTCGACCAACAGTCTTGCCGCGACCGATGCGTTCATTCCCTACGCGCTTTCGTACAAATACAAGCGTCGTTACCTGCGCGATTTCAAGTTCGAGATCTACGAATTCAAACCGTTTCCGCAGGATGCGCCGATCGACGTGGAAGCCACCGGCACGGTCGGCGTGGAATGGCACGAGGACGGCACCGCCGTCGTGCTGGGTTCGGGTGCCTCGGGATCGGGTTCGTCCCGGGCAGGCTCGTTTGGTGTGGGCGCCGAGGGCAGCCGTTCGCCTGACCGGCCGATCCCGCTCGCGCGCGAGTATTCGGCGCTGCGTTATTCCAAACGCGGCGCCAACGAACCGGTGCCGCTGCAGCGCGGCGGCGTGCGTTTCGGCCTGCATGCGAAATCGATGGTGATCGACGAGCGTGTCGCGGTGATCGGCACCCACAACTTCGACCCGCGCGGCGAGAACTACAACACCGAATCGGTGGTGGTGATCGACGACCCGACGTTCGCGCGTGTCCTTGCCGCGAGTATCGAACGCGACACGCAGCCGGCGAATGCCTGGATGATCGCGCGCCGCGACAAGCCGCCGGTGTTCTCGGGCCTTGAATTTTCCCTGGCGAAAGTCTCCGAGCTCTTGCCGTTGTTCGATTTCTGGCCGGTGCGCTATGCCACCAGCTACGAATTCACGCCCGGGCCGGAGTGCCCGCAGCCGATGTCCCCGCGCGATCCGCATTTCCGCCGTTGCTACACGCCGGTCGGGGATTTCCCCGAAGTCGCTCCGGCGATCCGCCCGCTGACCCGGATCTTCACCGCTTTCGGCGCCGGCCTTGCCCCGATCCTGTAACGCCCGGCGTTTCCATCGCCCGCACTCATGAGCAAATCCCCCCTACTTCTTTTTCCGAAGGGGGAATGGCCTCTTTCAGGCCGCTGAGAACACAATCTGAAACGCGTGGCCAAACGAAGAAGCTGGCTTGCGTCAGCCCAGCGCATGACTGTCTTGCACGATCCCGTCAGGAAATCTGCGCTCCGCCAGAGCTGCGCGGGTCCCCTTGCGTGCTTTTCCTCCTTTGAAAAAGGGGGCGGGGGCAGGATTTGTTCTTGGGGGTGCGTCGGGCCGCGAATTTAGCCCCTGTTCTGGACCGAATTGGGCCTCGAATCGCGCATCCCGGCCTCTTTTTTGCCGGGTCGCCATCGACCGTTCGTCGGCTGACCGATCATTGAAGATCAATTAAATCAATGCGTTGAACCCATGGCAAGGGTTGGGTGACTTCTGGCACGTCTGTTTTGGTCAATAGGTGTTGTACTTTACCAACACACCAATTCACACCGATTCAGGAACGCCACCATGAACGCCAAGACCCAGACCACCGAAACCAACGTCCGCAGCAACGACAACGTCGTCGCCTTCGTCGCCAAACCCCGTCACAGCTATCGCACTCGCAGCTTCGGCATCGGTTACGGCAGCAGCAGCGGGTACGGCACCGACAAGCGCTACACCACCGACTGGGGCCAGATCCGCTTCCGTTGCGCCTGATCAGACTCTGCTCCTACGGTTTTCTCCGCAACACCCGTTCGTCACTCCCCCGCACAACGCTTCCAGGACCTCGTCATGAACGCTACGCACAGCCATGTCACGCTCGCCCCGCGCACGCCGGTCAACGTGCTGTCGCGCACCGAGTCCGCTTCCCGCCCTCTCCAGGCCAGCCGCTATCGCGAACGCGATTTCGGCATCGGCTACGGCACCAGCAGCGGTTACGCGCAGGACAAGCGCTATACCAGCGATTGGGGCCAGGCCCGCTTCCACTGCCGCTGAACCGTCGATCCACGGCGTCGATCTGCTCTTGGAGTTCCGGCCGCAACGCGCATGTCCTCTCTCCCATGCGTCTGCGGCCGGACTGCCGACGGCGGCCTCGGTTATCCTGATGCCGTGATGACACCCGAATCCCCCATGCCGCGCCTGTTCCGCGGCGCCAACAGCCTCGATGAGCTCAATGCGCTGTCCAGCGATACCGCGATCGCGGCGCTGGGTATCGTCTTCAACGAGATCGGCCCGGATTTCGTCCGCGCCACCATGCCGGTCGACATCCGCACCCGCCAACCCTATGGCCTGCTCCACGGCGGTGCATCGGTGCTGCTCGCGGAAACGCTCGGCAGTACCGCCGCCAATCTTTGCGTTGAGCCCGGCGAAATCTGTGTCGGCATCGAGATCAACGCCAACCATGTGGCTGCCGTTCGCGATGGCCTGGTGACCGGCACCGCGAGACCGCTGCATGTCGGCCGCCGCACCCAGGTCTGGGAGATCCGGATCGAGGACGGTCTCGGCCAACTCGTCTGCATCTCGCGACTGACCCTCGCCGTCATTGCGCGTCGCGGCTGACCGGCCGCCCATATGCAAAGCTCTAATCCGCTTCGGTATGGTCGCCCGATGACCGAAGCTCCCGCCATCGTCCGTGCTGCCCGGTTGTTGCGCTACTGCGCCCGCACGCCGATGCTGGTGTGGCACGTGCTGGTGCACCTGCCGATCACCCTGATCCTGATGTCGCCGCCGTTCGGGGGAATCCTGATCGGCGGCGACCGCCTCGGCCACCGCATGGTGCGTTGGTGGCAGGGCGGTCTGATGCGGGTGTTCGGGTTCCGCATGCGCCGTGTCGGCACGCCGCTGCCGGGGGCGGTGATGTTCGTCGCCAATCACGTCAGCTGGATCGATATCACGGCCCTGCACAGCTGCCGGATGATGGGTTTCGTCGCCAAGCGCGAGATCGCCGGTTGGCCGCTGGTCGGCTGGCTGGCGACCATGGGCGAAACGATCTATCACCAGCGCGGCAATCAGGAGTCCCTCGGTGGTGTGCTGCACGAAATGCTGGCGCGGCTGCGCGACGGCCGCGCAGTCGGCGTGTTCCCCGAAGGTCGCACCCGTGCTGGCGACGAGATCGGTCCGTTCCACGCACGCATTTTCCTCGCTGCGGTGGAAGCCGAAGTGCCGGTGCAACCGGTGGCGCTGCGTTACGGCGACGGCGCCTCGCGGCAGATGGTGGTGGCGTTCGGTCCTACCGAAAGTTTCGCCGCCAATCTTCTGCGTCTGCTCGGCGAACCCGGCTGCAACGCCGACGTGGTCTTTCTCGAACCGATTCTACCCGGCGATGCCGAAGGTCGCCGTCGCCTGGCCGATACCGCGAGGACGCGGATCGTGGATGCGATGGCGTCGTGATGTCGGTGGCGCCACGAAGAAGAGGCTTCCTCGCCGTTGAATCCGAATTCCAGTCTGCGACAGGTACGCGACCGATGAACAGACCCTACGACCCCACCGCCGAACGTCTGGCCATTGGCATCCTGATGCTGTTCCTGATCGGCTACGGCTGGTTCGACTTGTGGCAGGGCGGCATCGCGGTCAAAGGCCGCAACGGCAATGTGAGTTTTGCCGACGGCGGCGTTGGCCTCGCGATCGCCGCCGGCGCGTTCCTGTTCGCGGCGCTGGTGTCGTTGCTGCTCGCGCGCAGCGTCCGGTTGCCGCGGGCAGGCATTGTGTTGGTGCTTGGCGCGATCCTCGTGCCGCCGTTGGCGTATGTCCTGATCGGATGAGGACTTCTCCATCCGCCTACTGCCCGCCGCTGTGGCTGCGCAGCCCGCATCTGCAGTCGCTGATTTCGACCAGTCCGCTGCGGCGCGCGCGCGGCGCGCTGTTGCTCCGGCGCAGCGGCGCGGTGAGCAAGCCGTACATCGTCGATGGTGGCGATGGGGTGCGTCTGGAGGGCGTACACAGCCGGATGCCCGGCGCGCAGCCGCGTGGACTCGCACTGCTGCTTCATGGCTGGGAGGGCAGCGCCGAATCCAGTTATATGCGCATGACCGCGGCGCACCTGCTTGGTGCCGGTTTCGAAGTATTCCGGCTCAATTTCCGCGACCACGGCGACACCCATCATCTGAATCAGGCGCTGTTCCATTCCAACCGCATCGATGAAGTGGTGAATGCGGCGATGGATGTCGCGAATCGTTTTCTCTCCGGACCCTCGCGGCCGATGGTGGTCGCGGGCTATTCGCTGGGCGGCAATTTCGCGCTGCGCGTGGCCATGCATGCGCGCGCGGCCGGGTTGCCGCTGGCGCGGGTGGCGGCGGTGTGCCCGGTGCTGGATCCTGCCGTGACCATGACCCGCCTTGAGCAGGGGATTCCGGTGTATCTGCGCTACTTCGAGCAGAGCTGGCGCGCATCGCTGCGTCGCAAGCGCGACCGCTTTCCGCAGTATTACGACTTCGACGATCGCGTGCTCAAGCTCGAGATGCGCGAACTCACGCGCTGGATGGTGGAGCGGCATACCGATTTCGACACCCTCGACGATTATTTCAACGGTTACGCCATCGCCGGCGACCGGCTCGCCGCGCTGGACGTGCCAGCCGACCTGCTGACCGCCGAAGACGATCCGGTGATTCCGGTGGAAGAATTCCATGCGCTGCGTCTGCCGGATACGGCGCTGATCGAGATCGCCCGCTGGGGTGGGCACTGCGGCTTTCTGGAAACGGCGCGTCTCGACGGTTACGCCGAGCGTTGGGTCGCGCAGCGGCTGTCGGCGGCGTTCGACCCCTGACCGGCATCTCCAGGAGGGGGCTTTCCCTGCGGGCGTTACACTAGACGCTTCCGGGCCGGCCCCGCAGTTCCAGAACCTCCCATGCAAGAACGAATTTTCGCCGCCCTGCGGCGCGGCGCCAATGCCGAAGCCCTGTCGCTGGCCCGCGTGTCCGTGGCCGAAGCCCCGCACGATGCCCACGCGTACGCCCTGCTGGCCCATGCCGAACGCGCCAACGGCGACCAGGTCGCCGCTCAGCATGCGATCGCCCGTGCGGTACTCCTGGCGCCGGAAGACGCAGGCCTGCATTTCCAGCGCGCCGGCTTCCTGTTGACCGAGCACAAGCTCGGCGAGGCCCAGGCCGCGCTTGCACGCACGCTCGATCTCGACCCGAACCAGTTCCCGGCCTACATCCTGCAGGCGCAGATGGCGATCGGGCGCGGCGATATCGACGAAGCCGAACGCCTGCAGCGTTCCGCCGCCCGGCTCTCGCCCGAGCACGTCTGGGTGAAGACGCTCGAAGGCATGATCGCACTGCGCCGCGGCGACGGCGCCCGCGCGCAGACACTGTTGATCCGCGCCGCCGAGCAGATGCCGGACGATCTGCAAGTGCTGTACGCGCTGGGCTTTGCGCATCTCAATCAGCGCCAGTTCGCGTTCGCCGAGCAGGCGTTCCGCAAGATCATCGATCTTTCGCCGGCCATGCAAGGTCTGCGCGGCATGCTTGCCGATGTTCTGTTGCAACAGCAGCGTCCTGACGAGGCGCTGGAGGCGCTGCAGCCGCTGCTGGACGATCCCGCGACCGCCACCCCTGCGCTGAAGCGGATGACCGCCGAACTCGAACTGACGATGGGCCGCCAGGAATCGGCGATCCAGCGTTTGCGCGAGGCGTTGACTGAAGATCCGCGCGACCCGCGCGCGTGGTCGCTGGCCACCGGAATCTGGCGCAGTACAGGCGATGTCGCCGATGCCCGCGCCACCCTCGATACCGCATTGGAACGGCATCCGGAGGCGGCGCGGCTCTGGCAATTGCGGCTGGCGTTCGAGCCCGAGGGCGGCGATGGCGCCAAGGCGGTCGTCGACCGCTGGCTGGCGGCGACGCCCGATCATGTTCTCGCGCTCGAAGCAGCGATGCATCTGCACGAAGCGCGCGGCGACGCCGAAGCGGTCGATGCGCTCGCGCAGCGCATCATCGAACTGGAGCCGGGGCGCACCAGCGCCGAGATGCGGGTGCTCGATCGCATGATCCGCGATCAGCCCGACGCCGCCGTCGACCACGTCCAAGGGCTGATCGCCAAAGCCGGCGACGACGAAGCCAAACGCGGACTGATGCCTTGGCTCGGCTATGCGCAGGATCGTGCCGGTCGCTACGCCGAAGCCGCCGCTACGTGGATTGCGCTCAACGCCAGCGAAGCCGCCGCACGCTGGCCGTTGACCAGTCCCGGTCCCGCCGGCCCGGTCGGCGGCGTTTGGCCCGATGCGGCCACGGCCGTGCCTGGCACACCGCCGGTGGCGTATCTGTGGGGCCTGCCGGGCTCGGGGGTCGAGAATGTCGCCGCAGTGATCGGCCATGCCGGCTATCCGCTGCGCGCCGATCGTTTCTCGCCGGATTCGCCGCAGGATCCGCTGCAGAACCCCGACACCATCGCCGCGCTCAACGACGGCAAGCTGACGCCCGAGCGTCTGCTCGCAGAATGGCATGCAGGGCTGCCCGCGCGCGGCATCCGCGACGGCATCATCATCGACTGGTTGCCGTTCTGGGACAACGCACTGCTGAAGATGCTGCGCCCGCTGCAGCCCGGTGCGATCGTGATGGTCGCGTTGCGCGACCCGCGCGACATGTTGCTGGAATGGTTGGCGTTCGGCAGCACCATGCCCTACGGCATCGCTTCGCCGACCGACGCCGCGCTGTGGATGGCGCGGCATCTGCAGCACGTGGTCGCGCTGCGCAAGGACAACCTGCAGCCGCACAAGATCGTCGCCACCGATCACGCGCTGACGAATGTCGAAGCCTTCGCCGCCGAAGTCGGCGGCGGCCTCGGCTTGGAGAAAATCCGGGTGCCGCCGGCCACCGCGCTCGGTTCCCAGCGTTTCGCGTTCGGCCACTGGCGCCAATACGCCAAGCCTTTGGCCGAGCCGTTCGCACTGTTGTCGCAGGTCGCGCAGTCGTTGGGCTATCCGGAGCGGTAAGGTGCCCGCACGATCGCCGATCGATGCGCCGTTCGACAAGCCGGAAGTCGCTGAGACCTTCGCGCGCTATCCATCGGAAGCGCGTGCGAAGCTGCTGGCGTTGCGACGCTTGATATTGAGCACGGCCCAACGCACTGAAGGCGTCGGCGCGGTGGCGGAAAGCCTGAAATGGGGCGAGCCGGCATACCGCGCCAACAATACCCGGATGGGCAGCACCGTCCGGATCGACTGGAAACCGGCGAAACCCGGGCAGTACGCGATGTACTTCCACTGCAAGACGACGCTGGTGCAGACCTTCCGCACGCTGTTTCCCAACGATTTCGGCTTTGAAGGCAATCGCGCCATCGTCTTCGATATGGATGCGGAACTTCCGGAGGATGCCGTGCGCATCTGTATCGAAGCCGCGTTGACCTATCGTGCCGGCCGGCAGCGGTCGCAGGATCCGGCGAAGCGCATCTGACCGCGACGGAGCGTCTGCGATATCCTGTTTTCCGGCCGCACGACCGGGCCAGTCTTCAGTGGATTTATCAGGAGCCGGACATGCAGATCGTCAGCGACAGTTTCGAACACCGTCACCCCATCCCCGCGGAATTCGCGATGGGCACGCCGGAAGGGTTCGGCGGCAATCGCAATCCGCATCTGCGCTGGAGCGATACGCCGACCGGCACACGCAGCTTCGCGCTGCTGTGCATCGATCCGGACGCGCCGACCGACGGCGCACTGGTCGCCGACGAGGCCAATGCAATCCCGGTCGAACATCCGCGCGGCGATTTCGTGCATTGGGTCATGGCCGATATTCCCGCCGATGTGCATGAGCTCGCCGCCGGCAGTTGCAGCGATGGGATCAGCGCGCGCGGCAAAATCTCACCGGGCGGTCCGTCCGGCGCGCGCCACGGTTTGAACGATTACACCGGCTGGTTCGCTGGCGATGCCGACATGGGCGGCGACTACCTGGGCTACGACGGTCCGTATCCGCCGGGCCACGACCTGCGCCTGCATCGCTACTTCTTCCGCGTGTTCGCGCTGGATGTCGATCGCCTCGATCTGCCGGCGAGATTCACCGCTGCAGATGTGTTTCGCGCCATGCACGGACACGCGATTGCCGAGGCGGCGATCTACGGCACGTATTCGCTCAATGCGAGTATGAGGGGCTGAACGCCGGCGACTGCGCCGGCACAGCGGAAGCGGCTGGCGATGCGGGTCTTTTGGTTTGCCGTGCGCACGCCGCGAGCGGCACTCAGCCCTTCAGCGCCGACATCGGTGCGCCGAAATTGATGTGGAATGGCAGACCGCCGATCACGAGCGCCGGTACCGATTGCACACCGGCAGCTTCAGCTTCGGCGATCCGCAACGACGACTCGCCGAGATGCACGATCTCGATCTCATAGCGTGCGGCATCGAGCGCCTGAGCGACCTGGCGTTCGGCTTCGACGCAGACCGGGCATCCGGCGTGGTAAAAAGTGGCGGTGGTTTTCATGGCAGACTCCCGTGCGGCATCGCGACCTTGCGATGGAGTCATGAGGCCATCAAAGCGGTGCCCGTGCCAGCGGGCACATTCCGGTCTGTTACGCACGAAACGGTGTGCATCGTTGAATCCGCAGAAGAAAACAATCGTGGCGCCACGCGGCGAACAGAGCGCCTATCGTTGCCTGGAGGACGTGATCGGCTGCAAATGGTCGGTGAGCGTTCTGTTCGCGCTGCGAGACGGCATACTGCGCCCGGGTGAACTTGAACGGCATATCGCCGGTATCTCGACCAAAGTATTGAACGAACGTCTGCGCAAATTATTGAAGTACGGCCTGATCGTGCAGCAGCGTTTCGCCGAATCGCCGCCACGCACCGAATACCGGCTCAGCCCTTTCGGGGAAGAGCTTGCCGCTTTGATCGAACGGATCCGTGCGCTCGACCGCGAACGCACCTGATCGCCCACTGTTTTTGTGCATCAGAGCGGAATCGGTTTCGCCTGGAACACCAGCACTTCGCCGCTGTCGCTGGTCAGACGCATGCGGTAGGGCTGCGGCTCGATCAATTCGACTTTGAATGCGCGTGTCATCAGTTCGCTGAAGCTGCGATCGGCGAGATTCTTGTCGTCGGTGCAGGACATGCGGGTGGCGATGGCCAGCGTCATGTCGAGGCGTTTGCCTGCGACCGTGTACGTGCCGCGCAGCCGATTACAGCCGCCGGAGGCACTGACTTCGCCATTGTTGAATGTCATCTCGAAAGCGATACCCGGTGCGCGCACTTCGGCGATGCTGGCGCCGCCCGCCGCGCTGGCGGATTCCAGCGTCCAGCCGCCGGTGTTGCTCAGTTCGGTCGGGCTGAAGCGTGCGATGCGTTCGCGTTCAGCGCCCGAGGCGGCGGCATCGGCGCGTGCGGAACCGGTCATATCGCCGCTGGTGTCGGCGGACGCGCAGGCTGTGGTCGAAACGAAAACGGCGGCGGCGAACAATGCATTGCGCAGGATCATATCGGATCTCCGGGAGCAGAAAGCAAAAAAGAAAACGTCGGCGGCGAAGGTGTGCGGCATCATGGGCCGACGGTCTCGGATTCGACCACCATATCGAGCACGTAGCCGGTCGCGGGCGCGTCCATCGGCGGATTGGCGATCGGGAACCGTTTGATGCGCAGCACGTTGCGGACGCCGTCCTCGTGGGTGTAGCCCTCGATGGTGTCATGGAACAGCTGCCATTCGCCGGGTGTACCCGAACGCAGACCATCCGCGTCGTACTGGAGTTCCCGCACTTCGAGGCATTGCCTGGGCGACGGCATCATCGGGTGCTGACAGGGCCTGGTGTGCGCGGCCACTTCCATGAACACGATCGTGCCCGGATTGCCGAAACGGATTTCCGGCGCGGCCATGCCGACGAAACGCAGCGTGTCGCCATTCGCGACGTTCAACATCAGTTGAGGCGGGTCGCTTTCGAGCAATCGGAATGCGATGCCGCCTACCAGTCGTTTCGCGACTTCGGCGTCCAGCGCCATCACCGCCGGGTCGGCGCAGGCCATCCTGGTCGAAACCAGCGGGCCGAAGCGCAACGTGTCGCCTTCGATGCGGACTTCGCCGCTCATGCCGTTGCAGGCGTTGGCGATGCTGATGCGGCCGTCGACGAAATCGAATTGCAGCGGTTGTGCCTGGCGCACCAGCAACGCGTCGATACGACGCCCCTGCGTGTCGGTGGCGTCCTGCAGGCGCCAGTGAAAATCGGCGAGCGGATTCTTCATGGTCTGCATGCGGTCCGGCTGCGGCTGGGAGTCGGCCTTGGATGCATCAGCGGACGAAGGTGCTTGCGCGCATGCGGCGAGGGCCAGCGAGAGCATCAGGAGCGAGAGGGAACGGGTCATGGTGGGCTCCGCGGGAATGCGTCCTTGAACGTGCGGCGAGACTGGAGGGGGTTGTGCATCCGGATGACGCGAGGCGCCCCGTGTTCGGAAACGATACACCCGGTTGCGGTCAGCGCACGCGTGGACGCAGAAGCAGGGCGATACCGCCGGCGATCAGCCCCCAGAACGCCGAGCCGATACCGCCGAAGCTGAATCCGGAAGCGGTGACGAGGAAGGTGATCAGCGCGGCTTCGCGATCGCGGTCCTCGCGCAGCGCGGCGGCGAGACTGCTGCCGATGGTGCCGAACAGCGCCAGCCCGGCGATCGCCATGACCAGTTCCTTCGGGAACGCCGCGAACAGCGCGGCGACGGTGGCCCCGAACACACCGGTAAACAGGTAGAAGATGCCGGCGAAGACCGAGGCCACGTAGCGCTTCGACGGGTCCGGGTGCGCCTCGCGGCCGCTGCAGATCGCGGCGGTGATCGCCGCCATGCACAGCGAATACGCGCCGAACGGCGCGAGCAGAATGTTGGTGGTGCCGATCCAGCCGATGGTCGACGACACCGGCGGTTCATAGCCGGAGGCGCGCGCAACCGCGATCCCCGGAATATTCTGCGAGGCCATCGTCACCACGAACAGCGGCAGCGCGATGCCGAACACCGCCGCCAGCGACAGCGACGGCATCGTGAACACCGGTCGCGCGACACGCAGTTCGACATCGCCCAGATGCAGCAGGCCGTTCGCGCCCGCGATGGCCATGCCCAGCAGCAGCGTCGCCAGCACCGCGTAGCGCGGGAACCAGCGCCGTCCGCACAGATACGCCACGAACATCGCCAGGGTCATCGCCATCTGCGTGTGCATCGACACGAACACGTCCATGCCGAAACGCAGCAGCACGCCGCCGAGCAGACCGGAGGCCAGCGCCAGCGGCACCCGGCGCATGCCGCGCTCGAACATGCCGCTGAAGCCGGCGATGGCGGTCAGCAGCGCGACCAGTACGAAGGCTCCGATGGCGTCGGACAGCGGTACGCCGGCATTGCTCGCGACCAGCATCGCCGCGCCCGGCGTCGACCACGCGGTGACGATCGGCATCCGCCAGCGCAGCGACAGGCCGATGCAGGTCACGCCCATGCCGATGCCCAGCGCCCACAGCCACGAAGCGGTTTCCGCTTCCGATGCGCCCAGCGCACGCGCGGCCTGGAACACGATCACCGCCGAGCTGGTGAACCCGACCAGCACGGTGACGAAGCCGGCCGCGACCGACGATGGCGCGATATCGCGCCACCATGAATCCCGGTGTACGGGTGTCGCTGTGCTCATTGTCCTGTGGGGATCAACCACAGCAGCGCAGCGCCGACCACGAAGCGATACACCGAGAATGCGGTGAAGCGATGGCTCTGAATGTAGCGCAGCAGCCATTTGACCGCGATGAAGGCGGTGACGGCTGAAGCGACGAACGCGACCGCGAGCGCGGTCCAGTCTTCGTTCGCGGCGCCACCATCCTTGAACACGCCCAGCAGTTCGTAGGCGGTCGCGGCAAACATCGTCGGAATACCGACGAGGAATGCGAACTCGGTCGCGGCGACGCGGCTGGTCGTACCGGCGAGCAGCGCGACGAAGATGGTCGCGCCCGAGCGTGAAGTGCCCGGAAATACGCCGGCAACGACCTGCGCGATGCCGACCAGGATCGCCACCGTCCAACTGATCTCGCTGCGTTCGCCCAGCGTGGCCGCGCGCTTGGCGGCGAAGTGTTCGGCCAGCAGCATCCATACGCCGCCGATGATCAATGCCCAGGCGATCGGCCGCACCTCATCGGGCAATTCCCAGCCGAGCTTCTTGACCAGTAGACCGCCGACGGCCGTGACGCCGAATGCGACCGCCAGCTTGACGGCGTAGTCGAAGTTCTCGCGTTCGCGAAAACCGACGAGCAGACGCCACAAACGCTGCCAGTAGATCGCCACCACCGCGAGGATGGCGCCGGCCTGGATCGCGATGTTGAACAGATCGCTGCGATGGCCCAGCCAGCGTTCGGCGATCAGCAGATGGCCGGTGCTGGAAATCGGCAGGAATTCGGTGATGCCTTCGATGATGCCGAGCAGCAGCGCGGTGAGCAGGTCGTTCATGCGTTGGTGGGCGCGATCAAAACGCTAGTGTAACGGCGAAGCAAAGCGTGCGAAGCCGAGCTGGCGAAGCGAGTTCCGGAACGACGACACCCCCGATTGCGCGGGGGTGTCGAAGCGGGTGTCGGCTTGTCGTGTGCGTTTGTCGCAGGGTTACAGCCCGGCGGTGTTGCTCGCCCAGAGCAACTGGCCCTGATGGCTGATGATGATCATGTTGCCGTCACCCTGAACCAGCAGCAGAGCGCCCGGATGACCGCCCGTGCCACTGCTCCATCGCACCTGCGGGATTTTCGGATTGTTGAAGACGGACACTGTCAGATCGCCGTCCCTACCCATCGAAGCTCTGTGCGGCATTCCAACAAGAGCGCTGACGCCCCGCGACCAGATGACTGCGCCGGCGGGATTGTAGAGGGTAAGCCTGCCGGTCGTGCCCATATACAATCTGTAGCGACCGTTGCAAGCCAAGATCGAATTTCCGGCAGTCAGCATGTTGCCGGGATTCAGGCGTCCGCAGCTGGCAACGGTACTCAGCGTCAACCCATAGGCATTGAGGATCGGCTGCAGCGGCTGATGGAACGACACCGGCGAAGCGATCGAACAATTCTCGCCGTTCGCGTTCAACGCGCCGCCGGAGGCCACGCCTTGCGCTTCTCCGCCGGGGGTGATGAAGGAACCACCGGAATCGCCTTGGCCGAGACAGGCGCTGGACTGGGTGAGGCCGTAGACCAGACTGCCGCCGTAATTCACGGTGACGTTGCGGGCGCCGATGATGCCGCAGCGATAGCCGGTGCGTGCGCCGGAACGACAGGTCACCGCACCCACGGGCGCTTCCAGACCACCGATGACCGACACCACGCCGCCAACATAGTTCGCCACCCACGGCTGGCTGATCCAGTTCGTATTGGTGGCGCGCACCCATGCGAGATCGCTGCCGGGGAACGTCGAACCGGCGAAGCTGCCGATGGCGACGCCGTTGGATCCAGTGACTGCGGTATTGAGCGTGCCGCAGTGGCCTGCGGTGACGAAGCCGCCCTGCGTGACCGGGAGTCCGATCGAGCACCAGCCGCCATTGGGCAAGGTATAGCGGTCGCCGCCGATCAGGTTGTAGGCAAGCTGCGGACGCAGCGTCGAGGTTTCGACGCGCACGGTCTGCGGATCGGCGCCGCTCGCTGCGACGAAGTCGATCGCGGCGGCGGTCGCATTCGCAGCGGCGGTCACCACCACCGTGTTGCTCGGCAGATCGACGCGCCAGCTGTAGATCTCCTTTCGTCCGGCGATCGAAGCGCGTCTGCGGTTGAGTTGCGACATCGACGTTTCCAGCTGCGCCAGGCTGTGGCGCACGTGTCTGACTTCCGCGCCGAGCGTCGGCGCTTTCGCGGCGAAGGCGACATCGGTGGCGCCGACGACGAGCTTGAACTCGCCGTTGCTGTCGCGTTCCATCCATGAACCGGCATAGGCATTGCCGAATAGCCGTCTGGCGTCTTCCTGCTTGCGTACAGACTGGCGTTCGGTGTCGATGTAGCGCGGAATCTGCGCGGAATCCATGTGCAGATCGCGTTTCATCGCCCGCCGCATTTCGGGCGTGATCATGTTTGGACGATCATCTGTTGCAGCGATCGCATTCGATGAGAGCGCGGCCAGCAGAATGCATGCGGCCACGAGTGAGGTGTTCGCGGGAGGGAAAATATTACGCTCGATAAGACGTTTTCGCATGTGCAATCCCTATATACGAGTCGATGGGATGGATGGAATATCCATTCGCGTATTCACGGTGGAGGGTGAATACGGATGCGGAGCGTGGTGTGGCAGAGCGAGGGCTTTTGCAACAAACATCACGTTTCGGGCGGAACTATCAGAAACGATAGGTGGAAATAACGCCGATAAAACGAAATTCACACGCCATTTTAATGGCTTTATCGAAAACAGGATGCATTACCCGCATTTGTGCGGCAGTGCACCATGTTTCCGCGCCGCGAGATCTGTTTTCAGTAGTAAAACAGTTCGATGCGATGCTTCGGGCGGCAGGATGTCTATTTCGAAGTCCATGTTGGACAAGGATCGGGCAGCGCATATAACGACGACACCCCCGGTTGCCAGAAGGTGTCGTGGCCGACGCCAAGCGCCTGCGGATATGAATTGCATGGCCGGCTAGCGCCACGCCAGCCGCAGACTCAGTAATACAGCATGTAATTCACCTGGCTCTCGATATCCATCTGACTGTTCACGTTCGCGTAGGCGAGGTGGACGATGCAGTCGGTGCCGGCGCGGACGCCGGTCGATGGCAACGGCAGCACGTTGTTCACCGTCCAGTGCAGCGAGTCGCCGGAGGTGCCCTGTTCGTAGCCGTAGCTCGGCGTGCCGGCCGGGATGGCTGCTCTGCCGGCGACGGTGTAGACGTGTCTTCCCGCTGTGGACGGCATGCCGGGAACATTCGCGCAGGGCGTGACGTACCAGTCGTGGCGACTGGTCCACCAGCCGATCGGTCGCGTGATCGAGCCGGCGCTGGTGTTGCCGAACAGCTTCAACGCCGCGCCGCCGCCGGATGCGCGCTGTGCGGTCACGAAGGTGATGTTGTTGGAGGTCGATGCCAACTGACAGCCACCGGTCATCAGGTAGCAGTATTCGTCGCTGCCGTTGATGAAGTATTTCGACGGATGCGCCGAGGCCGCCGTTTTCAGCACCATATTGCTTTTCATGGTGATCGAAGCGATGGGCTTGCCGCTGCCCAGCGATGGGCCACCGTCGAGCAGGACGAAGAGACTGCCGCCGCTGGTGCCGACGGCGGGGAAGTCGACGTTGGTGAATGCGGTGACCGATCCGGCGCCCTGGCGCTTGGTGATGAACGAGGCCAATGTGCGCGAGCCGACGAGCGGCGGAATATTCCAGTCCGCGCCGTACTTGGTGCCGTTCGCCGGGCATGGGTTGGGGGTGTGGCCGACGATAACCAGCGCTTCGGAAGGATTGTCCTGCGCGGTTGCGGTATTGATCGAGACGCTGCCCGACAGGCCGCTGACGTTGCGGCCACCTGCCGGCAATGGGAAACAGTACAGATACTTCGCGAAGTATTGTTCGGTCGAGGTGATCGTGGCATTCAACGATCGCGCGAAGCAGTAAGCGGGAACGTTGATGTTGAAGCCGGAGAGATCGTAGTTGGTGGGGCAAGAAGACTGGCCGTATCGCCTTTCGTTGTAACCATGCACGAGGTAGTGGCTGATGGCGCCCCGGTAATTGGTCGCACCATAGGCGTTCCTCAGGTCGACATACAGACCGAGATACTGCGAAGCCGTGAATCCTGGCCCGCCGCGACGGCCTTCATTGATACCGTTGGTCTGCCAATGCGAGCGCGCCTGGGCTTCGGTGATGAGGCCGGCGTTCTGCAGGTCGGGATTGACGTTCGGGTCGAGGTAGTAGCGCCACTCGAACACGCGGTCGTCGAAGATCGTGCCGTCCTGCGCGGCGGCGACGCTGCCTGCCCAAGACGATGCAGCAAGCAGGACAGCAGCGGTGACGGCGAGTTTTCTCGGCAGCCGCGTGCCGATGCGGATAACAGAAGACATGGGTTTCGTTCCTTGAGGTCGTCATTGGCGCTGGAGCACGCGCGCCCCAGCGGAGCCGGATGGCTCAAGAAACAATGGTCGCGGGTTGCGAGAGAAACAGGACATGCCGACCGGTACGGTGCCGGTCGCGAGGCGCATGTTTTCGTTTCAGTACGGCTGCCCGAGCCTCAGGAACACTGTTTCCTGGCCGTTCTCGGCAAGTCCCAGGCCGAAGTAGATAGGGCCCAACGGCGTATCGAGCGCGGTGTACAGGCTGCCGCCGAAGATCGTGCGCTCGAAAGAGGGCGCCTGTCCGCGTTGCCAGATCTGCCCGGCTTCCAGCGAACCGCCGACGAACAGCGGGTATTGCAGCAGTTGCGCCAACGGATAATTGAATTGCAGCGTGCCCAGCGCCGAACCGGTGCCGTGCAGCGTGTCGATGCCGTAGCCGGATAGACGGAACGGGCCGCCGAGTTGCGCCACGTCTTCGTAGGCGTTGCCGCGATGGTCCTGCGCCTGCGCGCCGAACTGCCAGCGGCCACCCCATGCCGTGAACGCATACGAGGCTATCGCGCGGCTGCTGAAGCCATGGGTATCAGCGCCGATCATCGACAGGTAGCGCGTGTGTCGTGCTTGCAGATACCAGCCCTTGCCGGGAAATTCGGCGTCGTCCTGGGTGTCGAGGGTCAATTCCGCATCCACGCCAGCGCTGGTGCTGGTGCGCGGGATACCGCCGGACATCGGCTGCGAGCGCAGATCGAAGTGGTTGCGACGCAGGAACGGGGTGATCGCGATTTCGCCCCAATCGCGCAGATTGAAGCCCAGCGCCGCGCGCGCTTCCCAGCGGCTGTACCGGTAGTCGCCAGTGTCGATGTCGTCGTCGATCAGGGTCTCGTTTTCGCCGTTCCATTCCAGCGACGGCCGCATGAAGGTATAGCGGTGCATGTCCAGCGGTTGATTCCACTGCGCGAACGCGCGGTTTCGGTCGCCGAGCCGCGCTTCCAGCAGCAGGTCGCCGCCGAAACGATTGAGCTCGCGTTTGCCGTAGCGTGCGCCGATCTGATACTCGCCATGGCCTTCAAAATCATCCTGCAGGAAGATGCCGAACTTCAACGTGCCGTCCTCTTCCCAGCGCCGGCTGCGCGCGACGTAGGTCAGCACGGTCTTGTCGTCCGCATCGATATCGACGGTGTAGTAGGCGCGCGAGAATTCGCCCAGGCCGTAGAGCCGGCTCAGGTCTTCTTCGATTTTCTTCGGGTCGATCTTGTCGCCAGGTTGCGTGCTGAGATACGTGCGCAGGGCTTCGTCGTCCATGGTCGAGGTGTTGACCAGTTCGACCCGGTCGACCGGACCGATGGGTTTCAGTCGCGCCATGCGCGTTTCGCGCCATGTGGCGTAGGCCTCGGGCGACACCCGCATCGCCTGCAGTTGCGGCAGTGCCGCGACGGTCGCCTGTTCGCCCAGCGCGATGCCCTGGTCCAGGCCGGCGGTGAAGTCGGCCGAGCTCAGATCGCCCAATTCCGGAATGATCAGCACATCGCCAGCGCCAAGTCGTTCGCGCTGACGCTTCGTTTCCTTCAGCATCAGCGCGGTGACCATCTGGTCGGTGATGCTGAAAGGATCGGTCAACAGCTCACGTTTCTTGAGCGGCGCGCCGATGTCCACGGCGATGATCCGCTTCGCGCCCCAGCCCTGCGCGATCTCCACCGGCAGATTCATCGACATGCCGCCGTCGACCAGCGAACGCTCGCCATAGCTCACCGGCGCCAGCGCGCCCGGCACCGCCATGCTCGCGCGCACCGCGTTGACCAGATCGCCGTGATCCATCGACACCGCGTCGCCGGTTTCCAGATCCGTGCCGATCGCGCGATAGGGAATGGGCAGGTCGTCGAAGCGCGGGATGTTAGCGCTCGGCAGCAGCGCCGCGCGCAGCGCCACCGCGAGGCGCTGGCCTTCGAACACCGACGGCGGTACCGTGACTTTGCCGTCGCGCAGGCCGAAGCCGCCTTTGGCGAGGAAGCTGCGGTCCTCGTCCTTGCGCCGCTGGGTGAAGGTGCGGCGGTCGATGCGGTCGACGAACATCGCGTTCCAGTCCAGCGCGCGCAGACCGCTTTCGATCTCGGCGGCGGTCATGCCGCTGGCGTAGAGACTGCCGACCACCGCGCCCATGCTGGTGCCGACGATGCAGTCCACCGGGATGCGCTCGCGCTCCAGCACCCGGATCACGCCGATATGCGCCATGCCGCGCGCGCCGCCGCCGCTGAGCACAAGGCAGGTGTCGTGCGCTGCGCTGAGGCCGGATGCGCACAGCAGGGAGAGGGCGAGCAGTGTGGAAAGACGGGTGCGCATGAGAGACCTCTGCCGCAACGCTGCGGCGCCGCGCGAAGTTTAACTGGAGCGCGTTGCGCGGACGACCGCAGCCCGCGCTTCTTCAGTTGGGCGCGTGCTGGCGTGTCGCCACCGTGTCCGCGTCCTTCGGTTCGTGGAACGGCATCAGGAACATCCGCCACAGTGCGGGTTGCGTAGGGCCGATGCCGGTTTGCCGCACCTCACCGCGGCGATAGGTGCCGAAGAGGCGGTCCCACAGGATCGCGTTGCAGGCATAGTTGGTATTGCTGTCTTCGAACACTGCGGAATGATGCAGGCGATGCTGGTCGCTGGAGGTGAAGATCCAGTTGAACAGCGGCGTTTCCATGTGGACATTGGCATGCGCCATGCTCGCGTTGGCGAGCACCAGTAGGCCTGCGCCGATCAACGCCTCGTCGGGCGGGCCGAAAACAGCGCCCAGCAGTACCGGCGGTATCGCCAGAAACACCAGCTCGAACGGATGGTTGGTGCCGGCGTTGATCGTGTGCAGATTCTGGAACGCATGATGGAAGCCGTGCCCGCTGATGCGCCACACCGGCGACCAGCGATGGATCGCACGATGCGCCCAGTAATAGAGGAAGTCGGAAGCGAAGAACAGCAGCAGTGCCTGCGCCGGCAGCGGCCATGCGCTTGGCCAGATCGCGTTTCCGATGTGCGCGTGGGCATCGTTCAGCGATGCCGGCAGCGCCGATACGTAGCCGATGAGGATGACGTTGTAGAGCACCATGCCCAAGACATAGAGGCCCACCAGCGGGAACGTTTCGCGTAAACCCTGGCGCCATGCCGGCACGGCCGGGATCAGCCGTTCCAGAGTCATCGACACCAGCAGCGTCGCCGCCAGCGCCATGTACATCGCCTTGTCGCTGCGGCCCAGTGCCCACCACAGCCCGAACACGCCGGCCAGTTGGATTGGATGTCCGATCAGCGCCACTGCGCGTGCGAATGTCGGGTATCGGGGCGATGCTGTAGTCGGTTCCATGACGCATTCCTTGCGACGTTGAAAAAGCGTTGAAGTGTCGATGACGCGGATGGGAGGCGCATTCCATGAGTGCCGCCGGATCAGCGCAATGCACCAAAAAAGTGCAAGTGTGCAGAGTCGTGTGCAGATTTGGTGCTAACTCCGTAAGCCGCCGCTCAAAATAATCAAAGAAATCAATTAATTAGCGAGAGGCTGCAGGTGGCACAGACCTTGCAATGACAACAATATCCTACCACCCATCGGAGCCTCCGAATGTCTCTCGAGCACGTCGAAAAACTCATCAAGGACCACAAGATCGAATTCGTGGACCTGCGCTTCACCGACATGCGCGGCGTGCAGCACCACGTCACCTTCCCGAAATCCATCGTCGAGGCCAGTCTCTTTGAAGACGGCAAGATGTTCGACGGTTCGTCGATCAGCGGCTGGAAGGGCATCAACGAATCCGACATGGTGCTGTTGCCCGACGCGTCGACCGCGGTCATCGATCCGTTCACCGCCGACCCGACCCTGATCCTGACCTGCGACATCCTCGATCCGGCGACCATGCAGGCCTACACCCGCGACCCACGCGGCGTCGCCAAGCGCGCCGAGGCCTACCTCAAGGCCAGCGGCATCGCCGACCAGGCGTTCTTCGGCCCGGAGCCGGAATTCTTCATCTTCGACAGCGTGCGTTTCGCCAACGAAATGGGCCACACCTTCTTCCACATCGATTCGGAAGAGGCGCATTGGAATTCGGGCCGCGAATACGAAGGCGGCAACACCGGCTACCGGCCGATGGTGAAGGGCGGCTACTTCCCGGTCGCGCCGCTGGATTCGCTGCACGACATCCGCGCCGAAATGTGCAAGGAACTCGAAGCCGCAGGCATCGAAGTGGAAGTGCATCATCACGAAGTCGCCAACGCAGGCCAGTGCGAGATCGGCACCAAGTTCAGCACCCTGGTGCAGAAGGCCGACGAACTGCTGACCATGAAATACATCATCAAGAACGTCGCGCACCGCAACGGCAAGACCGCGACCTTCATGCCCAAGCCCATCGTCGGCGACAACGGCAGCGGCATGCACGTGCACCAGTCGCTGGCCAAGGGCGGCGTGAACCTGTTCTCCGGCGACGGCTACGGCGGCCTGTCGCAGATGGCACTGTGGTACATCGGCGGTATTTTCAAGCACGCGCGCGCGATCAACGCGTTCGCCAACTCCACCACCAACAGCTACAAGCGTCTGGTGCCGGGCTTCGAAGCGCCGGTGATGCTGGCCTATTCGGCGCGCAACCGTTCGGCCTCATGCCGCATCCCGTATGTCTCCAACCCGAAGGCGCGCCGCATCGAGATCCGTTTCCCGGATCCGATGAACTCCGGTTACCTCACCTTCGCCGCGCTGATGATGGCCGGTCTGGACGGCATCAAGAATCAGATCGATCCGGGCTCGCCCAGCGACAAGGATCTGTACGACCTGCCGCCGGAAGAAGAGAAGAACATCCCCACCGTCTGCCATTCGCTGGATCAGGCATTGGAAGCGCTGGACAAGGATCGCGAATTCCTCAAGGCCGGCGGCGTGTTCAACGATGATTTCATCGACGGCTACATCGCGCTGAAGATGCAGGAAGTCACCAGGTTCCGCGCGGCGACGCATCCGCTCGAATACCAGATGTATTACACGATCTGATGTTTACTCCCTCCCTTTCGCTGAAAGCGAAGGGGAGGGTTGGGGAGGGGTTGAACGCGTGTCGGTAAAGCACCCCCTCCCGACCTCCCCCTGCGCTGTGCGCAAGGGGAGGAGAACACCCGGTTGAGTTGAGAGGGCGATGGACATCCGCATCGACGATCTGCAAGGCGACGAGGTCATCGCACTGTTGCGCGAACACAAGGCGGATCTCGCGCAGTACTCGCCGCCGGAAAGTTGCCACGCGCTGGATCTGGACGGTCTGCGCGCGATCGATGTCACGTTCTGGAGCGTGTGGGAAGGCGACACATTGTTGGGCTGCGGCGCGTTGAAGCAACTCGACGCGACGCACGGCGAAATCAAATCGATGCGCACGGTCTCGGGATATGTGCGCAAAGGGGTGGCGGCCAGATTGATGCGCCACATCCTGCAGGAAGCCAGGGGCCGGAACTATCGGCGCCTGAGTCTGGAAACCGGTTCGATGGAAGTGTTCGAGCCGGCGAGGGCGCTGTACGAGCGTTTCGGCTTCGAGGAATGCGGTCCGTTCGCGGACTATGTCGAAGACCCGTACAGCATGTTCATGACGATCGCGCTCTGAACTCGCGATCGTCGTGGAAGCGACACCAGTAGTCTGTTTTTTGCAAGACGAGGCACGGGAAACGCATACGCAGCTTCCTTCCCCACGTCGGAATGCGTAGAGCGGTTCTCTTCACCGATGGCCGGCACTCCGGTGCCGGCCATCATCCACAGCGAATTTTCGCCAACGGGGAGAGCGCATGAAACTGATTACCGCCATCATCCGGCCGTTCAAGCTCGACGAGGTGCGCGAAGCCTTGTCCGAGATGGGCGTGTCCGGAATCACCGTCACCGAAGTCAAAGGCTTCGGTCGACAGAAGGGACATACCGAGTTGTATCGCGGCGCGGAGTACGTCGTCGATTTCCTGCCCAAGATCAAGGTCGAAGTTGCGGTGGCGAGCGACCGGCTCGACGCCGCGATCGAAGCGATCCAGCAATCCGCGGGCACCGGCAAGATCGGCGACGGCAAGATTTTCGTCACCGCGCTGGAACAGGTCATCCGCATCCGCACCGGCGAAGTCGGCGCGGACGCGCTCTAACCCTCACTCGGAGACTGTCCCATGAACACTGGATTCTTTTCCGGGTTGCGAACCCGTACGCTGTTGCTTGCGCTGCTGTGCGGCGCGATGACGTTCGGCGCAATGTCGACGGTGGCCGCGCAAACAGCGCCGGCGACCGAAGCCGCCACAACGACCGGAACCGCTGAAGCGGTCAAGCCCGACGATGCCGCCGTGCCGGCTTCCGCTGCGGAACCGGCCGCTACCGAAGAACCTGCCGCCGCACCCGCGCAGGTCGCCGACAAGGGCGACACCGCATGGATTCTGGTGTGCTCGGCGTTGGTGATCTTCATGACCCTGCCCGGGCTCGCGCTGTTCTATGGCGGTCTGGTGCGCAGCAAGAACGTGCTGTCGATCCTGATGCAATGCTTGGTGGTGTTCTCGCTGGTCGCGGTGCTTTGGGTGATCTACGGCTACAGTCTCGCGTTCACCGAAAACAATGCCTTCATCGGCGGCGGCGCGCGCTTGTTCGGCGCCGGACTCAACGGTGCGATGGGCGCGACGTTCACCAAGGGCGTGTATCTCCCGGAACTCGCGTTCTTCGTGTTCCAGGGCGCGTTCGCCTGCATCACCTGTGCGCTGATCGTCGGTGCGTTCGCCGAACGCGTGAAGTTCGCCGGCCTGCTGTTGTTCACGGTGATCTGGTTCACCTTCGCCTACGCGCCGATGGCGCACATGGTGTGGTTCTTCCCCGGTCCGGATGCGTTCACCGGCACCGATGCGGTCGATGGCGTGCTCGCGAAGTCCGGTTTCCTCTGGGCCAAGGGCGCGCTCGATTTCGCGGGCGGTACGGTGGTGCATATCAACGCCGCGATCGCCGGTCTGGTCGGTGCGTACGTCATCGGCCCGCGTCTGGGCTATCGTCGTGAAGCGATCCGTCCGCACAACCTCACCCAGACCATGGTCGGCGCTTCGATCCTGTGGTTCGGCTGGTTCGGTTTCAACGCCGGTTCAGCGCTGGAAGCCAACGGCGTCGCCGCGCTCGCGTTCGTCAACACTTTCCTCGCCACCGCCGCCGCGGTGTTGGTGTGGAGCGCGGTCGAGTGGATCGCGCGCGGCAAGCCCTCGATGCTCGGCGGCGCCTCGGGCGCAGTCGCGGGTCTGGTGGCGATCACGCCCGCATGCGGTTACGTCGGCCTGATGGGCGCGCTCGCGATCGGTGCGATCGCCGGTGTCGTCTGCTTCTGGGGCGTGACCGGGCTGAAGAAACTGCTGCGTGCCGACGACAGTCTCGACGTGTTCGGCGTGCACGGCGTCGGCGGCATCACCGGCGCGCTGTTGACCGGCGTGTTCGCGGCGCCGTCGCTCGGCGGCGCGGGCATCTGGGACTACGTGACCGAAACCGCGCTGGTCGATTACAGCATCGCGTCGCAGGTCTGGATCCAGCTGCAGGGCGTGCTGGTGACGATCGCGCTGTCGGGCATCGTTTCGCTGATCGCGTTCACGCTGGTGAAGTACACGATCGGCCTGCGCGTCAACGAAGAAGCGGAGCGCGAAGGTCTGGACATCGCCTCGCACGGCGAAGCGGCGTACGAGCACTGATACGAAAATGGCGCCGGGTGTTTTGCCCGGCGCCACAATCATGCTTCGGATATGTGTGCAGGCGATGTCTGCGCCTGCATGCATGCAGTGGCCCCGCTCAGAACACCGGCGGGGTCATGCTGTCCGAGATCGAGACGTAACCGAAACAGTTCCCCACACCGCTCACCGCCGCAAACGCTCTCAGGTTGTGGTAGAACACCGGCCCGCTGTAGATGTAGCCGGTCGATATGCCGGTGGACCAGATTCCCGGGACCGTGTACGAAACGAATTCCCCGGTGTACAGGTTCTCCACTTGGGCGTCGGCCACCATCGACACCGAAGCGGGCACGTTGAAAGGAGGGTTGACCCAGCCGTACGCGGAGGCCGCGGCCCGCGCGTAATACCAGTTGAATGTGCCATCGCCGCGATCCAGATACAGCTCGGTCGTGGCGCCGATGTTCGCGTATCCGTAGTACCAGACCAGGGACCTGGAAAAAGGCGACGAGTATATGCATGGAAATGAGCCGCTGCCGGCTTGCCGTGTGCCGACATCTCCTGTCGATGCTGCCCGCAGTTCCTCGTACCGTGCCTGCACGCCTTCCAGTCTGCGGAGGATCGCGTCGCTTGCGATTTTGGCCTTGCCTGACTTGGCTGCGGTCGCGACGCGGGCACGCCGTTCGCTGAGGTCGTATCGCAGACCCGCTTCGCCGATCGAGACCGTCTTGCCCGCCAGTTTGCCTTTGACGATCTGATATACGCCCGGGCCGACATGTTCGATCTGGTCGCCGTAGTCGCGAACGAACTGCGCTTCGCTTTCGATCCTGAATCCATTCGCTCCGACACCATCCGCAGCGAATGCGCTGCCGGCGAAGAGAAGTGGGGTGAGCGCTGCCGTCAATATGGTCTTCATGTGTCTTGTCTCTCCTGTGATGGTCTCTGTGCGGCGATTCGTCCTCGCGTCTCGCGAGGGAACCCGGAATGCCGGGACTCGCGATCTTCAGCGGAATTCGGAGACAAACAGGATCAGGCGGGTTTGGATCGGCCAGTGCACTGTCGCGGAGGCCCGCGTATCCCGTCTCGCGCCACAGGCAGTGATGTCATCCGCTCTGCCGCTGGCCTATGATCGAATCCGGCCGATGTGTCGGCCGACACGGCAGAGGACTCCGGGCAGATGGAACGACACCGCCACGCTTCGCGCGCCTGCGCACGCCAAGTATGTCTCCGGCGCCCGGCATGAGCGCCAGCGCGCACGACGACCTGCTCGATCTGCCGTTCGCGGCCGATGCCGATGCCCTCGTCGACGAGCCGATGCGTTACCTGGAACGGTGGCGCCGTACGCTCGGCGATCTGTACGCGCTGCCGATCGAAGGCGCGCTGCTGTCGCGATCGCCGGACTGTCGCGGCGTGATCGCGATCTTCGGCGAGCGCCATCAGCGCGCGGTGCTGACCGATATCGAACGTTTCGTGCTGCCGGTGTCCGCAGCCGTGCGCCTGGGTTTGCCGGCGACGCTGCAGAATCTCAATGCTGGTCTGCACGGTATGCGTGGCGGTGAGCACGAACGCCAGAAGCAACTGCTGGCGCGCGTGCTGTCTTCCGCCGATGCTGTTGCAGTGCGTCATGCCGCCGATGCTGCGGTCGCTGCGGTCTGCGCGCGCATGCGTGCGCAGCGGACAGGCGCATTGCTTGCGCACATGCGTGCGCTGGCCCTGCAGGCGTCGTCGCAGCTGTTGTTCGGCGACGCGTCCGCCAGTGCGCTGTCGCCCGCAGGCCTGATGCACTATTTCCAGCTGCGGCGCGAAGCCGTTGCGCCTTGGCGGTCGATGGACGCATCGACCCGCGAGATACTGATCCGGGTCGGCGGCGACGTCGACGCGGGGTTGCGCGACTACCGCCGTGCCGCGCGGGCAGAGCTTGCGCATCCCGAACGTTTCGGTGCGCTGGCGGCACTGGCGACGGCGCCGGAGGATGTCATCGACGAAGACCGCTTCGTCGCGCATGCCAATGTCCTGTTCATGTCCTGCAACGAGCCGGTGGCAGTGGCGCTGGCATGGACGCTGCTCGCGCTCAGCCAGTTGCCCGGTCTGCGTGCGCGTTTGCGTGAGGCCGATGTCCGAACCGGCGCGACTTCGCCGTTACTCGATGCAGTGCTCAGCGAATCGCTGCGGGTGCTGACGCCCAACGCATTGATGGTACGCATGACCCGCGAACCGGTGCGATTGGGTACGCATCGGCTGCCTGCGGATTGCGAAGTGCTGCTGTGTCCGTTCCTGTCGCACCGCGAGCCGGCGCTGTTTCCGCAGCCGCAGCGGTTCGCGCCGTCGCGCTGGTCGGGGCTGCGGCCATCGCCGTACGAATACTTTCCGTTCGGCGCCGGTGGACACGGCTGCGTCGGTCGCGGACTCGCGATGCGTTTGCTGCAGGACACGATGGCCGCGTTGATCCGGCAGGGCGATTGGGTGCTGGACGGCGATACCGCAGTGGATTGGCGCGTGCATATCATGCTGATGCCTGCCGATGATCCGCAGATGCGTTTTCGCGATGCGTCCGCTGCGCCTCGCTGCGATGTTCGCGAAGACGGTCGTCTGTCCGGCGGCGTCACCGACATCGTCGAACTGTCGGATGATGGGAGTTGACAACGCAGAGAAGGCTGTGACATGTTCGCGGAATCGCAGTTTTCATGCTGGATTTTCTGAAGGATATTCGAACAACGGATTTTCGAAGAACGGGTGTTCAAAGTAACGTTTCCCAAAAAACCGCGCTTCGGAATGTTTCGTCGGACGTCGCAAGGCGTCCATCACTCGCAGGACGGAGGAGCAGGGAAATGGCAACAACGAAGAAACCAGCCGCCAAAAAGGCGGCCAAGAAAGCAACGAAGAAAGCCGCGAAGGCGGGGCCCGCCAGCATCACGCTGGCAGGCGCGATTCCCAAGCTGCATCTGTCGATGCCGCTGGACAAGAAGAAAATCGCTGCGATCCAGCGCTGCATCGAAAAGGGCACGCTCAATGTGACCCTCAGCAAAGTCGATCTGGCCGCCGGCAAACTCGGCAGCGGCTGGCTGTACGACTGATGCCTCGTCGGTTCCGGCCGTACAGGCCGGAACCGATCTGCTCTACACGAGGCGATGGCGTCCGCGATGGCGTCCGCGCATCTCGGGGTATCCTTGCTCGCGGCATGTGTTTGCGGCATGTCTTCGCAACAGTCGTCATCAGCCGAATCGTCGTTACCGATCAGGGGCGCGCAGCGTGAGATTCTTCGAGACGGATTCCGGAAGAACGCAGTTGGGCCTGGCCTATGGCCCGAGCGCGCTCGCCTATCTCGACAGTCATCCCGAACACCTCGATTACATCGAAGTGCCGTTCGAGCAGTTGCGGCATACGCCCGAGGTCGCGGCGCTGCAGGAACGCATTCCGATGATCCTGCACTGCGCCAGCGTGTCGGTCGCAGGCACCGTGCCGCCGACGCGGATCACGCTGGAAGCCATCGCCGGGATCGCCGAGCGCATGCGTACGCCGTGGATCGGCGAACATCTGGCATTCGTGTCCGCCGAATCCCTGGAAGACGACGGCAGCGAAGAGCACCACCGCGACGAGCACCATCGTGAGCCGGCCGACCCGACCCAGCTCACCTACACCGTCTGCCCGCAGCTGAGCGAAGCGTCGGTCGATCGGGTCGTCGCCAACCTCGTCGCCGCGCGCGCGCACCTGGGCGCAACGCCACTGCTGCTGGAGAACTCGCCGCAGTATTTCCAGATTCCCGGCAGCACCATGCCGATGTCCGAATTCATCGCCGCAGTCATCGATCGTTGCGACGCAGGCCTGCTGCTCGACCTCAGCCATTTCCTGATCACCTGCATCAACACCGGCGCCGATCCGCTGCGCGAATTGCGCAAAATCCCGCTGCATCGCGTGGTCGAAATCCATGTCTCCGGACTCAGCGTGCAATCGGGCATCGCCTGGGACGATCACGCCGCGCCGGCGCCGCCGCTGGTGTTCGAGATGCTGCAGCACGTGCTGCGCGAAGTCAGACCGCAGGCGCTGACCGTCGAATACAACTGGTCGGCGGCATTCCCGCAGCCGATCCTGCATCAGCACATGCAGCGCGTGCGTCAGCTGCTGGATGCGGCATGAGCGACTTGGCCCGTGTCCATGCGGTGCTTGCGTCCGGCGTGGAGCATCCGCGCCTGCTCGAACAATGGCGGCAGCATCCGGAGACGCTTCGCGAACTGGGAATCGAACCTGAAACGCTGGATCTCGCGGCGCTTGGAAAATTCGCCGGCCTGAGCGTCAAGGTGCGGCACAATCCGCTGCGGCCGATGATGCCGCTGACGTTCCGGCTGATGAGCGTCGCCGCGATCGAGATCGATATCTTCGCCGCTTACGCCGCGTTCCGTTCGCGGCAGGGTCTGCGTTACGCCGGAGCGATGCCGACGCGCGCCCGCGATCTGATCGAATTCCTCGGTGGTTGGCTGGACCTCGGCGACCATACCCATGCGCTGCTCTGGGATGCGATCCGCTACGAAGATGCGGTCGCACGCTTGGGGGTGTGGTACGAATCCAGCGCGCGCGATATTGAGCCGATCGACGTTGCCAGTGCGCCCCGCGTGCGCGGCGACATCCTGCTGCAGGAACTGCAGTCCGATCCGCGCGCGCTGGCCGAGGCGCTGTTCGCCAGCGTTCCCGATCTGGGCCAAGTGCCGCTGCATCCGCAGTATCGATGCTTTTGGCGCGCGCCCGATGGCGACGATGCGGCGGTGGTGGTGCTCGACGCTTTCGGCTACTACCTGCTGTCTTTGCTCGATGGTCGCCGCTCCATTGCGGTGCTGGCGCGGCGGCTCGGCGGCGGACACGGCATGACCGGCGCGGTGCGCGACGCGCTGCAGACGTTCGCGACATTGGGCCTCGTTGAACTACCGGGCCCGATGGAGGCGCGCTGAGTGCGTCTGACCCTCGTCGACAATCTGGTGATGCCCGAGGAAGGCGATCTGGCCATGCTCGATGTGCATCCGCATCTGGGCCTGCTCGCGCTGGCGGCGGCGGCGGAAACCGACGGCCATGCGGTGCGGATCTACGATCCCAAGCGTCTGCTGCGCAGCGGCGAGCTGCGCTACGACGAGACGCTGTACGCGCGCGCCGCGAAAACAATCCTCGCCCAGCGGCCGGAAGCGGTGGGCTTCACCACGCTGGGCTGCAGTTTCCTGTTCGCGATCAACGTGGCCGCATTGCTGCGCCGCGAAGAACCCGACCTGCCGATCCTGCTTGGTGGTCCGCACGCGACCATGCTCGATCGTCCCATTCTCGAGCGTTTCCCGCAGTTCGATCTGATCGTGCGTCACGAGGCCGACGAAATCTTCACCGGCGTGCTGCGCGCGCTGCCGGATCGGCATTTCATCTCGGTGCCGGGCCTCAGCTGGCGCGATACCCGGGGCCGGTTCCAGATGACGCCGGGCAAGCCCAAGGTCGAAGATCTCGACCGCCTGCCGCTGCTGCGCTACGACCATTATCCGATCGCCGAACTCGGCCTCGATCTGCTGCGCATCGAAGCCGGACGCGGTTGCCCGTTCATGTGCACGTTCTGCTCCACGGCCGGATTTTTCCAGCGCAGTTTCCGGCTCAAATCTGCGGAGCGACTGGTGCTGGAGCTGGAGCGGCTGCGCGAGCTCTACGGCTATTCGGAATTCAAACTCGACCACGACATGTTCACGGTCAACAAGCGCAAGGTGCTGGAATTCTGCGAAGCGGTGCAGGGCCGTGGCTTCCGCTGGCGGGTGTCGGCGCGCGTGGACTGCGTCAACCCGATGATGGTCGAAAAAATGGCCGAGGCCGGCTGCGTCGGTCTGTATTTCGGCATCGAGACCGGCTCCAAGCGGATGCAGCAGATCACCATGAAGCGACTCGATGTCGATCTGGTGGAGCCAATGCTCGCGGTGTGCGAAGCGGTCGGGATCGAAACCACCGCCTCCTTCATCACCGGCTATCCGCAGGAAAACCGCCAGGACCAGGACGACACGCTGGACATGATCGGTCGCTGCTTCAGTTCGAATTGCCTGACCCAGCTGCACATCCTGCAGCCCGAGCCCGGTACGCCGATGTACACCGAACACGGCGCCGATGTCCGCTACGACGGCTATTCCAGTCCCTACAACAGCTATCTGCTCGGCGACCGCGATCGCGATCTGGTGGTGGGCACGCCGGATATCTTCCAGACCTATTTCCATTACCCGGCGGAGCTACCGCGCGAGGCGCACGTGTTCGCCGTGCAGACGGTGGAGCTGCTGCGTCGGGTCGGGCCGATCGTCATCGGCTACGCGCTGCGTCGCTTCGAGGGCAAGCTCAGCGCGTTCGTCGCTGCATTCTCGGCATTCGTCGCGCGCGGTGCGAATGGCGAATGCGAGCGCGCACAGGCACCGGATGCAGCGCTGCTTGTCGCGTTCGTCGCCGATCATTTCGGGCCGCGACATCACCTCGCTTCGCTGTTCCGCTTCGGCCTGGAATTGCACGATGCGCGTCCTTTGAACTGCACCGATCCCGCCGCACGCGAAGCCTTCGAAGCGCCGCGCGCCTACGTGCTCAGCGATCGCGTACGGATCCTCCCGGACCTGCACGACTGCGACCGCTGGCTGGCGCGGATCCGCGACAGTGCGTCGTTCGACGGTCTGCTCGACGACAGCCTGCTCGACGACAGCGACGACGACCGCGTGATCTATCTGCTGCAGTTGGATGAGCGCCAGCCGAAGGCTTTTCAGATCAACGAAGGCGTCGAGGCGATTCTCGGCGTGTTCGCGCAGCCGCAGCGCTGCGATCACGTCGCCGAGATGATCCGCGCCAACACCGGCGGCGCGGCGGTGGAGATGACATTTTTCCGCGATCTGGTGAGCGCCGGCATTCTGGTGCCGCCGCGCGATGCGCAGGCGGGCACGATGGATGCCCGGGAGCGACGGCATTGAGCATTGAAGCAGGGACGCGAAAGCGCGCGAAAGCGGACGACGCTGCGCCGCGCTGGTCCGCGCTCGATCTCGCCGAAGGCCTGCAGTTGGCTCACGCGCTGTCGACGCTGCACGACCTTGGCGTGCTCGCCGCGCTCGCGCGTCCGCACAGCGTCGATGCGCTCGCCGAGGAGTTCGGCCTCGATGCGGCGATGCTCGGCGCGACGCTCGAATTCGCCGCCGCGCGCACCGATCTGATCGACAAGCGCGGACAGCGCTTCCGCACCACGGCCGCCTACGCGCCCGCCGCGCGCTTCGTGCTCGATCTGTATGCCGGTGCGTTCGCCGGCAACGCGGTCGCCTTGCCGGCGATCCTGCGTCGTCCTGCGCGCGCCGGTGCGGCGGTCGATCGCGCGCGACATGCGCGTGCGTTCCTGCAGGCGCCTGCAGGCCCAGAAGCGGTGCCGGCCGGATTGCTGTATCAGCTCGGCGTGCGCGCCGTACTCGATCTGGGCTGCGGCCCGGGCGCGCTGCTGCGCACGATGGCGCTGCAGGATGAGGGCTTTCGCGGTTGGGGCATCGACGCCAACCCGGCGATGTGCCGCAACGCCCGCGCGCGCTTGCGCGAGGCCGGCGTGTCGCGCCGCGTGCGCATCGTGCAGGGCGACGGCCGCGACCCCGCGCGCACGTTGTCGGATGCGGCGCGCGTGAAGATCCAGGCGGTCGTGGCCGGCGATCTGGCCAACGAACTGTGCGCGGCCGGTGCCGATGCGGCGGTCGCGTGGCTGCGTCGCTTGCAGCGCGATTTTCCGCAGCGGTTATTGCTGGTCAGCGATTACTACGGCCGACTCGGCCATCGCGGCCACGCTGCGGGTCGAGAAACCCTGCTGCACGACTACGTGCAGGCGATCTCCGGTCAGGGCATTCCGCCGCCCGACCGCAAGGCGTGGCAGGCGATCTATCGCGCTGCCGACGTGCGTCTGATCCATTGCATCGAAGACACCTCGACCACGCGGTTCCTGCATCTGCTGCGGCTGTAGCGCGTCTCTGGGTGAATCTCGCGCGCCTGGTGCTGTCAGCGCGCGCCGTATCGGTCTGCGATGAGGTCGGAATCACGCCCGGGCGACATCGTCGCCCGGGCGTAGGTGATCAGCCGAAACGCGGACCGCTCTACGGATGATCAGAATGTCTGCGCGTCCAGTACGACATCGCTGTTCACTACGCGGAAGTTGCTGCTGTAGGCCGAGGCGTCGGGGACGTTGTAATCGAGCAGCCCGCTGAGAAGCGAATCCGCCCACTGTCGTGGAAGCATGGTCGAATACAGAACGGTGTTCGCTGGTCCGACGGTCTGTTGACCGAGCCAAAGCACTTCCATGATGGAATTGACGTTGTTCATGGCCGCGGCGGCGTTAACGTCGGATTCCGGCTGCGCCTGCTGGGTCCAGCGCAGCGCGATCGGGGTCCTTCCGTTCGCATCGGTCAGCGGTATATCGGCGATGACGCTGACGACCGGTGGGGGTTTGCTCGTGCTGGCGCCATCGTTCACAGAGCGCGCTTCGATCACCTGGACATGGGTCTTGGTGTCGCGCTGGATTTTGCGCACCCGGTACACGCTGGACACCGGCCAACCCTCGCTGGTCAGCCCCCGGTCGCGCGCGAAATCCAACTGCGCCACGTCCATCCAGTCGCCGTCGTTCAACAGCGGCGCATTGTCGATCTTGAAGTCGAGCCTGTAGCGCAGGTTCAGGTGATCGATTGCGATCGTGGGGAGCTCTGGTAGCGAGAGAGCCCCGAAGCCGTTGATGGATGAGAGCCCGGGGTTCAATCCAATGACGCCGTCCGAGACGTTGCTTGTCCAGACCGGCATGCGATCTTTGCACTTTCCTGCTCTCAACTCGTTGATGATGTTCTGGTCGCCGGACATCGTGTAGCTGGTCAGGAACCAGGGTGCGACGTTGGGCTGGGCTCCAATCTGATCCCATATTTCCAAAAGTGACTGGGCGGTGGGCGGCTTGCAAGGGGGGTAGGCCAGGGCGGGCGAAGCCCAGGCGAGCATCAGTACCAGCGGGAGGAAGCGTTTGATCATGTGACTCTCCAAGCGTTCGGGTCTTGCAGGGGGTGGAAGATCGCAGGTCCTGCGCGCTCTTCAAGTCTCCAGCCCGGACACGTATTCCGGGCGGGTTGCGACACGGCAAAGGCTTGCGCGCTTGCCGGTCGATGCGGTGATCCTTGGCCGCATGGGCGTGCCGGTATTGGCTGACCCAATCCGTTGAGCGTATTTCCGCGCCGAACAGGATCACCGTTCGTCGGCTCGTGGGACGAGACTCTCCTCCAGGCTGCGCATGGTGCCGGACAGTGCCGCTGGCAACGGTTTGCCGAGCCCACGCCACAGGGCCTCGACGGCGGCGATATTCCGCCGGACGTCCTCGGGTCTGTGCAGCGCGGCGGCGGCTTTCGCCAACTCCAGCCGCAGCTTGCTGAGCCTCTTCGCATCGACATCGTCGTCCGGCTCCCCCGGTGGCGCCGACAGCCGGTCCAGACATTCGCGATGTCGGCCCAATCCGTTCAGCGTCTCCGCCCACGTGAGTTCGAACCCGCGGACATCGGCGTGGGCACGCGAGGACGCCCTGCGTCCGATCTGTGCCGCCTGCGCCAAATGCGGTTCGGCCAGATCCGGTCTGTGCCGAAAGCCCAGATAGAAGTCCGCCAGGTTGTATTCGGCGTAAGCGCGGGCCATGGACGCCGACGGCAACTTCGCCGTCTGGATGGCATAGGCCTTGCGGACCAGCGTGTCCTGTTCCTGCCGGTCGGTGCTGATGCCGACCGACCAGAGATATGCGGCGGCGGCCTCCAGCGAATCGCTGCCGTAGAGTTGCTCGGCCGTGCGCCGCCAGTCGCCGATGGTTTGGATCAGCGCATCGCGGTCGCTGCCGCGCTCATCCAGCTCTCGCACCAGGAGCCGCAGCGCACGGATCTGCATGGCGGGATCCTGATTGCGCAGCGCTGTCCTGTCGATGGCCTCGCAGACCCGCCGCGCATCGGCATTGCGATCGGCGTTGAGCAGCGCATAGCCCAGATCGATCCGCAGCTGCAGCTTCGATGCTTCGTCGAGCGACTCCGAATAGCGCCGCCAGGCGTCTTCCAGCGTGCGCGCGGCGCGATCGAATTCGGAGCGTCGCACGAGCAGACGCTCCTGTTGCCGAGCCAGCTGTACATGCGCTTCAGGCGTGGTTGCGAGTGGTTGCAGCGCCGACAGTGCGGCGTCCAATTGCGGGCCATCTTCGTCCAGAACGATTCGATTGGACGCGCGCAGCAGATTCGCGCGCCAGCGTACTTTCGGGTCGGTGGCGGAGAGGGTTTCGATCGCGGGCGCATGCTTGCGATAGAGCGCATCGCTCTCCTGCACCAGCCCCATGCCGGCGTTGCTTTCGGCCAGCAGCAGCGCCAGTTCCGCCTGGACATCCGGTTGTCCATCCAGGGTGGCCAGCCTGCGCTTGCCGCGCTCGATCAGATCGCGGGCCAGCAGCCCCCCTTCCGATGCCTTGCCCGGATCGGCTTCCTCGAAGGTCGAGCGCACGAACTCGGCGACGGCGCGCGCACGGTCGCGGTCGATGTCCGAGCGGGTGCGCGCCGCCTGCGCCGCATCGCGCTCGGTGCGCAGCGCTGCGGCTTGCCAGAGCGTGACCGCGAGTGCGATCAGAACGCCGCAGACCGCGAGCGCCGCGAAAGAGACTCCGACGCGGTTGCGGCGCACGAACTTGCGCAGCCGGTACAGCCGATGGTTGCCGGAAATCGAAATCGGATGCCCCGACAGCCACGCGCGCAGGTCGCGCGCCAGGTCGCCGACTTCCGCATAACGCTCGCTGGCGTCCTTGCGCAGACAGTGGGCGACGATCGCATCCAGTTCGCCGCGCAGCGCCTGCACCGCCACCACGGGCTGCGCGGCGCCCGGCGACGATGCCGTCGCGGCGCGCTCCCGCTGCAGGGTGTCGCTCGTCCGTGGCGGTACGGTGTCGAGGATCGCACGCTGCAGCGCGATCGGGTCGCGCTGCAGCCGCGCGAACGGCAGCACGCCGCACAGCAGCTGATGCAGCAGTGCGCCGAGCGCGTACACATCGACCGCCACTGTGGCGCGTTCGCCGCGCAACTGTTCCGGCGCAGCGGTCATCGGCGACAGGAACCGGTCCTGCACGGCGGTGTGCCCGCTGTCGGCCATCGCCGCGAGCGATTTGGCGATACCGAAATCCAGCAGTTTGACTGCGGCGCGCTCATCGCCGTGCTGCTCGATCATGACATTGCTGTCTTTCAGATCGCGGTGGATTACCAGATTGCGGTGCGCGTACTGCACCGCGTCGCACAGTTGCAGGAACAGCGCGATCCGCTCGCGCAGGATGCTGCCATTGCGTTCGCACCATGCGCACAGGCTTTCGCCCGGCACGTACTCCATCGCCAGCCATGGCGTGCCGTCCGCCAGTTCGCCGCCGTCGACGATGGTGCAGATGTTGGGATGCCGCAACTGCGCAAGGATCCGGCGTTCCTGCGCGAAACGCTCGCGGCTCTGCGCGTCGATCGCGAAGCGCGGCATGATCTTGATAGCGACCTGCTGCGCGAAGTCGCTGCGGCGTTCGGCCAGATACACCACGCCCATGCCGCCACGGCCGATCTGGTGCACGAGGCGAAACGCGCCGATATCGCTGATATCGCCGACCGGGTCCGAGATCTCCGTTGTCATCACGCTGCGCGCGGTGTGCGTTCCGTAGGCCTCGTCGATCGACAGCAAACGCCGCAGGCGCGAGGCCAGCGCCGGATGCGACGTGTCCAGTGCGCGCAGGCGCTGCGCCTGCGCTTCGGGTTCCAGCTCGCACAGGGTTTCGAACAATCGCGCCTCATCGATGTCGCCCTCGGGCGACACGGCGGCATCGACGGTGTCGTCAGGCATGCGCGCTGTTCCCCGCATCGAAATGATCGATCAGCCACGCGCGGGCATAGCGGTAATGGCGGATCACGGTCGCGCGCGACAAGCCCATCGCCTCGGCGATCTGTTCGTTGGTCAGACCGGCGAAGAATTTCAGCTCGACCACCTGCGCGGCCGCCTCGTGCTGGCTCGACAGAATGGTCAGCGCCGCATCCACCGCGATCCAGTCCACGGTGTCGTCCAACGGCGCCGCCGCTTCGTTTTCGATCTTCTCCAGCCGCTCGAACGGCAGGCCGCTGCCGCGTTTCTCGGCGCTGCGCCTGCGCAGATAATCGACGACGATATTGCGCACGATCCGCGCCGCCAGCGCGTAGAAATGCTCGCGGTTGTTGAACCGGCCCGGAAACTCATGCATCAGGGAGATATAGGCATCCTGCGCCAGATCCGATGCCTGCAGGGTCAAGCCGCTGCGCCCCTGCAGCTGATATGAGGCCAGGCGTTCCAGTGTCGGCCACAGTGCCGCCGCCAGCGCTTCCAGCTCGGATTTCTCCACCGATGAGCGTCGATTGATCAGATCGGTGAGATTCATGGCGTCGTCCGCAGCAAAGGCAATGAGGTCCGTCGAGCGTCGGCGGAAACCAATGACCGACCGATCCCTCGACCGCAAACGCACTTACAAATACACGAACCCTCCATGGCGCAGCATCGATACCGCAGGAGCAAAGTCGGGCGCCCGCATGGTCCGGGCGTCGCGGCGATCATATCGCGTCAATCCGCGCCGGTGCCCAGCTCCCGCAGCAGGCCATCGGCGTGTTCCACACGGTCGAGCTGCCACAGCAGATAGCGGATATCGACGCTGATATTGCGCGACACCGCCGGGTTGAAGCCGAAGTCGCCGGCCACGTTTTCCCATACGCGGTCGAAGTTGATGCCGACCAGCGCGCCGCGGGCGTCGATCACCGGGCTACCGGAATTGCCGCCGCTGGTGTCGCCATCGGCGAGGAAATTCACCGGCACATCATCCAGCGTGCTCTGGCGCCAGCGCGTGCCCGACGCGCGCGCCGCGTCGCGCACCGGCAGCGGCACGTTGAATGGCTCCTGGCCGGTGTGTTTTTCGAGCACGCCAGCGAGCGTGGTGAACGGCGTGTAGCGCACGCCGTCGCGCGGTGCGTAGCCCTGTACATGGGCGAAGCTGATGCGCAGCGTGCCGTTGGCGTCGGGCGCGATCGGTGTGTCCGCTTGCGCCGCCACCGCGCGACGCCACGCCGGGCGATGCAGCGCGGCGCGTGCGTTCCAGTCGCGCTCGCGTTCGCGCAGCGCGCGCAGCTCGCGGCTCCAGGCGATCCCGAAATCGAGCAGAGGATCCTTGCGTGCGGTCAGCGCATCGGTGCTTTCGCCCAGCATCGTCTCGCGCGCGGACGGATCCAGCAGCGGTGATGCCGCATACATGTCGGCGATGGCGCGGTCGATCTGTTCCGGCGTCAGCCCGGCGAAGCGCGCGTCGACTGCGGCGATGCGCTGGTCCTGCGGCAGCGCCAGCGCGCGCCGCACCAGCGCGGCGAAGATGCGCTGGTCCGCAGCGGCGAAATAATTGCTCTGCTCACGACGCAGGCGGTCGCGGAGTTTGGACTGGTCGGCATCGGCGAAGCTGGACGCGCGCGCCGCATCCGGCTTCGTGCGTTCGTGCGCGTTGTACGCCAGCGTGGCGCCGTAATACAGACTCTTCGGTAGCGGTGGAATGCCGCCGGCCACGGACTCGGCGCCCAGCGGAATCAGATTCAGCAGGAAGTCGTGTTCCCATGTGCGTTCGCGTTCTTCCAGCACGGTGCGGAGCGCATCGCGCGCGGCGATCGCGCCGGCATGCTGCGGATGTTTCGATGCCCATGCGGCGACGACATCGTCCTGCGCGCGCTGCCGGTCGACGATCCGGCCGCGATCGAGCCCAGCGATCTGCCCCTGCGCGTTCTTGTAGCGGTTGAGAATGCCCTTCACGTTCGCCGCCACCGCGATTTTTCCCTGCGGGTCGGCGGCGCTGGCCTGTTCAAGATGCGCGATCCAATCGCCGAACACATCCTCGCGGCGCACGAAGAACCGCTCGCGACGTTCGCGCATTTCCTCGGCGATCAGCGAACGGTAGGTGATGCCCGGGTAGCCCAGCACCATCACGAAATCGCCTTCGTCCAGACCGCGCTTCGAGATCGGGAAAAAGAATTCCGGCGTGTACGGGCGATTGGTGTCCGCGCGATCCGCAGGGCGCCCGTCCGCACCCACCCATGCGCGGGCGATGGAGAAATCGCCGGTGTGCCGTGGCCACGACCAGTTGTCGGTCTCGCCGCCGTATTCGCCGATCGCGCGCGGCGGCGCGTAGACGAGGCGGATGTCGCGCAGTTCGATCGATTCGATCAGCGTGTAATTCACGCCGTCGTCGAACGCGGCGACCTTGCACTTGGTGTCGGGCTGCTGCTGGCATTCGCTCACCAGCGCTTTCTGCGCGGCGTTGATGGCCTGCAGCCGCGCCGAAGCATCGGCGCCGGCCGGCACCGCCGCCAGCATCTTCGCGGTGACATCGGTGAAGCGCTTGGGAATCTCCACCCGCATCGTGCTGCCCGGCAACTCTTCGGCCCGGGTGCGGGCGAGAAAACCATTGGTGATGAGATCACGCTGCGGCGTGCTGTGTTCCTGCACCAGCCCGAACAGACAGTGATGGTTGGTCACGATCAAACCGGTGCTGGAGACGAATGCGCCCGAACAGCCGGCCACGTTCACCGTGCCGGTGAGCAGGCCGGTGCCGCGCTTGTCGTCCCAGAGCGCCGACGGCGGCAGCTTCAGACCCTGTTGCTTCAACCATTTCGGGTCGATATCGAGCACCTGCTCCGGCGTCCATTTGCCGTCGAGGGCGAAGGCCGGGAATGTCGTGGAGGCCGCGACGAGTGCGGCGGCGAGTGCGATGGCCTGCGCGGCCGGGGTCTGAGCAGTCTGGGTCTTGGCAGGTTTCTTCATGGTCGGAGTGTAGTTTCAGGGCGTTCGCTGCGCCATCTCCCGGCCGCTGTCCGCGCAGCCTCGCAGCGTGCGGGCGGCAGACCCGCATCGACAGCGTTCAAAATGCCCGCTCTGGCCGGCACCCGCATGCGCGATGCACGGCCGGAGGTGTCACCATCGCGTCGTTCGGTGCCGCATCTGTACGGAATCGGACCGCAGCGCGCGTCGCTTGCGGACGCGCGGATGCGGCACGAATGTCCGTGCTAATACTGCGCCGATGCCCATGCCGCGCTCCCCGTTACAGAATCGTCTGCTTTGCGCGCTGCCCGCCGACGCCCGGGCGCGCATCGTCCCGTGCCTCGAATACGTGCCGCTGCCGTTGGGGCACGTGCTGTACGAATCCGGCGATACCCTGCGGCACGTCTATTTCCCGACCGATGCGATCGTGTCGTTGCTGTACGTGATGGAGAACGGGGCCTCTGCGGAAATTTCCGTGGTCGGCAACGAAGGTCTGGTCGGCATCGCCCTGTTGATGGGCGGCGACAGCACCACCAGCCGGGCGATCGTGCAGAGCGGCGGCTTCGCGTACAGGCTGCCCTCGCAGCAGATGAAGGACGAGTTCGCACGCCATGGCGACATGCTGCGATTGGCGCTGCGCTACACCCAATGCCTGATCACGCAGATGGCGCAGACGGCAGCCTGCAATCGCCATCACTCGATCGATCAACAATTGTGCCGCTGGCTGCTGCTGTCGCTGGATCGACTGCCGGACAACCGGCTGACGATGACCCAGGAATTGATCGCCAACATGCTCGGCGTGCGTCGCGAAGGTGTGACCGAAGCAGCCGGAAGGCTGATGCGCTTGAACGCGATCGAATATCGCCGCGGCCACATCACGGTGTTGGACCGGCCACTGCTGGAACGGCTCAGCTGCGAGTGCTACGCCGTTGTGCGCAGGGAAACCGATCGCATCCTGCCGCCGGCTTCCATGGACCTCGCACAGACCGCTGCGCGAACCATGGCGCAGGACATTGCGCCGCGGATCCGATCGCCGATCGCGCTCACGGCGTCGCGCTGACCCGCCAGATCGCGTTGCCGACATCGTCGGCGACCAGCAGCGCGCCTTTGCGATCCAGCGTCACGCCGACTGGACGACCGTAGGCGTGTGGCCCTGCGCGTCGATGAAACCCGTCAACACATCCATGGGCCGGCTTGCGGGCCTGCCTTGCGCGAACGGTACGAAAATCACTTTGTAGCCGGCGAGGGTTTTCCGGTTCCACGAGCCATGCTGGCCGATGAACATGCCGTGCGCGAAACGCGCGGGCAGGCTGGTGCCGACGGAATACGCCAGACCTAACGACGCGGTATGCGAACCCAGGGCGTAATCCGGCGCGATCGCCATCGCCACCAGATCCGGACGCTGCGGCTGTACCCGGGCGTCCACATGCTGGCCGTAATAACTGTAGGGCCAGCCGTAGAAGCCGCCTTCGCGCACCGAGGTCATGTAATCGGGCACCAGGTCGTCGCCGATCTCGTCCCGCTCGTTCACCACCGTCCACAGCTGGCCGGTGTCCGTTTCCCAAGCCATGCCGTTCGGGTTGCGCAGACCCGACGCGAAGATGCGGTGCTCGCCGCTGGCGATCTCCACGCGCCAGATGGCCGCGCGCGCGATTTCCGCTTCCATACCGCGTTCGCCGACGTTGCTGTTCGAACCCACGCTGACGTAAAGCGTGCGACCGTCCGCGCTGGCGATCAGGTTCTTGGTCCAGTGATGATTGATCGGCCCGGCGGGTAATGCGACGACCGTCATGCCTTTTGCGACGATGCGCAGGTCGCCGGTCGCGTACGGAAATTTCAGCACCGCGTCGGACGCGGCGACATACAGCGCGTCGTCCACCAGCGCCATGCCGAAGGGCGAGTTCAACCCGTCGAGCAACACGGAGCGCAGGTCGGCGACGCCATCACCATCGGTGTCGCGCAGTACAGTGATGCGATCGGCGCTGGGCACCGCTGCACCTGCGCGTTTCATCACCAGGCCCATGAACCATCCGCGCACACCTTTGCCGTCGTCGGGTTTGGATGGTGCGTTGGTTTCCGCGACCAGCACATCGCCGTTCGGAAGGACATACAGCCAACGCGGGTGATCCAGTCCGGTTGCGAAGGCATCGACTTGCAGGCCCGGCATCGCGATCGGCGCAACGCCTGCAGGCCAGCCCACGGCGGGCGCGATGTTGACCACCGGAATCCACGGATGTCGCGGCGCTGGGAGTGTCGGTGTCGGGCCGACGCCATCGGCCGGCGCTGTCGTCGCCGATTCGCCGCCATGGGCGCACGCGCAGAGTGCGGCCAAGAGGAGCAATCCGACCGAACGGGTCGGTAAGCGCAGGGCGACGAGGCGCCGGCTGGGATTCATATGCGGAGGCTCACGTCTCGATGATGACTTTCAGCGCGTGCGTAGTCGCCGCATTCGCGAAGGTCTCGTAAGCGTCGAGGATCTTGTCGAACTTGAAACGGTGGGTGATCAGCGGTTTCGGATCGAGCGTGTGCGCGCACATCGTCTTCAGCAGCATCGGCGTGCTGACGGTGTCGACCAGACGCGTGGTGATGGTGATGTTGCGGTCCCAGAGTTTTTCCAGATGCAGATCGACCTTGGTGCCGTGGACGCCGATATTGGCGATATTGCCGCCAGCGGCGACGATCTGCTGGCACAGCTCGAACGTTGGTGCGACGCCGACGGCTTCGATGGCGGTGTCCACGCCGCGTCCTCCGGTGAGTGTCATCACCGCATCGGCCGCTTGGCCGTCGCTGCTGTTGACGGTGGCGGTGGCGCCGAAGGTCTTGGCCACGGCCAGACGTCCGTCGTCGAGGTCGATCATGATGATCTCGGCGGGCGAATAGAATTTCGCGGTGAGCAGCGCTGCCAGTCCGATCGGCCCGGAGCCGACGATGGCCACGGTGCCGCCGGGCTGTACGCGGCCGTTGAGAACGCCGCATTCCAGGCCGGTCGGCAGGATGTCGCTCAGCATCACCAGCGCTTCCTCGTCGGCGCCGACCGGGATCGGGTACAGGCTCATGTCGGCATGCGGAATGCGCACGTACTCGGCCTGGGTACCGTCGATGGTGTTGCCCAGAATCCAGCCGCCGGTTTCGCAGTGCGAATACATCTGCCGGCGGCAGTAGGCGCATTTGCCGCAGGCGCTCACGCACGAGATCAGCACCGCATCGCCGGTCTTGAATGCAGTCACTGCTGAACCGACCGCATCGACCACGCCCACGCCTTCGTGGCCTAGAATCCGACCGGGTTCGCAGCTCGGGACATCGCCTTTGAGAATATGCAGGTCCGTACCGCAGATGGTCGTGCGGGTGACCCGGACGATCGCATCGGTCGGCGCATCGATCGTCGGCTTGGGGCGATCCTCGACGGCTTTTTCGTGCGGGCCAAGATAGACCAGTGCTTTCATGTCGCTGTTCCTTGTCGGGAGTGCGCAGAGCGGGCGGTCACGGTGGCAAGCGTGGCCGCGGTGGTCTGTCTGTTCGCCCACACAAGGAGATCGCGCGGCTGCGGCGATTCAGACGGCGAACCGTCCTTGCGTGGCCCATCGAACCGACAACCGCGCCCTGCAGCAGGTACGATCCGCAGGACATCATCCATGGACGCTGTCGTCCATTGCCAAGAGGCATCGCCATGCATCAAAGCGCCACCGTCAACCGCCGTATCGTGCTCGACCGTCGTCCTGTGGGGGCGCCCACCGCGGCCGATTTCCGCATCGAAACCGTCGGCGTGCCGCAACCCGGCACAGGACAGTTGCGGCTGCGCACGCTGTTCCTCTCGCTCGATCCCTACATGCGCGGACGCATGAGCGACGCGCCATCGTATGCGGCGCCAGTGGGCATCGGCGAGGCGATGGTGGGCGGCACCGTGTCGGTGGTGGATGCTTCGACGCATCCGGATTTCAAGCCGGGCGATCGCGTGCTCGGCTTCTCGGGCTGGCAGGACTACGCGATCTCGGACGGCAGTGGCCTGATGCGACTGCCGAAGGACGATCCGCATCCCTCGCGCGCACTGGGCGTGCTGGGCATGCCCGGTTTCACCGCCTACATGGGCTTGCTCGACATCGGTCAGCCGCAGCCCGGCGAGACCGTCGTGGTCGCCGCCGCGAGCGGTGCGGTCGGCTCTGCGGTCGGTCAGATCGCTAAGCTCAAGGGATGCCGTGCGATCGGGATCGCCGGCGGCGAAGCGAAGTGCCGGTATGTCGTCGAGGAACTCGGCTTCGACGCCTGCATCGATCACCACGGGGACGAGCTGCCGGCGCGACTTGCAGCGGTGTGTCCGGACGGCATCGACGTGTATTTCGAAAATGTCGGCGGTGCGGTGTTCGATGCCGTGCTGCCGCTGCTCAACGCGCGCGCCCGCATCCCGCTGTGCGGCCTCATCGCCAACTACAACGATACCGCCCTGCCGCCCGGCCCGGATCGCCTCGGCCTGCTGGCCGGCACGCTGCTGCGCAAGCGCATCAGGATGCAGGGCTTCATCATTTTCGAGGACTACGCGCCGCGTTATCGCGAATTCGCCGTCGCGATGCGCGCGTGGGTCGAAGAAGGCAAGGTGAAATTCCGCGAAGACATCGTCGATGGGCTGGAGCGCGCGCCGGAGGCCTTCATCGGACTGTTGGAGGGCCGCAATTTCGGCAAGCTCGTGATCCGGGTCGCCGACGCATGAGGCGCATCGGCGCCTTGATCGCCGCGCGCCGCCTCGAGCCGCCGTGCGGGCGCTGTGGCATGATCCGGCGACGATTCCAGCGATGATTCCAAGAAGGAGCGCATGATGACCGGATCGCACAGGTACTGCTGGCGTGACCGTATCCGGATCGTGGCCGTGGCCGCCGCGCTGTGGCCGGCGCTGGCGATGGCGCAGGATGAGCCGTGGACACCGCTCGATCGCGCGCCCGAAGACATCGAACGCCTGATGGTCGGTCTCAGGACCGATGAATCGGGTCTGCCGTTGAAGGTGCGTCGCGGCATGCTGCAGCGCGTCGAGGCGATCGAAGTGCCGCGTGCGGAAGGATCGCCGGACCGCTACCTGCGCATGAAACATGAAGGCGACGGCGGATATTTCAGCGCCATCGTGCGCAGCTTCGCCGGCACCCGGCCGGAAGACACCGTGTATCTGCTGCAGGTCGCGAGCGAGGTGGATACCTGCGTTGGCCTGAAAGCGCTGCTCGGCGCCGACGACCGCGTCGGCCGCAAGTTCTGCGTGTTCGACGAAGAGCTGGGCGCCGCCCGCATCCATTCCGATGCGGACGAACGCTACGGCTTCATCGCGTACCGTCTCGATGGTCGTGGACGCGCACATGTGGTCACACGCCGCGTGCTGCCCGAAGATCCGATGCTGACGCTGCCCAAGGGCGAGGCCTACGGCGTGCACGACGAAACCGGCAGTCGTCCGGGCGTCTGGGTGGATCTCAGCCGATTGTCGGAAGTGCCGGTGCTGCGACTCTATGTCGAACTGGGCGATGGCGGCGGTCTGCCGCGTGATCACCCGCGTGCGTTTCCCGGTGGCTACCCGGGGCGCGTCTACACCGTGCATTTCGGCTTTCTGGTCTGGAACGGGGAACGCTTCGATCTGCGCAACACCGTGCCGCGCACGCAATGGCCCTGCACTTACGACGACAGTGGGCCGAGCGGCCAGAGCTGTCTCGAACGCGATCCCGATCCGTTCGTGTCGCCAGCGGATATGCCTGCAACGCCGTCCGCGACGTCGGTGCCCTGACTCGTCCGTCGCGCGCAACGATTACTTCGTGGGCTTCGCCGTCGGCAGATCTTCCTGAGCGGTCGACGCAGCGGCATGCGTCGGCGGCGGCGGAATGGATTTGAGAGTGTGCGTGGTACCCAGCACTTCGATCGTGCCGCCCGCACGCTGGAACGCCGCCAGATCGTCGGCGATCTTGTCGTGCGTCAACGCGGTGCGGCGCTCTTCCTTCGGTTTGCGGAAGAGATCGCTCGTGCTGGATGTAGGCGATTGCGGTTTCAGAGCCATTCGGAGTGCCTCAGCCCACCAGGGCGATTGGAAGCGGGTGCAGCGTGCGTGCGGCTTCGGCGCGCACGTCGCGACAATAAGGCCCGGCCATCGCGAATTTGCGACAGATCGTCGGGCGCGTTTCGTAGATACCGCAATTCATCTGCGCGCTGTTCAACGCGACGCACCAGCCGTCGGCGTCGCGCGCCATCACAGTCACGCCCTGTTCGTTGCGTTCGGTCAGATGCGCCGGAATCGCGTCTTCCTCGAACAAGACCACTGTCAGGCGGCAGCACAGGGCGTCGCAACGATTGCAGTGCACGCCCTTTTCCCGGACAGGCGGATCTCGGGCAGGCAGCGTCATCCCGATGCCGGACCAAAACCGTCGATCGGATGCATGGATGAGTTCGTGGGGAGTGCGGGCATGGTGGCTCCCGGTAGGCGTCACCCCGGCGCGGGGTGATGACGCAGAAAAGGGAGCGGAGCGAGCCGGATGGAGACTGCAGGCGGTCGTGTCGGGCCGTATTTGCAATTCGGGACGCAACGCGCGAATGCAGCGTTTGCATCGCTATCCTACAGCATAGGCCGAATCCGCGTGTGGATCCGACGTTCAGCTGGGGCCGCCTCGTGAATGGCCAGTGCGCCGCCGGCGCGTCCGTTGACCGTCTTGAGGGCGTATGAGACGATCATTCGACACAACAAATTCGCATTCATGGCGTTCGGCGAACAATGAGGGCGTATCGCCGATGAAAAGCGAAGGACCGCAATGAGAATATTTGCGCTGTCGGATATCCATGTCGACTACGACGCGAATGCGGAATGGGTCGGTAATCTTTCCAAGTACGAGTATCGCGACGATCTGCTGATCCTCGCCGGCGATATCACCCACCGATTGGCGTTGCTCGCGTGGTGCGTGAGCGCGTTCAGCGCGCGATTCAAGCAGGTTCTTTTCGTGCCGGGCAACCACGACCTTTGGGTCCTGGGCGAAGAGAAAACCAAAAATTCGCTGCAGAAGTTCATCGATGTGGAATCCGCGATCGAGGACAGCGGCGCTTCGATGCGAACCTTCCGCAGGAACGGTGTACATATCGTTCCGCTGCAGTCGTGGTACGACTATTCCTTCGGCGAGCCGAGCGAAGACCTGATGAACATGTGGGCGGATTATCGCGCCTGCCGTTGGCCCGTTGATTTCGGGCCTGCGGAGGCGGCGGCGTTTTTCTCGAAAATGAACTCGGACCTGGATACGAGCGACGCAACCAGAGTCATCACGTTCTCGCATTTCCTGCCGCGCATCGACCTGGTGCCTTTTTATGTTCCGCGGAAACATCGGATTCTGGATCCGGTGCTGGGCAGTACGGGAATCGATGTCGAACTCCGTGCGCTCGGTTCCAGCCTGCACGTCTACGGGCACAGCCATATCAATCGATCCGTCAATATCGATGGCGTCAGATACGTCAACAATGCCTTCGGCTACCCGCAGGAAAGCACGATCGCTTCGAAGCGGTTGCTTTGCATCGACGAAATCTGACCGCAGGCCATCCGGACGTTCCTCATGCCGAATCCCGCAATCGCCGCCGCCACAGGTTCCGGTATCGACATCTGGTTGACGTTCTACGACAGGATCGCGGACGAAAGCCTGTTGTCGCGGCTTCGCGAATTGTTGAGCGAAGAAGAGCGTCGCCGCGAACTGCGCTATTTCTTCGCCGACGATCGGAAACGCTATCTCGTCACCCGTGCGATGGTACGTACGGTGTTGTCGCGTTATGCGCCGGTCGCGCCTGAGGACTGGGTGTTCTCGACCAACGGATACGGGCGCCCCGAAATCGCGAACCCGTTCGAGCGGGCGCGTGGCCTGACATTCAACATCTCGCACACGCGGGGTCTGATCGCACTTGGCGTCGTGGGCCATCGGGCGCTGGGCGTGGATGTCGAGAATATCGCTACGCGGCAGGTGTCTCTGGGAATCGCGGATCGTTTTTTCGCGCCGACGGAAGTCGCGGAATTGTCGGCGACGCCGATCGATCGGCAGCAGGACCGGTTCTTCGAGTACTGGACCTTCAAGGAGTCGTACATCAAGGCGCGCGGCATGGGCCTGTCGATCCCTCTCGACAGGTTCAGCTTCCGCTATCCGCACGAGCGCGCAGTCGGTCTTTCGATCCAACCGGAACTCGAGGACGACGCGGAGCGATGGAGCTTCTGGCAGTATCGCCCCACCAGCGAACACCTGTTGGCGATCTGCGCCGAACGCACCGGCGCCGAACGACCCGACGTGACGATCCGGAAACTCGTTCCGACGGTCGCGGAAGAGGCATTCGACCTGAATCTCCTGAGGGTTTCGGACATCTGAGGCTCGCGTGGCCTGTCCGCCGCGAATCGGGCGCGTCAAACCCTCCCGGGAAAACGGCGCCGGCACCAGTCCATCACCGTCGAGATCAGCACGGCCTGTTGCGCGACTTCGGTGAACGTATGGTTGGCGCCCGGGTAATACACGTTGTCGAGTCTGCCGCGCAGTTCGGGAAACCATTCGTACAGTTGACCGGTATGGTTGTAACGCACGCCCTGGGCCGATGAATAGATCGACAGGATGCGGACATCGCGGGCTACAAGGGCTGTCAACTGCCGGCGATATTCGTCCAGCGGAGGCGGTTCGCGTCCGCTGGACGGCGCGTTCGCGGTCTTCGCAGGCGGAGACAACCGGGTGCGCACCCGGTTGAACAGTTTGGCCGGGAGCGCGGCCCAGGCGGCGGGATCGCGCAGGCGCGATCGCAACGTCCGCAGACGCGCCCGGGTGGTGGCGTAGCAGGGGGGGTCGACCAGAACGAGCCCCACGATCCGCGGGTCCGCTTCCGCCGCCGCCAAGGCATTGTCGGCGCCGGAACAGATGCCGAACACGATCGCCGCCGCGGCCGGGTCGCCCGCCGAAAGATGATCGATGGCCGTGCGGATATCGGCGACGGAACTCGCCCGGAAGCCGAGCTGGTCCGGGAGCGCGCCGCTGTCGCCGATACCGGACAGATCCATGCGCAGCACGGCGTGGCCGGCCTGGGCCAGACGCCGCGCAAGTCGTACATGCAGCCGGTGCGGCCCGATGCGGTGGATCACACCGGCATTCACCAGCAGCACGGCAGGTGCGCCGCGAGGCAAAGGCGGTGCACTGGCAATCGCGAGAAGTGTACGATGCTCCCCCAGCCGCACAACGTGCTCGGGAATGCTGGCATCACTGCAGGCTGGCGAAAAGGACATGCGTTGCCGGATCCGACCGGATAATGCGTTAACGGGTAAGTACACGGTGGGGGGCGCCGCTTGTCAATCCGATTTTTCCATGCACACGACCGCGACCTGCTCGCCGCCGTGCACATCTCGCCGCGACTGCGTTCGCGTAGCGCTGCGGTACTGCTGTGCAACCCGTTCGGCGAGGAAGCCGCCCGCGCGCATCGCGCCTATCGGGTCATGGCGCGCAAACTGGAGGACGCCGGCTACGCCGCGATGCGTTTCGACTATGCGGGCACCGGCGATTCCAGCGGCGATATCGCCGACTTCGGCGTCGATGCGTGGATCGAGGATATCGAGGCGGCCGCCGATGAGCTGCGTCGGGAATCGGGCGTGTCCCGCATCGTCCTGGTCGGCCTGCGCCTCGGTGCCACGCTGGCGGCGCTCTGCGCGCAGCGTGGACGGCTGCGTGCGGCGCATGTCGTGCTGTGGGACCCGGTGGTCGATGGCGCGCAGTATCTGCGGGAACTGCGTCGAGCGCATCGCGCCTACATGGACGCCGAATTCGGCAGAGCCACCATCGTGCGTCCTGATGCTGCGGAAGGTCCGGAATCCCTGCTCCAGGAAGCGCTCGGTACGCCGATCAGCGCGCGGCTGCACGGCGAGTTGTCCGCCATCGATCTGGCGAGCGATGCGCCCGCCACCGTATTGACCACGGTGCTGTGCACGCAGCGCACCCCGGACATGGAAAGACTTCGCCAGCGCTGGGCCGACGGCCCCCGGATGCAATGGCTCGATGTCGACGGCAGCAGCGCATGGAACTCGGATGCCGCGCTCAACAACGCCACGGTCCCCATGAACGAAATCCTTGCCATCATCACCAGAATCGAAGCCTGCCATCCGTGACGACATCTCAATCCCCGCTCGATGACCGCCTGCCCTCGACGAACGCCAACGGCTACCGTCCGGAAGCGACCGTCCACGGTCTGTTCCGCGAATGCGCGAAACAGCATCCGGATCGCATCGCGCTGTGCTGGGATGGAGGCACGATGCGATACGGCGAACTCGACCGCCGCTCGGATGCGCTCGCGCAGCGGCTGCGCGCCCTCGGCGCCGAAACCGACACGCCCATCGCCCTGTGTCTGCCACGCTCGTCGCAGGCGGTGGTCGCAGCGCTGGCGACTCTCAAGGCCGGTGGCGCGTATCTGCCGCTCGATCCCGACTATCCCGCCGCGCGCCTCCGCCGTATCGTGGAGGATGCCGCTGCGACGATCCTGATCACCGACGGTGCGCATCTCGCAGCGTTGACCGGCATCGCCGAGCAGACGTTCGACGTCGATGCGTTCGATGGCGATGCTCGGAATGACCGCGGCGTGTCCATCGAGGCGATGGAAGAGACCGCGTCGGCCAATGACCTGGCCTATGTGATGTACACCTCCGGATCGACCGGCATGCCCAAGGGCGTGCAGATCGAGCATCGTTCCATCGTGCGCCTGGTCGGCGATGTGGATTACGTTCGTCTTGACGCCGACACCTGCTTTCTGCATGCCGCACCGCTGGGTTTCGATGCATCGACGCTGGAGCTGTGGGGGCCGCTGCTCAACGGCGGCCGTTGCGCGATTCTCACCGCGCCGGTGCCCGATGCGCGCGCGCTGCGCGAAACCATCGACGGGCTCGGTGTCACTACCGCATGGTTGACGGCGGCGCTGTTCAACGCGGTGATCGATGAAGCGCCGCAGTCGCTGCGCGGTCTGCGCCAATTGTTCACCGGTGGCGAGGCGCTGTCGCCGAGCCATGTGCGTCGCGCGCTGCAGGCGTTGCCGGATACCGAACTGCACAACGGCTACGGCCCGACCGAATGCACGACCTTCGCGACCACGTACGCGATTCCGCGCGATCTCGCCGAAGACGCCACCAGTATTCCGATCGGCCGCCCCATCGCCGACACCCATGTGCATGTGCTCGATGCGCAGCAGAAGCCGGTGACTGCAGGCGAAACCGGCGAGCTGTACATCGGCGGTCGCGGGCTGGCGCGCGGTTATCTCGGTCGTCCGGATCTCGATGCCGAGCGTTTCGTCGCCGACCCGTTCGTCGCAGGCGAACGTCTGTACCGCACCGGCGATCTGGTGCGTTGGCGCGGTACCGGTGCGGACGCGGTGCTCGAATTCGTCGGCCGCGTCGACGATCAGCTGAAGATCCGCGGTTTCCGGATCGAACCCGGCGAAATCGAAGCGGTGCTGTCGCGCGTCCCCGGCGTACGCGCCTGCGCGGTCGTCGCCAAGCCCGCGCCAGGCGGCAGCAAGCGTCTGATCGCCTACGCCGTCGCCGATACCTGGGATGCCTCGCAGGCACGCGCGGCGCTCGCGCGCGAGCTGCCCGATTACATGGTGCCTGCCGCATTCGTGCGCCTGGATGCGCTGCCGATCACCGCGAACGGCAAGCTCGACCGCGCGGCATTGCCGACGCCGACCGGCGCGCGGCCCGACCTGCAGCATCCGTATCGCGCGCCGCGAGGCGAACGCGAAACCGCGCTCTGCGCCGCATTCGCGGACGTGTTGGAACTCGACCGCGTCGGCACCCGCGATGCGTTTTTCGAGCTCGGCGGCGATTCGCTGTCCGCGCTGCGTCTGTTGCAAACGCTGCGCACGCGGGGCATCGGCGACCTGCGCCCGGTGCAGCTGTTCGAAGCCCCGACGCCGGCGGGACTGGCGCGACTGCTCGATGGCGATGCGTTGCCTTCCGCGATGTCGCCGACGGCATCGATCAAACCCGACGCCGAAGAACCCATCGCCATCGTCGGCATGGCCGGCCGTTTCCCGGGCGCCGACGATATCGAAGCGTTCTGGCGCAATCTCTGCGCCGGCCAGGAATCGATCCGGATCTTCGCGCCGGAGGAACTCGACCCGTCTATTCCGCGTGCCTTGATCGACGATCCCGCCTACGTGCGTGCGCGCGGCGTGCTCGACCACGTCGATCGTTTCGACGCCGCGTTCTTCGGCATCTCGCCGCTGGAAGCGCAGCTGATGGATCCGCAGCATCGGCTGTTCCTCGAGACCGCATGGCATGCGCTCGAGCACGCGGGCTACGTGCCGGAAAGCGCGCCGGGACGCATCGGCGTGTTCGGCGGCATGTACAACGCGAGCTATTACCAGCATCACGTGCTGTCGCGGCCGGATCTGGTCGCGCGCCTCGGCGAACTGCCGACCATGCTCGCGAACGAGAAGGACTATCTGACCAGTCGCGTCGCCTACAAGCTCGGGCTGGACGGCCCGGCGGTGAGCGTGCATACCGCGTGCTCGACCTCGCTGGTCGCGACGATCATGGCGATGGACAGCCTGCGCAGCGGGCAGTGCGCGCTGGCGCTCGCCGGCGGCGTCGCGGTCACCTGTCCGCCGAACAGCGGCTATCTGTATCAGGAAGGCGCGATGGCCTCGTGCGACGGTCATACCCGCAGCTTCGATGCCGATGCTGCGGGCACGGTGTTTTCCGACGGCGTGGCGCTGCTGGCGCTGCGTCGGCTGTCCGATGCCGTCGCCGATGGCGACACCGTCTATGCCGTACTGCTGGGCGGCGCGGTCAACAACGACGGCGCGGAGCGCGCCAGCTTCACGGCGCCGAATCCTGCCGGGCAGGCGACGGTCATCGCGATGGCGCACGATGCCGCAGGGGTCGACGCGCGCAGCATTTCCTACGTCGAAGCGCACGGCACCGCCACACCGATCGGCGACCCGATCGAAGTCGTCGGCCTGACCCGCGCGTTCCGCCGGCATACCGACGATCGCGGCTTCTGCGGCATCGGTTCGCTGAAGAGCAACGTCGGCCATCTGGTCACCGCCGCCGGCGCCGCCGGTCTGATCAAGACCGCGCTGGCGCTGCATCGCGAGACCCTGCCGCCGACCATCGGCTACGCGCGACCGAATCCGCAGATCGATTTCGATGCCTCGCCGTTCGTGCCGCAGGCCGCGCTGCAGGCGTGGCCGAGAACCGCGCAGCCGCGTCGCGCCGGAGTCAGCGCGTTCGGCTTCGGCGGCACCAATGCGCACGTGGTGCTGCAGGAAGCGCCGCTCGTGAATGTATCCGTGCCTTCGCTGCGTCCGCAGCAGCTGTTGACGCTGTCGGCGCGCACGCCGGAGGTATTGAGCGCGCTATCGCAGCGCATGGCAGCATTCCTCGATGATGCGGATAGCGCGGCAGCGCTGTCGTTCGCCGATATCGCGCATACCGCGCGCATCGGCCGACGCGCATTCGCGTATCGCCGCAGCGTGGTCGCTGCGGATCGCGCCGAAGCTGCGCGACTGTTGACTGCGACCAGCACCGCTGGCACTGCAGCGATCACCGATGCGCCCGACGTCGCCTTCCTGTGCCCGGGGCAGGGCGCGCAGTACCCGGCGATGGGTCGCGGTCTGTATGCAGCCGAGCCGGTGTTTCGCGATGCTTACGACGCTTGCTGTGCAGTGCTGGCGTCGTCGATGCAGATCGGCGACACGACTGCCGGCACGACATCGGCCGACGCGGTGCGCGATCTGTTCTTCAGCGATGCGCCGGACGTACTGGTGGCCACGCAGCTGACCCAGCCTGCGGTATTCGCGCTTGAGTACGCACTGGCGCGGCTGTGGATGTCGTGGGGCGTCGAACCTGGTGCGCTGATCGGTCACAGCGTCGGCGAATTCGTCTGCGCGACGCTGGCGGGCGTGATGTCGCTGGCCGATGCGCTGACGCTGGTCGCGCTGCGCGGCCGGCTGATGCAGGCGCAGCCGGCGGGCAGCATGCTGTCGGTGCGTTTGTCGGCCGATGCGATCTCGCACTATCTCGACGACACCATCGAACTCGCGGCGGAAAACTCGCCCGCGCTGTGCGTGGTCGCCGGCCCGACGCCGGACATCGAGCGCCTCGAAGCGCGTCTTGTCGCCGATGGCGTTGCCGCCAAACGGCTGATGACTTCGCACGCGTTCCACTCGGCGATGATGCAGCCGGTGGTCGCGCCGATGCTGGCGCAGCTGCAGACGATGACGCTGCATGCGCCGCGGATTCCGATCGTGTCCACGGTGACCGGCGAGTGGCTGGGCGATGCCGAGGCCTGCGATCCGCAGTACTGGGCCGATCATCTGCGCCGGCCGGTACGTTTCGCGCCGGCCGCGTCGCGCCTGCTCGAAGATCCGAATCGTTTGCTGATCGAAGTCGGTCCGCGCGGGACGCTCGCGACCCTGGCTAAGCAGTGCGCGCCGAAAGGCCGCGCAACGCAGGTAGCGATCGCCAGCCTCGGCGACAACGACGCGCTGGAAGCATCGCTGCTCGCCCAAGCGCTGGGTCAGGCGTGGGCGCTCGGCGTCGCGCCCGACTGGAAAGCGTATGTCGCGCACGAATCGCGTCGCCGTGTGCCGCTGCCGGATTATCCGTTCGCGCGCGACCGGCATTGGGTCGATGCGGTGGCGAAGACCGCGAATCTCGTCGAAGCGGCTCCGATCGCGCTGCACGCTGTCGAATCAGCGAATGTCGTCGCGCCTGCGGCGAGCGCGGCTGAAGATCCGGTCGAAGCGAGCGATACGTTGCCGCGCCTGATCGCGCTGATCGAAGACGTCTCCGGCTTCGAGATCGGAAGTGCCGAAACCGCTACGCCGTGGCTCGAACTCGGCCTCGATTCACTGGCGCTGACCCAGCTGGCGCTGCAATTGCAGCGGACCTTCCAGGTCAAGGTCACGTTCCGGCAGATCATGGAACAGTACGGCACGGCCGCGCAGCTGGCGACGCATCTCGATGCCAGTCGTACACCGGTAACACCATCGGCAGCAACGACGGCCGTGCAGGTCGCGGCATCGCCGGTACCAGCGCCGGGCGACGAAGAGACCGGCGCTGGTCCGATGACCTACGACGTCAAGAAGGCCTTCGGCGCGATCGCGCGTATCCACACCCGCGCCGACGCACTGACGCCGCGGCAGCGCATGCGTCTCGACGCGCTGATCGCGCGCTATACCGCGCGCACCGGGAAATCCAAGGCCTACACCACGCAGCATCGCCAGCGCATGGCCGATCCGCGCGTTGTCAACGGTTTTCGGCCGCTGACCAAGGAACTGACGTACCAGCTGGTGATCGAACGCTCGCGCAATTCGCGGATGTGGGATCTCGACGGCAACGAGTACGTCGATGTGCTCAACGGTTTCGGCATGAATCTGTTCGGCTGGCAGCCGGATTTCCTGCGCGAGACCCTGCACGAACGCATCGATCTGGGCTACGAGATCGGCCCGCAGCACGTGCTGGCGGGCGAGACTGCCGAGCTGTTCGCGGATCTGACCGGCAGCGACCGCGTCGCGTTTTGCAACACCGGTTCCGAAGCGGTGATGGGCTGCATGCGCATCGCGCGCACCGTGACCGGACGCAGCACCATCGCGATCTTCACCGGCGCCTATCACGGCATCTTCGACGAAGTGATCGTGCGCGGCACGAAAAAGCTGCGCAGCGTGCCGGCGGCGCCGGGCATCATGCCGTCGACCGCGCAGAACGTGCTGGTGCTGGACTACGGTACCGAGGAATCGCTGCGGATCCTGCGCGAACGCGCGCACGAACTGGCCGCGATCCTGGTCGAGCCGGTGCAGAGCCGTCGTCCGGATTTCCAGCCGGTCGAATTCCTGCGCGAATTGCGCACGCTCACCGAGGAAAGCGGTTCGCTGCTGATCTTCGACGAAGTGGTCACCGGTTTCCGCGCGCATCCGCGCGGCATCCAGGGCCTGTTCGGCATCGACGCGGATCTCGCGTCGTACGGCAAGGTCGTCGGCGGCGGTTTCTCGATCGGCGTGATCGCCGGCAAGCGCGCCTATATGGATGCGCTCGACGGCGGTCATTGGGATTACGGCGACGATTCGGTGCCGACGGTCGGCGTGACCTATTTCGCCGGCACCTTCGTGCGCCATCCGCTGGCGCTCGCGGCGGCCAAGGCGACCCTGCAGCATCTGCAGGAGGCCGGTCCCGAACTGCAGCTGCGGCTGACCGCGCGCACCGCAGGCATGGTCGCGCGCGTCAACGCCGCGATGGAAGCGCTCGGCGCGCCGTTCAAGCTCGTGACCTTCGCGTCGTGGTGGCGGAACGTGTTCACCGAGGATCTGCCCTACGGCGATCTGATCTACGTGATGCTGCGCGATCGCGGCATCCATATCCTCGACAACTTCCCGTGCTTCCTCACCACATCGCACACCGACGAGGACATCGATCTGATCGTCGCCGCGTATCGCGAGGCGGCGGCGGAAATGATCGCCAGCGAATTCTTCCCGGTCCGCCGCAGAGAGCTTGCGCTCGCCGAAGACGGCACGCGCACGGTGCCCACGACCGAACCGCAGCGCGAGATCTGGCTTGCCGACCAGCTCGGCGCCGAGGCCTCGCTGGCGTACAACGAGTCGGTATCGCTGCATCTGCGCGGTGCGCTGGATGTCGAGCGTCTGCGAGCGGCGGTGCAGGCATTGCCGCAGCGTCATGATGCGCTGCGTGCGACTTTCTCCGACGACGGTTTGTGGCTGAAGATTCCTGCACAGGCGCAGGCGTTCGACGTCGCGCTGCGCGATGTCTCTACATCGCAAAATCCGCAGGCGGAACTCGCCGCGATCTGCGAACGTCATGTCATCGAAGCGTTCGATGTCGGCCACGGCCCGCTGCTGCGCGCCGAGATCGTGCGGCTTGCGCCGGAACACCACGTACTGGTGCTGACCGGCCATCACATCGTGCTCGACGGCTGGTCGTTCTGGGCGCTGGTGAAGGATCTGGCGGCGCAGTACCGGCCGATGGATGCGGCCGCCAAGGCAGCGCTCGCACCGCCGCCTTCGTTCGCCGACTACGCCGTTGCGCAGGCTGCGCCCGAGGCCGAATCGGCGGACGAACTCGCGTGGTGGATCGCACTGTTCGCCGATGGCGGGCCGGTGCTGGATCTGCCCTGCGACCGCCCGCGTCCATCGATCCGCACCCAGCGTGCGGGGCGCGAGGATCATGTGCTGCCCGCAGACCTGCTCGCCGATGTGCGCCAACTCGGCACGCGCCGCGGAGCGAGTCTGTTCGCGACCCTGCTCGCCGGTTTCTCGGCGCTGTTGCATCGCCTTACCGGACAGGACGATATCGTGGTCGGCGTGCCCGCCGCAGGTCAGGCCGCGGCGGGCCTCGAAGGACTGGTCGGGCACTGCGTGCACATGCTGCCGCTGCGGCTGATGCCGCAGTCCGACATGCCCTTCGACGCATTGATCGAGCAGAGCCGCGGCATGCTGCTCGACGCTTACGAACACCAGGGCATCACCTTCGGTCGTCTGCTGCGCGCGCTGCCGATGAGTCGCGATCGCAGTCGCCTGCCGCTGATGAACGTGATGTTCAACATCGATCAGGCCCTCGCCGGCGAACACGACACGATCCCGGGCCTGCAGCTGGACCTCGACAGCAATGCGCGCCGCTTCGAGACCTACGAGCTGTTCGTCAATGCCGTGGATCTGGGCGCGGCCGGCATGCGTCTGGAATGCCAGTACAACGCCGATCTGTTCGATGCGCGGACGGTGTCGCGCTGGATGGCCGGCTTCGAAAGCCTGCTGCGCGGCGCGGTAGCCGATGCCGGCATCGCCATCGATGCTTTGCCGGTGCTCACGGCGCAGGACCGGCGGATGCTGGAAGCGTGGAACGCGACGGATGCCGATTATCCGCGCAATGTCCGGATCGAAGCACTGATGCTCGAACAGGCGCAGCGCACGCCGGAAGCGGTCGCGGTGAAGTCCGGCGGCCGGTCGTTGACGTATGCGCAACTCGCCGCGCGCAGCGGCGCGATCGCGGCCGCATTGCAGGCGGCCGGCGTGCGGCGCGGCGATCGCATCGGCCTGCTCCTGCAACGCGACCTCGACATGCTCCCCGCGCTGTTCGGCGTGCTGCGCGCCGGCGCCTGTTATGTGCCATTCGATCCGTCCCTGCCCGAGGACCGCATCGCATTCATGGCCGCGGATGCGCAGTTGCGTCTGCTGCTCGGCGATGCCGCGCTGATCGCGGACGTTGCCGACGGCCTGCAAGCGCTGCCGATGCTGTCGCTGGCTGAAATCGATGGCGATGCGATCGAGGGCGACGTTCGCAATCCACCGGACGATGCGATCGGCGACGCCGAGGACGACGCCTATATCATTTACACCTCCGGTTCGACCGGGCGCCCGAAAGGCGTGCAGGTCTGTCATCGCAATGTCGCCAATCTGCTGACGAGCATGCGCCGAACGCCCGGTATGCAGGCGCAGGATGTCGTACTGGCCGTGACCACGCTGGCGTTCGACATCGCGGTATGCGAGCTGATCCTGCCGTTGACCGCAGGTGCGACCATCGTCCTCGTCGACCGTCAGGACGCGGCGGATGCCGACCGTTTGCGGCAGATGCTCGACGAGCATCGGGTCAGCGTCCTGCAGGCCACGCCGGCGACCTGGCGGCTGTTGGTGGAATCGGATTGGCGCGGACACCCGGGCCTGAAAGCGCTCAGCGGCGGCGAGCCGCTGACGGTCGACCTCGCGGCTGCGCTGCTGCCGCGCGTCGCGGAGCTGTGGAATATGTACGGACCGACCGAAACCACGGTCTGGTCGAGCCATCATCGTGTCGTCCATGCGGATGCACCGGTACCGATCGGCGTGCCGTTGGCCAATACCCGCCTGCATGTGCTCGACGCGCACCGGGTGCCGGCGCCGATCGGCGTGGTCGGCGAGCTGTACATCGGCGGCGATGGCGTCGCCCGCGGCTATCTCAATCGTCCAGAACTGATCGCCGAGCGTTTCCTCGTCACCGGGCACGGCGAACGGATCTACCGCACCGGCGATCTGGCGCGCTGGCGCAACGATGGCGTCGTGGAGTGTCTGGGCCGCACCGATTTCCAGGTGAAACTGCGCGGCTATCGCATCGAACTCGGCGAAATCGAGCAGGTGCTGATGGCGCATCCGGACATCGCCCAAGCGGTCGTGGTGACGCACGAGCCGCGTCCCGGCGACCAGCGACTGGTCGCGTACGTGGTGCGGCGTGCGGAGTCCGCGTTCGACGACTGCAGCTCGGACGACAGCCGTGCGTACGAAGACCGCCTGCGCGCGCATGCCGCGAAGCTTCTGCCCGAGTACATGCTGCCGCAGCGCTGCGTCCTGCTGTCCGCGCTGCCGTTGACCACCAGCGGCAAGATCGATCGCAAGGCGCTGCCTGCGCCGATCGATGCATTGACATCGGTCGACAGCGGCGAGCCGGAAAGTTTCTCCGGTGCCTGGCAGTCGCAGGTCGCGCAGCAGTATCGCGATGCGCTGGCCCTGCATCGGGTCGGCCCGCACGACGATTTCTTCGCGCTCGGCGGGCATTCGCTGCTCGCCGCGCAGCTGGCGGCGAAGCTGGGGCGCGAACTCGACCGCCACGTGCCGATGCGCGCGGTGTTCGATCATCCGACCGTCGCCGGTCTGGCCGAATGGCTCGCCGCGCAGGATGCGACGATGCTGCCGACCATTCCTCTGCTGCCGCACGGCGAACGTGCGCCGCTGTCGCTGATGCAGCAGCGGGTCTGGTATCTCGAACAGCTGCATCCGGGCCGTACCGTCTACAACGTGCCGTCGGCGCATCGTCTGCGCGGCGCGTTGGATCGCGATGCGCTGTCCCGCGCCTTCGCGGAGATGGTGCGGCGCCAGACCGCGCTGCGCACGACCATCGGCATGCACGAGGGCGAGCCGTTCCAGCAGGTGCACGACACCGTCGATGCCGCGCTGCGCTTCGAGGATCTGACCGGCATCGCCGCCGGTGCACGGGAAGCGGAACTCGCATTGCGGATGGAGGACGAGATCGCGGTGCCGTTCGATCTCGCGCGCGGGCCGCTGTTCCGCGCCCATGTCTACAGACTCGGCGACGACGACCATGTGATGTTCTTCATGACCCATCACGTGATCTGGGACGGCTGGTCGTTCGATCTGTTCTATACCGAAATGGCGGCGCTCTACGACGCATTCCGTCATGGCCGCGAACCGTCGCTGGCGCTGCCGCCGGTGAGCTATGCCGATTTTTCGGCATGGCATCGCGAATGGATGGCCGGGCCGGAGTTGACGCGCCAGCTGGATCATTGGCGTCGCAAGCTGGAAGGCGCGCCGGAAGCGCTGGCCCTGCCGATCGACAAACCGCGGCCGGCGACGCAGAGCGGCGACGGCGACACCGCATGGCTGCGCGTGCCCGCCGGCACCGCGGATGCGCTGCGCGCGATGGCGCAGCGCGAAGGCTCGACCCTGTTCACGGTACTGCTGTCGGCCTGGGCGCTCCTGCTGCATCGGCTCAGCGGACAACGCGATCTGATGATCGGCACGCCGGTGCGCGGACGCAATCTGCCCGAACTCGAATCGGTGATGGGTTTCTTCGTCAATGCGCTGCCGCTTCGGCTGCAGATCGATCCCGCGCAGGGCTTCCGCAGCCTGCTGCAGGCCACGCGCGTGGAGATGATCGATGCGATCGGCTGCCAGGACGTGCCGTTCGAGCATCTCGTGCGCGTCCTCGACACTCGCCGCGATACCAGCCGATTCCCGATCTATCAGGCCTTCTTCTCGTATCAGGATGCGCGCCAGCGGCCGTGTCGTTGGAGCGACCTCGCGCACGCCAACGTGCCGGTGTTCCAGCCGGCGGCGGCGCAGGATGTCGCGCTGTGGTTCCTCGACGGTGCGGACGGCCTGGTCGGTGGTTTGAACTACAACACCGACATCCTGTTCGCGGATACCGCAAAGCTGCTGGTCGATCGTTATCTCGCGCTGCTCGATACGCTGGCGATGTCCTCGAACGACATGCCACTGCGCGCGCTGCTGTCGGTCACACCAGCGGAATCGGCGCGGCTGGTGTCGTGGAACGACACGGCAGTACCGATGCCTGCCGACCGCGATCTGTCGCATTATCTCGACGACGCCATCGCCCGCCACGGCGAACGCGCACAAGTGCTGTATGCCGACACCGCGATCACTCACGCCGCGCTGTCGGCGCAGGCCGATCGCATCGCCACCGCACTCAAGGCCCGCGGCGTCGGCGCTGGGTCCGTCGTCGGTCTGCATCTGCAGCGGTCGCCGGCGATGCTTGCGGCGATGCTCGGCGTGCTGCGTGCCGGTGCTGCCTATCTGCCGCTCGATCCCGCGTTTCCGTCGGAGCGGCTGAAGTTCATGCTCGACGATGCCGATGCGGCGCTGGTGATCGACGACAGCGACAACGATCTCGGCCTCGATGTCGCGCATCGCCTCTCGCTCGACGATGCGCTCGCCACCGAAGCGGTGCCCGGGTTGCGATCGGAGCATCGCGACGCCGATGCGCTCGCGTATCTGATCTACACCTCGGGTTCGACCGGAAAGCCGAAAGGCGTGCGCGTGCCGCAGCGCGCAGTGGTCAATTTCCTGGAATCGATGCGGGTCGCGCCGGGTCTCGATGCGTCATCGCGTCTGGCTGCCGTCACCACGCTGTCGTTCGATATCGCGGTGCTCGAACTGCTGCTGCCGCTGGCGGTCGGTGCGGATCTGGTGCTGGTCGGTCGCGATGAGGCCAGCGACGGCGTCGCTCTGCGTGCGCTGCTCGAACGCCACGGTGTCGACACGATGCAGGCGACGCCGAGCACGTGGCGACTGTTGCTGGAATCCGGCTGGCGCGGCGGCCCGCAGTGGAGGGCGCTGTGCGGCGGCGAAGCTTTGTCGGCCGATCTCGCCGAAGCGCTGCTGCCGCGCGTCGGTGCGCTCTGGAACATGTACGGCCCGACCGAAACAACGGTCTGGTCGACCTGCGCGCAGGTCAAGCCGGGGCAGGGCGAGATCGTCGTCGGCCGTCCGATCGCGAATACGCAGGTGCATGTGCTCGACGATGACGGCGCACCCGTGCCGATCGGTGTGATCGGAGAACTGGTGATCGCCGGTGCCGGCGTGACGCTGGGTTACCACAAGCGCGATGAGCTCACTGCCGAGAAATTCATCGTTGATCCCGCAAGTCCGGGTGCGCGCATGTATCGCACCGGCGATCTCGGACGCTGGCGCAGCGATGGTCGACTGCAGCATCTCGGTCGTCTCGACCAGCAGATCAAACTGCGCGGCTATCGGATCGAAACCGGGGAGATCGAGAGCGTCCTCGCGCGTCATCCGGATGTCGCACAGACGGTCGTCGTCGCGGCGGCGCGCAGCAGCGACGACGCGATCCTCGCAGCGTACATCGTGCCGCGTGCGGGTGCGGGCGTCGACAGCAATACGCTGCGCGCGCATCTGCGTGGCGAACTTCCCGACTACATGCTGCCGACGGCGTGGATCGAGATCGCGCAGGTGCCGACCACGCCCAACGGCAAGGTCGATCGCAACGCGCTGCCGCCGATCGTCTCCACTGCGACGCCGGTCAGATCATTGACGTCGCAGGAACCGTCGACCGCGAGCGAACGGCTGCTCGCCGAGATCTGGCGCGAGCTGATCGGCGTGCAGACCATCGGAGTGCAGGACAACTTCCTCGATCTGGGTGGCCATTCGCTGTTGATCATGCGCGCGGTGGCGATGCTGCATGCGCGTCGTGGCGTGGATCTCAGCCCTCGGTCGTTCGTGTTCCAGACCCTGGGACAGATTGCGGCGGAATGCGATGCGCAGGCGGGCGCAACTGTAACGAATGAGACTGCCCGAACCGCGACGAACGAAGCGGCGCCATCTCCGGGGTTCTTGGGCCGGTTGCTGTCGCGGTTCGGAAAGCGTCGGGCGTGATGGACGCCCGATGCTCCAGCTCGGCAGGCAGGCTGGGTCATCGACCCGGCATTGCCGGCGATGAAGCCAATGGCCGGGTCGGTGACCCAGCCTACGACGAACGGTCAATCGCGGATGAAGTAATACCCGCTGTAGGCGTCCAGGTCGCGCCCGCGCGTATGCGGAATGCGACACGACTGTTCGCTGTTGCTCCAGTCGTCCACCGCGCGATAGCCAAGCGCGGTGATGCCGGCGACGAATTCGTCGCGGTTGCTGATCCGGTACGGGTGGAACGCGCGGCCGGTGGATTGCACGGTGACGAAAGTCTCGCCGTCGTACAGGGGCATCTTGTTGATCAGCAGATGTTTCGGGCGCGCGCCCATCTTCGCGAGGATCTCGGCCACGCTCATGTCGACGTACTGAAGCGAGCCGGCGGCCATGAAGATGGTGGTGTCGCTTCCGGTGGTCGGATCGTCGGTGAAGAACAGGCTGTCGGCGTTGCGCTCCTGTGCGAACGCCTGGCCTTCGCGGATGATCGCCGGCATGTCGCAGATCGTCCAGCGCATGCCGGACGGATAGCGCAGATAGTGTTGCCAGCCGTAGTAACTGACGCCGATATGGCCGCCGAAGTCGAACAGTCGCGTGTGTTCGTCGAGCAGGTCGCGCAGCCAGAACAGCACCGCGTAGTCGCTTTGACACGCCTTGTGGATGCGGTCGCGGTACATGCCGGCGAGGGCGTCGTGGTCGTAGCCCACGCGCTTGCCGGTCGGAATGGCCGCTTCCGCTTCGGCGAAGCTGGCATGGACGCCGCGGAAGCGGCCGCGAGGCATTTTCGCGAAGCTGCGTGCGTCGTCGGCGGCAAGGAGGCTGCCGACGACGGGAATCCGCCACGCATTGCGCGCGACGCGTTCGGAAAAATCGATTATTCCCATACATTCGGCCCCATGCGCCAATCGTACCAGAAGGTTTCGCAGGCATGACCACGACCGACCGCCACCTCGTCATCGACGCCCCCGCATTCGCACCCTGGGCCATCTCCGCAGTGTCCCATCAGCTGTGCGGCCACCCGCTGCTGAACATCGACGCGCTGGTCGAACTGGGCCAGCGCCTCGAAGCGCGCAAACTCGTCCGCACCCACAGCGACGAAGCCGGCGCGGGCAGTTCGTTCGGCGATGCGCCGATTCTGCACCCGAACCGTCGCAGCGCGGCCGAAACCCTGTCCGGGATCGCCGATGCGCACGCTTGGATGTCGCTGCTCAACGTGCAGTCCGATCCGGTCTATCGGCGGCTGGTCGACGAGGTGCTGGATGCGATCAAGCCGATGATCGACCGTCACGATCCCGGCATGTGTTTTCGCGGCGGCTGGATCTTCGTCAGCTCGCCCGGTGCGATCACGCCGTTCCATATCGATCACGAACACAATTTCATTCTGCAGATCGCCGGCCGCAAGCGTGTGTATGTGTGGGATCCGTTCGACCGCGAGGTGGTGTCCGAGCGTGCGCAGGAGCTGTTCCACGATCACAACTCGCGCGAGAAGATCGTCTGGAACGAATCCTTCCGCAGCCGTGCGCGGATCTTCGATCTCGAACCCGGGCAGGGCGGCTATATGCCGTCGACCGCGCCGCATATGGTCGAGAACGGCAGCGAGCCGTCGATCACCATGAGCTTCACGTACTACACCGACAGCACCCGTCGCCGCGAATTGCTGTATCGCGGCAATGCGAAGCTGCGACGGCTGGGGCTTGCTCCGCGCCCGGTCGGCGCATCGGCGTTGGCCGACCGCAGCAAGGCCGCGTTGCTGGGTGCGTATACCGGAATCAACGCGGGCATCAAGCGCACGTTGGGCCGCGGCGTGCGCGACAACACGGTCGCCTATGCGCCTGCCTGAGCGCAGGGCCGTAGGGCGTATGAGCCGAAGGCGTCATGCGCCATTTCGAGAGCGGAAAAAGAAGGTGCACGACACTTCGCTTGCACCCTGCACCTCTACCTCATGCGGCTACGCAGTTTCGCCGCCAGCATCCGCACAACATCGGCATCCGCATCGCTGAGACCGCGCAGCAGCCAGATCGACAGCGGATAACCGATCGCGAACACCACCGTGCCGGCCAGCAGCCCCGACAGCGGCGGCAGCGCACGTGCGATCGGAATGCAGCACAGCGCCGGCAGCAGCGCCGCCGCCGAGATCCGCAGCAGCCTCATCCACGGCATGCGGGTGCCGGAGATGCGCATCGCAAGGCGGATCGTCACCGCCGAACCCGACAGTGCCAGCACCATGGTCGAGAAGATCGCGCCGGTCAGACCGAACGCGTAGGTGCAGGCGAACGCGCCGATCAGGCGCAGCGCGGAGAACGACAGCGTCAGCCGCATCAACGCGGTCTGGCGGTCGGCGCTCATCAGGAAAGCGGTCGCGCCCTGGCCGAGCACGCTGGCCACGCGCGCGATCAGCAATACGATCAGCACCGGCGCGGCTTCGGCATAGGCATTGCCGTACAGCCACTCGATCGCGTGGTCGGCGAATACCGCGCCCGCCGCGATCAACGGCGCCCCCAGCACGTACAGCCACACGGTCATGTCGACGAAGCGCCGGTTCGCTTCGTCCTGGCTGCGTCCCTGCGCGCTGGCCATCATCGGCAACAGCTGCGCGCTGAGGATGCCCGGCAGCAACAGCGCGACGCCCGCCGCTACCGCATTGGCGACCTTGAACAGGCCGGCGTGCGCCGCGTCGCTGAGCAGATTGAGCGACAGCAGTTCGATCTCGCTGCTGCCGATGGTGCCGAACACGGTCGTGAACGCGACCACGCGCAGGTGGTGGCGCATCCGCGTTTCCAGTTCCGGCGACAGGGTCGCTGCGCTGTCGGTCGCGATGCGCGCGAAGCGCGACGCACGCCATTGCGACACCAGATAGAACACCAGACTCGACAGCGCGTAGACCTCGACGAAGGTTTGCAGCGATGCGGCTTTCATCCAGGCGAGGATCACCAGCGCGAGATTGAAACTTGCGCCGATGATCGCGATCACCGCCGTGGATCGGAAATCCTGCCCGCCCTTCAGTACCGCGATGTTGAACATGTACGGTGCGCGGAACGCCACCGAGAGAATCAGCAGGCCGAGCAGCCACAGATCCACGCCCGGCGCGATCCGCCCATGCGCGAACGCGAAGATCGCGCACAGCGCGACGATCACGGCCAGCAGCATATTGCGCTGCATCCGCCGCAGCCGTCGCACCAGTACCGCCGTGGTGTCGTTGCGACCGGCGCCGCGCAACTCGGCGATGAATTTGATCGCCGCCATGGTGATGCCGGCGTTGGCGACCACGATCGAGTTCGCCACCACCCACACCAGCAGGCTGTAGATGCCCATGTCGGTGGGCAGCAGCGCCCGCGCAATCACGATCGACGCGATCAGGCCGAACAGGTATTCGATGTACAGCGCCAGCGACGAATACGCGGTGTTGGACAGTGCGCGACTCATCCGCAGGCGCCCGGCCATCGCAGCGGCCGCGTGGACCCGCACGCGCGGCCACCGACAGGCGCGAGTTCGTACTTCACCCGCATGGCCGTCATCCTCGTCTTCACGTCCGGGCAGACCCCATTGCCGCCCACGCGGGCATGATACCCAAACGCATGCTCATGCCGATGACAGCGCGTGCCCCGACCTCCGCATCGGCAAGCGCTGGCCTTCCGCGATCGAACGCCACAGCCATTCCGCCGGCCCCAGCCGGAAGCGCGCAAGCCACCAATGGCTCAAGCCGATCTGCGCGCCGAAGATCGCGATCCATACCAGCAGACGCGTGAGATAACCGTACGCCGGCCCGATACCCAGGCCGATGCCGTAGAACAGCCACAGGCACACGAGCGTCTGCATCAGATAATTGCTGAGCGCCAACCGCCCGACCGGCGCGAGCCGCCGCAGCCAGCGCTGCGATCCGGGGCGCAGAAACAGCAGCGCGAATCCTGCGGCGTAGGCCAGGCCCATGCCGAGCGGGCCGATGCGCCGCAGCAGCCGCAGGCCGAGCTCGCCGAGCCTGCCGCCCTGCAGCAGCGCGTCGGTGAGCCGCGCGGCATCGATCCATTCGAGCGCGATCACCGCAGCCAGCCCCACGCTGCCGCCGACGATCAAGATCGCGCGCAGCAGGCGGCGATGCGCAGCGGGATCGTGCAGAAGCCATTTGCGCCCGGCCCAATAGCCGAGCAGGAAACGCGCGAACACGAACGGCAGCACGCCCCACATGTCGAGCCACATCCAGTGCGCGACGTGCGCGTTCTGCCGCAGCATGGCGGCGATGTTGTTGCCCGAGAAAATCGCGAAGGTGTCGGCATACACGCGGGTCTGCTCCGGCCAGTCGTCCGGTTTCAGCGATTCGGAGAACGGCGCCAGCAGAAACCAGAACAGGCCCAGGCCCAGACCGCCGATCAGGAACGCGACATCCGGCAAACGCCGCAGCGCGATCAGTCCGAACGCCAGCACCGCGTAGATCGTCAGGATGTCGCCCCACCAGAACAGATGCGCATGGATCAGGCCGATCGCGAGCAGGACCGCCAACCGGCGCACGATCGGGCCAATGCCCGTGCGTTTCGATTCGGCCTGTTGCACCTGCATGGCGATGCCCAGACCGAACAGCAGCGAGAACAGGGTGAGCGCCTTGTCCTGCACCAGGATCTGCACCAGCAGCCAGGCCCAGCGATCGAATCCGGCCGACGGCAGCGCGTCGCGCGCGCTGTCGTCCATGAAGTAGTACAGCGAGAAACCGCCGAGATTCACCAGCAGCACGCCGGCCAGCGCGAAACCGCGCAGTGAGTCGATCAGCGCGAGACGTTCGCTGCCGGCGTGATCGACGATGGGAAGCGGTTCATTGCGTGAGGTCATACGGTGTCTGGCGGCCCGACGGGTCGCGCTAGTGTAGTGCTTTGAAAATAGCGAACACTTTTCTTTGCAACCTCGCGACCCGTGTTGCTCAAAACATCTGCCGGGGCTGTCGCACAGCAAGCACAACGCTGTTCCCTCTCCCCGCGCCTCGCGCGGGGAGAGGGTGCCCGAAGGGTGGGTGAGGGGCGCTTTTCTTGATGCATTGCTGCTGCGTTCGCCCCTCATCCGTCGCTGCGCGCCACCTTCGTCCGGCCCTCGCGCACAACACTCGGGCGTTCATCGGCGTGCGAGCCAATGGCTCGAAAACACGCCTCTTCACCCCCGCTGTGCGGAGAGAAGGAACACCACGCCTGTCGATTCGGCTGTCGCAGCCCGTGAGACGGACGCGGTATACCAAGAGGGGCTTCGCAGGAGTCCGCCATGCCGCCCATGCTCGCTTCACCGCACGTCGATGCCCGCACGCCTGTCGATGTGCAGCCCTCCAGCGATCGGCTCGCCGCACGCCTGCAGCACAAATACCCGGACCGCATCACCGGCGCGATCACCGTGCCGGCGCGCGCGGGCCGCTACGCGCCGTTCCCGGACGATCTGCCGAAGCCGCTGGCCGCAGCCCTGCGCGCGCGCGGCCTGACCCAGCTCTACAGCCATCAGGCCGAAGCCTGGGACGCCACTCAGCGCGGCGAGGATGTCGTGGTGGTCACGCCCACCGCCTCGGGCAAGACCCTGTGCTACACGCTGCCGGTGATCGCCGCCGCACTCGGCCGACAATCGAAAGCGCTGTATCTGTTTCCGACCAAGGCGCTGGCGCAGGATCAGGTCGCCGAGTTGCTCGAATTGAACAAGGCCGGAGGTCTCGGCATCCGCGCCGCGACCTTCGATGGCGACACCCCCGGCGACCAGCGCCAGGCGATCCGCCTCAACGGCGACATCGTCGTCACCAATCCCGACATGCTGCATCAGGGCATCCTGCCGCATCACACCAAATGGGCGCAGCTGTTCGAGAACCTGCGCTACATCGTCATCGACGAAATCCACACCTATCGCGGCGTGTTCGGCTCGCATCTGGCGAATCTGCTGCGCCGACTGAAGCGGATCTGCGCGTTCTACGGATCGCATCCGCAGTTCATCCTGTGCTCGGCCACCATCGGCAATCCGAAGGAACACGCCGAAGCGCTGATCGAACGCCGCGTCACCGCGATCACCGACTCCGGCGCGCCCACCGGCGACAAGCACGTGCTGCTGTGGAACCCGCCGGTCACCAATCCCGATCTCGGCCTGCGCGCGTCGGCGCGTTCGCAGAGCACGCGCATCGCGCGCATGGCGATCAAGGCCGGACTGAAGACACTGATCTTCGCGCAGTCGCGGACCATGGTCGAAGTGCTGACCAAATACCTCAAGGACGTGTTCGACCACGACCCGCGCAAGCCGCCGCGCATCCGCGCGTATCGCGGCGGTTATCTGCCCACCGAACGCCGCGACGCCGAACGCGCGATGCGCGCCGGCCGCATCGACGGCATCGTCACCACGTCGGCGCTGGAGCTGGGCGTGGATATCGGCAGTCTCGACGTGGTGGTGCTCAACGGTTATCCCGGCAGCATCGCCGCCACGTGGCAGCGCTTCGGTCGCGCCGGCCGTCGCCAGCAGCCTTCGATCGGCGTGCTGATCGCCAGCTCCGATCCGCTCGATCAATACATCGTGCGTCATCCGGAATTCTTCACCGCCGCGCCACCGGAGCACGCGCGGATCGCGCCGGACCAGCCGGTGATTCTGCTCGATCACATCCGCTGCGCCGCGTTCGAACTGCCGTTCCGCGATGGCGATGGTTTCGGCCCGGTCGAACCGCGCGCGTATCTCGATCTGCTCACCGAAGACGGCGTGCTGCACGCCGAAGGCGCGGTGTGGGAATGGATTGCCGACAGCTATCCGGCCAATGCCGTCAGCCTGCGCTCGGTGGCCGACGGCAATTTCGTCGTGGTCGACCGCACCGACGGCCGTCAGACCATCATCGCCGAAGTCGATTACAGCGCCGCGCCGCTCACGCTGTACGAAGGCGCGATCCACATGATCCAGTCCACGCCGTATCAAGTAGAGCGATTGGACTGGGACGGTCGCAAAGCCTTCGTCACCCGCACCCATGTCGATTACTACACCGACGCCATCGACTACACCAAGCTCAAGGTGCTGGAACAGTTCGACGGCGCGGTCGCCGGCACCGGCGCCAGCCATCACGGCGAAGTGCACGTGGTGCGCCGCGTCGCCGGCTACAAGAAAATCCGCTACTACACGCACGAGAACATCGGCTTCGGCCCGGTGAATCTGCCCGACGCGGAACTGCACACCACTGCAGTGTGGTGGCAGCTGTCGCAGCCGGTGCTCGACAGCCTGTTCGCATCGAAGCAGCACGCGCTCGATGGCTTTCTCGGCGCCGCGTATGCATTGCATGTCATTGCGCGCATCGCGGTGATGGCCGACGGCGCCGATCTGCAGAAAGCGGTCGGCAGCGGCGACGGCGCATGGTTCGCGGTCGCCGATGCGCAGGGGCGCGGACAACTGCGACGCAGCGAAGGCGGCAACGCCACCAGCGAAGATCTGGCCGCCTTCACGCCCACCCTCTATCTCTACGACAACTTCCCCGGCGGCGTCGGTCTGGCCGAACCGCTGTGGACGCGGCAATCCGAACTCGTCGCACGCGCCACCGGCCTGATCGACGGCTGCGACTGCGCCAGCGGCTGTCCCGCCTGCGTCGGCCCGGTGCTCGCCATCGACGCGAAACCGCAAGAAGCCACCGCGAAAGCGCATGCACGCCGCGTGCTGATCGCGTTGTCCGCAGCGCAGGACAACGCATGAAGCATCACCTCAAGTCGCCATCCCGGCGGCTTTCAACAGACGAATGCCTAGTCAAGCCGAGACCTATTAAGCCGTCATCCCTGCAAATTAAGCCGTCATCCCGGCGAAAGCCGGGACCCAGCTTTTCGCTCACGGCGAATGCACACGGGAACATGCGCTCGTGACCCTCGCCCTCGAACGCATCCGCACACTGCGCCAGCAAAGCGGGCAGGCCACCCCCACGCGCGCGCCACCCGCACCCGTACCATCGTCCGCAGCGCCCAGACCCGCAGCGCAAACCGTCGAAGACCTCCGCCGCCTGCTGCGCGTACGCGCACCCACACGCATCGCGCACGCGATCGATACCGACCGCACCCTGCCCGGCGACGAAATCGCCCCCGGCCTGCGCCTGATCGACACCACGCTGCCTTACGACCCGCTGCCGCAAACCCTGTGCGGCGCATTCGACCGCCGCGTCGCGATGATCCCCACCGACAACGTGCTGTTCTTCGACACCGAAACCACAGGCCTCGCAGGCGGCACCGGCACCCGCGCCTTCATGATCGGCATCGCACAGTGGCGCGACGACGCACTGCATCTCCGCCAATGGCTGATGACCACACTCGGCGCCGAACGCGACCTGCTCACCGCCTTCGCCGACACTCTGCGCACCGACACCGTACTCGCCAGCTACAACGGCAAAAGCTACGACGCCCCGCTGCTCGCCACACGCTTCCGCCTCGCGCGCCTGCCCAACCCGCTGGCGGGCCTCGACCACATCGACCTGCTGTATCCCACTCGCCGCCGTTACAAAGGCCGCTGGGAGAACTGCCGCCTCGCCACCATCGAACGCCTGGTGCTGGGCGTCGTCCGCGAAGACGACGTCCCCGGCAGCGAAGCCCCCGCCGCATGGCTCAGCTACCTGCGCGGCGGCTCAGCGCGCAACCTGCGCAGGGTTGCCGACCACAACCGGCAGGATCTGGCATCGCTGGGTGGGTTGTTGGTGCACCACGCGAGCGTCGATGCGGACGCCGTTTTTTCGTAGCCCGGTTCTCGCCACCAGCGAGAGCCGGGATCCCGGCACGCAAACACTTATCCGCCTCCGATTAGATCCACACGGCTCGGCGCCACACCCCAATCGCGATGCACGTTGCCCATCGCGACATCACGATGAAACGTGGAATACGGCCATGCCGAAACTCGATCGGTCAGACCGTGTTTGACCGGGTTGTAGTGAACGTACTCGACATGCGCCCGCAGATCATTGTCGTCGCGGATCGTGTGCTCCCAGAAGCGCCGGGCCCACACAGCGGGCTCCCCGTTACCGCGCCGTGGAATGCATGCGCCACGGGTTTTCAAGGTCTCGGTGAAATTGCTTTTGAAAACCTGCAGCCGGGTCGAATACCGGTCATCGCCTTCGGGTAAACGCCAGACGGCATGCAGATGATCCGGCAACACCACCATCGCCACGATCTCGAACGGGTGTTTGGCTTTGGTTTTTCGCAGTGACCATCGCAAGGCGTCGATTTGCTCGACCAGCGTCCGCGCAGATCGATCCGCCAGCGTCAGCGTGAAGAAATAGGTGCCCCCGAGAACACGATTGCGTCGATAAAGAACCATGCGAGGAAGATGCGATCTTCGCGCGGAGCAAGGTATAGGAAAAGTCCGGATTCCAGGTCAGATTTTCCCGGCTCTCGCCGTCGGCGAGAACCGGGCTACTTACTTGCATCGTTCGGTGGGTTGTTGGTGCATCACGCGAGTCTCGGCTCGCCTAGATCGCGGTATCGATCGGATGCACATGTTTCGTAGGGCGCATCAGCCGAAGGCGTCATGCATCGTTGCCTCCGATCGCGACCAGATTCCCGTAGCCCGGTTCTCGCCACCGGCGAGAGCCGGGAGCACTTCACGCAAACGCCGTATCTGCCGCAGCGACCATCGCAATGCGTCGATCTGCTCGACCAGTGTTCGTGCAGAACGATCCGCCAGCGTCAGCGTGCAGAAACGGGTGCTCACGGGGATACGATTGCGTCGATAAAACATCATACGATAACGATGCGTTTTTCACGCGGAATCGGCTGTCGGAAAATTCGGATTCATGAACAGTCTTTCCCGGCTCTCGCCAGTGGCGAGAACCGGGCTACGTCACTGCGGCGCCTCAGGCATTACCTGTCAGAACAGACAGGTGCGCCAAGGCGGCACCCTATGAGGGCGTGTCCAGGAAGTGCAGAGGTTTTTTGGCGCTCAGTCGACGGAAAAACTCACCGCTTCACATCCAACCGCTCATTGCGCATCACCGCGAGCACATCGTCGCGATCGACCAGATTGAAATCGCCGGGGACGCTGTGTTTGAGGCATGCGGCGGCGAGGCCGAAATGCAGGCTGTCGGCGTCGCCCATGTCGCTGAGCAGGCCGTGCAGTACGCCTGCAGCGAAGGCGTCGCCGGCGCCGATGCGGTCGACGATGTTGTGCAGGGCGTAGGTCGGGGTGGTGTGCAGCGCGCCGTCGCGGGTGGCCATGAGTGCGCTCATGTTGTGATCGTCGACGCTGTGCTGGGTGCGGACAGTGGTGGTGATGCGCTGCAGATGCGGGAACGCGGCGAATGCGCGCGCGGCGGCAGCGGCGAAGCGCGCGTCGGTATCGTGTGCGGCGTCGTTGTCGTCGCCCAGCACGACGGCGATATCGCGATGATCGGCGAATGCGATGTCGGCTTCTGCGATCAGTCCGCGCAGGATCGTCTGCGGGTCGCCGTCCCAGGCGGCCCAGAGTTTCGGGCGGTAGTTGCCGTCGAACGAGACCATCGCGCCTGCGCTGCGTGCGGCGCGCGCGGCGGCGATGGCGGCATCGGCGGTGGCCTGACCGAGCGCCGGGGTCACGCCGGAGACGTGCAGCAGCGCGGCGCCAGCGAGTGCGGCAGGCCAGTCGTAGTGGGCGTTGCCGGTGTTCGCGAAGGCGGAGTCGGCGCGGTCGTACAGCACTTCGCTGGGGCGATGGCCGGCGCCGGTCGCGAGGAAGTACAGACCCATGCGTCCGCTGCGGCGCAGCACGCCTTCGACATCGACACCATGCCGGCGCAGTTCGCCCAGCGCGGCATCGCCCAGGGCATTGTCGGCGACGCTGCCGACCATGGACGTGCGATGGCCGAACCGGGCGAGTGACACCGCGACGTTGGCTTCGGCGCCGCCGATCCGGACCTCCAGATGCGGGGTCTGCAGCAGCCGCTCGCGCCCGGGGGCGCCGAGGCGGAGCAGAAGTTCGCCGAAACATACGATCCGACCAGACATGGTGCCTCCAGGGCTTGCAGGACTTGGGTGGATGGCAGCGGGGACGTGCCCGGGCTGCTGCGCTGCAGCATGCGTTGCGGCAAGTCTTTTGCTACGGTTTGGCCAGCGGTGTCATTTTTTCGGCCAGCGCCACATCATAACCGGCCGTCGATGCCAGTGTCCCGCAGCGGTTCGACCTTATTTTTTCGGGGAGGGGGAATAGATGCACAGACAATACGGCAGCAAAAAGACACCGGTTACCATACTGGCCGCGTCGATCGGTCTGGCGCTGCAGCTGGCCGCGTTGTCCGCGGCAGCCCAGCAGGCACCCGCTCCCGCCACGTCCGAGCAGGCGCCCAACAGCGCCGAACTCGACAAGCTCGAAGTGGTCGGCTTCCGCGCCAGTCTGGTCAAGGCGCTCGACGACAAGCGCGATTCCGCCGAGCAGATCGACGCCATCGTCGCCGAGGACATCGGCAAGTTCCCCGACCAGAATCTGGCGGAATCGCTGCAGCGCGTGCCGGGCGTGTCCATCGACCGCGATGCGGGCGAGGGCCGTTCGATCACCGTGCGCGGCCTGGGTCCGGACTTCACCCGCGTGCGCCTCAACGGGATGGAAGCGCTGTCCACCACCGGCGGCACCGACAGTTCCGGCGGCGCCAATCGCGGTCGCGGCTTCGATTTCAACGTCTTCGCCTCCGAGCTGTTCAACAACCTCACGGTGCGCAAGACGCAGTCGGCGGAAGTCGACGAAGGTTCGCTCGGTGCGACCGTCGACCTGCGCACCGGTCGGCCGTTCGACTACCGCAAGTTCACCGCGACCATCAGCGGACAGATGAGCTACAACGATCTGGCGGGCTCGTGGGATCCGCGCTTCGCTGGTCTGATCAGCAACACCTGGGCCGATGGCCGCGTCGGCGCCGCGCTGTCGGTCGCGCACAGCAAGCGCAGCACGCTGGAAGAAGGCTTCAGTGCGGTGCGCTGGGAAAACACCACCGCATCGGGCGGTTTCTGCAGCCCGGTCGGGGTGACGCCGGCATCGTCTGCGCCCGGATCTTCGGCGGCGAACTGCGCGACCGGCATTCCGCGTCCCGCGAATACAGCCTCCAATGTCAGCGCCTACACCACCGCGATGGCGCCGGGCGTGTTCGCGCCGCGATTGCCGCGCTACGGCCGTCTGACCCACGAACAGGAGCGCACCGGCATCACCGGCACATTCCAGTTCCGCATCAACGACGACACGACCGTTGCGGTCGATGCGCTGTATTCGAAACTGGAAGCCACGCGCCAGGAAGATTTCCTCGAAACCATTTCCTTCAGCCGTACCGCAGCGCAGGGCGGCAAGCCGCAGACCGAAGTGGTCGCGGCCCAAGTCGACAGTCGAGGCAATCTGGTCTACGGCGTGTTCAACAATGTCGATGTGCGCTCGGAATCGCGGGTCGATGAACTGGAAACCACGTTCACCCAGGTCGGTTTCGATTTCCAGACCCGCTTCACCGACAAGCTGAGCTTCAACGCGCAGGCCGGCATGTCGAAATCCGAATTCCGCAATCCGATCCAGACCACGGTGACTCTGGACATCCAGAACGTCGACGGCTACTCGTGGGATTTTCGTGGCAACGACCGCGAGCCGGTCATCACCTATCCCTTCGACGTCAACAGCCCGACCGCATGGCAGTGGGTCAGCAGTCCGGTGGCGAATTCGACCGGTTCGGAAATCCGCATCCGTCCGCTCGGCGCCGACAACACCTTCCAGAATGCGCGCTTCAACATCATCTACGACATCAATCCATCGATCGCGATCAAGGCCGGTCTGGGCTGGAAGGAATACGGATTCGAGACCTTCGAATCGCGGCGCACCAACGAAACCCGCGTGCCGGGTCTGCCGGCGGGCGTGACCGTCGCCGACATCACGCGCACATTCAGTGGGTTCGGTTCCGGTAGCCACAACGGATGGCTGATTCCCGATCTGAACGCGATCTCAAGGCTGTTCAACATCTACTGCAATTGCGACCCCACGCCCGGAACGGTCGGCGATGGCGATGATTTCCGGCTGGGCAGCATCACCGTCGGCAATGCGCGCGGCAACAACTTCGCGGTGAGCGAAACCGATCAGGGCGGTTATCTGCAGATGGACTTCGATACCGATTTCGTCGGCCGCCGTCTGCGCGGCAACCTCGGTATGCGCTATGCCTCCACCGACGTCGCGGCGACCGGCTATCTCGCCACCAACAACGGCAGCGAAGTGATCGTGCGCAACGCATACGAAGACTGGCTACCGTCGCTGAATCTGGCGTGGAACCTGACCGACGATTTCGTGGTCCGCTTCGGCGCCGCGAAGGTGATGGCGCGGCCGCAGCTGCCGAATCTCAATCCGGGTGGCACGGTCAACACCACGCTGCGCACCATCACCACCGGCAATCCGCTGCTGGAACCGTTCCGTGCGACCACCTACGACCTGTCGGCCGAATGGTACTTCGCGGAAAGCTCGCTGCTCAGCGTGTCGCTGTTCTACAAGGACATCGACACCTATATCCAGACGCTGCGCGAAACCCGTCCGTTCAACACCACCGGTCTGCCGCTGGAACTGCTGGCGGTGTCGGGGCTTCCGGCGGATACGCCGTTCGACATCACCTCGCCGGTCAACACCACGGGCGGTCCGTTGCAGGGTTTCGAGATCAACTACCAGCAGCCGTTCTCGTTCCTGCCGGGCGTGTGGAGCGGTTTCGGTCTGCTGTTGAACTACACCCATGTCGAATCCGAGATCGACTACGCGATCTCGCCGACCAGCAGCCTGTTCGTCACCGCCGATCTGGTGAATCTGTCGCCGGACGCCTACAACGCGACGCTCTACTACGAGAACAAGCGTTTCAGCGCGCGCGTGTCCGGCTCGTACCGCGACCGCTATCTGCAGACGGTGCCGGGCCGCAACGGCAACAACTTCGAAGGCAAGAACGAAACCTTCAACGTCGACGCCAACCTGACCTACAACGTCAACGACAAGCTGACGCTCACCCTCGAAGGCATCAATCTGACCGACGAGTACAACGACCAGTTCGTCGATACGGTCGGCGACCGCGCGTCGGTCTATCACCACACCGGCCGGCAATACTTCGTCGGCGCACGCTATGCATTCTGAGCTCTCCTGGTGAAATGTTGATGGATCCCTGTTGACGGCGCCGCCTCCGGGCACGAGGGCGGCGCCGTTCTTTTATGGGAATGCATGATGCGTCGAATCGAGCCAATGAAATATCGCTTGCTGCCGGCCGTATTGCTCGTCGCCTTGTGCGCGATGCGGACGGCCACTGCGGTCGAGGCCCCGCCCGACTGCCGCCGCGACTGCGAAGACCTGTTGCGGGCCAACCATGCCGCGCTGCCGCTGAGCCAGGCGCGCATCGACGCGTCTGCCGGCGCCTTGCGCGATGTGTTCACGCGCTATCTGGAGGCATCGGATTCTGGGCGTGCGCATGACCGCGCCGCGCTGCGTGAAGAACGTCAGGGGCTGATGTTGATTCCCGCCCCGCGCGTATCGGTCGCAGGTGGCGACAGCATGCCGCTCAACAGCGCAGAGGCGTATTACACCAGCGATACCGCATTGGATATCGCGCGCGAGATCGTCAGCTTCCAGGTGCCGTCCGGCGGTTGGGGCAAGAACATGCGCCGCGATGGCAGCGTTCGTTTGCGCGGGCAGTCGTACATCGACGAAGAGATCGATCCCGACAACGATGACGATTGGGGCTATGTCGGCACCTTCGACAACGGCGCAACGACCACCGAGATCCGTTATCTGGCGAAAGTGCAGGCGGTGCAGACGACGGACCGCGCTGCAGTGCGCGACAGCATCGTGCGCGGATTGGATCTGCTGTTTGCAGCGCAGTATCCGAACGGCGGCTGGCCGCAGAATTATCCGCTCTCGGGCGGTTATCACGATGCGATCACCCTCAACGACGATTCGATGCTGCAGGTCGTACGACTGCTGTACGACGTCGGTCATCGCAGGGACAGCGATTTCGCATTCATCGATGACGCGATGCGTGCACGCGCTGCGGCCGCAGCCGATGTCGGCATCGGATGGTTCGTCGCGCAGCAGGTGCGCATCGGCGGCCGACGCACGCTGTGGGGCCAGCAGCACGATGCGCTGACCCAATTGCCGACGGCCGCCCGCGCCTTCGAGATGCCGGCGCTGGCGTCGTCGGAGAGCGTGCGCATCGTCGCGTTCCTGATGACGCTGCCGGAACCGGATGCGGATGTGCGTGCTACGGTCTACGGGGCGGTCGATTTTCTGCGCGCCGGCCGGATAGACGGCAAGCGTTGGCGCGATGGCGAGTTGCTGGACGATCCGGAGGGCAGCGTCTGGGCGCGGTTCTATGCGCTCGATGTGTACGAACCGGAGGCATCGAGTGTCGGTGCGCGGGTGCGACCGCTGTTCGGGGATCGTCCGCAGCCGCACGAGAGCCGTGCGTATGGTCTGGTGTTCGGTACGCTGCGCGCGGTGTCGGCGGAGCGACGGCGGGGGTATGCGCAGTACAACCGTGCTGCGGAGACCTTGTTGCGCGACTTTGATGCCTGGTGTGAGCGCTATCCGCGCTGATGGCGGGCTGTCGATGAGGGATGGTGTCCAAGTGAAGCCTGGCACCTTTTTCGCGCTGGTGCGCGAGTGACTTTCTTTTTGAAAAGAAAGTCACCAAAGAAAACACCTCAAGTCCAATTCAAACCTACGATCTGAGGCGAAGCCGGGATTTTTCGATGAGGCGTCCTGCCTCATCGAAAAACGGCGCACGTCCTGTGCGCCGCCCTCCGGGTCTCCAATCAGGGGATAGTGAGCTGCGTTTGGAATATTTCCAAGACGTTTACCACTCGTTGATAAGCCATCGAACGCATAGCCGCGTGAGTCATGTTTTTCCCATCAATTTCGTGCTTCCTTGCGATCGCATGCTCATTATTGTCTGAATGCAAAGAATCTTTTTCGTCCCATCTCTATTTGGCCATAGGACAGTCGGACCAGGGTCGTAGACCCGGAGGGCGATGCACAGGATGTGCATCGTTTTTCGATGAGACAGGGATGTCTCATCGAAAAATCCCGGCTTCGCCTCAGTCGGCAGTTTAGAATTGGACCTGAAATGTTTTCTTTGGTTCGCGGATTCAACCGATCGACGCAACAGTTTGTCGGTATCGCTCTGCCGGTGTTTCATAGCCTAGCGTCTTGCGTGGTCTTTCG
>JBEBKD010000012.1:0-106996 GCA_040079515.1 Lysobacteraceae bacterium
CCCTCGAACCATCTGCCGACGACGCAATCCTGCGACGCGTGCCATCGCACCACGGCGTGGTTGCCTGCGACGTTCAGTCACAGCAACGTGACTGCAGGCAGCTGTGCGACGTGCCACAACGGAACGTCCGCAACAGGCAAACCGTCGAACCACTTCGTGACGACCAAGTCCTGCGACGCCTGCCATCGGACGACTGCATGGATGCCGACAACGACCTATTCGCACATATCCGCAGGGTATCGCCCGCATCAGGCCGGTTTGGCCTGTACTTCCTGCCATAAGACGAACAACGAGGTCATCTCTTGGCAATTCGCGTCGTACCGTCCGAATTGCGCAGGCTGCCATGCCAACGATTACAAGGCGGGTGAGCACAAGAAAGTCGATACGCCGAAGATTCTCTATACGGTGCAAGAGCTTCAGGACTGTTCAGGGGCCTGTCACGAGTACACCGACGCGACTTTCTCCACGATCAAGAGAACCAGAACCGGCAAGCATCGTTCCACCGATGGCAGCTTCGACTGATTTTCGACCGATTCCAGCAGAGACCTTTTTCCATATGTTTGAACGTCAGTTCAGAGTGCGCCTTGCCTGTCTTTCCGCCGCGATCGCCATCGCCGTTGTTTCGCCGTCGGCGATGGCGCAAATCTTCGATGATGTCTCGGTGGTCCAGTACCAGGCCGACTCGACCCAGATCACGGTGCAGTTCAACGCGAAAGTCAGATTCAAGCGCGCCGTCGTTTCTTCGACCAACGATCTGGTCACGATCTATTTCGAAATCGCCGGTCTGACCGGCGACGGAAGATCGGTATTCGAAGAATCGCGGAAATGGGACGATTCCGGCCTGTCTCCTCCGTTCCAGATGCGTTATTTCAGCGAAGCCAATCAGCCGACCGAAAAACGCCTCGAAATCTCCTTCAAATCGCCGGTTCAGGGCGTGCAGGCAGGCCCCGGCATCGACGAACAGAGTTTCGTTCTCACGATGAAGCGGCCGGTCGTCGCCGAGGAAACGCCGCCGCCGAAAAAGGAAGAACGCGGCGCGCCAACCTTGCCGCCTTCGGCGATACCACCCGCGACGGTCGTGTCGACGCCGCTGACCGAATCCGATCAGGCGCAGGCGCTGCTCCTCACGACCGCCCGCGACGCGGTGCGGCGCGAGGATTACGAGGGCGCGATCGCCGAGCTCAACAAGCTGTTGAACATGCCGCCGGGTGCGTATTCGCAGGACGCCCAGGAGTTGATCGGGTTCGCCCGTGAGCGGCTCGGCGAAACCGCGCGCGCGCAAGCGGAATACGAGCTCTACCTCAAGATATACCCGGACGCGCCGGGCGCGGCGCGCGTGAAGGCGAGAATCGCCGCGCTGGCGATCATCGCGCCGCCGGAGCCGGTCGCAACGGCAGGTGACAAGCCGCGCGTGAGGAAGCCGGTCACTTCGACATGGGGCGGCATCTCGCAGTATTACTACGGCGGCAAGTCGAAGATCCGCGACGAATTCACGACCACTGATCCGATCAGCGGCGCGACCCAGATCGATACGCAATCGCTGAGTACGACCGACCAGTCGTCGATCGTCACCGACGTCAACTACAACCTGCGGCATCGCCGGGGTGCGTGGGATACCCGCGTCACACTGCGCGATACCTTCCGCCACAGTTTCATTCCGGATCAGCCGAGCCGTAACCGTCTGTCGTCGGCGTACGTCGATCTGAAGCACGAGACCACCCGTTTCGCGACCAGAATCGGCCGGCAGACCGCCACCAGCGGCGGCGTGCTCGGGCGTTTCGATGGTGCGGTGGCCAGTATCGGTCTGGGCACGGACAAGGTCCGCGGTGGTGTGGAAGTCGGCAAGCTGATCGAACCCGGCCTTGGCGGCGACAAGCGCTTCTACGGCGCAACGATGGATGCCGACCATATCTTCGACACGATCGGTCTGGGTTTCTTCGGCATCCAGCAGAATGCGTCCGGCGATCTGGACCGACGCGCGGTCGGCGGCGAGTTCCGCTACTTCGCCGACAACCGCTCGGTGTTCGGTCTCGTCGATTACGACGTGTTCTTCGGCAAGCTCAATGTCGCCTCGGTTCAGGGCAACTTCGGTTGGGGGAAGAAGTTCAGCGTCAATTTCCTCTACGACTACCGTCGTTCGCCCAGCCTGCAGATGACCAATGCACTGCTCGGACAGCCCGAAACCAACCTGCAGCAGCTCTCGCAGACGCTGACCCAGGAACAGATCAAGCAGCAGGCGATCGGCCTGACCCCGATCGCGCGCTCTTCGTCGCTGGGCGTCAGCCTGACGCTCTCGCCGAAATGGCAGGTATCGGCCGACTACCGTCTTTCCAGCGTGACCGGAACCATCGCGACGGCGACCCTGCCGGCGAGCGAGCCGACCGGCGATATCAAGACCGTGAGCGCACAGGTCATCGGTACCGGCGTGTTTTCGCCGTCCGATGTGTTCATCGTCAATACCAACTACCTCACCAGCCGCGCCTACAACGCATGGCTGCTCGGTTTGTCGACGCGCGTGAAAGTGGGAGAAGCCTGGGTCATCGAGCCGGGCATCAAGTACTACCTGCAGGACAACGCGGCCGGTTCGACCTCCAAGCGCCTGTCCCCGGTCGGCAGATTCTCCTACCGGCGCACCGAGCACCTGAGCTTCGAAGCCGAATTCAATCTCGAGAGAACCAGAACCGAAGCGAATACCAGTTCGGAAGATCTGCTGTCGCTGTTCTACTACCTCGGTTATCGATACGACTTCTGAGTATTCGCGCCGCTCTTGGCCGCTGCAGATCAATCTGCAGCGGCCCGCAATTCATTCGGCGCTTCGCGCCACCCCGATCAAGTCCGGTCAGGCTGTTCACCCCGCGATTCGGGGAGAACGCGGCGGGGCAGGTCCGATTCCCGGCCGTGCGATATCATCCGGCCATGACCGACATCCTGCTGTCCACGCTCAATGCGCGCTATTCGCACGCCTCGCTCGGCCTGCGCTATCTGCGCGCGAATCTGGGCGAACTGCACGAGCGTTCGGAAATCCTGGAATTCGTGATCGGCCAGAAGACCGAGGAGATCGTCGAGAAGATCCTCGCCCGTCGTCCGCGCATCCTCGGGCTGGGCGTCTACATCTGGAACGTCGAGGAAAGCACGCGGGTGGTGGCGCAGCTGAAGGCGGTCGCGCCCGATCTCGTGATCGTGCTGGGAGGCCCGGAAGTGAGCTACGAGGTGGGCGAACAGCGGATCTGCGCGCTCGCCGACTACGTCATCACCGGATGGGGCGATGTGACCTTCGCATGGCTCGTCGAGACATTGCTGCGCGGCGAAGCGCCGCCGGGGCGGATCATTCCCGGCGTGCAGGCCGAGCTGAAGGATCTGGTGCTGCCTTATGCGGAATACACCGATGAGGACGTGCGCCAGCGGCATCTTTACGTCGAAGCCTCGCGCGGCTGTCCATTCAAGTGCGAGTTCTGCCTGTCGGCGCTGGACAAGACCGCATGGCCGTTCGAGCTCGAACGTTTTCTGGCCTCGCTGGAAACGCTGTACGCCCGCGGCGTGCGCCAGTTCAAATTCGTCGACCGCACCTTCAATCTCAAGGTCGACACCTCGCTCGCGATCCTCGATTTCTTCCTGCACAAGATCGCTGCGGCGGCGGACGATCCGCCGTTCGTGCATTTCGAGCTGATTCCGGATCATCTGCCGGACCGGCTCAAGGATGCGATCACGAAATTCCCCGAGGGCACGCTGCAGTTCGAGATCGGTATCCAGACCTTCGATCCCGAGGTGCAGACCCGCATCTCGCGCCGTCAGAACGACGACAAGGCGGCCGCGAATCTGCGCTGGCTGCGCGCGCATTCAAAGGCGCATCTGCATGTGGACTTGATCGCCGGCCTGCCTGGAGAAAGCGTCGACAGCTTCGCGCGCGGCTTCGACCGGCTGGTGGCACTGGCGCCGCATGAGATCCAGTTCGGCATCCTCAAGCGCCTGCGCGGTGCGCCGATCGCCCGGCATATCCAGGCGCACGATCTGCGCTTCAATCCCGATCCGCCGTACAACATCCTCAGCACCGACATCATCGATTTCGCCACCATGCAGCGGCTGTCGCGTTTCTCCCGCTACTGGGACATGGTCGCGAATTCCGGGCGTCTGCCGCGCACGCTGTCGCTGCTGCTCGGCGATGCCCCTTTCCAGCGTTTTCTGGCCTTCAGCGATTGGCTGTACGCCCGCACAGGGCAGACCCACGCGATCGCGCACGAGCGGCTGGTGCATGCGCTGCAGGCGTTCCTGGTGACCGATGGCGGCGTCGAGGCCGGGATCGCGAACCGCGCGCTGATCGACGACTATCGCGGTCAGGGCGGCCGTTCGCGGCTGGCGTTTGAAGAGACCGACGCTGTGCGTCCTGTGCCGGTGCCGCGCAAGAAAAGCGCCACGCCCTCGCGTCAGGCGCGGCATCTGGCGGGTTGATCCGTCCCGTTGCTTCTCTGTCGCTGCGGCTGAGACCGATTCGTTGCACACTGACCAGATGCAGACCTCCGAACTCAATCAGCCGCTGGTCATCGCCATCTCCTCCCGGGCCCTGTTCGATCTGGAGGAGAGCCACGCGCTGTTCGAGCGCGAGGGCGTCGATGCCTTCGCCGACTATCAGCGCAGCCACGAGGATGAGCTGTTGCCGCCCGGCATCGCCTTTCCGCTGGTGCGCAAGCTGCTGGCGCTGAATGCGGACGCACCGGCAGGCACGCCGCGCGTCGAAGTGATCCTGCTGTCGCGCAACTCCTCGGACACCGGCTTGCGGGTGTTCAATTCGATCCAGCATCACGGACTGGCCATCACCCGCGCCACGTTCACATCCGGTGCGCCGACCTGGCCCTACATCAAACCGTTCGGCGCGCATCTGTTCCTGTCGGCCGATGCCGAAGCCGTGCGCCGTGCGCTGGAGCACGGCATCGCCGCCGCGACCCTGCTGCCGGCGCAGGCGGTCCAGCCGGTCGTCGAAGGTCCACTGCGCGATCAGATCCGGATCGCGTTCGACGGCGATGCGGTGCTGTTCGACGATCAGAGCGAACGCGTTTCGCGCGAAGACGGTCTGGAGGCGTTTGCGCGCCACGAGCGCGAACATGCGCACGAGCCGCTGCCGGGCGGACCATTCCGGGTTTTCCTCGATGCATTGCATCGATTGCAGGCGGCGTATCCGATCGAGGCATGCCCGATCCGTACTGCCCTGGTCACCGCGCGCTCGGCGCCCGCGCACGAGCGCGTGATCCGCACGCTGCGCGAGTGGGGCATCCGCCTGGACGAAGCGCTGTTTCTCGGTGGTCGTGCCAAAGGCCCGTTCCTGCAGGCGTTTGGTGCGGATATCTTCTTCGACGATTCGCAGCACAATATCGATTCGGCGCGCGAGCACGTCGCAGCTGGACATGTGCCGCACGGCGTCGCGAACAATTGACTGAAGGCGAGTTGCCGCAACTTGGAGGACGCATGCCTTCTCCACGCAGGCGGGGAGAAGGCAATCAGCATTCCTGCGTTGCTTTCCTTCCATCTCCCCGTGCAACGCACGGGGAGATGGTGGCCGAAGGCCGGATGAGGGGCGCTCTTCGTGAAGCGCCGCGATAGCCCGCCCCTCATCCGTCGCTGCGCGCCACCTTCTCCCCGCAGGCGGGGAGAAGGCAATCAGCATTACTGCGTTGCTTTCCTTCTCCCCGTGCACAGCACGGGGAGAAGGTGGCCGAAGGCCGGATGAGGGGCGCTCTTCGTGAAGCGCCGCGGCAGCCCGCCCCTCATCCGTCGCTGCGCGCCACCTTCTCCCCGCAGGCGGGGAGAAGGAAAGCCATGTTGCAACGCGCCTCAGGCCGCCTTTGCGACCGGCAGGATGAAGCTGATGCTGGTGCCTTCGCCGACCCGGCTCGCTGCCTGGATCGTGCTGCCGTGCAGATGCAGGATACGGTTGGCGATCAACAGGCCCAGCCCGCCGCCACGCTGCGTTGCCATTCTGCGAATCGGTGAGCCGCGTATCAACAGGCCCGGCAGTTGTTCTTCGGAGATGCCTTGCCCGGTGTCGTCGATACGCACTTCGATGCCGCGCGCGCGGACATGCGCGACCAGATAGATGTCGCCGCCCTCAGGCGTATGCCGGATCGCGTTGTCGACGAGGTTGCCGATGACCCGCTCGATCATGCCGATATCCCCCAGCACGGACAGTGGGCCTTCGTCGACTTCGGTGTTCAGTCGGATCGATTTTCGCCGCGCTACGAGGTTGAACTTCTGCGCGATGTCGTGCACGAGTTCCGACACCGAGAACAGCTCGGTCTGCGGCTGGGTTTCCTCGCATTCCAGGCGCGCCAGCTCGAACAGCTGTTGCGCCAGCCGCGATACGCGATGGCTCTGACGGACAGCGACATCCAGATAGCGCTTGCGCTCGGCGTCGTCGATGCCATCGTCCATCCGCGCGAGCGCCTCAAGATAGCCCTGCATCGAAGTCAGCGGTGTGCGCAAGTCGTGCGAGACGTTCGCGACCAGTTCGCGGCGCAGTTCGTCCTGGCGCTTGAGTTCCGCCATCTGTACATTCAACCGTTCGCGCAGGCTTGCGAACGCAGCGCGCAGGCGCTCGATCTCGTCGCCGCGATGCTGCTTCGAAGCGGTCGATACCGACAGCGCTGCTTCATTCGGAACACTGGCGAAGGCTTCGACCTCGCGGATGGTGCGTTCGAGCCGGCGCGTCAGCGCTGCGAAAGCGGCGAGGCCTGCGATGATCGCCACGATGACCGCGAGCATCGCGACTTTCGCGCCGCTGCGCAGCGCATAGCCCTGCCAGGCTTCGGCCACCATCGCGCGATACATGTCGTTGAGCAGCACGATGTAAACATAGCCGGTCACGCCATCCCCGGTTTCGATCGGCGCGGCGCTGAATATCTCGCGTCCTTCCGCATGGCGCGGGTTGTCTCCGGTCACCGGCAGCGCAGCGCCGGCAATCAGGCGCCGCACGGGTTCCAGGGAGACCTGCGAACGGGGCAGGGAAATCGGCTGCGGCGACACTTGCAGTACCTTGCCCTGCGGATCGAGCAGATAGACCTCGATATTGGGATTCACCGCCATCAGATGATCGAACAGGCGCTGGGTACTCAGTGGATCCGCCACCAGCGACGCCTGTTTCGCGATGTGCTGGGCAAGACCCAGATTCACACGTTGGAGTACTTCGTGTTGATGCTGTTTCGCAGCGTCATAGCCGAGCCAGCTCAGGCCCCCGCCGAGCGCGAGTACGATGCCTGCGAATACCAGCGCGATGCGCGCATACAGCGATTGCGCGGTCATCCGCCGCTCCTGACCGGTTCGCCCGGTGTTGCGAATTTGTAGCCCACGCCCCAGACGGTGAGGATGTAACCGGGATTCGCGGGATCGTCCTCGATCTTCGCGCGCAGCCGGTTGATATGCGAGTTGACCGTGTGCTCGTAGCCGTCGTGACTGTGGCCCCAGACGTGGTCCAGCAGTTCCGCGCGCCGGTAGGTGCGTCCCGCATTGCGTGCGAAGAACGCCAGCAGGTCGAACTCCTTGCTGGTCAATACGACTTCGCGATCGCCGAGCCGGACCTCGCGCGCGACCGGATCGATGCTGATCGGGCCGTGACGGATGACGCCGGCGCGATGCTCGGCCAGGGCTTCCGCTGCTTTCATCCGCCGCAGCACCGCATGGATGCGCGCGATCAGCTCGGCGGTCGAGAACGGTTTGGTCAGATAGTCGTCGGCGCCGAGTTCCAGACCGACGACACGCTGCGTTTCGCTGGATTTCGCACTGAGGATGATGACCGGGACGTACTCCTCGCGTTCGCGCACTTTGCGGCAGACCTGCAGGCCATCGATGCCGGGCAGCATCAGATCCAGCACCAGCAGCAGCGGCTCTTCGCGCTGCAGCCAACGAAGACCGCCTTCGCCGCTGGTTTCGACCGCAACCTCGAAGCCTTCGGCACCCAGATTCAGCGCAAGCATGGCGCCGATGTCGGGGTCGTCTTCGATCACCAGAATGCGCTTGTGCTGTTTATTCATGGGTGGTGAGGACCGCTGCGGACATGACGCCTATCTCCGTCCCGCGCGGATTCAATGTCAAGTCACTTTTTCTTGAACATTGCGTGAGGACTTCGTGAGCGGTAAAGGTCGAAGGTGCGCCACCCGTGATCGGATGCGGGTTCCCCCGAATCTTTGCAATGGAGATCCACCATGACGCATACCTCTCGCAAGCAGACTTCCCGCCTTTCCCTCGCGCTCTTCGCGGCATTCGGCACCGCTGCGCTCGCCGTGCCGGTCGTTGGTGCCACCGTCGGCGGTATCGATGGCGCCGTGTTCACCTTGACCAACAATATCGGCGGCAACGAAGTCGTGGTGTTCGATCGCTTCGCCGACGGCAGCCTCGGGGCGTCGCGCCGCTATTCCACGCGCGGCACCGGTACCGGCGCCGGTCTGGGCAATCAGGGCGCACTGGCGCTCAGCGATTCCGGCCGCTGGCTGCTGTCCGTGAATCCCGGCAGCAACAGCGTTTCGGTGTTCCTTGCCTTCGGCAACTATCTGTACCGGACCGACACCGAGGCATCGGGCGGCAATACCCCGGTCAGCGTCACCATCGAAGACGATGTGGTCTATGTGCTCAACGCCGGCAGCGACAACGTGCAGGGCTTCCGTCTGAGCATTTACGGCACGCTCGCACCGATCGCGGGTTCGCGGCGTTCGCTCAGCGGAACGGGCACCGGTGCGGCGCAGGTCGAATTCAACCGCGATGGCGATCTGCTGGCGGTCACCGAGAAGGCGACCAACCGGGTATTGACGTTCGCGGTGGACGGCGATGGTCTGTTGGGCCAGCCCAATATCCAGAACTCGCCGACGCCGACGCCGTTCGGTTTCGCGTTCGGACGCGGCGATCAACTGCTGGTGTCCGAGGCGGCAGGCGGTGCCGCTGGTGCCAGCACGCTGACCTCCTACCACCTCGATGGCGATGCCAGCGTCAACGTGGTGTCTCCTGCTGTTCCCAGTGGCCAAAGCGCAGCATGCTGGGTCGTGACCACACGGGATGGGCGTTATGCGTACGTGAGCAACACCGCCAGCGGCAATCTGTCGACCTACGGCGTCGGTAATGGAGCGGCTACGCTGGCCGCAGCCATCGCTGCGACGACCGGAGCCGGCAGCGGACCGACCGACATGGCGCTCGATCGGAACAGTCGTTTCCTCTACGTGCTGAACAACACCACGATCGGCGCATTCCGCGTGGGAGCAGACGGTGCTTTGACGCGCGTCGAGGATCAGCCGCTGTCGGGCGTCCCGGCCTTCGCCACCGGTCTGGTCGCGCGCTGATTTGCTATCTGTCTCATCCGCATCAACGACAAGGGGCCTCACGGCCCCTTGTCGGTTTCAAACGATGGAACAGCAGGACTCAGCGTGCGATACCCGCGCGTTCGCGGCTTTCCAGCGGCGCCATGCGCGACTGGTCGTTGAGTTCCAGCTGACGGACTTCGAACGGCGCGCCATAACCCTGAGGCACATGGGCGCGGTCGAACTGCAGCACCAGCATGCTGTTGCCGGGCTTCATCCACGCCGCACTGTGCGCTTCGGAGACCGGACGCATCACGCCATCGCTGGCCGTGGCGAACAGCGTGCCGCGGGCTTCGTAGCGACCGGTGGAACCGGTCTGCACCGGCAGCGCCATGCGCATGGTCTTGGCATTGAACGCGAACAGCCCGTTGAAGCGGGCGGTCGGTGCAGCCACCGCGAACGAAGTACGCGCGTCGCGCTGGATGCCGTCGGCGTTGGCGAACACCTGCAGTTCCCACAGACCGGGTGCAGTGCCGACGTTCGCCGGCAGCTTCACATTGGCCGACAGGCCGTTGCCGCTGGAAGCGAGCGCCACCGGCCAGCTGCGGCCGTCCGGCGCGACCAGCATGGCATCGGCCTTCAGGGCCGAGGACAGCTTGCCGGCGCGGCTGAAGTCCACGTCGAAACGCAGGCTGGAACCGGCGAGCGCGTGGCTGCGGTCGGCACCGGCGCGCAGGATGTCGGAGCTCTGCGGCTCGAACACGTGTACGAGGTACTGGCCCTGGGCCTTCGGAACGCGGACGGTGTAGGTGTCTGCGCCTTCCTGGTCGCCCAGCTTGGCGATCACGGTGCCGGTCTGCACGTCCATGCCGGCGTCGACGAGCTGCTTGGCCGATGCGATGTTCTGCACCTTCGCCGCACCCTGGCTGTCGCTGATCTGCAGCTCTTCGGTGCGCAGGGCGCGCGCGCCCTGGGTCGGGCTGATGCGGATCAGACTGCCGGGGGCGGACATCTTCAGCTGCAGGCCGCGATCGAGTTCCGCGGCGTCGACGGTTTCCCAATACTCGCGGCTCTGTGCGACGTAGGGCGCGGAAGCGGCAAGCGCCTGGGTCGGGTCCAGTTTCCAGGAGAACGACACCGGAGCGCGTTCGATCTGGGCGGACGGCGCGGGCAGGGCGACGAGACGGGAGGGAGCCTGATCCTTGGCGCCAGCAGTCCGCAGCGGTTGCGCGGCGGTGGCGGAGAAGGAGAGCAGCGCGAGAGCGATTGCGATTGAAAGTCTCATGGCGTTGTCCTCACAGGCCCGCATCGGTGCGGAGAATGGTGTTCAGGCCGAAACAGGCCCGACGGCTCTGGTTGTGCGACAGCGGTTCGCCGCCGGCCATCCGCGAGGTGTCGTAGAACCACACACTGCCTGCAGCCGACTGGCTGGTGCAGTTGAGGAAACCATCCGAACAAGCGTTCAGCCACGCCTGGGTGACTTCCAGACCGACGTTCAGGTTGTAACCGCCGCAGTAGCTGTCGCCGTCGAACGGAGACGAATCGACATCGGTGCCGACCACGCTGCGGAAGGTTTTCGGAAGCGCCGGACGGCCGCTGGTGCCGTACAGATAGTTGGCGTTGTAGAACACCATCCAGCTGCTCTGCTGCTGGCGGACGCCGTCATTCTGATAGCCCAGCAGCCAGCCGAGCGCCGCTTCAAAGACCGTGCCGTTCATCACCGCGTCCGCCAGAGGCGTACCCGCAGACGAGGGCGCCAGTGCGTTGACGCGAACGGTTTTGCTGATGATGTTCGGATAGCGGCTGTCGTAGGTCGGATTCGACATGATCCAACGCATGACGTTGCCGCCGTTGGAATGGGTGATGACGATCAGACGGGTGATGCCCTTGGCATTGATGAAGCTGGTCAACTGCCCGGCCAGGCAGCCCGCAGCGCGACTGTCCCACCAGTACTGACCGAAGTCGCAATTGATGACGACGTAGTTGGCCGGATTCGGCAGGCCTCCGCGGACGGAGTCCACCATCGCCGGTTGCCAGTAGTCGTTGTAAGCATTTGTCTGGGCACCGGTGCCGTGGACGAAAGCCACGCCGGTATTCGCGAGCGCACACGGCGCCGCCAGAGCGAGCAATAGCCCGCAGAGGTATTTACGCACGATTCGATCCTCTTCTATGTTTCCTGTTCCATGAAAAGCGCGGCGATACGCCGTGCTGGTCCTTGATGATCTGCCAGCGCCGATGGCATGGCATCGCAACCGAGAATACGGAGGCGTATTGACACTGTCATGACGCATTGCGGCAAAACGAGACGTGTGTGGCAGTTCGATACAACACAGTGACGAACGACAGCCACACCTCCCATGTGCACCTTCTCCCCGCATGCGGGGAGAAGGTGCCCGAAGAGCCTGCCCCGTACTCGATACGGGGCGGATGAGGGGCGGAAGCAGCGGCGGTGCTGACCGAAGAGCGCCCCTCACCCGGCCTTCGGCCACCCTCTCCCCGCGCTGTGTGCGGGGAGAGGGACAGCGGAGTGCGCGTAAGAGGGACAGCGCAGTGTGCAGGGATGACGCTGTTGTCTATGTCGTTTCGCTGATCAGTCGGGCTTCAAAGATCGGGCGAGTGACAAAGATCTGGCGGGTGACAAACAAGCTTCAGAATTCGAGATCCAGCGCGGCGCAGAGATAATCCATGAACGGCCCGAGCTGCTGCAGGTCTTTCGCGAGCGTGGACAGCAGGCGCGGGCCGGTCATCGTCGCGTCGTCGATCATCCGCATCGCGACGTGGTTCTTGCGGCGCAAGTCGTCGAGATGGACGAAGTCGGCGGGGTAGCCGCGCGGTGGGCGGACCAGCATTTCGCTGTCGTCCAGATCGAAGCGTTTGCGGAATGGCTTCGCATGCGCGGCGGCGGCCCAGCTTCCGGGGTTGTCGACGATGAACTGGCGCACGCGGCGCAGGGTTTCGGGTTCCGGGTGCCACAGGCCCGCGCCGACGAAGCAGTTGCCCGGCTGCAGGTGGAGGTAGAACGACGGCGCTTCCACTTCGCGGCTGCGCGCATGGAACAGACGCGCGCCCTGCCAGAGTTTGTACGGGGCCTTGTCGCCGGAGAAACGGGTGTCGCGATGGATCCGGAACAGCGAGCCGCCGACGGTCTTCGGGTCGGCGCGGTAGTGTTCGCTCACTTCCAGCAAAACGGGCTGCAGATCGGTGATCAGCGCGAGAAACGGCGCACGGATGTATTGCTCGTAGTCCTGCTTGTGTGCGTGGAACCATTCGCGTTCGTTGTGGCGGGCGAGGCCGCGCATGAATTTGAAGCTGCGTTCGGAAAAGTAACTGCTCATGCGAGATCGGTCTCCAGATCGTTTGCCCAGGCTTGCAGTTGATCGAGCAGCGCCTGCGCGCGGCCGTCGTCGGCATGCGCAAGACGCAGCGCCGCGATTTCAGCGCGATGGGTGTCGAAGGTGAATTCTGAGATGCCGCGATCCTCGGTGAGGCGCGTGCGGCGGTAATCGTTCCAGCGCTGCGCGTCTGCGATCGACAGCGTCTCCGGCCAGTTGCGCGCGCGGTAGCGGAACAGCAGCTCCGGCAGTCGCGCGTCCTTGAATGCGAAGTCGCGCTGCGCCAGCACCGCCGGCGGCGTGCTGCGCATTTCGGCGAACTTGCGCTTGTCGCCATCCTGCAGAAAACCATCGTAGAGCGAGCCGTCCACGTCCAATGTCTCCGGCGGCGTGCGCGCGGCGTAGATGCGGCGGATTTTTTCGGCCAGCGCCGGGCCGGCATCGCGCAGTTGTTCCGCACGCGCTTCGGCCAGCGCCGGATCGATCTTCAGGCGCTCGAAATCCGCGTCGCGCAGATGCGCCCATTCGATCAGCATCGGGCTGCGGTTGAGATGCACTTCCTTCAGCGGAATCCGCGCTTCGCCCGGCGGCAGGTCGGCGGCGGGCGTGTACAGCCGGTCGACGATCTCGTCGGCGTCGAGCGCGAGCAGCGCATCCGGCGCTTCGTGCAGGTCGAAAACGACGATGCGGTTGTCGATCTTCGGATGGCGGGCCAGCGGCACCACCGCTGCGGCGCACAGTCGCGATGCGGGGAAGCGTTGCGAGACATGCAGCACCGGCGTCATCGACACGGTGTCCAACAGGCGTCCGGCGAATTTCTTGTCGCGCAGTTTCAGGGTGTAGTCCCACAGCTTCGGCTGCGCGGCCTTGAGCTTGCGCGCCATGCCGATCAATGCGCGGACATCGGACAGCGCCTCGTGCGCATCGCCCACGCGGACTGAATTCGCAGCGGCGAGACGTTCCAGCTTGAACGACGGCGCGCCGTCTTCGCGCAGCGGCCAGACGATGCCGTCCGGGCGCAGCGCATGCGCCAGCCGCATCACGTCGAGCAGATCCCAGCGCGAGTTCCCGGCGCGCCATTCGCGTTCGTAGGGGTCGTGGAAATTGCGGAACAGGCCATAGCGCACGAACTCGTCGTCGAAGCGCAGCGAGTTGTATCCGAGCGTGCAGGTTTCGGGCGTCGACATCGCATCGAAGATCCGCGCGAAGGCTTCCGATTCGTTGACGCCATCGCGCTTCGCTTGCTGCGGGGTGATGCCGGTGATCAGGGTCGCGACCGGCGAGGGCAGCAGATCGTCGGCGGGTTTGACCAGGAAATCCCAGGGGTCGTCGATCGGATTGAGATCGGCATCGGTGCGGATCGCCGCGAACTGCGCGATCCTGCTGCGGCGCGGATCGGTGCCGAAGGTTTCGAGATCGTAGAAAAGAAAACTCGCGGCCACTCAGACCTCCGCGGGCAGCGGCGACAGACGCTCATCGACCATGCGGTCGACGGCGGCCCAGTCCAGGCCAGCGAGACTGCTGCGACCAGCAGTGGCGTCCACCAGCAGCGCGCGCTGGATGCGTCCGCGTTCGAACGCGGTGGCGTAGGGCAGACGGCGGAAGCTGACCATCGCATAGCGCGGCACGAACCGCTCCGGGTGGCGTTCCGCGAGTGCGCGTTCCAGTTCGCGCTGAAGCAGGAAGTCGGCGTCGTCGACGCGGTCGCTCATCTCGCGGTAATTTTCGAGCGCCATCTGCTGGATCGCGCGCGCGTTCGGCTTGCGTTCGCTCTCGAACGCTGCGAACGCGGTCGCAGTGTCGCGATCGCGCTGCAGATGCGCGGCCAGCGCGACGCAATCCTCGAACGCGCAGTTCATGCCCTGGCCGTGGAACGGCACCATCGCGTGCGCGGCGTCGCCGATCAGCACCGCGCGGCCGTCGAGATGCCAGCGGTCGAGATACAGCGTCGCCAACATGCCGGTGGGATTGGCGTCGAAATCGTGGGCGAGTTTCGGGATCAGCGGCAGCGCATCGGCGAAGTCGCGCGCGTACAGCGCCTGCGCTTCGACGCCGTTGCGAATGGTGGCGAAGCTGGTGCTGCCTTCGTTGGGCAGGAACAGGGTGACGGTGAAGGTGCGCTCATCGTTCGGCAGCGCGATGCACATGTAGTCGCCGCGCGGCCAGATGTGCAGGGCATTGGGTTCGAGCTGGAACTCGCCGTCGAAGCCGGGCGGGATCTCCAGCTCCTTGTAGCTGTGCGGCATCATTTCGATGCGCTCGCCAAGATCGACCACGGTCTGCATCGCCGCGCGCAGATGCGAGCCGGCGCCGTCGCAGCCGATCAGCGCATGGAAGGAATGGCTGATGTCTTCGCGCTCGCCGACGAAATGGGCGACGCGCTGTTCGAAGTCGACGGTTTCGAGTCGCCGATCGAAGTGCAGGCGCACGCCTGCCGCTTCCGCCGCGTTCAACAGCACGATGTTCAGATCGCCGCGGCTGATCGACCAGATCACTTCGCTGTCGTCCTTGCCGTAGCGCTGCAGGCGCGGCTCGGCGCCGATGGCATGCACCATCCGCCCGCGCATCATCACCGCCTGCTTCAGGACATCGTCGTCGACACCGGCGCTGCGCAGCGCATTCAGGCCGCGCTCGGCCAGCGCGAGATTGATCGAACGCCCACCGGCATAGCCGTGGACGCGCGGATCGCCGCGACGCTCGAACAGATCGACATCCCAACCATCGCGCGCCAGCAGGGTCGCGAGCAGCGGGCCGGCGAGTCCCGCACCGACCAGCGTGAGATGCCGCGCATTGACGGTGCGCTGCGTATCGACGTTCATGCATGCCACTCCTGTACTGCGCGCGCGAAACGCGCCACGTCGGCGAATGTGTTGTACAGCGGTGCAGGCGAAATGCGGATCACATCGGGTTCGCGCCAGTCGCCCAGTACGCCCTGCGCACCCAGATGCTCGAACAGCGCGCGGCCGCGCTCGCGGCCGCCGATCACCCGCAGCGACAGCTGACAGCCGCGCTGCGCGGTATCGGCCGGCGTGACGATCTGCAGCTTGTCGGACAACTGCGTGCGGATCAGTGTTTCCAGATAGCCGGTGAGCTGCTCCGACTTCGCGCGCAGCGCGGGCATGCCGACGCGCGCGAACAGATCAAGCGATGCGCGCAGCGGTGCCAGACCGAGGATCGGCGGATTGCTGAGCTGCCAGCCATCGGCGCCGGCTGTCGGTACGAACTCGGGGCCCATTTTGAAGCGTGTGCTTTGGTCGTGCCCCCACCAGCCGGCGAAGCGCGGGCGCTCCGTGCGCGCATGACGCTCGTGTACGAAGCAACCGCCGACCGCACCGGGCCCTGCATTCATGTATTTGTAGTGGCACCACACCGCGAAATCGGCACCGCTGTCGTGCAGTTGCAGCGGCAGATTGCCGACCGCATGCGCCAGATCGAAGCCGACCACGGCACCGGCGGCGTGGCCGAGACGTGCGATTTCTTTCAGGTCGAAGGCTTGTCCGGTGCGGTACTGCACGCCGGGCCAGAGGATCAGCGCAAGACGCTTGCCGTGCTCGGCGATGGCGCGTTCGATGGCAGCCATCGAGAATGTACCGTCGATCTGGTCCGGTTCGACTTCGATCAGGCAGTACTTCGCCGACAGCCCCCGATATTTCAGCTGCGATTCCACCGCATGGCGATCCGAGGGGAACGCGCCGGCTTCGATCAGGATCGCAGTGCGCTCGATGGTCGGCTGGTAGAAGCTGACCATCATCAGATGCAGGTTCGCGGTCAGCGAATTCATCGCCACCACTTCCGCCGGCTGCGCGCCGACCACGCCCGCCAGCGCGTCGCGGACCAGTGCGTGATAAGGCATCCACGGCGCGGGTTCGCGGAAATGTCCCTCGACCGCATCGTGCGCCCACTTGTCCATTACCTCGTCGACGTAGGCGCGCGCGCCTCTGGGCTGCAGGCCGAGTGAGTTGCCGCAGAAGTAGGCCATCTCCGCATCGCCGTGACGCGGGATGTGGAAATCGTCGCGGAACGCGAGCAGTGGATCGCTGGCATCCTGCTGCCGGGCGTATTCGTCGCTCATCAAAGCATCACTCATGAGACCCCCGCATAGGGTGCGCCTGTGGCGCACCGCTCTTCTTTGCGCAGCAGCTTCGGGGACGGTGCGCCACAGGCGCACCCTATGAAACCTATGGATGCTCCGCGCATCATGCGAACCTCGATATCGGCAGCCCCAGCCATTCAAGCGCGGTGCCGTGATACAGCCGCGTCTCTTCGGCTTCGGAAAGCTTCAGCGCGGCGATGCCAGCGCCGGGTTCCTGTTCGCCGAGCGGAAACGGGTAATCGGTGCCGAGCATGATGCGCTCGGTGCCGCAGGTGTCGATCAGATAGCGCAATGCGCGCGGGTCGGCCACCCACGAATCGAAATACAGCCGCGAGAGATATTCCCGAGGGTTGCGGAAGTTGTCGGTGGCGACCAGGTCCGGGCGCATATTGAAGCCGTGCTCGATGCGGCCGATCGTGTACGGAAAACTGCCGCCGCCGTGGGCGAGACAGATTTTCAGATTCGGCAAACGCTCAAGCACGCCGCCGAACACCAGACTGCAGGCCGCGCGCGACTGTTCGGCGGGCATGCCCACCAGCCAAGGCAGCCAGTACTTCGGCATCGACTCGCTGCCCATCATGTCCCAGGGATGCACCAGGATCGCCGCGCCAAGCTCGCTCGCGGCCTGGAAGACATCGAACAACTCCGGCGCGTCGAGATTCCAGTCGTTGACGTGCGAGCCGATCTGTACGCCCTGCAGCCCGAGCTGATCGACGCAGCGCTCCAGCTCCTGGATCGCCAGACGCGGCGACTGCAGCGGCACCGTGCCGATGCCGGCGTAGTGGCGCGGATAGTCGCGCACCGCTTCGGCCATGTGATCGTTCAAGGCCTGATGCAGATCGTGCGCGTGCTGCGGCTTCGCCCAGTAGCTGAACATCACCGGCACCGTGCTCAGCACCTGCACCTGCACGCCGAAATGCGCGAACTCCTCGATCCGCAGCTGCGGGTCCCAGGTCTTCGGCCAGATCTCGCGGAAGAACTTGCCGTCCTTGTAGATGCGCGCGCGCCCGTCGTCGCCGTGATGGATCACCGGGAAGCGGATATCGCCGTACTTGGCCGCGAGATCGGGCCAGTCGCGGGGCAGATAGTGGGCGTGGGTGTCGATTTTGAGCATGCGGCTCTCAGTGTGCGTCAGGTCTGCGGGTCGTACTTCGCAGGTGCCGGATTGAAATGCCCGCAGGCCTTGCAGGTGCGATGGTCGTGGGAGTTGTAGAAGCGATCGAACACCGCCGGAAAGTCGGTTTCGATATTCACCAGCGGAAAATATTCTTCGTAGATTTTCTCGTTGCAGCGTTCGCAGTACCACTGCAGGCCGTCGAGTTCGTGCGGCAGCCGTTTGCGCTCGATCACCAGGCCGATGCCGCCTGCGGAGCGCTGCGGCGAGTGCGGGACGCGCGGCGGCAGCAGAAAATTCTCGCCGGCCCGGATGGTGATATCGCGTGCCGCTCCATCTTCCTGGATACGCAGGGTCATCTCGCCTTCGAGCTGGTAAAACCACTCCGGGCCTTCGTCGTAGTGATAGTCGGTGCGCGCGTTGGGGCCGCCGACCACCATCACGATGAAATCACCGTCGTAGATGCACTTGTTGCCGACCGGAGGTTTCAGCAGATGCCGATGTTCGTCGATCCATTTCTGCAGATTCAGTGGGTTGGGCAGCATGGTTTATTCCTTCACTACGGCGACACATTTCAGTTCGATCGCGATGGGGGTCGGCAGCGCGGTGATGCCCAGCGTCGTACGGCACGGTGCGCTTGCGGCATCGGGGAAATATTCGGCCCAGATCGCGTTGTAGGTCTTGAAGTCGCGCGTCATGTCGGTGAGATAGACGGTGACATCGACGAGGTCTTCCCAGCGCGCACCGCTGGCGTCGAGTACCGCGCGCACATTTGCGAACACCGCGTGCGTCTGCGCCGCGATGTCGTAGGCGATGAGACGGCCGTCGGCGTCGTGGACATTGCCGGGAATGCCGTTGCTGATCGGGTCGCGCGGACCGATGCCGGACAGGAACAGCAGATCATCGACGCGGCGTGCGTGCGGGTAATGGCCGACGGCCTTGGGAGCGGATGCGGCGTGGATGGCGTCGCTCATCATTCGCTCCTGTTGCTTCCGAGGGCGGCGACCGCCGCTGGATATTGTTCCGCCAGCTCGGTCAGCGAACCGGCATCAAGACCAAGCTGACTCATCTTGCCGTCGTGCAGGCCGTAGATCCAGCCGTGTACGGTCAGGGTCTGTCCTCGTGCCCAGGCGTCCTGGACAACGGTGGTCTGGCAGACGTTGACGACCTGCTCGATCACGTTGAGCTCGCACAGCCGCGCATGGCGGATCGATTCGAGTTCGACCGTATCGAGTAGCGCCGCGTGTTTCTGGGCGACATCGCCGACGTGTCGCAACCAGTTGTCGGCCAGACCGACGCGGCCGCCGGTGAGGCTGGCATGCACGCCGCTGCAGCCGTAGTGGCCGACGATCAGGATGTGTTCGACTTTCAGCATGTCGATCGCGAACTGGACCACCGACAGACAGTTCAGGTCGGTGTGGACCACGACATTCGCGATATTGCGATGGACGAAGACTTCGCCAGGCGCCAGGCCCATGATCTGGTTCGCCGGCACCCGCGAATCGGAGCAGCCGATCCACAGATATTTCGGCGCCTGCTGCTGCGACAGCCGTTTGAAGAAATTCGGGTCCTCGCGACGCATGCGCTCGGCCCATTCGCGGTTGTTGTCCAGCAGTTCTTCGAGCGATCGGCTCACGGTGCAGCTCCTGTCATAAAGCGATTCCTACATTCTTGGCTTCGGTGAAGAAGCGCATGGCTTCCATGCCGCCTTCGCGGCCCATTCCTGATTGACCGACACCGCCGAACGGCGTGCGCAGATCGCGCATCAGCCAGGTGTTGATCCAGACCATGCCCACATGCAATTTCGCAGCGAATCGATGCGCGCGTTTGAGATCGTTGGTCCAGATCGATGCGGCAAGGCCGTAGTCGCCCGCGTTCGCCAGGGCCAACGCTTCATCGTCGTCGCCGAACGATTGCAGCGTGATCACCGGGCCGAAGATTTCCTCGCGATTGGTCGCGCAGTCCGGGCCGAGACCTTCGATCACCGTCGGCGCGACGAACCATCCGGGGCGTTCCAGCGCATGGCCGCCGCACAGCACGTGGCCGCCTTCGTCTCGCGCGCGCTGCAGCGCCGTCAGCACTTTGTCGAAATGCGCCTGCGACACCAGCGGACCCATGCGCGTGTCCGAATCCATCGGGTCGCCGACGCGCAGCGCCAATGCGCGTTGGACCAGCGCGTCGCGGACTTCGGCGTAGACGCTGCGTTCGATCAACACGCGCGAGCCGCACAGACAGATCTGGCCGCTGTTCTGGAATGCCGAACGCACGATCACATCGAGCTGGTCGCGCCAGTCGCTGTCGGCGAAGATCAGGGTGGGATTTTTGCCGCCGAGTTCCAGCGAGACTTTCTTCAGGCGCGAGGCGGCGAGGGCGGCGATGCGTTTGCCGACGGCGGTGCTGCCGGTGAACGAGACCGCCTTGATCGCCGGATCCAGCACCAGCGGCTCGCCGATGTCGGGGCCGAGGCCGTGGACGATATTGAGCACGCCGGTCGGCAACCCGATGTCGATCGCGACCCGGCCGAGCATGGTCGCAGTGGCCGGTGTGACTTCGGAAGGCTTGGCGACGACGGTATTGCCTGCTGCCAGTGCTGGCGCGATCTTCCAGGTGAACAGGTACAGCGGCAGATTCCACGGCGAGATCGTCGCGACCACGCCCAGCGGCTGGCGCAGTGTGTAGTTCAATCCGGCCTGTCCGTGATGCGATTCGCTGGCGAACTGGGTCGCGGCATGCGCGAAGAAGCGCAGATTGGCGATCGCGCGCGGAATTTCGGCATCGCGCGCCAGCGCATAGGGCTTGCCGCCGTCGATGGCTTCGGCATGGGCGAAATCGTCGAGCCGCGCTTCGATGGCATCGGCCAGACGTTCCAGCCAGTGCGCGCGCTCGGTGGACGGCAAGGCCGACCATGCCGGGAACGCGGCCTGCGCTGCGGCGATGGCGTCGGCAGCATCGGCTGCGTCGCCGGCAGCCACCTGTGCGTAGATGTGGCCGGTGGCCGGGTCGAAGACATCGAGCTGGCGCCCACTGCGCGATGGACGCTCGGTGCCGGCGATCATGTGGCTGTAGATTCGCATCCGCCAAGCTTACCGGCCGCAGCCCTCCTCGCCCAGTTTGGGGCGGAGGGCCCGCTCATTGCTGGCATCGCCGACATAGAAACAGCCGGCGCGATCCTGTTTCCTGGCGGACGATGCGTGCACCGCATTGCGTGCAAGGCTTGCCTTCGCGGTCGAAAACGCGGAAGCGGAAGCCCTCGGGCGTGTCGGTCAGATAGTCGCCGCGCATGCCTTTGGCGGGCTCGATCCCGCGCGTAGCGTAGCTGCGACGCGGGACCGCCAGCAGTTCGCGCGCAAGCGAACGGATCTGGTCAGGTAAGAGATCGGCGGGTTTGTGTTCCGGCAGCAGACCGGCGGCGAACAGCACCTCCGAACGCAGGTAGTTGCCCATGCCGGCGAGAAAGGCCTGATCCAGCAGCAGTGCGCCCAAAGCGCGTTTGTGGAAGTCCGGGGCCAGCAGACGCTTTGCGACGGTGGTGGCCTTGAGCGTCGGGTCGAGCACATCGGGACCGAGTTTCATCAGAAACGGATGGCGGTGCACTTCGTCGCTGCGCCACATCTCGATGTCGGACGCGGAATACAGCAGGATCGCGCTGCGCCCGGTGTCCAGCGCCACCCGAAGCGAGCGGGTGCTCTCTGGCCGTTCGCCGGCTGCGGCGATCTTCCATACGCCGTACAGCTGGTTGTGGCTGTAGAGCGTCCAGCCATGGTCGAAGCGGGTCAGCAGGGCCTTGCCGTGCGGCGTGATCGCTTCGATACGATGGCCGATCAGCGAGGTTTCATGGGATTTCAGGGCAGGAAAAGCGAACCATGCAGATTGCAATGGCCATCCGACGACTGCAGCGGCGAGCCGGTCGGCTGCGCGGCGGATTTCGGGCCCCTCGGGCATCGGATCAGGGCAGCGAAGGTGGAATGGTCTGGGATTCGTGGTACTCGAAACCGATGTGGCGTTCGGTGACGCGTGCGATCCGCGCCGACACCGGGACCGCCGGGCCGATACCCTCGAAGAAAAACAACTGCGCGACATTGCCTACGCGCAAGAGGCAACCGACTGGCCGGAAGATGCCGCAGCCGCCTTCGGAAAGGTCGAGTGCATCGGCGGCCCAGGCCATGTCCCCGTAAACGACCATCACCTGGATCGCGAACGGTACGCGGTCGCCTGCACGGCGTTCTTTCAACAGCATGTCTTCCATGCGACGCATCCCCTGGGTCTCGCTCAACCAGGCACGCCGCCCGGCTATCTTCCGGATCATAGGCTGCCGCATGGAAGGGATGGTGACAACCGCCCACCGGACGAGCGTGGGCGAATCAGGTGGGCAACGGCTGCGCTTCGAGATATTCGAAGCCGAGGAACTGCGGGTTGGCCCAGACCACCCGCGCCTCCGCGCTGAAGACATGGCGTTCGTCGATCATCAGATAGAGCCGTACTTCGGTGCCGTTGGCCAACGCCCAGTCGTGCGGGCGCGTGGTGCGGCAGCCGGTAGCCGATACGTTGTCGATATGGCCGAGAAAACCATCGGGCCCGTAGGCGATCAGAACGAGACAGTCGTACTCGTGACGCTCTGCGCGGCGGCGTTCTTCGGGGGACATGGGATGGACTGCCGGGTAAGGACTGCTTGAGCGACAGCATAGCTGTCTGCTCGGCCAACTCAAGTGCGCACCGACCGTCCTACCTGCGCAAATGGCATGACGACATGGTGCGACGAGTCGTTCAGATCGACTGCATCCGCCCGCCGTCCACGGCCAGACTGACACCGTTGATGTAGGCGGAGGCCGGGGTGCAGAGAAAGGCGATCGCGGCGGCGATTTCGATAGGCTGCGCGAACCGCGCCGCCGGTACGCTCTGACGCATACCGGCGGCCACCGCATCTTCGGTCTGGCCGCTGGCCTGGGCGCGGTCGCGCAGAATCTGGCTCAGGCGTGCGGTTTCGGTGTAGCCGGGCAGCACGTTGTTGACGGTGATGCCGTCGGCGGCGAGTTCGCGCGACAGCGTCTTGGCCCAACTCGCGACGGCGCCGCGAATGGTGTTGGACACACCTAGGTTGGGGATCGGCTCGCGCACCGACGTCGAGATCACATTGACGATGCGGCCCCAGTGCGCGTCGCGCATGCCCGGCAGCGTCGCCTGTACCAGGGCGTGATTCGCCAGCAGGTGTTTGCGGAAGGTGTCGAGGAAGGCTTCTTCGCAGGCGCCATGCGCGGGACCGCCGGCCGGGCCGGAGGTGTTGTTGACCAGAATATGGACCGGACGGTCCGCGACCAGGGCGTCGATCACGGCGCGCAAGCCGACCGTATCGGACACGTCCGCGACCACTGCGCCGTGGCGTTGCATGCCGGTGCGCGGCAAGGCATCGACCACGGTCTGCAGCGCGTCGGCGCGACGTGCCAGCACGGTGACGTCGGCGCCGAGCAGCGCCAGCTCGTGCGCGGCGGCGCGGCCGATGCCTTCGGAAGCGCCGCAGACCAGCGCGTGTTTGCCGTTGAGGTTCAGATCCATGGGTCGTGTCCTGTAAGCGTCAGTCGACGCTGCCGGCATCGCTGACGCGCATGAGTCTGGCGATGGCGCGTGCGCCGGTATCGTCGCGTGCGGCCATCTCTTCGTGCACGGCGCGCCGGTTGGCGGGCGGGTGGTTCTGGCTGAGCTTGAATTTCAGATCGATACGGGCCGGCGCGAAGCGGAAGCCGACGATGCCGCGCAGCTGGTCGCGGTGGTCGTCGCGTGCCATCTCGAACCGCCAGTCGCGGCCAACCGTGGCTTCGAAACGTCGGCTGAGGCGGTCGACGAGATCGCCCAGCGCGGCTTCATCGTCGTAGACATCGAGGCGGCCGTGCAGATGCGCGACCGCGTAGTTCCAGGTCGGCACCCGGGCAGCAATGTCCTTGTCCGGATACACGCCCGGCGAAACATAGGCATCGGGGCCGTGGACGATCATCAGAATATCGCCGGTGTGCTTCGCCTGCGGATTCGGCCGCGCCCAGTGGCCTTCGATCAGCACCGCATCGCCGTTGCGGCGGTACAGCACCGGCAGATGACTGACGAAGGGCGCGCCATCGGTATCGGTACTGATCAGCGTCACGAACGGGTGTGCATCGATCAGCGCATCGAGCTGGGCGAGATCGTTTTCGGCGAAGGCGCGGGGCAGGTACATACGGTCGTCGCGTCGACGGTCAGGCCCGCGCGCCCAGCGTCTGGATCATCAGCCCACGCAACTGGTCGTCCTGTTCGGCGTGCGGCGGCGCGATCTCGGCCATCGCGAAACCGCGCTCCAACGCATCCTCTTCGTCGAGGCCATCGAGCGAGACGAACTCTGCATCCATCAGCGCGGCGCGCGCGGTGTCTTCGCTGTCGTAGGCGAGGGTGTTGCCGTCGCTGTCGAAGACCTCGGCGGTGCCGGCTTCGCGGACGCGCAGTCGCGCCCATACGATGGTGCGCCCGAGGCTTGCGAGCCACCAGGTTTCGTGGATGTCGCGATCGTTCATATCGTGATCCGCCGTGTCGACAACAACGCTCATGGCGATGCCACCGACCACAGCCACAGGATGCCAGCCGTGAACAGGCCTAACAGGATCGTCGCCAGCGACAGTCTTGCGGGCGTAGCGAGTCCGTCGAGATTGCGGTCCTTGGCGCTACGATAGCCGCCGTCCAGCAGCCACCACAGCGTCACCGGATGGATGAATCTCGGCGAAGACAGCGCCGCGAGCATGTCCGGCTGACGATCGCGCAGATGCACCAGCGCCAGCGGCCAGAAGATCACGAAGGCGGTCGCGCCGGCGATCGCCAGCGCCACGAAAACCAGTGCGAAGAAAAGGACCATCAGAACTCCGCGTGACCCGGCGCGCGCGGGAACGGGATCGCGTCGCGGATGTTGTTGAGGCCGCAGACGTAGACCACCAGACGCTCGAAGCCGAGGCCGAAGCCGGCGTGCGGGACGGTGCCGTAGCGGCGGAAGTCGCGATACCAGCCGTAGTGCGAGGGATCGAGGCCGAACTGGGCGATGCGCGCGTCGAGCACGTCGAGACGCTCTTCGCGCTGCGAACCGCCGATGATCTCGCCGATGCCCGGCGCCAGCACATCCATCGCGGCGACGGTCTTGCCGTCGTCGTTGAGGCGCATGTAGAACGACTTGATGTGCTCGGGATAGTTCATCACCACCACCGGGCGGCCGACGTGGGTCTCGGTCAGCCAGCGCTCGTGCTCGGTCTGCAGGTCCAGGCCCCATTCGACCGGGAACTCGAATTTCTGCTTGGCGTTCTGCAGCAGCGTCACCGCATCGGTGTACTGGATGCGCTCGAACGGCGCGTTGACGAACGCTTCCATCCGGGTGATCGCGTCCTTCTGCACGCGTTCGGCGATGAAGGCCATATCGTCGGCGCGCTCGCTCAAGACCGCGCGGAACAGATATTTGAGGAAGTTTTCGGCGAGCGTGGCGTCGTCGTTGAGATCGGCGAACGCGATCTCCGGCTCGATCATCCAGAATTCGGCGAGGTGGCGCGACGTGTTGCTGTTCTCGGCGCGGAAGGTCGGGCCGAAGGTGTAGACCTTGCTCAGCGCGAGGCAGTAGCCCTCGACGTTGAGCTGGCCGGAGACCGTGAGGAAGGCTTCTTTGCCGAAGAAATCCTTCGAGAAGTCGACGTTGCCGTCGGCGGTCTTCGGCAGGTTCATCATGTCCAGCGTGGAGATGCGGAACATCTGCCCGGCGCCTTCGGCGTCCGAGGTGGAGATGATCGGGGTGTTGACCCAGTAAAAGCCGTTTTCGTGAAAGTAGCGATGGATCGCCTGCGCCAGACAGTGGCGGATGCGGGTGACCGCGCCGAACAGGTTGGTGCGCGGGCGCAGATGGGCGACTTCGCGAAGGAATTCCAGGGTGTGCGGCTTGGGTTGGATCGGATAGGTTTCCGGGTCTTCGACCCAGCCGACCACTTCCACTTCGGTGGCCTGGATCTCGTAACTCTGGCCCTTGCCCTGCGAAGCGACCAGGGTGCCGGTCGCGACCACTGCACAGCCGGCGGAGAGGCGCTTCACTTCAGTCTCGTAATTCGACAGCGCATCGGTGGCGACGATCTGGATCGGTGCGAAACAGGAACCGTCGCTGACCTGCACGAAGCTGAGCGCGGTGGAGTCGCGGCGGGTGCGGACCCAGCCCTTCACGGTGACTTCGGTGCCTACTCCGGGACCGGCTCCGGCCATCCCGGCCAAAGCTTCTTTTACGCTGCTGAACGCCATTGCCTTGATTTCCCGCGCCGTCGCGCCGATATGGAATGAGTCCGCAAGTTTAACTGAGGCTACAATCCCGCACATGGCCATTTCCCTCGCTCCTGCCGCCCTGCAACGTATCCAAGGCTACCTGCTCGACTCGCCAGGCGCGCTTGGCCTGCGTTTCGGCGTGAAACGCACCGGCTGCTCCGGCTGGAGCTATGTGGTCGATCTGGCCCGCGAAGCCAAGGCCGACGATGCCGTCAGCGAGCAGGAGGGGATCCGTATCTTCATCGACGCCGACAGTCTGCCGCTGGTCGATGGCACCGAGATCGATTTCCTCAAACAGGGCCTCAGCGAGCAGTTCGTGTTCCGCAACCCCAACGTCAAGGCCGAGTGCGGCTGCGGCGAGAGCTTTACCACCGACGCCGACCGCGCGGCCTGATCGGCAGTCCCAACGTCAGACCCCGCCTGACTTCCGTCATATCCGCAGGCGCCCCCAGCGGACTAGACTCCGGGCTTCATCCGCGTCGGAGTCGCCCATGGTCCGTCATCTTTTGCGCATAGCGGCCCTGGCGGCTGTTCTGGTCGTCGCACCGCTGGCCCACGCCGAGCAGACCGACGAAGGCAAACGCATGCATGCGTTTTTCGACGAGGAATGGGAACGCGGACTGCGCGAGAATCCCGAATCGGCCTCGTTCGAGGGCGACCGCCGCTACAACGATCGTTGGTCGGACAACAGCCTCAAGGCCATCGCCACCAGCGAAGCGGCCGACCGCGAGGCGTTGGCGCGACTCAAGCGTTTCGATCGCAGTCGCCTCAGTCCGGCCGACCAGCTGAACTACGACACCTTCCTTTGGCTGCAGGAAAAGGCCGTGCAGCGGCAGACATTCCGCGAATATCTTCAGCCCGTCGGCCATCAGGGCGGGGTGCAAAACACGGATGGCATCATCGAAGGCTTGGCGTTCAACGAAACCCGCGACTATCGCGACTGGCTGGCGCGGATGCGTGCGCTGCCGAGCATGGTCGATCAGAGCATCGCGCTGATGCGCGAGGGTGTGAAGGCCGGCAATGTGCCGCCGCGGGTGTTGATGCAGCGCGTGCCGACGCAGATCGCCGCGCAGATCGTCGATGATCCGACGGCAAGCCCGTTCTACCGGCCGTTCGCGAAGTTCCCGGCTGGCATATCCGAGTCCGACCGTGCTGCGCTGCAGACCGAGGCCCGTACGGTCATCGCGGAACGGATCGTGCCGGCGTACCGGAAGCTCCAGGCTTATTTCAAAGGAGAATATCTGCCGAAAACGCGGACCGGAATCGCGGTCGCGGACCTTCCGAACGGCAAGGCCTATTACGACTTCCTGGCTGGTTACTACACCACGACCGGCCTGAGTGCAGACGAGATCCATGCGATCGGCCTGAAGGAAGTCGCGCGGATCCATGCCGAGATGGAGAAGGTCAAGGTCGAAGCCGGCTTCCAGGGCACGCTGCCCGAGTTCTTCACTTTCCTGCGTACCGATCCGCGCTTCTTCGAAAAGACACCGGAAGCGCTGCTGACCCGCTACCGCGCCATCGCCAAACGTATCGACCCCGAACTGGTGAAGGCGTTCCGGATCATTCCGCGCGCGCCCTACGGCGTGCGCCCGATCCCGGACACCATCGCACCGGACACCACGACCGCGTACTACCAGCAGGGCGCCAGCGATGGCAGCCGTGCGGGGTTCTACTACGTCAATCTCTACAAACCGGAAATGCGCCCGACCTGGGAAATGATGCCGCTGTCTCTGCACGAAGCGGTGCCGGGCCATCATTTCCAGTTCGCGCGCGGCCTGGAATTACCGGACGCGCCGATGTTCCGCAGAACCGCGTATTTCGTCGCCTATGGCGAGGGTTGGGGGCTCTATGCCGAACAGCTCGGCTTTGACATGGGCCTGTACGACGACCCCTACGACCATATGGGTCAGCTCGCCTACGAAATGTGGCGCGCGGTGCGGCTGGTGGTGGACACCGGCATGCACGCCAAGGGTTGGACCCGTGAGCGCGCGATCGCGTATTTCAAGGACAACGCGCCGAAGACCGACCAGGACATCGTCAACGAGATCGACCGTTACATCGGCACACCGGGACAGGCGCTGGCCTACAAGATCGGGCAGATGAAGATTTCGGAACTGCGCGCGCGCGCCGAGGCCGCCTTGGGTCCGAAGTTCGACGTGCGCGACTTCAACGATGCCGTACTGGAAACCGGCTCGGTGCCGCTGGAGACGCTCGAACGGCATATCGATGCCTGGATCGCCGCGCGCCGGTGATCGATTTTCGCGACGGCGGAACACAGCGGTGGACCCGCTTCATCGGCTCATCGATGGAGCGGCAGCTCCGTGGTCGGTACGCATATCCGGGATGACGGAGTCATCATGTCGCCCGCGGCCAGGCGTTCACGATCTTGCAGAACAGCTCCGCAGTGCGCTCGGTGTCGTACACCGCCGAGTGCGCTTCCTCGCCGTTCCACGACAGCCCGGCTGCATGCACCGCACGCGCGAGCACGGTCTGGCCGTATGCCACGCCAGCCAGGCTGACCGTGTCGAAGACGCTGAAAGGATGGAACGGATTGCGTTTGTGCTGGGTCCGCGCGACCGCGGCGTTGAGGAAATTCAGATCGAAGTGCGCGTTGTGGCCGACCAGGATCGCGCGCTGGCAGTCGTGTTTGCGAACGGCGGCGCGCACCGCGGCGAAGACGTGATCCAGCGCGTCGCGCTCTTCCTTCGCGAGGCGAAAAGGATGGTCGAGAACGATACCGGTGATCTGCAGCGATTTCGGGTCGATCTCGGTGCCCGGGGCCGGGATCAGGTGCGCACTGGCGGTTTCGCCGGGAACCAGCAGGCCGTTTTCGTCGAGATCGACCGGCAGTACCGCGATTTCGAGCAGGGCGTGACGGTTCCAGTCGAAGCCGCCGGTTTCCACATCGACCACGACCGGCAGATAGCCGCGGAAACGTTCCGACATCTTTTTGTAGCGCACGGGGACGGCAGTGGTTCCGGTCATTCGGCAAGCCTAGCAGACGCCGCACGCATCCCCGCGGTCCGAAGTCTCAGTCCAGACGCGCGCCGAGAATGGTGCCCTCCGCACGCATCCGCGCGAGCATTGCCGCGCCCTCGTGGAGAAAGGCATCCAGATCGGGAGCGCCGGCCTCGGCAGCCAGCGCCAGCAATTGTTCGCGTCCGCTCAGATCGGGTTCGGTGTCCAGACGTTGCAGCAGCCGGAACGTCAGTGGAGTCAGCGCGTGGAAGCTGACTGTACCGTCCGCTTCGCGTCGCAGCATCAACAGGCTCGGGGCCTCCGGTGGCGCGTCCGGCCGATGGTCCGGGCCGATCCGATGCACCGGCCACGCGTAGGCGAGTGGCCAGGCCAGCGGCGAGACCTGTGGGCGGCCGTCGAGCAGATCGCCGTCCGGATCGTATGCGGTGTCGTCGTCGCGCGCTTCGCTGATCTGCAGCGCGAGTTCGATCCATTCGTAATGCGCCAGCTCCCGCAGCCAGGGCGGATCGTCGCGTCCGGTATCGCTGTCGGCACGCGTGTCGAGATAGCGCATGAACTCGCGCGCCAGTTCGGTGAACAGCGGGGTCTGGCAATCGTGATCGCGATAGAAGGCGCGGATCAGCGTCTGCCAGCCGTCGTTACCGTAGAGTCTGCGCAGCACCGGAAAATTGCCGGCCAGCAGATTCTCGACATTGTTGAAGAACAGTTCGCGGTAGATTTTCAGCCTGCGATCTTCGATGCCGGCTGGCGGGGGTACGCGTTCCGGGTCGCGGATGTGCGCTGCCAATGCATCCTGTTGCGCCGAAAGGGTGTCGTTCATGTCAGGCGGCGTAGCGCTGGTCATGCGCGGACGCTCCGGCGATACGATGGCGGACCTGGCCGAGTTCGTCGAGCAGATCTTCGAATGGCGGCAGGTTGAAATCGCGCTCCAGCAGCGTGGGGCGTGGGCCGAACAATCGATACGCCTCTTCGAGCAGCGCCCAGACCTGTGCGTTCACTGCGCTGCCGTGGGTGTCGATCTTGAGGTCTTCGGCTTCGTCGTAATGACCGGCGACGTGGAGATAGGCCACGCGTTCGCCGGGCAGCGCGGCGAGGAATCCGGACGGGTCGTAGCGATGGTTGGTGGCGTTGACGATGATGTTGTTCACATCGAGCAGCATCATGCAGTCCGCCTCGGTGAGCACGGCGTTGATGAAGTCGATTTCGCGCATTTTCTGGAAGGGCGCGGCGTAGTACGAGATGTTCTCGATCGCGATCCGCTGGCCGAGGATGTCCTGGGTGCGTCGGATCCGCGCAGCGACGTGATGCACGGATTCCTCGCTGAACGGCAGCGGCAGCAGATCGTAGAGCTGGCCGCGACTGTCGCCGCAAGCGCTGAGGTGTTCGCTGTACAGCGGGCAGCGATGCGCCTCCATGAACCTGCGTACCTTGAACAGGAACGTTTCGTCCAGCGGCGCGGGGCCTCCCACCGACAGCGACAGGCCGTGGCAGATCACCGGATAGCGCGAGGCCAGATCGGCGAAGCCGTCGCCGAGCGCGCCGCCGACACCGATCCAGTTCTCCGGCGCGGTTTCGAGGAAATCGAAGCTGCCCGCGGGCGCGCTGCGCATCGCTGCCAGCAATGGGCGGCGCAGGCCGAGACCGGCAGCGTCGGGTAGGAGCGGAGGATGCGTCATCGGCTACGGGGGAATATGGGATGCGGATCCTGAAAACCAGAGGCGGCCGCATTGCGGCCGCCCCGGAGCGACTGCCATCGTCACGGACGACAGCAGGGCGGCATTACATCGCGCCGCCGCACTTGCCTTCGCCGCATTTGCCTTCACCGGCTTTCTTTTCGGTGGTCGCAGCGGGCTTGTTGCCGCCGCAGCTGCCTTCGGCAGGTTTCTTGTCCGCACCACAGCTGCCTTCGGCCTTCTTGTCGGCACCGCACTTGCCTTCGTGGGCAGCCTTCATCTCTTCGGCAGTGATGTAGCCGTCTTTGTTGCCGTCGTGGGAGGCGAATTTGTCGTCCTTGCCACCGTGAGCGGCGGCGAACTCGGCGCGGGAGAGCTTGCCGTCCTTGTCGGTGTCCATCTTGGCCATACCACAGCTACCTTCGCCGCACTTACCTTCTCCGGCTTTGGCGCCGCCGCACTTGCCCTCACCGCACTTGCCTTCCTGGGCCTTGTCGCCAACGGCGACATCGGCGCCGAGCAGATAGCCCTGGGCGAGGTGGGTCGAAGCGAATGCGGAGCCGGACAGCAGCAGACCGCTGGCCAAAGCTGCGGAGACGGCGATCGCGACGGGTTTCTTGGTGCAGGACATAAGCGTGTTTCTCCAGGTGGTGGTGTCGGGACGTTGGGGAGCGGAATCCTAGCGCGTAACCGCGATGGCCTGCATGTGCGGTGGCGACGGCGGTGCGAGATATTGTCGGGCGAGGCTGCGTGCGCGGTGCAGTCGGGCCTTGGCGGCTTCCGGGTGCAGTGACAGCGCCGATGCGATCTCGCCGATGGTGTGGCCTTCGAGGTCGCGCAACAGGATGATCTCGCGATAGTGGGCGGGCAAAGCGGCGAGCGCATTGGCGACATCGCGGACCAGCCCGGTGGGAGCTGGGTAATGCGGACCGTCGATCTCTTCGAGGTCGGCCGGTTGCATCAGAAGATAGCGTGTCGCGCGCTTCATCCGGGTGCATTCGCGCTTGACGATCCGGAACAGCCACGAGTTGTAGGCATCGAGCTCGCGCAGCGCGCTGAGCTTGCGCGACACCAGCAGCAGGCTTTCCTGTACGGCATCTTCGATGTCGTTGATCCCGCAGTGATATTCGGCGTAACGGCGCAGATCCTGACGCGAACGCACCAGAACCCTTTCGAGCGCGCGGAGATCTCCGTCGCGGGCGGCGGCGAGCGAATCCTGGAATGCGGGGTCCTGCTGTTGCACGGTCTCTCCTTCGGAGGCTCGCAATCTACGCGTTGCGGCGTATGCGGTTGTGCACAAAGAGTTAGGCAGGAGCCGGCAGGGTGCGCCGCAGGCGCTGTATCACAGAAGGATTCAGCATCCGTTTATGCAGGTCGAGCCCTCGGCATCCCGAAAGACCGGCAGAAGGCCGGTGCGAATGCCCGGCGCGCATGGCAGGCGCCGGTGCTGTGCGGCGGAACAGAGGTCATACTTCTCGCCTGACGCTTCAATCATTCCGGAACTGTCGCCCAATGGAACTCAAGCAGGCCACTGTCGCCCTTGCCGCGCTCGGCCAATCCACCCGGTTGTCGGTGTTCCGCTGCCTGGTCCAGGCCGGTCCGGATGGACGCATGCCGGGCGAAATCGCCGAAGCCTTGTCGCTTGCCGGCGCGACCCTGTCCTTCCATCTCAAGGAGTTGGTGGCGGCGGGTCTGATCCAGGGCGAACCCCGCGGCCGCTTCATCTGCTACCGCGCCGATTTCGACGCCATGCGCGCGCTGTTGGGATTCCTGACCGAGAACTGCTGCAATGGCGACGCGACCTGCCTGCCGATGGGTTGTGCCCCGGCGTCGTCGGGCGTCAGGTAGCCCGTTCGATTTCAGCCGGCGATATTGGTCTCGTCGCGCTTCAAGCGCGGCGGCATCGGACCTTCGCCGTACTCCTGGAACCAGATGTTTTCGGCGATGTTGGTCGCGTGGTCGCCGACGCGCTCCAGATTCTTGGCCATGAACAGCAGATGCGTGCAAGGTGTGATCACCCGCGGGTCCTCCATCATGTAGGTCAGCAGCTCGCGGAACAGGCCGGTGTATTGCGTATCGATCTCGGCATCTTCGGCGCGCACCTGCTGGGCGGCTTCGACGTCGCCATCGCGATATGCGGCGAGTACTTTGCGCACCTGACGCACGACCAGACGGCCGAGGCTGCCGAGGCCGCGGGTATGCGGCAGCGGCGGCGACAGATTCAGCGCCATCGAGCGCTTGGCGACGTTCGAGGCGTAATCGCCGATGCGTTCGATGTCCGATGCGATGCGCAGTGCCGACAGGATCTCGCGAAGGTCGCGCGCGAGCGGGCCGCGCAGGGCGAGCTTCATGGCATCGTGGCTCACTTGCAATTCCAGCGCGTCGATGGCCTCGTCGTTGGCGATGATGCGCTCAGCGGCTTTGCCGTCGCGGCGATCGACCACATCGAGTGCGGCTTCAAGTTGCGCTGCGGCCATTTCGCCCATGCGCAGGATTTCCTCCAACAGGATCCGGCGTTCGTCGTCGTGACTCTTGACGATATGGTTGTGGGATTGGGTGTTCATGGGCTTGTCCTGATAAAACGCAATGTCTTGAAAGAAACGATCTGTCGCCATCCCGGCAGGTCGGAAAAGCAGGCTTCGGATGCCTGCAGGCATCCGGTCGGCGTCATTCTCATCCGAATCGACCGGTGATGTAATCCTCGGTCTGCTGCTTCGACGGTTTCGAGAAGATGTTCTCGGTAGCGTCGTGCTCGATCAGGTCGCCGAGATACATGAATGCCGTGTAGTCCGAAACGCGCGCCGCCTGCTGCATAGTGTGGGTGACAATGGCGATTGTGTAATTCTGCTTCAACTCTTCGATGAGTTGTTCGATGCGGCTGGTCGAGATCGGATCCAGCGCCGAGGTCGGTTCGTCGAGCAGCAGCACGTCCGGACGCAGCGCGACCGCGCGCGCGATGCACAGACGCTGCTGCTGGCCACCGGACAGACCCAGCGCGCTCTGGCCCAGCTTGTCCTTCACTTCGTCCCAAAGAGCGGCTTGGCGCAGCGCTTCTTCGACGCGAACGGCCATCTCGGCTTTCGACAGGCGCTCGTGGTGACGGATGCCGTAGGCGACGTTCTCGAAGATCGTCATCGGGAACGGCACCGGCTTCTGGAACACCATGCCGACCTTGCTGCGCAGCCGGTTCATCGGATACTTGGGGTCGAGGATGTTCTCGCCATCCAGCATCACCTCGCCGGTGGCGGTCATCTTCGGATACAGCGCGTAGATGCGGTTGAAGATGCGCAGCAATGTGGATTTGCCGCAACCGGACGGGCCGATCAGCGCAGTCACGCGCTTCTCCGGGATATCCAGATTGATCTGCTTCAGCGCGTGGAATTTGTCATAGTAGAAATTCAGGCCGCGAGCGCTCAGTTTCACCGGTGCCGCGGGCGCGGCGTCGCGCTGCGCTGCGACGATGCGATGCGCGTTGTGTTGGCCCGCAGCTTCGCGGCCGTCGGCGGTGGTAGCGGCCGTCGTAGGAGTCGTGGTCATGGCGGAGGCCCGTACGTTGTCAGTCATGGGAAATCTTGTTGCGAAGCAGGATGGTGCGGGCGACCAGACTGACGGCGAGCACGAACAGGGTCAGTACCATGGCGCCGGCCCATGCGATCTGCTCCCAGTTCTCGAAGCCGCTGCCGGCATAGCGGAACATCACCAGCGGCACTCCCGACATTTCGCTGCTCATGTCGAAGCTGAGATAACTGTTGCCGAAAGCGGTGAACAGCAGCGGCGCGGTTTCGCCGGAGATGCGGGCGAGGGCGAGCAGGATGCCGGTGACGATACCCGCGGACGCGCTGCGGTAAAGCACCTGCACAGTCACCTTCCACTGCGGAACACCCAGCGACAGTGCGGCCTCGCGCATCTGCGCGGGTACCAGCCGCAGCATCTCGTCGGTGGTGCGCACCACCACCGGCAGCACGATGAAGCCCAAGGCAACGGCGCCGGCGAAGCCGGAGAAACCACCACCGCCGAAATTCACCACGAAGATCGCGTAAACGAACAGGCCAAGCACGATCGACGGCGCAGACAGCAGGATATCGTTGACGAAACGCACCACGGTGCCGAGCCGGGTCCTGTTGCCGTACTCGGCCAGCCAGGTGCCGGCGGCGATGCCCAGCGGCGTACCGATCAGCAGGCCCATACCGCACATCAGGATGCTGCCGACGAATGCGTTGCGCAGCCCGCCCGGATCCATCGGCGCCGGCTGATCCTGGGTGAAGAGAGCGAGATTGACGCCGCCCAGCCCTTTGACGGCCAGAGTCCACAGGATCCAACCCAGGAACGCGAGGCCGAACAGCGCGGCGGCGCAGGCGAGGGTGAGCGCGATCGCATTGATGATGTTGCGGCGCCGGTACAGCGCTTTCTGGGTGCGACTGATCTCGATGGCGGCCATCAGTTGCCCTCCTTCCGCGAGAGTTGCATCAGCATCAATCGCGCGAGCGCCAGCACCACGAAGGTGACGACGAACAGAACGAAGCCCAGCAACAGCAGCGCCGAGCGGTATTCATCCGTGGCTTCGCCGAAATCGTTCGCGATCAACGCGGCGATGGTGGTGCTCGGTTCGAGCAGCGATCTGGTGAACTGCACGCTGTTGCCGATCACGAACGCGACCGCCATGGTCTCGCCGAGCGCACGGCCGAGGCCGAGGAAGATACCGCCGATGACCGCCGAACGCGTGTACGGCAGGACGATGTCCCAAGCGACTTCCCAGCGCGTGGAGCCGAGCGCGTAGGCGGATTCCTTCAGTCGGCCCGGTACGGTCAGGAACACTTCGCGCATCACCGATGAGATGAAGGGAATCACCATGATCGCCAGCACCAGACCGGAGATCAGCATGCCGGCGCCGATCGGCGGGCCCTGGAACAGTGGGCCGATCACCGGCAGCGGGCCGATGTGGTCGTTGAGCCAGGGAATGATGTCCTCGCGCATCACCGGCATCAGCACGAAGAAACCCCACATGCCGTAGATGATCGATGGCACGCCGGCGAGCAGCTCGATCGCGGTGCCGACCGGAGTCCGCAGCCAGCGCGGCGCGACCTCGGTCAGGAAGAAGGCGATGCCGAAGCTGATCGGCACGGCGATGATCATCGCAATGATGGCGGTGACCACAGTGCCGTAGATCGGCACCAGTGCGCCGTAGTGGTTCTCGACCGGGTTCCAGTCCGTGGAGATGAAGAAATCGAGCCCTTCGGCGGCGAGGGTGCTGCGACCGCCCCACAGCATCGACAGCGCTGCGCCGGCGAGGGTGAACAGGACGAGGATGGCGACTGCGGTGATCGCCCACCGGAACAGGCGATCGTTGCGCGCGTCCTTGCGGTTGCGCGAGGAGATGACGGGTAAGGCGTGTTCGGCGGTGCTCATCGCTGGGCCGGGTCCGGAAAAGAGGGTCAATCGAGGATGCAGCAGGGCCTGGTCCGCGCTCGGCGCGAACCCTGTCCATCTATCAGATTATTTTTCTGTGACTTTTGTGTGACAGCGACGCGGTTTTTGCAAGATTTCCAATTGACTGACGCTGTGGTCGCTGCAAACGAAAGACGGGCCCGTGGGCCCGTCTCCGTGGTTGCAGTCGCGTCGGGTCCGGCGATCAATACGCCATGTTCTTGGCCCAATAGGCCTCGATCTGCTTGACCAGGGCAGCCGGCAACGGCACGTAGTCGAGCGACTTGGCCTGGGCGTCGCCGTTGGCGTACACCCAGCGGAAGAATTCCTTGGCGGCTTTGGCGCCTTCCGGCTTCTTCGGCTGCTTGTACATCATGATGAAGTTGGTGGCGGTAATCGGCCAGGATTCTTCGCCCGGAGCGTTGGTGATGACCAGATAGAAGTCCTTGGCGTTGGCCCAGTCGGCGTTGTTGGCGGCGGACTGGAACGAATCGTCGCTGGGGATCACGTACTTGCCAGCGGCGTTCTTCATGCGCGCGTAGGTCAGCTTGTTCTGCAGCGCGAACGACAGTTCGACGTAACCGATCGAGCCCTTGATCTGCTTGACGTAGGCGGTGACGCCCTCGTTGCCCTTGCCGCCGATGCCGGTCGGCCACTTCACCGCGGTGCCTTCACCGACGCTCGATTTCCAATCGGCGCTGACCTTCGACAGGAAGTTGACGAAGTTGAAGGTGGTACCCGAACCGTCCGAGCGGTGGACGACGGTGATCTTCTGCGCCGGCAGCTGGACGCCGCCGTTGAGGGCGACGATGCGCGGATCGTTCCACATCGTGACTTTGCCCATGAAAATATCGGCCAACAGCGCGCCGTCGAGTTTCATCGCGCCCGCCTGTACGCCGGGGACATTCATCACCGGCACCACGCCGCCGATCACGGACGGGAACTGGGCGAGGCCGAACTTGGCCAGCTCTTCGGGCTTCATCGGAGCATCGGACGAACCGAAATCGACCGTACCAGCCTTGATCTGGGCGATGCCGCCGCTGGAGCCGATCGACTGGTAGTTCACTTTCTTGCCGCTGGCCTTGTTGTACTCGGCCGACCATTTGGTCATCACCGGGAACACGAAGGATGCACCGGCACCGGTGACATCGGCGGCGAACGCGCTGGCGCTGAACGCACCGGCGAGAGCCACGGCGACGAGGCGGGTTTTCAGGGAGAGGAGCAGGTTGGACACGGAGGTCTCCAGTGGGAAGCGTAACGGTGAATTCGATGCCGCCTATTCCATAGAGTGGAGATGACAGGTCCGGGACTGAAATATTTCAGTTAAATGACTTCTGTCATAAATTCACTCTTCGGCATGAAGAAAGGCGCAGCCCTGCGGCTGCGCCTTTCGATGTCGCAACGGCCGGTCGCTTTGTCCGGCGCCTCGTCGATTACCAGTAGAACTGGGCGCGGGCTTCGACGACGTTCGGGTTGTCGTCGACCACACGGCGCAGCGTGCTGTTGTAGCGCGAGCTGTTGACCTTCACGTAGTTCACCATGAACTTGAAGTTCGAGCGCCAGTACCAGTTCGCGCCGAGGGTCCAGGAGTCCATTTGGCCACCGAGCACGCCATCGACGATCGGCGCCGAGGTCGGTGTCGCACCGGGACGCAGGCTGCCGTCGTTCAGGTCGATCTTGTCGTAGCGCAGGCCGAGCTGCCACATGCCTTTGCTCGGATCGTCCGGCAGGATGGTGGTCGGCACGCCGTCCTTGTAGCCCCAGGTTTCGCCGGTGACGTTCCACAGGCCGCTCACGTACCAGGAATCGCCGCTGAAATCCTTCGACAGCAACGGGTTGACCGGACGGGTTTCGTAGCGGTCGACCGTACTGCGCATGTATTCGGCCTGCACCTTGAACTGCTGCTTCACCCACATCGCTTCCGCGCCGATGGTGGTCTGGTGATCGGCATTGCGCATCGTGCCGGTATCGACAAGACGCACCGCCGCCAAGTCGGCGAGGGGACGCGCGCGGATCTGCAGGCTGTCCGAATCGGTGTCGTAGCTCAGGTACGACAGGCCGAAGTGCAGGACATTGCCGGCTTCGTTGATCGGTGCCCAGTTGCCACGCAGACCGAAGCCCGAGCCATGAGCCAGGTTGCGGGTCAATTCGCGGCCGAAATAGCTGGCGGTCACGCCCCAGTTCACGTCGCCATAGCGGTAGGCGACGCCGGTGCGGCGGGCCACACCGAATGTGTTGGTGACCGAAGCCTTGGCGATGAAATCGTTGAAGCGGGTCGAGGACAGCTCTTCCAGGCTGTTCGGCTGCTTGAATTGGCCGACCTGCACGAAGTGGTTCGCGTTGTTGCCGAACTTGTACTTGATATTCACGTCCAGCCACTTGCCGGTGCTGGTCACCGTTGTCGTGGCGGTGCCCGTGGGCGTGTTGCGGATGGCGACGCTCTTGAAGGTGCTGGCGTCGTAGCCCAGCGTCCATTCGAAATTGTTCGGGCCCTTGCCCTTGAGGATCAGCTCGGCGCGGCGGATGCCATGCTCGGTATCCTCGCCGTTCGCGCCCACAGCGCCGTTCAGATCGACCAGGTCGGAACTGAACCTATAGGCGTCCGCCTGGAACAGGCCTTCGAAAGACACTTCGGAGTTGCCGATCACATCGATCGCGATCTCGGCGTGCGCGGCCGGCGCCACCAGCGCGGCGGACAGGGCGAGGAACATGGAAGTGCGGGTCAGTTTCATCGGAATAAGCCCTTCGGGCGTGGAAAGATGCCCCGCAGCCTAAACCGTGAATATTTCGTTGACGTGACAGGCGATACCCTCCGGTCACATCGCGCCCGGCTCAGGCATATTCACGACATGGCGGGTCGAGCATGCCGGGCATATTCAATGATGGTGTTTCCGCTGGCTGGCCCTCTGCGGTTTGGAATGTCCCGCTCGGGCCTGGTGGTAGAGAAGGCGATGTCAGGATCGCGTCGAGTTGTACAATCAGCATGGTCTGCGCATCGCTCAGGTCGCGCAGCGCGGGTTCCATCTTCGCGTGATATTTCCCGAAGCTCGCCGTCGGCTGCTGCTGCCATGCGGTCAACAGTGTCCGGCACTCTTCGATCCGGCTGACCAGACGATCGAATTCGCGCTGCAGCGGCGAAGCCTTCGTATTGACGGACGACGGGTTGTTTGACACGCGGGCTTCAGATCTTGCGGGACGAGCGGCGATTAGGGATTCGATCCGGCCTGCTGTACGCCAAGCGAGTGGCGCTACTGTTTCTGCAGCGCCGGATTGTCCCAGCCCGAACGCGGTGCGAACCGGTCGCCGTGTGTCGCCTGCAGTGCGTTGAGCTTCGCGAGCAGGACATCGGTGCCGGTGTCGCGGATGTACTGGATCGGGCCGCCGCGGAACGGCGCGAAGCCGGTGCCGAAGATCACGCCGGCATCCAGCAGTTCCGCATCGGCGACCACGCCATCGTGCAGGGCAGCGACGGCTTCGTTGAGAAAGGGCAGGATCAGGCGGTCTTCCAAGTCGTTGGGGGCTTTGTAGTCGGCGGGAATCTCCGGCTTCCGCGCCTTGCCGTTCTCCCACTTGTAAATACCCTGACCGTCTTTCTTGCCGCGTTTGCCGGCTTCCGGCGGTGCGGACAATGCGGCCGGGATCGGCAGGCCGAGGAACGGCGCGAGTTCGGCACCGACGCCGACGGCGACATCCAGGCCGACGGTGTCGATCAGTTCGATCGGGCCCATCGGCATGCCGAATTTCACCGCAGACTTGTCGATGACCGGGCCCGGGATGCCTTCGGCATACGCGGTGACCGCTTCGAGCATGTACGGGAACAGCAGGCGATTGACGAGGAAGCCCGGTGTGCCCGCGACCGGTACCGGCAGTTTGTCGATGGCTTTGCAGAACGCGGCGAGGCGTTTGCCGGTTTCGGGTGCCATGCGGTCGTGATGGATGATTTCGACCAGCGGCATCATCGCGACCGGATTGAAATAGTGCAGACCGGCGAACTGCGCCGGGCGCGCGATGTGTTCGCGCAGTTCGGTCAGCGGTATCGACGACGTGTTGGTGGTGAGCAGTGCATCGGCTTTCATGTTCGGCTCGACCGCGGTGTACAGGTCGCGCTTGGCCTCGGGTTTCTCGATGATCGCTTCGATCAGCAGGTCGGCCTTGCCCACGCCGTCGCCAGCGAGGTCCGAAACCAGCCGTGCGGCGACTTCGGGACGCTTGCTCTCGTCTTTGACGCGCTTGGCGAAGAGATCCTGGGCGCGGGTCATGGCGGTGTCGATGAAGCGCTGCTCGCGGTCCTGCAACGTGACGTTGAAGCCTTTGTATGCGGCCCATGCGGCGATATCGCCGCCCATCACGCCGGCGCCGACCACGTGCACGTTGACGATGCCGTGATCTTTTCCGCCCAGACTCTTCAGGCGCTCCTGCAGGAAGTACACGCGTGTGAGATTGCGGGCGGTGGGCGTGGCGGCGAGTTTGATCACCGATTTGCGCTCGGCATCGAGCAGTGCGCGGGTGCTGCCGCTGCTGCGCCGCCAGGTTTCGATCAATGCGAACGGCGCCGGATAGTGGTCTTTGCGCGCCTTGCGTGCGACCTGCTTCACCATCTGCGGCGCCAGGATCTGCCGCACGGCCCAGGTGTTGGTGATCCACGCCATGAAGTTCTGCTTGAAGGGGCGGTCGGTGCCTTTCAACGCCAGCGTCGCGGCGGCTTCGACCAGACCCGACGCATCCACGATCTTGTCGACCACGCCCATCGCGCGCGCGGACGCCGCCGACAGTGTGCGTCCAGTGAGCATGATGTCCATCGCAGCGGGCGCGCCGACCAGACGCGGCAGACGCACGCTGCCGCCCCAGCCGGGATAGATGCCGAGCTTCACTTCAGGCAGTCCGATACGGGTGGACGGATCGTTGGAGGCGATGCGGTAGCGACAGGCCAGCGCGATCTCGGTGCCGCCGCCCATGCAGAAGCCGTGGATCGCGGCGACCGTGGGGAAGGGCAGGTCGGCGATGCGCTGGAAGATGGTCTGGCCGCGGCGGATCGAATCGCCGATGGTGCCCTTGGCATCGAACTGCTGGAATTCGCGGATGTCGGCCCCGGCGATGAAACCCTTGTCCTTGGCCGAGCGCAGCACCAGTGCCTTCGGCGGCTCCAGCGCGATGCGTTCGAGCAGGCTGTTCAATTCGATCAGCACGTCCTGGCCGAAGGTGTTGACCGATTCGCCCTCGCGGTCGAAGGACAGCACGAGCACGCCATCCGGCCGCAGCTCGGTCTTCCAGTGGCGCAGACGCAGGCCGTCGAGGCCGGGCAGGGCGGAGGTCATGGGGGAGAATCCATACGCTGGAGAATGGCCCTATGATCCGGACCCGGGTGGGACGGCGTCAAATCGGGCATTTCGAGATGTCGAATGATGCAATCCCGCAGAGCGGCGAGACAGGCCGATGCGGCATGGCTTGTGGCAGTGGCCGGCGGCCCCCAGATGAATGCATGGTGCATGTGGCGGTTGCAGAAAGACTGTAGGCGCTGGGGAACTTTTCTCCGGCGTGTATTGTCCGAAGGTCCGGCTAGCGCGCCGGCCGATCCAAATCTCAGGAGAGCCGGCCGCATGGCCGAAGTGACGACAGAAAATCTGGACCTCGAACTGGTCCGACGTGTGCAGCGCGGCGACAGCGCGGCTTTCGATCTGTTGGTGCGCAAGCACCAGCATCGGGTCGTGGCGCTGATCGGGCGTTATGTCCACGATTGGAGCGAGTGCCAGGATGTCGCCCAGGACACGTTCCTGCGCGCCTATCGGGCGATCGGGAACTTCCGCGGCGACGCCCAGTTCTCAACATGGCTGCATCGCATCGCAGTGAACACCGCAAAGAACCATCTTGTGGCCCACAAGCGTCGCCCGCCCGGCGACGATATCGACATCGACGACGCCGAGCAGTTCGAGTCGGCGTTGAGGATGCGCGACAACGACACCCCGGAGCGCGAATTGATGCGTCAGGAGATGGAACAAACGGTGATGCGCGCGGTCGAAGCCTTGCCCGAGGAACTTCGGGCGGCGATTACACTGCGCGAGGTGGAAGGTTTGAGCTACGAGGAGATCGCACAGCAGATGCAGTGCCCCATCGGCACGGTCCGCTCGCGCATCTTCCGGGCCCGCGATGCCATCGACACGCAGCTTCGCCCACTGCTGGATGCGCCCAATCCCCGCGAACGCGCGACCCGCTGATTCGCTGACCTTCATCCGTAATCCGACATCGAAACCCTATGACTGGATTGCCTGATTCCACCGCCTCACACGACCCCAACGCACGCGATTTCCACCGCGAACAGCTGTCCGCGATGATGGATGGCGCGCTGTCCGCCGACGAAGCCAAATTCCTGCTGCGACGCATGGAGCACGACGACGCCCTCGCCGATTGCTGGCAACGCTGGCAGTTGCTCGGCGATGCGTTGCGCGGCCAGGTCGATCGCGCCCTGCCTGCCGATTTTTCGCGTCGTGTCGGCCGCGCGATCGCCGACGATATCGCTGCGGCAGCGGCGATCGAGCCGCGCGCCGTTGCCGCGCAAGCCAACATGCGCGGGCCGCTGTCGCGCTGGGGCGGCGGTGCCGCGTTGGCGGCATCGGTTGCACTGGCCGCGCTGATCGGCACCCGCATGATGTCGGTACCGGATGGCAAAACGTCGACGTCGGCGTCGATGGCGTCCGCAGCCGCGTCAACGCCCACACCGATGCCGATGCCTTCGGCACCCACACCGATCCCGGCGCTGACAGGTGTTGCATCCCAGCCGCCCGCGCAATCCGGATCGCTGATCGCCGAAGCTGGCGCGGCAGTTGCATTGGCTGCTGTTTCGCGCGGCGACCGTCGTGGCTCGCGTCCAAGGATCCTCGCCCGCGAGCAGGCCATCCCCGCTTCTTCGGCCGCGACAGCGAAAGCAATCGCTTCCGCGCGGCCGACGGCGGTCGCGACCGCTACGCACCAGATCACCGGCGTTGCTGGCCAGACCGAAGTGACGTCCAAGCCATGGCCGCGCGCGCTGGTGCCTGGTGCGTCCATGAATGGTGAGGTGACCGCCGGGTTCGAGGGCGCTTCCCCCTTGCACCCGTTCCAGCCGCAGCTCGACCCGCTGCTGCCGCAGGTCGCGCAACCGGTCGAGGACACCAGCTCGCCGCCCTGATGCCCGACGTCGGCGGCCCACGTCCGCCGGCTCCGTCAAAACCCGCTTTCCCATCCCTTTATCGAGGACGTTTCCCCGATGAAACAGTCGTTCCGTACGCTCGCGCTCGTCTCCGCCACCGTGGCCGTCACCGCTGCGGCGACGACCATGCTGCCGATCACCGCAGGCCCGGCACCGGTCGCGGTGGCGACCGCCGCCGAGGCGATCAACGCACCCAATACGCCGTTGGTGAGCGGCCTGCCCGATTTCACCCAACTGGTGGAGCGGGTCGGGCCGGCGGTGGTCAATATCGAAGCCACCGGCTCGGGTCGTGGCAATCCCACCGCGCGCGGTGGCGATGGGGCGCCGGACGACGATGAAGTGCCGGAATTCTTCCGCCGCTTTTTCGGCCCCGACGCGCCATTTCCCGGTGGGCCCGGTAGTCAGGGCGGCCCGCAGGGACCGCAAGGGGGCCCCGAAAGCCTCTCCATCGGCACCGGTTTCATCATCTCCGGCGACGGCTATCTGTTGACCAACCATCACGTCATCGATGGTGCCGATGAAGTCAAGGTGACCTTGTCCGATCGCCGCGAATTCAAGGCCAAAATCATCGGTAGCGATCCGCAGTCCGATGTCGCTGTACTCAAGATCGCGGCCGACGATCTGCCGTATCTGCGCAGCGGCGATTCCAAGGCATTGAAGCCGGGGCAATGGGTGGTCGCGATCGGTTCCCCGTTCGGGCTGGATCACTCGGTCACCGCCGGCATCGTCAGCGCGATCGGCCGCAATGCCGGCGCAGAGCAGCGCTATGTGCCCTTCATCCAGACCGATGTGGCGATCAACCGTGGCAATTCCGGCGGCCCGCTGTTGAACACGCGCGGCGAAGTGGTCGGCATCAACTCGCAGATCTTCAGCAATTCCGGTGGATACATGGGCGTGAGCTTCGCGATTCCCATGAATGTGGCGATGAATGTCGCACAGCAGCTCAAGACCAGCGGCAAGGTCAGCCGCGGCCAGCTCGGCGTGAAAGTGGGCGCGGTCACGTCCGATGCCGTGAAGGGATTCAATCTGCCGGACACGCGCGGCGCACTGGTCAGCGAAGTGGTTCCAGGTACGGCTGGCGACAAGGCCGGGATCGAGCCCGGCGACGTGATCCGCACGGTCGACGGTACGCCGATCGAGGATTTCAGCGATCTGCCGCCATTGATCGGCGCGATGGCGCCAGGTGCGACCGCCAAACTCCAGATCCTGCGCAACGGCAAGCCGATCGAGCGAAGCGTGACACTGACGCGTCTCGACGAATCTGTCGTCGCCGGCAACCCGCAGCGTTCATCGCCGCGCGAGCCGTCGGTACGCGGCAAGGTCAATTGGCTGGGGCTGGTCGGGCAGGATATCGACGCCGACGAGCGTCGCAGCCTGGGTCTGAGGGACGGTGAAGGCGTTGCCATCGCGCGGGTCGAAGGCAAGGCGGCCCGCAACGCCGGGCTGCGACCCGGCGATATCATCCTGCGCGTCGGCACAACGCCGGTGGGCAGCGCCTCGGCGCTTGATCGCGAAGTGGCCAGGCTCGCCGCCCAAGCCGGCATCGATCAGACCGTGATGCTGCTGGTCCGTCGCGGCGGCGCGACCCAGTTCCTCGCGGTGACGCCGGACGAGGGCGACAAGCAGTAGTCTCCGGACGCGTCGCCCCTTCGCCATAGGGGCAACGTTGTGGCATGCATGGGACCAGCGGCGGCCCCGGGCCCGGGGCCATGCTGTGCGATAATCCGACGTTTGACCATTGGCCACCAAGGCCGGCAGCCGCAACCCCCATGTCTGATTCGATGCGGAACATCCGCAACTTCTCCATCATCGCCCACGTCGACCACGGCAAATCCACGCTTGCCGACCGCATCATCCAGCTCTGCGGCGGGCTGGAGGCGCGCGAGATGGAAGCGCAGGTGCTCGACTCCAATCCGATCGAGCGCGAACGCGGCATCACCATCAAGGCCCAGTCCGTGTCCTTGCCGTACAAGGCCAAGGACGGGCAGATCTATCAGCTCAACTTCATCGATACCCCCGGCCACGTCGACTTCAGCTACGAAGTCAGCCGTTCGCTGGCCGCCTGCGAAGGCGCACTGCTGGTGGTCGACGCCGCGCAGGGCGTCGAAGCACAGTCGGTCGCCAATTGCTACACCGCGGTCGAACAGGGCCTGGAGGTGGTACCGGTCCTCAACAAGATCGATCTGCCGACCGCCGATATCGAGCGCGCCAAGGCCGAAATCGAGGCCGTGATAGGCATCGACGCCGAAGATGCGATCGCGATCAGCGCCAAGACCGGTTTGAACGTCGTGGACGTGCTCGAAGCCATTGTCCACCGCATACCGCCGCCCAGGCCGCGCGATACCGACAAGCTGCAGGCGCTGATCATCGACTCCTGGTTCGACAACTACCTCGGCGTGGTCTCGCTGGTGCGGGTGATGCAGGGCGAAATCGTCCCCGGCACCAAGATCCTGGTGATGTCGACAGGCCGCACGCATCTGGTCGACAAGGTCGGTGTGTTCACGCCCAAGCGCAAGGAATTGAAGAAACTCGGCGCAGGCGAAGTGGGCTGGATCAACGCCAGCATCAAGGACGTGCACGGCGCGCCGGTCGGCGACACCCTGACCCTGGCCAGCGACCCCGCCGACAAACCGCTCCCGGGCTTCCAGGAAATGCAGCCGCGCGTGTTCGCCGGTCTGTTTCCGGTCGATGCCGAGGACTATCCCGATCTGCGCGAAGCGCTCGACAAGCTGCAGCTCAACGATGCCGCTTTGCGCTTCGAACCGGAAAGTTCCGAGGCGATGGGTTTCGGCTTCCGCTGCGGCTTCCTGGGCATGTTGCACATGGAAATCGTGCAGGAGCGGCTGGAGCGCGAGTACGACCTCAATCTGATCAGCACCGCGCCGACCGTGGTGTACGAAGTACTCAAGACCGACGGCACGGTGATGCCGCTGGACAACCCCGCGAAGCTGCCGCCGACCAACCACATCGAGGAAATCCGCGAACCGATCATCCGCGCGAACATCCTCACGCCGCCGGACTACGTCGGCAACTGCATCACCCTGTGCGAAGAGAAGCGCGGCGCGCAGATCGGCATCAACTATCTCGGTGGTCAGGTGCAGATCAGCTACGAACTGCCGATGGCCGAAGTGGTGCTGGATTTCTTCGACAAGCTGAAGTCGGTCTCGCGCGGTTACGCTTCGCTGGACTATCACTTCCTGCGTTTCGATGCCGGCCCGTTCGTGCGCGTGGACACGCTGATCAATGGCGACAAGGTCGATGCGCTGTCGATCATCGTCCATCGCAACTACGCGGATCGTCGTGGACGCGATCTGTGCGAGAAGATGAAAGAACTCATTCCGCGGCAGATGTTCGATGTCGCGATCCAGGCCGCGGTCGGTTCGCAGATCATCGCGCGCAGCACCGTGAAAGCGCTGCGCAAGAACGTGCTGGCCAAGTGTTACGGCGGCGATATCAGTCGCAAGAAGAAGCTGCTCGAGAAACAGAAAGAAGGCAAGAAGCGGATGAAGCAGGTCGGACGGGTGGAAATCCCGCAGGAAGCCTTCCTCGCCGTGTTGCAGATGGACAGCAAGTGATGTTCCTGCCTTCTCCCGTCAGGAGAAGGTGCCCGAAGAGCCCGCCCCGGACCTGATCCGGAGCCGGATGAGGGTGCGACGAAGCGCCGGGCGTTGAACGTTCGCGATTTTGACGTACCCTCACCGCAATCCCTCTCCCGGCGGGAGAGGGGCATTTATCTGGAGATTGTATGGTCTGGTTTGAACTCATCCTCGTCACGTTGACCCTGCTGACCGGACTTATCTGGCTGGGGGACCGGTTGTTCTTCGCCAAACGCCGGGCCGGCGCCGATGGACTACTCGACGAAGCCAAGGAGCCGGTCGTGGTCGATTACGCCCGCGCGTTCTTTCCGGTGCTGGCGGTGGTGTTGATGCTGCGCAGCTTCGTGGCCGAGCCTTTCCGGATTCCGTCCAGTTCGATGATGCCGACGCTGCTGATCGGCGATTTCATCCTGGTCAACAAATTCGCCTATGGCCTCCGCCTGCCGGTCACCAACAAGAAGGTGATCGACCTCGGTGAACCCGGGCGCGGCGACGTGGTGGTCTTCCGCTATCCGGGCAAGGGTCCTGGCGACCCGAATACGGGGTTGGATTACATCAAGCGCGTGATCGGCATGCCTGGCGACAGCGTCAGCTACCGCGACAACCAGCTGACCGTGAACGGCACTCCGGTCGCGTACGAACCGATCGGCGAATACGTGGGCAAGGGTCCGGGTTCGGACATGACCGGCGCCAGCGAGATCCGCGAGAAACTGGAAGGCCATCCGCACTCGGTCCTGGAGATCACCCAGCTTCCGGGCATCGATCAGGGTGAGGGCGACTGGACCGTGCCGGCCGGCCACTACCTTGTGATGGGCGACAATCGCGACCGCAGCGATGATGGTAGATTCTGGGGCTATCTGTCCGAGGATCGGCTCCGCGGCAGGGCGTTCCTGGTGTGGTTGAACTGCAAGGGCTGGTTCTGCACCGACAGTTTCGACACCTCCCGGATCGGCAACGGAATTCCGTAGGCACGTCCGTTCCGGTTTCCGCATGTTCTGCGTATGCCTCAACAACCACGTTCATCGCTTCGGGGGATTTTCGATATGCGTCGCAATCAGACTGGTATGACCTTGATCAGCTTCGTCATCGTGGCGGCCGTGGTGGGCACCGCCTTGTACATCGCCATGAAGTTGTTCCCGATGTATCAGCAGTACTACGCAGTGAAATCGGCGGTGAAGGGCCTCGCTGCCGAAGCCGGCATCGCCAACGAACAGCCGGCGCAGATCAAACAGAAGCTGTTCCGGCGGTTCAATATCGGTTACGTGGACGATGTGAAGCCCGAACACGTGAAGATCGAGAGTACCGGCAGCAGCAAGATCATGCACATCAATTACGAAGTGCGCGTCAACATGATCGCCAACCTCGATGCGGTCGGCAGATTCAACGTCGACCAGCCGCTCACGGGACAGGCGGGCTACTGATTTCGAGGCGATCGCGACAGTGTCTGCGATGATCGCCTGCGGTGGGCATGCCTGTGGTGGGCATGTGTTCCGTGACCCGGCGCTGCTCGAACGGGCGCTCACGCATCGCAGCGCTGCTGCGATCCACAACGAACGGCTGGAATTCCTCGGCGACGCCCTGGTCGGGATGATCGTCGCCGAGGCGTTGTACATGCGCTGGCCGAAAGCGGTCGAAGGCGAGCTCACCCGCGCCCGCGCCGAACTGGTGCGCGAATCCTCGTTGGCCGGGCTTGCGCGAAAGCTCGAGCTCGGCCAGCGGATCGTCCTCGGACCCGGCGAAATGAAATCGGGCGGTCATCGCCGCGATTCGATCCTGGCCGACGTGCTGGAAGCGGTGATCGCGGCGATCTATCTCGACTCCGGTTTCGAGGCGTGTCGCGCGGCCGTGCTGCCCTGGTTCGCCGACGCGATCGAAGCCCTGCCGCCGCCGCACAAACTCGGCAAGGACGCCAAGACCCGCCTGCAGGAATGGCTGCAGGGCCGGCAATTGCCGTTGCCCACCTACACCCTGGTGGCCGAGACCGGCGAAGACCATGCCAAGCTGTTCCGCACCGAATGCGCCCTGAGTGATCCCGACGTACGCCGCGAAGGCGAGGCCTCATCGCGACGGGCGGCGGAACAGCTCGCGGCCGAGGCGGTGTTGCAGGTGGTCGCACCGGGTGCCTGATACGCCCTGTAGGAGCGGCGGGGGCCGGGAGCATTTCTTTATTCTTCAATCGCGGCAGCCGCCGCGCTCACAAGGGCTGATGTGCTGTGCGCCCGTGATCGGTCATCGGCGCCGTACAATGCCGCCATGACCGAATCCCCCTACCGCGCCGGCCACGTCGCCGTCCTCGGCCGACCGAACGTCGGCAAATCGACCCTGATCAACGCGCTTGTCGGCAGCAAGGTCAGCATTGTCTCGCAGCGGCCGCAGACCACCCGCCACCGCCTGCTGGGCATCGCCACTTTCCCGGAAGGCCAGCTGCTGCTGGTCGACACTCCCGGCATCCACCGTGGTCTTGGCACGGCAACCGCCTCGGCGATGCACAAGATGATGAACCGCGCCGCGCGCGGTGCGCTGGAAGGCGTCGACGCCGCGATGCTGGTGGTACGCGCGGGGCAGTGGAGCGAAGAAGATACTCTGGCTTACGACGCATTGAAGGACGCTGGCATCCCGGTGGTGCTGGTGGTGAACCAGGTCGATCGCTACCCCGACAAGAGCGTGCTGTTGCCGTATCTGCAGACCGCCACCGAAGGACGCACATTCGCCAGCATCCATCCAGTGTCCGCACTCAAGCGCAGAGGTTTGGAAGCGCTGGTGAAAACGCTGCTGACACACGTGCCTGAGCAGCCCGCGCTGTACGCTGAAGATGAAATCACCGATAAAAGTCAGCGCTTTCTGGCCGGCGAGCTGGTCCGAGAACAATTGATGCGTCAGCTCGGAGCCGAACTGCCGTACGCGACCACGGTCGAGATCGAAAGCTTCGTCGTCGACGGCACCATGTTGCGTATCGGCGCGGTGATCTACGTCGAGCGCGAGAGCCAGAAGGCCATCGTGATCGGCAAGGGCGGCACCCGCCTGCGCGAGATCGGCAGCAAGGCGCGCATCCAGATGGAGCGGATGTTCGACAGCAAGGTCTTCCTCGAAACCTGGGTCCGCGTGCGCGATGGCTGGTCCGACGACGAGGCTGCGCTGAAAGCGTTCGGGTATACGGAATAAACGATGCGATGGTTGGCAGCTTGGTGTTTCTGCATGGCGGCGCTGATGCCCTGCGTTGCCACAGCGGCGGAGCGCTCGAAAATCTACGTGCTGTATTTTCCGAAATCGATGCTGCGACCGGCGGAGAGTCTCGCCATCGATCATCTCAGGATCGTGGTGTCCTGCGCCGAATTCGTCGCCATCGATCGGATACCCTCAGACTGGAACGTTGGGGTCTCGCGTCCGATTTCCGGACAGTCGGGCTTCGATGCCAGCGCTGGGCATGGCGCCAGCGCATTGTTCGATCTCACCGTCTTCGATGGCGCGATTGCGGTTTCGAGTGACGAGAAGGATTGCATGCAGGCAAAGGTGACCGCATGGAGTACGTCAGGCGAATGGAAGCGTGATGTTGTCGGCATCCGGTTCGTCGAGCGTCGGCCCTCGCGATGAGCGATGGATTGCCCAGTGCCCATCTGCGGATTGGCGTGGATTGATCCGATGCGTTACGCCGCGGAGCCCGCTTTCGTCCTCCACGCCCGCGCCTGGCGCGAAACCAGCCTGCTGGTGGAAGTGCTGACGCACGAGCACGGCCGCGTGGGTTTGATCGCGCGCGGTGTGCACGGGCCGAAGAAGCAACCACTCCGCGCTGCGCTGCAGCCGCTGCAGCACATCCGTTTCGACGGCGTGCAGCGTGGCGAGCTGGCGCACCTGAATGCGGCCGAGGCCATCGACGAGGCCCCGCGCCTGCACGGCGACGTGATGCTGGCCGGCTTCTATCTCAACGAACTGATGCTGCGACTGGCGCCGCGCCACGACGGTGTCGGCATGCTGTACGCGATCTACGGCGAAACCCGTGCGCGCCTGGGATTGGAACTGCCGCTGGCGTGGACGCTGCGGCGCTTCGAACGCGATCTGTTCGAGGCGCTGGGCGTCGGTTTCGCCTGGGACTGCGACGGCGACGGCGTCGCCATCGATCCGGCCGCGCGTTATCTGCTGGATCCGGAGCACGGCCCGCGTCGTGCGCTCGGCGATACCGGAAAAGTCGGACGCAGTCAGACCGCGACCGGCCGCGCCCTGCTCGATCTCGCCGCCGACCGCGAGCCCTGCGCCGATGACATGCCCGGCCTGCGTCGGGTCATCCGCGCGCTGCTGCTGCATCATCTTGGCGGTCGCGGTTTGAAGTCGTGGGAGCTGATCGCGTCGATGCCGCGCGCACCGGTCGAAGCTGTTGCGGGCGAAGCTCAACCCGACAGCGACGCCAGCGTGTCCTGAAGCGCACCTTCGAACTGCGCGATGAGGCTTTCGGCGTTCGGCGTTTCCTGCAGATCGCGCGACGCCGCGCCCAGACGCGCCGCGCCGACGAAGCCGCAGCTTGCTTGCAATTTATGCAGTTCGCTGCACAGCGCAGCTGTATCGCGGTTCGCGAGCGCAGCAGACATCCGCGTCGACACCAGCGGCAGTTCCTGCGCGAACAGGCCGCGCATGGTGTCGACATACGCGCGGTTGCCATTGAGCGCGCGCAGGGCCGCGTCGTCGTCCCATACCGGCTGTTTGCCGCAGCGCAATGGGGGTTCTTCCTGCGTCGTGGCATCCGCATCGACGCGCGTATCGCTGCAGTACCTCCGTACCGCGCCCTGCAGCTGCACCACCGACAGCGGCTTCGACAGTACTTCCTCGAAACCTCCATCGATCAGCGCATCCAGCGATTCGCGCTGCGCGTCTGCCGTATGCGCCAGTGCGTGCGTCTGCAGGCCCTGCGCGCGTAGTTCGGCGAGCAGATCGACACCGAAGCCGTCGGGCAGATTCGCGTCGAACAGCCACAGGTCGTGCGTATGCGCGAACGCCAGGCTGCGCGCGTCGGCCAGCGTGCCGGCGACATCGACCGTTGCCGGCAGGCGTTCGACCGCAGCCGACAGGAACGCGGCGCTGACGGGATCGTCTTCCAACAGCAGGATCCGGGGCAGGGCGGAAGCGGATGCATTCATGGCGAGTCATTTATGCTGCAGTTCATGTCGCCGACGATCTTACGCATCCTGTCGCTCTTCGTGCTGTCCGCCGCGCTCTGGGCGCCGGCGACACAGGCGCGTACCGCGACCGCCGATATCGCGCGCATCCGCACCGGGATCGCCACGCTGGAGCAGGTCCACGTGCGCCTCGATTGGGCCAACGCCGCCGAGCAGGGCACCTTGCAACTGCGAGTAGGCAAGCTCGATGCCCCGAACCTCGGTTACGCTTTCCGTGATCTGATCTGGCAATGCCCGCTGCAGCGCGATGGCGACGGTGGCTGGCGCTGCGATGGCGAACTGCGCAGCGGCCGCGCGTCGCCGATGCGGCTGGGTATCGACCTCGGCACCGCATTCACCGATGTCGTTCTGCGCCAAGGCGCGTCGCGTCTGGAAGTGCATCGCCAGGCCGCCGCGCCCGACGACACCCGTATCGATCTGGTGAACGTTCCAGTGCTCTGGTCCCAGGCGCTGCTGAGCCGCGCCTGGGCCGATGGCCATTGGAAAAATGGCCTGCTCGATGGGCGTCTGATCGTGAGCGCGCCAGCGGATAAGCCGTTGCGCGTGTCCGGGCCGCTGACGCTTGCAGGCGCAGCTCTGGAAACGCCGGACGGCAGCATCGCAGCCGAAGGCCTCGGCGCGAATCTCGCGCTGGATTACCGCAATGCCGCCAACGAACAGCGCGTCGACCTGCGCGGCGAGCTGCGCGGCGGTGAGCTGCTGTTCGGTAGTGCCTATGTCGCCTTGCCGTCGACCCCGGTCGCGTTGCAGGTCGAGGCCATCGGCGATGCCGGCGGCTGGCGGTTGCCGCTGTTGCGTTGGGGCGATGGTGGCACGCTCGCGACACAGGGCAGCGCGGCGCTCGCGCCCGATGGCGCCTTGCGAGCGCTCGATATCGAGATCGACAGCGACGATCTGTCGCCGGTGGCGGATCGCTACCTGTCCGGTTGGCTCGGTAGTTTCGGCCTCGGCAAGCTCAGTCTGAAGGGCCGGATACGCACCCGCGTACGCCTCGATACGACCGGAATGCACGGCTTCGACGCGCATTTCGACCAGGTCGAGGTGCGCGAGCCCGGCGGCAAGTTCCGCTTCGATCGGCTCGACGGCGATCTGCGCTTTTCCGCGGATGCGCCTGTCGACAGCACGCTGCGTTGGGGCAGCGGACAGCTGTACGGTCTGGATTTCGGCGCTGCGGAATTGCCGCTGCACAGCGCTGACGGTGCGATCGCATTGCGCGCGCCCGCATCGGTCGAGGCGATCGGCGGCAAGCTCCGCTTCGACCGTTTCCTGCTGCGTCCACCGCAGGGCGAAAAGGGCATGCAGGCGAATTTCGGCCTGACCCTGGATGCGTTCGACATCGGCAAACTCGCGCAGAACATGGGTTGGCCGGCGTTCCGAGGCACCCTCAGCGGCACCATTCCGGACGCGCGCTACCTCGACGACAGGCTGGTGTTCGAGGGCGGTCTGGAGATGCGCGTGTTCGACGGCAGCGTCAAGGTCTCGTCGCTGGCGATGGAGCGTCCGTTCGGCGTGGCGCCGACGCTGTCGGCCGATCTGGCGCTGGACGATCTGGATCTGCTGGCGGTCACCGAGGTCTTCGATTTCGGCAGTATCAGCGGACGGCTCGACGGCAGTATCCGCGACCTGCGGCTGGTCGACTGGACCGCGACAGCGTTCGACGCCGAGCTGTACACCCAGACCCGACGCGGCGTGAAGCAGCGGATCAGCCAGCGCGCGGTGCAGAACATCTCCAGCGTCGGCGACGCCTCGTTCGTGACCAGCCTGCAGGGGCAGTTGATCGGCCTGTTCGACGATTTCGGCTATCGGCGGCTCGGTATTTCCTGCCGGCTGCACAACCAGGTCTGCACGATGGGCGGTCTGGAAAGCATCGGTAAGGACGTGTCCGGCTCCGGTTCAGACACCGGCGGATTTACTGTCGTCCAGGGCGCGGGCATTCCGCGCCTGAACGTGGTGGGCTTCAACCGGCAGGTGGACTGGCCGACGCTGGTCGAGCGCCTGCAAGCGGTCGGCAGCGGCGATCTGAAGCCTGTCGTCGAGTAATATCCGACATCATTCCGGGAGATACGAGCATGCGTCGTTTGTTGGGGGTTTCCATGGTCGCCGCGGTGGTGCTTACCGCCTGCGTCACGATAAACGTGTATTTTCCGGCGGCCGAAGCCAAGGAAGCGGCCAAGGTCTTCGTCGAGAAGGTCATCAATGATGCCGTCCCGGCGCCCAAGCCCGAAGGCGGCAGCGGCGGCATGGCCTCCGAAGCGCCTCGTCGCGCTTTCGACCCGCTGATGCTCATCGGCATTGCCCCTGCCTATGCCCAGAGTCAGCCCGATTTCAACATCCAGACCCCGGCGATCACCGCGATCCAGTCGCGGATGGAGCAGCGCTTCGACAATGAACTGCGTACGCATTTCGATTCCGGCGCGCTCGGCTTCACCGAGGATGGTCTGGTGGTGGTGCGCGATGCCGCTGCGCTGGCGCTGAAGGACCGCGTGCCGGTAAACACCGCCGTTGCCGACGAGAACCGCGACCGTAAGGCGGTCTACCGCGAAATCGCTGTCGCCAACAACCACCCGGAATGGGAAGGCCAGATCCGCAGCGTCTTCGCGAAGCAATGGGTCGACAGCGCGAAATCGGGCTGGTGGTATCAGCGCGGCGGGGCGTGGAAGCAGAAGTAAATACCGGTAGGGCGTATCCGCCGCAGGCGAATACGCCTGCTTTCGAGCGAGGCGATCTCCATGGCGTATCGCCTGCAGCGGATACGCCCCCGAAACCGATTCACGCCCGCTTCGGCGGGCGTCGTCGTTTCGGCGACATGAGACAATCACAGGCTCGTCATTCTTCTCAAGAACCCCGTGGCCCGCATCGACCAGACTCCGTTCGCACTCGACATTGTTTCTTTGGGCCACGACGGACGCGGCGTGGCGCGCCGGCCGGATGGCGATGCGCAAGCCGGCAAAACGGTGTTCGTATCCGGTGCATTGCCCGGCGAACGGGTGATGGCGAAGCAGACCGCGAAGTCCCGGCATTTCGACGAAGCGACCACAGTCGAAGTCCTGTCCGCATCGGCGGACCGCGTCGAGCCGCGTTGCCCGCATTTCGGCACATGCGGCGGCTGCGTGCTGCAGCATCTTGCCGAAGACAAGCAGATCCTGTCGAAGCAGCAGGTGCTGATCGACAACCTGCAACGCATCGGCCACGTTCAGCCCGGTACGTTGATGGCGCCGCTGACCGATATTGCATGGGGCTATCGCCGCAAAGGTCGGTTGTCGGTGCGCCGGGTCGAAAAGAAAGACAAGACCCTCGTAGGCTTCCGCGAAACCGACCCGCGCTTCGTCGCCGACCTGAGGGTCTGCTACACGGTGATTCCGCAGATCGGCGAAAAACTGGGCGCCATCTCGGCGCTGGTCGATGCGATGGACGGCCGCCGCGATATCCCGCAGATCGAGTTCATCGCCGGCGACGCGACGGTCGCGCTGGTGTTTCGTCATCTGCAGCCGCTGAGCGATCGCGATCGCGATGCGTTGGTCACATTCGCGCAGGTGCAGGGCTTCGCGATCTTCCTGCAGCCGGGCGGCATCGATTCGGTGCATGCGCTGTGTCCGGAGACGGTACCGCTTTCGTTCGTGCTGCCGCAGTGGAATATCGAACTGAAGTTCCGACCGCTGGATTTTATCCAGGTCAATGCGGACCTCAATCAACGCATGATCGCGAAGACGCTGGAACTGCTCGATGTGCAGCCCGACGACCGTGTGCTCGATCTGTTCTGCGGCCTCGGCAATTTCACCTTGCCGCTGGCGCGCGTCGCGCGCGAAGTCGTGGGCGTGGAAGGAGAGGCCGGACTGGTGGCACGGGCGCGTGAGAACGCCACTCACAACGCGCTGGCGAACGTTCAGTTCCACGCTGCCGATCTGGCGCAGGACCTGTCGGGGCTGACGTGGATGCGCGCAGGCTTCGACAAACTGTTGCTCGATCCGCCGCGTTCGGGTGCGGATGCCGTACTCAAGCAGCTTTCGCTCAAGGGCCTGAAGCGGATCGTCTACGTCAGCTGTCATCCCGGTTCGCTGGCGCGCGATGCCGGCTATCTGGTCAACGATCGTGGTTGGACATTGAAGGCCGCGGGCGTGATGGACATGTTTCCGCACACCGCACACGTCGAATCGATCGCGGTGTTCGAGCCCAAATGAGACCACCTGCGCCTTGCGGCGCAGGCGGGCACAGCACCTGGTTCAGGTGACGACGATGCGTGGCGCTGGCGATTCGCCTTGCTGTAGCTGCTCGTTCGCCGGTGTTGGCGCTGCGGTCGGCTGATATGCGGCAGCCAGCGCGGTGCTGACTTCCAGCGACTGTCTGCGCGCTACATCGACGACGACATTGGTATAGACCGCGCCGGGCGATCCCGGATTCAGGCTGTTGACCGCGAAAATGCGATCGCCTGTGTCGCTGGCCGAAATCGAGATCGTCTCGGGGTCGGGGTTCGCACGGTGAAAGCCAGGCGTATGCAGCGTGTTCGCGGTCAGTGCGCCGACGATGTTGATCCGTTCAGATGCGGTCAGAGCGACTTTCGATGGATCGAGATTGCCGACGCCTTTCTGTACCGCTTCGAACAAAGGCTTGTGTGGATTGGCATCGTTGTCGAGCAGAGCATGGCTTTCAGCTCCGCCCTTGGCGGTCGCTGATTTGTTCCCCGGGGTCGTGCGTTGGGCATCCGCATCAAGCGCTGGCTCCCCATCGGCCGATCGATGCGATCCCCGGCCGTGTCGCCCTTTGCCACGCTCCCCGGCCTGCGATGCGTGATCGTGCATACGCGCATGCGGTCGTCTGGATTTGTGCCCACTGCGTATTTCCTGGACTTCCGCGTCATCATCGTCGACATGTCGACGCATGGCCAGAAGCTGGCGCTGCATGGATAAGGGCATCTTTCGTTCATGCGGCATCAGCATCGCGCCGGGATCCATGCTGTCGATGCCTTGCCCGTGGTCTGCGCCATCTTCCATGTGAATGTGCTCGGAGATTTCCAAGCCTAGGGAGCCCGGTAATTCCTCATTCTCGAAGTTGGAATCGCGTTTGTTGCCCACACTATGGGCCCGTGCATTTTCTTTTGGAGTTTCGCTGCTCATCGCGGAAATCCTGCTGCCTGCTGGTAGTGGACGATCGGCATTCGTCAGTTTCGCCCGGTAGGCCGACGAATTGTTAAAAATTCGCTAATGACCAGGCAACCAACTTAATCCTAGCATGAGTTGGCGACCTGCGATCAAGGCAACTGCGCGTGATCGGGTATCGTCGTTGCTATGCGTACGACCGCCTACAATGTCTCCCCAGCCTCCGGGCATGCCCTGTGACAGGACCCGAATCGAACGTGGCCCTCGAAATCGAACGAAAATTTCTGGTCCTCGACGATGCCTGGCGTGCGCAGGCATCGCGGGTGATTCCGATGGCGCAGGGGTATCTCAACGATCAGGCGTCGATGGAAAGCGGCGCGCAGCGGGTTTCGGTGCGCGTGCGGCTGGAAGGCGACGAAGCCCGGCTGAATTTGAAATCGCGCGAAATCGGTCACACCCGACAGGAATTCGATTACCTGATTGCCGGGGACGATGCGCGCGCGCTGTTGGACCTTTGCGTCGGCGGGTTGATCGACAAGCGTCGGCATCTGGTCGAACACCTCGGACACCTCTGGGAAATCGACGAGTTCCTTGGCGACAATGCGGGTCTGGTCGTCGCCGAAGTCGAACTCGATTCCGGCGACGAATGGTTCGAGCGGCCTGCGTGGCTGGGCCTGGAAGTGACCGACAGCAGCCGCTATTACAATCTCGCATTGGCAACGCGCCCGTATTCGCAATGGAGCGAAGCGGAGCGCGCCGCAACCGATTTGGAGTCAGACACATGCTTGTGATCGGCGTCGCCGGTACCGAACTCACTGCGCAGGAACGCGATTGGCTGCGGCACGATGCCTGCGCCGGCGTGATCCTGTTCAAACGCAATTTCGCGTCGAAGACGCAGGTGGCCGAACTCTCGGATGCGATCCGCGAGGCAGCGGCGCGGCCGCAGATGATCTGCGTGGATCAGGAAGGCGGGCGCGTGCAGCGCTTCGAGCAGGGCTACAGCGCGCTGCCGCCGCTGGAAGTTTTCGGCAAAATGTACGCCGCCGATCCGGTACGTGCTTTGGCGCTGGCCGAAGAACATGCATGGTTGATGGCCAGCGAGATCCGCGCCACCGGCGTCGACCTGAGCTTCGCGCCGGTGGTCGATCTGGGCCGCGGCAATCTCGCGATCGGCAACCGCGCGTTTTCGGAGGATCCGCGGATCGTCGCCGACTTCACACGAGCGTACGTGCGCGGCATGCACAGCGCGGGCATGGCAGCGACGCTGAAACATTTCCCGGGCCATGGTTCGGTGCTGGAAGACACCCATTTCGATGCGGCGGTCGACGACCGTCCGCTCGATCTGATCCGCGCCCATGATCTGGTGCCGTTCGTCGCCGGGATCGAAGCCAATGCCGAGGCGGTGATGCTGGCGCATGTGACTTATCCGCAGGTCGCGCCCGAACCCGCGGGCTATTCGCCGTTCTGGATCAATACCATCCTCCGCGAAGAGATGGGCTTCCGCGGCGTGGTGTTCTCCGACGATATCGGTATGGCGGCAGCGTTTTCCGCCGGCGGCATCAAACAGCGCATCGATGCCCATCTCGATGCCGGCTGCGATGTCGTGCTGGTCTGCCATCCGGAGCTGGTCGAGGAATCGCTGGCGGCGGTCGAAGGGCGTACGCTCGACAAGACCGTGTTGTCAGGGTTGATGGGCCGTAATGCGATGGGCTGGGATGGCCTGCTCGCCGAAGCGCGCCATGGCGATGCCCGGTCGCTGCTTGCCGGCGAACTGGGAGCATTCGCATGACCGCGCCGACACTCGCTGAAGTGATGCCCGCTACGGATGTGATCCACGACCGCGCGACGCTCGATCGTGCGATCCAGACGATGGCCGATGCGATTCGCGAAGAATACGCTGCGGATACGCGGCCTCCGCTGTACGTCACCATCATGCACGGCGGCATGCCGTTCGCGACCCAGCTGGCGTTCGCGCTGGGCGAACGCGGGCTCGATCTGGAATTCGATTATCTGCACGCCACGCGGTATCGCGGCAACACCTCGGGCTCGGGTCTGGCCTGGTTGCATCGTCCGGCCACGCCTATGCGCGACCGCCGTGTGCTGCTGGTCGACGATATCCTCGACGAAGGTCACACGCTGCTGGCGGTGAAACGCTGGTGCGAAGATCAAGGTGCGAGCGATGTGCGCGTCGCGGTGCTCGCGGTGAAGAATCACGACCGTCGCGTCGAAGGGATCGACGCCGATCATGTCGGTGTCGAAGTGCCGGACCGTTATGTCTTCGGTTACGGTATGGACTATCGCGAGCAGGGCCGCAATCTGCCCGCGATCTATGCATTGAAGGATTGATCCGACGATGACCGCTCCCGGACTCGCCCTCGCCGTCATCGGTGGCACTGGTCTGTACAAACTCGCCGATCTGCAGGATGTCGAAACCCATCAGCCGGTGACACGCTATGGCGCGCCATCCGGTCCGATCCGGATCGGCGTATTGGCAGGCAGGCGGGTGGCGTTCCTCGCCCGTCACGGTGAGGGACACTCGGTGCCGCCGCACAGGATCAACTACCGTGCCAATCTCGCGGCGTTGAAGGCGGTGGGCGCGCAGCGCGTGCTCGCGCTCAATACCGTCGGCGGCATCACCCAACGCTTCGGCCCGCGGGTGCTCGGTTGCCCTGATCAGCTGATCGACTACACCTGGGGCCGTATCTCCACCCTGTCTGAAGAGACAGGTACAGACGTACTGCATGTGGATTTCGGCGATCCTTACGCACCGATGCTGCGGCGCGAGATCCTGGCCGCAGCGATGGCCGCAGGTGTGGCGGTGGTCGATGGCGGTTGTTACGGAGTCACCCAAGGCCCGAGGCTGGAAACCAAGGCCGAAATCGCGCGGATGCGCCGCGACGGCTGCGACCTGGTTGGCATGACCGGAATGCCCGAAGCAGGATTGGCGCGGGAATTCGGCCTCGATTACGCCTGCCTTGCGATCGTCGCCAATTGGGCGGCCGGCGCAGGCCCGGATCCGGACGAACAGATCACGCTCGAAGAAGTGCTGGCCCATGTCGAGGCCGCGAGTGCTGGACTCGGCCCATTGCTGTCGACGCTGCTCGCGCGCGACTGAGCGATTTGCGCTGGTTCGCAGTGTCCTATTCATGCGATCCCGACCGGGCGCGCAGCCCCCTTGCGTACGCGTTTCGCTCAGGCATACTCGCGCCGTGCGCTATGCGAGCCCTAGCCTGGGCGCTCACGACGCACGCCACCGCATCCCAATCGAGGTCAACAGGATATGCCGTACGGAACAGTGAAATGGTTCAACGATGCCAAGGGATTTGGCTTTATTGCCCCCGAGGATGGCAGTGCCGATGTGTTCGCGCACTTCTCTGCGATCAGCGCGAAAGGCTTTCGCAGTTTGCAGGAAGGTCAACGCGTGTCGTATGAAGTCACGACGGGACCGAAAGGTGCGCAGGCGGCGAACATTACGCCGGTTGCTTGAGGTCAACCACCGTCGTGGTTGTCACCCTGACGTGCAGGCCCCGCTTCGGCGGGGCTTTTTCATGGAGCCCGCTTCCATCAGCAATTTTTTGCGTGCGATGCGGTGAACCAGTATTCATGAGTCCGTTCCCGCGATGATATCCGCTATGCGTATCGCGATCGTCGGTTACGGTACAGCCGGACAAACGCTGGCTGTGGCCTTGAGTCGCGACGGCCATCGCGTGGAAGTGTTCGAGCGCGTGCCGGAACCAGGGCCAGTCGGTGCCGGATTCCTGCTGCAGCCCACCGGTCTGAGTGTGCTGTGGGAGCTAGGTCTGCTTGATGCCGCATTGGAACATGGCGCGTTGGTGCGTCGGCTCTACGGCGAAACCATCGCGTCCCGCGCGGTGATGGACATGCGTTACCGTGAGTTGCATCCGGCATTGTTCGGCTTGGGGCTGCAACGCGGCGCGATCTTCGAATTGCTCGACAGCGCATGGACGGAATCGCGTCGCATCCACTGCGGCCGTGAGATTGTCCACGTCGATCACGATCGTGGTGTCTTGCGCGATGAGCATGGCGACGAAGACGGACCGTTCGACCTCGTCATCGTCGCCGATGGCTCGGCGTCGAAGCTGCGCGCCGGGATCGGCGAGGTCGTGTTCGATCGACCGTACCCCTGGGGTGCGCAGTGGTGTCTTGTGCCGGCAGGCGACTGGCCGTGGCCCGACGAACTGCGTCAGCGCTATCGGCATGCACGGCGGATGGTTGGCATGCTGCCGGTGGGGACGCGCCCGGGCGATCCGATCCCGCGACTGAGTTTTTTCTGGAGCCTGCCGGCCGTTGCATTGGCCGATGCGGGGCGCGATGAAGTGCGCTGGCGTGCGGAGGTCGCCGAGATCTGGCCCGAAGCCGCTCGATGCCTGCTGACGACGGCCGTGCCCGAAGGCCTCGCGCAGGCCCGCTATCGCGACACGGTGGTGCGACGCTGGTTTCGGGGGCGCGCAGTTCTGGTCGGCGATGCTGCCCATGCGATGAGCCCGCAGTTGGGGCAGGGCGTGAACATGGCGCTGGCCGACGCACTGGCGTTGCGCGACGCGCTGCGTGCGGCGGCGACATTGCCCGAAGCGCTGGATGGGTATCAGCGCGTGCGCCGCCGGCATCTGGGCATCTATCATTTCTGGAGCCGTTGGCTGACGCCGCTGTTCCAGTCGGAGCACGATCGCATCGCCGGGCTGCGCGATCTGCTGTTCCATCCGCTGTCGCGCGTGCCCGGTGGCCGTGGGCAGTCACTGCGGGTACTCACGGGCACACGGCGTGGCTGGTTCGGGCGCTGGCCGCTGTCGCCCGACTTCATCGAAAGACTGTCGAATGCTGGAGAACAATCATGAACCATCGACCCGGACGTGCGGGCTTCGCGGCGATCGCCACGGTCGCTTCGCTCTTTTTCTCGATCGCGACTGCCTTCATGGCGACGGCTTCCACGATGATCGTTTTCGCGGCCCCCGCACACGCCGCATGGCCCCCGGCGCTCGCGCCCGCGCCGCAACGCGCCGATGAGATCCGCGTCGACAAATCCGAACGGCGGATGGAACTGCTGCGCGGCGGCAAGGTGATCAAGACCTATCGCATCCTGCTCGGCGATGCGCCGGTCGGCCACAAACACCAGCAGGGCGACGAACGCACGCCGGAGGGCCGTTACAGCATCACCTTCCGCAACGACAAGAGCCGCTTCCATCTCTCGCTGCGGATTTCCTATCCCAACGACGCCGATCGCGCGCAGGCGCGGGCACGAGGCATCGATCCCGGTGGCGACATCATGATCCATGGCAGTACGCCGCCCGGTTATTCGCGGGACTGGACCGATGGCTGCATCGCACTGACGAACCAGCAGATCGAGGAAGTCTGGCGGCTGGTGCCGGTGGGGACGCCGATCCAGATCGACCCCTGAGCGCGGACCGGTCAGGAGCAATGAAGCGGGTCATGCGCTGCGCGTTGACCGCCGCGTCCCAGGTCGCGAGGCATCGCGTTTCATGAAAAACGCCGCCCGGTTCGCGGGCGGCGTTTCGTTGTCGGGGCACTTCCGGGTTACGACGGGTTGGACGCTTTCTCCGGCGCTTCGATGGTCTGCACCAGTTCCCTGGCCTTGAGCGAACCCATCAACGACAGCAGCGTGTTGAACGCATTGCCGCTCTCGCCGCCGAGCTGGATCTGCGGCACCAGCGGTACACGCGAGGTCTCGAAGGCCTCGGCGATGCGCAACATCACTGTCTGCATCAGCTGCTTGTCGGCGCCTTCGCCTTGCAGCGCCTCGGATTTGGCCTTGATCGCCGATGCCTCGGCCTCGCCGACCGCCTTGATCGCCGACGCGCGGCCGATGCCTTCCATTTCCTGCTTGAAACGTTCGCCCTGCGCCAGCGCTTCGATTTCCTGTCTGCGCTTCTCTGCGGCCTTCACTGCCGCCGAACCCATGTTTTCCTTGATCGAAATGTCGACCAGCGATGCGGTGAGCTCCTTCTGCTTGGATGCGCGCTGTTCGGCTTCGTTGAGCTCGCGCTGCTTGTCCGCGGCGATCTGCTTCTGCGCGAAGGTTTCCACCTGTTCGCGCGCGATCTGACGGTCGCGCAACTGGGCCATGATGTATTCGATCTGGGTATCACCCTGCTGCGGCTTCGGCGTGCCGATCAGCACTTCCTGGAACTCCAGGGAATACGCGAGGAAGCGGGTCTTCATGTCGATCGAAGCCTGGGTCTGCAGCTCGCTGCGCGACTGGATCAGTTCGATGAAGGTCTTGGTCTGCGAGATGTTCTTGAAGTACGAGGACACCATCGGGTCGAGTGTCTGTTCGACCAGTTGGGCGACGTTGCCGAAGCGCTGGATCACCAGCGGCGCCTTGCGGTAGTCGATGTGCACGACCACCGACAGCGGCAGATTGGGCTCGAACGCGTCCTTGGTGATCAGGGTGATCTCGCGCAGGTTGGAGTCGAATCGCGAGCCGCTTTCGCCGGATTTCCACATCAGCACGAAGTTGGTGGTCGGCACCAGTTCGATCTTGCCGGCGTAGGTGTTGAACGCGTATTTGCCGGGCATCAGCGGGTCCTGCCACACGCCGCGGCAGCCGTTCTGGACCAGTTCGCCGTGGCTGTAGTCCTTGCCGGTGATGTCCTCGCCCTTGCCGCCGGTGTAGGAGACCACAACGCCGACATGGCCGACCGGAATGATCGTCTTCTTGATGAATTCGACCGTCGCGAACAGGCGGTTGATGTAGTAGGTGCCTTCGACCAGAACGCGTTCCTGACGGCCGCGCTTGCCGCCGGCGGCGAGGAATTTCTCGGGTTCCTGGAACGAGTTGTGCGCGTCGCCGACGTCCGGCGCCAACAGCTCGTCTTTCGGAAGGCCGGGGCCATCCATCACGGTGACGATCGCGAGCTGGTCGGATTCGTGCGCGCCGGCTTCTTCCTTGATCACCACCGGCACGAACGCCGCACGCGCGTCGAGCACGTCGCGCATCTTGGCGTAGTAGGCCTGTTCGTCGTTGTTGAGCGTGAGCGAGTAGGTGGCTTCTTCGGTCATCACCACGAACATCACCGGGTTGATGATGTGCGTGCCCTCGCGCAGGACCTTGCGCTGCGGACCCTTCTGGCCGCTGGTGGCGAGGAACGCGCGCACGTCGCGAAAATCCGCGGCCTGCGCGTTGTCGGCGAGGGTCTGGCCTGCTGGCAGGTCGTGGCCGTCGCGCGCGAATACGTAGCCGATCTTGCCCTGGGTGACCGAGACCATCGGATGGATATGCACGCGGTATTGGAACGGAAAGAAGAAATGAAAGCCACCGCGCAGAAGGTCGGGTTGGTAGCCGGCCTCGCCGCCAAGGGCAAGCAGGCCGCTCTGCACGGAGCCGGACGCGCTCCACAGTTTTTCGACGACGCCGATCTTGTCGTTCGGGATGTATCGGATGACACCGGAGAAATACAACAGAGCGCCGATCACACTCAAGGAAGCCAAAACGATGCCGGCCGCGAACAGCCAGCTCATATCGGAGGAGGTGCTGAACATGGAAATATTTCCTGGAATGAAAGAGATGCGCGTTCGGCAGGCACGTCCGTAAGCTGGTTTCGACGTCGGCGTGGATGTCGCAACGGACACCGACGGACGGCAGCTTGTAGGGAAAGACGTTGGGGACGTGGCCGGAGAAGTGGGAAGACGCCAAACGGCACGCGCATTATGCGCTTCTGCGCGAAGCTTGGAGGGGGAATCGCAGCGTGCCGGAGCAAGCCTGAAATACATGAATCGAAACAGCCACTTGTGAATCCGCAACTGCGGATGGACGTTGGCGGGCAGCGCTGTCGGCCGAGTCCGCACAGGGGCGGCTTGCGGCCCGGCCCGGAATGTGTGATTAATTGGCTCCATCAATCAACAGGGACGTCCTCGGCCCCGGCCGATGCGGGATCGCCGCCAAAGCGATCCGCGGCCCGGGGGCACGGAGGCGCAAGGGGAAGCATGTACGGCGTCATCTTCGATTTTCTGCGCAGCTATGTGATCGAGCGCCATGGCGGCCGCGCCACCTGGGACGCGCTGCTGGCCGAAGCCGGCATCGGCTACAAGGTCTACTTCCCCGTCGCCCAGTATCCCGACGAGGAAATGGTCACGTTGGCCACTACCGCCGCGCGGATGCTCAACGTGCCGATCACAGCGGTGCTGGAGGATTTCGGCCAGTTCGTCGGCCCTTCGCTGGTGACCTACTACGAGATGTTCGTCAAACCGGAATGGAAGACCTTCGATGTGCTGGAGAACGCCAGCTCGAAGATCCACGACGCCATTCACCGGCACAATCCCAAGCGTAATCCGCCGAAGCTCATCGCGACCCGGACCGGCGAGCACCAGATGGTCCTGACCTACCAGTCGGATCGAAAGCTGTGTTTCGTCGCCAAGGGCATCATTTTCGGACTGTCGCAGAAGTACGGCGAAGACATCCAGGTCCGCGAGACGCAGTGTATGCATTCGGGCGCGGAGCGTTGCCGCTTCGAGATCGTCCGCCGCGAGTGATCTCGGCATGAGGAGGGCGATACGGTAAGGTAGCGGGTCCTCCATATCGCCCGTCGCCCTCACCGTGTCCGTCGAACCCGCCACCTACGACCCCGCTGCCCTCCAGATCGCCGCCCAGACCTACTGGCGCGACACGCGCGCCTTCGAGGTCGCCGAGCATTCCGACAAGCCGAAATACTTCTGCTTGTCGATGTTGCCGTATCCGTCGGGCGCGCTGCACATGGGCCACGTGCGGAACTACACCATCGGCGACGTGATCAGCCGCTTCCGGCGGATGACCGGGCACAACGTGCTGCAGCCGATGGGCTGGGACGCCTTCGGCCTGCCGGCCGAGAACGCAGCGATCAAGAACAAGACCGCACCGGCGAAGTGGACCTACGCCAACATCGACCATATGCGCGGTCAATTGCAGGCGCTGGGCTACGCGATCGACTGGTCGCGCGAATTCGCCACCTGCCGCCCGGACTACTACGTCCACGAGCAGCGCATGTTCACCCGGCTGATGAAGAAAGGTCTGGTGTACCGCAAGAATTCCGTCGTGAACTGGGACCCGGTCGACCAGACCGTGCTGGCCAACGAGCAGGTGATCGACGGCCGCGGCTGGCGCTCCGGCGCGGTGGTCGAGAAGCGCGAGATCCCGCAGTGGTTCCTGAAGATCACCGCCTACGCGCAGGAACTGCTGGACGGCCTGGATACGCTGCCGGGCTGGCCGGACTCGGTCAAGACCATGCAGCGCAACTGGATCGGACGCAGCGAGGGCCTGGAATTCGCCTTCGATGTCGCCGGCAGCGGCGACAAGCTCAGCGTCTACACCACGCGCCCCGATACCCTGATGGGCGTGACCTTCGTGAGCATCGCCGCCGAGCATCCGCTCGCTGCGAGCGCCGCGCGGAGCAATCCGGAACTCGCAGCCTTCATCGCCGATCTGCGCAAGGGCGGCGTGTCCGAGGCCGAGCTCGAAACCCAGGAAAAGCGCGGCATGGCCACTGACCTGTTCGCGATCCACCCGATCAGCGGCGAGCAGGTGCCGATCTGGGTCGCCAACTTCGTGCTGATGGGTTACGGCACCGGCGCGGTAATGGCGGTTCCGGGGCATGACGAGCGCGATTTCGAATTCGCGATCAAGTATTCGTTGCCGATCCGACAGGTCGTCGGCGTGCGTTCGCCGCTGCCGCCGCATCTGCTGCCGGAAGAACTGCAGTACGACGCCACGCAGTGGAAAGACTGGTACGGAGACAAGACGCGCGACGATCTGATGTGCGTGAACTCGGGCGAACTCGATGGCAAAGGCTATAAGCAGGCTTGCGATCATTTGGCCGCCAAGTTCGAACGCGAAGGCCGCGGTGAGCGCCGCGTGAATTTCCGTCTGCGCGACTGGGGCGTCAGCCGCCAGCGTTACTGGGGCTGTCCGATTCCGGTGATCTACTGCGCGAAATGCGACGCGGTGCCGGTGCCGGAAGACCAGTTGCCCGTCGTGTTGCCGGAGAACGTCGAAGACGCGTTCTCCGCTGGCGTGGTGCTGTCGCCGATCAAGGCCGATCCGGAGTGGCGCAAGACCACCTGCCCGAACTGCGGCGGCGCGGCCGAGCGCGAGACCGACACCTTCGACACCTTCATGGAGTCGAGCTGGTACTACGCGCGCTACACCTCGCCGGGCGCGACCGACATGGTCGACGAACGCGCGAAATACTGGACGCCGGTCGACCAGTACATCGGCGGCATCGAACACGCGATCCTGCATCTGCTGTATTTCCGCTTCTATCACAAGCTGCTGCGCGACGAAGGTCTGGTGGACAGCGATGAGCCGGCGATCAATCTGCTGTGCCAGGGCATGGTGATCGCGGAAACGTTCTATCGCGAGAACGCGAACGGCTCGAAAGAATGGTTCAACCCTGCCGATGTCGATGCGATCCGTGACGAGAAGGGGCGCATCGTCGGCGCGGCACTCCGCGACGATGGCCAGCCGGTGCATATCGGCGGCGTCGAAAAAATGGCGAAGTCGAAAAACAACGGCGTCGACCCGCAGGCGATGGTCGACAAATACGGCGCCGACACCGTGCGCCTGTTCTCGATGTTCGCCGCGCCGCCGGAGCAGTCGCTGGAATGGAACGAAGCCGGCGTCGAAGGCATGTCGCGTTTCCTGCGCCGGTTCTGGCGCGAAGTGACCACGCATGCGTCGCAGCCGGATCATCCGCACGTCGATGCTTCGCAACTGAACGCCGCGCAGAAAACGATGCGCCGGCAGTTGCACGAGACCATCCAGAAGGTCGGCGACGACTACGGTCGCCGTTACAGCTTCAACACCGCAATCGCGGCGCTGATGGAACTGCTCAATCACGTCTCCAGGTTCGACGATATGAGCGAACAGGGCCGGGCGGTGCGCCACGAGACGCTGCAGACGATGGTGCTGCTGCTCAACCCGGTCACGCCGCATATCAGCCATCACCTCTGGCAGGTGCTGGGCAATGCCGAGACACTGCTCGAAGACATCCCGTTCCCGCAGGCCGACCCCGCCGCACTGGCGCGCGATGCGGTGACGCTGGCGGTGCAGGTCAACGGCAAGCTGCGCGGAACCATCGAGGTCGGCGTGCAGACGCCGCGTGAGGCGATCGAAGCCGCAGCCCTGGCCGAACCCAATGTCGTCAAGTTCATGGACGGCATGACCGTGAAGAAGGTGATCGTGGTGCCGGGCAAGATCGTGAACATCGTGGCGGCCTGACCTGTGCCGCTGCTTGCCCGTCGCCATCGCCTCCGCCAGACTGCGCCCATGAAAAGTCTCCGCTCCGTCCTCGTCCTGTCGCTGCTGCTGCCGCTGGTCGGCTGCGGCTTCCAGCTCCGCAATGCGCTTGTGCTGCCGCCCGATCTGGGCCCGGTCGCGGTGACCGCACGCGACCCCTACAGTTCGCTTGCCGATACGCTGGCGCGCTCACTCGAGCGCGCAGGCGCTGCCCCGGCGGCGGCCGACGCGGTTCAGACCTCGACCAGGCTCGAGATCCTGTCCGAAAAATGGGCCGACCTTCCGATTGCGGTCGACACCTTCGGCCGCGCGCAGGAGTACAGCCTGCGCTACGCGGTGGTGTTCCAACTGCGTCAGCCCGGCACCGATATCGCCGACGACGGTTCGGCCAAAGACCGCATCCTCGTGCCGCAACAGGCGGTGGAACTGTCCCGCGACTACATCGCCCCGCCCAGCGATTCCATCGGCCGCAACAGCGAGCGCGAGCTGCTGGTCAACGAAATGCGCAAGGACATGAACGCCGCGATCCTGCGCCGGATCGACGCCGCGTTGCGCGCCCCCAAAGCCGCGACGACGCCCTGAACGCGAGGCCGTATCGGCCCGCGCACGCCCTGCGATGGAACTGACCCCGGAACGCCTGACCGCGCAGCTCGCCAGCGAGCCGCTGCGTCCGGCCTACCTGATCGCTGGCCCGGAAACGCTGCGGGTGCTGGAAGCCGCCGATGCGGTACGTGCGCAGGCAAAGGCCGAGGGCATTGGCGAGCGCGAAGTCTTCGATGCCGATGGCCGCGATTTCGACTGGAACCAACTCGCGCAGAGCGTGAACGCGCCCAGCCTGTTCGCGTCGCGCCGGGTGCTGGAAGTGCGGCTGCCGTCGGCCAAACCGGGCAAGGACGGCGCCGAATTCATTTCGGAGTTCTGCGCGAATCCGCCGAGCGACGTGGTCCTGCTGATCACCGGTGAAGACTGGAGCCGCCAGCACGGCGGCAAGTGGAGCGAGGCCATCGCCCGCGTCGGTCATCACGCCATCGCCTGGGCGCTCAAACCGCACGAGATGCCCGAGTGGGTCGAACGTCGTCTGCGCGCGCGCGGACTGCGCGCCGACCGCGATGCGGTCGAACGGCTGGTCGAGCGCGTCGAGGGCAACCTCCTCGCCGCCGCGCAGGAGATCGACAAGCTCGCGCTGCTGTCCGACGGCGAGTCGATCGATCTGGCGCGGATGGAGTCCTACGTCGTCGACGCCGCGCGCTTCGACATCTTCCGGCTGCTCGACGCCACTCTCAACGGCCAGCCTGCGCAGGCGCTGCGGATGCTGCATGGGCTGCGCGCGGAAGGCGAGGCGGTGCCGGCGCTGATGGGCATGCTGGTGATGGAACTGCAGCGTGCGGCTGTACTGGCGCGGGTGCAGTCCAAGGGCGGCAATCTGGCCGCCGAATTCAAGGCGCAGCGGGTGTGGGACGCCAAACAGGCGGTCTACCGTCGCGCGCTGCAGCGCCACGACGCGTCGCGCTGGGAGCGTTTCGTGGTCGAGGCCGGGCGCGTCGACCGCATCGCCAAGGGCCGTCCACGCATCGGCGAGGAACCGGTCGATGCCTGGCTGGCGCTGGAACGTCTGCTGCTGGCTGTCGCCGATTCGCGCGGCGGTTCGCTGTTGTCGACGCGTGCGGCGGGCTGATGTCGCTGCCCTTGCGAGCCTTCTACGGCGGGACTTTCGATCCGGTCCACAACGGCCATCTCGCGATCGCTCTGGCGGCCCGCGATGCGCTCGGCACAACGATCTGGATGATGCCGGCGGCCGATCCGCCGCATCGCGCTGCCCCGGGCGCAGGCGCCGAAGACCGCGCGGCGATGCTGGATCTGGCGATCGTGGGCCAGGCCGGACTTCGTGTGGACCGCCGCGAACTGCAGCGCGACACCCCCAGTTACACCATCGATACCCTGCGTGAACTGCGCGCGAAGCATGGCGATGCCGCGCCGCTGGCGTTCCTGATCGGCGCCGACAGCCTGCATGGCATGTCGACCTGGAAAGAGCCCGAAGCATTGCTCGCCGGTGCGCACTGGGTGGTGGCCGAACGCCCCGGCAGTGCGCTGGACGAACATCTGCCGCCCGAAGTCGCGCGACTGGTCGGCGCGCGCTGGACCCTGAATGCGGCGGCCCTGCGCGAAAGTCCCGGCGGCAAGGTGCTGCGTCTGCGTCAATCGCTGCACACGGAATCCGCGACCCAGATCCGGCGTCGCATCGCCTCCGGCGAAACCTGGCACCACCTGCTGCCGCTGGCGGTATCGCGTTACATCGTCGAGCATGGCCTGTATGGCGCCTCCCCACGGCCCGCTGCGGCGCCGGGGGTATAATTCCGATATTCCAAGCGAGGATCGCTCTTGTCCAACTCGAACAATGCGCACGTGATCAAAACCGTGCTGCCCACCCCGGCGCCGTCGGCCGAAGCACTGCTGCGCCAGGTCCATCTGGCGTTGGAAGACCTGAAGGCCAAGGACGCCATCGAGATCGATGTCCGCGGCAAGACCAGCGTCTGCGATTACATGGTCATCGCGTCCGGCACCTCGACCCGCCACGTCAAATCGATCGCCGATGAAGTCGTGCGCAAGGTCAAGGAACTCGACGTGATGCCGCTGGGCGTCGAAGGCGAACGCGAGGCCGAATGGGTGCTCGCCGATCTTGGCGATGTCGTCGTCCATGTGATGCTGCCGCGCGTGCGCGAATTCTATGCGCTGGAGCGGCTGTGGACCGTCGGCGACCAGCCGCCGGATGCAGAGGCCTGATCGAGGCCGGTCCCCGAGCTTTTCTCCGTACCCCTGAGAGCCCGCGAGCATGTCCGATCCCTACAACACGATCCCCGGCGAAGCGTCGTCGTCCACGACACGCGCCGCCTCCGGCGCTGTCGCGCAGCTGACCGACGCGATGGTGACCACCGCGTTCGAGTTGCCCGGTTATCGTGTCGTCGAGAGTCTCGGCATCGTCCGCGGCATCATGGTCCGCTCGCGCTCGGTGGTCGGCAATCTCCTCGGCGGCTTCCAGACGCTGTTCGGCGGCAACATCACGATCTACACCGATCTGTGCGAACAGGCGCGCGCGGACACCTATCGCGACATGTTCGCGCATGCGCGGCAGCGGCGCGCCAACGCCATCATCGGCATGCGTTACGACGCCACCGAGGTCATGCCCGGGCTGACCGAAGTGCTGTGCTATGGCACTGCGGTGATCGTCGAGCGGGTGGGGCGCTGAAGCGCCGATCGCCTGACCCGGTTTCGCGGCGATGAAAGCCCGTCTCATCGCCGTCGGCGAACGTGCACCTGTTTGGGTCGCACAGGGTTTCGCCGAATACCAGAAGCGGCTGTCGCACTGGTTGCCGCTCGAACTGATCGAGATCGAACCCGGTGTACGCGGCAAGGGCCGGGATGCGGTGCGCGCGACCGCCGATGAAGGTAGCCGGGTGCTCGCGGCGTTGCCGAAGTCGGTGCACATGGTTGCGCTGGATGGTCGCGGCAGGATGCACAGCTCCGAACAGCTCGCGCAGCGGTTGGAACACTGGCGCACCGGTGGTCGCGATCTCGCCTTCCTGATCGGCGGCCCGGAAGGGCACGCACCTGAGGTGCTGGCCCGTGCAGATGAATCCTGGTCGCTTGGGCCGTTGACCCTGCCGCATATGCTGGTGCGTCTGGTGTTGGCCGAACAGCTCTACCGTGCGGCGGCGCTGCTGGCGAACCATCCTTACCACCGCGCCTGAGCCGGGTCAGGCGACAGAACACTGCGCATCCGGCGGTTACGATGCATCCATCGACGTATCGTCGAGCCTCGCAATCCACGCGAAAAATGTGAGCGTGCTCAAAAAAAGCCCGAAAAACAATCACTAAGCGTCTATCGACGACAGCGGTCACAGTTTATTTTCGGCGAGCTTGCATAGTTGGTGGCCGTTCCGACAAGCCAGCCTCCTGTCGTCAACGCCGTGCATATCAGCCGCCGACTGCCTTGCACGCCATCCCCCGTCGGCACTCTCACCGGTTCGCGTTCCCCCGTGCGGCCGTGCAGCAGGAGATCCAATGCAAAGGTTCTACCCGTCCGTCACCGCTTCCCTGTCCATCGCCAAGTGCGGTTCCCTTCTTGCCCTCATGTTGGCGCTGAGCGCCTGCAGCAACAGCGACACCCAGATCCGGGTGTCGGGCCGTACCGGCAAACAATCGATCCAGGGCGAGCCGCGCGATATTCCGTTTGCGCAGTCGCGTTCGACCCCCAGCGTCGCATCCATCGTTCCGCCCGCTCTTGCGTCCATTGCACCGCCATCCGCGAACGCGGTCGGCACTGCGGTCAGCCCACGCGTTTTCAAACCGTTGATGCCCACAGCCGAAACCATCGGTGTGGTCGATGTCAGGCTGCATCCGATCGAAGGCATCGCCGCCGGCACTTCGCAACTCGTAACCTTCGGTATTCCGTTTCCGCGCGACTCGATTACCGTCGCCGGTCTGTCGAAGCTGCGTGTGCTGAACGCGAAAGGCATCGAGATCCCGGCTTTCGTCGAACAGCTCACGCCTTGGCGGCATATCAACACTGCCGCGCTGGACGGCACTTCGGTGCGCGTCGCCCGCGTGCAGATCCGCTACACCTTCGCCTCGACCTATCCGAATTTCGAAACCGTGCGCGTCGAATGGGGCTACAGCAACCGTAGCCAGTCGCTCGCCACGCTGGAAAATCCGCGCAACGGCTGGCAGCCGGTCACGACCGGCAGTTTCGTTGCCGGCGACGGCGTGTCCGAGCCGAAGGTCTATGCCGTGCTGCCCTCGGCGACATTGAGCAAGGGCGTGCTGAAAATCGGCCCGATGCGTCCCTTCACGCAGGAGATCGCCGCTACCCGCGACTCGCCGACGCTGATGGACGCAACCGAGCATTACCCCGAGTACACCGAACAGATGTACGGTGCGAAGAATTTCTTCTACGCGCATATCAACGAGGACGATCCGCTCGTCACCGCCGCGAATCAGATTCCGTACAAATCCGCCGAGGGCGAGCCCTGGCTGTACGACCGCGTATCCGCGTTCTACGGCCTTTATTTCCGCAGCGGTTTCTTCAAGGTGCTGCGCGAGTCGGTGCGCGCATCCGAGTACTACCGGGTCAATCTGTATCCGCAGGGCACCACGCCGGACAGCGCCGTCGGTGCGTTCAAGCTCAAGAATCCGGTTGTGTCCGCGTATATCGGTGCGAACGGCGCGATGTACAGCTACCCGGAAGGATTGGCCTACACGCATTGGCTGACCGGCGACGATCTGTCGAAGGACGGCGCGAAGTTGGCGGCGAAAGCACAGCAGGACGCCAACGACGAACCCGATCGCTGGTCGACGACCAGCAGTTACACCGAGCGCCATATCGGCATCAAACTGTCGGGACTTGTGATCGGTTACGAACTGTTCGGCGACGTGCCGTACAAGATCGGCGCGACCCAGACCTATCGCGAGCGGGTCGTCACCCTCACCACCAATCTGATCTGGCATCAGAACGGTGCCGGCGGCGCATTGCCGGCGAACCGCGTGGACGGTGGCCTGTGGAAGTACGGTGGGCAGGAAGGCAACGGTCCCCCCGGCACCAGCAATCTGCTTGTGAGTTTCTGGCAGACGCCTTACGTGATCGATCCGATGGTGCGCGCCTATGTGTTGACCGACAGCGTCGAGATCGCGAATTTCATCCGTCGCACCGGCAATGCGCTGAAATTCGCCGGGAAATCGTATACGCCAGCACAGCGCGATTACTTCACCGGCGCGCCGGAAAACCTGCGACTGGTCGACTATGTCACCTTCATCGACGGTTCGACCTATGCCGCGGATGGCGTTGGGCCGGAACACGTGCTGTCGGTGGCTGGTGCGATGGCCTGGGCGTATTACTTCAGCAAAGTCACGCAGCAGCAGGACGACACGCTGAAGCAGGCCGCGAACGAGTTGTATCGCACCTACGACTACGAATTGAACGAATGGATCCGCCCGGCGGGGCCGGCCAGCGGGCTCAGCGCATACCGCAGCAATCCGCCGCGCCGCTACAACTGGACCTACAAGACCAGTGGCAGCCTCTCGTGGTGTCTGTCGGACGTGCGCTGGGTGCGGGACTGACGCCGCAGACGCGGCGCCCGTCCGGCGCCGCTCAGCCGCCGGCGTAGCGCGGGTAGTCGGTGTAGCCCTTCGCGTCCCAGGTGTAGAACGTGCTGCGATCGGCTTCGGCCAGTGGCGCGCCTGCGCGCAGACGCTCGGGCAGGTCGGGGTTGGCGATGAAGGGCACGCCGAACGCGACCGCATCGAGCTTGCCATCGGCGATGGCCGCGTCGGCTTCTTCCGGGCTGTAGCTCATGTTGCCGATCAGTACGCCGCGGAACGTTTCGCGCGCGGGTGTCATTACATCGCCATGCTGCTGGCCGAGGAAATCGGCGCGCATCACGTGCCAGTAGGCGAGATCGAAATCGTTGAGCCGCTGGCCGAGCCAGCGGATGAGCGCGATGGGGTCGCTGTCGCGCATGTCGTTGTAACTGTTGAGTGGCGACACACGCAGGCCGACGCGGCCGCTGCCCCAGATGCCGCAGACCGCTTCCAGCACTTCGAGCAGCAGCCGTGCGCGATGCTCGATCGGGCCACCATACGGACCACTGCGCCGATTCGAGCCGTCGCGCAGGAATTCGTCCAGCAGATAGCCGTTCGCGCCATGCACTTCCACACCGTCGAACCCGGCCGCTTTCGCATTGCGCGCCGCATGCGCGAAGCCGGCGACGATGCCCGGCAATTCGTCGTCTGCCAGCGCGCGCGGCACGACGTAATCGACTTTGCCCTTCGGCGTGTAGACCTGATCGTTGGTGATCGCGATGGCGCTGGGAGCGACCGGTCGCGCATCGTCGTTGAGATCCGGATGACATGCGCGCCCGCCGTGCCAAAGTTGCAGTGCGATGCGACCGCCGCCGGCATGCACCGCATCGGTGACGCGCTTCCAGCCGGCGACCTGCGCTTCGCTGTGGATGCCCGGTTCGCGCCAGAACGCGGAGTTGCCCGGCATCGCCATCGTCGCTTCGGCAATGATCAGACCGGCGCTGGCGCGCTGCGCGTAGTACTCGGCCATCAGCGGCCCGGGCACGTGATCGTCTTCGGCGCGGCAGCGGGTGAGCGGCGCCATCAGGATACGGTTGGGCAGGGCGAGGTCGCCGGCTTGCAGCGGTGCGAACAGATGCTTCATGACATGCTCCGGCGTGGGCGCAAGAGTGTCGCAGGTGATGGTGGCGATGGCCATGTGCGATTGCGCGCATGCGTGGAACGATGCGGCGTGCCCGAACGCCATGCAAAAAAACCGCCGGTCGTTCGTCGCCGACCGGCGGAAATCCACCAAGGGTCCGGGCTCGCGTATCCGCCTATTGCAGACTGAGCGTGAAATTCACCGGCACGATGCCGTAGACCTGCACTGCCTTGCCGTCGCGGATCGCCGGGCGGAACATCCACTTGCGCAGTACCTGCCGGCGCGCGGCGTCGTCGAGTCTGCGGTTGCCGCTGCTGCGCTCGATCTCCACCGACAGCGGTTTACCGTCCACGTCCACCAATACTTTCAACACCACCGTGCCCTGGATACCGTCCAACAGCGCTTCGCGCGGATAGGCCGGCGCTGGTGCGGAGGCGTATTCGAGCCGCGTGCTCGGCAGCGGGTCGGGGTTCGCCGGCAGCGTCGCACCGATGTCCGGCATCGGATCGCTGTTGGTGGGCGGAACGTATTCGGTGCCGTCGGGCACGATCACGTCCTGGTCGTATGTCGGTTGCGGAACAGGCGGATGGATGGGTGCCGGTATGGCGGTATGTGTCGTCGTCGGGTGGACCACCGGCACTTCGATGGGTGGAATCACGGGTGGTTTGATCTTTTCCTCGACGTAGAACGTCGGAGGATCCTCCACTTCGACGATCTGCATCGGCGCCGACACCGGCACCATCAACAGCATGAATGCGGCGACATTGAGCGCGATCGCACCGGCGATGCCGAGGATGCGGGCGGGTTCGATCCGTGAAATCGCCTGCTGCAGACCTGCCGCGTGGGCATGGGGATGGCGTTGGGACAGGACCATGAGACACCTCCATCGGTTGGGAACGATGGTGGAAACGCGCCTCGGATTCGGCCGGGGTTAAGTTTGCCGAAAAAATCCGCGCAAACGAAAACACCCGCCGTGGGGCGGGTGTCCTCCGCATCGCGCCGCTTCGCTCAGCGGCCGAGTTCGAACACGACGTTGATCGTGGCCGACAATGAACTCTCGCCCGGCGACATCGGCGTATCCGCCGCTTCCATCGCGGCGGCGCGCATCATCACCGGCATCGGCGTCGGCGGGGTGTAACCACCGCCTTCGTTGATGCTGACCACCCGACGCACGCGCAGCCCGAGCGCTTTTGCGTAGAGTTCGGCGCGATGCTGGGCCTTCTTGATCGCTGCGAGACGCGCCTCGTCGTAGGCTTCTTCCGGGTTGTCGATCTCGAAGCTCGGACCGTTCACCTGGTTCGCGCCGACCGCGACCATCGCGTCCAGGACCTTGCCCAATTTGGCGATGTCGCGGACCTTCACGTTGAGAGTGTTGCTGGCCTGGTAGCCGGTGATCGCAGGCGGCAGGTTTTCGGCGTAGCGGTACTGCGGATTGATGCTGATGCCTGTGGTCTGCACGTCGCGCTCGGCGATACCCGCGGCCTTGATCGCCGCGACCACCTTGGTCATCTGCTCGGTGTTCTGGCGAAGCGCAGCGTTGGCGTCCGTGGCCTGGGTGACGACGCCGGTGGACAAGGTGGCGATGTCGGGGACGCGGGTGGCTCGCGCCTCGGCGCTGATCGACAACAGGGTGCCGTCGTTGGCGATGGTCGGCGGGGTCTGAGCGGATGCGGTCATGGCGAGGCCCAAGGTGAGAGCAGTGATAAAGACAGTGGCGAAAGCGGCGAACAGGCGAGGCAGGGTGCGGGGGCGGCGAATCATGTGGGTCTCCATGGTTGAGCCATTGCGGGCCGGCGGGTGAACGCACTGTGAGCCCGGTCGGGGTTTGAAAAAAATCCGCGTTCAGGTGGCGGCGGTCCGCAGGGTATCCTAGGCCGATGCTGCATCTTGCCTCGAAATCCCCCCGTCGTCGTGAACTGTTAAGGATGCTCGGTCTCGACTTCGGCATCCTCGATCTCGACCTTCCGGAAACGCCCGTGTCCGGAGAGTTGCCGGATGAGTACGTGCGTCGGGTCGCCCGCGAGAAAGCCGGCGCCGGGCTGCTGCTTCTGGTTGGCCAGCCGCAGGCTGTGGTCCTCGGCGCCGATACCGAGGTGGTGCTCGACGGTCGCATCTTCGGCAAACCTGTCGATGCCGATGATGCCGCGGCGATGCTGCGCACGCTGTCGGGGCGCACCCATGCGGTGATTTCCGCCATTTCGATGATTTCCGCCGGGCGCGAGCTGCAGACGGTGTCGATGTCCGACGTCACGTTCGCGCCGATGAGCGAAGCCGACATCCGCGATTACCTCGCGACCGGCGAATGGGACGGCAAGGCCGGCGCCTATGCGATCCAGGGATCGGCGCAGAGCTTCATTTCGCATCTCTCGGGCAGTTACAGTGGCGTAATGGGCCTGCCTCTGCACGAAACCGCGTCGCTGCTGCGACAGTTCGGATTATTCCCCGCGCATCGTGGGCGTATGCCTGATGACGGCATCGCCGAGGAGCGTGCATCATGAGCGAAGAGATTCTGGTCAACGTCACGCCGCGCGAAACCCGGGTCGCGGTGGTCGAGAACGGCATGCTGCAGGAACTGCACATCGAGCGCGGCTGGCGGCGCGGTGTGGTCGGCAACATCTACAAAGGCAAGGTGCAGCGGGTGATGCCGGGCATGCAGGCGGCGTTCGTCGACATCGGTCTGGATCGCGCCGCGTTCCTCCACGCCAACGATATCTTCCGCGCCAGCGTCGCGCCGGCCATCGACACGACATTGGGCGAATCCGCGCTGGATGGCGAAGGCGGGTCCATGGCGGTGGCAGTTGCGGCGGCCACGCCGCCGCTGGTGGTGCCTTCGATCACCGAACTGCTGCGCGACGGACAGGAGATCGTGGTCCAGGTGGTGAAGGATCCGATCGGCAGCAAGGGCGCGCGGCTTACGACCCAGATCAGCATCCCGTCCCGGTATCTTGTGCTGTTGCCCCAGTCCAAAGTCATCGGCGTGTCTTCGCGGATCGAGGAGGAAGCCGAGCGGCAGCGGCTGAAGGCGCTGGTATCCGGTCAGGGGCAGAATGGCCAGGCGTCGCCCGGGTACATCGTGCGCACCAATGCCGAGGGACAGCCGGCGGAAGCGCTGGCCGAAGACATCGCCTATCTCGGCCGCGTCTGGGCGCTGATCGAACAGAGTGTGCGCACCACGACTGTCGGCGAATGCGTGTACGAGGATCTCAGCTTGCCGATGCGGGCGGTGCGCGATCTGATCCGCCGCGACGTGGAGAAGGTGAAGGTCGATTCGCGCGAAACCTGCGACCGTCTGCGCACGTTCGCCGCGCAGTACATGCCGGGTCTCGCCGAAAAAATCGAGCACTACAGCGGCGCGCGGCCGGTGTTCGACCTCTACGGTGTCGAGGACGAGATCCAGCGCGCGCTGGAGAAAGAGGTCCCGCTGAAATCCGGCGGCTATCTGGTGATCGACCAGACCGAGGCGATGACGACGATCGACGTCAACACCGGTTCGTTCCTCGGCCAGCGCAACCTCGAGGAGACCGTCTACCGGACCAATCTGGAAGCGGCGCAGTCGGTGGCGCGACAACTGCGCCTGCGCAATCTCGGCGGCATCATCATCATCGACTTCATCGACATGGTCGATCCCGAGCACCGCCGCCAGGTGCTGCGCACGCTGGAGAAGTCGCTGACCCGCGATCACGCCAAGACCACGGTCTACGATTTCTCGCCGCTGGGCCTGGTCGAAATGACCCGCAAGCGCACCATCGAAAGCCTGCAGCGACAGCTCAGCGAGCCCTGCCACGAATGCAGCGGCCGCGGTACGTTGAAGACTGCGGAAACCGTGACCTACGAGATCTTCCGCGAGATCACCCGTGCGGTGCGCCAGTTCGAAGCCGCGCGGCTGCTGGTGATCGCATCGCCGAAAGTCGTGGCCCGCATCACCGAAGAGGAATCGCCGGCGGTCGCCGAACTGGAAGAGTTCCTGGGCAAGTCGATCCGTTTCCAGGCGGATGAGCAGTACACCCAGGAGCAGTTCGATGTGGTTCTGCTGTAAACGTCCACCAGCATCGCGCGGAGCGTGCGGCTGATGCCGACCTCGCTGCGCCGCCGTCTGCGTCTGGCGCGTCGCGGGCTGTGGTACGTCACTGCGGTCTCGCTGGTGCTGCTGGCGTTGGTCGCCGGCATCGTCAGCCAATTGCTGCCACTGGCCGAGCGTCACCCCGACCGGATCGCCGATTGGCTGAGTGCGCGCGCCGGCCGGCCGGTGCAGTTCGATCACGTCCGGACCGAATGGACCCGACGCGGTCCGCTGCTGCGCCTCGATGGTTTGCGGGTCGGCGATGGCAAGGATGCGGTCGCCATCGGCGCGGCGGAGATTCTGGTGTCGCAATACGCCGGACTGTTGCCGGGTCGCTCATTCACCGAACTGCGCGTACGCAATCTGTCGTTGACCCTGGAGCGCGGCGACGACGGCCGATGGCAGGTGCGCGGGTTGCCGGGGCAATCGGAGGGTGGCGATCCGCTGGGCTCGCTGGAAGGCTTGGGCGAACTGCAGGTGATCGATGCACGGCTCGGCATTTCCGCGCCGTCGTTGAAAATCGACGCCACGATTCCCGATGTCGACGTGCGGCTGCAAGTCAGTGGCGACCGCGTGCGCAGCGGTCTGCGCGCAAAGATCCGCGAAGATGCCTCGCCGATCGATGTCGTGCTCGATTTCGATCGTGACACCGGTGATGGACGAGTCTATGCGGCGGCGAAGAACGCCGATCTTTCGGCGTGGTCGCCACTGTTGCGGGTGGGTGGTGTGACCATCGCGGCCGGTCGCGGACGCGCCGAAGTCTGGGCGACGCTGCGCAAGCGCCAGGTTGCGGCGATCAGCGTCGATGGCGATCTTGCGGACGTACGCCTGCGCGGTGCGCAGTTCAACGACGAGCATGCGATGGTGGCTGCCGCGCGCGGCGCGACGCCAGCGATGTCCGCTGCGCCAGTCGCGACATTCGCCCGCTTGCGTGCTGTCGCGCACTGGTCGGTCGATGCCAACGGTTGGCGTCTCGATGCGCCGAGCATGCAGGTGCATGCCGAGGCCGACAGCAAGCCGCAGATTCTCGACGGTCTGGTGCTCGCCGGCGGCAAGCGTTACGGACTGCGCGCCGAGCGTATCGATGCCGGTCCACTGTTCGCGGTGATCGCGTTGAGCGACCGGCTGGATCCCGGACTGCGGCGCTGGCTGGCCTCGGCGAAGCCGGGCGCGGTGCTCGAACATGTACGCGTCGGTGGTGTCCGCGGCGGCGCGATGACTGCGGAAGCCAGGGTGCGCGCCCTGCAGTTCGCCCCGGTGGGCAACTCGCCTGGCATCAGTGGACTTGGCGGGGATCTGCGCGGCGATGGCGACGGTCTCGCATTCGCGTTCGATACGGCCTCGAAAATGCGTTTCGACTGGCCGCGCGGTTTCGGCGTTGCGCATGTGGTGGGCTTGCGCGGCGAGGCGATCGGCTGGCGTGAGGGCAGTGGTTGGCGCGTGGAAACTCCAGCGTTGCGGATCGACGGCGAGGGTTATGGCGCCGTTGTGCGCGGTGGACTGTGGTTCGAAGGCGATGGCACCGCGCCGCGGATCGATATCGCCGCCGAACTCGACGATGCCGCTGCGCCCGTCGCCAAGAAGTTCTGGCCGAAACACATGATGTCGCTGGGGCTGATCGACTGGCTCGACACCGCGCTGGTCGCCGGGCAAGTCCGCAACGGCCGTGCGGTGATCGTGGGCGATCTCGACGACTGGCCATTCAAGCCGGCCGCGGGCGAGCCGCCGAAGGGCGTGTTCGATGCCCGTGCCACACTCGAGAACATGCGGGTCAAGTTCCACAACGAGTGGCCCGCGACCACCGATATGGATGCCGAGATCGCCTTCATCGGCAATGGTTTCTCGGTCGGTGGCAAAGCGGTGCTGACCGAGGTCGGCATCCGCGAATTCACTGCAGGCATCGCGGATTTCTCGCAGGGCGCGCTCACCATCGATGCGCGCGCCGACGCCGATGCCGCCAAGCTGCTCGGCCTGATGCGGCAAAGCCCGCTGCGCAGGGATCATGGCGACATCCTCGCCACGCTGGGCGCCAGCGGGCCGGCCGCGGTCGATTTCGCGCTCGAGCTGCCGCTGCACGACGGCCCGGCGCACAGCGCACGGATCGACGGCAACATCGATCTGCGCGGTGTCCGGCTTTCCGAGTCGCAATGGAAGCTCGCGTTCTCCGGCGTCAACGGGCGGGCGAGCTACAACCAGGATGGCTTCAGCGCGAACGGGTTGCGCGCGCAGTACGACCGCCAGGACGGCCGGTTGTCGCTGCGCGCCGGTCCCGGCCATGTGCGCGACACGCGTCAGGGGTTCGAGGCCGAACTCGAGGCGTCGATGACCACCGACGATCTGCTCGATCGCAGCAGCGATCTGGGTTGGCTGAAGCCCTACGTCCGCGGTCGCTCGCGCTGGACGGCCGGCATCGCGATTCCCTCGGCGGCCGCGTCTTCGCCGAAGCGGACGCCGGCCGTCGCGCAGATCACGCGGTTGCAACTTCGCTCCGACCTCGTCGGTACCGCGTTCGACTTGCCGGCACCGATGGACAAGACCGCTGGCACCGCATTACCGACCACGATCGATCTGCAGTTGCCGCTGGGCAAGGGCGAAGTGGCGATCGCCTTCGGTCAGCGCTTTGCGCTGCGCGCGAAGGAATCCCAGGGGCAGCTCGGCATCCGCGCCGCGTTCGGCGCCGACCGCGTCGCCGAAGCGCCACCCGCATCGGGGCTCATTCTCAGCGGACGCGCCGTGACGCTGGATGCGATCGGCTGGGTTGCGCTCACCCGTGGCGATGGCGGCAACCGCTTGGCGTTGCGTCGCGTCGATGCCAGCGCCGAACGCCTGCTGTTGCTCGGCGCTAACTTTCCCGACACACGGCTGCAGATCGCGCCTGCCAGCGGAGGTCTCGCCGTGCAGCTCGATGGCCCGGCACTCGCTGGCGCGCTGCTGGTGCCGGACGACGCAGGCGGCACCATCGCGGGACGTCTGCAGCGGCTCCATTGGCGCAGCGCGGGCCCGCCCGCATCGCCATCGGCGAGCAACGGCGTTGCCGGCAACAACGCCGGAAACAACAGTGGCGAGATCAATCCAGCGAATATCCCGGCGTTGAATCTGCGCGTGGACGATCTGCGCATCGTCGATGCGGCGCTCGGCGACACCCAGTTCCGTTCGCGCGCCACCGCGACCGGGATGGAAATCCTGCAACTGCAGACGCGCGCAGCGAAGCGACGGATCGATCTCACCGGCGATTGGAGCGGTCGCGGCCCCGCAGCGCGGACGCGGCTGTCGGCGACGCTCGCCAGCGACGATTTCGGCACGCTGCTGACCGATCTGGGTATCGGCGGCCGGATCAACGGCGGCAAGGGCGAAGCGCGATTCGATGCTGCGTGGATCGGCAGTCCGATGGCGTTCCAGTTGGCCACGCTCGACGGCACGCTGAAGCTGGACGTGAAGGACGGCAGGTTGGTCGAAGTCGAACCCGGCGGTACCGGGCGCGTGCTGGGTCTGCTCAGCATCGCGCAATTGCCGCGCCGGTTGACCCTCGATTTCCGCGATTTCTTCTCGAAAGGTTTCGCATTCAACAAACTCGCCGGCAGCGTGCGTTTCGGCGGCGGAAGCGCGCGCAGCGACGATCTGGCCATCGACGGTCCTGCCGCGCGGATCAATATCCGCGGCGCGGCGAATCTGCGCGCGCAGACCTTCGATCAGACCATTGAGGTCCTGCCCAAGGCGGGTAACCTGTTGACCGCTGTCGGCGCGATCGCCGGTGGCCCGGTCGGTGCGGCGGTCGGCGCGGTCGCGAATGCGGTGCTGCAGAAACCGCTCGGTCAGGCTGCGGCGAAAAACTATCGTGTCACCGGCCCGTGGAAAGATCCGAAGGTCGAGGTGATCGAGCGCCCGAACACGTCCGCTCGCGGAACTTCGGCCGTGACCGGCGGGCGACCTTGATCGCGCCCCCGTCCGTCACCATCACTGACCGGGTATCGAAGAACCGCCCGCCAACCCATCAACGAGTCGCAACGGAATCCTCATGCCCCAGATGCTGCAATTGTCCGAATCGCGCCTGCTCGCACCCGCCGGGCTGGACCATGCCGGTCTCGAACGCGCCTTCGGCCTGCTGCTCGGGCCGGGTATCGATTTCGGCGACCTGTATTTCCAGCACTCGCGGCGCGAGAGCTGGATGATCGAGGACGGTATCGTCAAGGACGGCGTGCATTCGATCGATCAGGGCGTCGGTGTGCGCGCGATGTCCGGCGAAAAGACCGGCTTCGCGTATTCCGACGAAATCCAGTCCGACGCATTGCTGGTGGCCGCGCGTTCCGCACGCGCCATCGCGCGCGATGGCGAAACGCGCACGCCGTCGTCGCTGATCGCGGCCAGCGGGCGGTCGGCGGCGACGCTGTATCCAGCGCTCGATCCTATCGACACTTATGCCAACGCCGACAAACTCGATGCGATGCGTCGCGTCGATCGCCTGTTGCGCGCTGCGGATCCGCGCGTGCAGCAGGTCGTGGTGTCGCTGAGCGGCGTGGTCGACACCGTCCTGGTCGCGCGCAGCGACGGTGTGGTCGCTGGCGACATCCGTCCACTGGTGCGCATGAACGTGCAGGTGATCGTGGAGCAGAACGGACGACGCGAATCGGCCAGTTCCGGCTTCGGCGGACGCTATTCCTACGAAGAACTCTTCGGCGGCGACAAGCCCGAGCGTTTCGCGCGCGAAGCGCTGCGTCAGGCGCTGGTGAATCTGGAATCGATCGACGCGCCGGCCGGCATGATGCCGGTGGTGCTCGGCAGCGGCTGGCCGGGCGTGCTGCTGCACGAAGCGGTCGGTCATGGCCTGGAAGGCGATTTCAACCGAAAGGGCACATCGACGTATGCAGGCCGGATGGGTCAGCGCGTGGCGTCGCCGGGCGTGACCATCGTCGACGACGGCACGCTTCCGGGCCGGCGCGGTTCGCTCAATATCGACGACGAGGGCACGCCGACGAGCTGCACGACGCTGATCGAGGACGGCATTCTCACCGGCTATATGCAGGACACCCTCAACGCGCGGCTGATGGGCATGCCGGTCACCGGCAACGGTCGCCGCGAATCCTTCGCGCATCTGGTGATGCCGCGGATGACCAACACCTACATGCGCGCCGGCCAGGATTCGCCCGAGGACATGATCCGATCGGTCAAGCGCGGTCTGTACGCGGTGAACTTCGGTGGCGGGCAAGTCGACATCACCAGCGGCAAATACGTGTTTTCGGCGACCGAGGCCTACATGATCGAGGACGGCCGCATCACCGCCCCGGTGAAAGGCGCGACCCTGATCGGCAACGGCCCCGAGACCATGCAGCGGGTGAAGATGATCGGCCACGATCTGGCGTTGGACGATGGCGTTGGCGTCTGCGGCAAGGACGGGCAGAGCGTACCGGTGGGTGTTGGTCAGCCGTCGCTGCTGATCGATCAGCTGACGGTGGGCGGGACGAAGACGTGATGCGGCCGTGCATTGGAAGTGCGTGGCGCTCAGACTTCGTCGCTGTCGTCCATTCCAATGCGGTCTTCGCCTTCTCCGGAATCCTTGCCGGACAGCAACTCCCGCAGTTCACGGAAGAGTTCGCGGTACGCGTGCGGCGGTTTGTTGCGCAGCTTTTCCTCGTGCGCGTTGCGTGCGAGCTGACGCAGATGCTGACGGTCGGCGTGCGGGTGCTCGTCGAGCAGTTCGGTCAGCGCGGCATCGCCGTCGGCCATGAGCCGCTCGCGCCAGGCTTCGGCGCGGTGGAGCATGGCAGTTTCCAGACGCGCGGATTCGCCGCTGGAATCGAGCGCATCGCGGATCTCCTCGAGAGTCTCGTCGTCTTCCCGGCGCATCTGTTTTGCCAGAAACTGCAGTTGGCGCTTGTGCGCGCCGTGCGACGGGATCCGCCGGGTTTCGTCGATGTGCGGGATCAGACGCTCCGGCACCGGCAACCGTGCGATCTGTTGCGCCGTCAGTTCGGACAATCGCCGGGCCAGCTCGAGCACTTCCAGAGCCTCGCGCCGCTGCTGGCTGCGGCTCGGGGACAGGAATTCACCGGTTTCAAAATCTTTGCCTCTCATGACGACAGGATAATGCATTGAACGCGATCGCTTCTCCCCCCGTGACCTCCGGCCACGACGACAGCCAGGCCCGGCTCGACCGTTTGTCCGAACTCGCCCGCGACCTCTTGGCCCGCGCCCGCGCCCAAGGCGCGACCCAGGCCGAGGTCAGCTGCGATGAAGATCGGGGTCTCAACGTCAATGTGCGCATGGGCGCGGTGGAGAGCGTGGAGTCCACCCGCGACCGTTCCATCGGCGTCACCGTGTACTTCGGCCAGCGCAAGGGCAGCGCCACCACCGCCGATCTGCGCGTGGAGAGCCTCGAAGCCACCGTAGCCCAGGCCTGCGCCATCGCCCGGCATACCGAAGACGACCCCGCTTCGGGCCTCGCCGAAGCCGGGCTGATGGCGACCGACCTGCGCGAGTTCGACAGTTGGCATCCATCGACGCTGGACGCCGATGAAACGGTGAATCTGGCGCTGGCCTGCGAAGCCGCAGGGCGCGAAGCCGACCCGCGTATCGCCAACTCCGACGGCGCGTCGGTCTCCGGTGGAGAATCGGTCGGCGTTTACGCCAATTCGCACGGGTTTCTCGGCCGCGACCGAAACACCCACTACAGCATCAGCTGCGCGTTGATCGCAGGCGAAGGCGATGCGATGCAGCGCGACTACTGGTACAGCTCCGGGCTGGCCCGGGAGGATCTGGAATCGGCGGGGGCGATCGGCCGCCGCGCCGCCGAGCGCACGCTGGCACGGATGGATCCGCGTTCGCTCGCCACCGGCGAAATGCCGGTGCTCTTCCAGGCCGAAGTCGCGCGCTCGCTGATGGGGCACCTTCTCAATGCCATTTCCGGCAGCGCGCTGTATCGCCGCGCCAGTTTCCTGCTCGACAGCGTCGGTACCGCAGTGCTGCCCGACTGGTGCGCGATCCGCGAGCGGCCGTTCCTGCTGCGGGGTCTGCGTTCGAGCGCCTTCGATGCAGAGGGTGTCGCAACCCGGGAAACCGACCTGGTTTGCGATGGCATCCTGCAGCGTTATGTGCTCGGCAGTTATTCCGCGCGCAGGCTCGGGCTGCAGACCACCGCCAACGCCGGTGGCGTGTACAACCTCGATGTCGCCGCCAATGCCGGTGGGCTGCAGGACCTGATCCGCGGCATGGGCACCGGGCTGCTGGTGACCGAACTGATGGGGCAGGGCGTCAATGCCATCACCGGCGATTATTCGCGCGGAGCGGCGGGTTTCTACGTCGAAAACGGCGAGATCGCCTATCCCGTGGATGGCATCACCATCGCCGGCAATCTCCGCGGAATGCTCAGGAACATCGAAGCCATCGGCACGGATGTCGATCCCCGCTCGCATATCCGGATGGGGTCGGTGCTGCTCGGGCGGATGACCGTCGCCGGCGGAATCTGACGTTTGTGTATGCTAGAGCCCGCCCGCGTCGCGGGCTTCCGTGGCACCGAACGCAACATCCGAACGTAATGGGGAATCAAAAATGACCGATGGGAACGAATTCACCGCACCGCCGCCGGCACCGTCCGGGGCGCCCTCCGAGGACCAGAAGACGCTTGCGCTGATCACGCATCTGTCGGGGATCGTCCTTGGTTTCATCGTCCCGCTGATCATCTGGCTGATCAACAAGGACCAGCCTGACAAGGGGTTCATCAACGATCAGGCGAAGGAAGCGCTGAATTTCCAGATCACATTGCTGTTCGTCTATGTGGTCGGCATTGTGTTGAGCATCATCCTGATCGGTGCGCTGATCAATATGGTCGCCTGGGTCGCCTGCGTGGTGCTGAGCATCATCGCCGGCGTGAAGGCGCATCAGGGCGAAGCCTACCGCTATCCGTTCGCGATCCGCCTCATCAAGTAATCGTCCGATCCGGCCGTTTCCGCAAAGCCCCGGCGCGCCCGTCGCGTCGGGGCTTTCGCTTTTCCGGCCAGACAACGTCAACGATTCCGGCGTGTGTGCGTTTCCGGTGAGGTCTTCCGGACCCGGGCGCACGACATGAGCAATCCAGCGGCAACCGCAGCCGTCAACCGTTTCGGCCTGGGCGCGATGCCCGGCGAACTCGCGCAAGCGGGCGACGCACGCGGCTGGTTGCAGGCGCAATTGCGGGCGAAGCCCGACCTCGCGGTTTTCGCGAACCTGCCCGACAGCCTGGAGATCATGCGTCGCGAGGCCGAGTACCGCCTGCAGCGGCGTCGTTCACGCACCACAGCAGGTACGCGGCCGGGCAAACGCCCCGATGCCGCAACGGCGCCCACGATGCAGCCCGATGCCGCCGGCGACGACATCGAACGCACGCCGCTGCAACAGGAGATCCGCCGCGACGCGATGGCCGATCTTGCGCTGCGTTACCGGGTTGCGGTCAGTACAGCGACGCCGTTCGTCGAACGTCTGGTCCATTTCTGGTCGAACCATTTCGCGATTTCGATCGACAAGAACAGCGCCCGGCTGCTGGCCGCGCCGATGGAGCGCGAAGCGATCCGTCCGCACGTGCTGGGCAACTTCGCCGACCTGCTGGCAGCGGTGGAAACCCATCCGGGCATGCTGCTGTATCTGGACAATGCTGCCTCGATCGGCGACGCATCGATGCTGGCGAAGCGCGTCGAACGCCGCGATGCGAAACGCAAGCTGGGCCTCAACGAAAATCTTGCGCGCGAAATTCTCGAACTGCACACACTGGGCGTCGATGGCGGTTACGCGCAGCAGGACGTGGTCGAGCTGGCGAAAGCGATCACCGGCTGGGGTACGCCGCTGCGTCGCGATGCGCAGAGCGGAGGCGCATCCGCATTCGTCTTCCGACCCGGTGCGCACGAACCCGGCGCGCGCAGCGTGCTCGGCAAACGCTATGCCGAGGGCGGCGAAACGCAGGGCCATGCGATCCTGCGCGATCTCGCAGTGCATCCAGCGACCGCGCGTCATCTCAGTCTGAAACTCGCGCGTCACTTCGTCTCCGATACGCCTTCGCCAGCGCTGGTCGAGCGTATGGCGGCAGCGTTCCTGCGCAGCGATGGATCGCTGCCGGCGCTGTACCGCGCGATGATCGATGACGATGCCGCGTGGTCCGCCGATGCCCGCAAATTCAAGACCCCGGAAGATTTCGTGGTCTCGGCGATGCGCGCCGGTGCAATGCAGATCGATCGTCGGCCGCTGATCCTGATGCGGCTGTTGCAGCAGCTCGGCCAACCGACTTTCACGCCGCGTTCGCCGGCCGGGTTCCCCGATACTGCCGCCGACTGGGCAAGCGGTGACGCGTTGCGCAAGCGTGTGCAGGCCTCCGGCGTGCTCGCGGAACAACTCGCGACCACGCGCAAGCCGGTCGAGTTGGCGGCCGATGTGCTCGGCGCCGAGGCAGTGCAGGGCCGGTTCGCGGAATTGCTGCGCCGTGCCGGTTCAACGCAGGAAGGGTTCGCGATGCTGTTTTCCAGTCCCGCCTTTCAGTGGAGAGTGTGATGACGATGCCCTCGATCACCCGTCGCCGATTCCTCGCCGCGCTCGGCGGCACCGCCATGCTCACCCTTTGGCCGGGCCTGTCGCCGGCCGCGTCGGGCGGACAGACGCGGCTGGTGGTCGTGCTGCTGCGCGGCGCGATGGACGGCCTGCATCTGCTGCCGCCGCGCGGCGATGCGGATTATCTGCGCGCACGCGGCCAGCTCGCGGTGACGGATGCGTTGCCCTTGGACGGCAGCTTCGGCCTGCATCCGAAGATGACGTTCGCGCACCAGCTTTTCGCCGACAAACAACTGCTGCCGCTGGTCGCGGTGGCGCCGCCGTATCAGCGACGTTCGCACTTCGATGCGCAGGATTGTCTCGAGAACGGCACCGCCGCGCCCGGCGGCGCGCGCGACGGTTGGATCGGCCGCTGTATCCAGAGCATGGTGGCGTCCGAGGGCGTTGCGATCGCGCAGGTGATGCCGCTGGCGATGCGCGGTTCGGAACGCGCCGGGATCTGGTCGCCGCCGCTGCCGCGCGATCTGCCCGATACGCTGATGCAGCAGTTGGAGCCGCTGTATGCCGCCGATGCCCGGCTCGCGCCGATGTTCGCCGATGCGATGGCGGCTGCGGCGACCGGGATGGGCGATACGCAGGGCAAGAACGGGCGCGGCGCATTCCGGCTGCCGGACGCGATGGCTGCAGCGGCCAAACGGATGCGCGGCCCCGATGCCGCCCGTATCGCATTCGTCGAGGACAGCGGCTGGGATACCCATCGTGGCCAGCAGCTCGCGCTGGATCGCAAATTCGCCGAACTCGACGCCGGCCTGCGTGCGATACGCGAAGGACTCGGCGACGAATGGAGCCGTACCACAGTCGCTGTGGTCACCGAGTTCGGCCGCACCGTGGCGAGCAACGGCAGCGCCGGCACCGATCACGGCGTCGGCGGCGTCTCACTGCTCGCGGGCGGTGCGGTGCGCGGTGGACGGGTCGGCGGCGATTGGCCTGGGCTGTCGACAGGCGCACTGCTCGAAGGCCGCGATCTGCGCCCGACCACCGACATGCGCGCGCTGTTCAAGGGTGTGCTCGTCAACCACCTGGCCGTGCCCGAAACCGCGCTGGAGACGCGCATCTTTCCCGACAGCCGCGCGGTGCGGCCGCTTGAGGGCCTGCTGCGCGCTTGATACCGACACGATCGCCGCCGGCCCGAGCGGAGTATGTCTTTCGTTGGCTTGATTGCGTTTGCGGAAGCCTCATCTTGTGCTTGCGCCGGACGGTTCCGGACGCGCATTCCAAAGGTCTGCTTTGGGAGGATTCCGCCATGAACGACACCCTGAACACCATCGACACCGTTTCGGACGTCGCATCCAGCGACCGCAACTGGGCAGCAGGCGCGCATCTTGCCGCGCTGGTCGCCGCTTTCGCGACGTCGTGGTTCGCCGGTATCGCAGGTGCGGCGGGCGCGTTGGTCGTATGGCTGCTGGTGCGCGACCGTTCCGGCTTCGCCGCCGCGCACGCGAAGGAGGCCCTGAACTTCAACGTCAGCATGTTCCTCTACGCGGTCGCCAGCATCGTGCTGGTCGTGTTCACGCTCGGTCTTGGGCTGCTGATCGCGGTGCCGCTGTGGATCGGCTTGGCGATTGCGTGGGTGGTGTTCACCATCGTCGCCGCGGTCAAAGCCTACGACGGCGAGATGTATCGGTATCCGCTGACGATCCGGTTGTTCTGATTTCGCGATCAGTGCCGCAGGGTGGGGCGATCCATCCTGCGGCGGCTCAGTGTCGACGCTCGATCACTTGCCTCGCGAGTGCGGAGAGCAGCGCGGCCGAATCTCCGAACGGCATCAGCGCTGCTTGCATGACATCGGCGAGTTCCGAGAGCTTCGCGCGCGAGGCACCAATACCCATCAGCGCCGGAAAGGTCGCCTTGTTCTGCGCGAGATCCTTGCCGGCGGTCTTGCCCAGCGTGACGCTGTCGCTTTCGATATCGAGCAGGTCGTCGCGGATCTGGAACGCCAGCCCGAGCGCTTCTGCGTAGCGATCGAGCGCGGCGTGAGCGGCGCTGTCGGCGCTGCCGGCGATCGCGCCGAGCCGCACCGCACAACGCAGCAATGCGCCGGTTTTCAGCGCATGCAGCCGCTGCAATTCATCCAGCGAGATGTCGCTACCGCGGCCGGTCGCATCGATGTCGAAGGCCTGACCGCCGCACATGCCGGCGGCGCCGCTGGCGATGGCGAGTTCGCGCACCATCGCGATGCGAGCATCGGCTGGCAGCGGTGCGTCAGTCAATTGTTGGAACGCCAGCGACTGCAGCGCGTCGCCGGCAAGGATCGCGGTGGCTTCATCGAAGGCGACATGGACCGTCGGCTGGCCGCGGCGCAGGGCATCGTCGTCCATCGCCGGCAGATCGTCGTGAACCAGCGAATACGCATGGATCAGTTCGACCGCGCAGGCAGGGGCATCGAGTGCGACTGCTTCCGCGCCGAGCAGAGCGCCAGTGGCGTAAACCAGCATCGGACGCATGCGCTTGCCGCCGAGCAGCGTGGCGTGGTGCATGGCCGCTTGCAGTCGCGAGTCGGGAAGGGTGTGGTCGAGCAGTGCGCGTTCGAGTGCGGTGTCGACGCGTTGCCGCCAGTTTGCGAAGGCGGTGCTCGCGGAGGTGGGGGCGCGATCCGCCAACGGCGGATCAGCCATGGTCGTCGGCGGTATCGCCGAAGGGTTCGGCTGTATCGGGCCGTTCCGGGTCGCTGAGCAGGCGTACGCGCAGTTCGGCCTGTTCCAGCGCCTGCTGGCAACGGCGGTAGAGACCGACGCCGCGTTCGTAGGCGGCGAGGGAATCTTCCAGGCTCATCTGTCCCTGTTCCATCTTCTCGACCAGATGTTCGAGCGCGTCGAGCGACTGCTCGAAGTCCGCCACGGGCGAGTCGGTCGGGGACGTGTCTGCGGTGGTATCTGCAGTGGTTTGGGACGCGGTCTTTTTGGCCATGGCGCGAGTGTAAGCCTTCGCTGTTTCAGCCGACAGGGGCCGGTTGTTCCGTCCACACCAGACGTGCGCCCTGCGACTGCAGCCAGTGCTCGAAACCGGCCGAACGGATGCGGTCGGCCACCGCCAGCAGTATGCCGTTTTCGCCGGTGCTGATCAGCGGCATGCGCGTGCGTTGCCAAGGCGGGATGCCCGATTCCTGCAGCACATGCTTGAGCGTGTGGTGGTGTTCGCCTCGATTCGGCAGCCGGATGCGTTCGCCGCCGCGTCGCGCATGCACGAGCAATGGCGAGGGAAAGCCGGAGACGCCGATGAGCTGCAGGCGGTCGCCGTTCGGCAGCGCCAGCGGCGCGCATCCGTCCCAGCGACAGGACCATGAGGCATTGAGCTCGCGCCCGGCCTCGACCGCGTACAGGCCATCGCACCAGCGTCGGATCTGCGCACCATGCCAGGCGAAGCAGGGCATGCGATCGCGGCCGGTCCTGTCTCCGAGCAGATCGGCTTCGATCCTGGCGACGCCCTCGGCCGGCAGTGGCGGCCAGTCGAGGCTTGCGACCCAGTGACGCAGCACCCGGGCGCGCTGCGCGGTCGGCAACTCCAGCAGGGCAGGCACCGACAGCGATGCATCGACCTCATCGCGCACAGCCGCGAACATCTGTGCATCCTGTTCGCCCAGCAATGCACTGCTCTCGGCGGCCAGCGATGCTGCTCGCGCGAAGGCGGCATCGGCCGCCGGCCAACGCTCGCGCAGCAGTGGCAGCACCCTGTGGCGCAGGAAATTGCGATCGAGTGCAGTGTCGGCATTGCTGGGGTCTTCGATCCAGATCAGCGATTGCGCCTGCGCATAGCCCAGCAATGTCGCGCGTGGCGTATCGAGCAGCGGTCGCCACATCCAACCGGCGGCGAAATCTCGCCACGGCCGCATCGAGGCCAGACCGTCCGGACCGGAGGCGCGGAGTGCGCGCAGCAGGAAGGTTTCTGCCTGATCGTCGCGATGCTGGGCCAATGCCAGCGTCTCGCCCGGGCGCAATCTGCGAGCGAACACCTCGCGCCGGGCTTGTCGTGCCGCCGCCTCGGGCCCCAGACCGCTGTCGCGTTCTACCGTGACCTGGACGATATCGCAGTCGATGCCCAGATCGCCGCAGAGACGAAGGCAATGCTCTGCCCAGAGATCTGCGCCTGGTTGCAGCCCGTGATGGACATGGAGCGCACGCAGGCCGCGCGCGCGGATCGCCTCGTCGTTCGCCAGCAGATGCAGGAGTACGGTCGAATCCATGCCGCCGCTGCAGGCGACCAGTACGGCCGACGAGGTGTCAGGGGCGATCAGCTGGATGGGTGGCGCGGGAGGCATGCTGCCATGCTACCGGCTGGCGATGCGGGCGTGGCGCGACCACCCGCGCGGCTCGGCTCACGCGGCTTCGCGGGTCGCGATGTCGATCCATTCGCGCTGTTCGCGCTGGTAATACTTCGGCGCCACCCGCGACCGCTTCAGCACCGCGTTGAAGACATCGGATGCCTGCGCTGTCCGGCCTTCGCGTTTGAGCAACAGACCGAAGCGTACACGGGCTTCCTCGCCCGGGAAGCCTTCCACCAGTGCCTCGTATTCATGGATCGCACCGGCGATATCGCCCAGCGCTTCCAGACAGCGTGCGTAGAGCAAGTGACCGTCGTCGGATCGGAAGTCCGGGTTGGCGGCGATCAGTGCGTCCAGCGTCTGCCGCGCGTCGGCGTTGAGATTGAGGGCGAATTGCGAGCGGGCCAGACCGAGCATCAATTCCGGATCGGTCGCGTAGAGGCCGCGCAGACCGGAGCGGTACAGCTCCGCCGCCTGCTGATAGTCGCCGCTGTTGAAGCTCTCCTGGGCCAGCCGGCGACGGTTGTCGAGGGTGTCTGCGACATCGAGCTGACGGCTGGCTTCGCGCTTGCGGCGTTCGGGGTCGATGCGGTCGTGTGCGGTCCGCAGCGCTTTGCGTGCCGTGCGGCTTTGCCCCAGGTTCGGCAACACTTCAGCGAGCAGATAGGCGGCGATCGCGATGTACGAGCCGATGAACAGCAGAAAGATCCAGTACATCGGGCGGCCAGTGCGTACCACATGCACCGCGCAGCCGATCTGCAGGATCGCGGACAGAATCAACAGCGGATGCATCGACTTCCCCGGCCAGCGTGGCGCACGCACGCAATCCGCGCAGTGTAGTGAGACCGATGCGGAGGCTCAACTCGGGGCGGCCAGCCTGCTATGGTTCGCGTGCAGGCGCATTGCGCGCGCCCGGAGCCGATGATGCACAACAACGCCCCGACCATCGTTCTCCCGCCGATGCCATCGATGACCGACGAGGAACGTGTCGCTGCCGCGAAAGCCTTCGCCGATGATCTTGCACGCCGCCGTACCGTCCGCGATTACGCGCCGACGCCAGTACCACGGGCGGTCATCGAACAATGTCTGCGGGTCGCCGGCACCGCGCCCAGCGGCGCGAATCAGCAGCCATGGCGCTTCGTCGCAGTGCAGGACGCAGCGATCAAGCGCCGCATCCGCGAAGCCGCCGAAGCCGAGGAGCGTGAGTTCTACGCGCATCGTGCCCCAGATGAGTGGCTCGATGCCCTCGCACCGCTGGGCACCGATGCCGACAAGCCATTCCTCGAAACCGCACCATGGTTGATCGGCATCTTCTACGAGCGCTTCGGCATCGATGCCGAGGGCGCGAAGGTCAAACGCTATTACCCGCACGAATCGGTGGGGATCGCCACCGGCATGCTGATCGCCGCGTTGCATCGCGCCGGGTTGGCGACCTTGACCCACACGCCCAGCCCGATGGGCTTCCTGAACGAAATTCTCAACCGGCCGAAGAACGAAATGGCTTATCTGCTGCTGGTCGTGGGCCATCCCGCAGCCGACTGCCGGGTGCCGGATATCCAGCGCCTTGAACTCGACGACTACGCGAGCTTCCTCTGATGCCAGCGGAACCTATCGATTGGACTTTCGGGACGGACCGCGTCCGGGGGCGATTGGTGACCGAGGGTGACTTCGATCTGTATCTGGGGCTGTATGCCGACGCCTCGGTGATGCGCCATATCGCCGAGGCCCTGAGTGTCGATGCGGCCGCCGCCATGTTTGCCAAAGCGCTGAGGCACAACGCCAATCCGGCAGCTCGGGCGCGCTACTGGCATGTCTCTCATCAGCGAACGGGGCTGTCACTCGGCATGGCGGCACTGGTGCGCGATGCGGCTGTACCCACCCGGGGCGAACTGGGTCTGATGTTGTTGCCAACGGCGCAACACACCGGCGCTGGCGTGCAGGCTTTGGAGTGCGTGGTCGATGGCGCACTGTCCCAACGCTGGGCATTGGGCATGGACGAAGTCGTAGGCCGGCATGCCGCGGACAATGTGGGTGCCGGACGTCTGGTCGAACATCTGGGGTTCGAGCGGTTCGATATCGGCACGCCCGGAAGTGTCGGTTGGCGGATGACCGTCGAGGCATGGGCTGCTCGGCTTGCCTCACGCGTATCGACGCCACAACATCCATGACTGTGCCCGTCTCCGGAATCGCAATGGAACCCATGAAAGGCAGTTACGCGGCCGTCGGCCTCGGCATGATGCTCGGTGCCCACATCAGTCCACGTTCCCGAAGCGAAATCGAACACGCCGATGTCGTCTTCGGCCTGGTGTCCGACGCCATCGTCGAACTGTGGCTGCAGGAGATGCGCCCGGATATGCGCAGCCTCCAGCCTTACTACGCCGAGGGGAAGCGTCGCACCCGGAGTTACCGGGAGATGATCGAGGCGATGATGGCCGAAGTCCGCGCCGGCCACCGCGTCTGCGGGGTGTTCTACGGCCATCCCGGCGTCTTCGCCCAAGTGCCGCACCACGCCATTGCCCAGGCCCGTGCCGAAGGCTTCGCCGCCGAGATGCATGCCGGCATTTCCGCCGAGGACTGCCTCTACGCCGACCTTGGCATCGACCCCGGCACCTTCGGCTGTCAGCATTACGAAGCCAGTCAACTGCTGTTCTACCGCCGCCGCCTGGACACTACCGCCTATCTGGTGCTCTGGCAGATCGGCGTGGTCGGCGACCGCTCGGTGTCCCGGTTCGAGACCGGTGCCGCCTATCGCCAGTTGCTGCTGGAGCTGCTGGCAGAGGAGGGCTACCCGCCCGAGCACGAGATCATCGTCTATGAAGCGGCTACCCTCCCGATCGCGTCTCCCCGGATGGAGCGCATCCCGCTGTCGGCGCTCGTGGACGCGGAACTCCATCTCCAGAGCACCCTTGTGGTACCTCCGGCACGACCGATGATCCGCAACGAGGCCATGCTGGCCAAAATCGCCGACATCGATGCGGCATCCCATTGAAGTTGTTGATATTTTTGATCAGCTGACTTAGCCTGCGGCTAGGAGAAGGGGAAACAGGGGGCGGGTTGGAGGGGAAGCCCGGTATTCAGGTTCATGCCCAGCGCATACCTGTATGTAATTTCAGGGTCATGGCCAATAAACGGCTTAAACCACGTCTACTCATATAATAGGGGGAGTTGTAATGTCGAATGTGATTCAGTTTCTTGAATCGATGGGCGCCAATGCCGCCATGGCGCGGATGTCTTTTGTTGAATACCAGGCCGCAATTGATACTTTGAATGTTGATACGGATTCAGCCCGAGCACTCAGCCTTCGTGATCACGTCGGATTACGAGATTTGTTGGATGTGAGGCCGCAGATGCTGTGTATGGTCATGGCGCCAGACCAGGAAAGCGAGACACAGGACCAGCCTGATGAGCACGAGGCTCCAGCCGAAGACTCTCCTGAAAGCAGCGAATAACTTCACTTTTGACAGAAAAGAGTGTGATGAAATGGGAAGGAATCTATCTATTTTTTTATTGTCACTCACCTCTTTTTTCTCGGCGAGTTCCGCTTACGCGGCGGACTCGTTCGAGGCGACGTTGCAAGAAGCGGACAAGGTCAGGAGTGCTTATCCAAAGCAGTTTTCGCAGCTGTTGAAACGACTTCAAATAGATGAGAAGAAGGCCACTCCTTCTCAGCGAGCGCGCCTGAAATATCTCCAGGCATACGAGTTGGGTGTTTATAGAGACAGCCTCGACGAGGGTATCGTTGCCGCGAAGCAGGTCTATGATGGGACTAGGGACATCACCTTGCGTTATCGGGCGGGTAGCCTCATAGCCAACTTTTCCGCTATCAAACGCGACTTCGGCACGGGTTTGCGTTATTTGGAAAAAACCTTGCCGTTGCGCACGAAGATCAAGGATAAAAGCATTCGCCACGATGGCATCGGTGTCGCTGCGATGCTGCACAATCAGATAGGGCAATACGAAATCGGCGGACGTTACGCGAAAGAAATTCTTAACGACACCCCTGAGGGACGTGCGCGTTGTGCCGCAGGTCATTTCAGGATCGAGTCCGATTTTGAGCTGGGAACCTTGGCGAAAAACGATGCGCCAATCTTGGCTGTTGTGGATCAATGTATTTCCCAGCACGAATTCATTCCGGCCAATCTGGTTCGGGCTACGCTTGCCAAAAAGTGGGCTTCCGAAGGGCATGTCGAAAAAGCTGTCGCGCTTCTTGAAAAAATACTTCCTGATGTCGATGCGACCCAATACCCGAGGTTGATAGCCGAAGTCCATTCGGTGCTGGCGGAGCTGAAATTAAAGCAGAACGATGTGGTTTCGGCCGGCATTCACGCCAACGCCACAATTCAATTGGGAGAAAAACTTTTTTCTTCGACTTCATTGGTAAGTGCCTATAGAACTCTTTACGAAATAGCCGAGCTGCGTGGCGAACCTGTCGAAGCGCTTAACGCTTACAGGCGTTATGCAGAGGCCGATAAGGCCCACCTTGGCGATGTGAAGGCGCGCGAGCTCGCCTACGAAATTGTTCGCCAGGAAACGCAACAGAAGAACAAAGAGATTGAGTTGTTGCAGCAGAACAATAAATTGTTGCGTACGCAGCAGGCTCTCGAGCGAGAAGGCGCACAGAAAGCACGCCTTGCGATGGTCTTCCTGATGCTGATCCTCACCGGCATCATTTTCTGGGTGATCCAGATCAAGCGTCACCAAGGGCAGCTGCAGCGTTTGGCGCAGACCGATACGCTGACGGGCTTGGGCAATCGCCATTTCTTCACCCAGAGGTCCGAGCGTGCGCTGATCGATGCCGCGCGCGCCGGCGAGCCCGCAGCGCTGGTCATGTTCGATCTCGATCACTTCAAGGCGATCAACGATACCTATGGCCATGGTGCCGGCGACTGGGTGCTGAAGCAGGTCGGCAAGACCTGTTCATCGCACTGTCGCAAGGTGGACTATCTCGGCCGTATCGGTGGCGAAGAATTCGCGGTGCTGCTGCACGGGCTCGATCTGTCCACGGCGGCGCGTCTTGCCGAGGACTGCCGTTCGCAGCTCGCCCAGATCGACACCCGCGAATGCGGTTACTCATTTGTGGTGACGGCGAGTTTCGGCGTCAGTTCGACGGCGCAGTCCGGTTACGATCTGTCGCGTCTACTCTCGCACGCCGACCAGATGCTCTACCGCGCGAAGAATGAAGGTCGCAATCGCGTCTGCGCCTACAACGCGGAAACCGCTGCGGATTACAAGTCGCCGAAGCGCGCGCCGACGCTGAGCGTGGTCGGCGGTTGAAGCCTTGCAAGGCTTTATGTATGAGATGACAACCGATAGTGGTTCCTTCGTCGCAGATCCCGGATTGGATGGCCCGCTGAACCTTCCGACGGAACAGCAGCGGTGGTTGCGCGATGCTTACGCAACTCCCCCGCGTGCATACCACCATTTCGGGCATGTGCAGGATGTGCTTGCTCACTACTGGGCGGTCCATGCCGGCCCCGGTTGGCATCGACCCGACGAAGTCTGGCTCGCGGTGCTGTACCACGACGCCATATACGTTCCGGGCCGCAGCGACAACGAAGCCGCCTCCGCGCGTCTCGCGATCGAGCATATCGAGCGCGAGTGGCCGCAGGCGGGCATCGATGCGCAGCGCGTCGCCGACCTCATCCTCCTCACCGCTCGCCATGGCGGCTTGCGCGTCGAGGATATCGGCATGGGCGAAGCGGGTGAGGACGCGAGCCGTTTCCTGGATTGCGATATGGCCATTCTTGGCGCGACGCCGGAGATATTCGCCGCTTACGATCGCGCTATAGCGGAGGAATACAGCGCCGTGCCGCGATGGCTGTACCGGATCAAGCGCCGGCAATTCTTCAAACGGCTGCTCGCTTCCGACAGGATTTTCCTCAGCGACTTCTTTCGCGATCGCTTCGAGGCGCAGGCGCGGGGCAATCTTCAGACTGCGCTCAAGGCTTAGAATCGCGCGATGAACGAAGACGCCGTGATCGACGACAACATGATCAAGAACATCGCCGCATATCATTTCGTCCGCGTGGTGGATCCGGATGCGCTCGCCGCACGGTTTCGGGCAAGCGCCGAGGCCAGTGCTTTGCGCGGCACCATTCTCGTGGCGGAAGAGGGCATCAATCTGTTCCTCGCGGGCGAGGCGAAGGCGATCGACGGTTTCGTCGCCGACCTGCACGACGATCCGCGGTTCGCGGAGATGACGGTCAAGGCCAGCGTTTCGGCCGAGGTGCCGTTCTCGCGGCTCAAGGTGAAGGTCAAGCCGGAGATCATCAGTTTCCGCCAAACCGATGCTACGCCCGAAGGTGGGCGGGCGCCGATGGTCTCGCCTTCGCTGCTCGCGCGCTGGATCGGGCAAGGTACCGACGACAACGGACGCAGGTTGGTGATGCTGGATACCCGTAATCGAGAAGAGGTCGAGTACGGTACCTTCGCCGGTGCGATGGTGCTGCCGATCGATAACTTCACCGAATTGCCCGAAGCAGTGCTGGCGCGGCGCGAAGCGCTGGCCGATGCCACCATCGTCAGCTTCTGCACCGGTGGCATCCGCTGCGAGAAAGCCGCGCTGTGGATGCGTGCGCAAGGGATGGACAATGTCCTGCAACTCGACGGCGGAATCCTCGGTTATTTCGAGGCGGTCGGCGGGCACGGTTACGACGGCGCCTGTTTCGTGTTCGACGAGCGGATCGCGCTGGATGCGTCGCTGGTTCCCATTCCGGGCTTGAAGGGTTCAGAATTCGTCGATCGGACAAGCGGAGATTACGGGCATGGCTGAAATGGGCTGGATCGGGCTGTTGCTGGCCATCGTCGGCGCGTACTTCGCCATCAAGGTGGTGAAGTTCGCATTCAAACTGTTCTGGTGGGGTGCAGTGCTGTTCGGCGCGTACTGGTTCCTGGCGCCGACGCTGGGACTGCCGCGTCCATTCTGACCGCATCCGGTTGCACTGCGGAGGCCTGAAATGACATCGCACGACTCTCGTGTCGACGCCTACATCGCCCGTTCGGCCGAGTTCGCAAAGCCTGTCCTCGAATACGTGCGGGCATTGGTGCACGAAGCGTGCCCGGAGGTCGAAGAGACGATCAAATGGGGGATGCCGACCTTCATGCATGCCGGCGGCATTCTCTGCGGCATGGCGGCGTTCAAACAGCATGCCTCGTTCGGGTTCTGGAAACATGCGCTGGTGGTCGGCGACGATTCTCCTGCCGAGGGCATGGGGAGTTTCGGCAAGCTCACCGGGATCGCGGATCTCCCTGCGAAAAGGCAGTTGCTGGCGTATCTCAAGAAAGCCGCGCGCTTGAACGAACAGGGCATCGGTAGACCCGGTGTGCGCAAGGCCGTGACGCCCAAGCCGCTGCCGGAGGTACCCGTGGATTTCGCGGCTGCATTGCGCGCCAATGCAGCCGCGAAGGCCAGCTTCGAGCATTTCGCCCCGAGCCATCGCCGCGAATATCTGGAATGGATCCTCGATGCCAAGCGCGAAGACACGCGTGCGCGTCGCATCGCGCAGGCCATGGAATGGCTTGCCGAGGGCAAATCCAGAAACTGGAAATACGACAACTGCTGACGCAATATCAGCGCAGCGTTTCGTCCGTCCGCATCACCGGATACAGCCCGTAGCGTTCGTCCCAAGCGGTATGCAGACGGTAGAAGAATTCGAGTCGTGCCTGTGGATCGGCTGCGAACTTCGGATCTTCCTTGAGTTTGCGCTCGAAGCGTTCGCGCAGCGACGGGTCGTGCGCCAGCATCTCGCGCGCCACGTCCTCGGCGACGTAATCTTCCATGTATTCCTTGCGCTCGAACGCGTTGTTGAATTCGCCCCAGGCCAGCAAGGAGTCCGGCGCCAGCGGTTCGAGCAGCGCCATCACCAGTCGCGCCTTCGGCTGTGCGATCGGCACGAACAGCGCGCCGGCACCGACCTCCTGCACTTCCGGCTTCCATTCGCCTTCCACCGTCAGCCGCTGGTGGCTTTCGGTGGGTGCGGCGGCGAAGGTCGGGGTTTCGTCCCGGAAGGTTTCGATCTTCGCCTGCGGAAATGCCCGGTCCAGGCGGACGAAGTCGATGCCGTGCTGGCCGAGCTTCGCGGCCACCATCGCGGCGTACGCAGCCGGCACGACGTAGCCGCCCTTCGGTGCGGAGACGCTGACGTCGGGCACGACCTCGTCGCGCAGCGGCAGCTTCCAGATCTGCGGTTTCGTATCGTCGTAGCGCGTCATCGATGCGCCGGACACGTCAGAAGGCGTTCGCGTGTAGGCCACGCCGCGGAAATCGATGGTGCGGATCTTGTCGGTGGCGGTCCAACTCAACGGAACACGTGTGCCGCCGAGACTCTCTGCGCGCACGTCCGCCTCCAGTGCGATCCGACGCCAGTCGGCGCCGTGTTTCGCCATGAGTTCCATCACCGCGATCACGCTGTTGCGCGTGACCCGGACACGGGTCGGGTAATCCTTCCACGAATGGGTTTCGACCAGCATCGCGATGCGATTGCGCAGTTGGAAGTACCCGGTCGAGAAGCGCGGAGGCGCGACGCCGTCGGCGAAGCCCGAGGCCGGATTGTCGTTTTCGACGAAGGAGGGATAGAACGCCAACGGCAACGAGCCTTGTTTGCGCAATGCGGCCAATGTGCCATCCCGCAAGGCGAGGCCTACCGCGCGGAGTGCTTCGTCGCCGGCGTGCAGCGGTTCGACCTGGATCGATACGTCGTGCTCGAATTTCGCGCCGTCGGTGACATGCAGATCGATGGTGGCGATCGGATCCCACGCATTCTCCAGCGCCAGCATCGCCTGCATTTCGGGCGTATCGGCCTTCGCGTAGTCGCGGTTGAGGTTGTAGTTCTGCGCGGTCGCGCGCCAGCCCATTTCGGCCGGGCCGTTCTGGTTCGGGCGGTGCCATGCGCCGAAACGTTCATGGCCATCGATGTTGAATACCGGCACGAAGATCAGTACGACCTTGTCGAGCGCACCGTGCGCTGCCTGTCCGTCCAACATCTGCCGCAGCGCGAGGAATCCTGCGTCCTTGCCGTCGATCTCGCCGGCATGGATCCCGCCCTGAACCAACACCACCGGGAGTCCTGCGGCCCGCGCGGCATCGGCGGTCAGAGCGCCGATGCCGCTGGCGATCAGTGCTTTCATCGGCCGGCCTTCGGGCGTGGTGCCGAAATCGATGCAGCGCACCCGGTCCGGATAGCGCTCCGCGAAGGCGTCGCACAGGGCGATCGCCTCGGCGTAGCGACCTGTGCGCTCGTAACCGCTGTGTTCGGCTTCAGTAGCGAGCACAGGTGCGGCATGGGCGGGGACGGAGATGGACGACGCCGTGAGCATCAGCAGGAGGGACGCGATCGGGAGAGCAGGGCGCATGGCGGGTGGGCTCGGAGGCGACCCGGTATTGTGCCGCGATCGACCCGGCGGCGGGCATGTCGATGGTCATGCGCCATCGCCTCGGATGGCATGCGAAGATTGGCATCTTGAGACAGGAGCGGTCATGAGTACGCCGAACTACACCCTTTACTACTCGCCTGGATCAGCCAGTCTTGTTGTCCACTGGATACTGATCGAATTGGGCGTGCCGCATACACTGGAGCTCGTCGATACAGCTGCCGGTGCGCAGAAGCAGCCGGATTATCTGGCATTGAACCCGAATGGCGTGGTACCGACGCTGATGATCGATGGGAAGCCGCACTACGAAGCCGCCGCGCTGTTGATGCATCTCGCGGATGCTTTTCCGACGACGGCGCTTGCTCCGGCCTTGGCAGACCCGCAACGCGTCGACTACACCCAATGGATGTTCAATCTCGCGAATATGGTGCAACCGCTGTTCCGGCAATGGTGGTATCCACACGAGCCTGCGGGCGAAACGAATGCCGATACCGTGCGGCATTTCGTGCAACCGCGGATCGAAGCCCAGTGGCAGCGCATCGACGCGCATCTCGCTGCGCATGGACCGCATCTGCTGGGCGAACGCCTGACCGCCGCCGACTTCTATCTGGTGATGCTGATGCGCTGGTCTCGAAACATGCCGAAGCAGGCGATCGAATGGCGGCATCTGGCCGCGCTGGCCGCACGGCTCAAGGCGCGGCCGTCGTTCGCGACGCTTTACGGGCGCGAAGGACTGACCGAATGGGCTTGACTGTGATCGCCCGACACATGGACTGGAGCCATGTGTCCCCTGTGCGCCGCTCCCGCACCTCCGCGACGACTGTCGCCAGCACCGAGATTCTGACGAGACGCCGCCCATGACCATCGCTACGGAAGCCGCCACGCCTGGTGCCGGCGCAAAACTGCCCCGCCAGATTCCCTACATCATCGGCAACGAAGCCTGCGAACGTTTCAGTTTCTACGGGATGCGCAACATCCTTGTGCAGTTTCTGGTCAGCAGTGTGATCCTGGCCTATCTGCCAGAAGCCGAGCGCGAGGGCATGGCGAAGGAGATCTTCCACAGTTTCGTCATCGGCGTGTATTTCTTTCCGCTGCTCGGAGGCTGGTTGTCGGATCGTTTCTTCGGCAAATACAACACCATCTTCTGGTTCTCGCTGCTGTACTGCGCCGGCCAGTTCTGTCTGGCGCTGTTCGACGGCAACCGCACCGGTTTCTATATCGGCCTGTTCCTGATCGCGCTGGGCTCAGGCGGCATCAAACCGCTGGTATCGTCGTTCGTAGGCGACCAGTTCACGCAGGCCAACAAGCATCTGGCGAAGATCGTCTACGACGCCTTCTACTGGACGATCAATTTCGGCTCGTTCTTCGCGTCGTTGCTGATGCCGATCCTGCTGCGCGAGCAAGGTCCCTCCATCGCATTCGGTGTTCCCGGTGTGTTGATGCTGATCGCGACCTTGATCTTCTGGATGGGGCGTAGGAAATACGCGCATATTCCACCTGCGCAGCATGACCCCGATAGTTTCATGGCGGTGGTGATGACCGCGCTGCGCGGCGGCGGTAGCGGCCGGAAGGGCGCTGGTACAGTGGTCGCCTTCGTTGGCTTGTTGCTCGCAGCCGGCTTGCTGCTGGGTTGGGGAGCATCGCCTGCATGGTGGCCGGCAGGCCTCCATTTCGTGCCCGCGTTCTGCCTCGCACTCGGTGCGATCCTGCTGTTAGGGGGTATTGGAACCGCGCTGCAGCTTGAACACGCGCGCGGCGCGCACCCGGACGAAGCGATCGACGGCGTGCGTGCCGTCCTGCGTATCCTCGTCATTTTCGCGATCGTCAGTCCTTTCTGGTCGTTGTTCGACCAGAAGGCATCGACCTGGGTGCTGCAGGGCAAGGACATGATCGTGCCGCACGCGGCATGGTGGTGGCCGAGTTTCCTTGTGAAGGAAGCCGGCCAGATGCAGGCGCTGAACCCGTTGCTGGTGATGGCGCTGATTCCGTTCAACAATCTTGTGCTGTATCCATTGCTGACAAAGTCGGGTTTCAAAGTGACCGCGTTGCGCCGGATGGGGTTCGGAATCGCTTTTTCGGGGCTTGCATGGGTCTTCGCCGGCATGATCCAGTTGTGGATCGATGGCGGCGATCCGGTATCGCTGGCGTGGCAGATCCTGCCGTACGCACTGTTGACCTTCGGTGAGGTGCTTGTGTCGGCCACGGGTCTGGAGTTCGCGTACAGCCAGTCTCCGCCGAAGATGAAGGGCGTGATCATGAGCTTCTGGATGCTGTCGGTCACATTCGGAAACGTCTGGGTGCTGCTGACCAATGCAGCGGTACGCAACGAAACCGCGATGGCGCGGATCGCGAGTACCGGGTTGAGCGAGAACGCCTTCCTGATGTTCTTCTTCGCGGGATTCGCGTTTGTCGCGGCGCTGGTTTTCGCCGCCTATGCCAAACGTTATCCGCTGCAGGATCATTACCGTGCGGCTTGAGTCCTGCACGATGCTTGAGCTGCGCGCGCCATCTCATCGGGAGCATGCATGAACGGTTACATCACTTTGGCACTGATTGCGGTGACCGTGCTGGTGTCGTGGCAGGCCTGGGAGCGGCCAGGTCTGTTGGAACGCCTGATCCTGTGGCCGCCGGCGATCGATCGTCAGCAGCAGTACGACCGGCTGCTGACCCACGGTTTCATCCATGCCGACTGGATGCATCTGATCTTCAATATGCTCACGCTGTATTCGTTCGGCCAGGGAATGGAGCGTTACTTCAGCGCACGGATCACGCCGATCGGCTATCTGTTGTTCTATCTGTCGGCGGTGGTGGTCGCGATCTTGCCGACCTTCATGAAGCACAGGCACGATGCGGGCTATCGCAGTCTTGGTGCGTCGGGCGCGGTCTCGGCAGTGCTGTTCGCTTCGATCCTGCTCGACCCGTGGAGCGGGATCTACATGTTCTTCATCCCGATCCCGATCCCGGCTTTCGTCTTCGCCGGGCTGTACATCTGGTACACCATGTGGATGGACAAGCGCGGTGGCGACAACGTCAACCACAGTGCGCACCTGTGGGGAGCGCTTTACGGAATGATGTTCACGCTGCTGCAGCAACCGGAACTGGCCAGTCAGTTCCTGCATCGTCTGGTCAGCCCCGCCTTCGGCGGAGACTGACCGGACGGCATCGCCGCATCAGGCGGCGTAGGCGGTACGGGTGAACTCGCCGCCGTAGGTCTGTTGCAGGCGTTTCTGGATCACGTAATCCAGCAGTTGGAACTCGCGGGTGGCGGTATCGCCCTGACGGGCGAGGTCGTAAAGCCGTTCGACGACAGTGTCGTCGCTGACGTTGGCGGCGGGAGTATCGAGTTGCATGTGGACTCCTCGAGGAGAAGGTGTCGGTACAGGTGGGACGGGGAACGCTGCACGGGTGTTTCATGGAGTGTTCAAGCATGAAGCGTGCCAGTTGTTTCGATGCCTTGTTGGGGGCTCGAATCTGCCGCAATACGTCAGCTTTCAACCGGATGCCGGTCGGCGATGACCTGCTTGGGCGCATCCCCGCAATCGGGCTGTCCGGACGCGTTGCGGTCCGAGGATCTCCACGAATCCGCTTGATTCAGGCTGGCGGGTCCCGGAGCGGGTACCCGCGGCCGTGCGCGCATCGACCGGACGCAATCAACTTCGTGCCCCCACTTCCCAAAACGGCGGCGATGTGGTGTATGGTGGGCGCACTGTTCCAAGCGGGATCACGGTACATCGTGGCCCGATGCGGTAGATCCAAGGTTGCAAGCCGGCAGCGGCCCGTCTCGAATCCCTCTCCGGAGGATGTTCCCGACGGGGTTACACTCGGTCAAGCCCAGACGATCCGCTCATCGTTCGCGTTACCCCTGGCTAGACAGTCGCGGCGCCGCAAGGCTTCGTGTATCCACCAACTGTTTATGTTTATGAGGAGTAACACACCATGTCCGATCGTCAGAGTGGCACCGTCAAGTGGTTCAACGATGCCAAGGGCTATGGCTTTATCACCCCGGAAAGCGGCCAGGATCTTTTCGTCCATTTCCGTTCGATCCAGGGCAACGGCTTCAAGTCGCTG
>JBEBKD010000013.1:0-84830 GCA_040079515.1 Lysobacteraceae bacterium
TCCCCGCTCCCACCCACGCTCAAGGAACCGGTCATGCTCGATGCCGATCTGAAAACCCAGCTCCAGACCTATCTGCAGAAGCTGACCCGTCCGGTCGAGATCACCGCCGCGCTCGACGATGGCGCGAAGTCGCAGGAACTGCGCGAGCTGCTGGTCGAACTCACCCAGCTCTCGGATCGGGTCACCCTGCGCGAAGCGCGCGGCGCCGACGATCGGGTGCCGTCGTTCGCGCTGTCCACGCCCGGTGAAACCATCTCGTTGCGCTTCGCCGGCATTCCGATGGGCCACGAGTTCACATCGCTGGTACTGGCGCTGCTGCAGGTCGGCGGGCATCCGTCGAAACTGGGGCAGGACGTCATCGAGCAGGTTCGCGCGCTCGACGGTGATTACCTGTTCGAAACCTATTTTTCGCTCAGCTGCCAGAATTGCCCGGACGTGGTGCAGGCCCTGAACCTGATGGCCGTGCTCAATCCGAAAATCAGACACGTCGCCATCGACGGCGCGCTGTTCCAGAGCGAAGTCGACGCACGCCAGGTGATGTCGGTGCCGACGGTCGTTCTCAACGGCGAGATCTTCGCTGCGGGCCGGATGGGCGTGGAAGAGATCCTGGCCAAACTCGACACCGGCGCCGGTGCGCGAGAAGCGGCGAAGATCGCATCGAAAGACGCGTTCGACGTGCTGATCGTCGGCGGTGGCCCAGCCGGCGCGGCGGCGGCGATCTATGCCGCGCGCAAGGGCATCCGCACCGGCATCGCCGTCGAGCGCTTCGGGGGACAGGTGCTGGACACAATGGCGATCGAGAACTTCGTCTCCGTGCCCGAAACCGAGGGCCCCAAGCTGGCCGCCGCGATGGAGCGCCACGTGCGCGACTACGACGTGGACATCATGAATCTGCAGCGCGCGGAACAGCTGATCCCGGCCGGCGCCGACGGTCTGGTCGAAGTGAAGCTCGCCAGCGGCGTTTCGCTGAAATCGAAATCGGTGATCCTCGCCACCGGCGCGCGCTGGCGGCAGATGAACGTGCCCGGCGAAAACGATTACCGCAACAAGGGCGTGGCCTACTGCCCGCACTGCGATGGGCCGCTGTTCAAGGGCAAGCGCGTGGCGGTGATCGGCGGCGGCAACTCCGGCGTGGAGGCTGCGATCGACCTGGCCGGCATCGTCGCCCACGTCACCCTGATCGAATTCGACGCCAAGCTGCGCGCCGACGAAGTGCTGCAGCGCAAGCTGCGCAGCCTGCCCAACGTCGACGTGATCGTCTCGGCGCAGACCACCGAAGTGATGGGCGATGGCCGGAAAGTCATTGGCCTGAACTATCAGGACCGCTTCACGCAGGCCGGCCACACGCTGGTGCTGGACGGCATCTTCGTCCAGATCGGCCTGCTGCCCAACACCGAATGGCTGAAAGGCACACTGGAACTGTCGCCGCGCGGCGAAATCGTGATCGACGAGCGCGGCCAGACCTCGCTGCCCGGGGTGTTCGGCGCTGGCGACGCGACCACGGTGCCGTACAAACAGATCGTGATCGCGATGAGCGAAGGCTCCAAGGCGGCGCTCGGCGCGTTCGACCATCTGATCCGCAGCTCCGCGCCCGCAGCCCCGGCGGCGGCCGCACAAGCCGCCTGAGTCACCTCGCGTTTCGTGACTCCCGCTGATGGCGGCATTGCGACGGCCCATCCGGGGCTCGGCGGGACAGTCAAAAAATCGAGCCTGTCAGAACCGACAGGCTTACCAATCCGGCATTCGCCGGTATCACTTCAGGCCTGTGAAGTTATTTCCGGCAAACGTGTCGCAAGATGCGCTTGCTGTCCCCCGACCTTCGCATTCAATGTGATGCAACCCGATCACGGGAACGAGACGCCATGAAGGGATCGTCATGAACCTGCGCGACCTCAAGTACCTGGTGGCCCTCGCCGAGCACAAGCATTTCGGTCGCGCGGCATCCGCCTGCTTCGTCAGCCAGCCGACACTGTCAACGCAGATACGGAAGCTCGAAGACGAGCTCGGCGTGTCGCTGGTGGAACGCGCGCCGCGCCACATCATGTTGACGCCCGCCGGACGCGACGCGGCGGAACGTGCGCGCCGGATCATGGCCGATGTCGAGGAAATGAAGGAAGCCGCACGCCGCAGCCAGAATCCGGAAGCCGGCGCAGTGCGGCTCGGCATCTTCCCGACGCTCGGGCCGTATCTGCTGCCGCATGTCGTTCCGCAGGTGCGCGAGCGCTTCCCGGAGCTGCAATTGCTGCTCATCGAGGAAAAGACCGAGGTCATCCTGCGCCAATTGCGCGAAGGCAGACTCGATGCCGGCATCCTCGCGCTGCCGCTGCACGACGAGCATCTGCATGTCGAGCCGCTGTTCGAGGAGCCGTTCATGCTGGCGGTGCCGGAAACCCATCCGCTGGCGGCCAGCAAGACCTTGACCATGCAGGATCTCGCGCACGAGAGTCTGCTGCTGCTCGAAGACGGGCACTGCCTGCGCGATCAGGCGCTGGACGTATGCCACCTCGCCGGCGCCGGCGAGAAGACCGGGTTCCGCGCGACCTCGCTGGAAACCCTCCGGCAGATGGTGGCCGCGAACGTCGGCATCACCCTGCTGCCGGTACTGGCCGTGAAACCACCGGTGGCCGCGTCGCAGGATGTCCGTCTACTGCCGTTCCGCGCGCCCGCACCGAGTCGCCGTATCGCGATGGTGTGGCGACGCAGCTCGGCGATGTCGGAATTCCTGACCAAGCTCGCCGTCGTGTTCCGCGACCTGCCCGCCGACCTGCTCACGACCGGCGACGTGCCCAGCCACGGCGGCGCCCGGCATACCCGCGTCATCGAGCCGGTTTGAGCCGGCATCGTCACGACCGTCGTCCGCCGGAAGCAGCCCGTAATTTACTGCGTTGCAGCATTCATAAAAACTATCGAATTCATCATAACAATCGATTACACCTTGGTATTGGGCGGGCGTATGCTCGAACTGGGCCGCCCGCCGGCACGCCACCCGCCAGATCGCCCGCTTCGTCATCCATGTCAACAGCCAAGGGGTAGGACACCATGAGTTTGAAAGGCTCGAAAACCGAAGACAACCTGAAAGCCGCCTTCGCCGGCGAATCGCAGGCCAACCGCCGTTACCTGTATTTCGCGCAGAAGGCCGACGTCGAGGGTTACAACGACGTGGCCGCGGTGTTCCGCTCCACTGCCGAAGGCGAGACCGGACATGCGCACGGCCATCTGGAATATCTCGAACAGTGCGGCGACCCCGCCACCGGCCTGCCGTTCGGCGATACCGCGAACAACCTGAAATCGGCCATCGCCGGCGAGACCCACGAGTACACCGACATGTACCCGGGCATGGCCAAGGCCGCGCGCGACGAAGGCTTCGACGAAATCGCCGACTGGTTCGAAACCCTCGCCAAGGCCGAGCGTTCGCACGCCAACCGTTTCACGAAAGCGCTGAACGAACTCGGCGCCTGAGTCCAGGCAAGGGATGCCCGGACATCGGGTGTCCCCCGCTTTCTTCCGCACCTCCTCTCCCGGTGCGGAAGAAAGCAACCTTTTCCGCAGCGGCGCACGATTGCGACCGTCGTGCGCGCGATACCGGAACGATCACGAGCGACGCATGAGCCAGCCCCCGACCACGATACCGCCCGCATCCGCGCGTGAAGGCAGCCTGGAAGCGCCGACGCGGCATCCGCTCGACTGGAAGAATCCGGAATTCTGGGACGCCTCCGCGCTCGAAAAAGAGATGGAGCGCGTGTTCGACCTGTGCCATGGCTGTCGCCGTTGCGTCAGTCTGTGCCAGAGCTTCCCGACCCTCTTCGATCTGGTCGACGAATCGGCGACGATGGAAGTCGACGGGGTGGCGAAGGCCGACTACGCCAAGGTCGTCGACCAGTGCTATCTCTGCGATCTCTGCTATCAGACCAAATGCCCCTACATTCCGCCGCACGAGTGGAACATCGACTTCCCGCATCTGATGCTGCGCGCGAAAGCGGTGCACTTCAAAGCGCATGGCGCGCCGATGTCGGCGAAACTGCTGTCCAGCACCACCACCGTCGGCAGTCTCGCCTCGATTCCGGTCGTGGTGGACATGGTGAACTGGGGCAACCGTCAGCCCGCGCTGCGCGGGATGATGGAATCCGCACTCGGCGTGCATCGCGACGCGCAGGTGCCGGCGTATCACAGTCCGACCGCACTGAAGAAACTCAAACAGGACGACAGCGGCGATGGCGCGGTGGTCGCAGGCCCGACCCGCGGCAAGGTCGCGATCTTCGTCACCTGCTACGGCAACCACAACCATCCGCAGATGGTCGAAGACCTGGTCGCGGTGCTGCGCCACAACGACATTCCGGTGAAGTTGATCCGCCAGAACCAGTGCTGCGGCATGCCGAAACTCGAACTCGGCGATCTGGACAGCGTCGACGACTACAAGCAGCGCAACATGCCGCCGATGTCCGAGGCGGTAAACGACGGCTGGGACATCATCGCGCCGATCCCGTCCTGCGTGCTGATGTTCAAGCAGGAACTGCCGCTGATGTATCCCGACGACGCCCAGGTGCAGGCGATCCGGTGCGCGATCTTCGACCCCTTCGAATATCTGATGCATCGCCAGACCGCAGGGCTGCTGAGGAACGACTTCAAGCACGAACTCGGCAAGGTCGCATGGCAGGCGGCATGCCACCAACGCGTACAGAATATCGGCCCGAAGACGAAACAGGTGCTGGAACTGGTGCCGGGCACGCAGGTCACGGCGATCGAACGCTGCTCCGGTCACGACGGCACCTATGGCGTGAAGAAAGCGACCTACGAGAACGCGCGCAAGATCGCCAAACCCGTCGAGAACCGGGTGAAGCAGGCGGAGGCGCAGCACTTCACCAGCGACTGCGTGATGGCCGGCGCGCATATCGCGCACGGCTTGAACGACGGCACCACAGCCGAGCATCCGGTGACGCTGCTGCGCAAGGCATATGGAATCTGACCCCATGACCGCCGAACACATGACCTCACTCGTCCGTACCGATCTCTACAACCTCGAAACCTACGCAGTCGAGCGCGCCGCGTTCCGCGCACGCGTGCTCGCGCACAAGCAACGGCGCAAGCTGCAGCTCGGCGAACACGTGATGCTGCTGTTCGAGGACCGGCTGACGATCCAGTACCAGATCCAGGAAATGCTGCGGATCGAACGGATCTTCGAACCCGCCGCGATCCAGGACGAACTCGACGCCTACAATCCGTTGATTCCCGGCGGAAGCAATCTGAAGGCGACGATGCTGATCGAGTACGCCGACGTGGATGTCCGTCGCCACGAACTGGCGCGGCTCGGCGGCATCGAACACCACGTCTACGCAGAAGTCGCAGGCACCGGCCGCGCCACGACGTACGCCGACGAGGACATGGATCGCAGCGACGACGGCAAGACCTCTGCGGTGCATTTCCTGCGCTTCGATTTCACGGCTGCGCAGATTTCATCGCTGCGCGCGGGCGCCACGCTGTCCTTCGGAATCGACGATGCGCGCATGCCGGCGACGATCGAAGCGCCGATGGCGGTCCGCGAAGCGCTGCTGCGCGATTTCGCTTGAGCAGGACGCATTTGAAGCGTGCGCTGACGCTTTGTGTCGCGCTGCTCACCACTTATGTTTTCGGCTATCTCGGCTATCGTGAAACGCACCGCCAGCGCTGGGAATTCGATGGCCGCGATTACGTGATCTTCGGGTCGCACGCGGCTTACTACGCGTTTCGGCCGTTGAGCCATCTCGATCAGTCGATCACCGGCGTCCGGACCCACATCGGCCCGCACCGCTGAACCGGCGGGGCACCGGGTAAACTGCGTCCCGGTCCGGCTCCGGAATCGCCCATGCTCCGCTGGCTTCTGATCTTCATCGTCATCGCTGTCGCAGCCTGGTGGCTGGGCACGCCGTCATCGCCTGTGCCCGCCCCCGCCGCGTTCACGGCCGCGAACGGACAGCCCGTGCTGGGCTGCGTGCCGCCGGCGCGATTGGCGGGCGTGGACGGCACCGTGCAGAGCGATGCCCCCGGCAACATGACACCGTTCCAACTGTCGAATGCGGTCGCCAAGCCGTTGGCCGGATTCAGCGTCGCCGCACGCGTGCTGTCGCGCGAGGACTACGACCACGGCCGCGAAGCGGATTTTTCGCCGGTGGATCTGGCGCTGGGCTGGGGCCGCATGCGCGAGGATGCGGTGCTGTCGAAGCTCGACATCTCCCAGTCCGGACGTTTCTACCGTTACCGCTGGAGCGGGCCACCGCCGATTCCACCGGACGACATCGTGCGCAGCAGCGCGAACATGCACATGGTGCCGTCGAACTCGGCCATCGCCGCAGCGCTGGACGCGGTCGACGCGGGCGACCGGGTGCGCATCGACGGCTGGCTGGTGCAGATCGATACGCCCGATGGCTGGCACTGGCGCAGCTCGCTCACGCGCGACGACTCGGGCGCTGGCGCCTGCGAAGTGATCTACGTCTGCGGCGTGTCGAAGCAATGACGCTCCGCTTCGGACGACAGACGCTGCGGTGGCTCGCGATCGCGTTGATCGCATCTGTTGCGAATGCGCGCGCGGAAGCACCGGATGCACCGATCGAGCTGACGGTCTGGCAGCAGGGTTTCATCGGACGGATCGGCGAGACACCCGTACAGCTCCCCTATCTGCAGCGGATCGGCGACCGCATCGAAGGCGTGTATTGCCATGGCGCCTGCACATCGCAGACGGACGGGTTGCGCTTGGCCGGCACGTGGCGCGATGGCGGATTGTCGCTCGACGAATCCACGCCGGACGCGTCCGGGCAGCAGCAGATCACCGGGCATTGGCGCCTGCAGCAGGATGGCAACGCATGGCGCGGCGAATGGCGAAGTGCGGACGGTACGCAACGGCTAGCCGCAAGCATCGCGGCCTACGACGACGCGACGGACCCGTTCGAACTGCGGGTGATGGCGGCGTTCGCGCCGGGCACGGACGCCGATGGCTGCGACGCGCAATCGCCGCCGGTATCGGCGATCCGCGTGTATCGCGACGGCACGCTGCTGCAGACTCTGGGCACCGATGCGGTCGGCACCTGCGGCATGTTCCTGCCGCGCCAGTTCGACATGAATTTCGACGGATATCCAGACATCACCATCGCATTGACGCTGCCGGCCAGCCCGAACATCCCGCACCAGTCGTGGCTGTACGATCCAGCCACGCAGCGCTTCGTCGATGCGCCCGCGAGCCTGCAGGACATCACCTCACCGGAATTCGATCCGAAGCACCGCATCGTCTACAGCTTCTGGCGCGGCAGCTGTTGTTCGCACGGCGTGGACACCTATCGCTGGAAAGACGGCGATCTCGAAGCGTTGGACAGCGAGGCAAGTCATCTCCTGCCGGTGCTGCGGCAAGGCAAACTCGGCTATCTCTACAGCATGCCCGGCTACGTCGACGGCAAGATCGTTTTTTCGCCGCGGATCGTGCGCGACGCTGCCGGAAAATTGCAGCTGGAAGGCATCGACGATGCCACGTTCGAACTGGAAGACGAACCCTTCGCCTGGAGCGAGTCGCTGGCGGTGGACGTGTTCGCGATCGATGCGGAAGGCGCGTCACGACGCGTACGTTCGGACGCGATGCGCTGGAAACGGATCAAGGACGCCGCCGGCCTGCGCTGGTGCCCGAATCTGGCCGTCTACGACGTCGATCGCCACCGCATCGTGAGACGTCTGGTCGATAGTCCGGAAAGCTGCCCCGATACCGCGCCGGGACAATAACCGTGCGGGTCTCGATCACAGACCGGTCGGACAACTCACACCGGTGCCGCCGAGCCCGCAATAACCGTTCGGATGCTTCGACAGGTACTGCTGATGTTCTTCCTCGGCATAGTAGAACACCGGCGCCGGATACAGGATTTCGGTGGTGATCGTACCCAGACCGGCCGCGTCGAGCTGCGCCTGATAGCGGTCGCGGCTGGCGATGGCGGCGGCGTACTGCGCTTCGGTATCGCAATAAATCGAGGAGCGGTATTGGGTACCGGCATCATTGCCCTGGCGCATGCCCTGGGTGGGGTCATGACTTTCCCAGAAAGTCTTCAACAAGCCCTCGAAGGACACTACCGCCGGCTCGTAGATCACCAACACCGCTTCGGTATGGCCGGTCTCGCCGCTGCACACTTCGTGGTAGTTCGCGTTCGGTGTATGGCCACCGGCATAGCCCGCCGCGGTGGTGTACACACCCGGCTGCAGCCAGAACTTGCGTTCGGCACCCCAGAAACAGCCCATGCCGAACTGGACGCGGGCGAAACCGGAAAAACCATCGCGCAGCGGGCGGCCGTGCACATGATGGACATTGCGCAACGGCACCTCTTCGGCGCGCCCGGGCAACGCACGCTGCGGCGAGGGCATGCGCTGTTTGTGCGCACCGATGCCCAGCAAGGATTCGAACATCACGACACTCCACGAAAAGTCTACGAAAAGAAGATGCGGGCGACCACGTCCGGATCAAGCCGCGCCAAGCTCATGCCGCACCAGGACCATGCCGCACCAGGATCAGGCTGTGGCCGGTCGCGGCGCGAACACCGCAGGCGCCACTTGCACCCGGTTGCGGCCCGCGCGTTTGGCGGCGTACAGCGCCTTGTCCGCGCGCTCCACCGCCGGCGGAGGCTGCGCCTCGTGCACAAGCTGGGTGGCAACGCCGATGCTCACGGTCAGGCGCAGCGGCTGTTCCTGATAACGCACATCGGCATGCTCGATCGCGAGCCGGATCTGCTCGGCGATAGCCCGCGCCATTTCGGTCTGCCGGCCCGGCAGGATCACCAGGAATTCCTCGCCGCCGTAGCGCCCGAAGATATCGTCTTCGCTGAGCTGCGCGGCGATCGTCTTCGCGATCTCGCGCAGGCAGTGATCGCCGCAGGCGTGGCCGAGCTTGTCGTTGATCGCCTTGAAGCGGTCGATATCGACGAACAGGACCGATAGCGGCAAGCCCTTGCGATGCGCGTGCTGGAACGTCCGGGCGAGCGACTGGTCCAGGCTGCGACGGTTGAGCGCGCCGGTCAGCGCGTCGATTTCCGCGGTGTGGCGCAGATGCAGCGCGGCGATGGCCTCGTCGGCCTGCAGCAATGCCAATCGCGCCAGTTCACGGACGATGGTGAGCTCTTCGGGGTGGAACACAGTGGCGCCGCTGCGCTCCAGCACGATCAGGCCCCAGGCTGGTGCGCGCACGGGCAGCGCGACCAGCGCTTCGATCGCCACCGGCGTCAGCTCGCCGGTCTTGGTCACCGGGCGCTGCAGTTCGATGTTGCCCGACAGCTGCTTGCGCAGCGTCTGCAGGCGCTGGCCGACATTTGCTTCGACATCATCGAGATAGGCCGCCGGCTGCACGACCAGCGTGTCGCGGCCGTGGTAGCCGCGGGCCACCGCGACCGCCGTCGTGGTGGGCACGATGCGGCGCAGGTGTTCCAGCAGATGACGGAAGACGATCGGCTGCACCTCGTCCTCGGCGACACCGCGCAACGACGTCTGCAGCACGGTCATCAATTCCGAACGCACGGCTTCGCGGTACATGCGGCGCTCCGAGTCGGCGCGCGCGCGCTGCTCGCGATCGCGCTGCTCGCGGTATTTGCTGATCCGACTGATCAGGCCGACCGCGATCATCGATGCGCACAGCACGATCCCCGCCTGATAACCGTAGGTCGTCCAGAGCGTCGCGACGATGATGCCGCGCGACGCCAGTTCCCACGCGAGGATCGATACCGAGATCGCCAACACCGAGAGAAACACCGCGCCCGCCAGCGGCACGCGGCGGCGCCAGGCTTCGCCCAGCAGATAGAACGCGACGATGCAGCCGAAGAACCAGAGCGTGGGCGTGAGCGCGGCAGCGATCGCATCCAACCGCTCGCGCCACGCCAGCAGCAGCCCGACCACCAACAGCAGAATCACGCAACTGTTGTTGATGGCTTTCGCAAGCACGGGACGCGTCTGTTCGATGTCGGTATATCTCAACAGGATCCGCAGCGAGACGATTTCGAACAACAGCGACACGGCATGCAGGCCGGAGCCGCCGAGGAAGCGGAAAACACCGAGAGGGTCGAACAGGTAGATATGGCCGTTGAAGACGGCCAGCAGCAGCACGCCCGAGAGACAGAACACGAAGAACGACAGGAAACTGGCGTCGCGCGATGCGAAGAACAGCGCCAAGGTCATCAGCGCCAGGGTCAACAGACTGGCGTAGGACAGACTGGCGAAGATGGTCGCCTCCTGCACATAGCGGTCGGCCTGCTCCTCGGAAATCACTTCGGGCCTGAGCGCCGCCAGACGCATGGCGCTGGCGTCGAGCTCCAACCGGATTTCGCCTTCCCAGGTACTCGGCAGACGGAACAGATACCCCACCGGCATCGGTCCCTCGAATCGCTGCGGCGCGAGGAAACTCCGGACGCCGCTCTTCCAGGTATCGTTGACCCGCAGTTCGACCGTCTCCACCGGCGCCCGCCGCATCCAGACCACCCAGTGCGGCGATTCGTTGTCGCGCGGCGGCAAGACGAAGCGCAACTCGGCGCGAGCCCGATGCGTGTCGTCCGAGATTCCGAGCCGAAGAGAATCGGCGTCCGAACCCAATTCGGGCAACCGGCCTTCATCGTCGGGCAACGGCACCAGCTCCACGGCCAGCGGCTGCAGTTGCGGCGTCTCGGCGTGGCTGGGCGACAGCGCATATGTGCCGAGCAGCAACGCCACGGCGACGCCGATCACGCGGAACCAGTGCTGCGGGATATCCACGTTCGGAAACGGCATGGTCAATCGGAAGTCGCGAATACCGGGATCTCCATGATCCGATTCGCGGCGGCGACAGCCCCCTCGGGCCAATGCGCCGTCGCAACGCGGCTGACGCCCCGCGCGGTTTGAGGAATTGTTTCCGGAATTACAGGCTGATCGGCACCAACGCCCATCGCCCGCCCCCCTGTGATCGATTTCGGCCTATGCGCACGCGCCTCAGCCCATCGGATGCGGCGCCCCTGTTCCACCGGACACACTACCACCACGACCCACCCTCCGGCAGTCGCCATGCCGGCACCGCAGGCCGAAAACGCGTGATAAAAGGTGCCGTACGTCCCAAACGGCGACACAACCTCTAAACTGGTCGTTTTCGCAGCCTGTATCGTCGATGACCCCGGACCACCCTACGGCCACCCTCCCCGCCGACGCCGTCACCGAACGACGCCAGGACTTCATCCGCCAGATCGTCCGCGATGACATCGCCAGCGGCCGGCATGCGGCGATCCGGACCCGCTTCCCACCCGAGCCCAACGGCTACCTGCATCTGGGCCACACCCGGGCCATCTGGACCGACTTCGGCATCGCCGAAGAGTTCGGCGGCCGCTGCAATCTGCGCCTGGACGATACCAACCCGGCCCGTGAAGACCCCGAATACGTCCGCGCGATCCAGGACGACGTCCGCTGGCTCGGCTTCGAGTGGGCGGAATTGCGCCATGCGTCCGACTATTTCGCGGTGTTCTACCTCGCCGCCGAAAAGCTCATCCGACAGGGCGACGCTTTCGTCTGCGACCTCAGCGCCGACGAAGTCCGCGCGTATCGCGGCAGCCTGAACGAGCCCGGCCGCGAGTCGCCGTTCCGCAACCGCAGCGTCGAGGAGAACCTCGACCTGTTCCGGCGGATGCGCGCAGGGGAGTTCCCGGATGGCGCACGCACCCTGCGCGCGAAGATCGACATGGGCAGCGGCAATATCAATCTGCGCGACCCGGCGATCTACCGGATCAAGCACGTCGAACACCAGAACACCGGCAACGATTGGCCGATCTATCCGATGTACGACTACGCGCATTCGCTCAGCGACGCCGCCGAGGGCATCACCCATTCGCTGTGCACGCTCGAGTTCGAAGACCACCGCCCGCTGTACGATTGGTGCGTGGACAGGGTCGATCTGGCGCATCATCCCGAGCTGGTGAAATCGCTGACCGATCGCGGCCTGCCGTTCGAGGCCGACAAACCGCGTCAGATCGAATTCTCGCGGCTCAATCTCAACTACACGGTGATGAGCAAGCGCAAGCTGATGACGCTGGTCGACGAAGGACTCGTCGACGGCTGGGGCGATCCGCGCATGCCGACGCTGCAGGGCATCCGCCGCCGCGGCTACACCGCGGACGCGCTGAAACTGTTCGTCGCCCGCCTCGGCCTGTCGAAGCAGAACTCGCTGATCGACTACTCGGTGCTGGAAAACACCCTGCGCGAAGATCTCGACAGCCGCGCGCCGCGGCGCATGGCCGTCCTCGATCCGGTGAAGTTCGTGCTGAGCAATCTGCCCGAAGGCCACGAAGAACAGCTGACGTTCTCGAATCATCCGAAGGACGAATCCTTCGGCCAGCGCACGGTGCCGTTCTCGCGCGAGCTGTGGATCGAACGAGAAGACTTCGCCGAAGTGCCGCCGAAAGGCTGGAAACGGCTGATCCCGGGCGGCGAAGTGCGCCTGCGCGGCGCCGGCATCGCGCGCTGCGACGAAGTCGTGAAGAACGACGCTGGCGAGATCGTCGAACTGCGCGGGACGCTGGATCTTGAGTCGCGCCCCGGCATGCTCGGCGCCGACCGCAAGATCAAGGGCACCATCCACTGGGTCAGCGCCGCGCACGCGGTGGCGGCGGAAGTGCGGCTGTACGACCGCCTGTTCACGGTCGCCAACCCGGACACCGACGACGACGGCAAGACCTATCGCGATTATCTGAATCCGGACTCGCGTCGCAGCGTGCGCGGCTATGTCGAACCGGCCGCCGCCACCGCCGCGCCCGAGCAGGGTTTCCAGTTCGAGCGCATCGGCTATTTCGTCGCGGATCGTTTCGATCATCGCGCCGACGCACCGGTGTTCAACCGCAGCGTGACCCTGCGCGATACCTGGGCCGCGAACGTTTGAGCGTACGACGGGTCGCATGCAAGTGCGGCCCATTCCAACACTGCAGGAGATTCGCCATGCGCCTACGCCATTTCGCATTCGCAGCGCTCGCCGCACTGCTGCTGGTCGGCTGCACCGCACCGACGGCCGCGCCGGACGCGCCATCGGCATCGCCTGCCCCAGCCGCGCCTGTCGCCGTCACCCCGCCGGTCGAAGCGCCGGCTGCCGCACTTCGCCCTGCGGCGCCGGCAAGCGCAGAGACAGCCCCGGCCGTCGACGCCTCGAATCCAAGCCGCAGTTGCAAATCCGACAGCGATTGCACGGTGAAGAACGTCGGCAACTGCTGCGGCGCGTTTCCGAGCTGCGTGAACAAGGACGCGAAGACCGATCCCGCCGCCGTACAGGCGCAGTGCGCGAAGGCCGGCATGGCCTCGGTCTGCGGTTTCCAGGAGGTCAGCGGCTGCCAATGCGTGCAGGGCCAGTGCCAGGACATCACCAGCGGTGCGGTCGTGATGTGATGCGGCAAGCGCAAAACAGATTTTCCACGCAACGCGCGCAGAGCGCGATCACGGTCCGGTTCGGCGCACTCTGCCAATGAGCGAACACGCACTGCTCTGCTACTGCCGCCCGGGCTTCGAGCCCGAGCTCGCCGCCGAACTGACCGAACGCGCCGCCACATGCGGTCTCGGTGGTTACGCGCGTACCGAACGCAACAGCGGCTACGTGGTGTTCGTCGGCGACGATGGCATCGCGCTGACCCGCGCGCTTCCTTTCCGCGAGTTGATCTTCGCGCGGCAGAAATTGCGCCTGATCGCGGAGTTGCGTGGCCTCGACCCGAAGGACCGGATCGCGCCGATGCTGGAGGCGCTGGGTCGCGATGCGGCGGGCCGGGGCCCGCCCTACGGCACGATCGTGGTCGAGCATCCCGATTCCGACGACGCCAAACCGCTCGCCGGGCTCGCCCGCAGCTTCGGCAATGCGCTGCGTCCGGCGCTGCGCAAGGCCGGGCTGCTCGCCGCGCAGGACAACGACAAGCTGCCTCGCCTGCACGTGTGTTTCGTCGATGGCGACCACGCCTTCCTCGCGGTCGGCGACCCGCGCGACAGTGCGCCGTGGCCGCTGGGCATCCCACGTCTGAAACTGCTGGCCGATGCGCCGTCGCGCTCCGCGCTGAAACTCGAAGAAGCGCTGCTGGTGCTGATGAGCGCCGACGAGCGCGAACGCCTGCTGCGCCCCGGCATGCGCGCCGCCGATCTCGGCGCCGCGCCCGGGGGTTGGACGTGGGTGCTCGCGCGCCAGAACCTGCAGGTCACCGCGGTCGACAATGGCCCGCTGCGCCAACATGTGCTCGACACCGGCCTGGTGCAGCACCTGCGCGCCGATGGTTTCGCGTGGCATCCCGCGAAACCGCTGGACTGGATGGTCTGCGACATGGTCGAACAGCCCAGTCGCGTCGCCGCGCGCATGGCCGAATGGTTCCGCGAAGGCTGGTGCCGGCATGCGGTCTTCAATCTCAAACTGCCGATGAAGAAGCGCTGGCAGGAAACGCGACAGTGCCTGGACCGCTTCGAGGATGCGGCAGAAAAGCCGCTCATCGTCCGCGCCCGCCAGCTGTATCACGACCGCGAGGAAATCACGGTCTTCGCCACGACCGACATATGACTACGCACATCAATACCGCCCCGCCGAGCGATTCCGCCATTGCCGACGATGTACACGCCGAGATCATGCGCCGGCTTGCGCGCGCCGAAGCCGAACACGATGTGCGCATCCTGCTGGCGATCGAATCCGGCAGCCGCGCCTGGGGATTCGCATCGCCCAACAGCGATTACGACGTGCGCTTCATCTATGCCCATGAACCGCGCTGGTATCAGTCCGTGGATCTGGAAGAACGCCGCGATGTGATCGAATACGCCATCGTCGACGACATCGACCTCAACGGCTGGGATGTGCGCAAGGCCCTGCGGCTGTTCTGGAAATCGAATCCGGCATTCGTGGAGTGGATCCAGTCGCCGATCCGCTACATCGAACGCGGCGGCTTCGGCGCCGGCGCACGCACCCTGCTGCCGCAGGTCTATTCGGTCGAAAGCGGCATGTACCACTACCGCAGCATGGCCAAGACCACCGAGCGCGCCTATCTGCGCGACGACCAGGTATCGCTGAAGAAATATTTCTATGCGTTGCGTCCGCTGCTGTCGGTGCTGTGGCTGGAGCGCTACGCCACGCCGGCACCGATCGAATTCAACAGACTTCTGCATCTGATCGACGATCGCCCCACCCTGCGCATGGACATCGACGCCCTGCTCGATCGCAAGCGCGGCGCGCCGGAGATGGGACTGGGCGATCCGGTGCGGTCGATCAATGCATTCGTCGCGGAACAGTTGGCACGGCTGGAGACGATGCGCCCGGAAGCCACGCGGCAACCCGGCGCGGTGTCGGCATTGAACGCCCTGTTCCACGCCGTACTGGACGAATCCGGTCGCTGAGTGCGCCCGCCGGCTTCCGGGTCGTCATCTTCGTCTGTTAAGTTGTCGACATGGCCATCGGCATTCTCCTCGTCACCCATCCCGGTATCGGCAGCGCCCTCGTCGAGGTCGCCGGCCGCATGCTGCGCCAGCTTCCGCTGAAGACCGAGGCGTTCGAGCTGGCGTTCGACGCCGACCTCGACACGGCGCTGCCGCAAGCCAGCGCCGCGCTGCGCCGGGTCGATGGCGGCGACGGGGTGCTGATCCTCACCGATCTGTACGGCGCATCACCCAGCAACCTCGCCGCGCGCCTCGCGCGCTTGGGCACGCCCGCACGGCGGGTGGCATCGTTGAATCTGCCGATGCTGCTGCGGGTGATGAACTACGCCGAGCTGCCGCTGGATGAACTGCCGGCGGTCGCCGCCGCCGGCGCGCGCAACGGAGCGATCATCGATGATGCCTGAACCGAAGTACTGCCGAACCCACGCTTTCCAACTGCCGACAAAACCCGCGCCATGATCGAACGCGACCTCATCATCAGCAATCGTCTGGGCCTGCATGCACGCGCCACCGCCAAACTGGTGCAGGCGGTCTCTGGTTTCCGCTGCGGCGTGACCGTCGCCGCCAAAGGCCGCGAGGTGAACGCCAAGAGCATCATGGGCGTGATGCTGCTGGCCGCCGGCCAGGGCAGCACTGTCGTCATCCGCGCCGATGGCGAAGACGAAGCCGCGGCGATGGACGCGGTGGTCGCGCTGTTCGAACGCCGGTTCGACGAAGACAGTTGAGCCTGCCCATGGCCACTCCATCCTTCAGGCTCAAATGAGAAGAATCCTCTCCGGCCACGGTGCATCGCGCGGCAGCGCACTCGGACGGGCCCGCGTGCGCCTGCCGCATGCGCTGGACGTGGTCGAGGAACGGATCGACGCATCGCTGGTCGATGCCGAAATCGAGCGGTTGCACACCGCGATCGCGGTCGTACGCAGTGAGATGCACACCCTGCGCGACCGCCTGCACGGCGCGCTCGCGCACGAGGTCGGCGAATTCCTCGACCTGCACGCACTGCTGCTGGACGACCCGGAGCTGCTGGCCGGCCTCGACCAGCTGATCCGCACCGGCCGCTATGCCGCCGACTACGCCCTGCGCCTGCAGCGCGACCGTATCGCCTCGGTGTTCTCGGGCATGGACGATGCCTATCTGCGCAGCCGCATCGACGACATCGATCAGGTGGTCGGCCGCATCCACGCCGCGCTGCACCGTCGCGACGCAGAACTGCAGGGCGTCGCGGGCGACATCCTGGTCACCGACAACATCGCGCCATCGGATCTCGCGCAACTGCACACGCAGGGCGTCATGGCCGTGATCACCGCCAGCGGCAGCCCACTGTCGCACAGCGCGATTCTCGCCCGCAGCCTGCACGTGCCGCTGGTGATCGGCGCCGCGCACGTGCTGCAGAAGGTCAACGACGGCGACGTGCTCGCGGTCGACGGCGGCAGCGGTCTGGTCATCCTCGAGCCGAACGCCGACGATCTGCGCCAGCATCGCGCGCGCGTCCAGGAGTACGCGCGGGAACGCAAGCAATTGCACCGCCTGCGCCGCGAACCGACGCGCACCAGCGACGGCGTCGACATCAAACTCTGGGCGAATGCCGAATCGCGCGAAGACGTGGCCGAAGCGCATGCGCTCGGTGCCGCAGGCGTCGGCCTGTACCGCACCGAATTCCTGTTCATGCATCGACCGGCGGACCTGCGGCATACGCTGCCGGACGAAGAAGAACAATTCCGCGCCTATCGCGATCTGGTGCTGGGCATGACCGGACGCACCGTCACCATCCGCACCCTCGACATCGGCGCCGACAAGGCCGACGAGAGTGGGCTCGCGCTCACCGGCGAGCCCAACCCCGCGCTCGGCCTGCGCGGCGTGCGCCTGTCGCTGTCGCGCCCCGACCTGTTCCGCACCCAACTGCGCGCGATCCTGCGCGCCAGCGCCTACGGCCCTGTCCGAGTACTGGTGCCGATGGTCAGCGGCCGCGAGGAAATGATCGCGGTGCGCACGCTGATGACCGATGTGCAGCGCGAACTGCGCAGCGAAGGCTGCGCGATCGCGGACGATGTGCCGCTGGGCGCGATGATCGAAGTTCCGTCGGCCGCGATCGCGCTGCAGACGTTCATCGCCGACACCGATTTTCTTTCCATCGGCACCAACGACCTGGTGCAGTACCTGCTCGCCGCCGACCGCAACAACGAAGCGCTGGGCGACCTCTACAGCCCGCTGCATCCGGCGGTGCTGCGCCTCTTGTACGACGTGATCCGCGCCGCGCGCACGCACCGGAAACCGCTGGCGGTGTGCGGCGAGATCGCCGGCGATCCGATGTTCGCGCCGGTGCTGCTGGCGCTGGGACTGGAGGAATTCAGTCTGCATCCCGGAACGCTGCTCGAAGTGCGCCGTGCGATGCGCGGTCTGGATCACTCGGCGCTGCGCGCCCGAGTGGCGACGCTGCTGCGCGCGCGCGACCGCGCGAGCATCGAGCGCTGGCTGGTGCGGGTGACGACGTGAATATCCGCACGAATATCCGGACACCCCACATGACCGAACCTGCCTCGACCGCCACCGAAGCGAACCCGCAATTCTCCGAGAACTGGTTCGAGCACAATGTCCCGCACTGGGAGCAGTGGCTCGGCGCATTCCGCGGCAAACCCGGGCTGCGTGCGCTGGAGATCGGCAGCTTCGAGGGGCGCTCGACGCTGTGGCTGTGCGAGAACATCCTCACCGCCGACGACAGTCGCATCGACTGCGTCGATCTGTTCGCGGAGGACCCGGTCTATGGCGACTACCACGCTCGGTTCCGCGCCAACACCGCCGCGCACGCGCACAAGATCGTCGAGCACGCCGGCTACAGCTTCGACGCACTGCGCCGGGTGGAAGGCGAATTCGACATCGTCTACATCGACGGCTGGCATTCGGCGTTCGGCGCGCTGGCCGACGGCGTCATGTCGTGGCCGTTGCTGAAAGCCGGTGGCGTGATGATCTTCGACGATTATCTGTGGGTGCCGCCGAAGCACGGCAAACCGATGAAACCCAATCGCCTCGTGCGGCTGTGGGCGAAGCTTCGCGGCAGCCATTGGCGGCAGGAAGCGCTGCTGAAGCAGATCCGCAGCGTCGCGACCGAAACCCCGAAGCTCGGCGTCGACGGTCTGCTGGCGACGCTCGAAGGCGATTACGAGCTGCTGGGCATCAGCAATCAGTTGGCGGTGCGCAAGATCCGTGGATTCGATCAAGGACAGGTCGGGCACGATACGTAAGCCGGGTTTCAACCCGACCATCCACAGCGCGATAGGGTGCGCCTTCGGCGCACCGGCTGTTCGCGGCGATCCCATCCGACGGTGCGCCACAGGCGCGCCCTATGAAGAACGATCGGGTCAGCCGATCTTGGCGCGCGCATTGCGGAACATCCGCAGCCACGGCGAATCCTCCGGCCAGTCGTCCGGATGCCAACTCATGTTGACGCTGCGCGGGGTGCGCTCCGGATGCGGCATCAGGATGGTCGAACGGCCATCTCGGCTTGTGAGCCCGGCAATGGCGCCGTCCGATCCATTCGGATTCGCGGGATACGATGCGGCGGCACTGCCATCGTTGGCGACGTAGCGCAGCGCGACCGTGGCGGCATCGCGATCCGTATCGCTGTCGAACGTCGCGCGGCCTTCGCCGTGCGCGATCGCCACCGGGATGCGCGAGCCGTGCATGCCGGCGAAGAACAGCGACGGCGATTCGGCGACTTCGAGCAGACCGAAGCGGGCTTCGAACTGTTCGCTGCGGTTGCGCAGGAAGCGGGGCCAGTGTTCGGCGCCGGGAATGATGCCCTTGAGTTGCGACAGCATCTGACAGCCGTTGCACACGCCGAGCGAAAACGTCTCGGGGCGCGCGAAGAATGCCGCGAATGCATCGCGCAATGCGCTGCGCTCCAGAATCGATGTGGCCCAGCCGCGACCCGCGCCGAGCACGTCGCCGTAGCTGAAACCGCCGCACGCGGCGAAGCCGGTGAAGCCATCCAGCGCGACGCGGCCAGCGATGAGATCGCTCATATGCACGTCGACCGCGGCGAAACCGGCGCGGTCGAACGCCGAGGCCATTTCGATCTGGCCGTTGACGCCCTGTTCGCGCAGGATCGCCACGCGCGGGCGCACACCGGTCGAAATGTAAGGCGCGGCGACGTCGACTGCCGCATCGAACGTCAGTTTCGGGCGCAGACCGGGCGCCTCGAAACGGCGCACGGCGGCGCGTTCTTCATCGGCAGATTCGGGATTGTCGCGCAGCCGCTGCAGCGCATGGCTGACCGACCACCAGGCATCGAACAGTTCATCCCAACGCCACTCGACCAGCACTTCGCCGTCGCGATGCACGCGCACGGCCGGCGCGGTGCTCGGTCGCGCGATGCGCTGCGCGCATTCGATCAGTCCGTGCTGCGACACCAGATCGGCGAATTCGGCGCGGTCCTCGGTCGCGATCTGCACGATCGCGCCCAGTTCTTCGCAAAACAAGGTGCGCAAAGCATCGTCGCCCCAATCGTCGAGGCTGATATCGAGACCGAGATGCGAACAGAACGCCATCTCGCACAGCGCGGCAAACGCGCCGCCGTCGGAACGGTCGTGATAGGCGCGCACCAGTCCGCGCTCGCGGGCATCGCGCATGAGGTCGAACAGTCCGCGCAGACGCTCGGGATCGTCGAGATCGGGCACGGTATCGTCGCCATGGCGACCGCCGAAACCGTCGTAGACCTGCGCCAGGATCGAGCCGCCGAGACGCTTGCGCCCGGCACCCAGACCGATCAGCCACAGTTCGGTCTCGCCATCGCGCGACAGCAGTGGCGTGAGCTGCGCGCGCGCGTCTTCGACGGCGGCGAATGCGGTGACGATCAGCGACACCGGCGAAACGGATTTGTGCTGCTCGCCATCGACAGCCCATTGCGCCTGCATCGACAGCGAATCCTTGCCGACCGGAATGCTCAGATCGAGCGACGGACACAGCGCCATGCCCACGGCCTTCACGGCATCGAACAGGCGCGCGTCTTCGCCGGGATGGCCGGCGGCGGCCATCCAGTTCGCGGACAGTTTGATCTGTTGCAGCGACGCCACCGGCGCGGCGATCAGATTGGTGATCGCCTCGCCCACCGCCATGCGCGCGGCGGCGGCGGCGTCGATCAGCGCGAGCGGTGTGCGCTCGCCGATCGCCATCGCTTCACCGGCATGCGTGTCGAAACCGGCGAGCGTGATCGCGCAGTCGGCCACCGGCATCTGCCACGGCCCGACCATCTGGTCGCGCGCGGTCAGGCCGCCGACGCTGCGATCGCCGATGGTGATGAGAAAATTCTTCGCCGCGACGGTCGGATGCGCGAGCACGCGGAGACCGGCTTCGCGCAGATCGATGTCCTTGCCGTCGAGCGCGGACCACTTCGACGGCGCGGGGCGCCGGGTGTCGCGATGCATCTTCGGTGGCTTGCCGAACAGCACGTCCATGGGCAGGTCGATGGCGGGCGCTTCAGCCCCTCTTCCCTCGGGAGAGGGGTTGGGGAGAGGGTTCGTCGGGGCAGCTACGCCACCGTACTCCGCACCCTCACCCGGCGCTCCGCGCCGACCTCTCCCGGGGGGAGAGGTGAAATACCCCACCACCAACCGCTCTTCCGCCGTCGCCACACCCACCGCCGCGAACGGGCAGCGCTCGCGTTCGCACAGCGCGGCGAATTCGGCCAGTCGCTCCTGCGCCACGCCGAGCACATAGCGCTCCTGCGATTCGTTGCACCACAGCTGCATCGGCGACAGCGACGGGTCGTCGCTCGGCACCTTGGATAAATCGATCACGCCACCCACGCCGGAGTCGTGCAGCAGTTCGGGAATCGCGTTGGACAGACCACCCGCACCGACATCGTGGAACCACAGGATCGGATTGTCTTCGCTCAGTGCGACGCAGCGGTCGATCACTTCCTGGCAGCGGCGCTCCATCTCCGGGTTGTCGCGCTGCACGCTGGCGAAATCGAGATCTTCGGCGCTGTCGCCGGACGCGACCGAACTGGCCGCGCCGCCGCCAAGACCGATCAACATCGCCGGACCGCCGAGCACGATCACCGCATCGCCGGGCGAGAGCCTGATTTTCGCGACCATCGGCCGATCGATCGCACCGAGACCACCGGCGAGCATGATCGGTTTGTCGTAGGCGCGGACCAGGCCTTGTTCGCCTTCGCGCACTTCGAAACTGCGGAAATAGCCGGTGAGATTCGGGCGGCCGAATTCGTTGTTGAACGCAGCAGCGCCGAGCGGGCCTTCGAGCATGATTTCCAGCGCCGGCGCCATTCGCGGATTGAGCGTTCGCTCCCTTTCCCAGGCTTGCGGCAACGTCGGAATGCGCAAGTGCGACACGCTGAAACCGCACAGGCCCGCCTTGGGTTTGCCGCCGCGGCCGGTCGCGCCTTCGTCGCGGATCTCGCCGCCGTTGCCGGTGGACGCGCCGGGGAACGGCGAGATCGCGGTCGGGTGGTTGTGGGTTTCGACCTTGATGCAGAACGCGCTGGGCGTGGCGGTTTCGGCGCGGTATTCCAGGGTCGCCGGATCGGGACGGAAACGTCTGGCCGCAAAACCTTCCACCACCGCCGCGTTGTCGCTGTATGCCGAGAGCGTGTGCTGCGGCGTCTGCGCGTGGGTGTGCTTGATCATCTTGAACAGCGAGAGATTGCCGCCGTTCAACAACTGCTCGCGGCCGTCGATGGTCCAGCCCGCGTTGAAGATCTTGTGCCGGCAGTGCTCGGAGTTGGCCTGCGCGAACATCATCAGTTCGACATCGTGCGGATCGCGGCCCAGCTCGGCATAACGCGCACGCAGGTATTCGATTTCGTCCTCGGCCAAGGCCAATCCGAGGCGGGCATTGGCATGCTCCAGTTCGGCCAGCGGGATCACTTCCAGCGCACCGCGTGCCGGCGTGGCGAACAATGCGACCGCTTCCTCGGCATCCGCGAGGAGCGATTGGGTCATCGGGTCGTACAGGACTTTGGCGACCGCCGCGCGGCTGGCCGCGTCTTCCGGCCAACCGGTCAGATCGATGCGGGTACCGCGCTCGACGCGCTTCACCGGCTGACCGGCGCCGCGCAGCAGTTCGCTGGCCTTGCTGGCCCAGGGCGAGATGGTGCCGAGTCGCGGCGCGACGAAGCGGGACACCGCACCGGCCGCCAGCGGTGCACGACCGCCATGCGCTTCGAGGATGCGCTGCAGTGCGGCGGGATCGGGGCTGAGCCCGGCCTGGGGTTCGACCCAGTACGCGAACCAGGCTCCGACGATGCGGAGCCCGGGGACGATGGCCTGGAGACGGTTTTGGAGACGGTCGCGGCGGAACGGCGATAGGGCCGGCTGGCCCTCAAGGACGATCATGTCCAGCCATGTCTTGAAGCGGGCCGCAGATTGTACCGGATGCGGCCCGACCCGTTAGCCGGCCCGCCCGGCTGCAGGCGAGGCCTCGCCCTGGAAGGATCAGCGGCTGCCGGCGGCGGCGACCTTGTCCTTCGATTCGGCGGCGAGCTTGTCCAGGGCTTCCAGCAGCTGATCCGGCGGCATGTAACCCGGCATGGCCACGCCGTCGCTGTTGATGATCATCGGCGTGCCCTGCAGACCGATCCGCTGGCCAAGGTTGTACTGCGCGGTCACCGGGTTGTTGCAGCGCTTGGGCGGCACCGGGCGGCCATTCTTGGCCTCGGTCAATGCCTGCCGGCGATCAGCGGAACACCAGACCGATTCCATCGCCAACGCATCCGGGCTGGTCAGGCCGGCGCGCGGGAACGCGAGGTATTCCACCGAGATCCCGAGCTTGTTGTAGGCGGCGATCTCGGAATGGAGCTTGCGGCAATAGCCGCATTCGATGTCGGTGAACACCGCGACGGTGTACTTGGGCTTGCCGACCGGCGCGAACACGATGCGATCGGTGACCGGGATTTTCTGCAGTTCCTCACGACGCAGTTCGCTGAGGCCGATCTGGCTGAGGTCCTTCTTGGCCTGCATGTCGTACAGCGAACCCTGCAGCATGTAGCGGCCATCGTCGCTGAAATACAGCACCTGGCCGCCGACGATCGCTTCCTGGAAACCCGGCATCGGCGCCGGGCCGATCCGGTCGATCTCGATCTTCGGGTTGAGCGCTTTCAGCGCGGCCCGCACCATCGCCTCTTTCGACGAATCGGCGCGCTTGCCGGTGGCGGGCGCAGGGCTGGCGGCCTTTGCCGCAGGGTCCGCCGACTTGTCGGCAGCGGCGGGCGTGGTCTGCGCGCAGGCGGAGACGCTGAGGGCGCAGAGCAGGGCGAACACCGGGAGTTTCATGCAGGGAAGTTCCATCGAATGGGTGTGAGACGCGACGACTGGGACCATGCCGGCGCAACAAAGTTCGGTCGATTGTCGCATGCGGACCGGGTCTTTTCGGCGGCTTCGACGACCACAACTGTGACGGCAACTGCAGCCCCGAGAGGACAGACGCTAGCCACGCGGATGGTGCTGGGCATGCAGGCGCTTCAGCTGCTCACGCGCGACCAGGGTGTAGATCTGGGTCGTCGACAGGCTGGCATGGCCCAGCAGCATCTGCAGTGCGCGCAGATCGGCGCCGTGATTCAACAGATGCGTGGCGAAACTGTGGCGCAGGCCATGCGGACTGATTTTGCGCGGATCGATGCCTGCAGCGCCGGCATACCGCTTCACCAGACCCCAGAACTGCTGTCGACTCAGCGGCTCGCCGCCCGGATTCAGGAACAGCGTCGTCGGCGCCCGCTTGCCCGCCAGTACCGGGCGAGATCCGGCCAGATACCGGCCCAGCCAGTGCTGCGCCTCTTCGCCCAGCGGCACCAGCCGCTCCTTGCCGCCTTTACCGGTCGCCCGCAACACGCCCTGACGCAGATTGACCATCGTCGCCGGCAACCCGACCAGCTCGCTGACCCGCAGTCCGGCGGCGTACATGAGTTCCAGCATCGCGCGATCGCGCAAACCCAGTGGCTCGGCGATCTCCGGCATCGCGAGCAAGGCCTCGATGTCGCGCTCGCTCAGCGCTTTCGGCAGCGAGCGCGGCAGTTTCGGCGGGTCGAGCAATGCGCTGGGATCGTCCGCGCGCACGCCGCGCCGGATCTGCAGCGCGAAGAACGCGCGCAACGTCGACAACAGGCGTGCGTTGCTGCGCGGCGAGTATCCGCTGCGCGTTCGCCATGCGAAGTAATCGAACAGCGCACCACGGTCGGCGCCGAGCAGCCCGCCGCTGGCCCCGTCGCGCCAACGCGCCAAGCCCTCCAGATCGCGCCGATAGCTCGCCAGCGTCTGTTTCGCGAGCCCGTTCTCGGCCCAGATCGTCTCGATGAACGCATGGATCGCCGTTGCGTCCGCATCGCGCAGCGGCGGCAGCGCGATGGCCTGTTGTCGGCGTTCGGACGGTGTGGCAGCGGACATCGCCACAGGGTAGCGCGGCAAGCGGCCGGGCAGCGGGTGGAGGCGCCCTCGATACTCCCTCCCTTTCGCCGCAGGCGAAGGGGAGGGTTGGGGAGGGGTGCTTTTGGGGTGTGAAGAGCACCCCCTCCCAACCTCCCCCTGCGCTACGCGCAAGGGGAGGAGCGGAAGCAGGTCTACGTTCGTGACGCGGCCATTGGGGATGACCGGCTTTTCGTCGCATGCCGGTTCCCCCTTTATCCTGTCGCAATGACCGACACCGCCCCAGAAACAGCTATACCCGCCAAGCCCGACGCGCTGATCCTCCGACGCCTGCTGGCGATGTTCTACGACCTCTGGCCGGTGGTCGCGCTGTGGATGCTGCTGTCGGCGCTGTTCAACCTCGGCTACTACCTCGCCGGCCATGGCGAGCGCGATATCCTCAAGACCGGCAGCGTGCTCGGTGTGCTGCTGTGGCTGTGCTGTTGGTTGATCGCTGGCGCCTACGCCGTCGGCAGTTGGTCGCGCGGCGGCCAAACCCTGGGCATGCGGCCGTGGCGGCTGCGCGTGATCGGTGCGGGCCATACCGCACCGACGCGCACGCAGCTGATCAGACGCTATGTCGTCGGCACGCTCTCGCTGCTGATGGGTGGACTTGGGTTCTGGTGGGCGTGGTTCGATCGCGGTCGGCTCACTTGGCACGACCGGGCGAGCGGGACGCGGGTGATGCGGGTGGCGAAAAAGACGCGATGAGAGACGCGCCGCGCGACTTCCTATTCGTAGAAGCCGCGACTCAATCCGCAATTGATCTCATGCCATCCATGGCGAAACGTCTTCTTTCCCCGGATCGCCCGGCCCGGGCTTCCTGCCCGGGCGTTCGCCCGAGCAGCCGATGCCGATAGGGCATCGGCTCAGCGCTCGGACTCACCCCGATCTGCGTTTGAACAACCAGATCGACAAACCGACCATGACCAGCGCAGGAATGAGGTAGGCGATGCGGTAATCGAACTTGAACACGCCGGCAAGGCGCACGAACTGGGTCTGCACCAGCCAGAAGCCGAGCGAGAACACGATGCCGAGGAACAGGCGCTTGCCCATGCCGCCGCTGCGCAGCGAGCCGAACGCGAACGGGATGGCGAGCAGACACAGCACCAGCACATTGACCGGATAGAACCAGCGGCCCCAGTAGTGTTCCTGGAACTCGCCCGAGTCCAGACCGTTGCGTTCGCGGTATTCGATGCCTTCCTTCAGCTGGCTCGCGGTCAGGTAGCGCGGGCGCCAGATGTCGCGGGCGCTGGCGGCCAGCGCGGCGATGTCCAGACGCGACGCCCACCGCTCTTCCGCTGCGGTGGTACGCACGGCGGCCTTGGGCTCGAAGCGGGTGCGTTCGACCTTGCGCAGGATCCACTCGCCTTCGCGATGTTCGGCGCTGCCGGCATGGGTGATCGAGGCCAGACGCCCGTCCTTGCCCAGCTCGAACAGGCGCACGTCGCTCAATTCGATCCACTGGCGGCCGTTCTCGCTGCGCTCCTGGCCGGTCTGGGCATTGAGGAACACATCGCCCTCGCGCGCCCACAGCCCGGAATACTGCGCGACGATCACGTCCTTCGACTTCGCCGCAGCCTTGAGCGTGTCGGCGCGGCGCTGCGCCCACGGCGCGACGGTCTCGCCGCCGACCACCATCAGCCCGGTCAGTACGACCAGCGACAGCGCCACCGACAGGCTGATGCGGCGCCGCGACAGGCCCAGCGCGCGCAGCACGGTGAGTTCCGAACTGGACGCCAGCTGGCCCAGGCCCAGTAACGCACCGATCACCGCGGACGTCGGGAACAGCACGTAGGCGCGGCGCGGCAGACTGTAGGCGACGTTGGTCAATGCGGCGAGGAAGTCGTAGTTGCCGGTGCCCACGTCGCTCATTTCGTTGAGCATGCCGCTGATGGTCGCGTCCAGACCGATCAGGATCGCCCAGGTCAACAGAACCGAGCCCAACACCACCCTGCCGATGTAGAGGTCGTGGATTTTCGGAAAGGGCATCATGCCGGCATCAACCCGCAGCCTTGAAACGCGGGCGCTTGATCGCGCCGTCGCGGGCGTACATCCAGACCGCCGCCGCCAGCAGCGGCAGCAGCATCCACCACAGGCCCAGCATGGCCGGCAGCTTGCCGTCGTCCAGCCACTGCGTGCCCAGCAGCATCAGGAACATACTGAAGAGATAGATCAGGAAGCCCACCGCCAGATTGCCGTAGCGCGCCTGTCGCGGCGCGCTGCGCGACAGCGGCACCGCCAGCAGCGCGAACGCCAGCGTGAGCAGCGGCGGTGCGATGCGGTAATGGAATTGCGCCTTGGCCTGTGGTCGGGGGTCGCTCAGCAGTGCGGTCGTCGGCAGCAGTTCGACCGCATCGGACTTGCGCTGCTGCGAGATTTCCTCGGGCAGACGCACTTCGTTGGCGGCATAGCGCATCAACCGGAAATCGCGGCCTGACCCCATCGGGCCCTCCACCTCGAAGCCCTGCTCCAGCCGGAGGTAGCGGTCGCGTTCGTTCTGCAACGACAACGTGCCGATCTGCGAGGTAGTGACGTCGAAACGATCCTTCTTCTGCCGATAGACGAACACCCGCTGCATCTGGCGGTTGTCGCTGGACATGCCGCCGACGTAGATGACGCCACCGCCACCGGGAAGTTCGGTGAAGCGGCCCGGTTCCATTCCCGCGATGAGCAGGTTGCGGCCGGCCTCATCGATCATCCGCTGCGAGGTGCGGTCGGCCCAGGGGCCCAGCCACAGCGAACACAGACCCACCACCACCACCACCGGCAGCGCCATCCAGGCCAACGGGCGCAGGAACCGCTTCGGACCGATGCCGATCGACACCAGCACCGGCATTTCGGCATCGCGGTACAGCCGGCCCATGGCCAGCATCAGCCCCAACATGACCGCCAGCGGCAGGATCATCGGCAGCCATTTCAGGAATACCAGCCCCAACTGGGCCAGCAGCATGCCCGCCGGCACCTTGCCGCGGGCCACATCGCCCAGCACGTCAGCGAACGCCCCTCCCAACAATACGATCAGCACCACCGACAGGACGGCGAAGGTGCTCTGCGCAAACTCGCGGATCAGGTAGCGGTCCAGCTTCAGCATCGGGGGGTGTGTGATTCCGGAAGCCGGGCAACCGGCGGGGGCTTTGCTTTAAACTTGACGGTTCTGCTCGGGCTGCGGCCCCGCGTCGTCGCCGACGCCCGGGGATTGTACGGAATGCCGTGATCAGAAAGGCACGCAAGTCTGAACAGCGCCGTCGATGGCGGTTCAGGCGCCGTCTCCGCACATCGCTTCGCCAACCCCTTACCGACCGCCTCCACGGAACCCGATCGATGGCCCTCGCATTCACGCTCCACACCGGCGCCCCCGCCGATGCCGCCACCCTCGCCAGCGACTGCATCGTCGTCGGCGCATACGCGGACAAGACCCTGACCGCGACCGGTCAGGCGCTCGATGCCGCCAGCGGCGGCCGCATCGCGACGCTGATCGAACGCGGCGACGTCTCCGGCAAGACCGGCAAGACCGCGCTGCTGCACGATCTGCCCGGCGTGACCGCTGCGCGGGTGCTGGTGATCGGCCTGGGCGATGCCGCCAAGTTCGGGGTGCCGCAGTACATCAAGGCCGCCAGCGATGCCGCACGCGCGCTGAAGGACGGCGCAGCCACCAATGCCGTCTTCACCGTCAGCGAAGTCGCGACCCAGGGGCGCGATGCCGCCTGGAACATCCGTCAGGCCGTGATCGCCTTCAGCTATATCGCGTATCGCTACAGCGCCACGCTCGGCGAGAAGAACAAGGCCAAGGGCGAAAGCAAGCTCACCGCCGTCGTCGTGAGCGGTACCGACGCCATTGCATTGTCCCAGGGCAAGGCGATCGCCAATGGCGTCGCCTTCGCACGCGAATTGGGCAACCTGCCGCCGAACATCTGCAACCCGGCCTATCTCGCCGAACAGGCGCAGATCTTCGCCGGCAAGTTCGACAAGACCAGCTGCGAAGTCCTGGATCGCGATCAGATGCAGGCGCTGGGCATGGGCTCGCTGCTGGCGGTGTCGCAGGGCTCGGCCAATCCGCCGAAGCTCATCGTGCTGAAGTGGAGCAATGGCGGCGACGCGAAACCTTATGTGCTGGTCGGCAAGGGCATCACCTTCGACACCGGCGGCATCAATCTGAAAACCGCCGGCGGCATCGAGGAAATGAAATACGACATGTGCGGCGCGGCCTCGGTCATGGGCACCTTCGTCGCCGCCGTGGGCATGCAGCTGCCGATCAACCTCGTCGTGATCGTGCCGGCGGTCGAGAACATGCCCGACGGCCTGAGCTACCGCCCGTCCGACGTGCTCACCAGCATGTCCGGCAAAACCATCGAAGTGGGCAATACCGATGCCGAAGGCCGCCTGATCCTGTGCGACGCGCTCACCTATGCGCAACGCTTCGAGCCGCAGGCGCTGCTCGATGTGGCCACGCTCACCGGCGCCTGCGTTGTCGCCCTGGGCAAATACGCCACCGGCCTGATGAGCAAGCACGACGACCTCGCCAACGAACTGCTGCAGGCCGGCGAGAACGTCTTCGACCGCGCCTGGCGCCTGCCGCTGTGGGACGAATACCAGAGCCTGCTCAATTCCACCTTCGCCGACGTCTACAACATCGGCGGCCGCAACGCCGGCGCGATCACCGCCGGCTGCTTCCTCGCGCGCTTCACCGAAGACCAGCGCTGGGCGCATCTGGACATCGCCGGCGTCTCCAACGACGACGGCAAGCTGGGCATGGCCACCGGCCGGCCGGTCGGCTTGTTGTCGCAGTGGTTGATGGATCGCGTGCAGGGCTGACGGTGCCCCGCGCCGACTTCTACCTGATCCAGAAGCCGCGCTTCCGCGAGGAGCCTCTGCGCCTGGTGTGCGAACTCGCGCGCAAGGCCTACGAGGCGAATCTGTGGACGCTGGTGCTGGCGCGCGACGCCGCGCAGGCCGAAGCCCTGGACGACCTGCTGTGGGCCTTCGACGAGGACGCGTTCATTCCGCACCAGATCGCCGGCAGCGACGACGAAGACGAGCTGACACCTGTGCTGATCGCCGCGCCCGACAGCGACATCGCGCTGCGGCCGCTGGTCATCAACCTGCGCGACGCGCCGGTGGAAGGCGACTTCGAGCGCGTGCTGGAAGTGGTGCCCGCCGACGACTCCGCGCGCGGCCCGCTGCGCGAACGCTGGAAGCAGTACCAGGCGCGCGGACTGGAGTTGAAGAAATACGATATGTAATGCCGTCGCTCTTGCGCTTCGTGCGCTTCCCTCTCCCCGCATCGCGGGGAGAGGGTGGCCGAAGGCCGGGTGAGGGGCGCTCTGACAACGAACAAACTTGAACAGCGATACGAATCCATGACCACCCTCGCCCCCGGCTACGAACCCAAAGATTTTGAATCCCGCCTCTACGCCGAGTGGGAAGCGAGCGGCGTCTTCACGCCGCAGGGCGACGGCCCCGCCTACAGCATCCTGCTGCCGCCGCCGAACGTCACCGGCACTCTGCACATGGGCCACGCCTTCCAGCACACGCTGCAGGACGCGTTGATCCGCTATCACCGCATGCGTGGCTACAAAACCCTGTGGCAGATGGGCACCGACCACGCCGGCATCGCCACCGAAATGGTGGTGTCGCGCAACCTGCAGATCGCCGGCACCGGCGAGACGCGCGATTCATTGGGTCGCGACAAGTTCATCGACAAAGTCTGGGAATGGAAGGCGCAGTCCGGCGGCACCATCGAACGCCAGATGCGCCGCCTCGGTACATCGGGCGACTGGACGCGCAGCGTGTTCACGATGGACGAGGGCGCGTCGAATGCGGTGATTGAAGCATTCGTCAAACTGTACGAAGAAAAGCTGATCTATCGCGGCCAGCGCCTCGTCAACTGGGACCCGGTGCTGAAGACCGCGATCTCCGATCTTGAAGTGGTGAGCGAGGAGGAAGACGGGTTCCTGTGGTCGATCTCATATCCGCTCACCGACGGCAGCGGTTCGCTGGTGGTCGCGACCACGCGCCCCGAGACGATGCTGGGCGATACAGCGGTGATGGTGCATCCCGACGACGAGCGCTACACGCATCTGATCGGCAAGACCGTGACGCTGCCGCTCACGAACCGCGAGATTCCGATCATTGCCGATGACTATGTGGACCGCGAGTTCGGGACTGGCGTGGTGAAGGTGACGCCTGCGCATGATTTCAATGACTATGCGGTGGGCCAACGGCACAAGCTGCCGATGATCAATATCTTTTCTGAAGAAGCCGTAGTGCTTGCTGACGCATTTGAACATTTCAATCATTGGGTTGATCGCAATCATTCACGATTCCCACATGACATTCAGACCACTGCAGACACGGTTTATGTAGGGACTTTGCTGCGAAAAAAATTACCGAATAAATATGCCAACCTTGATCGCTACGATGCGCGAAAGATCATCGTCGGCGACCTCGAAGAAGCCGGCCTGCTGATCGAAACCAAACCGCACAAACTGCAGGTGCCGCGTGGTGACCGTACCGGTCAGGTGATCGAGCCCTATCTCACCGATCAGTGGTTCGTGGCGATGGACGGCTTCGCGAAACGCGGCCTTGAACTTGCCGAGAACGGCTCGGTGAAATTCGTGCCACCGAACTGGATCAACACCTATCGGCACTGGATGGAGAACATCCAGGACTGGTGCATCAGTCGTCAGCTGTGGTGGGGCCATCGCATTCCGGCGTGGTACGACGAGGCTGGCAATGTGTACGTGGCGCGGGATGAAGAGGCCGCGATTGCACAGGCATCCGCGAAGAGCGGTGGGCCGGGGCCCATCCTACGCCGCGATAACGATGTGCTGGAGACATGGTTCTCCTCCGGCCTCTGGCCAATCAGCACCATGGGCTGGCCGAATCCCGAATCGATGCGCGAACGCGGCTTCGAGGATTTCGTGCCGTCGTCGGTGCTGGTGACCGGCTTCGACATCATTTTCTTCTGGGTGGCCCGGATGATCATGATGACCGATCACTTCATGCCGAAGGATGCGCCCGACGCCGCGCGCGTGCCGTTCAAGGACGTGTACATCACCGGCCTCGTCCGCGACAAGGACGGGCAGAAGATGTCGAAGTCGAAGGGCAATGTGCTGGACCCGCTCGACATCATCGACGGCATCACTGCCGACGAACTGGTCGCCAAGCGCACCACCGGGCTGATGAAGCCGAAGGATGCGCCGAAGATCGAAAAACACACGCGCAAGGAATTCCCCGACGGCATCGCGCCGCACGGCGCCGACGCGCTGCGCTTCACCATGGCCGCGCTCGCCGGCCCGGGCCGCGACATCAAATTCGACATGGCCCGCTGCGAGGGCTACAAGAATTTCTGCAACAAGCTGTGGAACGCGACGCGCTTCGTGTTGATGAACACCGAAGGCTTTTTGCTCCCCTCTCCCGCCGGGAGAGGGGTCGGGGGTGAGGGTTCGGCATTGCAGGAGAGATCGGCGCACGACGCACCCTCATCCGGCGCTTCGCGCCACCTTCTCCCGGTGGGAGAAGGAAACAGCATCGAGCCCATCACCGATGCCGAAAAATGGATCCTCTCGCGCCTCGCCAAAGTCTCCGCCGAAGCCGGCGAACACTTCGCAACCTATCGCTTCGACCTGCTCGCGCAGGCGCTGTACGAATTCGCATGGAACGAGTTCTGCGACTGGTTCGTGGAGCTGGCGAAGCCGGCGCTCAATGGCGACGACAAGTCCGCCGCCGACAGCACCCGCCACACGCTGCTGCATGTGCTGGAATCGCTGCTGCGCCTGCTGCATCCGCTGACGCCGTTCGTCACCGAAGAACTGTGGCGCAACGTCGCGCCGAAGCTCGGCATCGAGGCGAACAGCATTTCGACGCGCGCCTATCCGCAGGCCAGCGACCTCGGCGGACAGGATTACGCCGCCGCCGAAACCGATATCGAATGGCTGAAAGAAGTCATCAAGAACCTGCGCAGCATCCGCAGCACGCTGGGCATTTCGCCCGCCAAACAGGTGCGCCTGCTGCTGAAGGACGGCGATGCCAACGATGTCGCACGCATCGCCCGTTTCGCGTCGCAGCTCAGATTCCTGCTCAAGCTCGAATCGATCGAAACGCTGGTCGGTGAATCGCCCGCAGCGGCATCCGCCGTGGTCGGCGGCCTCACCCTGCTGGTGCCGCTGGAAGGTCTGGTCGATCTGGATGCAGAGCGCGTGCGCCTCGACAAGGAAATCGCGCGCGTCGCGTCGGAAAAAACCAGGAGCGAAGACAAACTCGCGCGCTTCGGTGGCAATGTGCCGCCGGCAGTGATCGAGCAGGAACGTCTGCGTCTCGCCGACTGGGCCGCGAAACTCGCTGCGCTGACCGAGCAACGCGCCCGACTCTGAGTTCTGCTCCATCCCTTTCGCCGCAGGCGAAGGGGGCGATGCGGGGCGTTACGAATCACCGATTCGTGCCCCATTGAGCGCCCGAGCAAATGCGAGGGCCGGAGGGTTGGAGAGGGGTTGATTAATCGCGCGATCAATCCTCGGCAAACAACTCCATCGCCATCACGATCGCGTCCTCGCGGCCGATGTGCGCCGGGTAATAGCGCGGGCGGCGACCGATCTCGTTGAAGCCTTCGTCGAAATACAGCGCGATCGCGCGTGGGTTCGAGGGCCGGACTTCGAGGAAGATGCGCTCGGCATTCTGCGCGCGCGCGATGCGCACCAGCGCGCGCAGCAGGCGACGTCCGTGGCCTTGGCTCTGCACATCGGGATCGATGCAGATATTGAGGATATGCGCCTCGCGCGCGGCGACGCTGATCACGCCGTAGCCGATGATGCTGTCGTCCCGCATCAGCAGCCACGACGGGTAGCAGGCGTTGAGGCAGTCGCGGAAGATGCCGTCGGTCCACGGAAACGGATAGGAGCGGGTTTCGATCGACATCACTGCGCCGATGTCCGCCTCGCGCATCGCACGCAGGATCGTCGACGCCGGTGTCGAAGATTCGACGAACGACGACGACGGGCTGCTCACGGAGGTGTGCTCATCGACGCGAGCTCACGACGCAGGCGACCGTCGCAGGGCACGCAACTGCGGCCACAGCGCGCGCTTGGCGCGAGGGTCGGTACACAGCGTGCGCGGCGACGGCCATGCTTTGGCGAGGCGCACGGCGTCTTCGGCATCGCGGGTACGCCCGGCAGCGCGCAACAGCGCATGGACCAGCGGATCGTCCGGCAGTTCGCCGGGCAGCGCGACGCCCACTGCACGATAGACCGGCAACCCCATCGTTTCCAGTATTTCGCGCTGCAGCGGGCTCCATCCAGGATTCACGCGCCCTCCGCCAGCGATTTGCGCGCCATCCGTCGCGAGATCAGCGGCCCGAACACGGCGAACGTCGCGAACACGGCCAGCAGCACCTTCGGCGGATCGATCACCAGACCGATGATCGCGACCACGATCGCAAACAGCACGAAGAACGGAATGCGGTCGCCCTGCGGCCCGGGCTTGCCGCCCTTGAAGCTGGAATAGCGGAAGCCGCTGACCATCAGCAGACCGGCGATCACCGTCACTGCCAGTGCAGCGTAGCGCAGGGACTCGCCGCTCAGGCCGAGGTCGTGCATGGTCCACACGAAACTGGCGACGAGGCCCGCCGCAGACGGGCTGGGCAGGCCGATGAACCAGCGTTTGTCGGCAGTGCCGGCCTGGCTGTTGAAGCGCGCCAGCCGCAGCGCGGCGCAGGCGGCGTAGAGGAACGCGCCAAGCCAGCCGATCTTGCCCATGGTGGTGCCGTCCAGTTTCATCGACGCCAGCGCCCAGTGGTACATCACCAGCGATGGCGCCATACCGAAGCTGATCAGGTCGGACAGCGAGTCGTACTGCACCCCGAACTCGCTCTGGGTATTGGTCATCCGCGCGACCCGGCCGTCGAGGCCATCGAGCACCGCGGCGATGAAGATCGCCACGCAAGCGGACTCGAACCGGCCCTGGGAGGCGGCGATGATCGCGAAAAAGCCGGAAAACAGAGCGGCCGTGGTGAACAGGTTCGGCAGCAGATAGATGCCGCGGCTCCGTCGGGGCGCGGTGGGCGGTTCGATGGGCAATTCGGGCGTACTCATGCCTGCAGTGTAACGGCAGCGCCACATCGGGCGTAACGTGCACCGCATCACATCACGTCCGACCGACGATGAGGCCCGGCTGACCTCCCGGCGGCGGAATGCTTGCGCCTGCCGCGCCGGGGTGCTGCAATCCCCGGGTCGTCACCCCCCGCCAGCCGTTCCGCAGGTATCGCCATGCATCGTGCGCTCCGCTCAAGCCTGATCTCCAGCCTGATCGTCTCCGCCCTCACCCTGGGCATCGCCCCCGTGGCCTTCGCGGGTGAGGTCTATCAGTGGAAGGACGCCAACGGCGTGAACCACTACTCGCAGACGCCGCCGCAACAGGGCAAGTTCCAGGCCCGCTCGATCTACCACCGCGAACGCGCCACCGACAGCCAGGCCACCGCCACCGATGCGTCGGGCGAGTCCCCGCAGTGCACCACCGCACGCAAGAACATCGACCTGCTCATGAGCGGCGCCAAGCTGCAGATGGACAGCGACGGCGACGGCAAACCCGATCGCGACCTCAGCGACAGCGATCGCGAGAAGCAGTTGCAGATCGCGCAGACCGTGTCCCGGGTGAACTGCAGCCCGAGCACCGCCAAGGCGCCGTAATCTTCCGCACAGAACCTTTGCTCGCATCGACTCCTACCTTTACGCGAAACGTAGGGGGTAGCAGGAAAGTTGTTGGATTCGGGAAAAGCACCCCTCCCCAACCCGTCCGGCCCTCGCGTTAGCTCGGGCGCTCAGCGGGGCACGAATCAATGATTCGTAGCGCCCCGTTTCGCCCCCTTCGCTGCGCGAAAGGGAGGGAGATGGACCCACCGCGAGCTGACATCGGGCAAAATGTGGGGCTATCCCCACTCTTGTCCGAGTTCCGTCCATGCGTCTGTCGCAGTTCCATCTCCGCACCGAAAAGGAAACGCCCGCCGACGCCGAGATCGTCAGCCATCAGCTGATGCTCCGCGCGGGCATGCTGCGCAAGCTCGCCGCCGGCCTCTACACCTGGAGCCCGCTGGGGCTGCGCGTGCTGCGCAAGGTCGAGGGCATCGTGCGCGAGGAAATGAACCGCGCCGGCGCGATCGAGCTGCAGATGCCGACGATCCAGCCGCGCGAGCTGTGGGAGGAAACAGGACGCTGGGAGAAATTCGGCGGCCAGTTGCTGAAGATCAAGGACCGCAAGGAGGCCGAGTACTGCTACGGCCCCACCGCCGAAGAAGTCATCACCGATTTCGCGCGTCAGGAGATCAACAGCTACAAACAGCTGCCGGTGAATTTCTACAACATCCAGACCAAATTCCGCGACGAGATCCGCCCGCGCTTCGGGGTGATGCGCGCGCGCGAATTCCTGATGAAGGACGCCTATTCGTTCCATATCGACGACGACTCGCTCGCCGCCGAGTACAAGAACATGTACGACGCGTATTCGCGCATCTTCACCCGCCTCGGCCTGACCTTCCGCGCGGTGTTCGCCGACACCGGCGCGATCGGCGGCAGTGCCTCGCACGAATTCCACGTGCTGGCCGAATCCGGCGAAGACGCGATCGCCTTTTCCGACGGCTCGGATTACGCCGCCAATGTCGAACTGGCCGAAGCGGTGTCGCCCGGCGAACGCGCGGCGGCGACCGAAACGATCCGCAAGGTCGAGACGCCGACGCAGAAGACCTGCGATGAAGTTGCGGCGTTGCTCGGATTTTCGCTGACGCGCACCGTGAAATCGGTGGCGATCATGACCGAAGGTGCGGACAAACCGCCACAGTTCGTGCTCGCGCTGGTGCGCGGGGATCACATCGTCAACGAAATCAAACTGTCCAAACTGCCGGGCCTCGCGGAATACCGTCTCGCGACCGAAGCCGAGATTCTCGAACATCTCGGCAGCGAGCCGGGCTTCATCGGCCCGGTGAATCCGAAGAAAACCATCCGCATCATCGCCGACCGCAGCGTCGCCGCGATGCACGATTTCGTGGTTGGTGCCAACGAACCCGGCTATCACATCGCCGGCGTGAACTGGGGCCGAGATCTGCCTGAACCGGATCTCGTCGCCGATATCCGCAATGTCCTCGCCGGCGATGCCTCGCCCGATGGTCAGGGCACGCTCGGGATCGCGCGCGGCATCGAGGTCGGCCATGTGTTCGCGCTGGGCCGCAAATATTCCGAGGCGATGAAGTGCAGCGTCCTCGACGCCAACGGCAAGGCTGCGACGCCGACCATGGGTTGCTACGGGATCGGCGTGAGCCGGATCGTGGCCGCCGCGATCGAACAGAATCACGACGCCGCCGGGATCATCTGGCCGGAAACGATGGCGCCGTGGCAGGTCGCGGTCTGCATCATCAATCCGAAGAACGACGCGAATGTCGTCGCAGCCGCGCAGGCGCTGTACGACGAACTGAAGGCTGCCGGCGTGGAAACGGTGCTCGACGACCGCGGCCTGCGTCCGGGCCCGATGTTCGCCGACATCGAACTGATAGGCATTCCGCACCGCGTGGTGGTGTCGGAGCGCGGCCTCGCCGCCGGCACGTTCGAATATCGCGCCCGCCGCGCCAGCGAAGCCGAATCGCTGGATCGCGATGCGCTGATGCAACGGCTGAGTGCCGATCGATAGATCAACACGATCGATCCCGCTCTGCGAAGCGGAAACGACAACGCCACGGAATCGCTGTGGCGTTGTCGTTTTGGGAATCCGATTCAGCCCCGACCCCATGGATTCGATTATGATCGGCCGTTCCGTGCCGTTGCGCGGAATACCCCACCGTTACGCGGAGCACACATGGCAATCGATCTGAAAGATCTTTCCTCAAAGGAGCTGAAGAACTTGGCGACCCAAATCAAGAAGCAGCAGGTGGCGCTGACCAAGCGCAAACCCATCGCCGGCATACGCAAGAAACTGATCGCGCTGGCCAATGCTGCCGGTTACAGCATCGCCGAATTGTTCGGCAGCGCGAAGGCGGCAGCGGCGAAGCCCGCAGCGAAGAAAACGGCAAAAAAAGCAACCAGGAAAGTCGCCAAGAAGGCGCCGAAGAAAGTCGCGAAGAAAACGGCCAGAAAAGCCGCGAAGAAAACGCGGGCAGGCGCCAAAGTCGCGCCGAAATACCGCAACCCCGCCGACCCCAAGATCACATGGACCGGTCGTGGCAGGCAGCCGCTGTGGTTCGCGGATCTGCTGAAGAAAGGCAAGAAAGCCGAAGAGCTGCTGATCAAATAATCAGTGCCCGCGCTTCTGATCGAAACGACGCCGGCCCTGTGCCGGCGTTTTTTGTTTGCGCAGGAACCACGAACAGGCAAGGCAATTGAGTCGTCATCCCGGCGAAAGCCGGGATCCAGCACTTGATTCGATCGCCGTGGTGCCTCGGCATATAAGTACTGGATCCCGGCCTGCGCCGGGACGACGGTGCTCTGAATGTTGTCTGTTGCCTACGCTCCGCTCTGCGCCCAACGCTCGTGAATCAGAGATTCCGCCGCGTCGGAATCAGAATATTGCCGAACAACAAACCCGCGACCAGCGCCAGCAGGATATTCAGCGCCGCCACCATCGCGGCTTGTCCGGCTTCCATGCTCTGCTGCTGCACCACGGCCAGCAATCCACGCAGACTGGCGCTGCCGGGCACCAGCATGATGATGCCGGGCAGGCGCACCAGCGCCCCCGGACGGTTGAACCAGCGGGCATAGGCGTTGCCGACGGCGGTCATCGTCAGTGCGGCGAGGAAGATACCGACGGTATTGTCCCAAGCGTCGCCAGCGATCTTCGAGATGAGATATCCCATCGCGGCCGACAACATCACCAGTGGGTAATCGCGGCGATTGGCGCGGAACAGCACCGCGAACGCATAGGTGCCGAGCAGCAGCGCCACGGCCTCCACCCAGTCCGGTTGCGGTCGCAACGCGCGGACTTCCGGTCGCATGCCGATCATGTCCGCAGCGGTGAGCGCCACCATCATGCCGATCGCGAGCTTGAGGATGGTGGTCATCGCACCGGCGAAGCGTGCGGTGCCCGAAACCAGATTCTGGTTGGTCAGCTCGTTGACGGCGTTGGTCAATGCCATGCCGGGCATCAGCACGATCAGCGACGAAATGATCACCGTATTCAGATTCAGGGCGCCGACATACGTCCCCACCAGTACCGCGATCATGCCCGCGAACATCGCTGCGATCGCGTCGCTGGCCTCCTTGAGCCGCGGACGGTTGTGGGTGGCCCAGTCCAATACGCCCAGCAGCAGGCCGGTGACGCCAGCGGTCGCGATATCCAGCCACGGCAACCGCCACAGGCCCGCAACCGTGGCGGCGGACAGGCCGAACGCGAGGATTGCGATGGCCCTGCCGCGCCAGCCGCCGGGGCGGTCCAGCGCGCGCAGCGCCGCATGTCCAGCTTCCAGATCCAGCCCGCCGGACATCACCGCCTCGGCCACGCGGTCCACTTCGCAGAGTTTGTACAGATCGGTCTCGCCCGGCGACAACCGCACCACCCGCACAGTGTCGCGACGACCGTGCCCGACTTCGCCGAACGACAGGATCATCCCGGTCGGGTTCGACCATGCGCCGCACTCCAATCCCAGTCTGGTCGAGACCGCCATCACCGCACCCTCCAGACGGTGCGCGGTAGTGCCGTAGGCATGCAGGCGGCCGGCGAGCTCGACCACGAAATCGACGCGCGTATCGTGATCGTGACGACCCAGGGCGGCGTTCATGACAGAAGCAGCCCGGGCGCGGGAAGTCGCGGAGCAGAGTGGGCTGCGATCACGGCCGCGGCTCCTTTCAACCGGGAGACAACTGGGGCCGCGTAGGCGCACCCAGTTTGACGATGACCACACCGTTGACCAGCCGGATCGATCCCGGTGCCGGCCAGATGGGCATGGAATCCGCAGCGGGGATGAGGTCGGGGCGATTTCCCAGCCACACAGGGTCGAAACCGTTGATGCCCAATGTCTTCATGTAGAGCGCGACGCGGCGCACGTTGCCTCCGTCGTGCTCATAGAACGAAGTGCCGAATACGCCTGCGCGCTGAATCTGGCCTTCTGCAGGCAAAGAAAACTGACCGACAAGCGTGAAGGGAATCGGCGCCGGCGCTGTCGCTCCCCCCACACCCAGCATCACCGGCACGAGGCGCTGCGTGAGCGCAGCATCTGCCGCACGTACGAGTCGCTCGGTGTAGAACAACGACGCGCCGATGGAACACACCACGACCGCGTAATAGGCGAGCGCGACGCCGCACGCCAGGCGCCAGCGCGCTCCCGATGGAACGGTGACGCGCGAAGCCAGCCAGGCGGCCAACAACGGCCAGGCAATGTGCGCCCGTATCGGCAGAATGCCGACGGATGGTACGAACGGAAGCGCAACCAATGCGATACCCACGAGAGCGACGCACCAGAATGAAATCAAGCGCGCGATGGCACGCTGGTTCCGGTCGCCGGACAGCATGGCAGTCGGAAAAAAACCCAGCCAAGTCAGAAAGAGCACACCAGCGCCCCAACCCAGATACATCGACTGCCGTCCATCGATGTAGTCTGCAAGTGCGCGAACAATCGCAGTCAATGATCCTCTCGGATCGGCGCGCAGGCGATCGACTTGCCAGTAGACATCCACATAGACCATTTCCACGCCGGCCACCGCCATGGCCAGCTTCTGCGTCGACCAGTACACGACCAGCGCGATCACGAACCAACCGGCGACGCGTCCGACCTCCAGCGCCAGCGCGCGCATAGAGGGCCGAATTCCGCCCTGCAGACCGACATCGAACTTGGCATGCAGCGTGAGCACCGCATATAGAGCTGCATAGATCAATAGCGTCTGGTACACCGAAAAAGCGAAAGCCAGCAATGCGATGGACAGGAGACGTGCGCCCACGCTCCGGGCGTGGACGACCAGACCCGCGCCGGACGCCGCTGCGGCGATGCCGAATCCAAAGCCTGCGGCAAAGGTGTTGAACTCCGCAATGTGCAGCCACAGGGGAAAACCGGCATGGACCACCGCGTAGAAATATGCCTGCGCGCCAGTCAGCCTGAAGTCCATCACTCCACGCATCGTCGCGAAAATCAACCCCGCGCCGAACAGCACTGTCGACAACAGGGGGATCGCTTCGAAATTCGGAAGCATGCGGATGATCAGGCCCATACCCCAGCGACCCTGGCTCAACCACGCCGTAGCAGTGGTCGCATTGAAGCTGGCGACTTCCTCATCTATCGACAGGGAAAAATTCGACAATTCGACGCCATAGACGAGCAGGAAAACTCCAACGGCGGCCATGAATGGTCCGAGCCAGGCAGGTGGTCTCGAATCACCGATCGCAGCTGAAGATGTGGTCATGGACGTTTGTCGTAACGGGCAATCGCCGGGCGGGACGTATGGTAGACGATCCGTTTGCCCAAGACGTAATTGATCGGCAACAGGATCGAAATCGCTACCAATGGAGCGATGACCGGAGGCAGATGCAGCTTGCCGATCAGCAGGGCAAAGATCGAGACGGAAAGAACCGCTTGTATCGCATAGACCAACGGATACGAAAGCAGCCCCCTCCATGTCCAGCGCCCGCGGAATACCCAGACACTGTTGATGGAATACGCCCACACGATACCGGCGGCGTAGGCGACGACATAAGCCGGCATGGGTCGGATCCACAGCAACAGCAGCAAGTACAGCAAGTACGAAAATGCAGTCGTGGTTGCGCCAGCGACGATGAACCGGAACTTCTCGCTGCCCACAAGATTCATGAGCGGAGACATCGCTCAATCGCGCAAAAGGGCAAGAAACTCATCGTAACTCCGGACGTAGTCGCCAGCGTCGTACGGCTCGGACGCGAACACCAGCAAAACGGCATCCGGCGTATAGCGGTACTGCGTGCCCCAGATCATCGGCGGCAAATGGATTCCGACCGTAGGCGAGTCGAGCGCGAATTCCTGACGGTGCCGCCCGTCATCGGCAAGCACGCGAACGGATCCGTGCATACAGACCAGGAACTGGTGGCAGCGTCTGTGGGCATGTTCGCCACGCGTCTCCTGCGAGGGGACGTCATAGACCACGAAATGGCGACGCGGGACGAACGGCAGATCCCGATCGAACTCCGCGACAGACAACGAACCGCGCATGTCCGCAAAGCGGGGTAGTCGGTGCAGACGGACACCATCGACGATGGTCGCGACAGCGCCCGGACACGACTCGGCCGGCGACTCGGGCATGGACTCGACCATGCCACCCCGACCACCGGCGTAGCCGATGATGCGCGCAGGATTGCCGGCCACGATGGCGTTCGCCGGCACCGATCGGGTGACCACTGCCCCGGCGCCGATCAGCGCACCGCTGCCGATACGCAGCCCGGGCAGGATGGTCGCGTTGGCTCCGATCGACGCTCCGGACTCCACGATCGTCTCCAGATATTTCTCCGGAGGCTTTTTGCTGCGCGGAAAAGGATCATTGGTGAACGTGGCATTCGGACCGACGAACACATCGTCATGCAGACGGACGCCATTCCACAGCTGTACGCCGCATTTCACGGTGACGCGATCTCCGATCACGACATCGTCTTCAACGAAGACGCCATCGCACAGATTGCAATCCTTGCCGATGCGGGCGCCCGGAAGGATATGCGCGAACGCCCACACACGGGTTCCCTCGCCGATAGCGGTAGTCTCGCAGATCGCCTGGGGATGTACGAAGAAGCTCATGAGGACTCCTCACTGAAGATCTCTTCCGATTGGATCACCGCAAGGGGCCGTCCCTTCGTGTTTTCGAACGCCCGCCAGGCGTACATCCCGACCACGCCCAGCGCCAAGGAGTTGAAAGCGCTGAAGAACAGGATCGCCAGCATGGTCCCTGCATAGCCAGGCACTTGGACGAGCCCGGACAACTTTGCGACCAGGGTGATGATGCCCAGCACGAATGCGACCAGCATCGACACGCCGCCGATCGCGATCAACACGCGCACCGGAAGATCGGTGAACGCGAAAACGCTGTCGGAAAGGTAACGGATTTTCTTGCGCAGGGTCCAGGCACTCTTGCCATGTGCGCGTGCGCGCCGCTGGTAACCGACGAAAGCGCGCCGCCCTCCCAGCCAGAACAATTGCGCCAGCAGGCTTGAATGCGATTCCGTCAGTTTGATCACGCGATCGCGGAATCGCGCAGTGACGGCAAAAATATCGACACCTCCCTTGGGAATGTCGGATATGACGAAGCGCCGATACAACGACCAGAACACATTGGATGCCAGCCTGCCGAGCCATGGATCGAAACGCTGCTCGCGTACGCCAAAAGCGACATCATGGGCATCGTTGCGCAAAGCCTCGAAAAAGCTCAAGACGAGATCGGGCGGCTCCTGAAGGTCGGCCGCCATCACGGCGATCACGTCGCCACGCGCCTTTTCCAGGCCGACGCGAATCGCGGAAAACGAACCGAAATTCCGCGACAGACTGATCAACTGCGAGGAAAACCCCGCTTTGGGCAGGCGGTCGCGCAATAACGCGTAGCTGCGATCCGGACTACCGTCGACAACGAAGACCGTCTCGAAGCCAGGCCCGGCGCGATCATTGATCGCGCGAATCGCATCGAGCAACGCATCGATCGAGGCTTCGTTGCCGTAAACAGGCACGACCAGCGACAGCGATGGATTCAGAATCGGCTGCATGCGTCGATCACTCTGGAGACTTCGTCGTCGGTCATTTCCGGGAAGCAAGGAAGACTCAGCACCCGCTCGGCTTCGCGTTCGGTCGTTGGCAACACGAGATCCGCATAGCGCAGCGCGTGGCAAGGCTGCCGATGATCCGGAATCGGATAATGCACATCGCTCTGTATGCCGTGGGCCGAAAGATGTTCACGCAGAGCAGGTCTTCGATCGCTGCGCACGACATACAGATGAACCACATTCTCCTCGCCGGCAGCAGGCGGAAGTTCGATCGAATCGCTGCGTATGCCCTCGGAATAACGCAGCGCGATCTGCCGCCGCCGCGCATTCCAGACATCCAGGCAAGGCAGCATCACCGACAGCATCGCAGCCTGGATCTCATCGAGCCGGCTGTTGCGCCCACCCATCAGCGCGTTTTCGTACTTGCCCGCCCAGCCGTATTGCCGCAGTCGACGCGCACGCACGGCGAAAACGGGATCTTTACAGACAATAGCGCCGCCATCGCCGATGGCGCCGAGATTCTTGGTCGGATAGAAGCTGAAACTGGCGATGTCGCCGAGTGCGCCCGCCCGGCGACCGTCGCCGGCACGCGCGCCGTGCGCTTGCGCGCAATCCTCGACGATCATCGCGCCATGAGCCTGGGCGATACGGCAGATCTCCACCATCCGGGCGAGTCGACCGTAAAGATGCGTGACCAGGATCGCCTTGATCCCGGCGCTGGTTCGGAAAACGTCTTCGATCGCCTTCGGGTCGAGAGTGGCTTCACCCGGAAGCACATCGACGAACACCGGTTCCGCTCGGCATGCGAACACTGCGGTGGTTCCGTACATGGCCGCATTCGCCGCAACGACGACTTTGTCGCCAGCGCCGACACCGACCGCTTTCAGAGCCAGCTCCAGCGCATCCGTCCCGTTGGCAACGCCGACGCAGTGATCGACACCGCAATAAGCCGCGAATTCGGCCTCGAACGCTGCGACATGGCTGCCCAGCACGAAATGGCCGCTGGCGATGACGTCGCCGACGGCTTGCACCAGCACACCCTGCAGCGCAGCCACATGCCGCTGCAGTGAGTTGATGGGGATAACCTGCGAATTCATCGGCGTCCGGGCACGCAAAGGGTATAGTCTGCCAGATCGTCGGCAGGGCGGACCGTGGATCGACAATAATGGAAATGCCCGACCCCGTGATTTCGCGCTAGTTGCTACCGCGGTCGCTCGCCCGCTCACTCGGCGTGCGCTTCCCGGCATCGCTGGAGGAATATCGACCGACAGGCGATGCGGGCACCGGTTTGCACCGCGCCAAAGCACACCACTACTGCGGCCAAGCCCTCTCGGGGTCATCTCGTGCCAAGAGGGCTGCCGACCGCACCGACCCTCTCCGTCTAGAGGGTTCTTTGTAGAACTTCAACGAAACGCTCGGCCGCCGCCGGCACGGACGTCAGGAACAGAGAGGGTTCGGTCAGCTCCAGTTCCAGCAGTCGCGGTTGACCGCGACTGTCGCGAATCAGATCGATGCGCGCGTAAAGCGGTTGCCCGTCGCCGCGCGCCCGCAGGACGTCGAGCACGGCTTCGGCCACCTGAAGTTCGTCGGCATCGGGTTCGCGCGCGGCGATGGCGTTGGGAAGCCGCAGGTGATCCAGCGGCGGTTCGTTCGGCCGCAGCAGCGCCGCCTTGCGCAGCGCGTGACTGAATCGGCCATCGAAATACAACAGCGCGGTTTCGCCATCCGTATCGACGGCATCCAGATAGGGCTGCACCATCGCGCTGCGGCCGGTATCGAGCAGACCGCCGATGTGATTGGCCGCGGCGAATTCCTGCTTGCGCCGATAACGCTGGGTGTCGCGCGAACCGACGCTTACCGCCGGCTTCACCACATATTCGGCGGCATCCGGAAATTCACCGAGAAACGCCTGCAGCGCCGGCAAGGGATCGGCGTCGGGTTCGACGAAACGCGTCGGTACCACCGGGATGCCGGCGGCTTCCAGATCGGCGAGGTAGTGCTTGTCGGTGTTCCAGCGCACGGTCGGCAGCGGATTGAGCAGCCGCGCGACACGGTCGACTCGTTCGCACCAGCGAAGGAATTCCGGCAGCCGGGCGTGATAGTCCCAAGCCGAACGCAGCACGACCGCGTCGTAGCGGGCCCAGGACACGGTGAAGTCGTCCCAGGCACGGACTTCGGCACGCAGACCGAGACCCTCGCAGGCATCGATCAACAGCGGCATGTCCTGATCCAGCGCGGCGGATGCGATGGCGGTAACGAAGGCGATACGGGGCATCCTGCCAGTCTAGCCGGCCACGGCCCGCACGGCGGCGGCCGTCGACGAACATGCCGCCGCCGGACATGCCCCAAAGTACGGTGTCCCGGCAGGGAGACGAGCCGGTAAACTTGTCGACTCTATGGATCGCCCCCCGCGTCAGGAGTGTCTCGCATGCATCGCACGGTGTCGGCATGAGCAGTCATAAAATCTATCCGGACGCAGCCACAGCGCTGCACGGCCTCGTCGCCGACAACCAGACCCTCGCGGTCGGCGGTTTCGGTCTCTGCGGTATTCCCGAAGCGCTGATCGCCGCGCTGCGCGATTCCGGCGCGAAAGGCCTGACCGCGATCTCCAACAACGCCGGCGTCGACGGTTTCGGCCTGGGCATGCTGCTGGAGACCCGCCAGATCAGGAAGATGATTTCCTCTTACGTCGGCGAGAACAAGGAGTTCGAACGCCAGTTCCTGTCCGGCGAACTCGAACTCGAATTCAATCCGCAGGGCACGCTCGCCGAGCGTCTGCGCGCAGGCGGCGCGGGTATTCCGGCGTTCTTCGTGCGCACCGGTTACGGCACGGTGGTGGCGGACGGCAAGGAGACCCGCCAGTTCGACGGCCACTGGTACGTGATGGAAACCGCGCTGAAGGCCGACGTCTCGCTGGTCAAGGCCTGGATGGCCGACAAGGCCGGCAATCTGGTGTTCCGCAAGACCGCGCGTAATTTCAATCCGGCGGTGGCGATGGCCGGCAAGGTCTGCGTGGCCGAGGTCGAGCATCTGGTCGAGGTCGGCGACATCGACCCCGATCACGTCCACCTGCCCGGCATCTACGTCGACCGCATCGTGGTCAATCCGACCCCCGAGAAGCGCATCGAACAGCGCACCGTGCGAGGAGAAAAATAATGGCCTGGACCCGCGAACAGATGGCGCAGCGCGCAGCGCTGGAACTCGGCGACGGCGCCTACGTCAACCTCGGCATCGGTCTGCCGACGCTGGTGGCCAACTACATTCCCGACGGCATGGATGTGTGGCTGCAGAGCGAGAACGGTCTGCTCGGCATCGGCCCGTTCCCGACCGAAACCGAGGTGGACGCCGACCTGATCAACGCCGGCAAGCAGACCGTTACCGCACGTCACGGCGCCAGCTATTTCGGCAGCCACGATTCGTTCGCGATGATCCGCGGCGGCCATATCGATCTCGCCATCCTCGGTGCGATGCAGGTTACCCATCAGGGCGATCTCGCGAACTGGATGGTGCCCGGCAAGATGGTCAAGGGCATGGGTGGCGCTATGGACCTGGTGGCCGGCGTGAAGCGCGTGGTGGTGCTGATGGAGCACACCGCGAAAGGCGGCGAACACAAGATCCTGCCCGAATGCACCCTGCCGCTGACCGGTGTGGGCGTGGTCGACCGGATCATCACCGATCTGGCGGTGTTCGACGTGACCCCGGATGGCCTGAAACTGACCGAACGCGCACCCGGTGTGAGTCTTGAAGAACTCCGCGAAAAGACCGGAGTGCCGTTCGCAGCGTAAGAGTGCCCCTCACGCTCTTCCCTCTCTCCTTGCACGGCAGGGAGAGAGGAGGGGGTGAGGGGGTTCATGGCCTTACAATGCCCCCATGCCCCCCGACCCCACACCCCTCGCCAATCAGCTGCTGATCGCGCTGCCCTCGCTGGCGGACCCCAACTTTTTCCGCACCGTTTCGCTGATCTGCCAGCACGACGCCGACGGCGCGATGGGACTGGTGATCAATCGCCCCTCCGAATACACCCTCGGCGAAGTGTTCGAGCAGATGGGCATCGCCACCGAAGACGCCGCGCTGCGCGAACGCCAGGTTCTGGCCGGCGGCCCGGTGCATCCCGAGCGCGGCTTCGTGCTGCACGACGGCGACCGCCGCTGGGATTCAACGCTCGAAATCGTCGAGGGTCTTTACGTCACCACCTCGCGCGATGTCCTCGAAGCGCTCGCCCTGGGCGAAGGCCCGACGCATTCGACCGTGGTGCTGGGCTGTGCCGGCTGGGGCGCGGGCCAGCTCGAACAGGAGCTGGTCGACAACGCCTGGCTCACCGCCCAGAGCGACGCGGAACTGCTGTTCTCGCTGCCACTGGACGCGCGCTGGCAGGCGGCCGCAGGGCGGATCGGCGTGGACCTTGCGCGGGTCACGGATTACACCGGTCACGCATGAGCGACGCCCTCCTCAGCGACGGCACGCTCCTGGGTTTCGATGTCGGCGCCCGCCGCATCGGCGTCGCGGTCGGCAGCGGCTTCGGCCTCGGCGCGCGTGCGCTGGCGGTGGTCGATGTGCACGACGACAGGATCGACTGGCCAGCGATCGAACGCCTTTACCGCGAGTGGCGGCCGACCGGCTTCGTCGTCGGCGACCCGATGACGCTCGACGGCGGCGATCAGCCGATCCGCGAACGCGCGCGCGCCTTCGCGCGTGCCCTGCGCGCGAAGTTTTCGCTGCCGGTCGCGATGATCGACGAACGCAACAGTTCGCAGGAAGCCGCGCGACGCTTCGCCGACGATCGCGCCGAAGGCAAACGCAAACGCCGCGACGCGGACCTTCTGGATGCCGTCGCCGCCGCGGTGATTCTCGAACGCTGGTTCGCCGCACCGCAGGACGCCACCTTACTTGAGGAGTGATCGACGCCATGATGACCCCGCTGCACAACTCCCCCCCCGACACCACCGGCTACAAATCCGAACTGCAGACCGACGCCCAGGGCGTACTGCACCATCTGCTCACCCTCGACGGTCTGTCGCGTGCGACGATGGTCCGCCTGATGGACCGCGCACAGCAGTTCGTCGACGGCGAAGAAGCGCCTGATGCGCTGAACGGCATCGCGATCTGCACCCTGTTCTTCGAGCCGTCGACGCGGACCCGCCTGAGTTTCCAGCGCGCGGCGCAGCGGCTCGGTGCGGATGTGCTGAATTTCGATGCCGCAACCTCGTCCACCACCAAGGGCGAAAGCGCGCGCGACACGCTCAAGAACATCGAGGCGATGGGCGTGCGCGGTTTCGTGATCCGCCACCACGAGGACGGTGCATTGAATGCGCTGGCGGCATCCGTCGACAGCAAGACCCGCATCATCAATGCAGGCGACGGCCGCAGCGCCCATCCCACCCAGGGGTTGCTCGACATGCTGACCCTGCGCCAGGCCAAGCACGTGGATTTTTCGACGCTGAAGGTCGCGATCGTCGGCGACCTGCTGCATTCGCGCGTCGCGCGCTCCGACCTGCATGCGCTGCGCATTCTCGGCGCCGGCGAAATCCGCGTCTGCGGTCCTGCGGCACTGTTGCCGCCCGTGGAAGACGGCGGCGGCACGCTGCACGGCTGCCTCGTCACCCAGGATCTGGACGAAGCGATCGAAGGCGCCGACGTGGTGATGATGCTGCGTCTGCAGCGCGAACGCATGGAACAGGGGCTGATCGCGTCGCTGGACGATTATCACCGCGATTACGGCCTGACCGCAGCCCGACTCAAACGCGCCGCGCCCGATGCGGTGGTGATGCACCCGGGTCCGGTCAACCGTGGCGTGGAAATCGACAACGCCGTCGCCGACGGCCCGCAGTCGCTGATCCTCAAGCAGGTCGCGAACGGCGTCGCGGTGCGGATGGCGGTATTGGAGACATTGCTGGCGTAGTCGTTTTGCGGCACAGGCAATGCGAACCACGGAAGCTGCGACGTTTTCGCGCTGCAGCGCATCCATACGAGGATTCGATCACCGGGCGTGGCCATGCTGAAGCCGTTGCTGCTGTTGATGTGTCTGTTGCCGTCAAGCCTGTACGCCAACGAGAGCGCGCGCGAAAGCTGGGTCGTCAGCACCGATCTTTGGGGCAACCCGATGTATTCGGAGCTCGAACTGAGCCGCGACGGCAACCGTTTGACGGGCATGCTCGATGGCGACAAGCTGGAAGGCGATCTCTCCGGAGATACGATCCGCTTCACCGTCACGGATTCGGACAACGCGACCTATGCCTACATCGGCAAACGCGCTGGCAACGCTATCGAAGGCATGGCCGACTTCCCCGACCACAACGATGCCCAGCGTCGGGTCGAGCATGCATTCGTCGCGAACCTGATCCCGACCAGACCGGCAGGGCCGCCGAAGCGGTACGTCTTCAAGCCGACCGATTACGCCAACGAGTTTTCCCAGCACCGCAAACCCGTGCTGACCATCTGGCCAGGCGACAGCGTGCAGACGACCACCATCGATTCCGGTGGCGTCGATGAGAACGGCGTCACCCGTGCCCTCTACGGAAATCCACAGACTGGGCCGTTCTACGTCGCGACCGCATCCCCGGGCGACACGCTGGTCGTCAGGATCAAACGTCTGCGTTTGAACCGGGACTATGCCGACAGTCTGGATGACATCGTTGCCCGCGCGCAGAGCAACAGTGTCGCGGCCAAGGCCACGGAGCTCGGCCGGCCCATCCGGTGGAAGCTTGATGTGGAACATGGATTCGCGAGTCCCGAACAACCGGGCGAGCGTTTGAAAGACTTCAAGGTGCCGCTACGCCCGATGCTGGGCGGCCTCGCGGTCGCGCCGGGATCCGGTTTCGCACCGCCATCGACCGGCGACACCGGCCGTTTCGGCGGCAACATGGATTTCAACGAAGTCGTCGAAGGCAGCATCGTCTATCTTCCGGTATACCAACCCGGCGCATTGCTGTATCTCGGCGACGCGCATGCGCTGCAGGGCGATGGCGAGACTTCGCAATTCGCACTGGAAACGTCGATGGAAGTGGAGTTTTCCGTCGATGTGCTGCGCGGCGGATCGATCGCCATGCCGCGCGTGGAATCGCCGACGCATATCATGGCGCTGGGCCAGGCAGGCTCGCTGGACGATGCGCTACGCATGGCGACCGCAGGGCTGACGCAATGGCTGGAGCAGGATTACGGCCTCACGCTCTCCGAAAGCGCCCAGGTCCTCGGCAGTTCGGTCCAGTACGTGGTCGCGAATCTGGCGGGTCGAAGCGTCGGAGTTGCCGCAAAGATCGAAAAGTCGAACCTGTCCGGGCTCCGGAGGATCACCGGCCCATCAAGCGCCGAGCAGACGGACTCTTCTGCGCAGCGTTCGCGCTGAGCGATCCATGAGCGATCCACCTGACGGGCACACGCCGGTCATGGCAACGACGGCGTCCGGCGCTCAGTCGCTCTGCAATCGATACGCGAAACGCACCTTCGATCTGCTCGGCAACGCATGCCGGAGGATCCGCCAGACCACCTGCCCGAACTGCTTCGGCAGCGAGCCGGTGTTGTAGTGCTGGCCGTAGCGCGCGCAGATGCCGCGAACTTCGACGGCCATCGCGGCGTAGCGGTTCGCGGGCACATCGGGATAGAAGTGATGCTCGATCTGATGGCTGAGATTGCCGGACATCAGATTCAACAGTTTGCCGCCGCTGATATTGGATGAACCGCGCAACTGACGCAGATACCAGCGGCCGCGCGATTCTTTGATCACCGATTCCTTCGAAAAAATCTCGGCGTCGGCGGTGAAGTGCCCGCAGAAGATGATGACGTAGGTCCATACATTGCGGATCACGTTGGCCACGGCATTGCCCAGCAGCACCGACAGGAAGAACGGGCCGGCCAGCAGCGGATACAGCACGTAATCCTTCAACACCTGGCGCGCCATCTTGCGACCCACCGGGCGGAACTGCTGCCGCATTTTCGCGAAGCTGGTCTTGCCGGCGAACCAGCGCCCGATGCGCAGATGCTGGATCGCCACGCCCCACTCGAACAGCAGCGCGAAGATCACCGCGATCGCCGGCTGAGCGAGATAGAACGGCTTCCAGCGCTGTTCGGGAAAGATCCGCAGCAGGCCATAACCGATGTCATCGTCCATGCCGCGGACATTGGTCCACGTGTGATGGCGATAGTTGTGGGTTTCGCGCCAGTTGTCGGCGGTGCCGGCGATGTCCCATTCGTAGGTCTTGCCGTCGAGATGCGGGTCGCGCATCCAGTCGTACTGACCATGGATGACGTTGTGGCCCAGCTCCATGTTTTCGAGGATTTTCGAGAACGCGAGCAGCAGCGTGCCGAGAAGGCAGGCCGGCCACAGCACGGGATGCACGAATGCGCCGACCACCGCGCCCAGCCACAGCAGCATGCGCCCCGCGAAGCCGGTCCAGCGCACCGCAGCGACGATGGCGCGGATGTAGTCGGCGTCGCGCTGACCGAGCGTGGCAGCCGTGCGCGCACGCACGGCGTCGAGTTCGCGGCCGAAGGATTCGAGCTCGTCTGGCGTCAGTATGCGATTTGCGATTCTGTCGGTCATGGTTCGATCACAGATCAAGAATGAGGTCGCTGCGGGCGCTGTTCACGCACAGGCGCAGCGCGGACACCGGCTCCTGTTCGACATCGCCGGTATGCAGGTGACGGGTCGTACCGGCGCGTTTGCCGCACGCGCAGGTGTTGCAGATGCCCATGCGGCAGCCGGAAGCGGGCTTCAGTCCGGCGGCTTCGAGCGCGGTCAGCAGGGATTCTCCGCGCGGCACGGTCAGCACACGATTGCTCGCAGCGAGCGTCAGCTGCACGCTGCCGCCGTCGACATCGGCATCCACTTGCGGCGGCGGCGTGAACGCTTCGGCGTGGAACGCGACTGCGCGTTCGGCGGCCAGCGCGCGCGCAGCTGCGACGAAGCCGTCGGGGCCGCAGGCGAACACACGACGTTGATGCAGATCGGGTGCGAATGCCGACAGCAGCGACGCATCGATGCGCCCATGACGGCAATCGGCGGCATCGGCATCGCGCGTCAGGACGACATCGACCCGGAAATTCGGCTGCCGCGCGGCCAGCGCGCGGAGTTCTTCGACGAAGCACAGTTCGCTGCGGGTGCGCGCCCAGTAGGCCAATGCGATCGGCATCGGCATCCCCTGAGCGGCCTGGGCGCGGATCATCGCCATCATCGGCGTGATGCCGCTGCCGGCGGCGAGGAACAGCCAAGCGCCTTCGGCGCGCTCCGGCAAGGTCATCTCGCCGAACGCCGGGCCCAGCGTGAGCACATCGCCCGGCTTCGCGACGTGGCAGAGATGCTGGCTGAGCCGACCGCCGGGGATCGCTTTCACGGTGATCGCGATGCGGCCGTCGGCGCGCGGGGCGTCGCTCAGGCTGTAGCTGCGGGTGACGCGGGTGCCGTCGATCTCGGTGGAGACATTCAGATGCTGCCCCGCCCGGAACCCGCGCCAGTGGCGGTTGGGCTGCAGCAGCAGGGTGAAGGTGTCGCTGGATTCGGCTTGTTGGGCCACGATCCTCGCCAGCGGGCGGTCCAGGGACCAGATCGGATTCAGCCGCGATGCCCAGAAATCGAAGGCATCGGGCGCCAACAGAGTCCGCGCCAACCGCTTGAGCGGGTGGCGACGGCGGGTGATGGCAGGTGTGGCGGCGGCGTCCATGCCAGGCACTATACAGATGAGAAGACAATTGTCTATACAAATGTATATTTCTGACAGGGCTATGATGCGGGACCCCGGTCATTCGCCGCGCCCAACCATGACCCAACCGCTCTCCGCCGACGACAGCCTCGACCTGCATGCCGGACGCAAAACCGCGATCTCGCGGGAGGATCTGCTCGCGGCCACGCTGCGCCTGATCGGGCCGCACCGCAGCGTATCGAGCCTCAGCCTGCGGGAAGTGGCGCGCGAAGCCGGGATCGCGCCGAACAGCTTCTATCGCCAGTTCCGCGACATGGATGAACTGGCGGTCGCGCTCATCGATCTGGCCGGGCGCTCGCTGCGCAAGATCATCGGCGCAGCGCGGCATCGCGTCGCGACCCAGCGCGGCATCGTCCGCGGCTCGGTCGAAACCTTCATGGAACAGCTCCGGGCGGACGACAAACTGCTGCACGTGCTGCTGCGCGAAGGCACCGTCGGCTCGGATGCGTTCAAGCAGGCCGTCGATCGCGAGCTGACGTTTTTTGAAGAAGAATTGCGCACCGACCTGGTACGGCTCGCCGCCGCCGAAGGCACGGTCATGCACGAACCGGCGCTGGTGTCGAAAGCCATCACCCGTCTGGTGTTTGCGATGGGCGCGATGGCGATGGACCTGCCGCCGGAGCGGGACCGCGAACTGGTCGATCAGATCAGTACGATGGTGACGATGATCATCACCGGCGCGCGTACGATCGAGGCGAAGAAGCCGAAGCCTTCCGCAGACTGAAATATTCGCGCGGCACGGAGATTCACTTCCGCCGTTGCGCGAACAACCATGGCCACAATTCCGGGGTCTGCGAATACGCAGGATCCCAGCTGTTGTGGTTGGCTTCGGGGAATTCGGTGTAGCGCGCACCGCCGCCGACCTTGCGGAATGCGGCATCGATCAGACGATCCTCGCGCGGCGGCACCACATCGTCCTTCGCGCCGTGGAAGATCCATACCGGCACATGCTTCAACCGCTGCGCCAGTGCGGCCGGCGGATCGGCTTCGTCGCGCAGCGGCGTGACCGTGAGATCGCGCTCTTCGCGCGGCGCGGTCAGTCCGCCGCAGACCGGCACCAGCGCGGCGAAACGCTGCGGCTGCATCAATGCGAGTTCCCAGGTGCCGTAACCTCCCATCGACAGACCGGTGAGGTAACTGCGCTCGCGGTCGCCGCCGAATTCATCGGTGGCGGCATCGAGCGCAGCGAATGCGATCTCCGCTGCGACACCTTTCCAATCGCTGCCGTCGGGCGCCTGCGGAAACACCACGATGGCCGGGAACATGTCCGCATGCGCACGGAGGTAAGGACCGACGCCGACGCGCGTGGGCTTTTCCCCATCGCTGCCGCGCTCGCCGGTGCCGTGCAGGAACAGCACGGTCGGCGCCGCGCCGTGACGATGGCGCGCGGCCGGTACGAAGACCTGATAGCGATATGCCGCCCCGTCGACCGTCACGCTGCGTTCGACGAATGCGCCTGTGGACGGCCCTGTCGGTGCCGTCGCACAAGCCCCCAGCGTCATGGTCGCCACCAACACGCCCGCGCAGGCGAAACCGCGGATCAGCGTACGAACACCCGATATTCCCATGGCTTCAACTCCAGCGCGGTCGACGCATCCAGTGTCGCGGATTTCCGGCTGAAATGCTCGGTGTAAACGCCGTGGAACAAGGTCTGCTCGAAGCGCACCTTCTGCGCCGTCGGCGACAGATTGAAGACCGCGAAGACTTTGCCGTTGGCATCCTGGCGGACGAAGCTGAGCACCTGCGCCAGCTTGTCGTTGGGCACATGCACCATCATCGCGCCCCACTCGCCGTTCCACAGCGCGCTGGTCTTTTTCTTCAACACGATCAGGTCCGCGTACAGCGCGCCGTTGGGATGCCTGCGCCATGCGATCGGATCCTTCTCGAAGAACTGCAGCCGCCGTGGATTGCCGGCTTCCTGACCGTTGTAGATCATCGGAATACCGTCGCCGACGAACGACAGCACCATCGCGGCGTGCAGCGCATCGCCGAACTGCTCGAACTCGGTGCCTTCCCACGAGTTCTTGTCGTGATTGCTGACGAAGTTCATGCGCATCGCGCCGCGTGGGAAAAAGGCCTCGTTCCAGGAATAGAAGGTGTAGAGCATGTTGACATCGCCCTTGCCCATCGCGATCTCGTGCATCGTGCTGTTCCAGCTCCAGGCATAGGTCGCATCGAAGGCCTTGGCGTGCAGATCGCGGGATTCCCATTCCGCCAGCATGAAGACCGGTTTGATCGCGTCCAGTTCACTGCGCAGGTTGTCCCAGAAATCCACCGGCACGAAACCCGCCACATCGCAGCGATAGCCGTCCACGCCGACCTCACGCACCCAGTACGCCATCGCTTCGGTCATGTATTTGCGCAGGCCCGGCTGCCGGTAATCCAGATTGATGATGTCCGACCAGTCCCACCACGGCGTGGGATGGAAATCGCCCTTCCAGTCGCGCGCATACCACTCGGGATGCTGCACAACCATCGGGTTATCCCATGCGGTGTGATTCGCGACCCAGTCGAGGATCACGTACATGCCCTGCGCGTGCGCGGCATCGACGAAGTGTTTGAGATCGTCCAGCGTCCCGAATTCCGGGTTCACGCCGTAGTAGTCGCGCACCGAATACGGGCTGCCGAGCGTGCCCTTGCGGTTCTTCTCGCCGATCGGATGCACCGGCATCAACCACAGGATATCGACACCCAGTGTTTTCAGACGCGGCAACTCGCGCTCGGCCGCGCGGAACGTGCCTTCGGGCGTGAACTGACGGGTGTTGATCTGGTACAACACCGCATTCTTCGACCATGCCGGGTGCTTCAGCGTGATGTAGGGCTTCGGCTGGTAGCGGTCGTCCACGGAGGATGTCATCGGATTGTGTGCCGAAGTGGTGGAGGTCAGGGCAGCGAGGCCGAAGGCCATCGCGAACAAGGCAGTCAGGCGCATACAGGGCTCCAGAATCGTTCGCAGGATGTACTCCTGCGGGCCTGACGCAGTCAATCGGAAATCGATTGCATCTTGGAAAAGCCAATGCTGTCAGCCATGTCGCGACCGTCTCTACGAGGCGCTGCAGCCATCCCGCACACGCCGCATGACCACCATGGCCGTGCGACCTGAACAGCGGAAGGCGGGATGGTCGGGTATGCTGCGGATACATCCCGTTTCGTCGAGGAAACCGCCTCATGCGTCAGAGCCGTCTGCTGATCGGTAGCACGCTATTTCTGCTTTTGCTGTCCGCCTGCAAGCAACAGGACACTTCGCCAGCGGCCACGACACCCGTCGAGACGAACACACCGGAAGCGGTGACCGGGGAGCCTGCTGCACCTCCCGCCGCAGCCGCCGTCGAAACCGCAGCCCCGAAGGCGGACACCGGGTTCAGCGTGGAGAACATACCGCTATCGACCGCGGCACTGCCGCCCTTCCCGTTCTTTGAAATACCCGAAGGCCTGGTCGGCAAGATCAAGGCCGAAAAAAGTACGGTCGGCTTCGCGCGTCATTTCTTTCTCGCCGGAAAAAAGATGATCCCGGTCGAAGGCCGGCTTTACCACAACGAGATGAGCCTGATCGGCGCGGACAAACAGCGGGAATATTCGACCACGGAATTCCATCGCAACTACAGGGATGCGGTGCTGGCCCTAGGCGGCGCCGAGATCAGCGAAACGCAATTCACGCGCCCGATCGTCGACGAAGTCGGCGGCCTGCGCGAAGTCAATCAGTATTGGCGCAGTGCGCCGCCCACCAGCGGCTACGAGCACCACAGCTACCTGATCCGCACCGCCGACAAGGAATACTGGATCCATGTCGGTACCGCAGCCGGACGTCCGACCGGTTATCTCGTCGTGCTGGAAAAACAGGCGATGACGCAATCGCTAGGTTTTCTCGACGCCAGCGCGATGAAATCCGCACTGGATGCTGAAGGCCGTGTTTCGCTGCACATCAATTTCGACACCGACAAGTCGACATTGCGCACCGACAGCCAAGCCGTCGTCGATGAAATCAAGAAACTTCTCGACGCCAACGCGGACCTCAAGCTATCGATCGAAGGGCATACCGACAACACCGGCAGCGCGGACCACAATCGCCAGTTGTCTTCCGCACGTGCGCGCAGCGTGTTGGATACGCTGGTCGGTCTTGGCATCGACCCGTCGCGCCTGAGCTCCAAAGGCTTCGGCCCCGACAAGCCCGTGGCGGACAATGCAGACGAAGCCGGTCGTGCGAAAAATCGCCGGGTTGAACTCGTGAAGCTCTGATCGCTGAGCGCCGATAGCGACGACATCATGAAAAACGCCGCAAGCGCGGCGTTTTTCATTTCAGATCGAACGCACGCGCACGGATAGTCAGATCAGGATCAGCGTCGCAAGGCCAAGGAAACTCAGAAACCCGACGACATCCGTCACCGTGGTGAGCACCACGCCGCCGGCCAGCGCGGGATCGACGTTCATCCGTTTCAAGGTCAACGGCACCAGCACGCCCGCCAGCGCAGCCGCGACGAGGTTGATCGCCATCGCCGCGCCGATCACCAGGCCTAGCTTGATGTCGCGGAACCACAGCCCGGCGACGACGCCGACCACGATCGCCCAGATGATGCCGTTGAGCAGACCGACCAGCACTTCTTTGCTCAACAGCGCGCGCAGATTGCCGTGCGCGACCTGGCCCAGCGCGAGACCGCGCACCATCAGCGTCAGCGTCTGCGTGCCGGCGACGCCGCCCATGCTGGCGACGATCGGCATCAGCACCGCCAGCGCGACGATCTGCTCCAGCGTCGCCTCGAAGCGGCCGATCACCCACGACGCAAGAAACGCGGTCGCGAGATTGATGCCCAGCCAGATCGCGCGCCGCTTCGCCGCACGCGGCACCGGGCTGAACAGATCTTCCTCTTCGTCCAGACCCGCAGCGCCGAGTGCCTGGTGCTCGGCCTGGTAACGGATGATATCGACCACGTCGTCGATGGTGATGCGGCCGAGCAGCACATTGTTGTCGTCGACCACCGGCGCACTGATCCAGTCGTGGTCGGAGAACATCCGCGCCACCTCATCGGCGGATTCGTCCACGCCGATCGCAGGCTGTTCGTCATCGATCAGCTGATTGATCGGCGTACTCGCATCGCGGGTGAGCAGCGACTGCAGCGCGATCCGGCCCAGATACTGGTGGCGCCGGCTGATGACGTACAGATGATCGGTATGCTCCGGCAGCTCGCCGCGCAGGCGCAGGTAGCGCAGCACCACGTCGACGGTGGTGTCGGCGCGCACCGTCACCACATCTGGATTCATCAAACGACCGGCGCTGTCCTCGTCGTAGGACAGCACCTGCTCCAGCCGCTCGCGGTTCTCGCGATCCATCGACTTGAGCACTTCGTCGATGACCGTATCGGGCAGGTCTTCGACCAGATCCGCGAGGTCGTCGATGTCGAGATCTTCGACCGCCGCGACGATTTCGTCGGGGTCCATGTCCGCGATCAGGCTCTCGCGCACGTCCTCGCCGACGTGGACCAGCACCTCGCCGTCGTCCTCGGGATCGACCAGCCCCCATACGATGCTGCGCTTGCCGGGCGGCAGCGATTCCAGCAGGTTGCCGATTTCCGCCGGCGAGAGACTGTTGACCAGCCGGCGCACAGGACCCAAGCGCCCGCTGTCGAGCGCGTCCGATAGCAGACGCAGCTGGCGCGCGGTCTTGTCGTGGCGGATGGTCTCGGCCATTCGGTGCTCCCGGTGGCGGCGGTCATCGCACCACGGGGGCGCGACAGGATCAGGTGTTCATGCAGGAATTATCGCGCGTCGCGGGGGGGATAGACACCCCCGCCCGCTTGTGACGTTCGTAGGAGCGACAGGGCCTATCGCCAGGTCAGACGTTGTCGCCACTCCGCTCCGGACATCCCCAATTGAGGATCGGCGTACCTGCGGGCAACACTCGACGGAACATCGCGATGCGCTTCGCCTTTGGATTGACGACCACCGGATGCTGCGCGGCTTGAAGCAGCGGCAGATCCGCGCTGCTGTCGGAATAGGCTTTTTCGACCGGCACGGTGAAGCCAGCGTCGCGGATCATCGTCATCTTCATGCGGTAGTGACAATGACGGATCGCACCGATGGCGCCGAATTTCGGACCGACCTGGGTACCGATCACCGGCAGATCCTCGTGCGCGACGAAAGCGAGGATCGCGCGCGCGAGTTCGGGCGGCGCGCCGGTGGCGATGACGACGCGATCGCCGGCGTCACGATGCGCGCGCAATACATCGAGGGCGATCGGCAGCAGACGTTGTTTGATCGCCTCGGTATGCGCGAGGACATAGCGATCGGTCGCAGCGTCGAAATCGGCGACTGTGCGCATGCCGAGTGTGCCGACCCACACGAATGCGGAGATGCCGCGACGGCGCGTCGGCATCCACGCGATCATCGGGCCGAACACCGGCGCGATCAATAGCGCCAGCAGCTTGCGCCATGCGTTGCGCTCGATCAGCCATTTGAACAGATGACTGCCGGAATCTCCGTCGTACAGCGTGTGGTCGAAATCGAAGACGACCAGTGGCGCGTCGGCCGCAGGCGCCGGGTACGTATGTGTGCTCATGCAGGAAAGAACAGCCGCTGCAGGGCCGCGCCCGGCTCAGGATCGCGCATGAAGGATTCGCCGACGAGAAACACATCGACGCCGGCCGCCAGCATCCAATCGACATCGTCGCGGGTGCCGATACCGCTTTCGGTCACGAGAATGCGGTCGGCAGGCACTGCGTATTTCAGCGACAGCGTGGTCGCGAGCGAGACCTCGAACGTACGCAGATTGCGGTTGTTCACACCGATCATCGGCAGGCGTCCGTGGATGGAGCGCAGTTCCAGCGCGCGCCCGAGTTCGGAAGCATCGTGCACTTCCACCAGCACATCCAGACCGATGTCCATCGCCTCGCGATACAGCGACGACAGCTGGGCGTCATCGAGCGCGGAAACGATCAGCAGGATGCAGTCGGCGCCGAGCACGCGCGCTTCCACGATCTGATAGGGATCGATGGTGAAATCCTTGCGCAGCACCGGCAGCGAGCAGGCGGCGCGCGCCTGCTGCAGGTAGGCGTCGGCGCCCTGGAAGAAATCGATGTCGGTCAGCACCGACAGGCATGCGGCACCGCCCGCCTCGTAACTCCGCGCGATCCCGGCAGGATCGAAGTCTTCGCGGATCACGCCCTTCGACGGACTGGCCTTCTTGACCTCGGCGATCACCGCGGGCTTGCCGGCAGTGCGCTTCGCTTCGATCGCGGCGACGAAGCCGCGGGTCGGCGGCGCGTCGGCGAGGCGGGCGCGCAATGCGTCCAGATGTACGCGCGCGCTGCGTTCGGCTACCTCTTCGGCTTTGCGGTCGATGATCCGCTGCAGGATATCGGCGCGCCCGGCGCTGACTTGTTCGTGATTCATTGCATTCTTCATGGCGTTTTCGCGAACCAGTCGTAGGCGCGTTCGACCTTGGCGACTCGGGTGATGTAGCGCGTGTACCAGTCGCGACGACCGCGCGCGCGGGTTGCGGCGTGTTCGACCTGATGCTTCCAGCCGAGGATATCGGCTTCGGTGCGCCAGTAGCTCACGGTGATGCCGATGCCATCGGCGTCGCGCACCGATTCCGCACCGAGATAGCCCGGCTGCTGCACGGCGAGCGCCATCATCCGCTCGGACGCTTCGCCATAACCTTCGGCATCCTCGCCGTTGCGCAACGACGTGAACACCACCGCGTAATACGGCGGCTCCGGCGTATCGGCGAAACGCGCGTCGAATGGAAGCCTGCTCACGACGCTGCCAGCTTCTGCGTGGTGTCGATGAAATGTTCGAGCTTGGCGCGGGCGTCGCCGCTGGCGATCGCGGCGCGCGCCGCTTCGATGCCATGGGCGATGCTGTCGGCGGTGCCGGCCACATACAGGGCGGCACCGGCGTTGAAGCAGACGATCTCGCGCGGCAGGCCGGGCTTGTTGTTCAGCGCTTCGAGCAGCATCGCTTTGGATTCCTGCGCATCCTCGACGCGCAGATTGCGGCTGGCCGACATGCCGATGCCGAAATCCTCGGGATGCACTTCGTATTCGCGAACCACGCCGTCGCGCAGTTCCGCGACCAGCGAGGCCGCGCCGAGCGACAGTTCGTCCATACCGTCGCGGCCCCAGACCACCAGCGCGCGTTTGGCGCCGAGTTCCTGCAGCACGCGCGCCTGGATGCCGACGAGATCAGGATGGAACACGCCCATCAGGATGTTCGGCGCGCCGGCGGGATTGGTCAGCGGCCCGAGAATATTGAACATCGTGCGCACGCCCATTTCGCGACGTACCGGCGCCACCATCTTCATCGCCGGGTGATGCACCGGCGCGAACATGAAACCGATGCCGGTCGCCTCGATGCAGGCCGCGACCTGCGCCGGCTGCAGTTCGATCTTCGCGCCAAGTGCTTCGAGCACATCGGCGCTGCCGGATTTGGAGGATACGCTGCGATTGCCGTGCTTCGCGACTTTCGCGCCCGCCGCCGCAACCACGAACATGCTGGCGGTGGAGATGTTGAACGTGTGCGCGCCGTCGCCGCCGGTGCCGACGATATCGACCAGACGGTCGCGGTCGGGCACTTCGACCGTGTGCGAAAACTCGCGCAGCACCGAAGCCGCAGCGGCGATCTCGCCGATGGTTTCCTTCTTCACGCGCAGACCGGTGAGGATCGCCGAAACCATCGGCGGCGACACTTCGCCGCGCATGATCTGGCGCATCAGATCGACCATTTCGTCGTGGAAGATCTCGCGGTGCTCGATGGTCCGCTGCAGCGCTTCTTGGGGGGTGATCGGCATGGGTGTGGTTCGCGATTCCGGGTTCGTATTCGGCAGATCGGTCTGCGGTATGGCGCGATACGCTCAGGCGGCGCGCGCGAGGAAATTCTTCAGCAGCGCATGGCCGTGTTCGGTGAGGATCGATTCGGGATGGAACTGCACGCCTTCCACCGGATAGTCGCGATGGCGCAGCCCCATGATCTCCTCGATCGTGCCGTCGTCGTTCTCGGTCCATGCGGTGATTTCGAGCGCATCGGGCAAGGTCCCGCGATCGACGACCAGCGAGTGGTAACGCGTGGCTTCATAGCTGTCGGGCAGGCCGACGAATACGCCTTTGCCCTGATGATGGATGCGCGAGGTCTTGCCATGCATGATCCGGCCGGCGCGGACGACATCGCCGCCATAGGCTTGACCGATACTCTGATGGCCGAGACACACACCGAGAATCGGAACGCGATCGCCGAGTTCGCGGATGACATCCACCGACACACCGGCCTCGTTCGGCGTGCACGGGCCGGGAGAAATGACGATGGCCGATGGGTTGAGCGCATCGATCTGCGCGACGCTCAATTCATCATTGCGCACCACCTTCACCTCAGCACCCAGCGCCTGCAGGTACTGCACCAGGTTGTAGGTGAAGCTGTCGTAGTTGTCGATCATCAGCAGCATGAAATTCCCATCTCTTTGATCCATCTGGATTTTATTCGAATATCGGGTGCTGCCACACAAGCGGCAAGCCATCGCATTCCGACGACGGCCTGCCGGTCGAGACGGAACGATTGTAGTCGGCCAGCCCTGCCCGGTGCGCAGGACGGCATTTGCGCAGGCACGACGGATACGCAACGGGGGATCGGCACCGGAATGCGTGCCGCCGCCGGGCAGATCGGAAACGACGGCGGCCTTGCGCGACTGCGCAGGAATCAGACTGCGGAAGATCGGGACTCAGGCGGCTGCGCGACTGGACACGGCCAGATTCGCCTGACGGAGCCAGGTTGCGAACGGCATGGGAGGGCAACGCTTACCGGCCAGCTCCAAACGGCGCAGATAGATTTCTTCGCGATGTACCGCCACCGATTGCGGTGCCGCTACCGCGACGCGCACCTGACGCTTGCGCGTGGGGCCGGCGCCCAGATAGGACGGGGTGAAGCTGACGTTGAGCTCGACATCGTCGATCCTGAAGCTTTCCGACGTGAGCAGTGAAATCAGGTAGAAGCGCTCGCCGTCAGGCAGGATCGCCGGACGCAGACAGGTGTCTCCGTAGAACAATTGCGCGCTGGGCGGCGCGATTACACCCATCGTGACGTGATAACGCAATTTGTCGTAGACGGTCACACAGACATCGTCTCCGATGCGGATGGTTTCGCCGACGCGGCGGTTGAGGATGAGCATGGCGGATGACCTCAGGCCCAGATCAGGCCGGACAGTGCATGGGACGAATCCGCCGCTTGGCGGACATCCTGGTGTTTCGATTCGCAGGAAACCTGCAGGGACTTCGGAGCGATGATCCCGATATGAAGATATTCGTCGCAATCGGCCGCCAGCGACACCGCATCCCCGGGCAGCCAGACTCTGATCTCGATCTCGCCCACGCGGAAACGTCGAATCGCCAGCATCGAGAACAGATACGATCGGGCGCCGCTCGGCAGCACTGACGGCCGCAGGCAGACGTTGTCGAACAGGAGATCGGCCTCCACCGGCGCGATGACGCTGACCGTGACGCGACCACGGCGCCGATCCTGAATGGTCACGCTCAAATCATTGCCGATGCGGACGGTTTCGCCGACACGGCACGTCAGAATCTGCACGCTGCACCTCCCTTGTGATACCGCCTTTCACGGTGAACCCCTTAGGCACAGGGTCGGCGATAGCCTGTAAACCTCCCAGGCCTTACGGCAAGCCACCTTGGCCGCCGCCGATCTCCCTCGCCCCGTGTTGCAATGCCTTGCAGACGAGCGGCACTTCAAGCCGCAATACGCTGCGACCAGAAAGATAGCATTGCTATTTTTCATGTCAATATCTAAAGTTCCACCCGAAGCACTCGAAATCCTGAATTCCGCTAGGATGACCGCATGGACAGATACGCACGCGCCTTCGCGGAAGCGATGGACAGCACGGGCACCCGGAATATCACCGTGGCCGCGCATGCCAGGGTCGGAAGCAACAACGTGTCGCAGTGGCGGACGGGCCGGCGACCGATCCCAGCCGAACGTGCCGTCGCCATCGCCGCCCTGTTGGGCGTCGCGCCCGAGCGCATCAGCGAAGGTTATGAGCGGTTGCTGCACGCAGGGTACACACCGCCGCACAGGGCTGCGTCCCTCGGAGCCCGTACGGGCGCGTCGCCGGTGGATCACGTCACGATCGAGCGTCTGCCTGAATTCGGGCATGCGGAAGGACCGACCCGCATCCTGTTGCCGGATTTCCTGGCCAGACGCAAGATCGGACTGAGCGCGATCGAGGAAGTCCGCTGGACTTTCCAGCCTTCGCACGCGATGGAGCCGGAGATCGAACGGCATGCGCTGGTCCTGGTGGACATCACCGCAACGCAGCACGACCAGGTCGTCGATGGCGGCACGTACGCTTATTCGCTCTGGGGCCGCCCGGATGTCCGCAGGCTCCTGATACGCCGCGACCATTGGCTGGTCGTGGGCTACGGAAAGGACGCCGAGTACACGGAGGTGCAAACTTCCGAACTGCCCAACCTCAAAATTTACGGCGCCGTCCTCGGCGCGTTGTAGACTTGCCCGATACGCCCCGGGCACGCCCGGATTTGACGAATCCGTTCTTTTATGCGAATAGCGTATGGGAAAAGCGCAGATATCCGAGCGCCATCGGGTTCGTCCGGGTACAAGGACTTAGGGGGAAAGCAATGGAAGATGCCAAGTGGAGCGATACCGCCAAAGGCCTCGTGCTCAGCGCGGCCTACTGTGCCTCGTTTCTGGGGGCGTGGTGTCTGTCGTTCGACCAGTGGTATCTGCCTGCCGGCATCCGCGCAGCCACTCTGCTGTTCGTGCCCTATCGATACTGGCCCTACCTGTTCGCAGGCGACGCCGCCGCGCTGCTGGTCATCCGGGTACCGAAAGCGGAGCAGTACAGCGCGCTCTGGGTCTATCTCAGCCCGTTCCTGATGATGCCCATGGTGTCGTCGCTGGCGTTGCTGCTGCGCAACAAATTCAGGACCCATCACGACAAGGCGCGCTGGCTCCCGCTGGCCGGGCTGTCCATCGCGCTGTGGTCGTCCACCTTGAATATGGCGTTCGGCTACTTTCTGTACGGCCCGCGGTCTTCGGTGACGTTCGCCAATTTCTACATGCTCTCGATCGGGGATTACCTCGGAATCCTGATGGTCGTGCTGCCTGTTCTGCTGTTCATGGGCAGAAACAGCGGGCAGATCGCGCCGAAGCATGCGGTGCGCGACAGCCTGATCGCCGGCGCGGCGATCTTCGGCCTCTACTGCGTCGCTGCCATCCCGGTACTTGAAGCCGCATTCCATCAGGGTCTGCTCATGCTGATGATCCTGCCCGTCGTCGCCCTGACGTTCCGGCACGGTTGGCGGGGCGCGGCCATCGGCATCCTGGCCGTGAACATCGTCACAGCCCTGAAAATCCCGTACATGAACACGCCCGGTACCCACGACGCCGAGATTTTCGTCGCCCAGCAGGCACTGGCGATCGCGGCCACCGGACTGCTGATGCTCGGCACCGTGATCTCGGATCTCTTCGACAAGGCCCGCAGTGCTGGTGTCGCCGAGAAAGAGGCCTTGCTGCTTGCGCAGAACAGTTTCCTGTCGAGCGAGAGCAAACTGCGCGACCAGGTGATCTACATGGCGCAGATGCAGTTGCGCCTCGATGATTACCGCGACGAGCTGGTGGAGTGGCTGAAACAGCACCGGCATTTCGAGGCCGCGATGGGCCTGAACAGCCACGGGGTCGCCCATGCCCGGTTGTTCGACCAGCAGGCGCTGGCGCTGTATCCGATGCGTATCGAGGCGCAGGGGCTGTATGCCGTGCTCAACGCGGAAGCATTCACCGATTTCTGGGCGAACGAAACCACCGTGCGCTATCAGTTGCGCGGTCAACCGAAGCGGTTGACCGTGGATCTGCAACTGGCCGCCTATCGCTGCGTCTGCAACGCATTCGCGCTGTTGTCCGAATGCGATCCGGAGCAATACACCGTCAAAACAAGAGTTTGGCGCTACGGCGGCAAACGCGGGATCGCCTTGTTCGTGATCGCGAAACCGACGGCGGAGATGGATCTACAGCACAGTCAGGCCGGCCTGTTGGCGGCGATGGAGCTGGAAGGTCGGGTCAAAGCGCATGGCGGCGCCGTGAGGCGCCGCCATCTCAATCGCATCAGCATGCTGTTGTCCGAACCTGTGGATGCGGAGTCGACGATTCACTGAGCGGAATCGGGTTGCCGGATGATCCAGCGATCCTGATTGCCGCTGCGGGACATCACGACTTCGACCTCGTTCGACCGATAGATCAGCCTGCTGTCTGCCGCCGGCGAGACCTCCTCCGTGGTCGACACACGATCCACGTCGCTACCGATAGGCAGCACCCAGAACGTACCATCGATCCTGCCGACCGCCGCTCTCACGCGCCCCGCCTTGTCGTTCACCTGCACGTAACGGATGCCGTCACGCGAGAATTCGTACACCTGCCACGCAGGATCGGGCGCCACATCGGAGGTCGATGGAAACGATTCGCCCAACCCAGCGCCCCCCAGTGTGGGTGAACCATGGATATCGGCTGGGCAACCGCATGCGGCGCTTGCAAACGGACTCGCGATCGACGCGCAGAGCAGGACGGCGGCGGACAGATAGAGCTGAAAAGACGATTGCTTCAACATGGGTTTCTCCTTGATATATTCCGTAACAATGGCATTAGCAACGCTGCACGCGTCTGCGCAGCGGGGCTAACGATTCGACGCCCGTCCAGGAATCCCCCCGGGCAGTTCGACGGTACCATCGGAAACGGCATCATCGGGTGCATCAATCGATCCCCATATGCGGCGGGATCAGGGGTGGAAATCCCCGATCGGAGCCTGATCGGGGTACGACGGCAGGCCCTGCGCCACCTCAGCAGCGTCCTGTGGCCCTGTTCCCCACCAATCTGCCCGCCGTCATCCCGACCACCGTCGGTCTCACGAGGCCAACCCTATGACGCCCGACTCGCGCGCATGAGAAGCGCGCCGGGAACCGTTTGGGGATGGAAAGCGGCGGCTTATCGGCGGTCAGCGGGCCCGACGATGCCGCGCGACCCGCTGCGATCGACGACAGGCATCGCGACGGCGGTGGGTTTGGCGCTACCCGGCGACTGCACTTGCTGGCTGGGCAGGCTCTTTCGCGGGCCGGGGCGCACGGTGACGGCAAAACCCTCGGCAGTCTGGGAGTCCACCGTGACACGGAAAGCATAGTCGGGCGACACCCAGGTTTCACCGACCTTGAACATGCTGCCTTCATTGTTGGCGCGGGTGGCCGGCGGCCTATCGGCGTCCATGCTCCAGGAAGGTTCTTTCCGCGTGGTCATCACCTCATGGACGATCACCGCGTCGCCGGCGAGACGGCTCTCGTAATTGCCGCCGCGCTTGCGCACTTCGAGCGTGTAGTAGCGGCTGGCCTGATCGGGATAGTTGAGGATCAACATCTGTCGATTCGACGAACCGGCCAGACTGGCGCGATCGACGATGACCGAACGCGCTGGCGCACCGGCGGTCACGGTGAGCTTGCGCGCATCGACAACCCAGCCCAGACGGTTGCGCGAATAGACGTTGATGTGTTTCGGCAGCGAACCATAGGTGGGATTGCTGACCGCGTTGCTCCACGCATCGCTCATCACATCCCATGGATTGTCGTAAGGGTCGGTATCGTTATCGGCGTTGTTGGCATGCGGCAGACCATAGGCATGGCCCATTTCGTGCGACAGCGGTGCGAGATTGCCGAACGACCACGGCGGATTCCAGGTCGTGCTCCAGCATTTGTTGACGCCATCGAGCGTCGCGCAACGGCTGCCGCCCCAGGCGTAACCGTCGAGGTCGCCGTTGAACATCATGTTGACGCCCTGCACGCCGCCGTTGATCGCGAAGTTCACGCCGGCGTCATGCGCAGCGGTGCAGTCCTGGAAGAGCTTGGTGAGATCGGCAGTGGTCTTGCCATTGGTATCTATGGTGACGTAATCGCCACGCGACAACGGCAGCATCGCCCAGCCGTATGCGTCGCTCCCGGCGAGGTTGATCTTGCCGTAGGACACTTCCTGCCAATAGTGATCGAGTTGTCCGATCGCGCCACCATACTGCGACCGGAAAAAATCGAGCGTCTTCTGTTCGGTGGCGATATCGTTGAACTTGCACATCAGCGTCACCCAACTGGTGACCCCCGCGACCGCCTCGGCGCTCTGCGCGACGGAGCGTGCGCGACCGGACGCGGATGCCGGCACGAGATCGTCGATCGGCACGATGGCATCGATGCGCCGGGCGCGAATCTGGGAAGCGCGTGTCTGCGAAGCGCGCGCGCCGCTGGACTTCGCCGCGATCGGTACGGTCGACACCGCGATGCGGCGACCGTACAGCGCATACAGATCCTCGGCGGCGCGCAGCGCCTGTCCGGTATCGAGCGAGCGCCGGACACCGGCATCGTCGACCAGTGTCGCGCGGAACTGTCCGCCAGGCCCTTCGCTGGCCTTGGCCTGCGCATCCGGGTCGCCCCACTCCAGTTCCAACCGTCCCACCATGAGCTGAGTCGCCTCGGCGGCCAGCCTGGCGGAAGACGCGTCCGAGCGACGGGCGGCATCGACCTGCGCACCGCAGGTCAGCGCGAAAACAGTCAGCAGGCCTGCGCGAAGGATTCGCATGGACAGCTCCGGAGGTTGTATCGCAGGAATCGTAGCACCGGCATCGCTGCCGGGTCGGGATCGATGCCCGCTTCCAGCGTCCGGTAAGCTGTCCATGCCCACCGTTCGTCGACTGCCCACCGCCGCCATGCCCTATCTCGAACTTTCTCTCCGCTGCCGCGAATCCGAACAGCCGCGTTACGAACACGCGCTGGAAGATGTCGGCGCGCTCGCGGTGACCCTGCTCGATGCGGACGCCGAGACGCCGAACGAGCGCGCGATCCTCGAGCCTGGCGTCGGCGAGATGCCGATCTGGGGCGAAGTGGCGCTGTCGGCGTTGTTCGATGCCGACGCCGATCCGCTGCTGCTGCTCGCCGCGCTGGACGCTTTCGACCCGGGTCTGGACTGGTCGCAGGCCGGTTTCCGCAAAATCGAGGACCAGGACTGGGAGCGGGCATGGATGGACCAGTACGTGCCGCTGCACTTCGGCGCGCGCACCTGGATCGTGCCGTGGAATCACGATCTGCCGGAAGGTGCCGACGGCAGCAACGCCGCGGTGATCCGGCTCGATCCCGGCCTGGCCTTCGGCTCGGGCACGCACCCCACGACCTCGCTGTGCCTGCAGTGGCTGGACGACCTCGCCGCACGCGGCGAGCTGGAGGGCTGCACGGTGCTCGATTTCGGCTGCGGCAGCGGCATCCTTGCGCTGGCAGCACTGAAACTCGGCGCCGGCCACGCGGTCGCTGTCGACAACGATCCGCAGGCGATTCTCGCCACCCACGACAATGCCGAGCGCAACGGGGTCGGCACGCGGATCTCGGTATATCTGCCCGTCGACGAACCGGGCGCTGTCTACCCGGTCGTCGTCGCCAATATTCTGGCGTCGGCGCTCGATGCGTTGGCCGACACACTCGCCGCGCGCGTCGCCCCGGGCGGCCGCATCGCGCTGTCTGGCATCCTGGACGGACAGGAAGACGCGTTGCTGACGCGTTACGGCAAGTGGTTCGACGGCCTGCGCGTCACCCGCGAAGACGACTGGGTGCGCATCGATGGCATCCGCATTGATGACGTCCGCACTGATGACATCCGCATCGACAACGACTCGCGCACTCCGTGATTGAATAAGGCCATGTTCATCAATTGCCCGTACTGCCGCACGCTGGTCGCGACCGATCCGGTCACCGATCTGCCACCCACGCATTGCCCGCAGTGCGCGAGTCTGTTGCGTCGGGATGCCTCCGTCGAAGACGACGACGTGCCGGCACCGGTCGATCTGGGCGATCTGCTGGAATCGCGCGCTGCCGGGGCGGACGGGGAGGCAGCGCACGACGCGCTGCGCGAAGATGCGCACATCGACGCTGACGACGACATCGAAGCGGGCGCACCGTCCAGCGAAGACACGATCGCAGATACCGTCGGCGAAGAAGAGCACATCGACGATGTCGAGGCCGCGACACCGGCTGTCGTCGCTGCCGCGCCGGTTGCGCCGGCGAAGCGCGCGCTGCGCAACGCACCCAGCTTCGTTCGCGGTGCCGGCAACGCACCGGCAGATCCGCGTGAACGCTGGGTACCCGCAGTCGCGGCGATGCTCGCGCTGCTGCTGGGGCTGCAATGGTTGCTTGCCGATCGCGCGCGGCTCGCCGCCGATCCGCAATGGCGGACAGTATTGGATGCAGTGTGCAAGATCGTGCGCTGCGATCTGCCGCCGTGGCGCGAGCCCGCAGCCTTCACGCTGTTGCAGCGCGATGTGCGCCAACATCCGAATATTCCCGGCGCGCTGCGCGTTACGGCGACGTTCCGCAACGATGCGCGTTGGTCGCAGCCCTGGCCGCAACTGCGGTTGATCTTGTCCGATGTGAATGGCCGGCACGCAGGAGAACGCAGTTTCCGCGCCGATGAATATCTCGGTGGCCCGCCCAGCCAACCGGAACTCGCCAGCGGCGAAAGCGCGACTGTCGCGATGGATATCCTCGAACCCGCCGCACGCATCGTTGCCTACGATTTCGGTTTCCGTTGAAGTCGGCACTCGAAGCGCGCGACGACAACGCGAAAGCCGCGCTTGTCCGGCCAGGACATGCGCGGAACATCGCCACAACACTGCCAACATTGCCATTCATCGGGAAGCATACCCTCCGACACATGATTTTCCGCGATTCGGCGTGGCAGCAGACGACGACGCGCGCTAGACTCACTGCCCCTCGTCGTTCCTGCGGCGGGATGCGGCCACGGATGGGGCCGATGCGAAGACGCGCCACCTGAGAGACCGTGCTTGAACGCCGAACGTCACGAACCCGCCGCCCGCTCTACCGCGCGCACGCCGCTGCGCGATCATGTCGCGAATTCCGTTCGCCGTTACATCGGCGACCTGAACGGTTCGGGCACCTCCAATCTGTACGAGATCGCTCTGCGCGAACTCGAAATTCCGCTCTTCGCCGAAGTACTCGAACATTGCGACGGCAACCAGAGCCGCGCCGCGGCGATGCTCGGCATCCATCGCGCCACGCTGCGCAAGAAACTGAAGGACTACGGACTCGGCTGAGTCCGGGTCCTGCGGCGCGGACCGCTTATAATCGCGGTTTACCCGCCTGCTCATCGCCTCATGACCACTCCCCATTTTCCCGGTGCCCCGGTGACGATCCGCCGCGCGCTGTTGTCCGTCTCCGACAAGACCGGCCTGCTCGACCTCGCCCGCACCCTCGTTGCCCGCGATGTCGAACTGCTGTCCACGGGCGGCACCGCCAGGGCTCTCCGCGACGCCGGCCTGCAGGTCAACGATGTCAGCGAGATCACAGGCTTCCCGGAAATGATGGACGGTCGTGTCAAGACCCTGCACCCGATGGTGCACGGCGGCCTGCTCGGTCGCGCCGGCATCGACGATGCGGTGATGGCCGAACACGGCATCGGCGCGATCGACCTGCTGGTGTTGAACCTGTATCCGTTCGAAGCGGTCTCGGTGAATCCCGACAGCACCATGAACGAGATCATCGAGAACATCGACATCGGCGGCCCGGCGATGCTGCGCTCGGCGGCGAAAAACTACGCTCGTGTCGCGGTCGTTACCGATCCGGCGCAATACGCCGGCCTCGTCGATGAGCTCAACGCCAATCGCGGCGCGCTATCGGCGAAAACCCGATTCGCGCTGTCGGTCGCCGCATTCAACCGCGTCGCCCAATACGACGCATTCATCAGCAACTATCTCTCGTCGATCCGGGACGACGGCAGCCGCACGCTGTTCCCGGCGCAGAACAACAGCAATTTCGTCAAAGTGATGGATCTGCGCTACGGCGAGAATCCGCATCAGCAGGGTGCGTTCTACCGCGATCTGTGGCCGGTGCCGGGAACGCTTGCGACTTTCGCGCAAGTTCAGGGCAAGGAACTGAGCTACAACAATCTGGCCGATGCCGACGCCGCGTGGGAATGCGTGCGCCAGTTCGAAGCGCCGGCCTGCGTGATCGTCAAACACGCCAATCCTTGCGGCGTTGCCGAAGGCGCGGGCTGTGCGGACACCTACGAAGCCGCCTACGCGACCGACCCGACATCGGCGTTCGGGGGCATCATCGCATTCAACACGACGCTGGACGCGGCCACCGCGAAGACGATTCTGGATCGTCAGTTCGTAGAGGTGCTGATCGCACCGGATTACGATGAAGCCGCACTCGACTACGCGAAGAAAAAAGCCAACGTGCGCGTGCTGCGCATTCCGCACGGCGACGGTCGCAACAACATCGACATCAAACGCGTCGGCTCCGGCCTGCTGATGCAGACCGCCGATATCCGCGAGGTGACCGCGGACGAACTGAAGGTAGTGACGAAGATCGCGCCCACCGCCGAACAACTCGTCGACCTGCTGTTCGCCTGGCGCGTCGCGAAATACGTGAAGTCGAACGCGATCGTCTACGCGAAGGACAAGCGCACCGTCGGCGTCGGCGCAGGTCAGATGAGCCGCGTGTACTCGGCGCGGATCGCCGGGATCAAGGCCGGCGATGCCGGCCTGGTGGTGCCCGGCTCGGTGATGGCCAGCGACGCCTTCTTCCCGTTCCGCGACGGTATCGACGCCGCCGCCGAAGCCGGCATCAAGGCGGTGATCCAGCCCGGCGGCTCGATGCGCGACAACGAAGTCATCGCTGCGGCGGATGAGCATGGGATTGCGATGGTGTTCACCGGCGTACGACATTTTCGTCATTAATCGATAAAGACCATGGAGGCCAGAGAATGAGTTCAGCAGTGATTCGGCTTTATGAAATAATGCTCGCCGCTAAAAAAATCCCCTCTGCTTCTGAATATATAAATGGCTGGCGACTAATTTTTAACGCAAAAAACATAAATGAGACATGGCGGAAAATTGGACTAATGCATGACCTCGTTGAGGTCGCCGCACAGGAATCGATGGAAGTCAGTCCAAACCAAAAGACGAACATTGACTACTGGAAAAATCAAATATCTGCAGCGCTTCAGAACACAACACAAGGCACGCAATGGCAGCATTTCATTGCCAGAATCGATCAACACACTATTGGCTACCTGTCAGCACAAGCGACAATTTCCGGATTAAAAATTAATCATTCAAAAATAGACAAAGAGAAAACTAACAACGCAATAAGGCTTCTGAACGAATCCATTTCTGAAATATACTCATCGGAACTAGAAATAGGAATCAAACTTTGTCTTATCAGGCGAATTAGATCTCTTGCAAACTCTCTTGATGACTACATAATCACCGGTGATGAAGCTATCTTTGATGAATTCAAGATCACTGCGTTCGATATTTCGAGTGCTACAAAAAATAAAATCAACATACCTGCTAAATCAAAAATCCGTGAAGGCCTTGCTATCGTCTCTGACTTGATGTCTACCGCAGATGGCGCAATTGCACTTTCTGCCCCGATCATTCAAATGCTCGAAAATTTCTAATGAAACTCCTCGTCATCGGCTCAGGCGGCCGCGAACACGCCCTCGCCTGGAAGCTCGCGCAGTCCAGGCGCGTCGCTGAAGTGCTGGTCGCGCCGGGCAACGCGGGCACCGCCACTGAAGCGAAGTGCCGCAACGTGGATGTGAAAGCCGCCGACATCGATGGACTGGTCGCGCTGGTGCGCGAAGAGGCGGTCGCGGTGACCATCGTCGGGCCGGAAGTACCTTTGGTGGCGGGCGTCGTCGACCGATTCCGCGACGAAGGCCTGCGCATCTTCGGGCCGACCGCCGCAGCGGCGCAGTTGGAAGGCAGCAAAGCCTTCGCAAAGGATTTCCTCGCGCGTCACGGCATCCCGACCGCGTACTACGCCGTGCATACTGAAATCGATCCAGCGCTGGCCTATGTCCGCAGCAAAGGCGCGCCGATCGTGGTCAAGGCCGATGGCTTGGCTGCCGGCAAGGGCGTGATCGTGGCGATGACGCTGCAGGAGGCCGAAGACGCGGTGCGCGACATGCTGTCCGGCAACGCATTCGGCAGCGCCGGGTCGCGGGTGGTGATCGAGGAATTCCTCGACGGTGAGGAGGCGAGCTTCATCTCCATGGTCGACGGCGTGACCGCGCTGCCGATGGCCACCTCGCAGGATCACAAGCGCGTCGGCGACGGCGACACCGGCCCGAACACCGGCGGCATGGGCGCGTACTCGCCCGCGCCGGTGGTCACGCCCGAGGTGCATGCGCGGGTGATGCGCGAAGTGGTCGAGCCGACCGTCCGCGGGATGGCCGCCGACGGCGTGCCGTTCACCGGTTTCCTCTACGCCGGGCTGATGATCGACGCCGACGGCGCGCCGAAGGTGATCGAATTCAATGTGCGTTTCGGCGATCCGGAAACGCAGCCGGTGATGTTGCGGCTGGAGTCCGATCTGCTTGATCTGGTCGAAGCCGCCATCGACGGCCGTCTGCACGAGGTCGAAGCGCGCTGGAACCCGCGACCGTCGCTGGGCGTGGTGATGGCGGCGGCGAACTATCCCGACACGCCGAAAACCGGCGATGTCGTCCACGGTCTGCATGTACCGCAGGCGGTGGCCACCAAGGTCTTCCACGCCGGCACAACGCTCGACGGCCACGGCAACGTCGTCACCACCGGCGGCCGCGTGCTGTGCGTCTGCGCGTTGGGCGCTACGGTGGCCAACGCGCAACGTGCGGCCTATACCGCAGTGAAAAACATTTCGTGGGACGGCGAATTCCATCGCCACGATATCGGCTGGCGGGCGATCGCACGCGAGGCCTGAGCCGCGCGGAGCATCAACGTCCGCGCTTCACCGGCTTGGGTGGCACCTGATACTTCGAGAGCTCGTCGATGAGGCTGCGCACCAGTTTGCGCTGCGAAGCGGAAAGCTTGAGGAAGGTTTCGATCGCAAGCTGGTCGTGCGGATTCATCCGCCACTCGCCACGACTTTCGCGCACCCGCTTGTCGTCGCCGTACTGCAATTGCTGCGGTTCGATCGACAGCATCTTCGCCAGCGCCCGCAGATTGGCCTGACGGGGCATGGCGCGGCCGTTGAGCCAGCCGGAAATGGCCTGCTGCGACACCGGATCGCCGCCGAAGCGGGCGATCAGCTTGACCAGTTCGGCCGGACTCTCGCTCATGCCGGCTTGGCGCAGTGCGGCGCGGAGGCGCTCGCTGAAAGCATCTTGTTCGGTTTTCATGCGCCGACGTTAGGTCGGCGCCGGGTTCGATGTGAAAGAGGTGATTGGTGATCACATTCAATCTATGTTGTAGCGCAATTTCCGCCCTGGCATGCCCCGGCCCGACGTTTGTTTCAGCAGCCCATCATCCCTTTTTCCCCGGCCCACCGGACTTCACGAATTCGTCGATCACATGCCGCAGCAGCTTGCGCTGTGCGGGCGGCAATTGCAGAAAGGCTTCGATCGCCAACTGGTCGCGCGGATCCAACCGCCATTCGCCTCGGGATTCACGCACACGCTTGCCGTCGTCCCCATACTGGAGCTGTTGCGGTTCGACCGACAGCATCTTCGCCAGTGCCCGCAAATTGGCCTGCCTTGGCATGGCGCGTCCCTTCAACCAACCGGAAACGGCTTGCTGGGAGACGGGCTCCCCGCCGAAACGCGCAAGCAGGCGGACGAGTTCGACGGGGCTCTCAACGAGACCCGCCCGTCGCAGGGCTGCGCGCAGCCGTTCGCTGAACGCGACTTGTTCATTATTCATCACCTGACGTTAGGCCGGTGCACGCCGGCGTTGGAAAGTTGTGATTTGTACAGTATCAAACTTTTTGTTAGCGTGCATGCAGACAACGACCAGGAAGGGCGGCCATGTCCGGTCAACGGGAAAAGCACAACAAGGGCGGTCGGCACAGTGGGAGGCATGCGACGACCCGCAGGAATCATGGCGGCCACGCGGCCGTGCCCGCCACAACCGGGCACGGTCCGCCGCACGCATGGAGAGCCGGTGGATGGACATGAACGCGCACACTCCGCCGCTGCATGCCGCGCTGGATTACTGCGCGCGCAAATTGCTGGCCGAGCTGGGGCGGGCGTCAGCAGCGCATTCGGATTCGATCCTCGCGCCACGGCTGACGCCCACCACCGCTACGCTGTTGCGCTGGTGGTGCTCGGCCGAGTACTGCAGCACGCGCGTCGACAACTTCCATGCGGGCCAACGCCAGGCGATCCTGCATACGGTGCTCGCGCACGAATTGCTGCAGACCGACAACCCCGAATGGCTCTATCGCCTCGCCTGCGATCCCGTCCGTGCGTGGGCCGAAGCGCCTCCCGCAGACGGTTCGCCGTCGCGATATGCCGGATATGTACTGCGGATGGCGCCCGGCAGCGGGTTGCGTTGGGTGGCGCAGGCGCTGCTGGTTTGGCAATGGGCCAACCATGTCGCCACGCGCGGATCCGGGTACGACGATCCCCGCTTCAGCAGCGATTTCGCGCTTTTCGTTGCGAACAGCGCGGTGCGATCCCGTCTGCTCGACGCCCTGTTCGGGACGATCGACGATCGTGGGCAACGCGATGTGGCGCGAAGCAGCCCGCTCCGGCATGCACCGTTGTTTCTGCCGCCATCGCTGCGCGCATCTTTCAGCGAATGGCTGGATCGACAGGCGCGACACGCGGACAACGACAGCACGCTGCGCATCGTCGACGCCGCCCATGAAACCGCTGCGAGCGCTCCGCCGATCACGCTGGTCGCGGGCGTCGGCACACGGATGTTCGGCGGATCGATGCATGCGCATGACGGCCCTGCTCCCTCGCGACACGTTTCGTTGCTCTGGATCGATCTGGCGCTGGCGTCGATGGCGACCTGTTCCGGTTCGACGCCGATCGCCGAATTCCCGCTCGAACGCGCGATCCGCGACGGCGCGGCGAAGCTGCCGATGCTGGAACCGACGAAGCATCTGCGACTCCCGGCCCTGCGCGCGACACCGCCGCGGCGCATGGGCCTGCGCCCGCGATTGTCGCGTGCCCATCGCCGTCTGCTCGACATCGGGCTGGAGGCACTGTCGCGACGCGACGCCGGCTTCGTCGCGCTCGATCCCGCGCGCCGACCGAGACTGCTGGTGCTTTGCGACACGCCGCAGCTCATTCGCGGCGTGCGCTACGCCTTGACCGCATGCGGACTGGACAAGCCTGACATCGCGGCACGTGTACGCATCGATACGCTACCCGCACACGCCACGCCGACCGACGCGCGCATCTGCGTGATCGTGGTACTGCGCACCGGCATCCGCGCGCGTACGCCCACCGCGCTGCTGGCGCCCGCACTGCCGCCGCTGTGGCCGGAGCCCGATTTCGGCGTTCTGCGCGGCGAAAATCGCGAACGCGCTGTGCTGGGACGCGCGCCAGCGCATCTGATCGATGTGTTGTCGGTGGTAGAGCATCCGCAGTGCCATTCCGAGTACATGGACCTGCTGCGCGCCGGTCTCGCGGCGCAGGGCGGCGACCCTCACGAAACCGACGCCATCGGCGACCTGATCGTGGCCGGCTTGCGGGCGGACGCGGACGCCTTCGAGATCGCACTACCCGGCATGTCCGATGGGCAAACAAATACCGCAGACCGGCTCTCGGACCTGCCGCGTCGGATCCTGCGCGCACGGCAATCGATGCCCGTCCGCAAATCGGTGTATACGCACGCCGGCTGGAGCACGCACGACAACGGGTTGCGCCGGGCATTTATCGAATGCGCGGAATGCGACCCCGCGATCGAAAGCCATTGTCTGCTCGATCCGCGCCGGCACGCCATGCGCATCCGCGACAGCCTGCTGGCGCAGGGCATCCCGCCGCAGTGTTTGCCCGATGCGCTGGTCCGCACCGCCGATACGGTGTATCTGGTCGAGTTCCTGCCGTCCTGCCCCGCGCAACCGCAGCCGCCAGGCCCCTGCGTGCGTGCGCTGACGCGATGGTGCGCGCACACGAACGCCCTTCCCGACATGCAGCGGCAGCAGCGGCATTGGCATCGCGTACAGTTGCAGGCGCCCTTGTTCTGGTCGTGGAAACGCAGCGAAGGCACGTTGTCGGCGCTGCTGGCGGCACTGGCCGGGACCGCACCGCTCGTGCGCCTCGGGCGTACGACCTCAGCCGCATACTGACCACTGTCCCTGTCGGCAGGCTGCGGCCTGCCAAGACGGCTTGGGATGGTCGCCACGGCGAAGAAAACACAAGCGACTGATTTGCCTGGAGCCGGTCCGGACCTGTCGGACCGGCGATCTGACCGTCCTGGCAGGCATCGACACGAACCGTTGCGCTGGCCCCGAACTGGCGGCTCGTACGGACACGGCGAGCCGAACGCACACGATGTGCGTTCTTCGTCGAACTGGTTTTCATCGGGCTGGTTTTCATCGGACTGGTTTTCGGCGAACTGTCTTCGGCGAACCGTTTTCGGCAAACACTCTTTTTCAGCAAACTGTTAGTCTCCGCCGGAACCTCGCCGGCAAGGACCGGCCTCGCGGAGCGCGCATGGCCTACAACCAGTTCGAATTGTTGCGGCAGCGCCGCTTCCTGCCTTTCTTCGTCGTCCAGTCGCTGGGCGCGTTCAACGACAATGTCTACCGTCAGGCCATCATCGGTCTACTCTTCTGGCTGGGCATCGACGAACAACAGAAGACCCTGTACACCAACCTCGCGCCGGCACTGTTCATCCTGCCGTTCTTCCTGTTTTCGGCGACAGCCGGCCAGATCGCGGAAAAACTCGAAAAATCGCGACTGATCCGCATCACCACCACGATGGAAATCGTGATCATGTCGGTCGCGGCGGTGGGCTTCCTGATGCAGAACATGCCGCTGCTGCTGGTAGCGCTGTTCGGCACCGGCGTGCAGTCCGCGCTGTTCGGCCCGGTCAAATATTCGATCCTGCCCTCGGTCCTGAAACCCGAGGAGTTGACCGGCGGCAACGGCCTGGTCGAGATGGGCACCTCGGTTTCGATCCTGATGGGCATGATCGCGGGCGGCCTGATCTTCAAACTTGCCGGCAGCTACGGGCCCGAAACCGCTGCTGTCGCGATCGTACTGCTGGCGATCCTGGGCAATGTGGTCAGCCGTCTCGTGCCCACGGTCGATGCTGGCGCGCCGGAGCTCAAGGTCCACATCAACCCGATCCCGGAATCGCGGCGGGTGATCGCCCTGGCGCGCAAGCAGCTCGCAGTGCGCAATGCGATGCTCGGCGTGTCGTGGTTCTGGTTCGTCGGCACCGCACTCACCGCGCAGTTGCCGAACTACGCGCAAAAATATCTGGGCGGCGACGAAACGCTGTACCTGTTCGCGCTGGGCGTGTTCTCGATCGGCACCGGCATCGGCTCGTTGTTGTGCGAAAAGCTCTCGGCGCGCACGGTCGAAATCGGGCTGGTGCCGCTGGGCGCGTTCGGCATGAGTTTTTTCCTGTTCGACCTCTACTTCGCGCGCAGCGGTGCTGCCGCCGTCACCGGGTTGGACATTGCGGGCTTCCTGGGTCAGGCCGGCAGTTGGCGGGTCTCGCTCGATCTGTTCGGCGTCGGCATGTTCGCCGGTCTGTTTCTGGTGCCGCTGTTCGCGCTGATCCAAAGCCGAACGCCGAAGCAGGAACTGTCGCGGGTGATCTCCGGCGTGAATATCCAGAACGCGTTCTTCATCGTGCTGGCAGCGGTGCTCGGTATCGCGCTGCAGATGGAGCAATTCACGATCGGCTCGACCACGATCAGGATGCCCGGCCTCGGTATTCCCCAACTGTTCCTGTGCCTGGCCATCGCCAACACCCTGGTCGCGATCTGGATCTTCACGATCGTGCCGGAATTCCTGATGCGTTTCCTCAGCTGGCTTTTCGTGCGCGCGCTTTATCGGCTGCAGTTGCACGGCATCGAAAAAAACGTTCCCGACGAAGGCCCCGCGTTGATCGTGTGCAACCACGTCAGCTACATGGACGCGCTGATCCTCTCGGCCAGCATCCCGCGACCGGTGCGCTTCGTGATGTATTACAAGATCTTCAACGTGCCGGTGATGCGCTGGATTTTCCGCACCAGCAAAGCGATCCCCATCGCCGGCGCGAAGGAGGACCCGGAGGTGATGCGGCGTGCGTTCGAGGAGATCGACGCGGCGCTGGCCGACGGCCAGCTTGTCTGTATCTTCCCGGAAGGCGCGCTGACCCGCGATGGCGCGATCGCTCCGTTCAAGGCCGGTGTGCTGCGCGCGCTCGAACGACGACCGGTACCGGTGGTGCCGATGGCGCTGAAGAACATGTGGACCAGCATGTGGAGCAAGCGCGACGGACGCATGCGTCAGATGCGCCTGCCGCGCCGCTTCCGCGCGCATGTCGAAGTCGTGGCCGGCCCACCCATCGACGGGCGCGGGGTCGCGGTGGCGACACTGGAAGCCCAGGTACGCGCGCTGCGTGGCGATGCGGCCTGACCTGCGACCGCCACCTCATTCCCGGTCCGCAGCCGATTGCGCCCGGCGATGGAATCGGCACAATGCGGAGGACAGTACGCCACGACCGCCCTGGTGCGGACAGGCCGCACGTTCCCACCGCCCACCCACACCCGACTCCGGAGATTCCGCATGAACACGACCGCCGCACCCGGCTCCATCCCCAATCATCTGGCCTGGGCGATCATCGCGACGGTCCTCGCGACCTGCCTGTGCTGCCCGCTGGGTCTGCTCGGCATCGTCGCCATCGTCCAGTCCAACAAGGTCAACACGCTGCTCAACCAGGGCGATCTGGAAGGTGCGCGCCGCGCGTCCGACAGTGCCAAGACCTGGTGCTGGGTGGCGACCGCACTGGCCATCATCGGCGTGCTGATCAATGTCGGCATGGTCGCCACCGGTGGCATGGCCTCTTACATGGAACAGATGCAGCAGTTGCAGAATCGCTGATCGCAACGACGCATGTTGTCGCTGAAGACATCCGAAAAGTTCGCGTTGACGATGGCCGCACTCGCGGCCATCGTCGGCGTTTGGCTGCTGCGCGCCTACGACCCGAACACGCCGAACAATTTCTTTCCGCCGTGCATGTTCAAGGCTTTCACCGGCTATCACTGCATCGGCTGCGGGCTGACCCGCGCGCTGCACGCCCTGGTGCACGGCGATATCGCCGGTGCATTCGCGATGAATCCGCTGGCGATGCTGGTACTGCCGCTGATCCCGCTGATGCTGCTGGATGGTCGCGGCGCCACGCCTGCGCAGCTCAAGCCGTTCATGTCGGTGGTGATGACTCCGAAACTCTGGCTCATCCTGCTTCCGGCGTATTGGATCGCCCGCAATCTGCCATGGGCACCGTTCAGTTGGCTCGCACCGGGCTGATGCAAGCCTGGCCGGATGCGATACCGGCGACCCGGCATTCACTTCGCGGGTGCTAGCCTCAACCGATGCCCATCTCCGGCCGCATGCTCCTCCTGTTCACGTCGCTGCTGGCAGCCTGCGCGCTCTGGCCGGGCAACGCGCGCGCGCAGCAGCCGCTGAATCGCTGCAACGGCCCCAGCGGCAATACGATCTACACCGACCGACCCTGCGAGACGATCGGTGCCAGCGAGCGCCTGCCGCGCGCAGCGATTGCCGGCGCATACGGGCTGCGTCGCGGCGGCTGCGCGCGCAATCTGCAGGATCTGGTCTATGAGATCACCGCGGCGATCGACAACCGGGATGTGAACCGCCTCGGCGCGGTCTACCACTGGGTCGGCCAGAACGCCGAAAGCGGCGACCGCATCCTCGATCGGTTGCAGGCGATCGTCGATCGTCCACTGGTGGATATCGTGCCGCTGCGGGGCGCGGTGACGGAGGCGCCCGCGGTGGATGCCGGGATCGCCCCTGACGTCCCATTGGTTCCAACCGACCCGGGAACAGCCGTTCCGGCCGGCAACGACGAAACCGCGCCACAGCCGCGCGTCGTCCGGCGACCACCGGTCGGCCTCCGTCTGGAACAGACCCTCGGCAAGGGCAGTACACCATCGCATACGGTCTTCGGTCTGCGCCGCCACCTCGATTGCTGGTGGATCACGCTGTAAGCACCGGAACCAAGCCCGCACACGCTGCGTACTGAGACCGGGTGCACGACATACGCATGCGCATTGCTGCGGCGCGACTTGCGTGCCGCGCCGGAGCGTGCGAATCATTGCGTCGGGCAAGGTGTCCGGGCTACCCCCGAACCATCATCATTCAATCCCGACATTGCATCCCTCGGCTCGGACGCCGCAATGGAAGGGTCAAGGAGAGATCACCGCATGAAACGTTCAATCATGTTCATCGCCGTCGGTACGATCGCGGCATTGGGTTTCGCCGCATCCGCCAGTCAGGCCGCGAAACAGCCGTTGTTCTCCACCATGAAGGCCGCACCGGCCGGCATCGGCGCGGACACCGCCTATCGCGCATTGGCCGAAAGCCGCGCCACCGGATCGCTGCAGATGGTGCAGGCCGATGCCAGCCAGATCAGCGCCAAGAGCGACACGCTGCAACTCGGGTTCGGCGATGCAGACACCGTGCATATGCGCTACACCAAGCGCAATCCCGACGGTACCCTGGTGTGGTACGGCAACATCGGCAAGGACTTCGGCCTGCTCGATACGCTGCGCGGCAAGGCCACAGGCGAAATCGCCGACGACCCGAACAATTCGGTGATGATCGTCCGCAATGGCGACAAGCTCACCGGCACCATCCGCAAGAACGGCGAACTCTACGCACTGCGTCCGCTGCGCTCCGGCGGGCACGTGATCGCGCGCATCGACGAATCAAAGATGCCTGCGGATCACCCGGCCGCATACAACTTCCTGCCGCAGATCGACATGGGCAAAGTGCAGCGCGCCGCCAAGGCGCAGGGCGATGTCGGCCCGCTGGCGATCAGCACGATCCGGGTGATGGTGGTGGCCACCCAGTCGGCAGCCGCCGCCAGTGGCGATATCGTCGGCCTGGTGAACCTCGCCGTCGCCGAGAGCAATCAGGGCTACGCGAACAGCGGCGTCGAGATCACCCTGCAACTCGCCGGTCGCTACACCACGACCTACGTCGAATCCGGCAGCTTCAGCACCGATCTGACCCGCTTCCGCGGCACTACCGACGGCTACATGGATTCGTACCACGCCACCCGCAACACGATTACGGCGGATGTGGCGGTATTGCTGATCAACAACGCCTCGTCCTGCGGACTGGCGTCGGGCATCGGCTCCACCGCCGCAACCGCATTCGCGGTCGCGCATTACGGCTGCGCCACGGGCTACTACTCGTTCGCGCACGAGATCGGCCACCTGCAGTCGGCGCGTCACGACATCGCCACCGATCCGACCCTGACACCGTACGCCTACGGTCACGGCTATCGTTCGCCGACCAATTCCTGGCGCACGATCATGGCCTATGCCTGCCCCACCGGCAGTTGCCCGCGTATCAACTACTGGTCCAACCCGGCCAAGACCTACGGCGGACAGGCGATGGGCAACACCACACGGGCGCATAACCAGCGCGTGTTGAACAACACCAAGGCGACCATCGCAGCTTTCCGCTGATCACGGTTGGTTTTTCAGAAGACCGGACGGGGCCGCAAGGCCCCGTCTTTTCAGGCGCGGACTGTCGGCCTACCTGCGCATCGCCTAAAATGCGGGCCACACCGACACCCCGCAGACGGACACCGACATGACCCAGCGTTATCCCGAATGGATCTGGCACAACGGCAGCATCAAGCCCTGGGCCGAGGCGACCACCCACGTCATGTCGCACGTCGTGCATTACGGATCGTCGGTATTCGAAGGCATCCGCTGTTACGACACGCCGGACGGTCCGGCGATCTTCCGCCTCACCGATCACAACAAGCGCCTGTACGCCTCCGCGAAGATCTACGACATGTCGATGCCGTACGGCCTCGACGAGATCAACGCCGCCTGCCGCGATGTGATCAAGGCCAACGGTTTCACCACCGACTATCTGCGCCCGGTCGCGTATCGCGGCCTCGGCGGATTCGGACTATCCGCCGATACGCCCACCGACATGGCGGTCGCGACCTGGAAGATGGGCCAATACCTCGGCGCGACCGTGCTGGAAGAAGGCATCGACGCCTGCGTTTCCAGCTGGCAGCGCTTCGCGCCCAACACGCTGCCGGCCGGCGCCAAAGCCGGCGGCAACTATCTCTCCGGGCAACTGGTCGCACGCGAAGCGCGGCGACTTGGCTTCGGCGAAGGCATCGCGCTGGCCTCCACCGGCCTGCTCAGCGAGGGCGCCGGTGAGAATCTATTTCTCGTGTTCGACGGCGCGCTGCACACGACGCCGGTCAGCGCCGCACTGCTCAACGGCCTGACCCGCAACACCATCATCACCCTCGCCCGCGATGCCGGTATCGAAGTCTTCGAGCGCGATCTGCCGCGCGAATATCTCTATCTCTGCGACGAACTCTTCATGTGCGGCACCGCCGCCGAAATCACACCGATCCGTTCGGTCGATGGTCGCCAAGTTGGCGCAGGCAAACCCGGTGCGGTGACGCGTCGTTTGCAGGAACTGTTCTTCGGGTTGTTCGATGGCAAGACTGCGGACAAATATGGGTGGCTGGAAAGGGTGTGAGCGCTGTTTGATTATTTGCGGCGTTGCCTATATTGGTACGTCATGGCGTGTCGGTAAGGCTTGGAATCTTTTTCGCGCTGGTGCGCGAGTTACTTTCTTTGGCGCAAAGAAAGTAACCAAAGAAAACATTCCAAGTCCAATTCAAACCCGCGGTCTGGGG
>JBEBKD010000014.1:0-83913 GCA_040079515.1 Lysobacteraceae bacterium
CACCCCACCCTACGCGCTCGCTGCATCTTTTGGCATTGTTTCGGAGTCCATATCATCAAATAGCAATCTCACTATTTGACAAAAATATTTGTATTCATTGAATGACAACACTGTATCTGATGCAGCGTCGGAGGAAAATTCACCATATTTCGACGCAACATCAAGCTGATGCTTCGCCATTTCGATAGTGGCATATTCAATTGGGAGCGAGCTGACTGCTCTTTTTTTGTTAATGCTAATCCCGACATAAATGCTTCCTTGCTTTATCCGATCTAATCGGCCGTCTGCGATTTTTCTTGAAGCCCCTGAATCTTCTGGGTATTTGATTTTTGAATTTGTTCTGAAAAACTCAAATTTTTCGTGACGGAGGATATTTACGGCGACTGCCACATCTGCAGGAAGGCATTCAATAACCGCTCCCTCCCAGCCGGATTTATTGCGAGCCAACACTTCATCAATCGGCGGGCCAAGCCATTCGATCATCACACCAATCAAATGCTTACACTCGTGATTTCGGAGTGCTTTCCGAAACTCCTTTGTCCAAGGAATCACATTGCGATTAACCAATATGAGAAGAAAACCTTTTGCAAACTCTTCTTGGGCAAGCACTGCAAGAGCCAATGCGGTAGGTGCCCGACCAAGCTCAAGTAGAAGCTCAGCGTCTTCCTTTAAACGCTTTCCATTTTTAATACAATCTGAAATAACTCCGTCAAGACCGAGTGGGATTGCAGCGGATTCGCTTCCAAGCATTTAATTCTCACTCTATACCCAATTAAAAATTGGTAACCGATTCGCTGAATACCACCCTACAAATGCCTAACCATATCCCGCAAATGCGGCACACACCGCCGACTCACCTCAAGCGGCTTATCCCCATGCCGTAACACCGCCTCAATGCGCCCATCCGACGCACGGCGCAGTTCCACCAGCTCTTCCCGCGACACCAGACAATTGCGATGGATGCGCACGAAGTTGTCAGCGAATTCGGTTTCAAGCGATTTGAGCGATTCCTCGATCAGATCCTCGCCGCGCGCGTGGTGCACCACGACGTATTTCTCGTCGGCCTGCAGGTAGCGGATGTCTTCGATCGCGATCAGACGCAGGCTGCCGCGCAGGCGGGCGCAGAGGTGGCTGCGGCGTTTGCCGTTACCGCTTCCATTGGTGCTGGCTTCGGCGGGCACGGCGTCTTCATGGCGCGGTGTGCGACCGGCGACGAAGGTGCGGGCGCGGTCGAGGGCGATGGCGAGGCGTTCGCGGCGAATGGGTTTGACCAGGTAATCGACGGCGGCGGCTTCGAAGGCCGAGAGCGCGTGTTCGTCGTAGGCGGTGCAGAAGACCACCGCCGGACGCGGGTCGAAGGTGGCGAGGTGGCGGGCGGCTTCCAAGCCGTCGATGCCGGGCATCGAGATATCCAGCAGCACCACGTCGGGGGTGTGCTCGGCGCAGGCATCGAGTGCGGCGCGGCCGTCGCCGGCTTCGGCCACCAGCCGCATGTCGGCATGCTCGGCGAGGAGCGCGCGGAGGCGCTCGCGCGCCATCGGTTCGTCGTCGGCGATGAGGACTTTCACGTCATTGTGCGACCTGATCCCATGCCCCGATGGTAGCGCCATCCGGCGGTTGTGGTCACCCGACCTTCGGCGCGGCGGCAAAACGCGCTTCGAGCCAGTCGCCGAGGTCGTTGAGCTCCTCGGTGCAGACCTGGTGGGCCATCGGGTAACGGTGCCACGCCGGGGCGAAACCGAGACGCTGCAGGATCGCGGCGCTCTGCTCGCCGCCGACATACGGGATCACCGGGTCGTACAGACCGTGGGCCATGAACAGCGGTTGGCGTTCGGCGCCCGGCTGCAGCGCGTCGGCGGCCTTGCCGGGCGCGGGCAAATACGTGGACAGCGCGACCAGCCCGGCCAGCGGCGTCCTGCGGCGCAGGCCGGCCGCCAGGGTGACGGCACCTCCCTGCGAGAACCCGGCGAGGATCAGCCGTTCCGGCGCAATGCCGCGTTCGGCCTCACGGGCGATCAGGGCTTCGACCTGTGCGACGGATTCGTCGATACCGGTCTCATCGGCACGGTTGGCCATGTCGAGATTGGCGATGTCGTACCACGCGCGCATGCGCATGCCGCCGTTGATGGTGACCGCACGCACCGGCGCATGCGGGAACACGAAGCGCAACGCCGGCCACCCGGGGCGGACCAGTTCGGGCACGATCGGCGCGAAGCCATCGCCGCTGTCGCCCAGGCCGTGCAACCAGAGGATGGTCCAGGCCGGCGCGGGGCCGGTGGTGCGTTCGACGCCGTCGAACGGCGGCGATGGGGGGCGGGTATCGGTCATCGCCCTATTCTGGCGACCGCGCCGCACGACCGCCAGCGTCCGAAGGTCGAAGCGATCACTGCGGGGTCTTGAACAGATCCTTCAACCCGGATTCCGCAGCACCGCCGACCGCGCCGCCCACCGCGCCGCCCACCGCTGTCCCCACGGCGCCACCGATCGCTGCGCCAATGGGCGCAGTGACGGCAGCGGGTACGCCGCCGGCAGCGGCGCCGATCGCGCCCGCAACGGCCGTGCCGGCTGCGGTGCCCGCGACGCCGCCCACGGTCGCGCCGACCGTCGTGCCGACCGCAGTGCCGACACCACCGGTGTTGCTCGTCGCAGATGCGTTGGCGGGCGCATTCGCCGGTGCGTTCGCGGGCGTGTTCGTCGCCGGACGATTCGTCGCGCCCGCATTGGCAGGTGCATTGGCCGGCGTATTGGCGGGTGCATTGACGTTCGCAGGCGCATTGGCGGGAGCATTCGCTGGCGCATTCGTGTTGGCGGGTGCGTTGGCCGGCGCATTCGCAGGTGCGTTTGCGGGTGCGTTCGTCGTCGGACGGTTCGCGGCATTCGCAGGCGCGTTCGCCGGTGCATTCGCCGGTGCATTCGTATTGGCCGGTGCGGGCGTGGCCGGACGATTCGCGGGCGCGGGCGTGGCCGGTGCGGGGCTCGGCGCCAGCGGTTTCGAGCCTTCCGCCACCGCTTTGTCGATCCCGCCCCGCCGCTGCTGTTCCGACTGCTGCTGCATCTGCAACCGCGCATTGCGCGCGGCCGACGGGTCGGGAATCTCGGCGGATGGATTGAGTGTGCTGTTGCGGATGCGGTCGGCCTGCGCCTGCGCGGCCATCTGGTTCAACGGCAGGTAGTCGGTGTGGAAATTCAACTCGACCGAGGAATTCAGTTCGAGATCGGTGTTGATCTCTTCGGTGCGCTGGCTGCGTTCGGTCGACACGTAGCTGATGGTGTTTTCGACCTCGGCGTTGACGCTCCAGGGGCCCACGCCGAAACCGCCGCCCGCCTTGATCCGGTTCTTGATCCCCGATTCGCTGCCCCTGTCTTCGCTGGCGGCGCTGCGGGTGTCGATGTGGAAGCGCATCGACGCGTTGATCTTGCCGCTGTCGATCACGATCCGCTGCATGCCCATCATCACCATCGTCGCCAGCTGCTGCTGACGCTGGCGGGCGAGATAGCGACGCGCGAACGGCACCAGTTTTTCCGGGCTGCTGGCGTCGATCGACTCCTCGGGCGGTACGCCCAGGGTCGCGCGCACTTCTTCCTGGTTCGGCATCGACGCGCCGGGGCGCAGGCGCAGTTTGATGTTCGACAGTTCCTCCTGCAGATCCGCCAGTTCGTCGGCGTCCATCTTCTCGCCCGGTTTGGGCATGTCCTCGGGATCGGGCGAGTCGTATTCGATCGATTCCGGAAAATGATCCGCCACCCACTGACGCACCTGCACCAGTCCGAACTGGGAGCGCTCGAAACCCTCCGCCGACGCCGACACCGCGTTGAGCAACTGCACGTACTGGTTCATCTGCTGCGCGTTGGCGTCCAGCATCGCCTTGAACACGCCGTTGATGAGATCGGTCACGAAGCGTGGGAACGACACCGCGTTCAAAACATTCCTGGTGATGCCGGCGATTCGGTCGGCGGCTTCGCCGAACTCGGGCTGCGCCGACTGTGCGGTCGCCAGCGGCGGCGCGGGTTTCGGTTCGGTGCGACGCTCGATCTCGCCCTCGGCCTGGCCTTCCTCGGCGATGAGTTCGGCCGCGAGCGTCGAGACTTTCACCATCGCTTGCGCCAATGCTTGGCGCTGCGGCGGCGACAGGGTGCCGTAGTTCGGCGTGCGCTCCAGCACATCGCGCACGGCGACGCGGATCCACGGCGGCGGCGGTGCGTGCGTCGCCGCTGCGGACGTTGTGGTGGCGGACGTTGCGGTGGCCGGCATGGCGCCTGCGCTCGCCATGGCTATGCCCCCATCGACAGCGACACGGTCGGCAATGCGGAACCGGTGCCCGCGTAGGACGGCGACTGCGTCGCAACTGCCGGCGACGAGGCCAACCAGCGCTGCGCGGCGACGATGACGGCGATGTCCTCGGGTTTGCCGGGATCGAAACGGATCGCGCTGTCCGCGTAATGCTGGCCCAGCCACAGCAGCACGCTCTGGCCGTTGCGGCCACGCTCGACATGCTGCTGCGCCATGCCGGCGGGGATGCCGTTCTGGCTGCCGACGATGGCGACCAACCGCCATAGATCGTTGACCGCGAACGCCGCCTGCAGCATGCGGTCGCGCAGGAACTGCAGCGCGGTATTGATGGTCTCGACGATGTTGCGCGCGGCGATCGCGGCCATCGGGTCGACGCGCTGGGCGAGAAACGCGGCGAGGCCCTGCGCGTGGGTCGCGACCAGCACCTGTTCGCGCAGATCGACGCCGTCGGCCTGCATGACGATGGCGTCGCACAGCGCGCGCATCAATCGATCGAAATGCGGCGTCTCGATCACCCGTGCGTAGATCGCATTGCGCTCGTCGGCGTCGAGTCTTTCGCGACGACCGCGCCAGAAATCGTGCAGCAGATTCGCGGTCGGGCCGAGCGGTTGGGTGATCGCGCCGCTGACGAACAGACCGGCGATGAGTTCGGCGGTCGGCAGCAGCCCGGCGCGTTCCAGTTCGCTGGCGAAATACAGCGGCGCGGCGGCGTTGAGCTGGACGCGATCCTCGACCGTCGGCGCGGCTTCCGGCAGATCGAAATCGATGCCCGCCAGCGCCTGTGCATAGGCACGCTCATGCACGTCGAGCGCCGACAGCGCGACCGACACTGCACCGAGCAGCGCCGCGTACGGATGCTGCGTCGGGATGCGTACGGCGGGCGGTGGCGGCGCGAGACGCGGCATGGCGCGCGCACCTCAGCCCGCTGCGGGTGCGGAGGCGCCCGCCGGATTGGACTTGTTGGGATCGAACGGCGTGGCGTTGCCCTGGATGCTGGCGATCATGCCCGGCGAGGCGAGTTTCTCCATCGGGAAATAATCCGACTTGAAGTTCACCCGCACTTCGCCGGTGAGCTTGGCCTTCATTTCCTGACTGGAACTGGAGGTCTCGTCGACCGACGACGACACCGTGGTCATGTGGCTCTGCACATTGGTGTTGGCACTGGCCGCGCCGCCCCAGCCGAAGTGCGCGCCGGCCACCGAGGTGTTCTTGTTGTAGCTGGAATCGCGGTCGTACAACGATGCCTTGGCGTCGCGCTTGGCGTCGTCGCTGGCGCGGAAATTGAACACGACTTTCGCGTTGATCAGGCCATCGGTCACCACGATCCGGTTGATGCCCAGCATCACCATCGACGACAGCATCTGCTGGCGGCTGCGCGCCATCTGCATGCGTGCGGCCATCACCAGTCGCGATTCCTGCTCGGGATCGGACAGATCGGTCACCGGTTGCGCCAACTGCAGTTCCTGGCTGACGCGGGTCAAGGCGGCCTCGGGATCGTCCTCGCTTTTCACGCCCAGCCGCGGACCGCTTTCCTGATCGCTGGTGTCGATGGTGAGATCGGCGCCGAAGCGCTGGGTCATCCAGTCGCGCGCATTGTTCATGCTGATGTTGTCGGCGGCGAACTGGTCGACCGTCTGCGCGACCGCCTTGAGCAGATCCGCGTAGGCTTCCATCTGCTGGATCGAAGCATCGACGATCGCCTGGAACACGTTCTGGATCAAGCCGCCGACGAATTTCGGAAAGTCGACGGCACCGACGAAATTCTTGAAATTCTCCGCGCCCTGCTTCACCGATCCGGCTTCGAAATCGCTGCCGGCGAAAGTGCCGATCTTTTCCGAGGCCTTGCTCTTGGCCTGATCGACCGGGTTGGCCAACGCCTGCGCCGGCGCACCGTAGACGGGCAGTGCCTGTTCTTTCGCGAGCACGCCCTTGCCCGGCGTGAGTTCCTGTTTCGCCAGGCCCTGCGGATTGGCCATGTACGAGGCGACCCGCACCATCGTGCGCGCGATGTCCTGCTGCTTCTCGGGTTCGAGCGCGCGGAAACCGGCCGAGGATTCCAGCAGATTGCGCACCTGCGGACGCACCGCGCGCAGGGTGTCGTCGTCCAGCCAGGCCGGCTCGGTGTTCGGATTGCGGACGATGGAAGCGGACATGGCGGTCTCCGTGGGATGCATCAGGCCGTCGGCGGGGTCGCGGGCGGCGTCTGACCGCTGTTCGCGGGCGCAGGTGCGGGCGGACGCGACGCCAGAGTCTTGACCATGCCCGGCTGCGCGTTCATCTGGATCGCGGCGATGGATTCCGGATTCGCCAGTTTCTCCAGCGGCAGGTAATCGCTCTTGAAGTTCACTTCCATGCTGCCGGCGAGACTGGCCTTGGTTTCCAGACTGGCGTTGATCGAGGTCTGCGACGCCGACGCCATCGTCAGCACCGGCTGCGAAGTGTTCTTGTAGGTGCCCTTGGTATAGAAACTCGCATCGCGCCCGCCGGTGTCGTAGGCGCCGTCGGCGGAGCGGGTGAAGCCGCGGTTGGATTCGTTGTTCATCTCCTCCTTGGCGCCTTCCTCGGTGGTGCTGCGCAGATTCTTGTCGTAGTCGAACTTCTGCGCGCTGCGCTTGTACTGCATGTTGTCGCGCGCCTTGAAGTCGTACATGACCTTGGCCGACAGCTTGCCGTCGGTGACCACGATCCGATTGATGCCCAGCATCACCATCGTCGCCAACAACTGCTGGCGGCTGGTCGCCAACTGGGTGCGCGCGGCGGGGACCAGCAGCGCCTCGACCAGTTCGTCGTCCAGCCGTTCGATGGGTTTGTCCAGCGGCAGCGATCCGTTGACCTTCGCGACCGCGGATTTCTGGTCGATGCCTTCGCGCACGGTGACGCGCGGACCGGCGGGAGCGGCCTCGTCGCCGAACGAGAACTCGCCGGTGTCCATGGTCAGCTGGAACACATCGGGGAACTGCTCGACCAGATGATCACGGCCCTGATTCTGTGTCGTGTTGTCGTCGCGGAACTGGTTGAGGCTCTTGGACACGTCGGCGACCAGTTTGGCGTAGGCCTCCATCTGCTCGATCGAGCTCTGCACGATCGAATGGAACACGCCGTTGATGAGCCCGGCGCAGAAGTCGGTGAAGTTCACCGCTTCCAGCAGCGCACCGGCGACCGCAGCGCCTTCGCGCGCGCCCTGCGCGGTGAATTTGCCTTCCTCGTCGGTGTTGTTGCCGGCCTGTTGTTTCAGCGAATAGCTTTCGCCGGCCAGCGCGCGCACCTGCGGGCTCTGCTGTTCGGGCTTCAGACGCATGCCGTCCGGTTCGGCCAGATAGCTCGCGATCTGGACCATGCCTTTGGCCAGTTCCTCGCGCTTCTGCGGCGAGAGCTGTCCGAACGACTCGCTGCTTTCCAGCAGACGGCGCACCTGCTGCCGGGTGACATCGACGGTCTCGCGGCTGGCCGGCGGCGGCGCGGGACGCGCGGCGACCTGGGTTCTCGGGGGGAAAATGGCGGACATGTCCAGTCGCTCCGGTGTGGATGGGTCGCACGGATCGCGCGGGCGCAACGCGCCCGCAGCGGATGCCGGCGTACTACTGCAATGCCTGCGCTTCTTCGATGGCCTCGCGCATTTCGAATTCGATCGGACGCACGTACAGGCTGATGCGCGCCTGGGTCGTCGGCGACACGCGCAGACTGAGCACCGAGAAATGCCCCTGCTGGCCGACATCGTCGACGCCGAACGCATCCAGCCAGCGCGACAGCGCGATGAGCTGGCGCGGACGCTCGGCGAGACCGAGCTTGATCAGATCGAGGAAGCGCGCGGGCAGATCGGGAATCGCGGCGAGCAGGATTTCGAGTTTGAGTTCGATCCCGTCCGGCGCCTCGCGGATGCCGATCAGCACGCCGCCCGACGGCAGTTCGAAGCGTCCGCCGAGCGCGACGCCGACGATCCGCATCAGGCTCGGCAATTGATGGCCGATACCAAGCCGGTTCATCAGCGGCCCGAGCGCACTGACCACCAGCGGCCCGCGATGCAGGAAGGTCACGCGCTGGCTGCCGCTGTCGCGCTTGCAGCCGATCGAGGTGAAGATCGGCATCAGCGTCGGCATTTCGGTCATCACCTGCCGGGTCAGCATCGCCAGGCCGGGCGACAGCGCTTCGATCTGCGACGGCTGCAGTTCGTAGTAGATCTTGGTCGCGTACAGGCCGTCTTCGTCGAACGCGCTGCCGAACCAGGCACCGAAATTCATCCAGCTCATGCCGCCGAAGCCGCGCCATTCCTCGCTGCGGTTGTCGAACCAGCGCAACGCGTCGCGGCCGAAGACCGGCTGGATCAAACGGCGCATTTCGCGCGTCGCCTCGTCGCGCCGCGATACCGGCGATGCGGCGGGGCCGAGCGGTTCGATGGTGAAGCGCAGCATGTTCGGCTCGGCTTCCGAGAACGACGGTTCGTACGGAACCGCGCCCGGGGTGAGCGCGTTGTGCGCATACGAGACATCGTCGTCGGGCAGATAGAACGTGCGCTCGATCAGATCGCCGATGTAGGGCATCGGGTCGCGGGTACCGAGCGCCTGCGACGCCGAATGCAGCGAACGCTCGACGAGATGCTTCATCGGCTGCGCGCGTGTGCCATGGGTGGACATGATCGTTCTCCGTGGGATTCTTCGATGACGCAATGCTGCGATAGCGCGGTTTTTTGATGCGGCGGGGGCGGCCAATGCAGGCCGCCCGACGCGGTTGCGGTCAGAAACTCGGCAGACTGATACCGGCCGAATCCAGTACATCGCGGGCGATCTGCGGCATCTCGATCGGCTTGCTGGTGATCGTCGGCGACTCCACCGGCTGCGAGAAATCCTCGACCCGCTGGTCGCCGATACCGCCGACCGCGATCAGCTGTTCGCACGCCTGCAACAGATCCCAATCGGTGGGGTCTTCCATCGGCCGATCGCTGCCGCGCAATTGCGGATTGGTCAGCGCATTGGTCGAAATGACTTCGCCCAGACGATTGGTGAGCCGCTGGTGGTTGCGCGCCAGCCAGGCGATCACGATCGCACCGCATTTGGCCTGGGTGCGGAAACGATGGCTGTTGCGGGTGCCGCCCAAATAATTGGCGTTGACCTGGTCCATCACCTGCCACATGTCGCGCGCGCCGAACGAGGTGCGGATTTCCTGATCGCTGAGCAGGTCGCGGTATTCGATGATCAGCGTCTTCAGCTCCTTCGAGAACTGGTACGCGATGCCGTAGCAGTTGCGCGACAGGCTGGCGGCGAGATCGCGCGCGGCCTTGCGCACCTGTTCCTGCGAGACCGACAGCGGAATCTGGCTGCGGAACATGCGGTCGACGGTGAGCTGGCGGCCGAACGACGACACCGACGACACGAACCGCCACCACAGATCGTTGAACTCGCGGTTCGGCTGATTGATGCTGGGGTCGCCGCCGGGCGCGCCGAACGCGCGCATGTACAGATCGCGGCGCTCGCCTTCGGTGATGCGTTCCGACGCTTTCTTGTAGTAGCCGTAGAGATAATCGCCGGTCTTGCCGTAGCTCAGCGGCAGCAGGCCGGCGCGGAACAGCTCGACGATGCGCTCGACCACCTGCGGCATCCGCGCTTCTTCCAGCTGGTAGGCGAAATAGATCGCCTGCGCGGCGTCGAGATTCTCGCGCACGATTTCGCCGTCGGTGGCTTCTTCGAGATCCGGCAGCGGGATATCCATCGACGACGGCGGCGCACCGCCGACCACGCCGCTCTGCATTTCGTAGGTGTTCTCGATCCGGCTGCTCAGCCATGGATCGTTGGCGCTGACGCTGTCGGCCGCGAGTTTGCGCACCACCGCCGCGATGTTGCGGCCGCTGAGCACGAACACCTTGTCGGCCGGCCCGGGATCCTTCTCATTGTTCGGCTTCCGCTCCGCGGGATCGCCGCCGGGCATGATGCAGCCGTAGATATCGTCGTCGATCAGTTTCGCCTGGATCTGCGAGCGCAAGGTCACCGGATACTTCGTGCTCAACAGCTCGAACGCGGCGTCGAACAGCGCGCGGCATTCACGGTATTCGCCCTGCGCGGCGCTGACTTTCTGCACGAAACCGCGACGCGTGGCGTCGGTGACGCCATCCAGTTGCAGCAGACCGCAGATGCCGACGATCTCGCGCTCGCCGCGCTCAAGATGATCGAGGAAGTTCTGCGGCGTGCGCTGGGTGCCGATCAGGCCGTATTTGTGGACGAAGTCGCTGTCGTCGTCGTCCGCGAGTTCGTCCCATGGTTTCTGGGCGTAGGTCGCGGCGACCTTGCGATAGAAGGGATCGGCGACGATATCGTTGCCGAGGGTGACGACAATCTCGGCCAGTTCGTCCAGCTGCGCGGGATTGGGGCCACCGCTGGTTTCGGCGGTGTCGATGATGGTTTCGAGGACCTGCCGCCGTGCGCGCAACTTCTGCCGTTCTTTCAGCTCGCGCTCGCCGAGGTCGACCAGGAGGATGCGGTTCATGGTGTTCCCTGCTGTGTGATTGGCCTGTCGGCCGGAAGTTGCGGTGGCTGCCCGGCGGGTGCCGGGTGCCTGGCCGGTGGTGTTGGCCGCGGCGCGCGCAGCGCGAGGCTTGGAGGCCGCGGCGCCCGAGGTCTTGCGGGGCTGGGTGGATCTTGTACGAGTCGCCATCGGAGTCTCCTTGTTGCGGTGTATGCGCCGGCTGCCTGGGTCAGGCCGCAAGCGCGGTTGAAACGTCGGTGATACGGTTCTGCTCGCCGTCGGCTTCCTCGCGCAGGCCGCGATCGATCTCGGCGTCGAGCGCGCGCAGCGCGCCCAGCGCATCGACCACGCCCGTGCCGCAGCCGGTCACGCCGGCCTCGGCGAACGGGCGCGCGCTGGCGATCAGGATCCGCCGCGCGTCTTCGCCGTCCAGCGGCCACGCGCGACGCTGCGCGCGCGATGCCAGCAATGCGCAGATCGCGGCGACGTGCGGCGCGGCGAAACTGGTGCCGCTGGCGTACTGATAGCCGGTGAGGCCGCAGGTGAGGATGTCGCGTCCCGGCGCGCACACCGCGACGCGTTCGTCGCGGGTGCTGAAGCCGGTCGGCCGCAAGGTGCGATCGATCGCGCCGACCGAGATCACGCCCTCGTGCGCGGCCGGGAAATATTTTTCGGTGAGGCCCGAGTTGCCGCTGGCGGCGATCAGGATCACGCCGCGCGCGAGCGCATAGCGCACGATCTCCTCGTGCGGACGCGGCGCATCGGCATCGAGCATCGATTCGGGTGTACCGAAACTCATGTTGATGACCTTCACGCCCAGGTCGATCAACCGCTTCATGCCAGCGTCGATGTTGTCGAGCGCGCCCACGCCGACGCGTTTGTCGCCAGGACCGAGCGCGGCGCCGAGCACGCGCACCGGCGTCAACCCGCACAGGCCCGCGACGCCGGGCGGCATGCCCTTGCCGAGCGCGGCGATGATGCCGGCGCAACCGCTGCCGTGGCCGACTTCGTCCTGCGGACGTTCGCCGGCATGCCGGTAATCGCCGACGAGAGTCACGCCGCCGACGGTTTCAGGATCGAGATCGACGCTGTCGAACCCCGCGCGCAGTTGCGTCGCCAGTTCGATATGCGCCAGCGACACGCCGGTGTCGGCGAGACCCAGCACCACGGCGGGGTCGCCGTGTTCATAGCGCAGGGCTTCATCGATGCGGGTGCATTGCCGCACCCAGGCGTTGTCGATGACCTTGATGTTCGCGCTGGATTTTTTCGTGGAGACATCGGTCGGCGTATCGGCGGATGCATCGGCAAATGGCGCGTGACTGAGGTGATTCGCGCTGACGCGTTCCACCATCGGCAATTCCGCCAATGCCTGCAGCAATGCCGGCATGCCTTCGGGCTCGCGCACCTGGATGCGCAGCACGCGGGCGACGCCGCTGATCTGTTCGATCTCGTCGAAGCGATACGCGCCCGCGACGCTGCGCTCACGGCGTGGCGTGCGCGCGCTGTGCAGACGCACCGCGCGCAATGCGCCGCCGTGATGGCGCAGCAGGCGGTCGATCACGCCACCGTCGATGCGGTCGGCCATCGCGGTGCCGTAACGGGTGCAGGCGCGCCAGCCCGGCACGTGCTCGGGCATCTCGCCGAGCTTCAGCGTGATCAGCAGACGGCCGCGAACCGTGTTGGCGGCGCTCATGGCGCGCTCCACTGGCCGAGCTGGCCTTCGCTGAGATGCACATGCGCGATCTGGCCGTCGCCGAAATCGACTTCGGCTTCGCAGCCGAGCTGCGAGGCCATCGGCGCCAGCACGATCCGGCCGTCCTCGGCGCCGACCACCGCCACGCTTTCGCCTGCGGCGCGCACGCGCGGCAAACGGCCGGGACGCAGACCTGGCGCGCTCAGATGCACGCGGCCTGACGTGTCGCTGCTGCCGATGCCCACACCGGATTCGACCTTCGTCACTCGGGGCGCAGCAGCGCGCAGCAGCGCCTGCTGCAGACGGTTCACCGGCATCCGCGACAGCCGCGCGATCACGTCGGTGCCCGCCTTCTCCTTCAATTCGTTGAGCTGCTGCACGGTGCGCACGCCGATCCGCTCCAGCTGGCGCTGCTCGGTTTCGGAAATCTGATCGCCCAGCGCTTCGCGCAGCGAGAACTTCGGATCTTCGGTGCTGTAGTCGACGCTGTTCTCGTCGATCATCGGCTTGGTGATCGTGGTCAACTGCAGCTTGATGGTGCTGGCTTCGGTTTCGCCGGGGCCGGCGGGGCGCAGATAGATGTCGTCGTCGAGGATCTGTACGAACGCGCGCAGATCCAGCGACACTTCCTTCACCGCGAAGGTCAGCGGCAGTTTGCCGAGCCGCGCCTTGATCGCCATCGACGCCTGCGCCTTGTCGAGCTGCTCGGTCAGCGACGAGATGAACAGGTCGAAGGGCACGCCCGCGTCCTGCAACAGCGGCGGCAGCTGCGCGCTCATGCGTCGGCTCCCGCGTCGCCGCCGTTGCTCCAACCCAGGGTCAGCCGCGACGGCGTCGATATCCACGTATTCACTTCACTGCAGCGGGTGAAATCCGCGAGCAGCACGCAGCCGCCATCGCGGAAGACCGGCTGCAGATCGATCGGCAGGGTCATGTCGACCCGCGACAGGCGCATGCCGTCGTGCGCTTCGATGGCCACCAGGCCATCGTGCAGCTCATCGAGCAGTTGCGAGAGTTCGCGCAGCATCACGGCTTGCCTTCGGCGACGGGTGCGGCGGGCGGCGCGCTGGGTGCGGGCGCGGCCGGCGACGCGGCGCGCATGGTCGGCGAGTGCTGCTGCACCAGCGCGATCTTGGCCGCGTCGGCCAGACGGTCGAGCGGCAGGGTTTCGCTGACGAAATTGAGTTTGACTTCGCCGAACAGATCGGCGCGCACGGTCGATTCGTTCTGCGCGTTGACCGCGAGCGTCGACACCATCGTCGTGCTCTGCGCGGTCTGGCTGAGGCTGCCGCGCTCGCCCCACGTGGCGACGGATTGCGGGTCGCTGCTGGTCGCGTACTGCACGGCGGCCGAATCGCGCGCGGCGGCGCGGAACATGACCTTGGCGCTGATGCTGCCATCGCGCACGGCGACGCGGTTCAGACCGAGCAGCACCATCGTCGCCAACAGCTGCTGGCGCTCGGCGCCGACCTTGTTGCGCACCTGCGGCAGGATCTGCTGTTCCAGCAGTTCGGTGGTCAATTCCTGACCGTCGAGGCCGTAGTCGACCAGCCACACCGGGCTGAGTTCTTCAGCGCGCGGCGCCAGCTGCGGTTCGGCGCCGGCCGCATCCGGCAGTTTGATCGCGACTTCGCCGGGATAGCGCGACACCAGCCAGTCGCGCGCCTGATTGAAGGTGACGTTTTCCTCGGTGAACTGATCGACGGTCTTCGCCACCGCCGACACCAGACTGGAATAACTCTCCATCTGTCGTATCGATGCATCGACGATCGCGTCGAAGGTGCCGTGCACCAGTTGCGAGACGAAGCCGGGAAAATCGATTTCGTTGACCATCGCACCGGCGCGGCGCGCGATGGCTTCGGTGGCCGGCGGTTTGCTGGATGTCCCGGGCGTCGTCGGCGTTGCGGTTGCCGTTTCGCCCGCCTGCGCACGCGACAGCGCTGTTCCTGTCCCTGGACGGGACGGAAAGATTCTGCCGCTGGTGCGCGTGGTGTCGGACATCGTGCTGTCCTCAGGCCGCCGTGTTCAGAAGGTCGGGGCGTTCGACGCTGGCGTCGCGCCAGCCGTTCTCGCGCTCGTGACGGCCGTCGCCGCGCAGACAGATCTCGATGTACGCATCGGGATTGCCCTGCGACAGTCCGCGGAAGCGATAGTCGATGCGCACCCGCAGCCGCGCTACGCCATCGGCGTCGGCACAGTCTTCGATCTTCGCGATGACTTCGACGCCGTACGCGAGATTCGCGGGCATGCCGGCGGCGATGCGGACATCGCCGAGACTGCCGTTGGAGACGCGGAACTCGATCTTCAACGGTAGCGGCGTGGGCGCGCCTTCGATCGCCGGCCAGTCGTTGATGTCGATGCGCACATCGGCGGCGGCGGACGAACTCACGCTGGGCGACAGCGTCGCCGGCGACTTCAGACCTTCGAGCTGATCGAGCGACCAGCGGCTGCCGCCGGCCTCGCCGATCACGCGGCTCATCTTCGCGCCGAGCACGCGGCTGGGCTCGATCGGTTCGCGGCGCGCGCCGGTGGCGTCGAGATTGAACGCACGCACCGACGGCGGCGGCGAGGCCAGACGCAGGCTGCCGTTGCCGCGCATCGACAACGACTGCGACTGCGCGCCCGCAGCGGAGACCGGCAGATGCAGGATGCGCCAGTTGCCGTAGTCGGGTTCGGCCATGTCGCCGAAAGCGGCGGCGAAATCCATGAACGGCAGCCAGTCTTCATAGCCGTTGTTGGCGGGGTGGAAATCGATCGGGTCGTTGTCGAACGCGACCCGGGTGTCCCAGGGATTGAGTATCTTCACCCGCACCGCGTTCGGATCGTCGAGATTGCCGCGGATGCCGGCGACGACCACCGCGTGCGGCGCACCGACGATCACCACCCACAGCGGGCCGTAGGTGTTGAGCCATTCGGCCCACTGCCGCGGCGTGTTGTAGATGCTGGCGTTGGACGGCTGGTCGATCACTTCGAAGCCGTAGTGGTTGCGCGCGGCGTTGAGCAGTTCCCAGCCATAGGAGCTGGCGAGGCTGCCGCCGATGTCGTTGATGATCGACTCCGGCGAACGAGACTGCTGCCGCCGATGCGCCAGCAGCATCGCCATCGACGCCGCCCAGCAGGCGTCCTTGTTCGGCTGCGGAATCAGCGCCACCGGATAATCCGCTGGCCCGTCGTTGCCCAACTGGCGCGACAGGCCCGGGGGCGAGAGGCGAGAGGCGCCCGCGCCCAGCGAGAAAGCGGCCGTCGCGGACGACCGGCGGCCGGCGGGTACGCCGCCCGAGTGCATGATCTGGAACTGCAGATAGCCGCCGGTGTTGCGGGTTCGACCTTCGTACAGCGCGAGGAACTGCGCGAACGACAGTTTGATCGGACCGCGCGCGGGATCGTGCATATACATGGTGGTATCGGAACCGTCGGCGCTGCCGCCGCTGGTCATGCCGACCAGCACGCGGACGTGACCGCCGCCGGCGACGCTGGCGACCTGATCGATGTACAGCGGCCCGTTGTTCGCGAGCATGTCGCGCCAGACTTCGATGGGGTACGAGGCGGGCGCTTCGGCCATCAGGTTCCAGGCGTCGGCGACGAAGCCGCGCTCATGCCCGTACAGCCCGCTGTTGAACGCATCGAACACCGCCACTTTGTCGGCGATGACGCTGTCCGGGATCGACTGCTGGTCGCGCCAACCCACCACCATCGACGCGGCGGCGGCCCAGCACGACATCGGGCTGGTCTGATAGGTCATCGGCACATCGGTCCAGTGGATCGAGAACGCATCGCCCAATGCGCGGCTGCGCGCGCCGAGCGAGAGACTCGTCGTGCGGCCTTCGATCCAATCGATCTTGTTCTGCATCAGCCGGCAGCCACGGTTGAGATCGTCGGTGTCCGCGCCGGTATGCACGCCGACCACGTACGAACTCAGCACGCCGCTCTTGTCGCTGATGTAATACACCGGCGAGCCGCTGGCGCGCTTGAGGGTGAGGATCGGATAGCTGAAGGTGCTGTCGTCCGGCGCCAGTGCGGCGATGTACCCCGCATGCAGATGCTGCTTGAAGCCGTCGATCGCCTTGGTCAGTTCCGGCACTTTTTCCGAGCGCGAGGAATAGCCGCAGACCACCACGCCTTCGGGGCGCGACTGGTTGAGTTCTTCGAGTTGATCGAACCATTGCCCGTTCGGCGCGTCGATCGGCACGTTGTCGATCACCGCCAGATCGGTCGCCGGGTTGCTGCCGGCGTAACTCGCCGGAATACGCCACGAGGACGATGCGACCGTGGTGCGGCCGAAGGGTTCGGTGGCCGCGCCGCCGTTGCCGTTCTTGCCCGGGATGATGGTGACGCTGGCCTTGTTGTAGAGATTGTGGGCGCAGGTGAGGATGCGGTTGCGGCCGATATAGAAACCGGTGCCGCGCGAAATTCCGCCGCTGCCGTTGTCCATTTCCAGCAGACAGATCGCCGAGTGCGGGAAGATCGTGGTGTTGGGCACGCCCGCGAACCATTCCTCGCGCGCCTGGCTGAAGGCATCGGCCTGACAGGTCAGCGCGCTCGTCGGATCGGCGGGGTCGTAGTACGGGGTGATGATTTCCTGCGCGGCGGCGTAGGCGCGACGCAGTCCGAGGCTCTGCGCGACCGCGCCGCCGGACAACGCGGCGACTTCGGCGGCGAGATAGGTCATGTAGGTGTCCCAGTCCCAGACCGAGTTCGGGCAACTGGTGTGGGTGGTCGTGGTATCGACTTCGGAATGGCCGAGCACATGGGTGCGGTCGGCCGGCAGGCCGAACTGCGCGCACAGCCACGCGACCAGTTTCGCCGAGCTGCGGTACTGCGTGTCGGTCGGTACGCGGCCGCCGGCCGCGGTGGCGTTGTGTTCGATGCCGATGCTGCGGCTGTTGGCTTTGTTGGCGTGATGCGCGGTATCGCCATGCGCGACCATCTGCACCACTTCGCCGCCACGGCCGACGATGTAGTGCGCACTGACGCGCACCTTCTTCTTTTTCTTGCCCATCAGCTGGCGCGGATTCTGGAACCAGCCGATGGTCTTGTCGTAGTCGTTCTTGCTGGCGGTGATATGGATGACGATCCGGTCGATCGTCGTGCCGGCCTTGCGTCCCCGGGTGTAGTTGTTCGGGTGCGCCGGCGCGAACTTCAGCGCGGCGGGATATTCCGGGGCCGGGTCGCCCAGCGCGTTGGCGTACCAGGACTGCGTCTGCGACATCGATTCTTCGTCGGGGATGTCCTCATCGATGCCCATCTCGTCGGGATCGGTGTCGGCATCGTGATCGGCATCCGCTTCCAGCGCGCGGCCGTAGCTGCTGGCGCCATGATTGGCGCGATAGCCCAGCGACTGCGTTCTGGGCATCATCGATTCCGGCACGTAACACGTGCGCGTGGTGATCATGTCCATGTAGTAGACCCAGTCCCACACCGCGTTCGGACACGCCTTGTGCGAGGTCTTCCCGTCGGCCTCGGCGTGGCCGAGGATGTGCGCGCGATCCGGCGCGATGCCGTACTGGTCGCACAGCCACGTGACCAATGCCGCCGAAGCGCACATCTGCGCCGGCGTCGGATTCAGGCCTTTGGTATTCGCAACGTGTTCGATGCCGATGCTGGTGCCGTTGGCGGACCCCGCATGCCAGGCCACGTCGTTGTGCGCGACCATCTGCACGATCTCGCCGTCCTGGCCGATCACGTAGTGCGAACTCACCTTCGCCGCCGGATTCTTGAACCAGCTGATGGTGCCGTTGATGTTGGCGCCGCCGTCGGTGATGTGGATGACGATCTTGTCGATGGTGCGGGTACCGCTGACCGCGCGGAAGTTGCCGGTGGCGGCGGCTTCGAAGCGGCTGGCCATCGGATATTCGGATGTGGTCAGGGTCAGGCCGCGGGCGCCGTACCAGCCCTGCGCGGTGGTGGCAGCGTCATCCGGGATGGGCCCGCCGATGTCGTAGCCGCTGTCCTCGTCCACTGCCGACAGGCTGCGCGCGTAGCGGCCCATCGAGAACGTCAGCGTCTGCCCCCATTCGGCCGCGATCCTGCGGATCCAGGCGAGCTTGTTCGCGGTGACGCGGCAGCCCAGATTGGTGGTGGCATCGTGCGCGGCGACGTGCACGCCGACCATGTGCGCCTGCGGACCGGCGCCGGTGTCTTCGATCCAGTACACCGGCGAGCCGCTGGTGCCGCCGAGGGTCTGGATGTTGTAGCTGAAGGTTTCGTCGCTCGGCAGGTCGCGGATGTAACCGCCCATCATGTGCTGGCGGTTCGGATCGATGGTGTCGTTGACGAAATGTTCGATCAGATCGTTCGCGTACCAGCGCGCGGCGTAACCGCTCACCACCACGCCTTCCGGCCGGCTCTGGTTGAGCTCTTCGACCAGATCGAAATACTGACCCTTGCCGACCGCGTTGGCCGCAGGCACGCAGATCAGCGCCATGTCGTAATCGCTGCCGTTGGTGCCGTACGAATCGTGTTTACGGAATTTGGTGACCTTGAAGCGGCTGAAGGGCTCGACGCTGCCGCCGGTGCCGCCGCCGTTCTTGCCCGGCACCACGATCAGCTCGCTCTGGCCGTCTACGACGTGCGCGGCGGTCATGATCAGGCGCGGGCCGATGAAGAAACCGGAGCCGTGCAGGCCGCCTTCGTCGGTGCCGTCGGGCACGCGGATCTGGCAGATCGCCGAATGCGGCATCACCCGGGTGTCGCCGACGCCGAGATACCACATCGCGCTGTCGAGGAAGAATCCCGCCTGCGCGCGCAGCGCGTCCCAGAAATTGCTCGGACGATAGTCGGAGGAAATCAGCAGCGAACGCGACGTCGCCACCGGGCGACGCCCGGCGCCGTTGCGCATCGCCAGACTCTGCGCGGTCGCGCTGGTTGGCGGCGTGGACGCTGCAGGCGCCTCGCTCGGTGCCGGCGCGGCGGTGGCCGGCGTCTGCTTCCACAGCTCTTCGGAATAGCCGTCGCTGTAGGTGGCCGGTTCGCCCGCGCCGGACGTCATCTTCGTGCGCGGTCCGGCGCTGCGATCCTCGTCGCGCGATGGCGGCGGCGTGGCGCCTGCGGCGTCGCCGCCCCAGCCCAGCTCTGCGCCGTTGCCGCCGTAACCGTTGCCGCCGCCGTTGCCCATCGCGCCACGCCCACGGACCGTGCGGCGCAGGCCGCGTTCGGTCAGGCCGGACAGACTGACGTACATCGTGCCGCGATCGGGCATGCGCATCGACACCGGCGTGCTGCGATCGCTTTCGCGATACGTCGCCAGACCGAAATACAGGCGCGGCTGGCCGACGAAACGCGAGACCACGTCCGGCGGCACCAGATACACCGCTTCGCCGCGCTGCGAGGGCGCTGCGCGGAGCAGACGGCTGGTGTGGAAATTGCCGGCCGTGCGCTTCGCGCGCAGTTCGGGCCGGAGCAATTCCGGATCGGTCGCGATCGCGATCTCGAACAGCGGCAGTTCGGAGCGTACGGTGAACCCCAGTACGCTGAAACGGTCGTCGATCGATTCGCGGTTGGCACGGATAACGGCCATGACGGACTCCTAGCGGGACTTCCGCGCGTCGAGGGACGCGGCGGCGGATGCGGATGCAGCGGCAGCGGAGGCCGCGGAAGGAAGCGCTGAACGGGATACAGGAGATTCGCCGCCCACATCGATCCTGAATTCCTTGGGCGCGTGGGTCGGGTCGTGGACGATGTCCTGCTCGCCGTCGTCCATGACCGTGGAGATGCGCTCCCAGAAGCGCTGCTGGGCATCGACGCCGATGCCTTCCAGATGCGGCTTCATGAAATCGATCACCGCGTCGAGATGGCGGAAGAACGCACGCTGGCCGGTCTGGACGTGCTCCACCGAACCACGCCATTCCGGCGCGAGGCTCGCGGTGTCGCCGCGTTCGCACCAGATGCGGACGATGAAAGCGGTGGTGCGGTCCTCGAGCAATGCCATGGGGCGCGCCTGGTCGATGTCGGAGCGATGGCCCGACTGTGCGCCGCGCGCATCACCGGCCCATCACACCGACATCACCGCAACATCACATCGATGGCTGCGGGCGCGTGATGTCGGGTGATCGGGGTGTGATGTCGGCGCAGCGGCCCGGCTCCGACAGATCGCACCGGCCGATGACATGAGCGAACCGCTCATAGGGTGTGCCTTCGGCGCACCATCGTGTGGAATCGCAACGAACAGCCGGTGCGCCCAGGCGCACCCTATGCCGCAAGCGACAGAAAAACGCTCAGCTATCGAGTTGACGCAGGCTCAGTTCAAGCTGCGCATCGGCTGCCGCCAGATACTGGCGGGCGGTGGCGATAGAAGTGCGGGCATGGCGATCCGCTGCGAGATCGACGACAGCCTGCGGCGTATCGAATGCGGCCAGCGGCGACGCTGGCGGAAAATCGAAGCGCAGCGGTGCCTGCATGACCGGCGCTGCCATCTGATCGCCGCCGATCGCGCTGTCGGCGATCTGCCGGTACAGCGACAGGGTCTCGCGCATCGGCTGGATCGCCAGTTCGCGGCGCAGCATGTCGCGGCAGACCTCGAACTGGCGCAGCGCCTGCGCGCGCTGGCCGCTGAGCACGAACAGCTGCATCAGCTCGCGGTGCACGTCTTCGCGCAGCGCGTCGCAGTCGAGGATCGACTGCGCGTAGCGGATCGCCTCGCCGTATTCGCGGCGAACGACGCACAGCTGCATCAGCCGCCACAGCGCGTTGAGATAGTGACGCCGATGCTTCTCGCGCTCGCGCAGCGCCCAGTCGTCGGTGAATTCCATCAGGATGTCGGACTTGTACAGCGCCACGCCGGCGCGCAGGTCCTCGATGTCGCGGTCGCCGAGTTGTTCGATCGGACGGCTCAGTCCGGAAGCGATCCGGTGCTCGAATTCCTCGATGTCGAGCCAGATCGCCTGCGAACCGTTGAGACCGATCGCACCGCGACGGTCGCTGGCGATCAGCTCGCCGTGCTGGAACGGCGGGCATTCGACCATCCGCCGCAGCCGCCACAGCGCGGTGTTGAAGGAACCGGCGGTCATCGACGCCATCCGCTCCGGCCACAGCGTGCCGAGCAGCTCCGCGCGACTGAAATAGCGTCCGCGCCCCAACGCCAGATAGGCGAGCAGACTGCCGCAACGACCGGAGATCGCGGTGACCTGCTCGCCGGTGGCGTCGTTGGCGACGCAGAGGGAGCCGAACAACCAGATGCGTAACATCCTGTCGTGTCCTGTGCAGTGGCCGCTCCGGGACGGACGCGGCGCGCGCGATCCCGCGAACGTCGTGCTGCACTCCTTCGCAACCGTTCGCCATGGATGTCGCAGGCTTTGCGTAACACGCCGGAAGCCGCCGCGACAGGCCGCGCGTGTCGACGAAACACCGCGCGGCCGCGTCAAGCGATGCTTTCCGTTTACTGTGTCTGCCACGCCGGCGCTTGCCGCTGAAGGCTTGGACAGCGAAACCGCACAACCTGCGCAGGTGGGCGCTGTCTGGTCCGAACCGACATCGAAGGACGCGGCGATCCCACCGCTGAGGGCACGTCGAAGATGAGCGCACTGCCTACCAGAATCCGCAAAGCGCGGCTGTCGGCGCGATTGACCCAGGCCGAACTCGCGCGCCGGGTCGGCGTCAAACGCAGCGCCGTGACCCAGTGGGAACATCCGCTGGGGACCACGCCGAGCATGCATCACCTGCTCCAGATCGCGGTCGAGACCGGCATCTGCATCGAATGGCTGGCCACCGCCCGCGGCCCGTGCCGTACAGCCGAGGAAGCAGAGACCTCGGTCCTGCTGACGAATGGCGGGGCCCGGGACCCGCAAGAAGACGAGGTGCTGCTGCGTTTCCGCCGGCTGCCCGCGCACAAACGCAAGGTCGCGCTGCAGATCCTGCAGGTGTTGTCGGGTTGAACGCCGGTCGCGACACCCGAGCGCTGGCCGATACGGCTCGAATCGGCATCTTGTGGCGCATCCGGCGAGCCATCGCGCACGGGCGGCCGTTAAACTGTGCGCCATGCACACCCCCACTGTCCGAGCCGCACTACTGGTGTGCGCGCTCTCCTGCGCTTGGCCGCTGTTCGCCGCACCGCCCACCGGCGGCGGCATCGACGCGCGCGCGCCCACTCCCGCAGCGCCTCCCGTCCCTGCGCCGAAACCTGCAATACCGACCGCACCGAAACCCTCGCCGGCACTCGCTGCGCCGAAGGCATCCGCCAAACCGGCGAAATCGACCAAACCGACCGTACCGGCATCGCCGCCGCGTTTGCCGGCGCTGAAGCCCGGCGAATATCTGTGGATGCCGGAATTGGCGCCCGAAGGGCCGATGGTCATGGTGGTCAGCCTGCCCGAGCAGCGGCTTTACGTGTACCGCAACAGCGTGCGCATCGGCGTGTCCACGGTCAGCACCGGCAGACGCGGATTCGAAACCGGAACCGGCGTGTTTCCGATCCTGGAACGCCAGCGCGAACACTTTTCCAATCTCTACGACAGCGCGCCGATGCCCTTCATGCTGCGGCTCACCTGGAGCGGCACTGCGCTGCACGCGGGCAAAATCCCGGGATATCCGGCATCGCACGGTTGTATCCGCTTGCCTGCGAAATTCGCGGAACAACTCTATGACGCGAGCCGGCGCGGCACGATCGTGGTGGTCGCGGATGCTGCCTCGCATCCGCCCGAAGTGGTCGCGCCGGAATGGCTTGCACCCATCGAAACCGCGACCGGCGCATTGCGCGATGCGACCAGCGATGCGCTCGCCGAGTCGTGGACCCCCGAACGCGCGCCCGAAGGACCGCTGACAGTGATACTGGGCACGCGGGACCGCTTGCTGGTGGTGCTGCGCAACGGCATCGAGATCGGTCATGCCAACGCCGAGATCACCGGCGAGCCGACGAAAGGCACCCGTATCTACACCTTGCGGGCCGACGTGGGCGACGAGGCGCGCACGACCGCCGACAGTCCGCTACCCGATCCTCCGCCGACGCTGCGCTGGCAGGCAATGGCCATGCCGGGAAAAACGCCTGCGCCGGGTGCGGCCCAGCCGCCGCTGCGGGGCGGACAGATCCGGGTATCGGGCACCTTCGCGCAACAGTTGCAGGCCGCCCTGCCTGCGGATCCGACCCTGATGATCACCGACGAAACACTGCGCCATGTCCGGCCTGCAGCGCCGCCAATGCCCGCAGCGCCCGCCGTGCCAGCGCCGCCTGCGGCACCGCAGACCGGTGAGACAGCGGTCACATCGCCACAGCCACAGCCCCCACAAACCCCGCCCTTGAAACCCTGAGCGCCCGGGTTGTTCATGTTTTCCTCGCCGGCATGGGGCATCCTCCGGCGATGCACAGACCCACCACCTCACTGTTCGCGAGCCTGCTCGCGACCCTCGCACTGACGACCGCCCTGTCGGCATCCGCCGCCGATGCCGGCCGTGTCGCGATCAGCGCCCCCCTCCACCAGACCCATACCAACAGCGCGTCATCGCTGCTGGGCAGACTGCAGCGGCTCGCGCCCGAAGCGAATCCGAAGGTCATCGCGCTCGCGCTGGAAGCGGCCGAATGCGCCGCCGCCTCGGGTGTGGCGGCGCCCGCACTGCGGCTCGCCGTGATCGATTACTCGCGGCCATCCACCGAACGCCGGCTGTGGGTGTTCGATCTGAAAAAGACCATCCTGCTGTACGCCGAATACGTCGCCCACGGCCGCAACAGCGGCGAGAACTTCGCCAACGCCTTCTCAAACCGCGAGAGCAGCCACCAGTCGAGCCTGGGCCTGTTCGCCACTGCCGAAACCTACACCGGCGGCAACGGCTACTCGCTGCGGATGGACGGCCTGGAACCCGGCATCAACGACCAGGCCCGCGCCCGCGCCATCGTCATGCACGGCGCGCCCTACGTCGATCCGGTGATGGCCCAGCGCCAAGGCCGCCTCGGCCGCAGCTTCGGCTGCCCGGCGGTGCGGCCTGCGGTGGCGAACGATGTCATCGATACGCTCAAGCAGGGTCAGCTGGTCTTCGCGTATTACCCGGATCAACAGTGGTTGGCGAATTCAAGGTTTTTCCGGTGCGGGGCGAATCGCATGGCGGGCATTCGGCCGCAGGGATCGCACGCAGCGCCTTGAAGTCCGTGTCCAGTGAATTTTGCGGCGCTGTCTGCGTTTGCGCTTCACATTGTGCGGGTAAGGCTTGGAACCTTTTTCACGCTGGAGCACGCGTTGCATAGTTGGCGCACTGCGCCGCCAGCGGCGCGAACGGCGAAGCCCGCCCGAAGGACGAGCGCCGTATGCGCGAATCGAGAAAGTAACCGAAGCTCTGGCAGGATCGGGCGATGGCATTGAATCGGACGCGACCCGTAGTGCCGGGTCGCGTTTTTCGTTTCGGCGCTCGATCCGCTGCGTTGCTCCCGCGCCATCGGCTGCCGTGCGCGACACGCGCACGGCAGCCGGGCTTCCGAACGAGCGTTGCGCGCGCGCGGGATCAGAGGCCCAGGGTGTACAGCAGCCGGTTCGGCGAACCGGTGCCGGCACCGGTCACTTTATTCGGCGTCCCGGTCGTGACGAGCGCATTCAGCACCGTGTTCCAAGCGGCGGTCGGATGCGTCTGCAGATACAACGCAGCGGCGCCCGCCACATGCGGCGACGCCATCGACGTTCCGCTGATGGTGTTCGTCGCGGTCGTGGAGGTGTACCACGCCGACCGGATGGCCGTCCCCGGCGCGAAGATGTTGAGACAAGCGCCGTAGTTCGAGCCTTGACCCGCGGTCCAGATCGAACGCGCGTCGTTGCTCGCGGTCGCGCCGACCGTGATCGCCGCCGCCGCGCTCGCCGGCGAGTAATTGCATGCATTGGCGTTGTCGTTGCCCGCCGCGACCACCACGGTCACGCCCGCGTTCGCCATGGTTTGCACGGCCGCGTTCACCGATGTGTTGAGACCGCCGCCGAGGCTCATATTGGCCACGGCCGGGCGAATGCGATTGGCCGCAACCCAGTTCATGCCCGCGATCACGCCGGACCACGCGCCGGAGCCGGTGCAGTCGAGCACGCGTACCGGATGCAGAATCACGCTCTTGGCCACGCCCCACGTGGCGCCGCCGACGGTACCGGCGACGTGAGTCCCGTGACCGTTGCAATCGGTCACGCCGCGGCCGTCGTTGATCGCGTACGCGCCATTGCCGACGCGGCCGGCGAACTGCGTATGCGTGGTCAGCATGCCGGTATCGATGATGTAGGCATGCACACCGGCGCCGGTCCTGTTGTAGACGTAGGTGGTGTTCAGCGGCAGATTGCGTTGATCGACGCGATCCAGGCCCCAGGTCGCGCCGGCTTGCGTGGCGGTGGTCGTAACGTAACCATCCTCTTCGACGTATTCGACGCGAGGATCGGCGAGCAATTTCGCCAACGCCGCGTCGTCGGCCTTGACCGCGAAGCCGCGCAGGACATGATCGTAGGTTTGGGTGATTTCAGCACGATACTCGGCCGCTATCCGAGCCCCGATTTGTGAGGCACGCGCGGTCAGGCGGTTCTCGCCTGCGATACTGGCGGCTTGCGGCTTGAGTACGACGATGTACTGGCCCGCGACGGGATTGCTCGCTTGACGGAACTCGCCCGCCTGCGCCGATGATGCGACGAGAAGAGCGAGGGTGATCGCGGCTGACAACGTGGATTGACGTTGATTCATGGCAAAACTCCTTTTGCGCTTATTGAGTGGGATTGAGAAAGAACCATTGCTCCAGGGCTTCGTGCGAAACGCGATGCGTTCGCGCACGAATACGGCAGAGGCAAACCCACGAAAGCGTTTTCGCCAAAGTTCCGTTTGGCTTGGCGTCGGCGCCGGCTATTCTTTGCCGCCGATAAAAAGATACTCGTTTTTTTTGACACAAATGTGAGCGAATACAAAAAACAAGCGGTTTTATCGTTAAATTTTCGTATTTTGCGCATTCGATTTGTTCTTCGCCACGAAGACGCGCGGCTGAGTCCGCCGCGAAATTCACTGGTTTCATGCGCTTATCGAAGACGACATCGCCGGGGTTAGATGATGCATTTACCATGCGCTCAAGCAAAGCAAGAGGCTTTTGTGTGGGATAACCAGGAAGCTCTGCATACTGCTGCTTTATCCATGAAACATCGGCATCTATGCCTTCCGATGGACCGAAGTCCGCCCCTTCCGCATATGGTTGAAACGCGCATGGATCAGAAGTCGCCGACCCATCTGATGGCTTGATGGTTCTCTCATGAACCGGCCATCGACGCGAAAAAGATTCCAAGCCTTGCCCGCACATCATCAGTTGCGAACATCCAAAGCGCCGAAAACTTCACATAGAAAGGTCACGAACACGGCATGGGATTCCGACGAAACGAAGCGCAAAGCGTCGCGTCTTCCAGCGCTCCCACAAAAACGGATTGCACGGAAACCATCGATCAGACATCGACAAACCAAACCCCAACCGCAAACGCCACCACGATCAGCGCCACGCCCGGCAACAGGCGCAGAAAAAATCCCCGGCCGCCGCGCAACCAGGCCATCAACAGCTTGCTGAGCGAATTCGCGATCAACGCAACGAACACCGGCCAACCCGCATCACCGACAGCGATGGTCCCGGAAGCCACCATCTGCGCCACCGATGCCGATGCCGCATGCAGATCCGCCAGACCCGCAATGCCCGCAGCGATCTGCACGCCGGTGTCGCCGAGCCAGCGATGCACGCCGGCCGACAACAGCAGGATCGCGCTGACGATGGCGGCGAACACCAGCGCATGGCGCGGCTCGAACGGGCGCCCGGGCGCGACCGCACGATGTTCGACCGCGGTCGCCGCGCTGCGCGCATGCACCAGCCACGCCGACAGCATGGCGGCGAGACCGGCGAAGATCAGCGGCCACATCAACGTCGACAGCAGCGCCGGCGACAGCGCGCCGACCACGACCGCCAGCATGATGATGGTCGCGATGTTGGAACACAGCGCAGCGCTGACGCATTGCGCCAACCACTGCGGCGATGCGCGCGCACGGTCGCCCATCGCGGCGATGGTCGCGGTGCTGGAGACGAAGCCGCCGATGAAACCGGCAAGCGCCAGGCCCGCGCCGGGCCCGAGCATACGCAGCGCCACATAACCGGCGGCGTTGATCGCCATCACCAGCACCACCAGCATCCACAGCGTGTACGGATTCAACGCCTGCCACGGGTCGATGGCGCGATCCGGCAACAGCGGCAACACCACCACCGCCGCAGCGACGAGCAGCAACGCGTCGTGCATTTCCTGTTCGGTCAGCGTATGGCTGACAAAGCGGTGCAGTCTCGATTTGCTCGCCAGCACCAGCGCGACCACCGCGCCGAGGCCGGCGGCGACCGGCAGCGCGGTCATCGCCAGCACGCCAAGCAGAAACGTCACCAGCATCGCGACTTCAGTGGTGAGGCCGGGGTCTTCGCTGCGACTGCGGCGATAACTCGCCAGCGCCGCCAGGGCGACGAAGGCACCACCCACAGCGATGCCGACGCCACCGAGCTGCTGCGCGATCGCACCGGCCAGCGCCACCAGGATGAAGGTACGCACGCCGGCGGCGGCACGCCCGGGGCCTTCGCCTTTGCTGCGCTCGCGCTCGATGCCGATCAGCAGACCGATCGCGAAAGCGACGCCGAAGCCCAGCAGGGGTGCATCAAGTGTCGGCATCGGTTGCTCGACGATTCAGGGCGAAGGCGGCGGCGACAGACGCTGCCGCAATCGACGCACCGCGTAAGCGCTGGCCACCGCGCCCAGCACGCCCAGCGACAGCAACAGGCCGGTGCGCTGTTGCAGCAGACTGTCGCCGATCCACACCGTGCCCAGCGCATACGGCAGTTCGGCCAACGCCAGCGCCAGCGCATAGGTGCGGAACGGCACGCGCATGACGCCGCAGAGATAACCGGGAATTTCCGATGGCAATGCGATCTGCAGCAGCAGGATCATCGCGAATCCGGCATCGGCCGGAACGCGGCGGCGATAGAAATCGAGCTGTTCGGCATGACTGGCGATGCGGATCAGCGGTCTGCGCAGCGCGCGACCGAGCGCGTACGTGCATGCACCACCGACCCACCACCCCGTCCACAGCAATACGGCGGTCAGCGGCATGCCCCAGGTGTACACCGCCACCGGCACCAGCAGCGCGCTGGAGAAGAACGCGATCACCGCCGAAAACGCCGACAGCGCGATGAACAGCAGCACGCCGGATACCGGGTGCGCGGCGATCGCCGGCTCGGCGGCCGACAGCAGACGATGCAGGCCGGCATTCAGGCTGTCGATCGACAGCAGTACAACCGCCGATACGCACAACGCGAGAATCAGCACCGCACGCCACTTCAGGCGCGCATGCACCGGATGCGAAGCATCCTCCGGAACAGCGTCGTGCGTCTGATCATCGGACAAAGGCGGCATACGGCGGAACGGGCTCGCGAACGGAAAGATACGTGCCCGAGCATACGTCCACCGCGTTCCGGCGTATACGTCGGAACGCGGGCCATCGCACGTCGCGTTCAATGCGAGAACAACACCGGCAGATGCGTGGTCTGCAGCAGTTCGCGCGTGGTGCCGCCGAGCATCGCTTCGCGCAGCCGCGAGTGGCCGTAGCCGCCGGCGACGATCAGATCCGCACCAACCGTCCGCGCGTACTCCAGCAGCGCGTAGGTCACCGAGAAATTCATGCTCGGCCGCGTGACCACTTCGACCTTCAGACCATGGCGGGCAAGATGTGCGGCGATGTCGGCGCCGGGCTCGCCGCCGTGCGCGGATTCGCCGACCACCGGATCGATCACCAGCACATCGACCGCGTCGGCCTTGCGCAGCAGCGGCATCGCATCGGCGATCGCACGACTGGCTTCGCGCGTCGGCTTCCATGCGATCACCACGCGCTTCGGCGGCAGCGTCGCGGTATTGCCCTCGGGCACCACCAGCACCGGTCGTCCGGAATGACGCAGGATGTCGTGGAAATAATCGTGCACCAGCATATTTTCGGTGCCGTCGCGCGGCATCGCCGGCAACACCGTGAGATCCGCATAGCGTGCCTGCAGCGAGGCGGCGTTCTGCGGATACAGCGACACCGCTTCCGCAGTGCGGATTTCGAGCGGCACTGTCGAATGCGCGAACTTGTCGCGCAGCGCATCCGCATGGTCGTGCGCGCGTTTGCGCGCCTCCTCGTGCAGACGTGCGTAAAGGTCGTAGGCCATCGCACCCCAATCGCTGGGCATCGGCGCCGGCACGTCGACCGTGACCAGCATCGCGACATGCGCCTCGAAGGCTTCGGCAAGCGCCATCGCGGCGGCGGTCGGTGCCCGCCCGCTGTCTGTGTTCACATCGGGAATCAGAATGTCTTTGTACATGGCGACACCTTATTCGACAGTGCGGAGAGATGCCATTGATGCACGCTTTCGTGCAACAAGTCTTGATCGCCGTCAAAATGCACGATGGTTTTCCGGCGTATGTTCAGAACCGACCGGTCGTCACCGGTCCTGTTACAGTCGAAACACGCATCGCGCCGATGATCGCCCGCAGGCGATCATTCATCTCATGATCGCTAGCGCTCAGCGGAGAACGGGATCGCACCGATGGCCACGCAACCGCCCGATGCAGCGACGCCTACCGTCCCGGAGCCGGGAAGCGGTGCGCGTGCGGACGGCGACACGCGCGAAATCGTCTTCCGCGCGCGTGGCCTGCGCAAGATCTATCGCATGGGCGAGGTCGAAGTGCCGGCGCTTCGCGAGATCGATCTGGACATCTTCGGCGGCGAGTTCATCGTGCTGCTCGGGCCTTCGGGCAGCGGGAAATCGACGCTGCTGAACATCCTCGGCGGATTGGACGTGCCCAGCGCCGGCGAAGTGGCGTATTGCGAACATCGCCTCGACGGCGCCACTGAAACCGAGCTCACGCGTTTCCGGCGCGAACACGTCGGCTTCGTATTCCAGTTCTACAACCTGATCCCGAGCCTGACCGTGCGCGAGAACGTGCAGCTGGTGTCGGACATCGCCGAAGACCCGATGCCGGTGGACGAAGCGATCGACCTGGTCGGCCTCACCCCACGACGCGATCATTTCCCGGCGCAGCTGTCCGGCGGCGAACAGCAGCGCGTCGCGATCGCGCGCGCGATCGTGAAACGTCCAGCGGTGCTGCTGTGCGACGAACCCACCGGCGCGCTCGATTACCAGACCGGCAAGCTCGTGCTGGAAGTCATCGAAAGAATCAATCGCGAACTCGGCACGACCGCGGTGGTGATTACGCACAACGCCGCCATCGCCGGCATGGCCGATCGCGTGATCCACCTCGGCGACGGTCGCATCCAGCGCATCGACGTCAATCCGCACAAGTTGCGGCCGTCCGAGCTTTCGTGGTGACGACGCCATGAGCATGCGCGCCCTCGACCGCAAGCTGCTGCGCGATCTGCGTCTGATGTGGAGCCAGGCGCTGACTATCGCGCTGGTGGTGGCCAGCGGCGTCGCCGGCTTCATCACCACGCTCAGCGCGGTCGATTCGCTGGCGCTGGCGCGCGACCGTTATTACGCCGCCGACCGCTTCGCCGATGTCTTCGCCACCGTCAAGCGCGCGCCGAACGCGTTGGCCGCCGCACTCGGCGATGTCCCCGGCGTCGCCGACGTGCAGACCACGGTCGAACATACGGTACGGGTCGAAATCGCGGGTATCTCCGATCCGATCATGGGTCATCTCATCGGCGTCGATCCGCGTCGCCCGCAGCGCATGAACCGGGTCGTGCTGCGCAGTGGGCGCGCGCTGCATCCCGAAGGCGCCGTGCAGACCGTCGCGCACAGCGACGGCACGATCGATGCGCTGGTCTCGGAAGGCTTCGCGCAGGCACGCGGGCTCGCGCCGGGTGCGACCCTGACCGCGCTGATCGACGGCAAGCGCCGCACCCTGCGGATCGTCGGCATCGCGCTGTCGCCCGAGTACATCTTCGCCGGTTTCGGCGGCATGCCCGACATGCGCGGTTTCGGCGTGTTCTGGATCGACCGCGATACGCTGGCCGCCGCCTACGACATGGATGGCGCGTTCAATCATGTCGCGATCAAACTGGCCCCCGGCGCATCGGAGGTCGCCGTGATCGCCGCCGTCGAACGCCTGATCTCGCGCTACGGCGGCCGCGAAGCCTACGGTCGCGAGGACCAGACCTCGCACGCGATGTTGCAGAACGAGATCAAGGAACAGCATGTCCTGGGCACGGTGCTGCCGTCGATCTTCCTGGCGGTGGCGGCGTTCCTGCTCAATGTGGTGGTGTCACGGCTGATCGCGACCCAGCGCGAACAGATCGCGGCGCTCAAGGCGCTGGGTTACCCGAATCGCAGCATCGGCGGCTATTACCTCAAGCTGGTGTTCGCCATCGTGATCGCCGGACTGGTCCCCGGTATCGCGCTCGGCAAATGGCTCGGCACGATGTTCATCGGCCTGTACGCCGATTTTTTCCACTTCCCGAGTTTCGAGCACCGCATCGCGCCGTGGCTGCTGCTGACGAGCATCGGCATCACCTTCGGCACGGCGGTGCTCGGCACGCTCAACACGCTCTACGCCACCGTGCGCCTGGCGCCTGCGGAGGCGATGCGTCCGCCGTCGCCGGGACGCTATCGACGCACGCTGCCCGAACGCCTCGGCATCACCCGCATGCCGACCACGCTGCGGATGATCCTGCGCAACATGGAGCGCCGGCCGCTGCGCACGCTGCTGTCGATCGGCGGCGTCGCCGCAGCCGTGGCGATCGTGATCATGGGCAATTTCTTCCGCGACGCGATCGATGCCGTGGTCGACAGCAAATTCAACGTCGAAATGCGCAGCGACGTGATCGTGTGGATGGCCGAGCCGGTCAACGACAGCGCGCGTCTTGCGGTCGCGCGCCTGCCCGGCGCGATCGCGGTCGAATCCGGACGCGACATCGCGGTGCGCTTCGTCCATGGTCATCGCAGCGAACGCGGCGCGATCCAGGGCTATGCCGCGCGCCCCGAGCTGCGCCGGATCGTCGATGTCGACAACCGCCCCGTGCTGCCGCGCACGGATGGGCTGGTGATGACCGACCGTCTCGCCGACAAGCTCGGACTGCGCATCGGCGACGAGGTGCGGGTCGAGGTGCTGGAAGGACGCACGCAGACGCTGCCGGTGCCGCTGGTCGCCACGGTGCGCGATATGATGGGGCTGAACACGTACATGGAACGCCGGGCGCTGAACCGGCTGCTCGGCGAGGACGATGTCAGCAGCCAGTTCGCTGCGGCGGTGGAGCGCGGCAGCGAAGAACGCTTCCTGCAGGCAGCGATGGCGGTGCCGCGCATCGTCGGCGCCTTCAGCAAGGCCACGCTGTGGCGCAACATGCAGGAGATCAGCGCGCGCAACATCCGCATCATGAGCACGATCCTGACTGCGTTCGCGGCGGTGATCGCGGTCGGCGTGGTCTACAACAATGCGCGGATCGCGCTGGCGGAGCGCAGTTGGGAACTCGCCAGTCTGCGCGTGCTCGGCTTCAGCCGCGCCGAGGTCTCCGCCTTGCTGCTTGGCGAAATGGCGATCGGCATCGCGATCGCGCTGCCGCTGGGCATGTGGCTGGGGAATCTGCTGGTGCATCTGATCGTGACGTTGATGCGCAACGATCAGTTCTTTTTCCCGGTCGCGATCCTGCCGCGCACCTATGCGTGGGCCGGACTCGCGGTGCTCGCCGCCGGCGTCGCCAGCGCATTGGTCGTACGGCGGCGGATCGATCGGCTGGACATGGTCGCAGCGTTGAAAACGAGAGAGTGACGGAGAACGGCATGCACAAGACCAGAACCTGGATCATCGGCGGCATCGCGCTCGCGGCGACGGGCGCGCTGCTGGTCTGGGCGTTCGCGCCACGACCGCAGCAGGTCGAACTGGCGACCGCCAGCGTCGGCCACTTCGAAATCACCATCGACGAGGACGGCAAGACCCGCGTGCACGATCGCTACGTCGTATCGGCACCGCTGGCCGGGCGACTGTCGCGGATCGCACTGCACGAGGGCGACGCGATCGCCCCCGACGCGGTACTGGCGACGCTGGCGCCGACCATGGCGCCGATGCTCGATACGCGTACCGCAGCCGAGCTCGCGGTACGGGTGGAGACCACCGATGCGATGGTCGCGCGCGCGCAGACCCGGATCGAAGGCGCCAAGGTCGCGCTGGAGCAGACGCGCAACGTTCTGAAGCGCAACGAGAAGCTGGCGGCCGGGCGCTTCATCTCCGCCAATCAGCTCGACACCGATCGTCTCGCGGTGCGCGCGGCGCAGAAGGAACTCGACAGCGCGGTCCAGGACCATCACGTCGCCGGACACGAACGCGATCAGGCACGCGCCGCGCTCGCGGCAGTCCGCAGCGGCGACGACGAGACTGCCTTCGCGGTGCGCGCGCCGATCGGCGGCCGGGTGCTGCGCGTGCTGCAGCCGAGCGCCGGCACGGTCGCGCTGGGCACACCACTGCTGGAAATCGGCGACACCGGCGAGATGGAGATCGTTGCCGAACTGCTGACCGGCGATGCGCTGCAGGCCAAGCCGGGCACACCGGTACGGATCGAACGCTGGGGCGGCACGGCGCCGCTCGCGGGCAAAGTCCGCCGGGTCGAACCGGCCGCGTTCACCAAGATTTCCGCGCTCGGTGTCGAAGAGCAGCGCGTGAATGTGCTGATCGACATCACCAGCCCGCCGGAACAATGGCGCGCGCTGGGCGACGGCTATCGCGTCGGTGTGCGCATCGTCGCGCTCGCCCGCGACGATGTGCTGCGGGTGCCGGTGAGTGCGGTCTTTCCGCGCACGCAGTCGACAGGCGATGCGCGTGCGATGGCGGTGTTCGTGATCGATGCGGACCGCGCGCTTCTGCGACCGGTGGAGGTCGGCGGACGCAACGGTGAAGACGCCTGGATCGTCTCCGGCCTGCGCGCTGGGGAACGGGTGATCATCTATCCCGGCGATGCGGTGGAAGACGGTGCCCGCGTCGAAGCGCGGGAAACGACATCGCAATGACAACACCGGATGCGCACCCCGGTTTGAGCGCCGCAGACGCCGCAACGCGCCTGCGCCGCGACGGACCGAACCTGTTGCCGCAACCGGAGCGGCGCGGTTGGTCGCGGATGCTGTTCGATGTGGTGCGCGAACCGATGCTGTTGCTGCTGGTCGCGGCGGCGGTGCTCTACCTGCTGCTGGGCGAAGCCCGCGACGCTGCGATCCTAGGCGCCTCGGTGCTGTTGGTGATCGCACTGACCCTGTATCAGGAACTGCGGTCCGAACACGCGCTGCAGGCGCTGCGCGATCTCAGCAGCCCGCGCGCGCGGGTGCTGCGCGACGGTGTCGAACAGACCATGGCGGCGCGCGAACTGGTCGTCGGCGACATGATTTCGGTCGCCGAAGGCGATCGCGTGCCGGCCGATGCCCGCATCGTCGAAGGCGCTGGACTCGAACTCGACGAATCGCTGCTCACCGGCGAATCGATGCCGGTGCGTCGCAGCGCAAGCAGCCACACGGACGACGATGGCGCGCAGTCGACGATCCGCGCCGGCACGCTGGTGGTCCGTGGCGATGGCATGGCGGAAGTGACCGCCACCGGTGCGCATACCGAAATGGGCAGGATCGGCGCCAGTCTGCAGACGCTGCAGGCGGAGCGCACGCCGCTGCAGCACGAAATGCGGCGTGTGGTCGTGCTGTTCGCGTCGATCGGCATGGCCTCGTGCGTGCTGATGATCGTGCTGTACGGATGGCTGCGCGGCGATTGGCTGCAGGCGCTGCTCGCCGGCATCACCTTGGCGATGTCGAACATCCCCGAGGAATTTCCGGTGGTGCTGACGGTGTTCCTCGCCCTCGGCGGATGGCGGATGGCGCGGCAGCGCGTGCTGGTCCGGCGTCCGCCGGCGATCGAAGCGCTCGGCGCGGTGACCGTGCTGTGCACCGACAAGACCGGCACGCTGACCGAAAACCGGATGGCGCTGCAGGAGATCGCGACCATGCGGAACACCGCGACGGTAAACACCGCGACGGCACTCGACGCTGCACACGACGACGCCTCGCGCGCGCTGCTGCGCTGTGCGCGTCTGGCGAGCGCGCACGAAACCCATGATCCGATGGATCGCGCGATCCTCGATGCCGTGACCGACGATTCCGCGCGCACCGAAAACCTGCATCGTTACCCGCTGTCGTCCGCGCTGCCGATGTACGCGAACGTGTGGCGCATCGACAACGCGCCGTCGCTGGTCGTCGCCTGCAAGGGCGCACCGGAGACGGTCGCGATCCTGTGCGGACTTGCGCCGGAACCGCTGGCCGAAGCGATGACGCAGGTCGGCGCGATGGCCCAGCGCGGGCTGCGGGTGATCGCCACCGCCGAAGCCGAATGGCCGCACGAAGCCGCGCTGCCGGAGGACGCGCGCAGCTTCCGCTACCGCTGGCACGGGCTGCTCGGTTTTGCCGATCCGCTGCGCGCGGGCGTACCCGCTGCCGTCGCCGAAGCGCGCGCGGCCGGCGTGCGCGTGGTGATGCTCACCGGCGACCATCCCGACACCGCGCGCAACATCGCCGCACAGGCCGGCCTGTCGGAACGTCCGCAGGTCGCGCTGGGCGCCGACCTCGCCGCGCTCGACGACGCGGCCTTCGCCGCCGCCGCGGACGAGGTCGATGTCTTCGCTCGCGTGCGGCCCGAACACAAACTGCGCCTGGTCGAAGCGCTGAAGGCGAACGGCGCGGTGGTCGCGATGACCGGCGACGGCGTCAACGACGCGCCCGCGCTGACGACCGCGCACGTCGGCGTGGCGATGGGCGCGCGCGGCACCGATGTCGCCCGCGAAGCGTCGTCGATCGTGCTGCTGGACGACGATTTCGCATCGATCGTGCGCGCCATCCGCATGGGCCGCGCGATCTACGACAACATCCGCCGCGCGGCCCGCTACATCATCGCGGTGCATATTCCGATCACCGGGCTGGCGCTGCTTCCGCTGTTGCTGGATGCGCCGCTGATCCTGCTGCCGCTGCATATCGTGTTCCTGGAAATGATCGTCGACCCGGCATGCTCGTTCGTGTTCGAGCGCGAGCCGCCGGCCGAAGACATCATGCGCCGGCCGCCGCGCGCGCCCGATGCGCGCCTGATCGATGCGGCGACCTTCGCCGGCAGCATCGGTCGCGGCCTGCTCGCATTCGTTGCGGTGCTCGCCGTGTACCTGCTCGCCGGACGCGCGGGGCTGGCCGCGACGCAGCAGGCGGCGCTCGCGTTCACCGCACTGGTGATCGGCAATCTGGGCCTGATCGTGCTGCACCGCAGCGGCGGCAGCCTTTGGCGGACGCTGCGCCGGCCGAATCCTGCGTTCGCCGTTGTTTCCGCGCTCACGCTCGCGCTGCTGGCCGCGATCACCCTGCTGCCCGGTGCCGGCGCGTGGTTCGGGTTCGCACCGCCGCCACTGGCGTGGCTGTTGCTGGCGGCGGCGACACCGCCGATGTTGTTGTTCGCCGTCGATCTCATCGAACGCCGGTGGGCTGAACGGCGGCGCGGCAACGCCATCATGACTTGAGCGGCATCAACGCGCTGGCGGCGTGGATGTCGTGCAATACCAGCCATCGTCCATCCGACAGGAGAGCACCATGGATCGCGTGAAAGACAAGGTCTGCATCGTCACCGGCGGCGCGCTGGGCATCGGCCGCGCCTGCGCGGAGCGTCTGGGTCAGGAAGGCGCGACAGTCGCCGTGTTCGATGTACTCGATGCCGAAGGCGAAGCGCTGGCCGCCGAGCTGCGCGGACGTGGCATCAACGCCCGCTACTGGCACGTCGATGTCGCCAGCGAGCGCAACGTGCAGACCGCGATCGATCAGGTCGCCGCACTGTTCGGCGGTGTGCACGTGCTGATCAACAACGCCGGCATCGCGGGCGTCAACAAACCGACCCACGAGATCACCGAGCAGGAATGGGACCGGGTGCAGTCGGTGAATGTGAAAGGCGTGTTCTTCTGCACCAAGCACGCGATCCCGCATCTGAAGGCCGCCGGCAGCGGCAGCATCGTCAATCTGTCCTCGATCTACGGACTGGTCGGCGGCCCCGACGTGCCGCCGTATCACGCATCGAAAGGCGCGGTGCGACTGATGAGCAAGACCGATGCGATGCTGTACGCGCCCGACAAAATCCGAGTGAACTCGGTGCATCCAGGCTACATCTGGACACCGATGGTCGAGCATCATCTCCTCGACAGCGGCGCCACCGATCTGGATGCTGCGCGCAAAGCCGTCGGCGACCTGCATCCGCTCGGCCACATGGGCGACGTCGACGACATCGCTTGGGGCGTGGTCTATCTGGCCTCGGACGAATCGAAATTCGTCACCGGCAGCGAGCTGGTGATCGATGGCGGATACACGGCGAGGTGACGCCACCCTGACATCGCCGCGCACGCGCGGCGATAGCGACATTTTTCGCGGCGCATGTCGTCGGCGTTCGCGGACATTGACCCGGAACGACCCGACACGATCGTGCACAGCGCCGCACCGATCCCGCAACCGCCTGTCCGACACGGCGGCCCGGCGGGCTCTGTGCAAACCTGCTCCGTACGGACGCGACCCTCGCCGCGACTGGCCTCCAGGACCCCTTGACGCTATTGTTCGCCGGGCATCTTGCGGTGCGCGCCATCGCCGTGCGTCGGACTTCCGGCGTCGATCGCGTGCACCATCGAAATATTTCCGGCAAACATTTCCAACAGGAGTTCGCAATGAATCGGGTACAGGACAAGGTCTGCATCATCACCGGCGGCGCGCAGGGCATCGGCCGCGCCTGCGTCGAGCGTCTGGCCGACGAAGGCGGCAAGATCGCGATCTTCGACATGCAGGACCCCGAAGGCGAAGCCCTGGCTGCGGAGCTGCGCGAACGCGGCGTGCAAGCGCGCTACTGGCGCGTCGATGTGTCCTCGGAACAGAACGTGAAAACCGCGATCGACGAAGCGGCGGCGGCGTTCGGCGGTGTGCACGTGCTGGTCAACAACGCCGGCATCTCGGGCGTGGACAAGCCGACCCACGAAATCACCGAGGAGGAATGGGACCGGGTCCAGGCGGTGAACGTGAAGGGCGTGTTCTTCTGCGTCAAGCATACGATTCCGCACATGAAACGCGGCGGCCGCGGCAGCATCATCAATATGTCGTCGTTCTACGGTCTGGTCGGTACCGCCGACCTGCCGCCGTATCATGCTTCCAAGGGCGCGGTGCGGCTGATGAGCAAGACCGACGCGATGCTGTATGCGGTCGAGAAGATCCGCGTGAACTCGGTCCATCCCGGCTACATATGGACGCCGATGGTCGAACAGAAGCTGCGCGACAGCGGTGCGCCCGATATCAACGCCGCGCGCCGCGAGATCGGCCGGATGCATCCGCTCGGTCGCATGGGCGAGCCCAACGATATCGCCTGGGGCGTGGTCTATCTCGCTTCCGACGAATCCAAATTCGTCACCGGCAGCGAGCTGGTGATCGATGGCGGCTACACCGCAAGGTGAGCACGGCGCGCTGATCGCTGCGCCGCGAACGCGACGCAGCGACACGACCGGCATCAATCAAGCCCGACACCCACCTCGCGATCGATCACCGCAACCGTGCGGCGATAAAGATCTTCGGCGTTCGCGTGCGTATCGGCGATGCTGATCAGACTCAGCTTGCCGAATTCGCTGAGCGCGCCGATCAGGTTGAAGACCACGCCCTGCTGATGGGTGGGATCGAAGTGCAGGCGATGCTCGACGATCAGGTCGACGAGATCGTCGGGCGTGAGCTTGCGATACTCCGGCCGACACAGATTGTCGGTGGCGTAATACACGCGCTGTTGGCCGGTCGGGGTGAGGAACTCGCAGCGCTCCGGCTCGTAGCGGCCGGCGGTGAGGAATTGCAGCATCTGGAACGGCAGCGTGGTGCCGCCCTTGCGCAGATTGATTTCTATCGCATGGTGCTGCCATGCATCGCCTTCCCGCACGGTGATGAAATCGACGCTGAAACGGCCCAGAACGCCGCTGCTGCGCAATATTTCGCCGATGCGGGCACCGGCCGCCTGCAGCGATCCGCGATAGCGCGCATCGGCGGGAAACGTGCTGCCGAGAAAGACTTGTCCGCTGTGGCCGCCGAGCAGCTGGTCGTGGGTGGAGATGATTTCGAGCGTGCCGATCGGCGTGATCCGCATCTGCACCGACGGCGACCGCTTGTCTTCGCCTTCCAGCCAGGCCTCGACCACGCCACCCATTCGCGCGAATTTGGCCAGATACGCTTCGGCGCTCAGACCGACCGCTTCCGGCGCCAAGCGATGCGGCATCTGCTGTTCGATCCAGTCGTGCCCAAACCGAGCAGGCACGACCGCATCGGCTTCGATCTTGCCGAAGTCGAACACCGCATTGCCTTCGCCGGAGAACCCTTCTTCGAGTTTGACCACCGCACGGCGCAGATCGGGATTGCGCCGCTTCAGCGCAGCGAGCGCTGCGTACAGTTCATCGAGACTGCGCAGCCCCTCGGATCCGTCCGGCAGCGACACACCCGCTTCGCGGAACGCGCGCCGGCTGCCGCTCTTGGTGCCGAACCGGGCCAGTGCAGGGTCGCAGGCATACAGCGGAATGCCCAGACGCACCGCGAGCGCGACTTCGTCGGCGGTCGCATTGAAACAGCTCAGATGCGCGGTAGCCGGGTCGACGATGGCGTCGCGGATACGCTGCAGCAGCCGCGGGCGCGCGAGGATCTTCGAAGTCAGCGATCGCGCGCTGGAGTCGTACGCCGACAGCAGGGTCAGGCGCCTGCGCGCGTGGCCGCTGGGAACGCCGGACAGCAGGCTCAGGTAATAGTCGATGATGACCGGATCGACGGGCGTGCTGGTGACGAACACCACGTGCGTCCGCGGCAGTCGCAACAGCATCAGCATGCTGAGCTGGCGCTCCTCGTAGTGCGGCGCACCGGCGATGTGGGCCAGCGTCTCCTGATCGAGACTCAGCCCGGGAATGACCACGACCGTGCGTTCGGCCAGCGGATCGGCGTAGACCTCGCGGAACATCGGTTCCAGCCGCGTCTGCAGCGAGAGGAAGATCTCGCGCTCGCGGTCGGAGCCGGGCTCGCAGTCGTAATCGTCATCGCGCATCGCCGCCCCCTTCTTGAGTGCGCCTACGATCGAAACCGGCGATACAGCGCCGGATCGTCGAGCAGTGGCGCGAGTCTGCGCGCGATCAGATCCGCCCACTGCTCGCGCTGGCTCGCGCTTTCGAGCAGATCCTGTCGCAATTCGATCAGCAGATGCGGCAAGCCATGCGCCTCGGCATGTTCGGCGATGGTGTAGCCGAAGCCGACGCGGCCGGAATACGGTTCGTTGTCGCCGACATCCAGACCGTCGAGCGCACGCAGCGCATCCATGAACGGCTGTGCGATGCGGCCATCCTCGTTCCACAGCACCGAGATCGGCCAGCGTCGACTCTGCCCGCCGAGTTCCGGAGCGAAGCTGTGGATGGAGATCAGCGCCGGGAATTCACCTGCATCGAGACGCGGCTGCAGCCAATCGGCAATGGCGCGGTGATACGGCTGATGGAGCTGCTGCCAGCGCTGCCGCCGTGCGGCGTGATCCAGATCGAGGTTGCCCGGAACGGTGGTGCCGTCGCTGTGCGCAGGACACAGGGTGGCATCGTCGTAGTAGCGATTGGCGTCGATGACGAGACGCGAGTATCCGTGCAGGAACGCGGGCAGACCCAGACGCGCGGCGAGCAGGCCGGTGACCGCGGCGGCATGCAGATCGACGGCGATATGCTCGCGGAAGGCGGGCTCGGGCAGACCGAGCTGCGCCAGCTTCGCCGGCACCACGGCGGAGGCGTGATCGCACAGCAGCAGAGCCCGGCTGGATGCGCCCGGCAGACAGGTCCAGACCGGTGGGTCGTGCGGGCCGATCAGGCTCTGCGGATCCTCCGTGGAAGGTCGAACGGCAAGGTCCAGGTCATCGCGCATGGACGGATGATGGCAAGCGGTCGAAGCGGGGGCAAGCGTGGCGAACGGTCTGCCGAAGCGGTCGACGACCGCGAGGTATCGGCATCCGATACGCGGCGTGGCGCGCGGCACTACGCGTCGCATCCGCAATTGAGTCCAGCCCGATCGCCTCCAGCCTGACTGCATCTCCGCACACATCGATGATTGGAGTACAGACCATGCTGAAGATCATCCTCGCCGCGTTCGTACTGTGCTTCATCGTCGAGCGGCTGTTCCCGGGCTGGCCGCTGCCGAAGGTGAGGACCTGGCCGCTGCGCGTGGTGCTGGTCAACGCCGTCCAGCTCGGGGTCGTGCTGCTCGCTGGCGTGAGCTGGGAACGCTGGCTGTCCTCGACGTCGCTGTTCCATCTCTCGGCGCATATGCCGCCCGCAGTCGGCGGTCTGCTCGCGTATTTCATCGCCACCTTCGTGTTCTATTGGTGGCATCGCTGGCGTCACGAGGTCGACGTGCTCTGGCTCGGATTCCATCAGATCCACCACAGCCCGCAGCGGCTGGAGGTCGCGACCTCGTTCTACAAGCATCCGGGCGAGATGGTGGTCAATTCATTGATCGGCAGCCTGCTCGTCTACACGCTGCTCGGGCTGTCGATGGAAGCGGCGGCGATCTACACGCTGTGCACGGCGCTCGGCGAGTTTTTCTACCACACCAGCGTGAGAACGCCGCGCTGGGTCGGCTATGTCTTCCAGCGTCCGGAGATGCACCGCATCCATCATCAATACGGCCGCCACAGGAACAACTACGGCGATATCGTCTGGTGGGACATGCTGTTCGGGACTTACGAGAATCCGGCGGAATGGACGGCGACGTGCGGGTTCGACGATGACAAAGAGCAGCAGCTTGGGGCGATGTTGCGCTATCGGGATGTGCACAAGTGATGCCGCGTTTGCGCTGCATGTGCGAGTCGGAAATGTCTTGATCGCCTGTCTGCAATCCCCGCGTACTCCGCCGTAGTGTCAACGCGACCTGCCAACAGTCGGGCGTCGCGCACAGCGGACGAATGGTCTGATCGTGCGTCGCTCCTGCCCCTCATCCGGCGCTTCGCGCCACCTTCTCCCCGCATCGCGGGGAGAAGGAGAGTGCTGGCGCTCCGCTTGATGTTCTATCGCCGCGCATCGCACAGCGACCCCTCTCCCCGCGCATCGCGCGGGGAGAGGGTGCCCGCAGGGCGGGTGAGGGGCGCTGTTCGCGCAGTCTTCAGCGCATAACAGCAGAGGGCTATCGCCTTGGCGATCTTACGGGCTCAATTGGCTACCCCCCGATTGGAGACCCCGGGGGTGATGCACAGGATGTGCATTGTTTTTTCGATGAGAGATCCGTTGTCTCATGGGAAAAATCATGCCGCTATTCAGTCGGCAGTTTGGATTTGGGCTTGGACTTTATTTCTTTGATTATTTTCTTGACTCGCACACCAGCGCGAAAAGGTTCCAAGCGTTACCTGTACACCATGGAGACGATCGACTCGATCCCTCACGCCCCCACCCGCCTGCGCACCGCATCCTCCATGCTGTCCGCTTCGATCAGATTGAAACCCGCCAGCACTTCCTTGGTTTCCGCGAACGGCCCATCGGTCACCCGCGCCGCGCCCTCGCGGACGCGCACGCTACGCGCCTGCTCGGGCGCTTCCAGCTGCTGCGAACCGAGCAGGCAACCGCCTTCGCGCAGTTCGTCGGCATGGGTGATGCAGCCGTGCATCAATCGGTCGTATTACGCCTGGGGCAAGGTCGCCATCAATTCGGCGTCGGTGTAGACCAGCAGCAGGTATTGCATCGCGATTCCTCGGGGCGGCTGGCGCGCTTATGATGCCCGAGCGACCCGGGAAATATTTTTCGACGCCGTGTCGGCTCCGGGCCCCGCTGTTCGTCGTCATGGGTATGGGTGCCCAAAACCGGGCGTTACGCCGATCGATACCGAGGATGCACGCATGAAGGTCATGGTGATCGTGAAAGCCACCGCCGACTCCGAAGCCGGCGTCCTGCCGGACCAGGGTCTGCTGGCGGCGATGGGCCGTTTCAACGAAGATCTGGTCAATGCCGGCCTGATGTTGGCGGGCGAAGGTCTGAAACCCACATCGCAGGGCGTGCGCGTGCAGTTCGACGGCCCGCAGCGGCGGATAGTCGATGGCCCTTTCGCGGAGACCAGGGAGCAGATCGCCGGCTTCTGGCTGTGGCAGGTCCGTTCGCTCGACGAGGCCATCGAATGGGTGCGGCGCTGCCCGAACCCGCATCCGGGCCCCTGCGAGATCGAGATCCGGCCGCTCTTCGAAGCCGATGATTTCGGCGAAGCCTTCACGCCGGAGCTGCGCGAACAGGAAGACCGGCTGCGGGACCGCTTGACCGACCCCACCTGACACCACCCTCGAATCCCGGGATATCCGCATGCGATTCATCGCCTATTTCAACTTCAACGGCAACTGCCGTGCGGCCTTCGATTTCTACCGCGAGGTCTTCAACGGCGAAATACAGATGCCGCTGCAGGAAACCTTCTGGGCGCATCGCTGGGCGTCGTTCACCGACCGCTTCGGCAAGCCGTGGATGATCAACTGCATGAAGGAGGTTTGAGCATGACCCGCCAACTGTTCGTCAATCTGCCGGTCGAGAACCTCGATCGCGCCATCGCATTCTTCGCCGCGCTGGGTTTTTCCTTCAATCCGAAGTTCACCGACGAGAACGCCACCTGTCTGGTGATCTCCGAACACATCCAGGTGATGCTGCTGACGAAGCCCTTCTTTTCCGGCTTCACGAAGAAGCCGATCGCCGATGCCCGCGCCGCCACCGAAACGCTGTTGGCGCTGTCGTGCGATTCGCGCGACGAGGTCGACGCATTGGTCGCGAGAGCGGTCGCCGCAGGCGCCGCGACGCCGATGGAGATGAGGGACTACGGTTTCATGTATCAGCACGGTTTCGAAGACCTCGACGGCCACCAGTGGGAAGTGTTCTGGATGGACGAGGCCAACTTCCCGCAGACCGGCACCTGATCCCCGGCGCGACCCGCGCCACGAACGCAGAGGAATTTCCGAGATGACCACCGAAACCGGCACCGTGCGCTTCCACCGCGTTCTGCGCGCCCCGCCCGAACGCGTCTATCGCGCTTTCGTCGATATCGACGCCAAGGCGAAATGGCTGCCGCCATACGGCTTCGTCGCCAAGGTCCATCATTCCGATGTGCGCGTCGGCGGCGGCTATCGCATGAGTTTCATCAACTTCGGCACCGGCGCGCAGCATAGTTTCACCTGCACCTTTACCGTGCTCGAGCCGAATGCACGCATCTGCTACACCGACCGCTTCGACGATCCCAATCTGCCCGGCGAGATGGAGGTGGAGATCGCGCTGCGCCCGGTGTCCTGCGGCACCGATCTGCAGATCGTGCAGCGTGGAATTCCGGCGGCGATTCCGACCGAGATGTGTTGCCTCGGCTGGCAGGAGTCGTTGTCCCTGCTCGCCCGGCTGGTCGAGCCGGATATCGCGGACGGCGCCTGATCCCGCGTCGATAACCAGTCCCCCGACAACAGAGGAGTGTGTCATGGCGTATGTCGATGGTTTCGTTCTGCCCGTGGCGAAGGACAAGCTCGCCGCCTACCGCAGGCTCGCCCGCAAGGCCGACAAGATCTGGCGGGAACACGGCGCGCTGGACTACGTCGAATGCATCGCCGACGACGTCAAGCCGGGCAAGGTCACGTCGTTTCCGCAGGCGGTCAAGCTCAAGGCCGACGAAGTGGTGGTGTTCTCGTGGATCGTCTACGCGTCCCGCGCGCATCGCGACAGGGTCATGAAAAAGGTGATGGCCGACCCGCGGCTGGCGTCGATGGACCCCAAGACCATGCCCTTCGACGGCAAGCGCATGTTCTGGGGCGGGTTCAAGCCTTTCATCGGGCTGTGACCGCGACACCGATCGTGCGGCGGCGGCGATGACCGGCGATGTCGGCATCGCCGAGGAACTGGCGCAGGACGTGCTGGTCCCGGCGTTCTCGTGAAGACCCGTCCGGCAGCATCATGCCCGTCAGCCAAGCCTATCTGGCTTTTCGCCTCATCCGGCCCCGTATCAGGTACGGGGCAGGCTCTTCGGCCCCCTTCTCCCCGCGATGCGGTGAGAAGGAATGACAAACAGCACTCCCCGCGATGCCGGGAGAAGCGATGTTCAAACAGCACTCCCTTCGATGCGGGAGCAAGAGAAACAAGCAGCGCATCTGCTTTGCCTCTGCCTGGCTCGCAGTAAGCACCGTGCATTCTCACGATGAACACGACGATGCATTCCTTCTCTCCGCATCGCGGGGAGAAGGTGCCCGAAGGGCGGATGAGGGGCGCTCCTGGCCTCGATACACCGGATACCAGAGCGCCCGCTCACCCGCAGCATGCCCGTTCGCGCTATCGATGGCGCATGAAAAAGGGACGTCTACAACACGCTCCTTCACTTCACATTCCGGGCCTCTGGCTTGACTCGCTGGCATGAGTTCCGGCAGCACACCGATCAAGATTGGCCGATCTGCATCGACGGATCTTGCATCCATTTGATGACAATGGTTCGTATCGACGCCGCGATGCGAACGTCGATCGCGTCACAGCGCAATGAAAGTCTAATCCCGCGCTCACATCCCGCTAACAAACGAATCATCTTCGCTTAATCGCGGCCGCTGAAGATGCGGTCTCATGACACCGACCCTGCCCTTCGTCTCCGCGCACGGCCCGCAAGGGTTCGCGAACGGTGCGCTGATCGAGATCGACGACGCGCGCCGCGCCGACACCGAAACGTTCATCGCCCAGATCTATCGCGCGCGCTACGACGCCGAACTGACCCGCTTCCTGCCGCATCTGCTGGCGTTCCGCAACGCTGCGGGCGGGTTGCAGGCGGCGGTCGGGCTGCGCAGCGGCAACGAAGGCGCGCTGTTCGTCGAACAATATCTCGATGTGCCCGCCGAGGCCGCCATCGCCCAGGTCATCGGTGGCCCGGTGGTGCGCGACCAACTGGTCGAAGTCGGCAATTTCGGCGCGCAGACGGCCGGCGACGCGCGCGAATTGATCCTGCATCTGACCTGCTGGCTGCATGCGGCCGGTTTCCGCTGGGTACTGTTCGCGGCGACCCGGCAGCTGCGCAATGCTTTCGACCGCCTGCATCTGGCGACGGTCGAACTGGCCGACGCGAGCGCATCGCGTTTGACCGACGACCACAACCAGTGGGGCCGCTACTACGACGCGCAGCCGAAGCTGATGTTCGGCGATATCGCGGCCGGGTACGCCTATCTGCAGCGCGTGAACGATGTGTCGAAGACGACCTTGGCGATGCCCCTGTTGCCCTGCCTCGCTGCAGGTGCGCTATGAGCATGCATGCGGTGAATGCATTCGCGCCGCTGCTCGACCGCCTGCAGGGCAGCGCGCCGCGCGTGCTGTGGAACGGCGGCGCGCTGGATGATGCTGCTCTGGGCGAGCGGGTGAGAACGCTTGCCGATGCGCTCGCTGCCATCGGCATACAGCGCATCGCCAGCCGATTGGACAACGGCCCGGACTGGCTGGTGCTGGATCTCGCGATACGCAGTCTCGACGCCGTGCATGTGCCGCTGCCGACTTTTTTTTCGCCTGCGCAGATCGCGCACGCGCTCGCCAGCAGCGGTGCCGGCGCATTGATCGTGCCCGCAGGCGCGCCGCTGCCGGATGCGCTCGCGGCCTGTCCATCGCAACCGCTCGGCGACAGCCTTGCGTTGCTGCGGCTCGATCCGGCGCCGACCGCATTGCCGGCGGGGACCGCCTGCATCACTTACACCTCGGGCACCACCGGCGCGCCGAAAGGCGTGTGCCTGGACGCCGCATCGCTGCTCGCGGTCGCGCAATCGCTGGCCGATGCCGCCGCGCCGCTGTCGCCGAAACGGCACCTGTGCCTGATGCCGCTGTCGACGTTGCTCGAGAACGTCGCTGGCCTGTACGCAGCGCTGATCTCCGGCGCCGAAATCGCGGTGCCGCCGCTGGCCGAAGTCGGCTACACCGGCGCATCGGGTCTCGATGTGCCGACGCTGATCGCCTGCCTGCACCGCTATCGGCCCGACAGCGCGATCCTGCTGCCGCAGTTGCTGCTGGCGCTGGTGATGGCCGCCGAACAGGGCGCGACGCTGCCGGACTCGCTGAAATTCCTCGCAGTCGGCGGCGGACGCGTCGGTCCCGCGCTGCTCGCCCGCGCCGAAGCGCTGGGCCTGCCGGTGTACGAGGGCTACGGCCTGAGCGAATGCGCGTCGGTGGTCTGTCTCAATCGCCCGGGCGCAGTGCGTGCGGGCAGCGTCGGTAGACCACTGCCGCATGCGAAGGTGTCGGCGATCGACGGCGAACTGTTTGTAGAAGGTGTGCGCTGCCTCGGCTATCTCGGCGAAGACGGACCACCACCGGGCGAGATGTCGAAAAGCATGATCGCGACCGGAGACCTCGGCCATATCGATGCCGATGGTTTCGTGCACATCACCGGCAGACGCAAGAACGTGTTCATCACTTCGTTCGGCCGCAACGTGTCGCCGGAGTGGGTCGAAAGCGAACTGCTGCAGCATCCCGCGTTCGCGCAGGCGATCGTGCACGGCGAAGCGCAGCCGTTCAACGTCGCCATCGTCTGGCCGCGTCGCGCGGATCTCGACGCTGCGGCGCTGCTCGAAGCATTGAACGACGTCAATCGCGGTCTGCCCGACTACGCGCAGGTCCACGACATCGTGCGTGCGGATGCGCCGTTCTCGTTCGCCGATGGCCTGTCGACCAGCAATGGCCGCCCGCGCCGCGACGCCATCCTCGCGCGCTATCGCGCGGCCATCGATGCGCGTTACGCAGCCGCCCTCGAATCCACTGCTCAAGGAGTGCCTGCATGACGACGCCTGCCATGCCGTTCCACGATCGCCTGCTCGCCGAAACCCAGCGCGAGCGCCAGGCGCTGTTGACCATTCCGATCATCCAGGACGCGCTGGCCGGAAAGATCGCGCGCGACGATTACATCGCCTTCCTCACCCAGGCCTTCCATCACGTGCGCCACACGGTGCCGCTGCTGATGGCCTGCGGCGGACGGCTGCCGGCGCGCCTGGAATGGCTGCGCACGGCGGTCGGCGAATACATCGAAGAGGAAATGGGCCATCACGAATGGATCCTCGACGATCTGGTCGCCTGCGGCGCGGATCGCGAACAGGTCGCGGATTCGCTGCCGGCCGAAGCCACCGAACTGATGGTCGCCTACGCCTACGACACCATCGCCCGCGGCAACCCGGTCGGATTCTTCGGCATGGTGCTGGTACTGGAAGGCACCAGCGTGGCGCTGGCCACGCGCGCGGCCGAGACCATCGAAACCACGCTCGGTCTGCCGCGCAACGCGTTTTCGTATCTCCGCTCGCACGGCGACCTCGATATCGAACACATCGCGGTCTACGAAGGGCTGATGAACCGGCTCGACGACGAAGACGATCGTCGCGCGGTGATCCATGCCGCGAAACGCTTCTACAAACTCTATGGCGATGTATTCCGCAGCCTGCGCGACGGCCGCGAAGCGCTGGCGGAGGCGGCATGATCGCGCTCTCCGGCCGCACCGTGCTGCTGACCGGCGCCAGCGGCGGGATCGGCGCGGCGCTGTGCGACGCGCTGGTGAGCGCTGGCGCGCGGGTGATCGCGGTCGGCCGCGACGAAACGCGTCTGCTGCGGCTTGCGCAGCAACAGCCCCCAGGTCAGGTGGTACCGCTGGTCGCCGACCTCGCCACCGACAGCGGACGTGCGCACGCGATCGCAGCCGCATCGAGCCTGCAGCAGACGCCGTCGATCCTGGTCCTCGCGCATGCGCAGAGCGCGTTCGGCCTGTTCGAGGATCAATCGACGTCCGATCTGCACGCTCTGGTCGAAACCAATCTGCTCGGCCCGATGGCGCTGATCCATGGTCTGCTGCCGACGCTGCAAGCGCATCCGCAGGCAGCGGTGGTCGCGATCGGTTCGACCTTCGGCAGTCTCGCGTTTCCCGGCTTCGCCGCCTACAGCGCGACCAAGTTCGGTCTGCGCGGCCTGATCGAAGGCCTGTCGCGCGAACACGCCGACCGCAACCTGCAGTTCCAGTTCCTGTCGCCGCGCGCCACCCGCACCGCATTCAACACGCCTGCGGTGGAAGCGATGAACAGGGAAATGAAAGTCGCCGAAGACGACCCCGTCGATGTCGCCGCGCAGTTGGTCGCCGCCATCGCCAGCGGCCGCCCGCGGATGCAGATCGGCTGGCCGGAAAAACTCTTCGCACGCATCAACGGCGCGTTGCCGGGGCTGGTCGATCGCAATCTGAAATCGCAGCTCGCCATCATCCGCCGTCACGCGCGCCGCTGATCGGCGCCACCACCGCACGCACCGTCGTCCCCATTTTGTTCCAGAGGAGTACCGTCATGATCCGTTTCCGCAACCGCATGCTCGCCGCCGCAGTGGCCGCCACGCTGCTGGCCGCTTCGACATTCGCCACCGCCGGCGAACTCTCCGCGCAGGTGAGCGCCGTGCGCGACCGCTGGGCCGAGGTCAACTACAACACGCCGAAGAAACAGCGCGAGGCCGCGTTCGACGCGCTCGCCAAACAGGCCGCCGCCGCGCGCGCGGCGCAGCCGAAGGATGCGAATGCGCTGATCTGGGAAGGCATCGTGCTGTCGAGTTTCGCCGGCGAACGCGGCGGCCTCGGCGCATTGGGTCTGGCCAAACAGGCGCGCGCCGATTTCGAACAGGCGATCAAACTCGACCCGACCGCACTCGATGGATCGGCCTACACCAGTCTGGGCGTGCTGTATTACTCGGTGCCGGGCTGGCCGGTCGGTTTCGGCGACGACAAGAAGGCGCGCGAGCTGCTGCGCAAGGGTCTGCAGACCAATCCGAACGGTATCGACCCGAATTATTTCTACGGCGATTTCCTGCAGGACCAGGGCGACTGGAAGAGTGCCGCCGCCGCGCTCGAGAAGGCGCTGGCCGCACCGGCGCGTCCGGGTCGCGAGGCCGCCGACCAGGGCCGTCGCAAGGAAGCCACCGCGCTGCTCGCGAAAGTGCGGGCGAAGCTTGCCGGCGACTGAGCGGCGCTCCACACTCGGCGGATGCGCATCCTGCTGGTCGAAGACGACGAATCCCTGGGCGAAGGCATCCGCACCGCGCTGCGACGCGCAGCCTTCAGCGTCGACTGGCTGCGCGACGGCGCCAGTGCGCTGACCGCGATCAAGGACGGCGGCATCGATCTGGTCGTGCTCGATCTGGGCCTGCCGCACATGGATGGGATGGAAGTCATCCGCCAGGCGCGGCGCGCGGGTGCCGATCTGCCGATCCTGGTGCTGAGCGCACGCGAGCGCGCCAGCGACCGCACCCTGGGTCTGGATGCCGGCGCGGACGACTATCTGGGCAAACCCTTCGACACCCAGGAACTGCTGGCCCGCGTGCGCGCGTTGCTGCGGCGCATGAGCGGCCGCGCCACACCGATGCTGCGCGTAGGCGCGCTTGAACTGGACCCGGCGCGACTCGCGGTGGTGTGGCGCGGCAAACCACTCGACCTGCCGCGACGCGAATTCGCGCTGCTGCGCCTGCTGATGGAACAGCGCGGCCGGCCGATCTCGCGCGAATCCGCGCAGCAGCGGTTGTACGGCTGGGACGAGGATGTCGCGAGCAACGCGCTGGACGTGCACATCCACGCGCTGCGCAAGAAACTCGATCCGGCGCTGATCCGCACCCTGCGCGGCATCGGCTATGCGCTGGACGAAAAGGTCGCCCAGGCCACGGACGGGGATCGCGGCGCATGACGTCCATTCACCTGCCGTCGATCCATGTGAAATCGATCCGCCGCGCGCTGCTGTGGTCGATCATCGGCGTGACCTCGCTGGTGCTGCTCATCGCCGCGGGTTTCAGCTACCGCGCCGGCCTGCAGGAGGCCGGCGAATTGTTCGACGCCAAACTCGCGCATTCGTCGCGCGTGCTGATGAGTCTGGTCGACGAACCCTTCGACGATCTCGCCGCGCATTCCGATGGCGTCGGCGCCGGCGATCCGGTCATCATCCGGGTCTGGCGCGGGCAGGCGACCGGCACCGGCCGGGCGCTGGCCAAGGCCGAAGGCCACGCCTACGAGACCAAACTCGCGTTCCAGGTCCGCGATGCGCGCGGTGCGCTGCTGCTGCGGTCCGACAGCGGACCCGACCAGGCGCTCGCGCCGCTCGCGCCCGGCTTCGCCGATCGCAAGATCGATGGCGAGCACTGGCGCACGTTCACGCTGAAGTCGCCGTCCGGCCACTGGTACCAGTCCGGCGAGCTCGCGGCCATCCGTGAAGAGATCGCCGGAGAAATCGCATTCGGCACCCTGCTGCCGCTGCTCGCGGCGCTGCCGCTGCTGGCGCTGTGCGTCTGGCTCGCGGTCGATTGGGCCTGCGCCAGCCTGCAGCGCGTCTCCGATGCGGTGGAACAGCGCGCTCCGGACCGTCTCGAACCGATCGAATTGACCCGGGTCCCGCACGAGATCCAGGGCATCGTCAAAGCGGTGAACGGATTGCTCGAACGCCTGGACAAGGCCCTGTCGCGGGAGCGTCGCTTCACCGCCGACGCCGCCCACGAACTGCGCACGCCGATCTCGGCGCTCAAGGTGCACGCCTACAACCTGCGCCAGTCCGCCACCAACGGCGAACGCGCGCACTCGCAGCAGCATCTCGATGCCGGCATCCACCGGATGGAACGGCTGGTCGCGCAGCTGCTCGCGCTCAGTCGGATCGAAAGCGGCAGCGTCGCTCCCGCGCGACAGACGATCGATCTCGCCGCGACGGTGCGGCGCCACGAACGCGACTGCGCCGCGCTCGGCGCCGCCGACGGCAAGCGCATCCGTCTGACCGAGGAACCCGCGAGCGTGCTGGGCGATGAACTCGTCATCGAGGCGCTGGTGCGCAACCTGCTGGACAACGCGATGCGCTACGCACCGCCCGACGGTGCGGTCGAGGTGCGCGTCGGCCGCGACGGCGACCGCGCGATGCTGGTGGTCGAAGACTCGGGACCCGGCATTCCGGAGGAGGCCCGCCAACGCGTATTCGACCGTTTCCACCGCGAACTGGGCACCGGCGTCGAAGGCAGCGGTCTGGGTCTGTCGATCGTCGCGCAGGCCCTGCAATTGCATCGCGGCGAGATCGTGCTGGATACCTCGCCCACCCTCGGTGGCCTGCGCGCGACCGTCACGTTGCCGGCGCAGTGAACCGCGCGCATCCCAACGAATATCCCCAGGAGCGACCATGCGAACCATCGGAATAGCGACCGCGATCTGCATGGCGATGTCGCTCGTCGCACTCCCGGCCCAGGCGCAGCGGGTCTCCGCCGCCGCCCGGCAACAGGTACAACGGGACGGTGAGGTCCGCGTCTTCGTGATGTTGCGCGATCAAACGGTCGAACGCGGCCAAGCCGCGAACGGCGTCGCGCGGAAGACCGATGTCGCACCGAAGCTGCATCCGCGGGTACGCGCCGATGTCGATACGGTGCTCTCGGCATTGCCCGCGCGGGCGCGCGGAAACGTCCTGCGTCGCTTCGAGCGCGTACCGGCATTCGTGCTGCGGGCGGATGCGGCAACGTTGGCGGCATTGAACCGCAATCCGCGCGTGATGCGTGTCGATCTGGATGTCGGCGGTTCCGGCCACGCCGTCGCTCCGGACGAATCGTCGGTACTGAATCAAGTGCATCAACTTGCGGCGCTCGGTGTCGGCGGCGCGGGAATGAAGGTGGGCATCGTCGATACCGGCATCGATACCGATCACATCGATCTGCGCGCACGGATCGTCGGCCAGCAGTGTTTCTGTACCGTCGGTACCGGTTGTTGCCCGAACGGCGGCAACAGCCAGTCCGGCGCAGGCGCGGCCGAAGACGACCACGGCCACGGTACCAATGTCGCCGGCATCATCGGCGGCGACGGCACGGTCGCGCCGCAAGGCGCACTGCCGGCGGTGAGCCTGGTGTCGGTGAAGGTCATCGATCGCAACAACCGCTTCAATTCGACCTCGGATGTGATCGCCGCATTGGATTGGCTGGCGGGTCAGCATCCGGATATCGATGCGGTCAATCTCAGTCTGGGCACCGATGCGCTGTTCGCGGGCGATTGCGACAACACGGCCGCGTGGACCCAGGCGCTCGCGGTGGCGGTGGCGAACCTCAACGCGCTCGGCGCGGTGGTCACGGCATCGTCGGGCAATCAGGGCAATCTCGCGGGCATGAGCGCGCCGGCCTGCATCCGCAACGTGGTGTCGAACGCGGCCACCTGGGATGTCTCCGGCGGCGCCACCACCTTCCTCGGCTGCACCGAGAGCGCGACCGCGCCAAGACAGCCGACGTGCTTTTCGAACCGCAGCGTCAGCACCGATCTGTTCGCCGCCGGCGCCTTCGTGCGCGCCACCGGCTTCAACGGTGCGACTTCGACCTTCGGCGGGACATCGCAGGCTGCACCGATGGCCGCCGCGTGCGCGGTCGCGCTGAAACAGGCCGCACCCGCCAGCACGGTGACCCAGCGCATGACCGCGATGACGCTCTCGCCCACGCGCATCCAGGACACCGCCACCGGCCGCAGCTATCCGTTCCTCGATTGCCGCGATGCCTTGAAACTGCTCAATCCGGCGATGTTCGATCCGATTCCGGTCAACGGTGCGCGGCCCCGGATTCGCCCACGCAATTGATACGACATGGAACCATCACGCATGCACGACATCCCGCACCGCACACGCTTCGTCCCCATCGCTTTGTTGCTTGCGTGGGCCGCACCGTCGGCATTCCCGGCGCACGCTGCGGAGACCTCGTTCGATCACGAAGACTGGCAGGTCGTCTGCGACAACACCCGCACCTGCCGCGTGGCCGGCTATCAGAGCGACGATGCCGAGATGCCGGTCAGCGTGCTGCTCACCCGCAAGGCCGGCGCGGGCACCTCGGTCGCGGGTCGCGTGATGCTGGGCGACGGTTGGGAGGACAGCATGCTCAACGCGCTCCCGGCGCAGTTCCGCGTCGCGCTGTGGATCGACGGCAAGCAGCAGGGCGGCACGGTGACCAAGGATGCGCTGGAAGCCGACCTCACCGCCGCGCAGACCGCAGCCCTGCTGAAAGCATTGGCGCGCGATACGCGCATCGAATTCCGCGCGGGCAAGACCGTCTGGTCGCTGTCCGATCGCGGCGCCGCCGCGGTGCTGCTGAAGATGGACGAATTCCAGGGCCGAATCGGCACCGTCGGCGCCGCGTTCCGCAAAGGCAAGCAGACCGAAGCGAAGGTCTTGCCGCCCCTGCCCGCGCCGGTCGTGAAAGCCGCCGCATTGGCGCCGGCCAAACCCGGCGATGCGCAGTTCATCGCAAAGAACGGCGACGCCGTGCGCAAAGCCTTGCGCAGCGCCACCGCCGAAGACGAATGCGAGGATCTGCACAAGACCGGCGAAGAGCAGGAGGCGCTGGAGGCTGTGAGGTTGACGATGAACAAACTGCTCGTCTCCACCCGTTGCTGGCTGGGCGCCTACAACGCCTTCAGCGGCTACTGGATCATCAACGACACCGCGCCCTATCGTCCCGAACTCGTCACCAGCGAAGCCAGCGACTTCGACGACAGCACGTTGATGTCCTCGCACAAAGCGCGCGGCATCGGCGACTGCTGGGGCCGCGAACAATGGACCTGGAACGGCACCGGCTTCGTGCAGACCGCGTCTTCCTCGACCGGCATGTGCAAACGCTTCACCGGCGGTGCATGGGAATTGCCGACGTTGGTCACCGAGATCCGCTGAGGCGTAGGGTGGGCTTCATGCCCAACGTCGCGACTCACAGCGCGTAGCCGAGCATCTGGATTTTCGACATGAAGATCTCGATCAGCTCGATCTGCTCCGCCATGGCCAGCCCGAAGATGCTGTTGGTCTGGCGGGCGACGCGCTCCAACACGCCCGGCTGCGTTTCCAGCTTGGCCAGATTGATCCGGTACTGTTCCGCATCCCAGTTCAGCAATTCCGCGATGTGCGCGTTCGTCAGCACATTCATCGCGGAATGGGGCCGCTGCCTCGCCATCACGTCCAGGTAGCAGCGCAGCTGCACCTGCTTGGCCTTGTTGAAGGCTTTGTTCGCGTATACGCCTTCGCCTTCGATGAAAACAAGTTCGGGCGCATCGCCGAGCGATGTTTCCTGGCTGCGGAAGTCCTTCCACGAGCGATAGGTATGCGCTCTGGGCCCCAGAAAGACGACGTGGTCCGGATACAGCGCCCAATCGGTGTTCAGGCGGTTGAACAGATTGGGGTTCAATGCCAATTGATGCACGTCGGGATCGGCGACTTTCGCATACCGGCCAAACAGCGCCGCGGGAGGCGCGGAAATCCTGCGCGGCACGGGCCGGATGTCGGCAGGTCTGGTCTTCAGCGCCTGCGTCAATGCGTCGACGATGTGGTTCACCTCGGCGACATCGTCTCCGCCGATCACCACGCCGTGGTTCTTCAGGAAAATCACGTTCGCGTCCGGCTTTTCGATCAGCGCACCGCCGATGGCGGCGGCCAGATCGGCTCCCGGCTTGTAGTAGTCGACGACCGCCCATGCGATGGAGGCGTCCAGCAGGGATTCGAAATCCGCCCGGAAGTTTTCGCGCACCAGGTAGGTCAGCGCTTCGATGGCATGCAGATGCACCACCACGCGCTGCGGCATCAGGGCGTGCAGCAGGGTTTCGATGGACGGCCGCAGCGTCGATGCGCCGCGGACCCTCGGCACGACGGCAAAATCGCCCGCCCCCAGCGCACCGCGCAGATGGGGCAGGTCGACAGGCACGAAGATGTCTTTCTTGGCTGCGTCCGCAAGCCACGTCCCCGAGGCTTTCACCCACAGCGTGTCGCCATCCTTCCACGACACGTTTCCGCCCGCGCCCTGCACCAGCAGCGGGTCCGCGCCGACTCTGGCGCAGTAGGCTTTGATCTGCTCTTCGGTGGATTTGACCAGGGTTGCCATGCTGTACATCCTGTACCGGTTGAAGGAACGAACTCGACAACAACGTCAGCGGCGTGCATTTTGCATGGAACGCCTACGCGATCGGGCTTGCAAAAACAGGCGGGATTCTACTGAATCCGCCGCCCGGCGGTGAACCGGCCCGTTCAGATTCCGCGGAACGCCCGGGTTGGATCGTGAGCGCTGTCCGGCGGCCGCCCGGCAGTGCCGACGACGGGTTTATACCGGGCATCGGCCGTGCTGGGCAAGTCGCTGAACCTGGTCGGGAAAGCGAATTGATGCGCTGGATCGAAAAGCCGCATCCGGGGTGCTGGGGTAAATCAATCTGACCACACTGTTTTGATTCGAGTTCCAAACGCCTGCTAGGCGTCCGCCCCCGCTTCGGGCAGACTCCCGACACCAGAAAAGGAACGCCGTATGGCCGTGTCTGCCGAGCAACTCCCCGATGTCCTGCGTGGCCTGCCGAAGGCGGAGTTGCATATCCACATCGAGGGTTCGCTGGAGCCGGAGCTGATCTTCGCCATGGCCGAACGCAACAACGTCGCCCTGGCCTATCCGGATGTCGAGTCGCTGCGCGCGGCGTATGCGTTCACCGATCTGCAGAGCTTTCTCGATATCTATTACGCCGGCGCCAGTGTGCTGCTGACCGAGGCGGATTTCTTCGACATGGCCTGGGCCTATTTCCTGCGCGCCAACGCGGACAACATCCTGCATGCCGAGCTGTTCTTCGACCCGCAGACGCACACTGCGCGCGGGGTGTCGATGGGCACGGTGATCAACGGCCTGCGCCGGGCCTGCGATCGGGCGCAGTCGGAGTTGGGCGTGCGTGCGGAACTGATCCTGTGCTTCCTGCGTCATCTGTCCGAAGACGACGCCCTGGCGACCTACGAGGAAGCGCGCCCATACCGGGGCAAGTTCATCGGCGTGGGGCTCGATTCCAGCGAACTGGGTCATCCGCCGGAGAAGTTCGCGCGGGTATTCGCGCAGGCGCGCAAGGATGGCCTGCGGGCGGTCGCGCATGCCGGCGAGGAAGGGCCCCCGGCCTACATCTGGAGTGCGCTGGACGTGCTGAAAGCCGAGCGCATCGATCACGGGGTGCAGGCCTTGAAGGATCCCGCGCTGGTCAAGCGGTTGGCCGAACAGCGCGTGCCGCTGACCGTCTGTCCGTTCTCCAACATCAAGCTGTGCGTGTTCAAGACGCTGGCCGAGCATAATTTGCGGCAGTTGCTCGATGCAGGGCTGATGGCGACGGTGAATTCGGACGATCCGGCCTATTTCGGCGGCTACTTGAACCAGAACTTCGTCGACACGTTCGACGCGTTGAGGCTCGATGCCGGCCACGCGGCGACGCTGGCGCGCAACAGCTTCATCGCAAGCTTCGCCAGCGCGGCGCAGAAGCGTGACGACCTGGATCGACTCGACGCCTATCTCGATCACGCCGGCGTGCGTTGATCCGATGGGCAAGCGGACCCCATGCGTGACCGACATCACCGCGAAACAGGATCAAGCCGTCGAGTAGGACGGGCTCAAGCGCGCCATTCGGGAATCGTCCTGTAGGGTGGAGTCAGCGCAGCGCAACTCCACCATCGCACCGACGCAATTGAACACGTTTTCCAAGCTTGCGGATGATCGGTTCCGTCAGACGTTCGCCACGTCTCTGACGTCGCAATGGTGGAGTTGCGCTGCGCTGACTCCACCCTACTCGCTGCCTTACGGCCCGCTCGCGGCCGGGCCTCAATGTCTCCCTTCTCCCCCGCGCAGCGGGGAGAAGGTGGCGCGAAGCGCCGGATGAGGGGCGCTCTTCTCGATGCGCAGAAAACGCTGCAGTCGACCGTTGCCGACAACTCCACGATTGATCGGACGTACACCGCATTGTCCATTCCATAGGGTGCTGCCTTGGCGCACCGTTTTGCTTTGGCATGGTGTTGGGTGCTGGGGTAAATCAACCTGACCCCATTTGTTTCTTTTCCAGGCATGCGGATGACCGGTTCCGTCAGGCGTTCGCCACGTCTCTGACGTCGCAATGGTGGAGTTGCGCTGCGCTGACTCCACCCTACTCGCTGCGAGGTCATATACGTCTTACGGCCTTTGGTCAGAGGCGGGGGCGGCGACGCGGCTTGTGTCGTTTTCCGTGTCGATCCTTTTTCATTGTGGAGACTCTCTCGCAGGCGATGGCGTCTCGTAATTTGCAATCTTTAAGTGCTCCGCAGCAAGCAACCCCACGTCTTACAAGCTCGCGCAGGAATTGACCCTCCGCCTCTCGCCAGCGCCATAGTTCCGCTGTGAACCTTGTTAGGTGATCGACGTGGTCGCGGCACACGCCAACCGTCATCCCTACGGGTTGGTCACAGGGACAAGGGACGCGACTGTCCTTCAACTTAACGGGCGAGCCGATCGCGACACGGGCGATGTGCCTGTCTTCGCGCCGAAGTTCGAGACGTGCTCCACGGACATGCGGTTCACGTATGACTGCGAATTTCCCGGCTCGCAGATCCTCGCGAAAGTGCGTTCCCAGACTGTCGGCAGCAGCCTCTGCCAGCGCTTGGTGCCTCGCAGCATCGCCGTGCGCCCAATCGTTCACTGTGTTTGCCCAGACTCCAAGTTCGCTGGCCGTCAGCTGCAATTGCAAAAAGCGCACGACTGCGGTCCACCACGCACGTGCCGAGTCATCGTTCACGACTGCCGGCGCAGCCGTCGAACCCCATCCAAGGCAGAACCAACCTTTCTCATTGATGTGCCGGTCCGGGCAGAAGCGCGGCAAGCGTATGGGCGGATCTTCACGCACGCTTACTGTGCTTCCACTTGCCGAAAGCTCCAGCGCGAAGTTATGCCGGTCGCCACCAGCGCGAGGAACGGAGATGACGACCTTGGCCGGCGATGTTGCGGATGGCAAGGTTGCCCCGAATTCGGAGGCTACCTTGCGAAGGCACGCCAAGGGCGACGACGGCGTGCTCACCCCTTGGAATGCGGCCGTAGCGGTTCGCTGAGGCTCGGCACGATGGCAGGCGCATGCACTTGCATGGCCTCGGTATATACGGCCTTCGCAACGCGATCGCCAGCGGCGTTGAGTTGATCAACCGCCGCGTTGTAGCTCAGGCCATTGGCTAGGCGACTGGCGCCGAATAACTCCTTGACTGCGGTTGAGGCCGACTTATATGCATCAGCTCCGATTGCACTCTGCGTGCCATTGCAGCGCTTCTGCTCCTCCTCTGAGCTGTACACCGCCCGACCCGTCGAGCAGCGAATCTTGTCGCCCTTCATCCCAAGACGTGTGAGGCTGATCGGCCCAAGCTCTAGCCCGATCGCGAGACCAAGATCGTCGACATCAACCCCCTGACCCTTCAAGTAGGTCATCGCCCGCTCAAACCCGCTCCGCAATCCACCCGCGCAGAGCGTCGCCGTACTGATGGTGTCCCCGACATCCGTGGTCTTCGAGGTGCCCTCGAGCAGCACGCCATGCAAACAGTCGCCGATGAACCGGACACGACGGCCCCCAAAGTCGGCTTGGACGACTGCGTCGAGCTCTGACCGCAGAAGATGCAGGCCCCGCACCAGATCCTCTGCATTGTCATCCAGATGCTTGTCCACGAAAGCTGTAAAGCCGTCGATGTCGGCGTACAACGAGATGCCTTCAAAGCGCTTGGAGTTCGAAGCGTTGAGCAACTCGAAATCCAGGTTTGAAAGCGGAGGCGTCGGTCGTGTAAAGTCAAAGCTGCCGATCGGGTGGTCTTTCTGCTCTTCGCGCCACGCTTGGACGATCTTGTCCTTTGAAACGCCAATGTCCGCCTTTTCGATACATGTGTCGATCTGCGCTTGAGTCAGTGCCGTGATCTTGTCCTTGCCTTCGGCGACGATCGGGAACCCCATGACGGACCGCGCGTTGTTCGTCAGGTAGATACCCTCGGCTGTGCCGCCGCCGGCACAGTGTGCTGCAAGGTTCGCCGGCGAACCCAAGAACAGGGGTTCACGGCTGTTCCTGCGCCCGTTGTTGACCACGAGAGCGCACCCAGAATCGATGCCTACACGTACCTTGGCGTTCGGGATCTGCTCGTCGTCATCTCCTGTTTCGGCGAGCACATCGATTGCCAGCTTAGCGATAGCGACAGCGCGTGCGACGCGATCGAACTCACTTTCCTTGCCGTACGGCTGAGGAACAATTGCATGGAGGCGCTGGTTGTGGAAGTCGACGCGAATGGCGTCCGTTTCGCTCAGGATCCGATGCACCGCCCGGTAGTGCTGGTTGAGAAAGCGAAGCGTGCGCTTATGGCAGGTCTCGCCTTCGCTGTCTGTGTAGCCGAGAAGCTCGCTGATGTTGATGATGTCGATATAAAGATGAGCCGCATCCATTCGGTAGGCCTTCCAGACCGGAATGTTGTCGAGCGACATCTCGCGCTTATATTCGACGACCTTGACCTTGTCGCCCTCGACCTCCTTATAGCGAGTGGCGATCCGCGTGTCGCTCCGATCCTGCTTCCAGCTATGCCCCATGGCGCTACCTCAACTTGTCGAAATGGCAGTACCTAAATGGCGTGATGCGCCCATAGAGGCCTCGTGTCGGCAGTGTGCCCTGCCGTTGTCTCACCCCCTGCGACTGCTGCGACAGAGGATTGAAAACAATAGGTATGGGCACCACTTCACGGTTCAAGGGGGCGCCGAAGCTACCCGAACAGATATGGAGAAACATGTGATCGAACGTTTTCGTGGCCCTGAGGGCCGGCGTCGGCTTGTCGGCGCCTTGACCAAGCAGAAGATGGTGAGTGGCAGCGTCGCGCTAGCGGAGGCGTTGGCTGATTTGGCAGAACTACAGGAGTTCGAGCCTGGCCGGGCGCTCATTACGGAGGGCGGGGCGGACAACAACCTCTTCCTACTCCTAGGAGGCTCCGCCGACATCATCGTAAGGGGCTCGAAGGTCGCCGAGCGGACGGTGAATGATGTCGTGGGCGAGATGGCTGCAGTCGATCCCACGATGCCCCGTTCGGCAACTGTGCTTGCTACAACGGCGGTCTTGGCCGCAGTGATTACAGAGCCGCAACTGTCTGAGCTTAGCGGGCAGCACCCGGAAGTGTTTCGTCACCTTGCCGTATTGATGGCGCAGAAGCTGGAACAGAGAAACGAACTTGTGCGGGGTGCCAGTGAGCGGACACGAGTCTTTTTGATTAGTTCAGGCGAGGCAGCTGAAATCGCCCGCGCTGTGCACAATGCACTGTCACATGATGACTTTGATGTCATTCCTTGGAATGAGGGCGTCTTCCGAGCCACAAGCTATACCCTCAAAACATTGGAAGACGAAGTCGATAAGGCTGACTTTGCAATTGCCATTGCACATGACGATGATACGGTGGAAAGCCGTGGTACAAACTGGCCTGCGCCGCGCGACAATGTGATTTTTGAGCTCGGATTGTTCATGGGACGGCTAGGTGTGGACCGCGCGATCCTGATGGAGCCACGTGACGAGAAGGTAAAACTTCCAAGTGATCTGGCAGGGGTAACAACCATCACCTACCGCTTCGATAAAACTGATCGTGATCGAGCTGCGAAGCTGGCGCCGGCTTGTAATCGTTTGCGCGATTACATCTTGGAAAAAGGTCCTAGAAAGGACTGAGTTCTGTTGAACGAAGAACGTAAGCGCGTAGGGTGGGGTGAGCGCAGCGATGCCCACCCAAACCATCAACAGGCCTTCGATGCGCCCAGCGATGCTTTTTTTCTCCGCACGATCTTCACATGCGAATAAACACCGCGCGATCTCACACCGCAATGCACGTTGATGTCCTCTGAAATCCGCCGCGACGGCAGCGGTGCGATGGTGGGCATCGCTGCGCTCACCCCACCCTACCTGGTATCGTTTCTGGTGGCACGCTTATCTGCGTGCACACGAAAAAAGCGCCGGTCTCCCGGCGCTTCTTCATTGCAATGATCGAATCAATCACCAAACCCCAACCTCAACGCTTCCCCAACTCCCCCGGCACAAACCGCTCCCTTACCGCTTTCGCCAACAGATCAGGCGGCAGCATCCCCTGATCCAGCAGGAAGTTGTTGAAGGCGAGGCGGTCGAACTTGTCGCCGAGGGCGAGTTCGGTTTCGGCGCGCAGTTCGAGGATGCGGGCGTAGCCGTAGAAGTAGCTGCCGGCCTGGCCGGGGGCGTTGAAGGTGTAGCGGTCCAGTTCCTGGCGGGCCATCGCTTTGGACAGGCCGACGTCGTCGATCAGCACTTTTTCGGCGCGGGCGCGGTCGATCATGCCGAGGTTGAGCATCGGGTCGAGCATCGCGCGCGCTGCGCGCAGCAGCCGGAACTGCAGTGCGATCAATTGGCCGTCCAGCGGTTCGTACGGAATCATTTCGGCTTCGGCGTACAGCGCCCAACCTTCGACGTTCACCGAGTTGAACGCGAACAGGCTGCGCGCCAGCGATACGCCGCGTTCGATCATTGCGGTGAACTGCAGTTCGTGGCCGGGGCGGCCTTCGTGCGCGGACAGCGTCCATGCCACCGATGGGAAATTGAAATCGTCGTAGGCGTCGGCCTTGTCCTTCAGCGCGGGATTGCTCAGCGGCAGCACGAACTGGCCCTGTTGGCCGGTGTTGCCGACCAGCGGCGCGGGCAGGAGATGCGGCGCCGGCTGCGCCGCGTCCTCGGCGTCGGTACCCAGGCGCATCACCATCGGCCGGTTCGGCACATCGACGATGCGTTCGCGGACGATGATCGGATCGATCGCGTCGATCACGGCGCGATAGCGCGTTTCCAGCTGGTCGTCGGCGATGGTGTCGCGTTTCAGCGCGCGGATCACGCTGCGATAGTCGGTGGCGGCGATGCCTTTTTCTTTCGCGACCAGCGGCGCCAGCCGGTCCATCGCCGCGCGCGTTTCCATGAATGCGAGACGCGCGCGCTGTATCAGCAGCGCAGGCGGAATATCGATACCGACCTGTTTGAGCTGCAGCGCGTAGACCTCCGGTGGCAGCGTGGTGTCGGTGCGTGCGGTAGGCAGCACGTCCTTGCGCACCCAGGCGTCGTAATCGGCGAACTGCTTGTCGAGCGCGGCCAGCGCCGGTCCGCTGCCGCTCACTTTGTATTGCGCAAACAGTTTGCGGATGCCTTTGGCGTAGGTGTCCACGTTCGACAGCGCCTGTTCCACTTCGAGTTTCGTCGGATGCAGCAGTCCGGCATCGCCAGCGCGTTCTTCATAGCGCGCGCGCGCCAGCGTGGTGATCGGTGTGGTGCCGGCGGCGATGCCGGTATAGGCCTTGAGCCGGTCGAGCGCCTTGGCGCGACGATCCGCCGGAGTCTGGTCCGAGAGCAGGCCCTGCAGACCCTGGAACACCAGTTGCGGTGCGTCGGTGAAGGGCAACACCAAGCGCTCGTTGACCTGCGTGGATTCGATGTTGTTGTCGGCGGCCAGGATCATGATCTCCAGGTCCTGGCGCACGTTGGGGTCGCGCTCCAGCTGCAGTTTCTCCTGCAGTTGTTTTTTCGCTTCCGCAGTGGCTTTGCGGAAGCGCGCGGCGTAGTCCGGGCCGAGATCGGCGACCTTGTCGTCGTAGCCGGGGATGCCGAAGAAGGATGCGGATTCGGGCTGGAAGCGCAGCTGCGCTTCCAGCAGGATCTGGGCGTAACGGTTGCTGGTCTGCACCCAGGCGGGCGCGGCTGTGGGGATTCCTTTTGCGGCGGGCGCCGTCGTAGCGGCCTGTGCGAGGGCACAGGTCGGCATGGCGATCGCGAGGGAGAGTGCAAGAGCGAGGGCTATGGGCTTCATCGGGGGATCCGGTCGGAGGTGGCGGCAACGTACCCCACGACAACGGAACTGCCCATGGTCGGAGGTCATGTCCGTTCAGCATGCGCTGGCGATGACGCAGCGCTTGAGATTGCGCGATCGATTATTGCGCGACGTCGCTGTCGCTGGATTCTGGCAGCAGATCGATGGCTGTGCGCTGCCCGTCGACTTCGACGGTGAGCGTCGAATACGTCCATTGCCCGGCGGTTTTTTTGGCTGCGATGACGAGTTCGCCTTCGCCTTTCGGGCCGGAGATCGGGATCTTCAGATCGGCTTTGCCGGAAGTGCCGCTGGTTTCCAGATTGCCGGTGAGATACCACGCAGGTTCGATCGGCGTGCCCAACGTTGCGACGACCTGCGGGTTGCCGCGCGCGCGCTGCATCGCGGTGGTGTACACGTCCGATGAGCGCATCGCGCCGAACAGCACCGACATGAACAGCGCCAGCACGCCCGCGAAGAAGCCGAGGCAGAACACGCACAGCAGCGGGATCGCCCAGCGCCAATGGCGTTGCCACCAGCCTTGGTGTGGCGCGTCGGGCATCGGTGTGCTGTTCAAGGAGGCATTGCTCAAGTCGGTGCGCTCAAGGCTTCAGACACTGCGCGAAGAAGCGTTCGGTCAGACGATAGCGATGCAGCGCATCGTTGCCGCGCAGGCCGTGCTTGGCGCCGGGATAGGTCATCAGCGCGAACGGTGTCGCCTGCTTCTGCAGCGTGCTCATCAGCTTGGTGGAATTGCTGAACAGCACGTTGTCGTCGGCCATGCCGTGGATCAGCAGCAGCGCATCGGGTTTGATCCCGCCGACGTGGGTGAACACGCTGGCCTCGCGATAGCCGTCGACGTTCGCGGCCGGCAGATGCATGTAGCGCTCGGTGTAATGGGTGTCGTACAGCGCCCAGTCGGTGACCGGCGCGCCGGCCACGCCGCAGGCGTAGTCGTCGGCGGCCTTGCCGAGCAGCATCAGGGTCATGTAACCGCCGTTCGACCAGCCGTAGACGCCGATGCGTTTGCCGTCGACCCACGGCTGCGCGCGCAACCATTCCACGCTCTTGCGCTGATCGTCCACTTCGACCGTGCCCTGCTTGCCGTACAGCGCACCGCCGAAGGCCGCGCCGCGTCGCGGCGTGCCGCGGTTGTCGACGGTGAACACCACATAGCCCTGCTGGGCCATGTACTGGTTGAAGAAATGATCGCCGCGCCCCGGCCAGCTGTCGGTCGCGGTCTGCGCGGCGGGGCCGCCGTAGACGTAGACCATCACCGGGTATTGTTTCGCAGGATCGAAGCCAGGCGGCTTGATCAGGCCGTAGTGCAGCGGCGTCTTGCCGTCGGCGGCGATCAGCGTGCCGAATTCGACCGGGCGATGCGCGGCGAGGTATTTCGCGTAGGGATGCGCGGGTTTCGATGGATCGTTGTCGACAAGATTCGCCACGAAACTGCCGTCGGCGCGATGCAGCGCGATCTGCGGCGGCGTGCGCGCGCTCGACCAGCTGTCGACGTAGACGCTGGCGTTCTTCGCGAAACTGGCGCCGTGCATGCCGGGCTCGGTGGAGAGCGTGCGAATCTTGCCGCCCGCGAGCGGCACCACATGAATCTGCGATTCGCGCGGCGCGGCGCGACCTGCGGCGTCGCGACCCGCGCTGAAATACACGAGGCCTTTCGCCTCGTCCACCGCAAGCAGCTTGTCCACCGGCCAGTCGCCGCGGGTCAGCTGCATGAGCTTGCTGCCGTCCTTGTTCGCGAGATACAGATGCTCGAAGCCGCTGCGTTCGCTGCTCCACACGAAACGTCCGTCCTTGAGGAAGTGCAGATTGTTGTGCAGCGGTACCCAGGTCTTCGCGGTCTCGGTGATCAGGGTGCGCTGTTTTGCGGACGCGAGTTCGACTTCGATCAGTTCGAGTCTGCGCTGGTCGCGCGACTGGCGCTGGAAGGTCAGATGCTGCGGGTCTCGCCAGTCGACGCGGGTGAGATACAGATCCTGCGTGTAGGCGTCACGGCCGTTGTCCAGCTCGATCCACGCGGGTTTCGCGCCGGCCGTGGGCGAGATCGTGGCCAGCTGGATGCGGACGTTCGGATCGCCGGCCGCCGGATAGCGCTGCTCGACCACTTCGGTGCGATCCGGATACACCTCGTAACGTTTCTGCACCGGCACGCCGGATTCGTCGATCCGCGCGAAGGCGATGGCGGAATCGTCGGGTGCCCACCAGTAGCCGGTGTGACGGTCCATTTCCTCGTCGGCGACGAATTCGGCGACGCCGTTGCCGATGACCTCGCTGCCGTCGGTCGTGAGCTGGATTTCCTTGCCGCTTGCGAGATCGATCGCCCACAGATTGCGCGCGCGGATGAAACTGACGAAGCCGCCTTTCGGCGAGACCTTCGGATCGGTGGCGAAGCCGCTGCCGGTGGTGAGTTTGCGCACGGCGGTCTTGCCGGACTTTTGCAGGTCGTAGAGATACAGCTCGCCACCCAACGGAAACAGCAACGCCTTGCCGTCCGGCGACCACTGGTAATCGACGATGCCCGACAACGCGGCGGTGCGCTGGCGTTCGCGCCGCGCCTTCTCCTCGTCGCTCAGCACTTCCTCGCCGGGCAGCACGTCGCTGGAATCCACCAGCAGCGCGGCCTTGCCGGTGGCGACATCGAAGGCCCACAGATCGAGACGATTGCGGTCGCGGTCCTTGCCGCGCAGGAAACTCACGCGCGAGCCGTCAGGCGCGACCTGCGGCTTCAGCAACGTCGGCCCGGACAGCGGCGCATCGCCGGTGATCGCTTCGAGGGTGAGTTTGCCCGGCTCCGGGCTGGCGGCGTGCGCGATGGGCATGGCAAGAAGGCTGCAGAGAAATAGGGTGGCAATGGCGCGGATCATGGCTTCGTACCTTGTCCGAACAGGACCTTGCGCTGTTCTTCGCTCAGCGGCTGGCCGGCGGTCGGGCTGATCTGTTTGGTCCACGCATACGCGCGTTTGGTCGCGGGACGCGCGGCGATGGCGTCGCGCCAGCGCCGCACTTCGACATAGGGTTCAAGATCGATCGGCGCGGTCTTGTACGGATCGATCCACGGATAGCAGGCCATGTCGGCGATGGTGTAGTCGTCGCCGACGATGAACGCGCGGCCGGCAAGACGCTTGTCGAGTACGCCGAGCAGGCGGTTCGCTTCGCGCGTGTAGCGGTCGATGGCGTAGGCGATCTTCTCCGGCGCGTAGACATTGAAGTGGCCGTACTGGCCGGTCATCGGCCCCTGCCCGGCCATCTGCCAGAACAGCCATTCCAGGGTCGCGGCGCGGCCGCGCGGATCGGCGGGCAGGAAGCGGCCGGTCTTCTCGGCCAGATACAGCAGGATCGCGCCGGACTCGAACACGCTGATCGCTGCGCCACCGTCGGCCGGCGCGGTGTCGACGATCGCCGGCATGCGGTTGTTCGGCGCGATCGCGAGAAACGCGGGCTCGAACTGTTCGCCGGTGCCGATGTTCACCGGCTTGATGTCGTAGGCCAGCGGCTGGCCGGCGTCGACCAGCTCCTCAAGCAACAGCGTGACCTTGTGGCCGTTGGGCGTGGGCCAATAGTGCAGTTCGATCATGGCGGGCGGGTCTCCCGGGCCGGTCGATGGGAAATCGGGAGTGTAAGGCGTGCGGGCCGCTTGGCGCTGATCGGCGCGACGGCTACGCTATGGCGGTTTTCGCCAACAGCAGCAACCACGCATGTCCAACGCCCCGCATCCGCCGCTCAATCCCCTGCCGCGCCTGATCTTCGCCTCGCGCTGGCTGCAACTGCCGCTGTATCTCGGCTTGATCGTGGCCCAGGGCGTGTATGTCGTGCTGTTCGGCAAGGAACTGTGGCATCTGATCCACGAAACGCCGACGCTCAGCGAGCAGGACATCATGCTGATCGTGCTCGGCCTGATCGACGTGGTGATGATCTCCAACCTGCTGATGATGGTGATCGTGGGCGGCTACGAAACCTTCGTGTCGCGGATGAATCTCGAAGGCCATCCCGATCAGCCTGAGTGGCTGAGCCACGTCAACGCCAGCGTGCTCAAGGTCAAACTGGCGATGGCGATCATCGGCATCTCGTCGATCCATCTCCTCAAGAGTTTCATCGAAGTGGGCATGGTCGACGGTCTGCCACTGTGCAGCACGATCGAAGGCATGGAAGCGATGAAAGCGATGCAGCCGCTCATCGATGCCGGCCAGAAACTCAAGGCCTGCACCAGCATCACTTCGGCCGGCGTGATGTGGCAGGCGATCATCCACGGATTGTTCATCCTCTCGGCGATCGGTATTGCCTGGACCGACCGGATCATGACCGGCGGCGCATCCAAGCGCGATCATCACTGATCCACCTTTCCGGTAGAGCGATCTTCGGGTCGCCGCTGTGGGAGGGGCTTCAGCCCCGAACATCGAGCCTGAAGGCCCTCCCACAAAAACGGCTGCTCTACCGTGGTGCGCATGGGCCGCGTGGCCCATCGCGTAGAATGCCGGCATGGATGTTTCCCACCTGCTCGACGGCCTCAACGCCGCACAACGCGACGCGGTCAGCGCCGAACCTTCGCACATGCTTGTGTTGGCCGGCGCTGGTTCCGGCAAGACCCGCGTGCTGACCCACCGTATCGCCTGGCTGCACGAGGTCTACGGCGTGCCGATGCACGGCATTTTCGCGGTGACCTTCACCAACAAGGCCGCGGGCGAAATGCGCCATCGCGCCGACGCGCTGTTGCCCGGCGGCAGTCGCGGCATGTGGATCGGCACCTTTCACGGCCTCGCGCACCGGCTGCTGCGACTGCACTGGCAGGACGCGAAGCTGCCGGAGAGTTTCCAGATCCTCGACAGCGACGATCAGCTGCGGCTGATCAAGCGCGTGGTGCAGGCGCTGGAGCTGGACGAAGCGCGCTTCCCGCCACGGCAGATCGCGTGGTGGATCAATGCGCAGAAGGACGAAGGCCGACGGCCGCAGCATATCCAGCCGGAGAAGGACGAATGGGCCAGCGTGATGCTGCGCGCCTACACGCTTTACCAGGAACGCTGCGAGCAGTCCGGCCTGGTCGATTTCGCCGAAATCCTGCTGCGCGCGCATGAGCTGCTGCGCGATCATCCTGCGCTGCTGCAGCACTACCGTCATCGTTTCCAACAGTTGCTGATCGACGAATTCCAGGACACCAACAGCCTGCAGTACGCGTTCATCCGCCTGCTCGCCGGCGACACCGGCCAGGTGTTCACGGTCGGCGACGACGATCAGGCGATCTACGGCTGGCGCGGCGCGAAAGTGGAGAACGTGCAGCGTTTCCTGCGCGATTTCCCCGGCGCGCGCACCATCCGCCTCGAACAGAATTACCGCTCCAGCGCCAACATCCTCAACGCCGCCAATGCGGTGATCGCGAACAACCCGTCGCGTCTGGGCAAGGAGTTGTGGACCGACAGCGGCGAAGGCGAGGCTATCGATCTGTATTCGGCCTACAACGAGATCGACGAAGCGCGGTTCGTGATCGAACGCATCCGCGCGTGGGTGCGCGACGGCGGCAGTCATGGCGAAACCGCGATCCTCTACCGCAGCAATGCGCAGTCGCGCGCGTTCGAGGAAACCCTGCTCGGCGAACAGATTCCGTTCCGCGTCTACGGCGGCATGCGCTTCTTCGAGCGCGCCGAAATCAAGGACACGCTGGCCTACCTGCGGCTGGTCGCCAACCGCGACGACGATGCGGCGTTCGAGCGCGCCGTGAACACGCCCACGCGCGGCATCGGCGAACGCACGCTCGACGAAGTCCGCCGGCATGCGCGCATGCACGGCGTGTCGCTGTGGAAGGCAGGCGCGCTGGTATCGCGCGGCGATGCGCTGCCCGGGCGCGCGCGCAACGCACTGGCGATGTTCGAGGGCCTGATCGACAGCATCGCCGTAGAGTCGGCCGAGCTGCCGCTGAAGGACAAGATCGATCATGTGCTGGCGCGCTCCGCGCTGCGCGACCATTACGCCGCACTGTCGAAAGGCTCGCTGGATTCGCGCACCGACAATCTCGACGAACTGGTGTCGGTGGCCTCGCGCTTCGTGAAGGGCGATGACGAGGAGTCGGCCGCATTGCCCGAACTCGTCGCGTTTCTCGCCTATGCCGCGCTGGAAGCCGGCGAAGGCCAGACCGAAGCCGGCGAAGATGGCGTGCAGTTGATGACCCTGCACAGCGCCAAGGGCCTGGAATTTCCGCTGGTGTTTCTGGTCGGCATGGAAGAAGGGTTGTTTCCGAACAACAAATCGATCGAGGAAGCCGGGAGACTGGAAGAAGAGCGTCGGCTCGCTTATGTCGGCATCACCCGCGCGCGACAGAAGCTGGTGATCACCTATGCCGAAGCGCGACGCCTGCACGGCCAGGAGATGTACGGCCTGCCGTCGCGCTTCCTGCGCGAGATTCCTGCGACGCTGATCCACGAGATCCGCCCGAAGATCCAGGTCGCGCGACCGATGTACAACCCCAACGCGCGCCGCGACACCTGGCAGCAGAACCGCGGCCACGCCTCGTTGCAGGAAAGCCCCGGTCTGAGTCTCGGCCAGAACGTCACCCACGCGAAATTCGGCAGCGGTGTGGTCACCGATATCGAAGGCAGCGGCGCGCATGCGCGGGTGCAGGTGAACTTTGAAGATGAAGGCAGCAAGTGGCTGGTGATGGCGTACGCGAATCTGCAGCCGGCGTGAGCGCCCATCGCCGCCGCTGTCTGATCACCGGAACCGGCGGCCGCGTGGGTCGCGCGATCTGGATCCGGCTCGCGCGCCGCGGTGATCGCCCGCAAGGTTTGGATCGCAACCCGGGCTCGGCAGTGCAATGGGTTGCCGATCTGGCCGACGAAACCGTCTTGCGTCGGGCACTGGATGGCATCGATGCGCTCGTGCATACCGCCGCGTTGCACGCGCCGCATGTCGGCCATGTGCCCGACGCCGAATTCCAGCGCATCAATGTCGATGCCACGCGGCGATTGCTCGATCTCGCCACGACTGCAGGCGTCTCCCGGATCGTCTTTACCAGTACGACAGCGCTGTATGGGGACGCCGCCGGCGCAGCGGATCGTGCGGTATGGGTTGACGAAGCGCTCGAACCGCAGCCGCGCACCGTGTATCACCGCACGAAACTCGCCGCCGAAGCGCTGCTGCGCGAAGCGGCCGGACAAGGCGGACCTTCGCTGCGCATCCTGCGCATGTCCCGCTGCTTTCCGGAGCCTGCGAACGCCATGGCGGTGTTGCGCCTGCATCGCGGCATCGATGCCCGCGATGTCGCCGCCGCGCATGCCGCAGCGTTGGATCATGTGGGCGCATCCAGCGAGACCTTCCTGATCTCCGGCGCCACGCCGTTCCGCCGGACAGACGCGGAGCGGCTGAAGAGCGACGCACCGGCGCTGATCGCGGAGCGCTGTCCCGGACTGGCCGAAGCATTCCTTGGGCGCCGGTGGACCCTTCCGCAATCGATCGATCGCGTGTATTGCGCCGAAGCCGCCATTGCCCGGCTTGGCTGGAGCCCGCGATTCGGTTTCGATGAAGTATTGCGTCAATACGATCGGGAGTCGGGTGAGGTATTGCCGCCGGAGGCTACGTATGCAGTGGATGGTGCGTTGAACGAATGACCGACGATGTAGGGTGGGCCCTGGCCCACCATTGCAATCTTCCCGCTGTGCTCAACAATAAGCGAAACCGTTACGCTGCGTGTGCAAAGCGAACGGTAACGCCGCAATGGTGGGCCAGGGCCCACCCTACGAGGGTTTTATGAGTCCACTGCCATGATCGATCCTGATTTCCACCGCGTCCGCGATTACCTCACCGGCCTGCAGGACCGCATCTGCACTGCGATCGAAGGTGCCGACGGCACAGCGACCTTCAAGGAAGACCTCTGGGAGCGCGCCGAAGGCGGCGGCGGGCGCACGCGGATCCTCCGCGACGGTGCGGTGTTCGAGCAGGCGGGCATCGGGTTCTCGGACGTGTCGGGCACCAAACTGCCGCCATCGGCCACCGCCGCGCGGCCCGAGCTGGCCGGCGCATCGTGGCGCGCAGTCGGGGTGTCGCTGGTGTTCCATCCGCGCAACCCCTACCTGCCGACCACGCACGCGAACGTGCGTCATTTCCGCGCGATCCGCGACGGCGAAACCGTGGCCTGGTGGTTCGGCGGCGGCTTCGATCTGACCCCGTTCTATCCCTTCGACGAGGATGTGCGCCACTGGCATCGGGTGGCGCACGATCTGTGCGAACCGTTCGGCGGCGAAGCGCGCTATGCCGCGCACAAGGCATGGTGCGACGAGTATTTCTTCCTCAAGCACCGCGGCGAGACGCGTGGCGTCGGTGGATTGTTCTTCGACGATCTGCACCAGAATTTCGAGGATGATTTCGCCTACCAGCGCGCGGTCGGCGACGGATTTCTCGACGCCTACCTGCCGATCGTCGAACGCCGCAAGGACACGCCGTACGGCGAGCGCGAGCGCCAGTTCCAGTTGTACCGGCGCGGCCGCTACGTCGAATTCAATCTGGTCTTCGACCGCGGCACCTTGTTCGGGCTGCAGTCCGGCGGCCGCACCGAATCGATCCTGATGAGTCTGCCGCCGCTGGTGCGCTGGGAATACGGGTACACGCCGGAAGCCGACAGCGATGAGGCGCGGCTGGCCGAGTATCTGAAGCCGCGCGACTGGTTGGGCGGTTCCGTCTGACGGGATCAGGCGGACGGCGGTGCGCCGTCGGTCAACACGATGCTGATCCGGCCGTTGGTTTCCAGCGTGGCTACACGGATGTGTTCGATGCCGCTGCAGCCGGTCTCGCGCATGGCTTCGAGGAAATCGGCGTTGCTGACCAGCTCGCGCCTGAGCACCTCGCGGAAGACCTTGCCGTCGCGAGCGAGCACCACCGGCTTGCCTTCGATGAAAGTGCGTGCGCGCGGGCTGCGCGCGGCGATGAACGCCACGCCATAGTTCAGCACGATCAGACACACCGCCAGGATCACCGCCCCGGTGAGCGAATTGTCGCCGCCGTTCATGCCGTTCTGCACGGCGTTGCCGATCAGGATCAGCAGCACCAGATCGAACGGCGTGAACTGGCCGACCGCGCGTTTGCCCGACAGTCGCACCAGCAGCATCACCAGCGCATAGACCGCGACCGCGCGCAGCGCGAAATGCCACCACGGCGCGGACAGTTGGAACATCTCGTGCATCGACGGTATCCGCAGTGGCAAGGGCACCAGTCTCGCGCCCAGACGGGCAAAGGGAAAGGCTGCGTTCGCCAAATCGCAGCCAATAAAAAGCCCCGCAGGCGGGGGAACCGGCGGGGCTGGGAACGGGACTTGGGGAGAGTCTTACGTTCCGGCGACCAACCCCAGGGGAGGGGGTTGGTCTGCGACAGACATTGCATCTGTCGCGAACAAGTTGACCATGTCCGATGTAGGGAGTTCGTAAAAAAGAGGTTCAATCGCGCGTTGAATTCAGGATCGATTCACCGCAGGTGCAACGCGCGTTCAGTTTCGCCGAAATCCTGCGCGCGGAACCTGTCTGAACTGACAGGGTCGTGGTTTCCGTAGCCAAATCCGCACCGCCTCAGTGCGCCTCATCCCAGTTGTCCCCCACCCCCGCATCGATCACCAGCGGCACCCGCAGTTCGGCGGCCGCCGCCATCCGCACCTTCGCCTCGTGCATGAGGGTGCCGACGAAGTCCGCGTCGCATTCGAACACCAGTTCGTCGTGGACCTGCAGCAGCATCTTCGCCTGATCGGCGTGGCCTGCGATCCAGCGGTCGATATCGATCATCGCGCGCTTGATGATGTCGGCGGCGGTGCCCTGCATCGGTGCGTTGATGGCGGCGCGCTCGGCGCCAGCGCGCAGACCCTGGTTGCGGGCGTTGATGTTGTCCAGATACAGCCGGCGCCCGAACACGGTTTCGACGTAGCCGCGTTCGTGCGCCTCCTTGCGGGTGCGCTCCATGAACTCGCGCACGCCCGGGTAGCGGTTGAAGTACAGCGCGATGTAGTCCTGCGCCTCGCCACGGCCGATATCCAGTTGCTTCGCAAGACCGAACGCACTCATGCCGTACATCAGCCCGAAGTTGATCGCCTTGGCGGCGCGGCGTTCGTTGCCGCTCACCTCGTCCAGCGGCTTGCCGAACACTTCCGCCGCTGTCGCACGGTGGATGTCGGCACCGGCGGCGAAGGCGCGCAGCAGACCGGCGTCTTCGGACAGATGGGCCATGATCCGCAGCTCGATCTGCGAATAGTCGCAGGCCACCAGCTTGCGGCCCTTCGGCGCGATGAACGCCTTGCGGATGCGGCGGCCGTCGTCGGTGCGGATCGGGATGTTCTGCAGATTCGGGTCGGTGGACGACAGACGCCCGGTGGCGGCGCCGGCCTGGTGGTAACTGGTGTGCACGCGACCGGTGTCGGGGTTGATCATCTCCGGCAGCTTGTCTGTGTAAGTGCTGCGCAGTTTCGCGAGGCCACGGTAGTCGAGGATGATCCGCGGCAGCTCGTGCTGGTCGGCAATCGCCTCCAGTGCTTCCTCGTTCGTCGATGGCTGGCCCGTCGGTGTTTTCACCAGTGCCGGCAGCTTGAGCTCGTCGAACAGCAGCGCCTGCAACTGCTTCGGCGAATCGAGATTGAAGGTGCGGCCAGCGAGCTCGGTCGCTTTCTGCTGCGCGGCGAGCATGCGTCGCGACAGATCGGCGCTCTGGCGCCGCAGTTCGTCGGCATCGATCAGGATGCCGTTGGCTTCCATCCGCGCCAGCACCGGCACCAGCGGAATTTCGATCTCTCGATAGACCTGTTCCAATGCCGGCACGGTCGCCAGCTTCGCCGACAGCACGCGATGCAGGCGCAGGGTGATGTCGGCGTCTTCGGCGGCGTAGCCGGTGGCGTCGTCGATCGCGACTTCCGAAAACGGAATCTGCTTCGCGCCCTTGCCGGCCACATCCTCGAACTTGATGGTGTCGTAGCCGAGATAGCGCTTGGCCAGCGAGTCCATGTCGTGACGGGTGGCGCTGGAATTCCAGATGAAACTTTCGAGCATGGTGTCGTCGGCGTAGCCATCGACGTTCACGCCGTGGCGGCGCAGCACGTGGATGTCGTACTTGCCGTGCTGGCCGAGCTTGCGGTGTCGGTCGCTTTCCAGCAGTGCGCGCAGGGCGTCGAGCGTGTCGCGCAGATCCATCTGCGCGGGTGCGCCCGGATACGTGTGGCCAACCGGGATATAACAACCGCTGCCGGGTTCAGTGGCAAAACTCAGGCCGACCAGATTCGCCTGCATCGCGTCGAGCGCATCGGTCTCGGTATCGAAGGCGAATTCATCGGCGGACTCGAGCTTCGCGATCCAGGCGTCGAGTTGTTCGCGGGTCTGTACGCAGTCGTAGCTGCCTTTCGCCGCCAGGGCGGGATCGAGGCTCTCCTCCACCGCCACCACGGTGCTACGCGCATAACCTGCCTGCGTACTGCGCAGACTCGTGTGTTCGCCACCAGACTGCGTCGCGATGTTGCCGCCGTTGGCATCGAGTTCCTTCAGCGCCTGATTGAAGCCGTAGCGCGCATACAGTTTGCGCAGATCCTCGACGTGACGTTCGCGCAGGGCGAGCGTGGTCGGACCGCCGTCGAGCGCGACGTCGAGTTTGATCGTGGTCAGCTGGCGGTTCAGCGGCAGTCGCGGCAGGGCCGCGCGCAGGTTCTCGCCGATCTTGCCCTTGATCGCATCGACATTGGCGATCACGTTCTCCAGCGTGCCGTATTCGGCCAGCCATTTCGCGGCGGTCTTCGGCCCGCATTTCTCGACGCCGGGGATGTTGTCGACGCTGTCGCCCATCAGGGCCAGGAAATCGATGATCTGGTCGGCGCGCACGCCGAACTTCTCGATCACCGCCGCGTCGCTGTCCAGGCGACTGCCGCTCATCGTATTCACCAGCGCCAGATGCGGGCGGACGAGCTGGGCGAAGTCCTTGTCGCTGGTGGAAATGGTGACGTCCAGACCTTCGGCGGCGCCCTGCACCGCGAGCGTGCCGATCACGTCGTCGGCTTCCACGCCCGGCACCCGCAGGATCGGCAGCCCCAATGCGGCGACGATCTCCATCATCGGTTCGATCTGCGCGCGCAATTCCTCCGGCATCGGTGGACGGTGCGCCTTGTACTGCGGGTCAAGATCGTCGCGGAAGGTCGGGCCGGAGGCATCGACCACGAAGGCGATGTACTCCGGCTTTTCCTTGATGTGCGCGCGCAGCATGTTGACGATGCCGAACAATGCGCCGGTGGGCTCGCCCTGGGCGTTCGACAGCGGCGGCAGCGCGTGGAACGCGCGGAAGAGATAGGAGGAACCGTCGATCAGTACGAGTCGTGTCATGGGCGGATTCTACTCCGCGTCTCCAACGCCCGAACCGCAACCAACGGCAGCCTGCCGGCGCATACTGAGCGCTCCCCCGCCGCTGGAGACGCGCCATGCGTCGTACGACTTTCTTCGCGCTTCCGCTGATGCTCGTGCTCGGCGGCTGCGCCACCGCCGGTGGTTCCCAGGCGAATGTCGACATCCCCCCGGATGCGGTCGCCGCGACCAGGCTGCAACCCAACGGCGATGAGATCACCGAGTACCGTGTCGCCGGCCAGCTGCGTGTCGTGAAGGTCAAGCCCAAGCGTGGCCCGGCGTATTACCTGCAGGACCGCAACGGCGACGGCCGACCCGACGACGACAAGGTCTCGCCGGTGTATTTCAAACTGTTCGGCTGGTAGTCGTCGCGCCCCGTCTTGTCGGCCTCACAGGGCGGATGTCAGACTCGGAGCCCCGCGGGGAGCGGGTCTACGACAAGAGGGGACATCATGAAATCGTTGGGCGGCTGGTTGTTCATTTTCGGGGCGGGCTCGTTCCTGCTCAACATGTTCGGCATGGAATTCATGCTGCTGTCGTGGATCGACAACTGGGGCCCGACCGTGGGTCTGGGGATCCGGGTCGGTCTGATCGTGGTTGGTGCGGCGCTGTGGTTGGTCGGTCGTAAACAGCAAGCGGCCTCGACGGTTGCCGGGGGCTGAACGCCACTAGTTGGAACGGCACGTTGAAACGGCAGGCCGGGTTTGCCCCGGCGCTGCTGTCGGTTCTGCTGGTCGACAAGCGATGTGGTTCTAGGAGCATTCGGGTGAAGAAGTGGTGGCTGTTGAGTGTGCTGCTGGCATCGCAGCCTGGGTTGGCGTGCATCAATGCGACGCCGACGACCGATCACGCCGGGCGGCATTTCGAAACGTTCGAGTACTCCGGCGACGCCTTGGTCGGAATGATGACCAGACCGGATGCGCAGGAATACTGGCGAAGCCGAAAAGAAGAGATCATCGGCCAAGCCCTGGCCAAGCCGGATTTCGACAGTTTGACCAATCTGGGCGTCTTGCTGATCTATCAGGACAACTACGCCGCCGCGACCCGCCTGTTCGTGCAGATCGAGACGCTGTATCCGGGGCGGCACCGGACCGCTGCCAATCTCGGCACCGCACTCGAATTGATGGGACGCGACGCGCTGGCATTGCGTTGGATCCGGCTGGGCATCCGTCGCGACCGTCGCGAACACGAAGGCACCGAATGGCTGCATGCGCGCATCCTGGTGGCGAAGCTCGCACTCAAGGACGACCCGCACTTTCTTGAAGGTCGTTCCGTGGCCGGCGTCGCCTTCGATGCCGCGGTCGTGCCATCGCTGCCGGCGACGTATCCGCGCGGCAACGACGGCCAGCCGGTGAAACCTTACGAACTGGAGCGCGCGTTCTCTTATCAGCTCCAGGAACGGCTGTCGTTCGTGAAACCGAAGGATCCGGTCGTCGCCAATCTGCTGACGGACTGGGCCACGCTCAACCTGGCCGGCGGACCGATCGAGAACGCTGAAGCGCTGTACCGGCTCGCCCAACGTTACGGTGAGCCACGCACACCGTTGATGGCCGCGCGTCTGCAACATATCCGACGGACGCTCACCGGGGCCGATCGTGTTTCAGCAACCGATCTGGGTCATTGCCCGATCTGTCCGCCGCTGTCTCCGCCAACGCCTCCGGATGCGGCGCATCCAAGCGCGCCCGGGGATCCGCCTCCGCCGCCCGCGCCATACGTTCAATAGCGCGCGGCCGGTTTGCCTCACGCCACCCGCGCGCACACCCAAGCATCCACGCGGGTCGCGCCCGCGCGCAGCAGCGCATCGGCAGCCGCGTGCAGGGTCGCACCGGTGGTCATCACGTCGTCGACCAGCGCAATATGCGTCGGCAGCGCGGCGCCTTCGCGCACCGCAAATGCCCGCCGCAGATTGCGTCGACGCGCGGGGGCGTCGAGCCGCGACTGCGGGGCGGTTTCGCGCATTCGGATCAGAATGTCGTCCATCAGCGGCAAGTGCAGCGCACGGGCCAGCGGCGTCGCCAGCTCAAGCGTCTGATCGAATCCACGACTGCGCAGACGCTTGCGGTGCAGCGGCAGCGGGATGAGGGCGTCCGGCCGTTCGGCATCGGCCAGCGCTTCGGACATCAGCCTGCCGAGAAGACGGCCGGCGGCGAGGTCGTCGTGGAACTTCAGTCGCGGCAGCAGCCGGTCCAGCGGGACCTCGTAGCGGAATGCGGCATGGGCGACAGCCAGCGGCGGCGGTCGACGCAGGCAGTACCCGCAGGCGGCCACCGGAACCGGCATCGGCAGGGCGCAGCGCTGGCAGGCGCTGCGGTTCCAGGGCAGGGCCCGGCGGCAGGCGGGACACAGACCTTCGACCGGGCAGGCTTCGCCGCAGACCAGGCAATGCCTCGGCCACAGGCCGCCGAGCAGCCTGCCGAGGCGCTGGCGGACACCGTCCGTATGGATAAGGTTGACAGGGCTGAACATGCTTTCCAGACTGCCTGTCCCGCTGCGCCCTGTCTGTCAGGAAACCCCGATGCCCGCTGTCAGCCCTTCCGGCCCCTTGCGACACGATTGGAGCCGCACCGAGATCGAGGCGCTGCTGGCGCTGCCGCTGCCGGAATTGCTGCATCGTGCGGGCGATGCGCATCGTGCGAATTTCGATCCCAGCGAAGTCCAGGTCAGCACGCTGTTGTCGGTGAAGACCGGCGGCTGCCCGGAAGATTGCGCCTACTGTCCGCAGGCCCAGCGCTATCACACCGGTGTCGAGGCGACGAAGCTGATGGACACCGATGCGGTGGTCGAAAAGGCCAGACAGGCCAAGGCCGCGGGCGCATCGCGCTTCTGCATGGGCGCCGCGTGGCGTTCGCCGAAAGATCGCGACATCCCGAAGGTCGCCGAGATGATCCGCGAAGTGAAGGCGCTGGGGCTGGAAACCTGCGCCACCCTCGGCATGCTCAGCGGCGAACAGGCCACCGCGTTGAAAGACGCAGGCCTCGATTACTACAACCATAATCTAGACACCGCGCCCGAGTTCTACGGCGAGATCATCCAGACCCGCGAATTCCAGGATCGCCTCGACACCCTCGGTCACGTGCGCGACGCCGGCATGAAGACCTGCTGCGGCGGCATCGTCGGCATGGGCGAGTCGCGCGCGCAGCGAGCAGGTCTGCTGCAGATGCTGGCGAACCTGCCGGCGCATCCGGATTCGGTGCCGATCAACCGGCTGGTGCAGGTCGAAGGCACGCCGCTGCATGGGACGACCGAGCTGGATCCGTTCGAGTTCGTGCGCACCATCGCCGCCGCGCGGATCATGATGCCGGCATCGATGGTGCGACTGTCGGCCGGCCGCGAGAGCATGAGCGACGAATTGCAGGCGCTATGTTTCCTCGCCGGCGCCAACTCGATCTTCTACGGCGAAAAGCTGCTGACGACCGGCAACCCGGACACCGAGCGCGATCTCGCGTTGTTCGCACGTCTCGGCCTGAAGCCGATGGCGGTGATCGAGACCGCCAACACCGTGCACGCCGATATCGTCGACAGTTCCCCGCCCTGCACCCGCGCCGCCTGACCGAGCCGTCATCATGACCCGTCCGCGCCTGACCGAACGCATCCTCGCCGCCCGCCTGCAACGCACGATGCAGGGCCGCGTTCGCCAGCGACGCACGGTCACCCGGCGCGACGGCGTGCGTTACGAAGTGGACGGCCGTTGGCTCACCAACTTCAGCGGCAACGATTATCTCGGGCTCTCGCAGCATTTCGCGGTGGTGGATGCGCTGCAGGCCAGTGCTGCGCGCGATGGCGCCGGCAGCGGCGCCTCGCATCTGGTCTGCGGTCATCACGCCAACCACGATGCGTTGGAACGCGAACTCGCCGACTGGCTCGGCGCACCGCGCGCACTGCTGTTCGGCAGCGGTTTCCTGGCCAACCTCGCGGTGATGCAGTCGCTGCTCACCGAAGACGATGTGTGCGTGCAGGATCGTCTCAATCACGCCAGCCTGATCGACGCCGCAAGGCTCGCCGGCTGCAAACTGCGCCGCTATCCGCATGCCGATCCCGAAGGCGCTCTGCGTCAGCTGCGCACCGTGCCCGACGGCGTGGCGATGCTCGCCACCGACGGCGTGTTCAGCATGGACGGCGATATCGCGCCGCTGCGCGAACTGTCGCTGGTCGCGCGCGTGCAGCAGGCTTTGATGTATATCGACGATGCCCATGGTGTCGGCGTGGTCGGCCCGGACGGACGCGGCAGCGTCGCCGAAGCCGGGCTCGACGCTTCGGGTCTGCTGCAACTGGCGACCCTCGGCAAAGCGCTCGGCGGCTACGGTGCGGTCGTGTTGGGCAGCGAAGACATGATCGGCCATCTCGCCGAAACCGCACGTCCCTACATTTTCACCACCGCGATCCCGCCGGCGCAGGCCGCGTCCACGCTGGCCGCGGTGAAACTGGCGCGACGCGATCACTGGCGGCGCGAGAAATTGCAGAGTCTGATCGCGCACTTCCGTCACACCGCGCTGTTCCGCGATTTGCCGCTGCTGCCGTCGAGCACCCCGATCCAGCCGCTGATGTGCGGCGACGACAAACGCGCCACCGCGCTGGCCACCGCGCTCGAAGCGCAGGGTTTCTGGGTGCCGGCGATCCGTCCGCCGACCGTCCCCGATGGCCGCGCGCGCCTGCGCATCACACTGTCGTCGCTGCACACCCAGGCCGAAGTCGATGCGCTGGTCGATGCGTTGACCTGGGCGCGCGATGCGGTGGAGATGGGCTACGGCAAAGCCGGGGCTGCGGTGGCGTGAGGCCGATCTCGGCCGCATTCGATGCCATCGACGCGCGCATTCCGGTCTGGGTGGCGCTGTCGGACCTGTATCTCGATACCGATGTCACGCTGTCGCATGACGACATCGCGCGCACGCTTGCTGTGTCGCCGTATCCGATCGATGTACTGCACGAGATGCTGATGTACGACGTGCATCCGGCGCTGTACGTGAATCTGATGTCGGTCGCCGGCGAATGGGCCGGCTTCGACCAGTCGTGGCTGGTCGAACGCATGATGCAGACGCGTCGACAACCGCGATGGCGTCGCCGCATCAGTCACTGGTTCGTGCGCGATATCGGCGTGCAGTGGCGCACGCTGGTCCCGATGATCCTTGCCGCACGGAGCGCAGCCGCACAGCCATGAGCGTATCGCTGCACATGACCGTCAGCGGCGATGGCCCGCCGCTGGTGTTGATCCACGGCTGGGCGATGCATGGCGGCGTCTTCGCCACGCTGGTCGAACGCCTGCGCGATCGGCGCACGCTGTACCTCGTCGATCTGCCGGGCCATGGCCTCAGCCGCGACGATGCCACGCCGCTCGAATTCGACGCGGTCTGCGATGCGATCCAGTCGCAGGTGCCTGCAGCGCCGTGGCTCGGCTGGTCGCTCGGCGGCATGTTCGCGCTGCATGCGGCGGTGCGCGACCCCGTGCGGGTGCCGGCGTTGATCGCGCTGTGCAGCAGCCCATGCTTCGTGCGCGGCCCCGACTGGCGCTACGGCGTGTCGGCGGAGATCTTCCGCGATTTCGCCAAAGGGCTCGGCGACGACTATCGCGCCACGCTCGACCGCTTCGTCGCGCTGGAAGCCTTCGGTTCCGATCATGCGAAAGAGGAGATGCGCGAACTTCGCGCGGAACTGTTCGCGCGCGGCGAACCAGCGGCGCGCGTGCTGGTCGACGGCCTTCAAATCCTCGAAACCGCCGATCAGCGCCCGCTGCTGGGCGAACTGCGCGTACCGAGTCTGTGGATCGCCGGTCGTCGCGATCGGCTCGTCGATCCGCGCGCGATGCGTGACGCCGCTGCGCTGATCGAACAGGCGGGCAAGGCACACGCGACGTTTGCGCAGATCGAACATGCCGGGCATGCGCCGTTCCTGACTCATGTCGACGAGGTCGTCGCGCATGTGACGACCTTCTTGTCGGATGGTGACTCGAAATGAATACGCTGTTCGACCCGCGCCAGGTCCGCCGCGCGTTCTCACGCGCGTCCGCGAGTTACGCCTCCGCCGCGAAGCTGCAGGCTGAGATCGAAACACGTCTGCTCGAATCGCTCGACTATTACGCCGAAGGCCGCGAGGGCGATGCGCAAACGCCCTCGCTCATTGTAGATCTCGGCTGCGGCCCCGGCCGCGCATCGCGCGCGATCCAGCAACGCTGGCCGAAAACACAGGTGCTCGCGCTCGACCTTGCGATGCCGATGCTGCGCCAGCACGACGCCGAAGCGTCAGCGCTCGCGCGCGCGCTGCCGGGCCCGCTCGCACGAATGCTCGCACGTGCGCCCACGCGGGTCTGCGCCGACGCCCGCGCGCTGCCGCTGGCCGACCACAGCGTGGATCTGCTGTTCTCGAATCTCTGCCTGCAGTGGATCGAAGATCTGCCGGCGGTCTTCGCCGGCTTCCGTCGCGTTCTGAAACCCGGCGGGATGCTGGTGGTGTCGACCTTCGGTCCCGAGACGCTGTACGAACTGCGCGCCGCTTTTGCCGAAGCCGATGCGGTCCCGCACGTCAGCCCGTTCGCTTCGATCGCGCAGTTCGGCGACGCGCTGATCGCCAGCGGCTTCCGCAACCCGGTGCTTGATCGCGACGATCTGGTCACCCGCTACGACGATGTGCCCACACTGATGCGCGAACTGCGCGCGATCGGCGCGACCAATGCGCTGCACGCGCGCCGGCACACGCTCACCGGCAAAACACGCTTCGCCACCGCCGCGAACGCCTACGAAACCTTCCGCGACGGCGACCGCCTGCCCGCGACCTGGGAAATCATCTCCGCGCTGGCGTGGGCGCCCGCGCACGGCGCGCCGATCCGCGAAGACGGGCACGATGTGGCACGGTTTCCGGCCAGCGGAATTCCTGTGCGGCGCAGGATCGAGTGAATGAAGGCGATCCACGTCCGATGGCTCGATCTGCAACCCTTGAAGGAACCCTTGAATTGAATCGCATGATAAAGACGTTCGCTTTTGCACTGCTCTCGCTGCTGGCGTTTCCCTTCCTGGCGTTTGCGCAGACCTACGAGGGAAAGATCGTGAACGGCGGCGGCATCGACGACATGCGGATCGCCGTGAAGGTGTCCTCCTCCCTCACCGTTGCAGCCTACTGCAACAGTCAGTGCGGCGACTGGTTCGTCGAAGACGAAGACGCGGTGTCGCATCTCAAGCCGAAGATGGTCGGTCGCAAAGTACGGATCGTGGTCAAGCGCGAGCCCAACGACGGCCGCGTCGCCGGGCCTTCCGACGACGAAGAATTTCTTTTCATCAAGAGCGTGAAGTTGATGCGCTGATGGCATCGCTCTTCGGCCCCGGTACCGATTGCGGATTCCGGTCGGAATCGACATGATCTGCAGTCGGCAGGTCTCAACCGGGCAAGACGATGCGTTGGTTCAGCAAGAGAGTCGACGTAAGCTTCATCGATGATGCGACAGCGAGTAGCCCGTATATGGACTCCTCCCGATTGCCAACCGCTTTTTTGATCTTGGTTGAGATTGCGAACGTATATCCGGCCTGTGGGTGAAGCCTTTGGCTTCTGGCCATGATGGAGCAGTCGCACGCGGGTGCCTCATCG
>JBEBKD010000015.1:0-77549 GCA_040079515.1 Lysobacteraceae bacterium
TCTTCGCTACCGTCATGCGCGAATGGTGGGCATCGCTGCGCTCACCCCACCCTACAAATCTCTCGTACGTCTACGCGATCGCCAGTTGGCGAATCTTGTACAGACGGGATGCGGTTTGCGGGTTCGTACGATGATTTCGAGTGTCTTGCAACAACCGCTTCGCATCACCGCTTGGATCCAGGACGGAGTGACAAGAATCCATCGCTTTGCAAAGCGGCGGGGTTGAGCCCGCCCTACTGAATCCGTGGCTGTTGGCAGCTAGACTATGCGGGCCAGCGGGCGTCGCCGCCGCCATCGCGTCGCGGCATTCCTCACTGGAGTCCATGCATGTCGTCTTCCCTGTCGCCCGCCGGGCGTCTGTTCGCCATCGCGGCCTTCGCCGAAGGTCTGACCTGGGCCGGGCTGCTGGTCGGAATGCTGTTGAAATACGGTACGCAGACCACCGATCTTGGGGTGTGGGTATTCGGCCGCCTGCACGGCGCGGCGTTCCTGTTCTATCTGGTGGTCACGCTGGTGTCGACCGTGCGTCTGCGCTGGCCGTGGTGGGCGTCGATCATGGCCCTGTTGGCGGCCGTGCCGCCGCTGGTGACGCTGCCGCTGGAAATGTGGTTCCGACGCATCGGTTTGCTGGGACACGGGAGCCGAAAAGGGGTCAGAGAGTAGCCCGTATATGGCCGCAGGCCGCACCCGGAGCTTTTGATCTGGAGCCGCCGCAGATACATCGCTGCTTGCGTTCTCCCGGGTGCGCGCTGTGCGCTTACCCGGGCTGCTTGCTTTCTGCGCGCGACGTCATATCACGCACGATATCGCGACGTTGCCAGCGCAGGCCACAGATAGTCAACGCAGTCGCGGCCTGCGGGTGTTTCTCCAGATACGTTTCGGCGATGCGCGGTTACTCCGCTATCTGCATGCCTCTGCGCAGCAAATAGGTTGGTATAAGCGCAACGCAACTCCACCATTTCATCATGGGTAAAGAAATGACCTGCAAGGCAGATCGTTCGGCACTACGCAACCCAACGGGAAGCGTACGATGCCCAACCGGGGCTGGAAGGCGGGGCCGAACCGCTTTACGATCCCGCTGGAGGGGCGGATATCGGCGAGTCGACGAAACTCCGACGACAGAATTCCCGCCCCCACAACGCTGTCCATCTTGGGAGACGAAATGAAAGTTCAAGCCAGGCTCTTGCTCGCTGTCATCGCGGTCGCACCGGTGTTTTCCACTGCACTGGCTGATCCACCGGCCACCAGAATCAATCCGGGATCCGTGACCCCGTTGCGTGAAGATGTTCGCAGAGCACTTGTTCCCCCTCCTGCACCGACAGGGCCCTGTCAGGCGGAGTTGAGCGTGGACCGGTTTGAAGTGTCCCGCAGTGGAGATGGCGCGACCTACAACGTCACTGTCACGATCTCGAATATCGGTACCGAGCCGGCCGTGGGCTCACCAGCCGGCGCCGGTGGCGTTCTGGGCGTCGCGCTTGAAGTGAAAGACCTCAGACGCGTTCAAAGCTATTTCGCTCAAATGGCCAATATCAATACGATCCACCCGGGAACCAGTCAGACGTTCAGCGGTTCCATTCCTGCCAGAGAAGTGCAGGCGCAATCCACGCAGATCACGGCGACAATCGATCGGGGGCCGGACGGTCCACGCTGTGCTTATGATGCCCGCAGGAACAATGACGGCCTCGGCATCTCCGTATCGACCATGAGAGATTGGCTTGCTGCAGGCAATTCGAGCTACGTACGTACGGCGCCCTGGGCCCGGTAACCCGTAAGACGAGTCGATTCTTCTCGACAGGCGGGTCATGCACCCGCCTGTCGAATGGAACAACGGTGCCACAGTCGGTTCACTTCGGCAGCAATTGGAATTCGAGTACCGCCATAACTTCCACGAACGAGTCCTGCACGACGGGCATCTCTGCGTAGGGCACGGGATTCGTCAACCGTTCGCGCGCCAGCCGATCGCGGATTCTCTCTTGCTGGTCCGCGGGCAACTCCGACAGCAGATACGTCAATACCGTATGCAGCGCTGCGACTCTGCCTTTCAGATCATCAAAATCTCCCATGGCGTCATCCTCTATCGTTGAAATGGGTCGGGGTACATGCCCGCTGGAGTGTTGGTCCTAGTGCTTGTCCACTGGCGCCGGCTCGCCGGTCGCGCCGGTGTCGCCCTGATTGCCTTGATTCCCCTGATCGCCTTTGTCGCCGATCTGTCCGGGTTCGCCCTGATTGCCGGTATAGCCTTGATCGCCCTGCACGCCTTGGCTGCCGGTATCGCCGGGAGGACCCGGCGGGCCCGGCACAGGCACGACGACGGGCGTCGCCGGCACGGTCACCACGGCAGGCTGCTGCTCGCAGGCGGCGACGGAAACGGAAAGCAACAGGATCGATATCTGGATGCGGCGCTTCATGGTGTTGATTCCTCGATATTGGCGCGCGGATAGGGCTGGATACGGTGCGACGAGGATCGCTTGAGCGACATCGCTACGGATCACGGTTCGGTTTCGCACAACATAGACGCATGGCGGACGTTCGTTCTGTGCGATTGCCAACATACGCGGCTGCGCTGTGAGCGAAACGGGGTCGGGTTCAATTCCGGCATGCGGCGAGTGGACATGGCACCGTATGCGCGACACCGCATAACGGCCTGATCTCCAGCACAATGCGCCATGCCTTCGAAAACTCCGCCCTGGAAGCGCCCGCGTCCACCGTCCGCCAAGCGCCCGGCAGGGCTGTCGCCCGCACAGAAAACGGCGGCGAAAGCGCGCGCCGAAGCAGCCGGGCGACGCTATCCGAATCTGGTCGACAACATGTGGGCGGCGCGTCAGCCGAGCGGGCTCGCGAGCGACGAATCCGAATAGGGTTGCGATGCGCCGGGGCAGCGGTGAGCGGAAGTCTCTTCAGTCCGCTCGCCCCCAACCGAAGACATCGGACACGCATCGACGCCGCGGACGGGCGACGATTACGACGTCCGGATGGTGGGGTTCGCTGCGCTCACCGCCACCCTACGCGATCTGCGCACGCGCATCGCGCGTATGCCGGAACTTCGACAACGCTCTGTAGATCTTGATGCGGGCGCGGTTCAAGCCGCCGAGCGGCGCGTGCGCGGGCAAGGCGTGGCCGGGGGAGAATGCGAGCGATTCGGCCAGTGCGTCGCGCTGCGCGGTGCGGAACTTCTGCTTGGGGATGCGCAGCGTCGCGACCTTCAGGAACGGCGACGCGGTTTCGTCCCAGCGCGGAGCGGCGTCTTCGATCGGCATGCCGTCCTGCTGCAGTTGCACGCAGAAATCGAAACTGGCTTCGTGCTTGTCCAGATGGCGCTGCATCGCTTCGCTCAGGTACGACTCGCCCGGCGTTTTCGGCATGCTGCTGCGCTGACGCGAGGTGGGGATCAGCGAATACTTCACCGCGTGGCCCTTGCCGAAGCGGTAGGGCGTGGTGCTCCAGTATCGGATGTCCAGCGGCGAGGTCGGACGGATGCGCAGTGCGGCCAGTCCCAGCAGTGCGCGCGCGTGACCGCCCAGCACGCATTTGGCGGCGAACAGCAGCACCGAACTCTCGATGGTGTAGTAGACCGCGTCGCGGAACAGCGCCACGGTGCCGAGCGGCATGACCGGCGTGCTCAGCAGTACGAAGTCCTGGCCCAGCGGCGTTTCGTCCTTGCGCGTGCCGCCCGGCGCCATCAGCTTGATCGCGAAGCCGCGCGCATCGCCGATGGCGTCCGACTGCGGCTTGCCGCTGGAATTGGAGGTACGGATCCAGCAATCGCAGGTCTGCGCCTTTGCGAACAATCCGACGCGCAGGTGCTTGGGAAGATCGGACTCCACTTCGAAGCGGCCGCGCAGCAGTCCGGTGGCTTTGGGATGCGCATCGCGACGGGTGTGGCCGGCTTCGTAATCCTGCGCCATCTTGCGGCGCAGCATGTCGATCATCTCCGCGGTCATCGCCGCTTCGTCGGGTTCGCGCGTTTCGGTGGTTGTCGGCATATGTGCGGGCGGCGCGCGCTTTCGCGCAATGCGGCCGCCGTCTCCTTGTGGACTTGATCTGAAGCATGATCCTACACGGACGGTGGCGACAGACGAAATCATGCCGACCATTCCGATTCCAACCGGCTCTCGATCGGCGTTGATGCACGAACGGCCATGCATTTCGCACACGATGAAAAGCAGCTGACGCTGTCTGCCGCGTTTCATCCATGTTGGCGAAAACATGTCGATACTCGCCGCTCCCCATTGCAGGACACCCCCATGAATCATTCGACCGACATCGTTCGCACGCGTCGCTTTCCGCACCGCACGCTGCTGGGCGTCGGCTTGATCGCGGCATTCGCCGTCGCCGGCCTCGCCACCGCGCAGGACGGCATCACCGAGGCGCAGGTCAAGTCGATGCTGGAAGTCAAGGGCTACACGAAGATCAACGACATCAAGTTCAAGGATGGTGCCTGGAAGGCCGACGCGCGCAGCGCCGACGGCAACCGCGTCGATGTGCGGGTGGACGCCGCGACCGGCAAGATCTATCCGGACACTCTGGTCGCGAACCTGAGCAAGGCGGATGTCGAAGCCAAGCTGACCGTGGCCGGCTATCTCCATGTCCACGATCTGCACTTCCGCAACGGCGTGTGGGAAGCGGATGCCGAAAACGACAGCGGCCAGGACTTCGAACTGCGCGTCGATGCCGCGACGGGCGAGATCATCGGCAAGCGCAAGGATTGACGTGGCTGTGTCGTGATGTCGCAGGCCGGATACGCGCGCGACCGGCATGAGGCGTTTCCGGAAACGAAGAGCCCCGCGGAAGCGGGGCTCTTCGGGCGGCTGCGCGCACGCATCAATGATTGAGGATGATATCCGCGATGATGCCGGTGGCGACCGCGATCAGGATGTATTTGCCGTCATCGGTGCGGACCCAGCGATGACCGCGCGGCGGCGGCGCGAGATGGTAGACGCGATAATCGTCGACGTAGTAACGGCGCTCCAGATAGACCACCGGAATATGCCCGCCGCGACGCATGTCGTATTGTTTATGCCGGTGTTCCTGCTTGCCCCGAGAATAGCCGTGACCCTTGTCGTGGCCTTTGTCGTGGCCTTGTCCTTGACCGCGCCCATGGTCGTCGGCCAGCGCCGGGGTCGTGCTCAGCAATGCGAGCGAAATAGCCAGCAGCCATCGTTTCATGACGTTCTCTCGGACAATGCGAAGAACGCACGATGCTACTCGCTCACCGCAGCGCGAACCGCTTTGCGACCGTACGCTTCAGCCCCCGTTGGGTCCGGCCGCGTCGCGGAAAAAATCGCCGGCGGCCCCGACGCGATCGGCTACTTCCTGGGTTGCCGCATCGTGCAGGCGTACACGACACGACACGGCAGGAATGCGTGGAAGGCCCTGCTCGACATGCCGGTGCAGGAGGTCCTGAAACTCAGTCCTGAAGCGCAGCCGATATCGGGTCTGATCCGGTACGGGCGGATGGCCCGAAGCCACGCCGCTCGCGTTTCGGCCGTATACACTCGGAGGCTCGGCATCCTGCCTGGATGACGTCCCCGTCCGCTCCGAGGAATTTCCATGCGCATCGCCCTGCTCGCCCTGGCCCTGTCCGCCGCATCGATGCACGCGACCGCTGCAGACGATCCCTGGCACGAGAAAGCACGTGCGTTGTTGACGCATGCGATCTCGGTGCCGACGGTCATCGGCCGCGGCAAAGTACCGGAACTGGCGCAGTATCTCGCCGATCAATACAAAGCCGCGGGCTGGATGGCAGACGATATCCATGTGCTGCCCTACGACGGCAACGACGACGATCACACCGCGGCGCTGATCGTGCGTTGGCCGGCGGCGGGCAAAGCGAAGGCGAAACCGATCATGCTGATGGCGCATCTGGATGTGGTGGAGGCGAAACCGGAGGACTGGTCGATCGATCCGTTCACGCTGATCGAGAAGGACGGCTATCTGTACGGACGCGGCACCAGCGACATCAAGCAGGGCGTGGTGGCGGTGACCACAGCGTTGCTGCAACTGAAGGCGCAGGGTTTCAAGCCGAAGCGCGACATCATCGTGTTCTTCACCGGCGACGAGGAAACCGGCGGCAACGGCGCGCTGCTGGGCGCGACCGAATGGAAGAACCTGCTGAACGTGGAATACGGACTCAATGCGGATGGCGGCGGTGGCGGTTTTACGCCACAGGGCAAGCCGATCGGATTCACCTTCCAGACCGCGGAGAAAACCTACGCCGACTACGCATTCACTGCGCGCAATCCCGGCGGGCACAGCTCGAAGCCGCGCCCGGACAACGCGATCTATCAGTTGTCCGATGCATTGAACCGGCTCGGCCGGTATCGCTTCGAACCTAAATTGAACGACACCACCCGCGCCTATTTCGACGCGCGCCAGAAAAACGAGTCGGGCGCACTGGGCGATGCGATGCGCGCATGGTTGAAGAATTCCACCGATGGCGCCGCCGCGGACACGATCGAAGCGGATCCCGGCGAGGTCGGGCTCACCCGCACGCGCTGCGTCGCGACCATGCTGGCCGGCGGACATGCGCCGAACGCGCTGCCGCAACTGGCGCGCGCGACGGTGAACTGCCGCATCCTGCCGGGCGTCTCCCCCGACGCGATTCGCGACGAGTTGCAGGCCATCGCCGGCGACAAGGTGGAAGTGACGCGACTGGACGATGCGGTGTCGTCGCTGGATTCGCCGCTGCGTCCGGACATCCTGAAGGCCTATACCGACAGCGTGCGCACGATGTTCCCTGGCGCGCCGGTGATGCCCGAAATGAGTACCGGCGCCAGCGATGCGCGCCCGTTCCGCGAACATGGCATTCCGATCTACGGCGTCGACGGTTCATGGGGCATCGTGCCCGACGACATGCGTGCGCACGGCCGCGACGAACGCCTGCCGACCAAAGCGCTCGGCGACGATGTCGATCATTGGGTGCGGATGCTGAAGGCGCTGGCGGGTCCGTAAGCCCGGCACAGCCATCTTCGAGGCCGCCGTGTTGCGGCGACGCATGATTCCGGATGCGCCGGGCGGGATCGCCGGTCCGGCGCAGGGTCGTCATACCTTTTTGTAGGACCGTTTCATGATGGTCTGCATATCGGACACTTTCGTGTCGCGGCCGAACGACATCTGCAACAGACGCTCGGCGACGGTGTTACCGTCGCTGCATACACGCGTGGGACTGACCTGGACTCCCACCAGATACGTGAATCCCATGACATTCCTGGTCGCAGCCGCGTAGCACAGCGGCGTGTCGCCGCCCAGCTCGACGAACGACAGGTTCAACTGCGCCTTGTCGGCGCGCTGCGACATCTCGCGCACGATATCGTCGCGCCGCCAGCGCAGACCGCAAAGGGTCAACCCTGCCGCGAGGCGCTTCTGGTCCTTGTTCGCTTCATGCATCCGCCGTACCAGTTTGCTCGTCGCGCCGGCGCGGCAGATCGCTTCGGCCAATGCGGCCGTGTCCGGATTCATACCCACCGCGCGCTGGATGAGCGCCATGCTCTCTTCTCTGGGTTCGCCGGACGGGTCGACGCGTTCGCCCGCTTTGCGCACCAATGCGGCCGATATGATCGGAACCTTGCGCGCCGGAAACCAGCTGTCGGGAATCGGATCGGCGACGGCGAACACCTTGTCCGCGCGGATGTCCGTGGACAGCAGATAGTCGGCGTAGTCGAGGCGGAAATTCCAGGCCTGCGGATACTTCGCCAGATAGCCTTCGGCGATGCGCGGGTACTCGGCCATCTGCGTGGTCCTGCGCAGCGTCATCAGCAGATGCGCCAGGGCGTTGACGTGGACGTAGGCGAGGCGCTCGGGTTTGGCGATCGCCGATTTGTAGTGACGGTAAGCCGCGCTGTAGTCCTTCTTGACGTAAGCCAGATCGCCGAGGAAGAGATCCATGCTGGCGTGCTCAGGTTCGATCTCGATCGCGCGCGCGTACGACTGCTCGGCTTCATCGTCCCTGCCCTGCAGGTATCTCAGGCGTCCCAGCAGCATGTGCGCATCCGCGTATCCGGGCGACAACTCGATCGCTCTGAGCAAATACGCCTCGGCCCGCCCGTAGTTCGGCGTTTCGATCACCACCCGCAGCTGGTCCGGCGCGAGCGGCATGCCCGGCGCGGTCTTCATCGCGGCTTCGCCGAGCAGCGTCTGGATTTCGGGATTGCGCGGGTCGAGCCGGTCGGCCTGCAGCAACTTGGTCGCGGCATCAGCTGCGGCTGCGGGCGTGCCCACATTCCGCAGCGCATGCCGCGCATCCGCGAGCAGCGCGTCTCTGCCGGGAGCGCCCGCCGTGGCAGCGACCGGCGGGATGTTGTCCGTGAACTTCTTGGCCGTCTGCGAATACCACTCCCCGGCCTGGAGGTCATGGGCCCTGCTCAGGGCGACGTAGTAATTGGCGCCGAAACTCGTATTCGCGAACGCCATGAATTTGGCGAGCTGCTCATCGGGAATTTTCGCCAGCGCGGGGATCAGCCAACGATTGAGGATCACGCTCAGATCGGCCGTGTTCACCGTGAGCGACTGCGGACCGGGGGCTGATGCAGGCGCCGCATTCGAAGCGACGGCAGTCGCGGGCTGCGGCGCGTCCGGTGCCGGTGCCGGTGCCGTGGTCGGGGCAGAGGCTGCGTTCGCTACTGGCGTTGCGTTGGGCGACGGCGTGCCCGGCGCGGCTGCCGTTGGCACAGGGGGCGTGCTCGTCGCTGGCGTTGCCGCCGGGGGCGGCGGCATGCTCGGCGCGGCTGTTGTGGTCGTCGCTGGCGTCGCAGCCGCGTTCGCCACCGGCGGTGGCGATGTGCCCGAGGCCGGCGCGGCCCCCGGTGCGATGTCCGACGCTGGCATTGCATCGGGCGCAGGTATCGGCGGCGGGGGCGGCAGCGGGGGCGGCGCGGGAGCGAAAATGGCGACCAGCAAGGGGATGCCTTCCCGATCGACCTTGTTGTTGTTGGCTTCGACCTGCTGCAGCGCCATCGCAACGGCCAGCTCATGCAGGATCGCCTGACGCTCCGGCGTCATTTCGATATCCGGCTCTTTGGACGGCTCCGGGGCGCGCGTCCAGATCGCGCGATTGATCGCTTGCATTTCCGGCGAGTTCGACCACGCATCCAGCAGCTGCACGCCTTCGGTCTCGCCCGCCAACTCAACGAACACGCAGGCCGCCCGGTCGCGCAGGCGCGCCTCGGAGAACTGCGCATCCAGGACCGGCTTCAAGCGCGGCAGCAATGCCGGGTCGCGCTTTGCCAACTGCTCTTCGACCACTTTGCGGTGCTTCTGGAAACGTTTCACGACCACGACGAGGTCGCCCGAGCGGTCCATGGCCCGCACCATGCGCTCGAAGGCGACAGGGTCGTAGTCCTGGGCGGCTTTGCATTCCGGCACGGGCAGCAATGGCCCTGCCACCTTCTCCTTCTTGTCGCAGGCCGCAGCGAATATCGCGATGGCGATTCCCACGCACACAAGGGATGAACGCATGTCTTCACTCCGTTCCACTGTGAAGACATCAGGATAAGGCCAAAGCCGGCCGATAGGCAGCTCATGGCCAGCGGCCCTGAATCTGCAGAGGATTCTGCGGATCAGCGCACGATTTTCCCGGCGCGTACGCTCGATGCCGAAGGCTGAACGGGCACGGCGCCACGCCATGCGTCGGCGGCTCGACAACGATGCGCCGTACGAGATGCAGCGGTACCCGGGAACACGCCCTGGGCACCGCCGGTCCGGTCAGAACACCCGCAGCGGGTTGAAGTAGTAGACATTGCCGTCGTCGGAGCCGGCGATGCAGGCCATGGCATTGCCGGCGAGCTGGATCGGCCAGCTCATGTTGCCGGTGGTGTAAGACCATATCTGCGCGCTGCTGGCGGCGTTGAACAGAGTGAAATGCCCGGGCGTGCCGTCGGGGTGACCGTCGGCGACGGCGACGAACAGGCCTTCGCTGTCGATCGAGGTCGAATTCGGATTGGCGGTGAGGCTTTGCTGCCAGCGCAGCGTCGCGGCGGTGCCGCTGTTGTCGTACACCGCCGCCGTACCGCCGGCGCTGCCGATATTGCCGACCGCGCTGACGAAGCTGGCATCGGATGCGATGGCGACGCCATAGACGCTGCTGGCGCCGGTCAAGGTTTGCGTCCATGCCGGAACCGGAGTGGCGGTGCCGATGAAATCCTCGCAATCGAAATAGACGAATTCACCGTTCTTCATGCCGACCGCGAAGCCCTGTCCGTTCTTCGCCATCGCCACGCTGTGAACGGTGTTGGTGGTAGCGGGCGCCCACTTGTTCGAAGACACCGGCACACCGCCGACGATCTTCACCAGCAGCACGGTGCCGTCGTAGGTGCCGGCGGCGACCCACTGGCCGTCGGCGGAGATGCCGATCGAGATCACGCTGTCGCCGCTGGCGACCGGCAACGTCGATGGCGTTGTCGAGAACTGCGTGCCGCTGCGGAAGAACAGATAGAGCTGATCGCCACCCGCCGCCAGCACCGAACCATCGGCGTTCAGCGACACCTGGTTCACGCGGCTCGGGGTTTTGTAGTAGTCGAGCGCCGATCCGCCGGTGGCGGCGTCGAACGCGGCGATGAAACCGTTGTAGGTCGGCGTCGACGAATACCAGCCGCAACTCGCGGCGTAGCTGCCGTCGCTCGACACCGTGGCCCAGTACACGCCTTCGTAGCCGTCGAAAGTGTTCGACCACCGCGTGGCGCCGGTCGCAGGATCGAAGCAGTAGATCCCGAAGGTGCCGTCGTTGCTGTTGGCGCCCGCGCGGCGTTCTTCGCTGTAACTGTGGAAGAAGGTGCCAGCGACCAGGGTGCGACCGTCGTCGCTGGTTCCGACCGAGTTGATGAAATAGCCGGCGTGCGGCGCGACTTGCCAAAGCAGTGGAGCGGTCATCGCGAAACCCCCTGTTCCCAATGGTGGCGACAGCCTGCCACAGCCGGCGGAGGAATGGGTGTCGTTGGACCGGTTGCCGCAGTTCACGCGACAATCGGTCGATGCCGCATCCACCCAGACCTTCCGCATCGTCCGCCCGCACCGCGCTGCACCCGCGCAACCGGCATCAGGGCCGCTACGACTTCGTCGCGCTCACGGCGGCCTTGCCGGCCCTGTCTGCGTTCTTGACGACGGCGCCGGGCGGCGGGGCGAGCATCGATTTCAGCGATCCCGCCGCAGTGCGTGCGTTGAACCGCGCGCTGCTGAAATCGCAATACGGCATCGCGCACTGGGATCTGCCCGAGGGTTATCTGTGCCCGCCGATTCCCGGCCGCGCCGATTATCTGCACGGGCTGGCCGATCTGCTGGCCGCATCGAACGCAGGTGCGATTCCACATGGCGCCGCGATCCGCGCGCTGGATATCGGCACCGGCGCGAACCTCATCTATCCGCTGCTGGGTCATCGTGAATACGGCTGGCGTTTCGTCGGTACCGACATCGACATCACCGCGCTGCGCGCGGCCGAAACGATCGTGGACGCGAATGGGTTGCGCAAAGCGATCGAGCTGCGTCATCAGTCCGATCCACAGCGCATCTTTGCCGGACTTCTGCGCGACGACGAGGTCTTCGACCTCACCCTGTGCAATCCGCCGTTCCATGCATCGGCCGAAGACGCCGCGCGCGGCAGCGAACGCAAATGGCGCAATCTCGGCAAACCGCAGACGACGCGCGCGGATGCGCGGCTGAACTTCGGCGGACAATCCACCGAACTGTGGTGCCCCGGCGGCGAAGCGGCGTTCGTGCGCAGGATGATCCGCGAAAGCGCGCAGATCGCGAGCCGCGTGTACTGGTTCAGCACCTTGATCGCGAAGTCCGAACACCTCGCCGATGTGCGCAAGCAGTTGCAGCAGGCCAATGCGCAGGACGTGCGCGAAGTCCGGATGGCGCAGGGCCAGAAACAGAGCCGCTTCGTCGCCTGGACGTTTCTCGATGCCGCGCAGCGCGAAGCATGGCGGACGATGCGTTGGCGGGACACGCGACAGATGCCATGACCGAGGGATGCCTGCACAGATCGCGATGCGTACCCGCATCGCAGGCGCTCGCCCTTGTGCGTCGCAGCATGGACATGTCGACACGACGCGAGCAGGCGCTGCGAAAACCGCACGGTTTTACCGCAATGTTGAATCTGCCTCGATTCGTGTACGCGGATATTCAACAGCTCCGACTGCACGCGTGTCTTTTTGGGACGGGCACCACGCATCCAGGCTTCTGCGCTGTTGACGTGCGAGGGATGCCTCGCGCAACGTGTCGTCCAGCCGATGTCATTGTTTCCATCGGTGGCCTGCGACCCGCTGCTCGATGATCCGTCCGCGCCTCTGAGGGGAGGGCTGTGGGCGATGCAGGGCGCAGGGGGCCGCCGCGCGACGCGCGGACGGCACAGGTCGCTATCGAAAAAAAGTCCACGCGATCGTGCCTGCGCCGGTCGCTTGTCCGTTCGGGAACCGAATTCAGGGAGTCGATATGTCGCTTCGCAAGAATCGAAGCCGCGCCGCGGTGATGTCCGCCGTGCTCTGCGGTCTGTTGCATTGTTTTTCCGCCCACGCCGGCGACGCCGTCGTCGCCGCATCCACGCAGGAAGCCCGCGTCGCCGAACAGCGGCCCGCGAACTACAGCATCGATCTGTCGAAGTCGCCGTCGCGACAGTTCACGATCGACACCCTCGACGCCGCCTTCGTGAAGATCCATTTCGACTACTTCAAACTGCCGAAGGGCATGTCGATCGAAGTGTCGGATCCCGGGCACCGCGAGGTATACCGCTACGGCAACCTCAAGCGCGACGGCTTCACCGTCGACAAAGCGATGGGCCAGAACGGCACGACCAGTTTCTCGGCGATGTCGATCAGCGGCCCGGCTGCGGTCGTGCGCCTGATCGGCACCGCGCAGGAACCGTGGACGCGCGCGCATGCGGTGCGCGTCACCCGCATGCTGGAAGGCTATCCGGAAGACATGCTGGATGCCGTGCAGCCCGAGGCGCTGCTCGGCGATGTCGGAACGCGTGCGACCTGCGTCAACGACAAACGCTCGGCGGTCTGTTATTCCGCAACCGATCCGACCGCCTACGATCGTTCGCGCCCGGTGGCGCGGCTGGTGTTGGCCCGCGGCAGCAACTGCACCGCATGGCGCGTCGGCCCCGGCAACCACATGTTCACCAACCAGCACTGCATCCGCACCGCCGATGAAGCGGCATCCGCAGAGGTGTGGTTCAACTACCAGTCCACGACCTGCGGCGGTACGACTTCGGGCCCGGTGGTGAAAGTGACCGGCGCCAGTCTGCTGAAGAATCACGGTTCGCTGGACTTCGCGCTGTTCACGGTCAACAACTTCGCTTCGATTTCGCAGTTCGGCTATCTGGGCCTGGACGTGCGCACGCCGCTGCAGAACGAGCAGATCGCGATTCCGCAGCATCCCGGCGCACGGCTCAAGGAACTCGCGGTGGTCAGCAACCATGTCGGCGGCGCGCGCTGCATCATCGACGTGCCGCTGCACGACAATCTCTGGGGCACGTTGAGCGACACCGCTTACCAGTGCGACACCGAAGGCGGTTCGTCGGGCTCGCCGGTGATCTCGCGCACCAGCAACAAGGTGCTGGCGCTGCATCACGTGACCTACGGCAGCTGTTTGAACGGCGGCGTACAGTTCGCCTACATCTGGCCGCAGGTGTCGAGCTTCTTCGGCGGCATCGTGCCGAATGGCGACAACGGCGGTGCGCCGTCGAACTCTCCACCGGTCGCGAATTTCGCTTTCGCCACCAGCGGCCTGACCGCGACCTTCACCGACAGCTCCAGCGACAGCGACGGCACCATCGCCTCGCGGCTGTGGACCTTCGGCGATGGTTCCACCTCGACGCTGACCAGTCCTTCACGCACCTATGCGGCAGCAGGCACGTACTCCGTGTCGCTGAAGGTCACCGACAACGGCGGGCTCAGCACCACGATCACCAAATCCGTCGTCGTCTCCACCGTCAATACACCGCCGGTCGCCGGTTTCAGCTTTACCACCAGCGGGCTCACCGCCACCTTCACCGACAGCTCCACCGACGCCGGCGGTTCCATCGCCTCGCGCAGTTGGAACTTCGGCGATGGCAGCACTTCGACGCTCGCCAATCCCAGCAAGACCTATGCGGCCAGCGGCACGTATTCGGTTTCGTTGACCGTCACCGACAACGGCGGCCTGACCCATACCATCACCAAGTCGGCGACCGTCACCGCAGGCACCGGCGGCGCGTTCTTCCAGAACCTCACCGACTACGCGATCAACGACAACAGCACCATCGACAGTCCGATCACGGTCACCGGCGTGACCGGCAATGCGCCCGCAACACTGAAGGTGGCGGTGCGGATCATCCACACCTTCCCCAGTGACGTGCGCGTGGATCTGGTGGCCCCGGACGGATCGCTCTACACCATCCACAACCGCACCAGCGGCACCAACATCATCAAGACGGTGACGATCAACGCCAGCAGCGAAGTGGCCAACGGCGTGTGGAAGCTGCGCGCCAACGACAACATCGGCGGCGATACAGGCTATATCGACAGTTGGTCCATGCAGTTCTGAGCATGCGAATCTGAAAACGAAAGCGTGCCGGAGAACAACCTCCGGCATGAACCGCACTTACTCAAGCCTCGTCATCCCCGAACGCGGGGATCCAGTGACTTCAGCTCTTTGCGACAAAGTAGAGACGCTGGATCCCCGCTTTTGCGGGGATGACGAAAATCAGGGCACCCGATGCGACGTCATCCCCAACCGTTGTCGCCGCGTCGCAACACCCACATTCCTTTCATCGATGGAGAAATCACGATGCGTCTTCGCTCTTCCTCCGCGCCGCGCGCATGGGCCACGGCCTGTCTGCTGCTGTCGGCTGCGTTCGCACCCGCCGCCTTCGCCGGCAATGTCTACACCGCTGCGCTCGGTCAGCAGCAGCGCCACGACCAGTTCATCGTCAAGTACCGCACCGGCACCGTGCTCGCCCGCCAGGCGAATGCCGCCGGCAGCGCTACGCGCATCGGTACGCAGACCGGACGCAGCGTGCGTCACGCGCGCCGGCTCGGCATCGGCGCCGATCTGTTGCGCGTCGATGGCGTCGCGCTGTCGTCCACCGAAGCGCTGGATTTCATGCGCCGCATCGCCGCCGATCCCGACGTCGAATACGTGCAGCCCGATGCGGTGATGTATCCGACGATGACCCCCAACGACACCCGCTACATCGACCAGTGGCATTACCAGGGCGGCGCTTCGGGCATGAACCTGCCTGCGGCCTGGGATCTGTCGACCGGCACCGGCGTGGTGGTCGCGGTGATCGACACCGGCGTCACTTCGCATCCTGACCTCAACGGCAACATCATCGCCGGTTACGACTTCATCACCGATGCGGCGCGCGCGCGCGACGGCAACGGCCGCGATGCGAACCCTCAGGACGAAGGCGACTGGACCGTCGCCGGCGAATGCACATCGACGTGGACGGCGCGCAACTCCTCGTGGCACGGCACCCATGTCGCCGGCACCGTCGGCGCGGTGACCAACAATGCGCTGGGTGTGGCTGGCGTTGCGTTCAACGCGCGCATCCAGCCGGTGCGCGTGATGGGGCGCTGCGGCGGTCTGGTGTCGGACATCGTCGACGGTATCGTCTGGGCGTCCGGCGGCGCGATCGCGGGCGTGCCTGCGAACGCCACGCCTGCGAAGGTGATCAACATGTCGCTCGGCGGCACCGGCCCCTGCGATGCGGCGTATCAGACCGCGATCGATGCGGCGGTCGCGCGCGGTACGGTCGTCGTGGTCGCGGCGGGCAATTCCAATGCCGACGCCAGCGGCCATCGCCCGGGCAGTTGCAACAACGTGATCAACGTGGCCGCGCTCGATCGCGAAGGCAATCGCGCGGCGTACTCCAACTTCGGCACGCTGATCGATCTGGCCGCGCCGGGCGGCGAGACCAGCCCCACAGCCGCCAACGGCGTGCTGTCGACCCTCAATTTCGGCACCACCACACCCTACCCCAGCACCAGCGGCTACTACGCGCGCCTGCAGGGCACGTCGATGGCCGCGCCGCACATCGCAGGCCTGGCAGCGTTGATGCGCTCGCGCAATCCAGCACTCACGCCGGCGCAGATCGAATCGACGCTGAAAGCCAATACCCGCGCGCTCGTCGGCACCTGCACCGGCGGATGCGGCGCGGGCGTGGCCGATGCGAACAAGGCGGTGATCGCCGCCGGTGGCGGTGGTGGCGGCAATGTCGCACCAGTGGCGAACTTCAGCTTCGCCACCAGTGGACTCACCGCCACCTTCACCGACAGCTCCACCGACAGCGACGGCACCATCGCCTCGCGGCTGTGGACTTTCGGCGATGGTTCCACTTCGACGCTGACCAGTCCTTCACGCACCTATGCGGCCGCAGGCACGTACTCCGTGTCGCTGAAGGTCACCGACAACGGCGGGCTCAGCACCACGATCACTAAATCCGTCGTCGTCTCCACCGTCAATACACCGCCGGTCGCCGGTTTCAGCTTCGCCACCAGCGGACTCACCGCCACCTTCACCGACAGCTCCACCGACGCCGGCGGCGCCATCGCTTCGCGCAGTTGGAACTTCGGCGATGGCAGCACTTCGACGCTCGCCAATCCCAGCAAGACCTATGCGGCCAGCGGCACGTATTCGGTTTCGTTGACCGTCACCGACAACGGCGGCCTGACCCATACCATCACCAAGTCGGCGACCGTCACCGCAGGCACCGGCGGCGCGTTCTTCCAGAACCTCACCGACTACGCGATCAACGACAACAGCACCATCGACAGTCCGATCACGGTCACCGGCGTGACCGGCAATGCGCCCGCAACACTGAAGGTGGCGGTGCGGATCATCCACACCTTCCCCAGTGACGTGCGCGTGGATCTGGTGGCCCCGGACGGTTCGCTCTACAACATCCACAACCGCACCGGCGGCATCACCAATATCATCAAGACGATGACGATCAACGCCAGCAGCGAAGTGGCCAACGGCGTGTGGAAGCTGCGTGCCAACGACAACGTCGGCGGCGATACCGGCTACATCGACAGCTGGTCCATGCAGTTTTAAGCATGCAGTTTTAAGCATGCAGTTTTAAGCATGCAGTTCTGAGCATGCGGTACTGAGCATGCGGAGTTGAAGAGAACAGGAAAAGAATGGCGCCTGCTTCAACTCCGTCGTCCCCGCGAACGCGGGGACCCAGCGTCTTTATCGGTCGCAAAGGCCTGAAGTCGCTGGGTTCCCGCGTTCGCGGGAACGACGAAAATCTGGATACGGAGCTCAAGGTCGGTGCCATTCGTGCCGGAAGATGTTCCCCGGTACGCTTGCTAATATCTCGACATGAGCAATCTCGTCTCCACCAGCAAATTCCTCAGCCTGGTCTTGCGCCATCAGCCCGAGGTCATCGGTCTGATCCTCGACGATAGCGGCTGGGCCGATATCGACACGCTGATCCGCCTCTCGCAGCCGCACAGGCCGCTGACGCGTGCGCTGATCGAACGGGTCGTCGAAGAGAACAGCAAGCAGCGTTTCGCGATCAGCGATGACGGGCGGCGCATCCGCGCGAATCAAGGGCATTCGATCGAGGTCGATCTGGGTTTCTTGCCTGTGACGCCACCGACGCTGCTCTATCACGGCACCGCGACGCGTTTCGTCGATGCGATCCGCCACAAAGGCCTCGTCAAAGGAAGCCGTCAGCATGTGCATCTGTCCGCCGACGCGGACACCGCGACGTCCGTCGGAGCACGCCACGGAAAGCCGGCGGTGCTGATCGTTCGCGCCGCCGAGATGGCCGCAGAGAGGCACGCATTTTTCCGCTCCGACAACGGCGTGTGGCTCACCGATGCGGTACCGGTGCGATTCATCGATTTCGGCGGCGACTGATCCGCAACCGCATTTCCGTTGTCGCTCTCCTGTCGGGAGAGCGACAACGGCAGGGCTTCCGACGCCCGCTTCGCGAAGCGCGTTACTGCTTCGCGAATTCGATACGGCGGTTCTGGGCGCGGCCTTCCGGCGTGGCATTGTCGGCGACCGGCTTCTCGGAGCCGTGACCGGCAGTACCGAGTTCCGTCGCGCTCAAGCCCTTCGACACCAGATAGGCCTTGGCCGCATCTGCTCTCGCCAGCGACAGTCGCTGATTCACTGTGGCGCTGCCGGTGTTGTCGGTATGCCCGGAAATCTCGAAGCGACCGTCCTTGAGGCAATCGAACACCCGATCGAGCATGGCTTTGGCTTCGGCGTTCAATGCGCTGGAGCCGCTGGCGAAATTCACCGCCACCGCAATCCGGTCGCCGCATTGGACATCGTCGCCGGCCTTGGCGATCTGCACCACCTGGATCCGGTTGTCGATGACGGCATCCGCCCCGAAGAACGCCTGGGCCTGTTCGCCGCGTGCGGTCTTCACCGCCTCGCTGGTCACGGTGCCGGTCAACAACCAGCGCCGACCGTCGAAGTCGATGGCGGCATCGGGCACCGTCTTCTGCCACCCGAAGATGTCCGCGAGCTTCGCATCCCATCCGCGCGCAGCCGTGTTCCCGTCGATCCGCAGATGATCGACGACGTTGCCCGCGCCGTATGCGGCGGTGGCGGCATCGACGATATGGCTGCGTTCGGCCTCATCCGCAACCACGCCGGTCAGCGTGAGCTTGCCGTCGGCGGCATGTGCAGCGAAGGCGCCAGCGGCGATGACAGAGGCTGCGGCGGCAACCGGTGGTGCCGGTGCCTCCACTGCCGGCGTCGGCGCAGTGCCGGTGTCGGTCGTGTCGGTGGATTCGGGTGCGGCAGCGGTGTCCGCACCGCAACAAGCAGCACCGCTGCCCGGCCCGCGACCCGTGAGCCACAGGAACAGCAGGGCAAGCAGCAACAGCAGTGCGATGCCGAGCGTCCAGCGCGTGTGTCGCTGACCATCCGGGACCGTCTGTGACATGGCAGTCTGGGTCATGGCGGATCCTCCTCAGTCGACGCGCTCGAGACCGCCATCGAGAGAATCCTGCCACTTGCGCAGTTCCTCCCAACGGTTCTGTGCCGCCATCTCCGCCTGCCGCGGCCAGGTATGCGGATGATGGTTGCGGAAGCGCTCGCCGCCGGCGACCAGGATCGCCTGCAGCTCTTCGATCGGTTTGCGCGAGAGTTCGACGAACGTGCGCACGTCGTGTTCGTTGAGCAGACGCTGGATCGCCGGGCCGATGCCTTCGACGATGGTGAGATCGTCGTCGCTGCGCACCTTGTAGCCGAACCGCGAAGCGAGTGCGCTGTCGATGCCGACGCCCGCGACGAGTCCCGCCACCGCGCTGCCGATAGCAGGCGCCGCGCCGGGCGCATCGCGATAGACGATCTTCTCGACTTCGACGATCTTTTCGACGATGCGATCGACCGGTTTCTCCACCTCGACGATCTTCTCGACGATGCGCTCGACGGGTTTCTCGACTTCGACGATCTTCTCGACCACGCGGTCGACCGGCTTCTCCACGATCCGCTCGACGACCGGCGGATCCTTGCGGAACAGCCGCGACAACAACCAGTTGAGCAGCCAGCCGAGCAGCAGGCCCAGCAGCAGCCACCAGAAACAACACGCGATCGCGCTCATATCGTCCTCCAGGTCGAGGGTATGCATCGGGGAACAGCGGAATAGGCCGGGGAATGGCTGGATGTCGCGCGCGTTGCGCGACGCGCGGGCGCATGCCGCGCGTGCGTGGATACGCGTAGCGGGTGGGACGGCGGATCGGGATGACCCAATGTCACATCGCGACTCCGGTCTCGAGCGGCCATCTGACTCCCGGGATGGCCGGCCTGTCAATCGGTTCCGGACCTGCGGACGATCACGACATCTTCGCTGCCCGCGACGGACTCTCCTGCACGGGCTGCTGCAATGTCTGCTGCTGCGCCACCTGTTCTGCAGCGCGCTGGGTCGCCGCGTTCGGATCGACGGTATCCATCGCGATGATGACGTTGCTGTCCTGAGTCAACCCGACCCGGCGGATCCTGGCCAGGCCGGCATCGGCCGCCTGCATGGTCAGCGTGCCGGCGAGCTGTCTGCTCCCGATATCGCGCCGCCGCTACGCCATGATCGGCCGCGTATCATGGACGCATCCCGGACGTCTTCCCGCATGCATCGCCCGTCTCCGCCCGACCTGCCACCGCCCCCACTGCCGCCGCTGGCGCGCGCCGTTCCCGAGCGCATTGCCATCGCGCCATGGCAGCGCCGCAATGCGCTGTATCACGTCGCAGCCACGCTCATCCATGTGATCGGCACCGTGCTCGTGCTGCAGTGGCTCGCGGACGATTGGACGACACAGTGGGGCGACAAGACCTTCGTCGATGCCGCGTTTCTTTCGTTCGGTGGCACGCTGATCGGCGCATTCGGCAAATGGCTCCTGATGGCGTTCCTGCTGCTGCTTCTCGCCCTGGGCGCCGTGCAGTTCGCGATCACTGCGGCGGTCTTCCGTTACGCCACGCAACGCACCACGCTGATGGTGTTCGCCTGGTTCAGCATCCTGTCGCCACCGCTGGGAACGCTCGCCGGCCTGCATGCGCTTCGCAATCTCAAGACGCTGAATGCGTCCTCAGCATCTGCATGAACATCGGCCGTCGCGCTGCGGCAGGGGATCGTCCGCCGCCGCAGCGCTTTGCGTTCGTCATTGCACCCGCTTACGGCACGGGCACCGGAAACACGCCTGAATTACCGACCGCATTGTTCGGCAATCCACCGGTTGGATGGATGGCATAGATGTAGATTTTCTTGCCCTGATGCGCTTGACGCACCGACAGCGGCAACCGGATCGAGAAACGATAGGCCACACCATCCGAGCCGCAGGCGTTCGCTACCGCATTGCGGTCGGCAACGGTCGTGCTGGCGAAATCGGAGGGGTAGCTGCCGATGCCCGTACCGACGCCGGGGGGGCCGCCGACATACAGATGCACATCGACCGGAATCCGCGCGCCGTACGAACACGCCCAACCGTTCACCCGCTGGCTGGCCACGCCGTCGATCACGCCCAGGGTCTGACCGAAACTGCCGGCCACTGCGGTCACGCTGGTGTTGTTGCGCAACGCCGTGACCGAACGCTTCAACAGGTCGTAGTAAAGCGTGCCCGAACGCGCGGCCGGCTCGAGGTCGCGGTTGTATTCCTGATTGTATTGATCGGTGAAGAGCCGGTCGCCATAGCCTGGCCACGATGTCCGCCCCACGACCCATTCGTTCCATCCGGTAATCATGATGTACGGGCGATTCGACAACCGCGCCGTTTCCATCTGCTGCAGGAAAGTCGCACCATTGAACTTCGGCACCGCCGTCGGCGCGTAGCTCATCCAGTTCTGCGCGAAAGCGGGTGCCACGGAAATCTGCTGGCCATCCGCGCTTCCTTGCTGATTGCAGGCCCTGATCGCTCTCTTGTTCTTGAAATCGGCAAGATCCCAGCATGGAGCGATGAACTTCCATTCGCCGAACCCACCCGTCCACATATTGATGGTCAGGAGCGATGGCGCGTACTGCGCCAGTTTCGTCGTCGCATATTCGCTCTGCCCTTCTCTTGGATGACCCTTCGGATATGCATAGGGCGCGATGAACACGACCGGCTTGTTGTTGCCCATGTACGCCAGCGGATTGCCGACCATTTTTTCTTTGATGTACTGGATCATGTCCCTGTTTGGGGGCGTGAGCGTTTCAGGCGTAACCTTCACCCACGGAATGATCTTCGGCGTATTGGCGGCTCCCATCGCGCCCCATACGCGCAGGAGATTCTCGAACGGTTGCGTGACCATCTCCACAGAGCGATCCGAATACACAAAATCGTGCCAATTGGTGATGTCGACATAGATGTAATCGACACCGGCCGCCTTCAGCAGAGTGGCGTGCTCTCTCAGCAGCGCGTCGTTCTGCGAGAGACAGTAGTAGCCGGCTCTGGGCGTTCCCCACCAATGCGTCTTGCCCAGAGGGCCCAGGGCATTCGGATTGTCGCTTTCGAGAATATTGCTGAGATTGTAGGTACCTGCCTTGTCCGGGCAGTGCGATATGACATAGAACATGCCGACCGTACGCGCAACCTGCGCGTTCGCATCGGGGGTATGGATCATGGACAGTAATCCGCAGGCCAGCACGACCGCCTGCACACTTGTGATGAATCTACGCATGGGGTGATTCTCCTTTTCATCGACGACTCTTTGCCGTCGCACCATCTGTCGCCAGTGGCGGATGAAACAGGACATCGCCGCCGAAGCGCGTTGCGGGAGGGTCGCGCCATCCCTGGCATGGGCCCGACCTGGATTTCGAGAATACGTTTGCAGACGCAGCCTTTTGCCTTGTAGTCCCTGCACGGATCGCCGACAGTGCAACGCCTGTCGACCCGGCGCCGCGCACGATCTGCCGCATTTTCCGCAGCGTTTTTTGCTGCAGTGCACAACATCCTGCGCCTGCGCCGCATTCCCGATGCGATGTGCCCTGGAGGCCAAGATGCGCACGTTCCCGATCCGCCAAAGCAATGCGTTCACTGCGATGCTTGTTTTCTTCCTGACCCTGTTGCTCGCGGCCTGCGATCTGCCGCAGAGCGATGGCGGCACGCTGATCGGCGCGGCGAAGACGAGCGCGCCCGACAATTTCGCGGGCTCCGCAAAGAACGGCGGCGCAACCAGCGGCATCTGCGACGCGACCACCTCGAGCACGATCCTCACGCCGGTGCCGAACCCGCCGCGCGACGGCGCACCGATCGATGTGCGCATCCGCTACAACCGGCCGGATGGCAACTACGGCGACTGGGGTCTGCATCTGTGGCAGGTCAACGACGCCGGCCAGTACATCGCCGATTATCCGGGCGTGTCGTGGAATTCGCCGCTGGTGCGCGCGGGCATCGACAGCTACGGCGCGTATTTCGATCTGCAGGCAGCGCAGTTCACCAACCCCGCCGCTGCAGGCTTCGGTTTCATCGTGCATCCGCCGGGCCAGAACGGTGATCCGGGCGTCGACCGTGTATTGAAATTCACCGACGGCGGCGAGTTCTGGCTGCGCTCCGGCGATGCCACCGTGTATCGCAGCAATCCGCTGGGCAGCACGCCGGACATCGACACCGTGCGCGTGCACTACAAACGTTTCGACAATGTGTACAACCAGTGGGGCCTGCACCTGTGGCCGACCAGCGGCATCGATCCGGCGCGCCTCGCCGGGTTGACGCTCGACCAGTGGGGCAATCCGGTGCCGCTGGCGTCGATGCCGAACTACGCGACCGGCACCAGCGAGATCGTGTTCGATCTGCCGGTGCTCAATCCGCAGGGCGACGCCAACCGCAGCGCGGTCGAATTCATCATCCACGGCATGCCCTCGAATCCGAACGGCGGCGTCAACAACAAGGACGGCTGGAACGACAACATCCGCGTGAGTTACGCCGCGCTGGCGATCAGCAACCGTGTCGGCCAGATCTGGTTGGTGCAGGGCACACCGACCGTGTTCACCTCACCGCCGAACACGCGCCGCGTCTCCACCACCGATGCGCGCGCGGCATGGCTCACCCGCAATCTGCTGAAGTGGCCGCTGGCCGACGATTTCGGCACCTTCAAGCTGTATCACTCGGCGAACGGACAGATCCTCGCGCCGCGCGGACAGCCGGTGAGCGGCGCCGACGGCGCACTGACGCTGCAGATCGGCGGCAGCGTGCCGACGGATGCGGCGGAGCGCTTCAAGTATCTCGATGCCGGCGTGGTGCTGGCGGTGAACGCCGCGGACGAAGCGCGGCTGGGCGAGGTGCTGAAACAGCAGCTCGTGCTGGTGCAGGAAGACGCCGACGGCAAGGTGCTTGGCGCGACCACGCCGCAGCTCGCCGGTGCGCTGGACGACCGCTACGCCGCTGCCGAAGCGGTGGACGATCTCGGCGTCTCGACGGATCACGGGCGCTCAGCGTTCAAGCTGTGGGCACCGACCGCCAGCAAAGTGACGCTCTGCACCTACGGCGCGCAGGGCGTGGCGCACAGCGAACACGCGATGAGCTTCGATGCCGCCACCGGCGTATGGCGCTTCGATCCGCGCAACCACAATCGTCATGGCGACGACGATGAAGATGACGACCACGATGACGACGACATGCCGCGCGGTCTCTACTACAAATACGCGGTGGAAGTGTTCGTGCGCGGTGTCGGCGTGGTCCGCAATCTGGTCACCGATCCGTATTCGATCAGCCTCAACGCGGATTCGCAGCGCAGCTACATCGCCGACCTCGATTCGCCGTGGCTGATGCCGCCGGGCTGGCGTCATTCGCGCGCACCGGACGCCGTCCGCGCGCAGGAAGACATGTCGATCTACGAACTGCACGTGCGCGATTTCTCCGCCAACGACAGCACGGTCAGCGCGCGCAACCGCGGCAAGTATCTGGCGTTCACCGAAGCGAACTCCAACGGCATGCGCCACCTGCGCGGGCTCGCGCGCGCGGGCGTAACCGATGTGCATCTGCTGCCGGTGTTCGATTTCGCCAGCACCCCGGAAACCGGCTGCATCACGCCGACGATTCCCGACGCCGCGCCGGACTCCGAAGCGCAGCAGGCCGCAGCCGGCGCCGCGCGCGCCACTGACTGCTTCAACTGGGGCTACGATCCCTGGCACTTCACCGCACCGGAAGGCAGTTTCGCCAGCAATGCCGATGATGGCGCCGCGCGCATCCGCGAATTCCGCGCCATGGTGATGGCGCTGAATTCGGCGGGCCTGCGCGTGGGCATGGACGTGGTCTACAACCACACCAGCGCATCGGGGCAGAACGACAAATCGGTCCTCGACCGCATCGTGCCCGGCTACTACCAGCGCCTCAATGCGGCGGGCGATATCGAACGCTCGACCTGCTGCGAGAACACCGCCACCGAGAACCGTATGATGGCCAAGTTGATGATCGATTCGGTCAAGACCTGGGCCACGCAGTACCGGATCGATTCGTTCCGCTTCGACCTGATGGGCCATCAGCCGCGCGCGGTGATGGAACGGCTGCGCGACGAAGTTTCGGCCGCCGCCGACCGCCCGATCCAGCTGATCGGCGAAGGCTGGAACTTCGGCGAAGTCGCCAACGGCGCCCGCTTCGTGCAGGCCTCGCAGCTGTCGCTCAACGGCAGCGGCATCGGCACCTTCAGCGACCGCGCCCGCGACCATGTCCGCGGCGGCTCCGGTTTCGACAGCGGCAATGCGCTGCGCAGCAACCAGGGCTATATCAACGGCATGCATTACGACGACAACGGCAGCGGCGGCAACAAGAGCCGCAACGACCTGATGTGGTCGGGCGACGTGATCAAGGTCGGTCTGGCGGGCTCGATCCGCGACTACGTGCTGCAGACGCATTGGGACGCGACGCTGCGTCTCGACCAGATCGACTACAACGGCCAGCCGGCCGGCTATGTGACCGATCCGCAGGAAGTGGTGAACTACGTCGAGAACCACGACAACTGGACGCTGTTCGACAACAACGCGTTCAAGCTGCCCACCGCCACCAGCCGTGAGGACCGTGCGCGGGTGCAGATCCTCGGCGCCGCGATCAACAGCTTCAGTCAGGGCGTGTCGTACTTCCACGCCGGCATCGACACGCTGCGCAGCAAGTCGCTGGACCGCAACAGTTACGACAGCGGCGACTGGTTCAACCGCATCGACTGGAGCTACAAAGACAACGGCTTCGCCGCCGGTTTGCCGCCGCAGGGCGACAACGGCGGCAACTGGTCGGTGATGGGCCCGCTGTTGGCGAATGCGCAGATCAAGCCGACCGAAGTCGAAACCCGCTGGACCCGCGACGCCTTCCGCGACCTGATGAAAATCCGCGCCAGCTCGCGCCTGTTCCGTCTGCGCACCGCCGACGACATCAAACAGCGTCTGGCGTTCCGCAATACCGGCAGCAGCCAGGTGGCATCGGTACTCGCGGCGCATCTGGATGGCAGCAACTATCAAGGCGCTGGCTTCCGCGAGGTGCTGTATTTCGTCAACGTCGACAAGGTGGGACAGACGCTGACGATTCCGGAAGAAGCCGGAAAACAATATCGCCTGCATCCGGTGCACACCGCCTACGACGCCGCCGACCGTCGCGCTGGCAGTGCGACCTACGACCGCGTCAGCGGCCGCTTCACGGTGCCGCCACGCACGGCAGTGGTGTTCGTGGTGCGCTGAGCGAAACGCTGCAGCGACGCGGCAAACAGGTGTTGGCCGGACATTGCGCCCGGCCAACACCGTCTTGCGACACATCGCTCTGCTTCAGAACTGCACGGCCTTTCGCTCAGTCGATCAAGGTGCTGGCACGAGGTATTTGACATCTGCCGCACCGGAATTCGCGAGCAGACTGTTTACGTATGTCCCGGTAGGATGAATGCCTTGGATATAGATCCGCTTGCCACGATGCCGCTGCCGCATCGCCAGCGACAGCGGAATCTCGAAGCGATAGGCCGGACCAGTCGTGCCGCACTGGCCCGCCACCGCCGAGGCATCCGCTTTGGAGTAGTCGGCGCTAAAACTGCCGATGGAAGTGCCGATACCCGGAGGGCCGCCGACGGTGACACGCACGTCGATCGGCAAAGCCCAACCGTATGAACACGCCCAACCGTTGACGCGATTGCCATAGACGCCATCGAAGACGCCACGGATCGACCCAGGATTGCCTGCCACTGCGGTCACACTCCTGTCCCCCCGAAGCTCCTCGATCGAACGCTTCAACAATTGATAATACAGATCACCAGAACGACTGGCCGGCTCAAGATCCCGATTGTATTCCTGGTCGTACTGATCCGTGAAAAGCGCCTCGGTATGACCCTCCCACGTGACCCGTTGAACGACCCATTCGTTCCATCCGGTGATCATGATGTAGGGACGGTACGATCTGCGTGCTGTTTCCATCTGCTGCAAAAAAGTGGCGCCGTGGAATTTTGGCACCGCAGTCGGCGCATAGCTCATCCAATTGCTGGCGAAAGCGGGGGAGACCGAGATTTCGAGGCCATCCGCACTGCCTGTTTGATTGCAGTCCCTGATCGCACGTCTTGTCTTGAAATCGTTTTGATCGAAGCATGGCGCGATGAATTTCCATTCGCCCAGCGTTCCCGTCCACATGTTGACCAGGTAAAGCGACGACGCGTATTGCGACAACTTCGCGGCCGGATACTCGAGTTGTCCTGCACGCGGATGACCTTTCGGATACTCATACGGCGCGATGAACACGACCGGCTTGTTTGCGTACGTTTTCGCCACAGGGCTCCCCACCATTTTACTGCGGAGATGTTCGATCATGTCCTTGTTAGGTAGGGTCATCGTCTCCGGCGAGACTCTCACCCACGGAGCGACCTCTGGCACGGCCTTTCCAGCCGCCGACATCCTGGCCCATACGCGCAGAAGGGTATCGAACGGTCTGACGACCATTTCCTGTGCTCGATCCGAAGCCACCAGATCCACCCAGTTGGTGACATCGACATAGACGAAATCGATGCCGGCCGCCTTCAGCTGGGTGGCATGTTGTTCGAGCAAGGCCTCGTTTTCGCTAAGGCAGTAATAGCCGTCCTTCGGCTTACCCCACCAGTGGAACGCACCCACGGGCCCGAACCCAGTGGGATTGTCGCTTTCGAGGATGTCGGTGAGGTTGTACGTACCCGCCTTGGACGGGCAGTGCCACAACGCGTAATACATTCCGATGGTGCGGGTCTGGGAAAGGGCTTCCGGCGCATGCGAAGCCGCCAATAATCCGCAGGCCAACACCGCTGCCTTCATGCTTGTGCTGAAACTGTCCAATGCCGATCTCCTTTTCGAAAAATGATGTCGAGGCGCACAACGTGCGCCCCTATCAGTCGCCGTCTGCGGGCAGTACAGGACATGGCAGGATTTCACGACGTCGCACCGCTGAGGCCACCCACGACCGCAGCAGCGGCCGCTTCTCCGTGCCGCCGCGCACGGCGGTGGTGTTCGTGGTGCGCTGAGGCACTGCGCCGCAGGACGCAAGAAAGTGGCCATCACGACCACTTTCTTGTGCGCCGAAGCCTGCGCGGGATTCGCTGCGGGACGCATGCCGGAACGCACTTATTCGCTTATGCTCGTCCGCACGCGCGCCGGACGCGCATTTCGGAAACGGAGGCGCGCGGCATGATCGAAGTACAGGGGCTTACCAAGCAGTACGACCGGCTGACGGCAGTGAAAAACCTGAGTTTCAGCGTGCGCCCCGGCGAGATCATGGGCCTGGTCGGCCCCAATGGCGCAGGCAAGACCACCACCCTGCGCTGCGCGACCGGAATCCTGCCGGCGACGCACGGCACGGTGCGGCTGTGCGGGATCGATCTGGCCGCCGATCCCGTGGGCGCGAAGCGCCATATCGCTTTCATCGCCGACGAACCGCGTCTGTTCGATTATCTCACCGTGCGCCAGCATCTGAATTTCGTCGCACGTCTCTACGGCGTGGCCGATTATCGGCAGCGCGCCGAACCGATCCTCGTCGAGCTCGAGATGACCGACAAGCAGGATCTGCTGCCGTCGGAACTCTCGCGCGGCATGAAGCAGAAGCTCGCCATCGCCTGCGGACTGCTGCATCGGCCGGACATCATCATCTTCGATGAACCGCTCACCGGGCTCGATCCCGCCGGCATCCGTCGCATGAAAGAGGTGATGCTGCGTCTGGCGCGCGACGGGGCCGCGATCATCCTCAGCTCGCATCTGCTCACGCTGCTCGAAGCGGTCTGCACGCATCTGCTGATTCTCAAGAACGGCGAGAAGATGGCCGACGGCAGCGTGGCCGAGGTGCACGCGCGCTTCTCCGACGGCAGCGCCGCCAGCCTCGAGGACGTGTTCTTCCGCGCAACCGGCGATGGCGAAGCGGTGCCCCCGCCATGAGTCGGGCCACGACGCTGTTGCGCGCCTTCGCCTATCTGCAGGCGCTGTCGGTTTTCAACCTCGTCCGCCAGCGACTGCGCCGCCTGCGCCAACCTCGCTACCTGATCGGCGCCATCGCGGGCGTCGCGTATTTGTACATGGCGTTCGTCTCCCATCGTTGGGGCTATGACGCCCACAGCGATGCATCCGCAGCAGTGCAATGGACGATGGACCCCGCGTGGCAAGGTCTGCTGGTCGATGCGACCGGCGCGGTGCTGCTCATGGTGGTGCTGATGGCCTGGCTGCTGCCGAGCGAACGCGCGACGCTGCGTTTCACCGAAGCCGAGGTCGCATTCCTGTTCCCGGCGCCGGTGACCCGGCGGACATTGATCCATTTCAGATTGCTGCGCGCGCAGTTGGGCATCCTGTTCACGGCGCTGCTGATGTCGCTCATCGCGCGCCGCGCCGGCGGGGGCGCGCATCCACTACTGCACGCCGCGGGCTGGTGGTTGATGCTCTCGACGCTGCGGCTGCATTTCCTCGCCGCTTCGTTCGGCCGCGATTGGCTGCTCGATCTGGGCGTGCGTGTGTGGCTGCGACGCACGCTGGCTGCGGCGGTCGCGATCGCGCTGTTCGGTGGTTCGCTGTGGTGGATATCGCGACAGGCTGCTCCGCCCGAAGTCGCCGACTTGGGCGATGTGCCGAAGCTCCTGGGCTATGCGGCGGGCGTGCTCGCCACCCCGCCGTTGTCGTCGGCGCTGACGCCGTTCGCCTGGCTTGCCGAGCCGATGTTCGCGACCGATGCATCCATGTTCCTGCGCGCGCTGCCGTGGGCGCTGGGTCTGCTGGTCGCCCATTACCTCTGGGTACTGCGCTTCGACACGGCGTTCGAGGAAGCCTCGATGGAAGCGGCGCAGCGGCGAGCAGCATACGCGGCCGCCTGGCGCAGCGGGCGCCGTCGACAGGCTCCGAAGAAGGCGCGTTCGGCGCCGTTCGCACTCGCGCCGACCGGTTTCGCGCCGCCTGCATTCCTCTGGAAGGGATTGATCGCGCTCGGCGGCTTCTATCGCCTGCGCACCTGGCTGATCGCGTGCGGGCTGGCCGTCGCGAGCCTGACTTGGCTCGCCACGAATCCGGGCGCGCGCCCGGCGTTGACCATGATCGGCAGCGCCGCGCTCTCGCTGAGCGCCTGGCTGTTCGTGCTGGGACCGATGTTCGCGCAACAGAGCCTGCGCCGCATGTTCGAGCACCTGGACATACTCAAGGCCAGCCCGTTGCCGGGGCGGCAGATCGTGCTGGGCGAACTGATGACGGCGGTCGCTGTCATCACCGCAGCGCAATGGTTGCTGTTGCTGATCGGCGGACTGTCGCTCTGGTCATGGACGCAGGACGGCCCCTTCGGCACGGCCTATTTCATCGTCATGCTGATCGCAGCGGCCGCACTGTCCCCGGTGCTGTGCGGCCTGATGATGTGCGTGCCGTTCGCGGGCATGCTGCTGTTTCCGGCGTGGCTGGTCGGAATCCCCGGAGAAAGTCGCGGCGGTATCGAGATGATGGGGCAGCGTCTGATATTCCTGGCCGGCTACGTGCTGGTGCTGCTGCTGGCGCTGTTTCCGGCAGCGCTGTCGAGCACGCTTGCGTTCTTGGCGACGCAATGGCTGGGCGGTGCCAACGCGGTCGCGTTGGCGCTCGCAGCGACGGTCGCGCTTGCGTTGCTGTTCGCAGAATGGCTGATCGTTGTCGCTTGGCTCGGGAAGCGCGTCGATCTTCTGGATCTGTCGCTCGAGCGGCTCGGTTAGTGTCGATGCGTCGAGGCTCATGGCCACGCAGGGCGCTACCGCCGTGGGCGATAGCCATCTGCGTTGTCGAAAACCCGCCATCACTAGATTTGTACGTGTTACAGGACTTGACCACGGGAGCCGCCACGACCTAGGCGACCATCATGATCCGCTCAAAGCCCGCCAGCCTTTTCCCGACCGACCCGGCATGGAAACGATCGAACGGCGCTCGATTTTCCGAGTAGCCCATCGACATGAATCTGTCCGCCTTCATGGGACCGCGTTTGTACCTGGCGGAGCGCACGCCTGCCGGTGCGAAACGCTTCTTGCGGACGCCGGAGTCAACATCACAACATTGGCGATGCAAATGCTGTGCAATCGACGAAAAGGAAACAAGCTCCACGCGCTGCATTCCCGCGAAAGCGGTCACCCCGAGCAAGGAACCGGTCATGAAAAGGAAAAGTTGCGTTTTCGCTCTTCTCGCTTTACTCGCCACAAACAGCTTCGCACAGATCAACCCGCAACCGGCTCTGACGCCATTGCGATCTGCGTACAATGCGCAATACACCGATAATTTCTATACAGTAAGTCCGCAGGAACTCGCAACCGTCGTGAACAGTTACGGTTACAGCGATACAGGCATTCTGGCGTACATGGAGAAGACCCCGCAACCGAACACCAGGCCGTTCAAACGGTTCTTCAAGGGCGCGCCGCAGCTTGAGCACTTTTACACGGCATCCGCGAGCGAAGAAAGCTTCGTATTGGCCAATGGCTATATATACGAAGGCATCGAGGGCTACATCTACGAAACCCAGGTGCCCGGCTCAGTGCCGATGTATCGCGCCGCAAAATTCGACGGAAACACTGGCGATCTGGTCCACGAATACACGCTCAGCTCTTCCGAACTTTATTATCTGACCACCTATGAAGGCTGGGGATCCGACGGCATCCAGGGCTATGTCTACACGACCCCGAACCCGCAGGTCAGCGGTGGCATCATCATCGGTCTGCGTTGCAAGAATGCTACGCCTGGGTATTGCTCCGGTGGCGACCCAAACCTGCTGCTCAACTACCGTGACTATTACTTCGGAGGCCTGGGCGTCAGCGCCACGACGAAAACCGGCACCACACAGCGCATGCGTTTCAACTTCAAATCGCCGGACTTTTTCGGCGACACCAATCATCTGTTCTTCTCCTTGCACGGAAGATTTTCCCTTGGCTCACCGAATGCATTGATCTCTTGTCCGCGCCAAAGCGAGATCAGTCCGAGCTGCTCGTGGCATCGTGGACTGGGCATGATCATCTACGGGCAACAGGCAGTGCCGGTGTCAAACAGCTGGCCAGAGCGACTGCCGAACCAGGTCTTCACCGAATCCTGGTGGGTGTTAGGCAATGACGGCAAAAATCTTCGCGGCGCCAACCCGAGCTCAGGCGCACTGGTGAACAACAGAATGTATTACGTCGATGTGCGGGTCAGCGACAATGGATACATCTCGTACTCCATCACCGACACGAGCAATAACACGACCATCAAGTCTGACGCTTGGAACGCCACCGGCCAGTTCACGGACGCCAGTAGCCCGTTCCCGGTCGCGCTCACCGGCTACACCCTTAGCGATGCCAACAGCAGCCGACACGATTTCACCGTGTACATCACCAATCTCAGGGTGGATTGGATACCGTAAGCCATCCTGATGGTCGCTCCGACCGGTAACGATGGGGCGATCATTCACCGATGGCAATCCCGCAACATGGCCTGCGGCAGGACGGTTGCCTGCCGCGGGCGATCTCGAATCGCGATCCGGGCCCTGCCCTCGATTCGACCCATGGAAAGTCGCTCGGGTCGTCGTGCTTTGCTGGATATAGCAGCATTTGGTCGGATCGAGGGTCTGGGCTGACGCCGACCCGGTCGTGGCAACCCATGCAGAAAGTACAAGCGCCCCGATGCCGAAAACCAGATCGGCCGTGACCTCTGGCAGTGTCTCCACATACATCTGCAGCGGAGCATGCGTGCACTCTCCATGCTTGCGACGGTTCCCATGCGCTCCATCCGGATTCCCCGCCGTACGGCCCGCATCGCCGTGCTCGCTTTCGCCTTCGGCCTCGCACTGTCCGCCACGGCAGCGGCAAAGCCACCATTGTCCTTGCCCGCAGACGCGACATGGCAGAAGCTGCAGACCGAGCCCTACAAGGGCAAGCAGGACGACATCCATTTCATCGATGCCGGCCACGGCTGGTACGTCAATGGGGCGGGCAAGATCTTCGCCACCGCTGACGGAGGCAAGACCTGGGTGCTGCAATTGGAGCAACCAGGCACATATTTCCGCACCGTGGGTTTTGTCGATGCCGACAATGGTTTCGCCGGCAACATCGGCATCGATTATTTTCCCGGCGTCACCGACACCCGACCGCTGTACCGCACCCGCGACGGCGGCAACACCTGGAACGTCGTCGAGGGCCTGACCGGCGAACAGGTGAAAGGCCTGTGCGCGATCGACATCCTCCACAACCGTTTCGTCAATGCCGGCAAGCTCGATCAGCGTGTTGTCATCCATGCCGGCGGTCGCGTCGGCGGGCCGGCGACGCTGCTGCGTTCGCTCGACGGCGGCGACAGCTGGAAGATCATCGACATGACGCCGCACACCGCGATGATCCTCGACGTGAAATTCTTCGACGCGATGAACGGCGTGGTGTTCGGCGCCAGCGACAGCGATGTGGAGAAGTCGCACGCACGCATCATCCGCACCCAGGACGGCGGCGTCACCTGGAAAACCGTCTACGAATCGAAGCGTCCGTTCGAGATCACCTGGAAAGGCAGCTTCCCCACCGCGAAGGTGGGCTATGCGACTGTGCAGAGCTACGATCCCGACCCGGCCGTCACCCAGCGCTACGTCGTGAAGACCTCCGACGGTGGCCGCAGTTGGAAAGAGCTGCCGCTGGTGAACGACGCGAAAGTGCGCGAGTTCGGTATCGGTTTCCGCGACGAACGCATCGGCTGGGTCGGCACCAGCACCAGCGGTTTCCAGACCGTTGATGGCGGCAAGCATTGGACACCGGTGGAGATGGGCCGCGCGGTGAACAAGATCCGCGTGATACCGAGCGGCGCCGGCTTCGTCGCCTATGCGATCGGCGTGGACGTGTACAAATTCGATGCGGCGCTGCCTGCGAAGAAGTAAGCGCCTGCTCGAAATTTCGGATCCGGAAACCTCTGTCATCCCGAACGAGGGCGATGCCCGAGGAGGGACCTGCAAAGTCCGTCATCCCGGCGCAGGCCGGGATCCGGCTTGATGGTGGCGGTGTGAAACAATCGATCAGAACAGCACGTGTCTGATTTTTTCCGTCCAAATCACCGGTCATGCGGATTTTCACTTTCAATCTGTTTCTGACCAGAGCAGTCAAAAAACCGGGTCCCGGCCTGCGCCGGGGAAATGTCGTCAGCACCTGTCCGTCGTTTTTTGCGAAGAGATTTCGAGCAGACCTGCGCGCGACGCTGATGCATCGCGTCGTGTAACCTCGGCCTGCCCCATCGCCGGAGCCACCATGCGCCAACTGCTCATCGCCAGCTTATGTCTGTTCGCAGCGCTCGCGCAGGCCACAGAACCCGACCGCCGCATCGCCGTCACCATCGACGATCTGCCGTGGCAGCGGATGGCCACGACATCGCCGGACGCATTGCGTACGCGTCATGCCGCACTTCTGGAACAATTGCGCATCGGCGGCGTGCCGGTGATCGGTTTCGTCAACGAGGACAAACTCGAACTCGACGGTGTGCCCCAGCCGGAGCGTGTGGCGATGCTCGAAGCGTGGCTCGATGCCGGCCACCAGCTCGGCAACCACACCTACGGCCATGTCGATGCGCACGAGATCGGGATTCCCGCGTTCGAGGACGCGATCGTGCGCGGCGAACGCGTGCTTCGGCCGATGCTGGCGAAGCGCGGACGGACGCCGCAGTGGTTCCGCCATCCGTATCTGCGCGCGGGCCGCACCGCCGAAGACAAGGCGATGATTACCCGGTTCCTCGCCGCGCACGGCTACCGCGTCGCACCGGTCACCGTCGACAACGGCGAGTGGGTCTGGGCCTTCGCCTACGCACAGGTACTCGACACTCAGGCGGACACGCCCGAGCGTGCGGCGGTGCTCGAACGCCTGCGCCTCGGCTACGTGCCGTACATGCTCAACAAGATCGACTACTACGAACGACAGTCGCAGGCGCTGTTGGGCTACGCGCTGCCGCAGACCCTGTTGATCCACGCGAACGAACTGAATGCCGACGCCTATGCGGAGCTGATCGCCGGCATCAAGCGCCGCGGCTATCGCTTCGTCACCCTCGACGAAGCGATGCGCGACCCCGCCTATGCGCGCGAAGACGGCTATCACGGCCGCTACGGCCCGAGCTGGCTGCATCGCTGGGCGATGGCGGAGAAGCGACCGAAGGACTTCTATGCGGGCGAACCGGTCGTGCCGAAGTGGGTGATGGATCTGGCGGGCGTGGATTCGGAGTAAGCGCCGACATTACGCTCGATCGAGCGTTTCGACCGCATCGCCGACGCACAGCGTACCGACGCCGCGCGGAATCAGATTCATGCCGAAGGTGATGCCGGCCGGCGTGCGTCGATAGTCTTTGAGGATATTCAGCGGCTCGCCGTCCTCGCGACGCATACCGCTGACCGGATCGACGGTGGTGAAGACGCAGCGGGTACAGACTTTGACCGCATCGAACTCCAGCGCGCCGATGCGCACGCGCTTCCAATCGTCCTCGGCATGCGCGGCGGCATCGGCGACGACGAGATTCGGACGGAACTGCGACATCGACACCGGCGCGCGGCCGATGTCGGCAAGACGCGTGTTCAAATCATCCAGCGCTGACTGTGATATGACCAGCAAAGGATAGCCGTCTGCGAAACTCACTTCATCGCCGGGCTGCGCATAGGCGGGATCGATAGCACGGCGCGCGTCGTCGTCCATGTAGACGAGCCGTACCGGCTGCTGCAGGAATACGCTCAACCACGCATCGGCCGCTGGATCGACGACCGCCGCATCGACCGTATCCTTCCATATCGACACGCGCAGGCGCGAAGCGTTCGGCTGCGGTGCCGCGACATCGAAATCGGGCAGACCGGGTGCGGAAAGACGCAGACCTCCGCCCGCGGTTCCGGCGCGGATCAGCACCATCCGCGAGATCTGTCGTGCGGTAACGAATCGGCCATCGGTATCCACCACCAGCCAGCGACGATCGTGACGCGGGCCGCGCGGAACAATATCGAGCGTTTCGACCGCAAGACCTGCGGCCGACTTCAATGGATAGAGATGCAGCGAAGACAGATGCATGCGCTGCGCCCTACGGCGTTGCGTGATGGGCGTAGCTGAGCACGCGGGTGATCGTCCACTTGCCATCCTTCAGGCGCCAGACGACGGTGAAGTCGGCCATGCCTTCGCATCGACCACTGTCGAACTGGCAGAACCGGTGCGAACCGCGGGCGATGGCGCCGAAATCCTTGACCGGAAACACTTCCAGCGTGCCCGGGATCAGCTCGCGACGGAAGTGGCCGCAGACGTACTGTCTGGTGTTGGCGATCATCGCATCGCGGGTCCAGGTGACGCCGCCGGTGTCGTGGTAGAACTCGACATCCGGAGCGAAATAACCCGCATGCTTTTCGAGCTGCGCCGGATCGCTGCAGATATTGAAGGCCGCAAAAACCTCGGTATCGAGTGCGGAGATCGTGTCGAACAGAGGGTCGGCAGCGTGCTCAGGGGCTTCCTGTTCAAGCGCTGCCTGCTCTGATACTGCCTGCCCAGGCCCTGCATACGCGGCGAACGGATACGCCACGATCGGCAAACACGCGAAGAATATCGACAGCAGTTTCATGACGGCTCCGCGGAATCGAAAGGTTGTGCCGCCAGGTACGGCATCACGCGCCAACGGTACACAGCCGCATCTGCGGCGGCAAGCCGCATCAGGGCTTGCGGTAGAGATGCACGAAGCGGTCGGTCTTGCCGCGGATCGCTGGATCGAACACGTTCCTGCTGCGGTCGTCGTCGCGGTTGCGCAGGGTGTCGATGCTACCCGCGAATTCGAGGCCATGCGTCTTGAAATCGGCGACGGCGAAGGGCTCCTCGATCCGATGCAGCGCCTGCGCATCCGCCTCGCCGGTGCCTTCGCGCGCGGCGTGATCGACGATCAGCAGCCGCCCGCCCGGCTTCAGCGCGGTCACGATCTGGTCGATGAATCGCCCGGCGTCGATCGCCGGCCAACCATCCTTGTCATCGGCGACGTAGAGATCGTGATACGACATCACGATCAACGCACCATCGAGCGTGTTGGCGCCGAGACCCAACGCCTCGTTCGGCACGATCGAATAATGCACGTTCGGCAAACGGTTGTCGGCGAGACGCGGGCCGAGACCTTTCTTCGCGAAACCGTCGTAGGGCGCATTGTTGATCAGCAGCACCTTGCCTTTCGCACCGACGATGCCGGAAATGATTTCGCTGTAGTAACCGCCACCGCCGAAGATGTCGGCGATGGTGTCGCCACGACCGAATCCGGCGAGTTCGAGCACGGCCCCGGGATGGTCGCGCGCATCGCGTTCGCGGTCCTCGGTGCTGCGCGACGGCGCGGCGAGCTGTCGGGCGATGGCATTGCGGTCGGCGACGCCGACGTGGGCGCAAGCGGCGAGCGTAGCGAATGCGAGAGCAAGGACGGTGATGTGCAGCGAACGCATGGGACACTCCTGGCCGGCGGCAGTCCGGCACTATGCGCCCACGTCGAGCGATGCCGTCGCGGGCCGAAAGTCACTGCGGCGTTGCGCTCCGCCGCGATCGGCAAGATCGGCAAGATCGGCAAACCGCGGGGGTTACGCCAGATAACCGCCATCGACCGTGAGACAGGTGCCGGTGACATACCCGGCGGCCGGCGAGCACAGGAACAGCACCGCCGGCGCGATCTCGTCCGGTTGCGCGCTGCGACCCATCGGAATCAGCTGCGACATCATGCCCATCAACTTCGGGTTGGAAGTGATCGCGGATGCGAACTTGGTGTCGGTCAAACCCGGCAACACCGCGTTGATGCGAACGCCGTGCGCGGCGAGTTCCTTGGCGAAGCCTTCGGTCATGTTGACGATGCCGGCCTTGGTCATCGAATACACGCCCTGCCCGGCTGCGGGCCGCTTCGCGTTGACCGAGGCGATGTTGACGATGCTGCCGCCGCCCTTGGCTTTCATGCGTCGCGCCGCCTGCACCGTGGTCCAGAAATAACCCCGCAGATTCACGTCGACGGTCTTCTGGTAACTGCCCAGATCCATGTCGATCATCGGGCCGAAATACGGATTGGCAGCGGCGTTGTTGACCAGTAGATCGGGTGCCTTTCCGGCCGCGTCCAGAGTGTCGAACAGCGCTTCGATGGCATCGGGATCGCCGACGTGCAAGGCGTGCGCTTCGGCGGAACCGCCTGCGGCACGGATCGCATCCGCGACTGCGGCGCAGGCCTCTACGTTGCGCGACGTGCAGACGACATGTGCGCCGTGCGCAGCGAGCAGATGGGCGATGGATTCGCCGATGCCGCGCGATGCGCCGCTGACCAGCGCGGTCTTGCCGGTGAGGTCGAAGAGGGGGTCTGGTGTCGACATGGAAGGGCCGGATCCTGGCTGGGGAATGAGGGCGCGCACGCGGCGGCTTGCTATGCTGCCGAGACTAGCACAGCACCCGAACGGCACCCATGGACACGAATCGACGGCGCGTACTGATCACCGGAGCGGGCAGCGGGCTCGGCCTTGCCCTGGCGCATCGCTATGCGCGCAGCGGCGCGCGCGTGGCCTGCATCGATCTGCTCGCGGAACGAACCGAAGCCGCAGCAGCGGCGCTCACGGGCACGGGCCATCTCGCGCACGTCGCCGACGTCGGCGACGACGCATCGATGCAGGCGCTGCACGATCGCATCGAACGCGAGTGGGGCGGTCTGGACGTGTTGATCAACAATGCGGGCATCGCCTCCGTCGGGCCGATGGTCGAGACCACCATGGAAGAGTGGAGGAAGATCCTGGACGTCGACCTGGTCGGCGTCGTGCGCGGCTGCCGGCTGTTCCTGCCGGCCATGCTCGCTGCGCGCAGCGGGCAGATCATCAACACCGCGAGTTTCGCGGGCCTTGCCGGCGCGCCGGGGATGATGACGTATGGCGTCGCGAAGGCCGCCGTGGTCGCACTGTCGGAGCAGCTGCGCGCCGAAACGCATCACCACGGCGTCCGCGTCAGCGTGATCTGTCCGGCATTCTTCCGCACCAATCTGCTGGAGACCGCATTCGCCAGCGACAAGGTCAAGGCGAAGGTGATCAAACTGATGGACACCTCGCCGGACACGCTCGACGGCGTCGCCGACAAGGTGTTCGCTGCGGCGGAACGCGGCGAGTTCATGATCATCCCGACCAGACGCGAGCCGATGCGCTGGCGCTTGAAGCGTTGGCTGCCGGGCTTCTATTTCAAACAGGTGATGAAGCTCGCGGGCCAACGCACGCGCTCTGCAGAGAAGCAGTGAGGCCTGCGGCACGCGCCATTCAACGCCGCTCTTTCATCGCCATCACCACGCCAAGACCGGCGAGCAGCGACACGGCTGCAGTGCCGCCGTAACTGAGCAGCGGCATCGGCACGCCGACCACCGGCAGCAGCCCGGAAATCATGCTGCCGTTGACGATCACATAGACCGAGAACGCAAGACCGAGCGCACCGGCGAGCAGGCGCGAGTAGGTGTCGCGCGCTTCGCTGGCGATCCACAGACAGCGGCCGACGACGAAGGTGTACAGCGCGAGCACGGTGGCGACGCCGAGCCAACCGAATTCTTCCGACAGCACAGCGAAGATGAAATCGGTGGTGTGCTCGGGCAGATAGTCGAGATGCGACTGCGTGCCCTGGCCCCAGCCCTGGCCGGTCCAGTTGCCCGAACCGATCGCGATCTTCGACTGGATGATGTTCCAACCGGTACCGAGCGGATCGGACTCGGGATTGAGGAACGTGCGGATGCGGTCTTTCTGATACGGGCGCAGCATCCAGAACCACGCGACCGGCGCAGCGGCGGCGACGCTGGCGCCGGCAGCCGCGAACCAACGCCACGGCAGGCCGGCGAGGAACAGCGCGAACGCGCCGCTGGCGGCGACCAGCATGGCCGTGCCGAAATCCGGCTGCAGCAGGATCAACAGCGTCGGCCCGGCGATGATGGCGCCAGCGGTGAGCACGGTGAGCACACGCGGCGGCAGCCGCTCGCGATGCAGGAACCACGCGACCATCATCGGCAGACTGAGCTTGAGTACTTCGGCCGGCTGGAAATAGAACACGCCGAGATTGATCCAGTGGTTGCCGTGCTTGCCCTGGCCGATGAACAGCACCGCCACCAGCGGCAGCAGCGAACCGGCGAACACCAGCGGCGTGACGCTGCGCAACTGCGCCGTCGGCACCCGCGACAGCAACCACATCGCCGCAAGGCCGACGCCATAGCGCGCGCCCTGCGCCATCACCAGACGCGGGTTTTCGTTGCCGGCGCTGTACAGCACCGCGAGACCCACGCCCATCAGCGCCAACAGCGCGAGCAGCAGGGGCCAGTCGAGCGTGCGCGTGAGGCGCAGGAAGATGTCGAGCAACCAGCGGACGAAGGTCTTCATCGCGCAGGCTCGGCGGCGACAGGTTCGACCGCGGCGTTCTCGACAGTCGGTGTTGCCGGCGAGGTGTTCGCACCGGTCACGACATTCGCGAATGGATTGGTCGCGAGCGCGGCCGCCAACGCCGCCGGCTCCTGCTCGGGCATCTTGCCGAGCAACCACGCGTCGAAGATCTTGCGCGCGATCGGCGCGGCGGTGCTGGCGCCGAATCCGCCGCCTTCGACGATCACCGCGAGCGCGATGGTCGGATTCTCGGCCGGCGCATAACCGGTGAACAGCGCGCGATGGCGCAGATGCATCGGCAGGTTGCGCGGATTGACGCTGACGTTGCCGCGACGACTGACGACCTGCGCGGTGCCGGTCTTGCCGGCGATGTGATACGTCAGACCACCGCTGATCACGCGCGCGGTGCCGCCCGGACCATGCACGGTGCGGATCATGCCGTCGCGCACGACCTGCAGATTCGCGGCGTTGCGGCTGATCGCTCGCGGCGCCGGCTGTTCCACCGTCGCCCACGGCTTGTCGAAATCGTCGCGGCGCGCGCTGACCAGATGCGGCCGACGCAGCAGACCACCGCTGGCGAGCGCAGCGGTGCCCTGCGCCAACTGCAGCGGCGTCGCTTTCCAGAAGCCTTGGCCGATACTGGAAATCACGGTGTCGCCGAGATACCAGGGGCCCTGCTTTTTCGCATTCTTCGCCTTCCACTCCGGCGACGGCAGGATGCCGCCGGTTTCGCCGGCAAGGTCGATCCCGGTCGGCGCGCCGAAGCCGTACAGCGACAGGTACTCGTCGAACTTGCGGATGCCCATGTCCAGCGACAGTTTGTAGAAATAGGTATTGACCGAGTCGCCGATCGCCTTGCGCGCGTCGGTCCAGCCATGACCGCCGCCATGCGAGTCGCGATAGCCGCGCTTCTGGCCGGCGATGTGGAACTCGCCGGTCGACAGCACCTTGTCGTCGGGCGTGCGCAGGCCGCTGTCGAGACCGGCGAGCGTGATCAGCGGTTTGAGCGTGGAACCGGGCGCGACGCCACCGAGCACGTTGCGATTGAACAGAGGTTTCGCCGGATCGTCCATCAACAGACGATAGTTCGCGTGCGAAATGCCGTTGACGAACAGGTTGGGGTCGTAGGTGGGCAGACTGACCATCGCCAGCACTTCGCCGCTGCGCGGATCGAGCACCACCGCAGAACCGGTGAGGTCCCCGAATGCGATGATCGCGGCGCGCTGCAAGTCGGCATCGATGCTGAGGCGCAGGTCGGCGCCGGGCTTCGCGGGAATGCGTCCGAGACTGCCGATGATCCGGCCATCGACATTGGTTTCGATCTGTTCGTAGCCGATCTGGCCGCGCAGTTGAGCGTCGTAATAGCGTTCGAGACCCGACTTGCCGGTATGACTGAACGCGGCGGTGCCTTCGCCGAGTTTCTCCAGGTCCTGCTTGTCGACGCGGCCGACGTAGCCGATCACATGTCCGAACAGTTCGCCATAGGGATAGCGGCGGGTGAGATACGGCACCAGCTCGACGCCGGGATAGCGCCAGCGGTCGACAGCGAAACGCGCCGCTTCCTCGTCGGTGATGCGCAAGCGCAAGGTCACCGGTAGGAAACTGCGGGTGACGCGACGGGTATCGTTGAAACGCTCGATGTCGTCGGGCGTGAGCGCGATGATCTTCGACAGCGACGCGACCAGCGCATCGATGTCGCCGGCTTCGGCGGGTACGACATCGAGACGATACGCCGGCACGTTGTCGGCTAGCACGCGGCCCTTGCGATCGTAGATCAGCCCACGCGCCGGCACTTCCGGCCGCTGCTTCACACGATTGGCCTCGGAGCGCTTGGCGTAGTCGGTGTGCTCCAGCACCTGCAGTTTGAAATACCACAACGACAGGCCGGCGAGCGCAAGCGCCACCGCGACGAACCCGATCGCGGCGCGGGCGCGGAACTGCGTGGCTTCCTGGGCGGAATTCTTGATGTAACGGCGGCGCATCGTGTCGTGCCTATTTTTTCCGGCCTACGCGCAGGCCATCGAGCAGCACAAACAGCGGCGGCCACAGCAGCGCGCCGATCAGCGGGGTCCACCACTGCGTCCAGCCGCGAATCGGTTGACCGAACATGACATGCACGGCGCCGACGATGATCTGATCGTTGAGCAACAGGCCACCGATCGCCAGCGCCTGCTGCGCCATCGGAAAGAACCGCAGCTGCGGCCGGAACCGCTGCAGGATGAAGGTCATCACCGTCAGCCGCAGCGCCTGTTCGCCGAGCAGGCTGCCGAACGCGATATCGGCCAGCAGACCGATGCCGAATGCCAGACCCAGCCCGACGCGCTCGTGGTCTTCCAGCAGCCAATAGGCCAGCACCAGCGCGAGCCAGTACGGCCGCAGCGGCTGCAGCACCGCTGGCAGTGGCAGCAGGCCGAGCAGCAGCGTGACGACGATGCTCGCCGGAAACAGCCACGGACGACGCACGCGACTCATCGTTGCGGCTCCGTGGTCGTTGGCGTTGTCGCCGCCGTGGTTGCGGGTGGCGCTGATACGGCCGTGGTCGCGTTTGCGGCAGTGCCCACAGCGGTCGGTGCCGGCACGCCGGCAGGCGGGCGCGGCCGCAGCAGCAGCACGTCGCGGCCGCGATCGAGCTGCGCCGCCGGCTTCAGGTCACCGACCAGGAAGGCGCGGCTCTCGTCGCGCCGGAGTTTCGTGATCGTGCCGACCGGGAACCCCGGTGGGAATCGTCCGCCAAGACCCGAAGTAACGATCCGGTCGCCGATCTTCACATCGCTGGACGTCGGGATGTTCGCCAGTTCGAGACGATCGCCACGCCCGTAAGCGACCAGACGGATGCCGTTGCGCGACACCGCCACCGGCACCGCATGGTCGGGATCGGTCAGCAAGAGCACGGTCGCGGTGGTCGGCCGCACTTCGATCACCTGTCCGATCAGCCCGCCAGCATCGATCACCGGCTGACCCTGGGTCACGCCCTGATTGGCGCCGATGTCGAGCACCACACGTTGGCGGGTGGGATCGAGCGCGATGTCGAGAATCGGCGCGAGTTGCACATCGAGCCCACCCTGCTCCGCGGCACCGAGCAGACCGCGCAGACGCGCGTTCTCGGCGGCGGCGGTCTGCAGTCGCGCGATCCGCGCGCCGCTGATCAGCAGCGCGTTGCGCAGGATTTCGTTGTCCTTCGCCAGCCGCGCGCGGGTGGAAGCATCGTCGCGCACGGTGTCGCCGAGTTTCGCCGGCAGGCCCGCCAGCCGCCACAGCGGCTGCACGACCACTTCGATCTGTCCGCGGATCGCGGTCAGCCAACCGCCGCGATGGTCCAGCACCATGAGCGTAATCGCCAGCGCCAACGCGACCAGCAGCCGCAACGTGCCCGCGATCTCCTCGGAGCGGTGTGCGGAAGGGCCGGCGTAGGGAGGCACGTCAGGGAATTCGGTCTGGAGTTCGCGAAAGATCAGGAGGGCAAGCGCCGGTCCGGAAACGGGCCGGCTCTTCTCCTCCCCTTGCGCATCGCGCAGGGGGAGGTCGGAAGGGGGTTGAAAGCAGAAAGCGACCCCTCCCCAACCCTCCCCTTCGCCTGTGGCGAAAGGGAGGGAGGAGGACGCATCATTCCGGCGAGAAGAACTCGTTGCCGTGCATATCGACCAGCTCCAGCGCGCGACCGCCACCGCGGGCGACACAGGTCAGCGGGTCGTCGGCGATCTGCACGTGCAGGCCGGTTTCCTCGCTGATGAGCCTGTCGAGATCGCGCAGCAGCGCACCGCCGCCGGTAAGCACGATGCCGCGTTCGGCGACGTCGGCGCACAGTTCCGGCGGGGTCTGTTCCAGCGCCAGCTTGACCGCGCTGGTGATGCCGCCCAGCGGCTCGCGCAGCGCGTCCAGCACTTCATTTGAGTTGAGCTTGATCATGCGCGGCACGCCTTCGGCGAGATTGCGCCCGGAGACTTCCATCTGCAGCACCGTCGCCTGCGGATAGGCGCAACCGATTTCGAGCTTGATGCGCTCGGCGGTGGCTTCGCCGATCAGGGTGCCGTGGGCGCGGCGCACGTAGTTGATGATCGCCTCGTCGAAACGGTCGCCGCCGATGCGCACCGACTGCGCGTAGACGATGCCATTGAGCGCGATCACCGCGATCTCGGTGGTGCCGCCGCCGACGTCGATGACCATCGAACCGCGGGCTTCAGTCACCGGCAGACCGGCGCCGATCGCGGCGGCCATCGGCTCTTCGATCAGATACACCTCGCGCGCACCGGCTTCTTCGGCCGATTCCTTGATCGCGCGACGCTCGACATTGGTCGAGCCGCAGGGCACGCACACCAGCACGCGCGGGCTGGGCTTGAGGAAGCGCGACTTGTGCACCTTGCGGATGAAGTGCTTGAGCATTTCCTCGGTGTAGGTGAAGTCGGCGATCACGCCGTCCTTCATCGGACGCACCGTGGTGATGTGTCCGGGCGTGCGGCCGAGCATCTGCTTGGCTTCGGCGCCGACCGCCGCGACCGAACGGTTGCCGCCGCCTACGCGGTCGTGGCGCACCGCGACCACGGACGGTTCGTTCAGGACGATGCCCTGGCCGCGGACGAAGATGAGGGTGTTGGCCGTGCCCAGGTCGATGGACAGGTCGTTGGAGAACATGCCGCGGAACTTTTTGAACATCGGGAAGCGTGCCGGTGGGGGAGCGTGACGGAGGGTGCCGTGGTTTCGCGAAAAGGCGAAACGACCGGGAAAACTGTCTGCAAAGACTGCCTGCGCATCGCGAATGCTGTCCTTGGCATCGCGGGCGGTTTCGGCAGCCCGTTAGCGTAACAAAAATCAGGTTCCACGGCGGGATTCACTCGCGATCGAAGCGCTGCGTTCACGCCCGATGCGCAGGTCCGGGCCAACGAGCGCGCCAGCGCGTGACGCTGGTCTCGCTGCTGGCCAACGGCTACCCTATGCGGCCGGTTTTCCGGGACCCGATCCGTATCGGGCCCGCCCTCCCATTCCCAAGCGAAGACACGACACGATGGCTGCCCTGATCTGCGGGTCCCTGGCCTACGACACCATCATGGTGTTCCCGGACCAGTTCAAGAATCACATCCTGCCGGACAAGGTCCACATCCTGAACGTCTCGTTCCTGGTGCCCAGGATGCGTCGCGAGTTCGGCGGCTGCGCCGGCAACATCGCCTACAACCTGAAGCTGCTGGGCGGCGATCCGATCCCGATGGCCACCGTGGGACAGGATTTCGGCCCCTACCGCGACTGGTTCGCGGAAATGGGCATCCCGCTGGATCGGGTCAAGGAGATCCCGGAGCTGTTCACGCCCCAGGCCTTCATCACCACCGATCTGGACAACAACCAGATCACCGCCTTCCATCCTGGCGCGATGATGCGGTCCTACGAGAACCACGTCCGCGACGTGCCGGGCGTGAGTTTCGGCATCGTCAGCCCGGACGGCCGCGAGGGCATGCTGCAGAACTCGAAGCAATTCGCCGAGTCCGGCATTCCCTTCATCTTCGACCCGGGTCAGGCCATGCCGCTGTTCAATGGCGAGGAACTGCGCGCCTTCATCGAACAGGCCGACTACGTGACCGTCAACGATTACGAGTCGAACCTGCTGCAGGAGCGCACCGGCTGGAGCGAAGACACCATCGCCGGCAAGGTGAAGGCCTATATCGCCACCCAGGGCCCGCGCGGCGCGCGGATCTTCGCCGATGGCAAGACTTTCGACATCCCGCCCGCGCACGAGCGCCGGGTCACCGACCCGACCGGCTGCGGCGACGCGTTCCGCGCCGGCCTGATCTTCGGCATCGAGAAAGGTTACGACTGGCCGACCATCGGCCGGATCGGCAACCTGATGGGCGCACTGAAGGTCGAGCACCCGGGCACCCAGAATCAGCGCTTCGACTACGCCGAGTTCGCCGAACAGTTCAGCCAGCAATTCGGTTACGCGCTGTAAACGACGGGGGGCGAGTGCATTGACCCACAGCGGATGGCTTCAGGAACCCCGCTGATGTCCGCATTCTTCGCTTACGGGGGCTGCGCCATCCTGCTGTTCACCGCATGGCTGGCGCTTCGCGACAGCGGTCGGCATCTGCGGGCGCGCCTGATCGCGGCAACGGCGATCGGCAGCTCGTCGATGCTGCTACTGGGACTGCCACCCTCGAACTCGCTACCTGGCTACTGGCAGCAGCTTCTGTGGCCACTGGCGATCCCGGTCAGCGGTCTGACGTGGTGGTCCCTGCAGTCCTTGTTCGGCGACGAATACCGCATAGACCGCTGGCAGTGGTCGGGAATGCTCGTACTGTCGATATTCCCGACACTCTACGCTCTACAGGCGCAGGGCCTTCCGCTTGCGTGGCTGAATCGCACCGAGCTTGGCATGATTCCTCCGCTTGCGATGCTGGCGCATGTGGTCTGGCTTGCGCTTTCGGGCAGGCAAGACGATCTGGTCGCACCGCGCCGACGCGCGCGCAACGTGGTGGTCCTGTTGATCGCCGCAGTACTGGCCGTTTCACTGCTGTCCGAGCTTCTCGCAGATCGCGCACTCGCCTTCCTCTTGCGGAGCATGAGCTTTTTCTTCGCGGCCTGGCTGGCCCTCAACTGGGTCGCGGGATTGCGCGATACGGCGCTGCGCTTCGAATCGACGCCCGCGCAAAGGCCTGATCCGTCGGCGCAGAGGACAAGCATCGACCCGCGGGATCGCATCCATCTGGAGCGTCTGGAAACCGCCATGCGCCAAGACCGGGTTTATCTCGAGCCGGATCTGTCTGTAGGCGGATTGGCCAAACGCCTGGGTCTACCGGAGCATCAATTGCGGACGCTCATCAACAGCGTGCTGGGTTACCGCAATTTTTCATCCTTCCTTGCCCGTGCCCGGATCGATCACGCCAAGGCGGCGCTGGCCGATCCGGCACTGGTCCGCCGTCCGATCCTGTCGATCGCCCTGGATTCGGGCTTCGCATCGCTGGCGACGTTCAATCGCGCCTTCAAGTCGCTGGAGGACCGCACACCGACCGACTTCCGGCGCGATGCCCTCAGCCAGGGGCTGGCGCCTCCGCCACCCCAGACGACAACAACACCCATGACCTAGCAGGCTGTTGAAAAACGGCCTGCTGGTGCAGCCAAGGATGGCTGCATCGGCGAAGCAAGCGCGTAAGCGATTGATTCGCCGTGAGCGAGACCGGACATGTGCCGGTCTCGCGATTGACTGCGCCGGCAGGAGCCGGCGCGAACAGCGAAGCTGACCCCGAAGGGGCGAGCCGCACGGATGCGGCGAGTCAAACGCACACGATGTGCGTTTTTCAACAACTTGCAGGGACGCGACACTGGCGGCGCATTCAATCAAAATCGAATAAAGCCGTGCATTTTCAAAATCGAGGCTGTTTTTGCAGGAAATGCAGCGCATGAGCGGCGCGGAAAGCCCAACCTCGCGGCTCCCTCGACTCGATGCAGGTCACCACCATGGCACTCAGCGGAACCGTTTCCCGCAGAACGACGCGTACATTGCTGCGCCACGTCGTTTTCTTCTTGCTGGCATTCGCACCGGGCGTTTGCCTGCCCAGCCCACCAACGCCAACGCCAACGCCAACCATTACACCACCGCTGCGCGACCTGACCGGTCAGCCTGTCGACCCGGCCGCGCTCGATGCATGGCTCCACGATGCGATGGCCACCCATCGCATCTCCGGACTTTCGATCACGATCGTCCACCATGACCAAGTGGTGTATCGCCGTGCCATGGGTACGGCCGATGCCGACAGCGGGCGGGCGGTCACCGAAGACACGCTCTTCGAGGCCGCATCGTTGTCCAAACCGCTGTTCGCCTATTTCGCAATGACCTTCGTCGAAGAGGGTCGTCTCAATCTTGATCGCCCGCTCTCGGATTACCTGATACACCCGGATCTTCCAAACGATGCGGCCTTTCGTCGCGTAACCGCGCGACAGATTCTCGACCACACCAGTGGCCTCCCCAACTGGCGTTCCGGGCCAACGCCTCGCAGTGATTGGCGCCAATCCATGGCCGAGGATGCGCTCGTCCCGCTGGCCGCTCCAGGCGAACGCTTCATCTATTCCGGCGAGGGTTACCAGTATCTGGCCCTGGTTCTGCAGCACCTCAGCGATACGGACGCAGCAGGCCTGGAGCATCTGTTCCAACATCGCGTCGCCGGCCCGCTGGGCCTACAACACACCCGCTTCGTTTCCGATGCACGCACAACCGTACCGAAAGCCTTGCCCCATCGCGACGGCAAGCGAATCGAAGGCGACGGAGCCATCGACGGGCAATTCGGCGCCGCGTACGGGGTGACGACCGAAGCCGGCGATTACGGGCGTTGGATCGCAACACTGCTCTCGCGCTGCGGCCTGAAACCGGACATCTGCGAGACCTACTTCGAGCCGCAGCACGTGCCCATTCCAGACGATTACCCGGAGCGCGCGTTCGGCCTGGTCGATTGGGCACTGGGCTTTTCGGTCTATCGGCTTCCCATGGGCCGTCTCTACGTCCATGGCGGCACCAATCCTGGCTATACCAGCGTGGTCGCACTGCATCGCGACAGCGGTTGGGGTCTGGTCGTCTTCAGCAACGCCGACGAGTCCACGGCGTTTTTGATGGCATTGATGGCGCACTTGCAACGGCTCGACTGAGCCTCTGCGCGGGGCCCCTTCAGTCCTCGCCCACTGCGCTCGCGCTTCTCTCTCCGCGCACGATGGGGAGGGTGAGCCTGCCCCGGTTCGATAGGGCGCGCAGTGAGCGACATCGGCTAACCTGCCTGTTCACTTCACTTCGAGCCCGCCCATGGCCATCGCCTACTGGTGCATTTTCGTCGCTGCCGTTCTGCCCTATCTCTGGACCACGATCGGCAAATCCGCCGCCAAGGGCTACGACAATCGCGACCCGCGCGGCTGGATCGCGAAACAGACCCATCCGCGGGTACAGCGAGGCAATGCCGCGCACTTGAACGCCTTCGAAGCCTTCGCGCCGTTCGCGGCAGGTGTGCTGATGGCGCAGACCGCAGGCGTCGACCCGGGTCGGATCACGACCCTTGCGCTGGTATTCATCGTCTGCCGCATCCTCCACGGCGTGTTCTACCTTGCCGACAAGCACGCGCTGCGATCGCTGTCGTGGGTGGTCGGCATCGCCTGCGTGGCGGCGTTGATGGTGCAGGCCGCGTTGCGGATGGGCTGATCGGGTCGATCGCCCGGATCGATGGCATTGTCGAAACCCGGGAAAAAGCGCCTTTCGGCGCTTTTTTCCTTTCGGGCGCGCAAAAAAAAGCGCGCACATATAGTGCGCGCTTCCGGAGAAGACCATCCTGACGTCACCCGTGCAGGTGCGTTCCCCCCCTTGCAACCTCCGTATTGCAGCCAGCGTCCTTACCGGCTGGATGGAGAATACCGATGTGATTTCTGCTGTGAAGATGGGGGGTCCGCGAAAAAGGGCCAATCCCGGTGAGCGCACTTCAGGAAAACGCGCTATCTGACTGATTCGCATGCTATCAATGGTGGCATGCTACCGAAAGCAGACAGTGTTAGGCCAACATTGGTATCTAGGTGAATATTGTTGGCAAATCGGATATCTTCCATGGAAGTGTTTCGATAGCGTTACCCCAGCCCCGTTCAGTGAACTGAATCACAAAAAAATGAATTCTCAGGACCGAATCCGTTTGGCGCGCCGGCAGGCGGGCATGTCGCAGGCCAAATTGGCTGAAGCCATCGGCGTACAGCGTAGCGCCGTCAGCCACTGGGAGTCGCCCCAAGGCAAGAATCCCAGCGTCGATCACCTGCGCGCCGTGGCGATGGTAGCCGGAGTGACCTTCGAGTGGCTGGCGACCGGTCGCGGCAAGATGCAGCTGTCCGATGACGCGAAGTTCGACTCGGTATCGGCGGCCGATGCGATCCTGGTCGAGGATATGCTCGAACTGCGGCTGGTGCAGTCGTTCCGGGAGGCATCGCCGCGCACCCGCATCGCACTGGTGGAAATCGTAGAGGAGCTCACCGCGAAACGTCTGGGCCGTACACGGCCCAAGCGACCTTCGCTGACGGGCGAGTGACCCCCTCGGGCCGGGCCACTACCGCCGGAAAACGGTGGAACGGAACTCTGCGCAGGCTGTCGAAGCCCGGTCCGTATCCCTACACTGACGCGCTGCGGACAACATCGCTGCACACCCCGCGCCCCGGACCGATCCCCATGCCCTCATTCGCACGATGCCTCGCTCGATTCCTGGCGTCCCTGCTGTTTTTCGCCACGCTGCCCGCGCTGGCGATCGACGAATCCGATCTGCTGCCGGTGGATCAGGCCTTCGCGTTGAGTGTCGAAGCGACCGCACCGGACACGGTGCGGATCCGCTGGAAGATCGCCGACGGTTACTATCTCTATCGCCACCGGATCTCGGTGAAGCCGACCGTCACGACCGTCCGCAGCGGTGCGCTGCGGTTGCCCGGCGGTGAACCCCACAACGACGAATTCTTCGGCAAGACCGAAACCTATCGCAAGGAGCTCGTCGCGACTCTGCCGGGAATCGCCGGCACGGGCGCGACGGTGTCGCTGAAGGTCAAATATCAGGGCTGCGCAGATCTGGGCATCTGCTACCCGCCGCAGACCCGCACGCTGTCGGTCGCGCTGCCGGGGGCCGCGACCACAGCGGACGCCGGTGGCTTCAATCCACTGGCGCCCAGAACCGGCACGTCCGGCGCGAATCCACTGGGTAGCGTGTTCGCCGACACCGGCAACGGCGGGCCGCTGCCGGAAGAACAGGCCTTCGTCTTCGAGGCCATCGCCGGCGATGGCAACACCCTGCTGCTGCGCTTCGCCCCGGCCCCGGGTTACTACCTGTATCGCGACCGCAGCCGCTTCGAACTCCATGCAGACGGCATCGCGCCCGGCAAGCCGGGCTGGCCGAAGGGCACGACCCATCACGACGAGCACTTCGGCGATGTCATCGTCTATTTCGATCCAGTCGACGTGCCGTTGCCGCTGACGCGCACCAGGCCCGATGCACAAACGGTGACGCTGCGTGCGACGTTCCAGGGCTGTCAGAACAACGGCATCTGCTATCCGCCGATGACGCGCTCGGTGCGGATCGCGCTGCCTCGCGGCGAGGTGACCAAGGCTGCGGTTGTCGACAACGCAACGATCCCAGCGACGGCAGCGGACAGCAGCGACATCGCGACCAGCGCGCCGACGGTTCCCGATGTCGCTGCAGAAAGCGATACGCCGCCCGTAGCGACGAACGCGCCCGTCAACGACGACACGCCCGCAGTCGCCGCGCCGGCCGCACGCGATCTTCGCGTCTTCGGGATGAAGACGAATCTGCTGCTCGCCTTCATCGCCGCATTGCTCGGCGGTCTGATCCTCAATCTGATGCCGTGCGTCCTGCCGGTGCTGTCGATCAAAGTACTTGGCCTGATCGAAAGCAACGACACCCGCGAACGCGCGCGGGCGCATGCGCGCTGGTACACGGCTGGCGTACTGGTGAGTTTCGTGGCGCTGGGTGCGATCGTGCTGGCGCTGCGCAACGCCGGCGAAGCGCTGGGCTGGGGCTTCCAGATGCAGCGGCCGGGCGTGGTTGCCGTGCTCGGCCTGGTCGTTTTCCTGTTCGGCCTGAGTCTGTCCGGCGTGTGGACGCTGACCGGCCGCTGGGTCGGCATGGGCCAGACGCTCGCGAACCGCAGCGGCGCTTCCGGGGATTTCTTCACCGGCGTGCTCGCGGTCGTGGTCGCCGCGCCCTGCACCGCGCCGATGATGTTCCAGGCGCTCGCCTGGGCCTTCACCGCATCGACCGCTTCGGCGCTGCTGGTGTTCTTCGGCCTCGGCCTCGGTCTTGCCGCGCCATTTCTGCTGATCGCCTATGTCCCGGCACTGGCGCGGCTGCTGCCCAGGCCGGGCGCATGGATGGATACTTTCAAGCAGTTGCTCGCCTTTCCGCTGTATTTCACCGCCGTGTGGCTGGTGTGGGTGCTGGCGAAGCAGCGCGGCGCCGATGCGGTGGCGCTGTGGGCGGTGTCGGCGGTGCTGCTCGCCTTCGCGGCCTGGGCATGGACCCATGCGCAGATGCAAGGCGCGCGCTGGGCCCGATTCGCAGCCGTGATCGCAATGCTCGTGGCGCTGTGGCCGGTCTGGTCGATCTCGCAACTGCAGGCGAATACCCGGCGCGTCGCGGCGCAGCCGTCGGAGACGCTGTCGATACCGTTCTCGGAACAACGGCTCGCCGATCTGCGCGCCGCGCATCGCGTGGTGCTGGTGAACATGACCGCCGACTGGTGCGTGAGCTGCAAGGCGAACGAAAAAGCGGTGTTCGGCCGCGACGGCTTCCGCGAAGCGCTGAGCGCGACGAACGCGGTGTACATGGTCGGCGACTGGACCGATGTCGACCCTGCGATCACTGCTTACCTGCAGCGCTACAAAGCCGTTGGCGTGCCGTTGTATGTGCTGTATCCACGCGACGGCGGCGAAGCCACGGTACTGCCGACGTTGCTGACGCCGACGCTCGTGCGCGAGGCGTTGGAGAAGGCGGCGGCCGAATGAAGCCCGTCGGATGAACACCCGCACCATCCTCATCGTCGCTGTCCTCGCCGCTGTGCTCGGCGCCATCGCCGGTCTGATGGTTTCCGGCCCGGGGCCGCTGTGGCGGAGCCGCTTCGGCCAGCAAGTGCTCCAGGATGCGATGGGCGCGAAGGCCCCTCCGCCGCCGGCCGGTGTTGTCGTGGCGAAGCGCGGCGAGCCGATGCCACCGCTGCTGCTGCCGGATCTGGCGGGCCGCGCGGTCGCTGTCCCCGAGGCTTGGGCGGGACGGCCGCTGTTGATCAACGTGTGGGCCAGCTGGTGCGGCCCGTGCATCGAGGAACTGCCGGAACTGCAGCGCTTCAGCGCAAAACAAGGCGCGAAGGGCGTTCAGGTCGTCGGGATCGCACTGGACGGACCCGAGGCTGTCCGCAACTTCCTGACCCGGGTGCCGGTGCAATACCCGATCCTGATCGAGCCACCGGGTCCAGCCGATGCCAGCGTGCGTCTGGGGAATCCGAACGGCGTACTGCCCTATTCGGTGCTGATCGGCGCCGATGGCCGCCTGCTGCGACAGCGGATCGGCCCGTTCGTGGCTGGAGAACTGGACGCGTTCGCCGCCGACGCGACGCGCTGAACGGCAGTACCTGCCGTCGATATCGGCCCACGGTACATGTCCGGACATTTCCGGGCGTGGACAGAAACGACACAGCACGGCACCCGCTTGCCCCCCTGCGACAGGTGACGAATAGGCGCCCGACCTGCGCCGGTGCCCGACCGGTTCGCCGCCCGGCCGGCCAGGGCCATGTTTTTGCGACACATTCCCAATCCGGCGCCCGGCGACGGCGAAGATCCGGGGCGATTCCCGCACTTGGCACGAAGAATGCTTGTGCTTTGCATCGGACCCATCGTGCATGCGGTGGAGCCAAGCCCACGGACGCGCTGTCGCGTCCGCCCTTCCACCCAGGTCAGCCGATATGTCCGCCAATACCGTGCCGTTCCCCGTGCAAAGCCGGCTGTTCGGCAAGTACTTCGAGTACAGCCGATACAACGATGTGGTGCGCGCGATGCACGGCATGCTGGCCGGCATTCCCGACGGACAGGCCTGCGTCCTGTCGAATCTCGAAGGTCATCACCTCGCCCATGCGGCCGCACCGATGCTGGATGCGCCGCGACTGGCGGCTGTCGCCAGCTCATTGTCGAACATGGCCGAAACCCTGACCCGCGACCTCGGCCAGCACGGTTTCATCGACATGGTGGTGCAGACCGACGGGGGAATCGCGGTGATCCAGCGGGTACCTCGCCCGGGCCAGCAGATGGTGATGCTGACCGCGACCGGCCATGAAACCAATCCCGGCCTGCTGGCCAGCCTCACCCGACACTGCGCGACGATGATCTCGACGCTCTGTTCGGCTTCACGGGACCGCTGACCGCAGCGCGCCCACAACCCCGATCCCGCGGCACGGACGCTGTAGCGCCGGGCCGCACGTCGCCACCGGCAGCGCGCCGGGCCAGCGACACACCGTACAACCCGTGCAGGGCGACGGCCCCAGGCAGCAATGCCGGGGCCGTAACTTTTTGTGCCACGGAATCCTGTCACGGCGATGCAGTCTATCGAGCCCATAATTCAAACAAGCAATTGAAAAGGGCCGAACGTCGCCGATCTGGACACTACTCCGGCTTTCGCGCAGACTGGCCGCCCACTCGACGGATCGACTTCATGGCGCGACTGCTCGCCCTGCATGGCCCGAATCTGAATCTGCTCGGCACCCGCGAACCCGGAATCTACGGGCATGCGACGCTGGCGGTGATCGATGCGGATCTGTCCGAACGCGCCGCCGCCGCCGGGCACGTGCTCGAGAGTTTCCAGTCCAACGCCGAACACGCACTGGTCGACCGGATCCAGGCTGCGCGCGGCCACATCGACTTCATCCTGATCAACCCGGCCGCCTTCACCCACACCTCGGTGGCGATCCGCGATGCTCTGGCCGCGGTCGGTATTCCGTTCATCGAAGTGCACCTGTCCAATCCACACGCACGCGAGCCGTTCCGCCACACCAGTTACTTCACCGACCTCGCGGTCGGCATCGTCGCCGGCTTCGGCCCGCTGGGCTACGGCCTGGCGCTGGCCGCCGCGATCCGTCGCCTCGAAACGCCATCCCCCTGAACCGACACCGGCGCCGAGACGCCGGGCAACGAGCGAGCACACCACATGGACCTGCGCAAAATCAAGAAACTGATCGATCTGTTGGAAGAATCGAATCTCGCCGAAATCGAAATCAAGGAAGGCGAGGAATCCGTACGTCTCGCGCGCATGCCGCGAGGTGGCGTGGCTGTCAGCGTTCCCGCACCGGCGCCGCTGCACCTGGAACACGCGCCGCGCGCGGCGCAGCCGACGGCGATGCCGATGCAGTCGCCGGTGGACGCCGCCACCGGCGGCAGCCGCACCAGCCCCGAGCTGCCCGACGGCCATGTCGTGCGTTCACCGATGGTCGGTACGTTCTACGCCTCGCCGTCGCCGGACAAACCGGCGTTCGTGAAGGTGGGCCAAGCGGTCAAGCAGGGCGAAACGCTGGGCATCATCGAAGCGATGAAAATGTTCAATCCGATCGAGGCGGAGGTGTCCGGCACCGTATTTGCGATCCAGTGCGAGAGCGGTCAGCCGGTGGAATTCGACCAGCCGCTGTTCGTGATCGGCTGAGGACGCACCCATGCTGGATAAAGTCGTCATCGCCAACCGCGGCGAGATCGCGCTACGCATCCTGCGCGCCTGTCACGCGCTGGGCATCAAGACGGTCGCGGTGCACTCTACCGTCGACCGCAACCTCAAACACGTGGCCATGGCCGACGAATCGGTGTGCATCGGCCCGGCCGCCTCGAAGGACAGCTACCTCAACATGCCGGCGATCATCGCCGCAGCCGAAGTCACCGATGCCCAGGCGATCCATCCGGGCTACGGCTTCCTCAGCGAAAACGCGGACTTCGCCGAACGCGTGGAATCCTCGGGTTTCATCTTCATCGGCCCGCGCGCCGAGACCATCCGGATGATGGGCGACAAGGTCGAAGCGATCCGCGCGATGAAGGCCGCAGGCGTGCCCTGCGTGCCGGGCAGCGGCGGCCCGCTGGGCGACGACGCGCCGGAAAACGCGCGGATCGCACGCGAGATCGGCTACCCGGTGATCATCAAGGCGGCGGGCGGCGGCGGCGGGCGTGGCATGCGCGTGGTGCATACCGAAGCCGCATTGCACGGCGCGATCCAGACCACACAGAGCGAAGCCAAGGCCGCATTCGGCAACGAACAGGTCTACATGGAAAAATTCCTGGAAAACCCACGTCACGTGGAAATCCAGGTGCTGGCCGACGGCCAGGGCAGCGCTATCCACCTCGGCGAACGTGATTGCTCGATGCAGCGCCGCCATCAGAAAGTGGTCGAAGAAGCGCCCGCGCCGGGCATCACGCCGGAACAGCGCGCCGAGATCGGCAAGGTCTGTACCGACGCCTGCGTGCGCATCGGCTATCGCGGCGCCGGCACGTTCGAGTTCCTCTACGAAGGCGGCCGCTTCTATTTCATCGAGATGAACACCCGCATCCAGGTGGAGCATCCGGTGACCGAGCTGATCACCGGCGTCGATCTGGTGAAAGAACAGCTGATGATCGCATCGGGCCAGAAGCTGTCGATCCGGCAGAGCGACATCGTGCTCAGCGGCCACGCCATCGAATGCCGCATCAACGCCGAAGACGCGGACACGTTCATGCCCTCGCCCGGCCTGATCAAACATTTCCACGCCCCCGGCGGGCCGGGCGTGCGCGTGGATTCGCATATCTACGAAGGCTATCGGGTACCGGCGAACTACGACTCGATGATCGGCAAGCTGATCGTGCACGGCCCCGACCGCGCCACCGCGATCGCGCGCATGAAAGTCGCGTTGAGCGAAATGGTCGTGGACGGCATCAAGACCAACATCGCGCTGCAGCAGCGGATCCTGGCCGATGTCGGCTTCCAGACCGGCGGCCAGAACATCCACTATCTCGAAAAGCGATTGGCCGAGCGCAAGGAAAAAACGCTGTCGATCCTGTAACGCGACCGGCGCGTCGACGGCAACGGCTTCGTCCATGGCCTCGCCGTCTTTTCCGCACAACGGAGAAGACGGCGACGTTCGAGACGATCACCCGTTGCTGGTGATCGGATACGAAAGCGCGTAGAGCAAAGAGATGCCTCGACGCCGCGACCGTCGCTCAACGACCTTCGAACACCCGCCCTGTCACCGTATCCACCACCACATCCGGGCATTTCGAATTGCCACCGAACACGAAAGATGCATTCGCCCACGTCACACCCTGCGGAATGCGCAGCGAGACACTGGCGTAGGGGTCGGCATAGCCGAACTGTTCCTTGAGCCGGTCGGCGTCGGGCAGGTCCATCTCGATCGGCCACGCGAGCGAGGCACTGGTCTTCGGCGCCTCGACATCCAGCTCGACCGCATTGCCGAATTCGCCGTAGCCGGTTTCCTCGACGAGCAGCATCGTGTCCCCGCGCCGGAACACCACGTGCAGGTGATCGATCGCCGAGGGATGCTCGATCAGACCGGCCGACGCTTTGCCCACCGCTTCGAGCAGTTGCGCATCCGGAAACCTGCTACGCAAGCGCGCAACCGCGATGTCCACGCGTCCATTGAAACTGAGAATCGCCATGACCGCATCTTTCCAGTGAGTGGCGCGCGACTGCTTGCCGTGGGGCGCACGGCGCGGCAGAGCGCTCCAACGGACACGATACGGACGCGGTGCCTGTATCGCGACGGAACCTTCACCACGTCCTGTCGCGACCGTGGTCGCCGGATTGGAACCGGCAATTCCCCACGATAACCCAAAACCGTGACCGTCCGCGTCCATTGCCGCCCCCGGGCGGACGCGGGCTATCATCTGGACTCCAGAAATCGCGACAGGACAGGGCAAGGACGTGAATCCGCAGCACAGCGCCGCAGACCGGACAGGCGACGACCTCCGGGGCGTGGAAGCCGATCTGCAGACCTTCGCCCGGAGCATCGACCCCACGCTTCGCCGGCACTACGCCACGCAGGGTCTGCGCCGCCTGCTCACGCAACCGAGATACAACCGCGAGCGCGGCATGCGCGTGTCGATGCACGCGCCCTCGCTGTGGCTGGTGCTGACGGGCGCGCTGATGATCGCCATGATCGCCATCACCGTGTACAAGCCGGACCTGTTCCCGAAATTGACGTCGCTCTGGTCGCAGCACTCGCCGTGGTGGATCGTCGGCGCGATCGTCGTGCTGCTCTTCCTCGAACGCTGGCTGCTGCCGCAGATGACGCTGGCGCGGCACCACTTCCGGCTCATGCGGCTGTCCCACATCGACAGCAGCAGCGAATTCCCGTTCGTCTATCTGGCTGCACGCACGCTCACCACCCCGACCGGTTTCGACTGGGAGGCCTGGCATAGCATGCGCGGGGTCGAACCCGGCGATATCGTGATCGCGATCAGCGACACCCATGGCCGCGGCCTGGGCATCATTCCGTTGCGTACGGTCGGCCGTCTGCCGATCACCGTCTGGGATCGCGACCTGGTGCAGCACGACGCCTTCCCGCCGATGCCGCCGAAGGTGCGCGCACTGGCGCTGGCTTTCGATACGGCATGCGACAGCCACGCGAAACACGCGAACCGGATCGAACGCAATCGCGCGCTGCGCTCAGGCCAGGCGCAGGGGAAGCCCAACGCCAATTCCGCGAAGGCCTGGGCCGGTGTCGCACTGGATCCGAAGGTGAAAGCACAGTTGATCTCGGTGGCCGGACATTTCGCCACCGGCAGCGCGTCGGCGACGCGCGGCCTGTTGCTGTACGGCCCGCCGGGCACCGGCAAGACGCTGATCGCGCGCACCTTCGCCGACAGCATGGGCTGCGCGTTCTTTCCGCTGTCGCTCACCGATCTGAAATCCGGCTTCATCGGTCAGAGCGGCGAGAACGTGAAGGCACTGTGGACCAAGGCACGCGGCGAACCCCGCGCTGTGATTTTCGTCGACGAATGCGAAGGCGTGTTCGGTCGACGCGGCGGCACCGGCACCGACAGTTTCGTCGAGGAGATCGTCACCGCGTTCCTCGCGCAGTGGGATGGTTTCGACCGCCAATCGAGCGTCTGGGTGGTCGGTGCGACCAACCGCCGCGATCTGATCGATGCCGCGATGCTGTCGCGCTTCGAGGACCAGCTCGAAATCGGCCTGCCCGGCGGCCTTCAGCGACTGGAGATTCTCGCGAAGGAATTCGCGCGTCTGGGCATTCCGCCACCGTTGCCGCCGCAGACCGAAGCGCTGACGCTGGGCATGTCCGGGCGCGACCTGAGCAGCCTCGCGAAGCGGGTCGCGCGCGAGCACGGCACGAAAAAGCCGGTCGACGACGATGCGCTCGCCGCATTCACCACCGCGATGCGCAAACAGGGCTCCACCACGACCGACAGCCGCGCGAGCTGGAGCACGCTGATCCTGTCCGAAGCGACGATGAAAGAACTCAAGACCACCGCCGGTCTGCTGCAGCATGCCGAGACCTTCCGCAAACGCGGAATCGGCGTGCCGCGCGGCTTGCTGCTCTACGGACCGCCCGGCACCGGCAAGACCCAGATCGCGCGCACCCTCGCCAACGAAACCGGGCTTCGCTTCATCGCAGCGTCCACCGCCGACATCAAACAGGGCTATCTCGGCCAGAGCGGGCAGAAAGTGCGCGAGCTGTTCGAACGCGCGCGCGAATCGGCGCCCTCGCTGCTGTTCATCGACGAACTCGACATCATCGCCGCGACACGCGGCGGACAGTCGGACGCGATCCTCACCGAAATCGTCGGCCAACTGCTGCAGGAAATGGACGGTATCGCCGCACAGACGCAGCCGGTGTTCGTGCTCGCCGCCACCAACCGCCGCGATCAGATCGACGCCGCCGTACTGTCGCGCCTGCCGAAGCAGATCGAAATTCCGCTGCCCGACCGCGACGGCGCACGACAGCTGCTTGCCGTGATGCTGGCCGGCAAACCGATCGCATTCGATCTCGACACGGGCACCGACGCACTCGCCGCACGCGCTGACGGCAAGAGCGGACGCGATCTGCGCAGTTGGGTGGAAGGCGCGGAGCACAGCGCGGTTGCGCGTGCGATTGAGGCTGGGGATCCGGATGCGATCGTGATTGAGTTGGGGGATTTTGGTTGAGTCATCGATTCGCGATGATCGATTGAAGGAAGCACGCCATTCCTTCTCCCCGCAACGCGGGGAGAAGGTGCCCGAAGAGCCTGCCCCGTACTCGATACGGGGGCGGATGAGGGGCGCCCTTGGCATCGGTCGTAATGCCTTCAAATAGGGCGGGCTCAAGCCCGCCGTATGCATCACACACGAAAGCTGGCAGTCATAGGGTGCAGCCTTGGCGCACCGCTTGCCTTTGCTGGACGCATAGCCGGGACATCACCCGGCAAGCAATCACCAATCACATCGGGAGAACCTGTCATATCTGACAGGTCATGTTGTGGGCGAAGGGGTGGCAGTGTTGCGTTGTGCACGATTCAGTGGGGGATTGTCAGGCGCTCAGCTTCTTTGCCGACGCTTAACCTTACGACTTATGAAAAAAACTACTCTGACCCGAATGGCACTTACTTAAGCCCCGTCATCCCCGCGAAAGCGGGGATCCAGCGACTTTGCTTGGTCAAGAAAGCCTGAAGTCACTGGATGACCAGCCTACGGCTGTTGGGAACCCCGCCTACGCGGGAATGACGAAAATCTGGATGCCGCGCTTAAGTAAGTGCCATTCTACTCTGACCCGGATTTCCTTTGGCGCAAAGACGCCATGAAACCGGGTGAGATGCGCGCGTGGCGGCGGCACCACCGCCGCCAAAATGGGTGTTTCTTCTATGCCCAAAAAACGTCTCAAGTTAAACACGCATGCAAAGCCGCTAAGCATGGAAGCCAGTAAAGCCATGTAATGCGATGGCCGTCATCTGCAGGTGCGAATTTCAGGCTGCCAGCAAACACGATCGCCAGCGCGGCGACACAGGATAAAACCGCAGGGTTTAGATAGTAGCTGGTAAATTTTCCATAAAACAGGGCATACATCAGGGCAACTTTTTATTCAGTTGGAGGCCAGGCGGTTTTGCTTGCTGGCCAGCGCGTCCAGTCCAGCACGACGATGGTGTCGTCAAATATCACACCTGCAATGACGTTAGGCTTGGTATAAAACTTTCTGGCGACCAAATTACCGGCTTGGTCTTTAGTCACCGCAATCCTTACCCAAGGGTATTGAGGATTATCTGATTTTCGATGCGAAGTCACCCAGCCGCCTTCACATGAATAATCGGCGCCGCTTGTATCTAATGTGTAATGATGATGACGCCAGAAGAAATGATCATCTATGGCATTTTCAAAAGCATCATCCGACATTGTGGCTGGCTGGAAATATCGGCTTTTCGCTTCGTCCACATAAAACTTGGATTTTTGCCTTGCGGCAGGGCTGATCATGCTCCGATAGCGCGCAAACTGTGCGGTATCGTTAGAACTCAGCTCTGCTTCCAAAGCTTGTATAGCGTTTGGGCTGCGCTCTAGCGTCAGTTTTACCTTGGTAACGCCATAGCGCTTCGCGCCATACGCTTGCTCGTACTGACTGATAGTCAAGGTTTCCCAATCGCGAAAAAGTGCCTGTTTGGGGACCGCGAAAGTCGGCTTCAGTACACGTTCACCAACAAATGTATCTGCAAGCTTGATATTGCCTGAATGGCTTTTTGTAGAATAAGTCCCTGAAAGATCAGTACAAATGTTACGGTAGGGGTCCAGCACTAACGCTGGCCAGCCTTTAGGATAGCCATCTTCATCCGCATGATGCCGCACTTTATTGCGTGGCAACAGAGCATTAGCCAGTAAAGCGCAGGACGCCAGAAATAGCAGCACATAGAAATAGCTGTGCAGCTTATGCCGCTGATGAAGCTTGCTGTGTGAGTGATGCGAAATAATAAACGGGCGACCATCAGCGGGCTTGCTAATAGTGGTTTGCGGCTTCAATTCGCCAACCTGGCTGCGTACTTCCCGCGTAGCTGCAGCGCGCACCAGCTCCATCTCTTGCTCACTAATCTTGCCGTCACCATCCAGATCAAACCGTTGAATAAAACTCTTCTGGTCGCGCGTCCAACCAGCAATGAGCATACCTACTTGCCTGCTAAACTCTGTGCGTAGTTGCGAAGCATTCTGTGTAATAAAGCTACCTAGAACATATAAATCGCGCCTGGGCAGCAGCCGGGCTTCTCTGTAAAAATTATTGCCCTCATACCACTCTTCATAGTCCAGCGCACTGACCTGAGCGTCTTTGGGGTCTACATAGCACTTATCAGTGCCGTCGCTGATGGCAAATATGCCTTCATGCTTATCCCTGGCGATGAGCTTCCATTTGTGGCTATCCAACCCCATCACCAATCGGCTAAACATACCGTTGGTCTGATAATGCTCGTATGAGTACCACAAACAACTGAGGCGACTGACAGGCGATTTCTCAGTCTCTGACAGTAAGCCCTGCCCGAGGATTTCTACATAACCTTGGGCGGCGGAAGATATTTTAGAAGTCGCAATATCGGCAACCGCTTGGGCTGCTTTATATTCACGGAAGAAAAAATAAATGCTGTAAAAAGGCAGTACCAGTAACAGGACTTTTAGGTTGCCCAGCAAGATTGCAACTAGAAGTACTGAAAGTCGTTTCCCGTGAGTCGCAATATATTTATTGAGCGGCTTATGGAAAATAAAAACCAGAATTAAAAGCGCAAACGGCAGCAGGAAAGGCAGTAGTAGCTGGTAACGCACAGACTAACCAGCAAACCGTGCTTGTACGTTTACGTCGCTTAACTCGCTGACATCGAAATTCAGCGTTTTAAATGCTGGAAAGTTCAGTAGGCGCGAGATGATGACATCCGGGAACTGCTCAATGCGGGCATTATTGATGGTAACGGCTTCATTATAAAATTCACGTCTATCTGCAATGTTGTTTTCAAGGCTGCTGATGCGCGTTTGCAAATGGGTAAATTGCTGATCCGCTTTCAAATCAGGGTAGCTCTCAGACAAGGCAAACAGGCTACCCAGACTTTGTCGCAAAGCACCTTCTGCAATACCCAGTGCGTCAATATCCCCAGCATTATTGGCTGTGGCAACACGGTTACGTGCTTGTATCACTTTTTCAAGGGTAGTTTGCTCGTGCTGCATATACTGCTTGCAGGTGGCTATCAGCTTGGGTAACTCTTCGTGGCGCTGTTTCAACAAGACATCGATATTGGACAATGCTTTGGCGACATTATGTTTAACAGTCACCAGGCTGTTGTAGCGAAGAACTAGGTAAATCAGGACAGGTACGATAAACCACAGTATGTGACTGGTACCAAAAAGCTTCTCTAATAAGTCAAAAAACATACTGCACCCCTTAAATAATTTATATTGTTCGTGTTTTTTATTTGCTTTATCAATACCGCAATCACTTGCATGCTAAGCGTAATGGCAAGCTGGGTCTTCGCTATCCGTGCCTGAGTAGTCAATCCGAGTCGCAACAAGTAGCTCGTGGTTTGGTGTTTGCGCAATGTAATCCGTTTGGATAATTTGCACGGGCTCTTCCGGGATCAGATTTAACACCCTGGCCGCAGCATCGCTTGTTGAATGGTTGCGTCTTCCTACTTGGCGCCATCCGTGCCCCACGCATTGCATTTTTGCGTCATCCAAAGTGGTGTAACCGACCGAATGACTATTCGCAACAGGAATGTTGGCGGCTAGATACAGCACCGTTTCCAGCGATTGCGGCTCAATCGCGATGTAGTCCTGTCCGGTGATAGACATACCAAATAAATAAGGCGCGAGCCGGCGAAAATGCTGGATCGCTTGGCCATCCTCTAGCGTGAGTGAACCGCCAGACAAGTTCGCCAAATGCCAAACGCCCTCAATGGCTGGGCATTTGCCAAACAGTGAAGTTTTCACTGCAACATATTGATCGTTATAAGCCGTAGCTACCTCGGGTTTTGGGCCGCTGCAACCTGCAAGTCCAATGGCCGCAGCTACTAAAATATTTATAAAAAAACGGCGCATTTAGATTCTCATTGGATTGCTAAATATTGTGTGACAAATTTAGCCACAAGAACAAGATCAGAATAGCCGAGATATTGCTCGGCAAGCAATCATCAATCGTATCGGGAGAATCTGTCATATCTGACAGGTTATGTTGTGTGCGAAGGGGTGGCAGTGTTGCGTTGTGCACGATTCAGTGGGGGATTGTCAGGCGCTCAGCTTCTTTGCCGACGCTTACCTTACGACTTATGAAAAAAACTGCTCTGACCCGGATTTCCACCCAGACGCTGCAACGCGATGCCAAGCGGACGATGGCGGCGCATACCGAGGCCCTGCGAAAACATTTCCCCATCCACGCATAGCGTATCGATTGCCCTCGGCCGCTAGGCGTCGGAACTCGGCATGGGTCGTCAAAAGTATGCGTACATCACAGCTTCAATTATTACTTTGAATGCCTATAATTCGTGAAACTTCCCGGCATTGGCATCCCATGAGTCCTGCACACAGCACACTTCGTACCTTGGCATTCGTATTTTTCGGCATTCTTTTTCTGACTGGTGCATCGAACGTCGATGCACCGAAACCGGTAACAACAAATGTCAGGCAATCACTGGAAGCCAAACTGCTCTCTGGCATGCGCATTACCACGCTGACACTGGACAACAAGCGGGCCAATATCAATGGCGTTTCGCCGAGCAATGCCTTGGTATCCCAATTCTTGCGTACGCTTACATCCTCGCCAAACTATACCAAGGTTGAACTGGTCAGCCTGGAACAGAAAAACAATACCATGCATTTTTACATCATCGCGGATGTTCAATGCCTTACGGCCGGCGGCAACACGAGCGCAGAAAATCTTTGCGACCAATCGGCCGTTAAACCTGCCAGTGTCTTCAAATGTACGGTTGGCGGAAAAACCGTATTCCAGGATAGGCCTTGCGCGAAAACCAAGTAACTTTTATTTATTTGCAAATATCCGATTCGGTATCGCTTCGCTCGTCCAGATGAATACGGAATGTGTACTTCTTGCAATGAAAAGTGACGTAGCCCGGTTCTCGCCACCGGCGAGAGCCGGGAAAGACTGACCACGAACCCGAATTTATTCCGGCACCTGACTCCGCGTGAAGATCGCATCTTCCTCGCATGGTGATTTCTCCACGCTGACGTTGGCGGATCGTTCTGCACGAACACTGGTCGAGCAGATCGACGCATTGCGATGGTCGCTACGGCAGATAAGACGCTTTCGTGCGGTGGCCCCGGCTCTCGCCGGTGGCGAGAACCGGGCTACGGGAATCTGGTCGTGATCGGAGGCAACGGCGCATGACGCCTTCGGCTTATGCGCCCTACAAGCGCAACGGTGTCGGGGTTTACGACGGCCTTCGGCTGAAATCAGTATCTCGCACACATGGCGTGCTTGAGCACGCCCTACGCGGCTTGCTCACTGCGCCGCAACAGTCGTTCCGCTCTGCTTTTCACATTCGACGGCTGCGCGCGGGGATGCTTCATTGCCGCCCGATATCGAGATGCGTCAGGTAGAGGCGCAGATCGAACTCCAGCTGGTGGTAGTCGGGCGTCATGTGCGTGCACAGCTGGTAAAATGATTTGTTGTGCTCGGCTTCCTTCATATGCGCCAGTTCATGCACCACGATCATCTTCAGGAATTCGGCGGGCGCATCGCGGAACACGGTGGCGATGCGGATCTCGCGGCTCGCCTTGAGCCTGCCGCCGTGTACCCGGGAGATCGCGGTGTGGGTGCCGAGCGCGTGCTTCATCACCTGCAGCTTGCTGTCGTAGATCACCTTGCCCAGCGGCACCGATTTCCGCAGATGCCGGTCCTTCAGCGCCTGCACGTAGTCGTACAGCTGGCCATCGTTGCGCACCGCGTGGGGCTGGCCGTACTTGTCGGTCAGCAGCGCGCCCAGCCGATCCTGTTCGATCAGCGCGCGCACCTTCGCCTGCAGGTGTTCCGGGTAACCGGCGAAGTACTTCAATGCTTCCATCGGCAGTGGGACGGCGGGCAGCGGGGGGCGGCCGGTATGATGGGCCGGAAATCCTCGGCAGGGAACGGCGACATGGCGAAAGTGAATCCGCTTCAGGAACAACTGCTCAAGGCGGGCCTGGTCAAGCAGTCCAAAGTGGCTGCGGTGGCGCGCGAGCAGAACAAGGCCCGGCACGCCAAAGGGACGCCAAAGCCCAGTGAAATCCAGTTGGAAGCGGAGCGGGCGCGCGCCGAGAAGGTCGAGCGGGATCGCGCGCTCGCTGCGGAGCGCAAAGCGCAGGCGCATGCGGCTGAACTTCGCGCGCAGGCGCGGCAGATCATCCAGGACAGGAAGGTGCCGCGTTCGGGCGAAAGCGAGTACCGGTTCACCGCAGACGGCGCCATTCGCACCCTGCTGCTCAACGAAGAGCTGCGCAAGAAGCTGGCCTCGGGCGTGCTGGTGATCGCGCGCCTGGACGAGCGCTACGAACTGCTGCCACGCGCGGCCGCCGAGAAGGTGCGGGAGCGCGACGCCGGCATGATCGTGCTCGATCACGGTCAGGACGCCGGCACCGAGCCCGCCACCGCAACCTCCGAAGACGATGCGTATTACGCGCAATTCCAGGTGCCCGACGATCTGGTCTGGTGACCTGGGGTTCCGCAACCGGGCCAGCACCAACTCCACTGGCCAACGACGGCTTCTGGCCGAATGCGGCACTCCCGGAAGGCGTGCTTGAGCGCGCCCTGCGTCGCTGATTGTGAAGACTCGCCGCGCATCAACGCCTCAGATACGTGATCAGTGACGTAGCCCGGTTCTCGCCGACGGCGAGAGCCGGGAAAGCCTGACCTGCAATCCGGGTTTTCGTATACCTCACTACGCGCGAACATCGCATCTTCCTCGCATGATGCTTAATCGGCGTAGTCGTGTCCTCGTAAGTAACTTTATTCTCGACGCTGCCGTTGGCGCATCCTTCTGCACGGACACTGGTCGAGCAGATCGACGAATTGCGATGGTCGCTGCTGCGGATAAGGCATTTTCCTGAGGCGATCCCGGCTCTCGCCGTTGGCGAGAACCGGGCTACGGAAAGCTGTTCGCGATCAAAATGCATCCACGACTCCGTGATGCACCGACATCCCACCCAACGAAAGTCTGTGAGGCAGAGAAGGTTCGCAGGGCGCATGAGCCGAAGGCGTCATGCACCAGCTTCGTGAGTTCAGAGATTGCCATGACTTCATGGCACATGACGCTTTCGGCTTATGCGCCGCACGGTCGGCTTCGGCGAATCGTCTTTTGTGTTTTCGGCCGCGCAAAGCTGTTCGGTGTCGCGGATTACTTGTGTCGACAACACTGGATCGAGTCGCTTCCAGCCGTCCACCACCAGACACGCCACCGCCACCGCGCCGCGTTCCTGGAAATGGGTGTCGTCGGTCTGCGCCTGGTCGGGCGTTCGCGCTTCGGGCACGTGCATGAAGAACAGTTTCGACGGCTCGTCGCCGAGCGCGCGCAACCAGTCGGAACTGCTGGCGTTGAGATCGATCAAGCCAAGCTTCTCGCGCACCGCGAGATCGCGCACCGCCTGTGCGTAGAGACCGTGGGTGTCGAGCAGTTGGTCACGATCGAATTTGCGCCGCGCCACCGGGGTGATCAGGATCGGCGTCGCACCGCGTTCGCGCGCGAGACCCACATAGCGCATCAGCCACATCGGAAACGCGTCGCGCGGTTCGCTGTAGCGGCTCGGGTCTTCGATCTTTTCATCGTTGTGGCCGAACTGAATCAGCAGCACATCGCCGCGACGCAGATCCTTGTCGATGCCGTCCAGCCAACCCTGTTCGATGAAACTGCGCGAACTGCGGCCGCTCTGGGCATGATTGCGCACCTGCCACGTGGCGGGATCGAGAAACGTCTGCAACTGCTGGCCCCAGCCCTGCCGGGGCGCGCGCTCCGGGCCGTAGTGGCTGGCGGTGGAATCGCCGGCGATGAACACGCGGCGCGGCGCGGGTTCCGCAGCGATCATGGAACCCGCAAACAGCAGCATCGCGAACAATGCAGCGAGCCTGCGCATCGCTGATTTACCGCGCCAACCAACCGCCGTCGACGGGGAGGATCGCGCCGTTGACGTAATCGGAGGCGCGACTCGCCAGAAAAACCGCTGCGCCGCCGAGGTCGGACGCTTCGCCCCAGCGCCCCGCCGGGATGCGGTCGAGGATCGCTTTGCTGCGTTCCGCATCCGCGCGCAGCGGTGCGGTGTTGTCGGTGACCATGTAGCCAGGCGCGATGGCGTTGACGTTCACGCCCTTGCCGCCCCACTCGTTGGCGAGCAGCCGGGTGATGCCGGCGATGCCGGATTTGCTGGCCGTGTACGAGGGCACGCGGATGCCGCCCTGGAACGACAGCATCGACGCGATGTTGATGATCTTGCCGCCGCCGTTGGCGATGAAATGCCGGCCTGCGGCCTGGCACAGGAAGAACGCGGACTTGAGATTCACGTTCATCACGTCGTCCCAGTCCTGCTCGCTGAAATCGACCGCATCGGTGCGGCGGATCGTGCCGGCGTTGTTGACCAGGATATCGAGCCGGCCGAGACCCGACAGCGTTTCCTCGACCATGCGCGGGATCGGTTCGATCGAGCTCAGATCCGCTTGGATCTCGACGCAGCGGCGGCCCAGGGCGCGCACCAGTGCTGCGGTTTCGCTGGCTGGCTGCCGGCTCGCGACCGCGATATCCGCGCCCGCTTGCGCCAGCGCCAGCGCAATGGCTTGGCCGAGTCCGGCGTTGCCGCCGGTCACCAACGCAACCTTGCCGCCGAGATCGAACAGTTCACTGCTCATGCAGGCCTCACTTGAGTTGGCAGATGTCGAGCTGCTGCATGTCGGTGTAATCGAGGTTCTCGCCGCCCATCGCCCAGATGAAGCCGTAGTTGCGCGTGCCCGAGCCCATGTGGATCGACCACGGCGGCGACACCACGGCTTCCTCGTTGCCGATCACGATATGACGCATGTCGGCGGGATCGCCCATGAAGTGCATGACTTTCTGATCGCCACCGAGGCCGAAGTAGAAATACACCTCGGAACGACGGTCGTGCAGATGCGGCGGCATCGTGTTCCACACGCTACCCGGTTTCAGCAGGGTCAACCCGAGCAGCAACTGGCACGAGGTGCAGGTGGCCGGCACGATGTACTGGTAGATCGTGCGTTCGTTCGAGGTTTCCAGCGCGCCGCGTTCCAGCGGCACCGCCTGATCGATCGAGATGTGCTTGGTCTCATAGCGCGCGTGCGCCGGCGTGGAGAACAGATAGAAACGCGCGGGGTTGGCGGCATCGTTCGAGGCGAACGTCACTTCGGCGCTGCCCATCGCGACATACAGCGCGTCGCGCGGCTTCAGCGTGTAGGCGACACCGTCGACAGTCACGATGCCGTCGCCATCGGCGACGTTCACCACGCCCAGTTCGCGGCGTTCGAGAAAGGGTTTGCCGGCCGCGGAGGCCGGCTGGGTTTGCACGGGCAACGAAAGGGTTTGATTCACCGGCGCGGCGCCGCCTACGACGATGCGTTCGTAATGGGTGTAGTTGAGCTGGACGGCGTCCGCGGCGAACAGACCGTCGATCAGATATCGCGCGCGCAGCTGGTCGTTGCTGGCGCCGTCCATCGAATCGGGATGACAGGCGTGATAGGTCTTCTGGAACATCGGTCCCCCGTTGGGATGCGTCGGTTCGATCGCATCATAGCCGCTTTGATACGTTTTTGGTAACCGGTGTCAGATCGATTCGGCGAGATCGTTGCGTGGGCCGGAAATACAGGCGACCGGCTTGAGATCGAGGACTTATCCCGCCTGCGGCGGCATGCAGGAATCGCGGGCGACCAGATGCGGGGTGACCGACGTCGTCACCGTCGAGGCCGTGCCCTCCTGGGCCAGCAGCAGCGTCGCGGCCTGACGGCCGACATCGCGCACCGGCAGGCGGATCGTGCTCAGCGCCGGCCACAGCTGCGATGCCAGCGGGCTGTCGTCGTAGCCCACCACCGACAGCTCGCCGGGAATCGAAATACCCATGCGCTGCGCGGCCTTGTACACGCCTGCGGCCATTTCGTCGTTGCAGGCGAAGATCGCGGTCGGACGGTCGGGTCGCGCCAGCAGTTGTTCGGCACCGGCGACGCCGGACTCGAAGGTGTAACCGCCTTCGTAGATCCGCTCGGGCGGTACTTGGATGCCGCGCCGCGCCAGCGCATCGACGAAGCCGTCGCCGCGCTCGATCGACGAACGATAGCGGCGCGGGCCGGTGATCAGGCCGATACGTCGGTGTCCCAGCGATTCCAGATAATTCGCTGCTTCCGCACCGGCCGCGCGGTCGTGGGTGACCAGCATCTTTCCGGGCTCGTCCAGCGGAATGGACGCGATGCGCACGTAGCGGCATTCGATCGATCGCAGGATATCGGCCAACGCCTGATCTTCGGAGACGCGCGGAATCAGGATCACGCCGTGCAGCTTCTGCTGCTGCACGAAACGGCGGATGCCGTCGATGTAGCCTTCGCTCTTGCTGTCGCAGGGATGCACGACCAGTTCGTAACCCGAATCGCGCAGTGCATCGAGCACGCCGTACTGGATATTGACGATGTACTGCGCCGTCGGATTGTCGAACACCAGCCCGATCAGGAACGAACGCCGGAACGCCAGGCCGCGCGCCTGCGGATCGGGCACGTAGCCGTATTCGCGCATCAGCGCGTGCACCTTGGTGCGGGTGTCGGGCTTGACCAGCGGCGAGTCGTTGATCACCCGCGAGACGGTTTTCTTCGACACCCCGGCGAGCCGCGCGATGTCGTTGATGGTGGCCTTGCCGGATGTGGGCGACAGCGTGGGTCGCGATTTCGAGGAAACGGGGGTTTTGACGGTCATCGGGCGATTATGGCCCGAATCGCGTCCGCAATGTCCCGAAGGACATCAGCGAACACGACATCGCCGATCACTTCAGCGCCGCAGGCAGCCACAACGACAGCGCGGGCACGAAGGCCACCGCCAGCAGCACCATCAGCGCGGCGAGCCAGAACGGCCAGATGGTCTTCAATGCCTCGCCGACGCTGATCCGACCGATCGCGGTGCCGACGAACAGGACCGAACCGACCGGCGGCGTGACCAGGCCGATGCCGCCCGCCAGGATCAGCACCACGCCGAACTGCAGCGGATCGATGCCGTAGGCCTTCGCCACCGGCAGGAAGATCGGCGTGCAGATCAGGATCATCGGCGCCAGATCCATGAACGTGCCCAACAGCAGCAGCACGACCACGATCAGCAGCAGGATCGCCAGCTTGCTGTGCGCGACCGCACGCATCGCCTCCACGGTGGCGGCCGGCACTTCGAGATACGCGAGCAGCCAGCCGAACGCGGCAGCGGCGGCGATCACGAACAGGATCGCGCCGGTGGTGCGCGAGGCGTGGGTCAGGGTATCGAGAAAATCCGACCAGCCGAGCTTGCGATACACCACGCAGGCGACGAACAGCGCGTACAACACCGCGATGGCCGCGCTTTCCACCGCAGTGAAGATGCCGGCGCGGATGCCGAAGAAGATCAGCGCGACCAGCATCAGCCCCGGCAGCGCCGAGACGAAACGCTGCAGCAGCGCGCGCATGCCCGGAAACGGTTCGGTGCCGTAGCCGTGACGCCGCGCCAGCACGTAGGCGGTGATCATCATCATGACCGTCATCAGCAGCGCCGGCAGCATGCCTGCGGCGAACAGATCGATGATCGACACGCCGCCGCCGGCCGCTGCCGAAAACAGGATCAGGTTGTGCGAAGGCGGCACCAGCAGCGCGACCAGCGCGGCATTGATGCTCACGTTCACGGCATAACCCTTGGCGTAGCCGCGCTGCACCATCTGCGGGATCATCGCGCCGCCGACTGCGGACACGTCGGCGATGGCCGAACCCGAGACGCCGCCGAAGAACAGCGACGACACGATGCTGACCTGACCCAGGCCGCCGCGCATGCGTCCGACCATCGCACTGGCCAGTCCGATCAGTCGCTCGGAAATGCCGCCGCGCATCATGATTTCACCGGCCAGGATGAACAGCGGAATCGCCACCAGCGACGCCGAACCCGCGCCTGCCGTCACCTGCTGCGCCAGCACCAGCGGCTGCAGTCCGATATAGAACAATGTCGCCAGCGCCGCAGCAGCCAGCGAGTACGCCACAGGCACGCCGATCATCAGCAGCAGCACGAACACGCCGAACAGGATTGCGATATCCATCGGTCATCGCACCTCTTCGCGAACTGCGCGCGTCGGCAGACAGCGCGCCAATGCGAACACCACCATCAGCGCACCGCCGAGCGCGACCGGCGCATACGGCAACGTTTCCGGAAACGGCGCGCCAGCGGCGCGGATATCCATGCCGCTGCGGAACAGGAACCACGACCACCACGCCAGCACACCGCCGAGCAGGGCGATCGTCAGTTTCGCGATCACGAACAATGCGCGCCGCAACCCGGGCGGTGCGGCATCGGCCAGCAGCGTGAATGCGAAATGGCGATCGTTGTGCACGCCGGCCGCCGCGCCGAACGACATCGCCGCCGTCAGCAATGCCAAGGTCACCGGTTCGGTCCAACTGGGCGAATCGTTCAGCACATAGCGCGCGAACACCTGCCAACCCTGCACCGCGACCAGCCCGACCAGCGCCAGCGCCGCGAGCGCGACCACCGCGTCGGACAACCGATCCAGTCCTGTCTTCTTCGCAATCTCAGTGGACATCGTCTGTCGTCTCCGTCAGGCCGCCGCGCGGATCGCATCGTGCAGACGACGCAGCGCCGGGTCGTGCAATAGTTCGCGCACCAGCGGTTCCGCCGCACGCCGGAATGCATTCGCATCGACCGTATTCATCTTCACGCCTGCCGTTTCCAGTGCTTTTCTGGATTCCGCTTCGGAGGTGTCCCAGAGTCCGCGCATGATCTTCACCGATTCGCGCGCGGCGTCGCTCAGCAGCGCGCGGTCCGGCGGCTGCAGCGCATCGAATGTACGCTTCGAGATCAGCAGCGCATCCGGCGCGTACGAATGCGCGGTCTGCGACCAGTAGCGCGCGGTTTCGAAATGCCGGCTGGCGTGGAAGCTGCGCAGGTTGTTCTCGGCGCCGTCGATCAGATGCGTTTCCAGCGCCGAAAACACCTGGCCATACGGCAGCGGCGTGGGATTGCCGCCGAGCATCCGGATCAAGGCGATGAAGATGTCCGAAGGCGGCACCCGCAGCTTCAGGCCGACCAGATCGGCCGGCGCATGCAGCGGCCGGCGCGTGTTGTAGAAACAGCGCGCGCCGCTGTCGTACAGCGCCAGACCGATCACGCCGCGCGCTTCGAAACCGCGCAACACCTCCGCGCCGATCGCACCGTCGTGCACATGACGCTGATGTGCCACGGAATCGAACGCGAACGGCATGCACAGCGCTCTGGTCAGCGGAAACGCGTTGTTGAGCGCGCCGGTGTACACGCGGGTGAAATCGATCGCGCCGTAGCGCGCCATGTCCAGGGTGTCGGATTCGCGACCGAGTTGACCGGCGTGATACATGCGGATGCGCAGACGCCCCCGGGTTTCGCGCTCCAGCGTTTCGCCGAGCCAGCGCACCGCCGCGACCGTCGGATAATCCTTGGGATGCACATCGGTGGCGGTCAACACACCCGCAGCGCGGCGATCGCTTGCCCCCACGCCGAACGCCGCGCCCGCACCGGCGGCGCACAGACCCTGCAACAGTCGCCGACGCCCGTTCACGCGTCGCGCCTCGGCAGCGCGGTCACCGCCGCGACGTGGATCTCGCCGATGCCCTCGAAGCTCACCCGCGCCTGTTGTCCGGCCCGGATATCGTGGATGCCGGTCGCTGCGCCCGTGGACACCAGCTGTCCCGCGCGCAGCGGCATGCCGCGTCGCGCGCAGCGCGCCAGCGCGAATCGCAGCGCAGCGACCAGACCACCGGCGATGTCGCTGGCGCGACCGCTGCCGACGACGATTTCATCGATCATGGTTTCGCAGCGCAGGTCCTGTTCGAGCGTGCCCAGCATGCGTCGCCACTCCGGGACCGGCGGGCCGAGAATCAGACCCGCATTGTTGCCGAAGTCCGAAACCACCACCGCCGGCCCGAGTTCGTTGATCTGCGGCAGCGGGCTGCCGGCGAGTTCGGCGCCCACCAGCAGCGTATCGACCAGCGCGAGCGCTTCATCGTCGGTCCAGAGCGTCTTGTCCTGCGACGCATCGGCGCCCAGGCGGAACACGTATTCGGCCTCGACCGCAGCGAAGCCGCCGTCGATCATCGCGAAGCCCGCGAAGTCGCCGGGTATCGCATGCTGTATCGCGTCCTCGAAAATCGGGCCGACCAGACGTTCTTCGCCCATCCGCACCAGCCACGCATCCGGAATCTTGCCGACCTTCCAGCCGGCGACGCGCGTCGGCCACAGCGCGATCGCCACGTCCTGACTGGCGTAGCCGGCATCGAGCGACAGCGGCAGCGCACCGGGGTATTCCGGTAACGCGAACGCGCCCAGACGCGCCCGAACCAGACGCCGGGCGATCTCGCCCCGCTCCGGGTCGTGCTCCGGGTCGTTGCCCACCCTCCCGCTGCCTGCCATCCCGTTCATTCCAGAATCCGCCCCCTGATCTGCTGGAAAAGAGTTGTATAGGAAACCGGTGTCATTGACAATCTGCAGTGCACGATAAGCCACCCTTCGGAGACGCCGGCATGACCCGTTCGCTGTTGCTCACGACTGTCGCCACCCTGCTGCTGGCTCTGGCGCAGGCCGCTGCCGCCGCTACGCCCGGAACCGCAGCCGGCCAACCGGCCTTTCCCGATGCCCAGGGCTGGGCCGCCCACACCCCCGGCGGACGCGGCGGAAAGATCCTGCGCGTGACCACCCTCGCCGCCGACGGTCCCGGCTCGTTCCTGGAAGCGGTGAATACATCCGGTCCGCGCATCGTGGTGTTTGAAGTCGGCGGCGTGATCGATCTCGGCCTGAAGACGGTCAAGATCAAGGAACCTTTCCTCACGATCGCCGGCCAGACCGCGCCGCAGCCGGGGATCACCCTGATCCGTGGCGGCATCGACATCGCGACCCACGACGTGATCGTGCGCCACATCCGCGTGCGTCCCGGCGAAGGCGGACAGCCGAAGCGCAGCGGCAGCGATTTCGATGCGATCTCCACCATCGGCGGCGCGCACGATGTGATCGTCGATCACTGCTCGCTGACCTGGGCCACCGACGAGAATCTGTCGGCGTCCGGCCCGCGCTTCGGCGGCGACACGCCGCAGCAGTGGCGCGAAAACACCTCGCATCGCATCACCTTCAGCAACAACCTGCTCGCCGAAGGACTGGCCTACTCGACGCATGCGAAAGGCGAGCACTCGAAAGGCTCGCTGATCCACGACAACGCGCGCGACATCCTGATCGTCGGCAATCTCTACGCGCACAACCGCGAGCGCAACCCGATGTTCAAGGGCGGCAGCCAAGGCCTGGTGATCAACAATCTGATCTACAACCCGGGCCAACGCGCGGTGCACTACAACCTGGTCGCTGCGGAATGGGACGGACACGCCTACGAAGACGGACGGCTGGCGCTGATCGGCAACGTGATGCGCGGCGGGCCGGATACGCCGGAGAATGCGGCGTTCTTCATGTTCGGCGGCTCCGGCGCGCTGGATCTGTATCTGCACGACAACCTCGCCGTCGATCGCGTCGGTCGCACGCTGCCGATGCAGGGCCGCTACAGCACCGCAGCGGCCGGGGTGCGCATGCTCAAGACCGCGCCTGCACTGCCCTTCGGCGTGAAGGTGCTGTCCGCCGCAACCGTGCAGGACGCAGTGATCGCGAACGCCGGTGCGCGGCCGTGGGATCGCGACGATATCGACCGCCGCATTCTGGCCGACACCATCGAAGGTCGCGGCGAAATCATCGACAGCGAACAGACGGTCGGCGGTTATCCCAGGCATCCGGAAACACGCCAGGCCTTCGTGCCGGCGGACTGGAATCTCGACACCATGGAACCCCTGAAACCGCTGCCGCGCCGCGACCCGCTGCGCTGAGCGCGGACCGTGGACATCGCGCGTCGACGCACGCTGCAGACCGGCATCGCGCTTGCCGTCGGCGCACTGTGGCCGCACGTTTCCGTTGCTGGCAGTGACGCGCCCATCGCGCGCACCCGCAGCGGCCGCGTGCGCGGACTGCGCGAGACCGCGACGCATGCGGCCGACGTGCTCTCGTTCAAGGGCATCGCGTACGGCGCGGATACCGCCACAACGCGTTTTCTTCCGCCGCAGCGCGAAACGCCGTGGCGCGGTGTCCGCGACGCACTACGCTATGCCGCATCGGCACCGCAGAGCGGCGAACTCGGCCCCGGCAGCGAAGACTGTCTTGCACTGAACGTGTGGACGCCTGCGCTACGCGACAACGGCAAGCGCCCGGTGCTGGTCTACATCCACGGCGGCGGCTACAACAACGGCTCCGGCAGCGACCCGCTCTACGACGGCATGCGTCTGTGCCGTCGCGGCGATGTCGTCGTGATCACGCTCAATCATCGGCTGAACCTGTTCGGATATCTGTATCTGGGCGAACTCGACGCACGCTACGCGGCATCGGGCAATGTCGGTCAGCTCGATCTGATCGCAGCGCTGGAGTGGGTGCGCGAACACGCGGTGGAATTCGGCGGCGATCCCGGCAACGTCACCGTGTTCGGGCAATCCGGCGGCGGCGCGAAGATCGCGACGCTGATGGCGATGCCGAAAGCCGCAGGCCTGTTCCATCGCGCGATGACGATGAGCGGCCAGCAGGTGACCGCCGCCGGCCCGCGTGCCGCTGCGCAGCGTGCCGCGCTGTTTCTCGAAGCACTCGGCCTTGCGCCCGACCGGATCGATCGTTTGCGAACGCTACCGGTCGATGCGCTGCTCAAGGCCGCACGCATCCACGATCCGTCGCGGATCGAAGACATGAGCCTGTATTTCGGTCCGGTGCTCGACGGTCGCGATCTGCCGCGTCATCCGTTCCATCCCAATGCGCCGCTGCAGTCGGCGCGCATTCCGATGATCATCGGCAACACCCGCGACGAAACCCGCGCGTTCCTGGGCAACCATCCGGCCCACCATGCGCTGGATTGGGATCGATTGCCGGACGCGTTGCGCAGGCATCAGTACGTGGATCTGCCGCCGGATACGGTCATCGCCGAATACCGCCGGCTCTATCCGCACTCTTCCGCGAGCGATGTGTTCTTCGCCGCGACCACTGCCGGCCGTTCGTGGCGCGGCGCCGTGCTCGAAGCCGAGGCGCGCGCGCTTCAAAACGCGCCCACCTGGGTGTATCAGCTCGATTTTCCATCGCCGCTCGACGGCGGGAAATTCGGTGCGATGCATACGCTCGACATTCCGCTGGTGTTCGACAATATCCAGCAGCCCGGTTCACGCACTGGTGACTCCGCGCAGGCGCAGATGGTCGCGGAGGCGATGAGCGATGCGTTGATCGCATTCGCGCGCAGCGGCGATCCCAACCATGCAGGGCTGCCGCACTGGCCGCAGTACGATCTGCAGCGGCGCGCGACGATGTTGTTCGATGCGGTGTCGCGCGTTGCCGACGATCCGCGCGGTGGCGAGCGGCGGCTGTATGAGCGCGCGCCGTTCGTGCAGCGTGGGACGCTTTGAATTGATACGCTTCATGGAATTCGGCTAACGATCGTCGGATTTTCTATGGCACACAGGAAATCCGAGCCTGTCTGAACTTCATGGCAGTTTCTATGTCGGCAAGTCATTATCTATTGGCAAGGCTTGGATCCTTTTTCGCGCTGGTGCGCGAGTTACTTTCTTTGGCGCAAAGAAAGTAAGGCGGATTCAATTGGTCGATGCAACACACTGAAGGCTGCTTAGGCAGCA
>JBEBKD010000016.1:0-72818 GCA_040079515.1 Lysobacteraceae bacterium
CTTTTCGTAGGAGCGACGGAAGTCGCGACGCTCTTCGTAAAGACTTGCCTCCGCCTGTCGCGACTCCCGTCGCTCCTACAAGATCAAGGGCTTCGGCTTTTCGTAGGAGCGACGGAAGTCGCGACAAACCGCCGGCGGTCTTTCCGCAGCCGACACGCGATCCATCGCGGTGTTTCCCGACACGACGCCCCGGCATTCCCCGATCCCGACAACGTCAGCGATCGGCCACGCTGCACACATGGACACGATCACCACACCCGGACAACAGGCATTGCGCACCGGCCGCCACTCGCAGTCGGGCCAGTGCTATCTCATCACCACCGTCTGCCAAGACCGGGAAAAACGATTCTTGCAATGGCCTTGCGCATCGCGGATCGCGGCCACCATCGACAATCCGCATCTCTGGCGCGATTCGCGCCTGCTGTGTTGGGTGTTGATGCCGGACCATCTGCATATGCTGGTGGAACTCGGCGGAGCGGAATCACTTGCCGCGATGATGCGACGCGTGAAATGCGTCAGTGCCGGAGTGACGAACGCGATCGATCGTCGTCGTGGCCATGTCTGGATGTCCGGCTATCACGATCATGCGTTGCGCTGTGAAGAAAGCGTTTCTGCAGCGGCGAAGTACATGATCGTCAATCCGGTGCGCGCGGGCCTGGTTCGCAGGGCAGGCGAATATCCGTACTGGAATTGCGCGTGGCTGGAAGAGGGGATGGCGGATTGGGAGTAGGTGCGCTGCGCGTGGACAGGTCTGCCGTGGTTTGTCGCGACTTCCGTCGCTCCTACGAAAAGCAAGTGCTTTTGATCTTGTAGGAGCGACGGAAGTCGCGACAAAAAAATCGCTTTCCGTAGGAGCGACGGAAGTCGCGACAAAAGTGCGCAAAAACCTTCCCGCAGAGCGTCGACATCGCAACCCTCGGCTCGACCGCGACACGGCTGCAGCCGGTCAATCCTCCCGCATCGCCCTGCGGTTGACGGCGTCGTGCTCGCTGCGCTGCTGACGGATCTGCGCGTCGACCGCCGCGATCGCGGTCATGTTGACCACGCGGCGCGGGGTGGAGGCCGGGGTGAGGATGTGCGCGGGTTGATCCAGGCCCATCAGGATCGGGCCGATGGCGACGCCGTCGGTCATCACCCGGACCATGTTGTAGGTGATGTTGGCGGCGTCGAGGTTCGGCAGCACGAACAGGTTGGGGCGGCCGTGCAGCGTGGTATTGGGGAACATGCGCTTGCGCAGGCTCTCGTCCCAGGCGGTGTCGCCCTGCATTTCGCCGTCGATCTGGAGTTTCGGCGCACGCGCGCGGATGAGCTGGTAGGCGCGGCGCATCTTGGCGGCGCTGGGGTTCTCGTGGCTGCCGTAGTTGGAGTGCGACAGCAGCGCGACTTTCGGTTCGAAGCCGAACAGCTTGAGACGATAGGTCGCCTGCAGCGTGGCTTCGGCGATCTGTTCGGCGCTCGGGTCCACCTGCACGTGCGTGTCGAGGAAGAACCACGCGCCGTGGTCGTTGATCACGCCGGTCATCGCGGCGGTGCCGCTCACACGCCGGTCGAAATTGAAGACGCTGAGCAGGTAGCCGAGTTTCTTGTGGAAGCGGCCGACCAGGCCGCAGATCATCGCGTCGGCTTCGCCGCGTTCCACCATCAGCGCGGCGATCAGCGCCGGACGCGAGCGCAGCAGGTTCTTCGCTGCCGCCGGGGTCACGCCACGGCGTTCGGTCAGCGCGTGGTACTGCTGCCAGTAGTCGTTGAAGCGCGGGTCGTCGTTGATGTTGGTGAGGTCGAAATCGACGCCGGCCTTCATGCGCAGGCCGAGGCGCTGGATGCGGGTGTCGATCACGTCGGGGCGGCCGATCAGGATCGGGCGCGCCAGTTGTTCGTCGACGACGGTCTGCACCGCGAGCAGTACGGTTTCCTCTTCGCCCTCGGCGTAGACCACGCGTTTGCGGTCGCTGCGCGCGCGGTCGTAGACCGGCTTCATCAGCAGGCCGGTGCGATAGATGAACTGGCCGAGTTTTTCCCGGTACGCCTGCATGTTGGCCATCGGCCGCAGGGCGATGCCGGAGTCCATCGCGGCCTGCGCCACCGCCGGCGCCAGCACCGTGAGCAGGCGCGGGTCGAATGGTCGCGGAATGATGTACTCGGCGCCGAAGCGAGGGATCTCGCCGCCGTAGGCGCCGCCGAGGTCGGAAGCCTCCATGCGCGCGAGCTGGGCGATCGCGCGCACGCAGGCGAGTTTCATCGCTTCGTTGATCTCGGTCGCACCCACATCCAGCGCGCCGCGGAAGATGTACGGGAAGCACAATGCGTTGTTGACCTGGTTCGGGTAGTCCGAGCGGCCGGTGGCGATGATGCAGTCGGGGCGGACGCGCTTCGCGTCTTCGGGCAGGATTTCCGGATTCGGATTCGCCAGCGCGAGGATGACCGGCCTGTCGGCCATGGTCGCGACCATCTCCGGCTTGAGCACGCCCGCGGCGGACAGGCCGAGGAACACATCCGCGCCGACGACGATGTCGGCCAGCGTGCGCTTGTCGGTGTCGCGCGCGTAACGCGCCTTGTCGGGGTCGAGATGCGCGCGGCCGGTGTAGAGCACGCCGTCGCGGTCCACCGCGAGGATGTTCTGCGGCTTCATGCCCAGCGCCACCAGCATGTCGAGGCAGGCGATGCCGGCGGCGCCGGCGCCCGATGTCGCCAGCTTCACGTCTTCGATCTTCTTGCCGACGACTTCCAGTGCGTTGAGCACGGCGGCGCCGACGATGATCGCGGTGCCGTGCTGGTCGTCGTGGAAGACCGGGATGTTCATCCGCTCGCGCAGCTTGCGCTCGACGATGAAGCACTCGGGGGCCTTGATGTCTTCGAGGTTGATGCCGCCGAAGGTCGGCTCCAGCGACGCGATGATGTCGACGAGTTTGTCGGGGTCGCGTTCGTCGACTTCGATGTCGAACACATCGATGCCGGCGAATTTCTGGAACAGCACGCCCTTGCCTTCCATGACGGGTTTACCGGCAAGCGGACCGATGTCGCCGAGGCCCAGCACCGCGGTGCCGTTGGTGATCACCGCGACCAGATTGCCGCGCGCGGTCATTTCGCTGGCGGCGTTGGGATCGGCGACGATGGCTTCGCAGGCGTAGGCCACGCCGGGCGAGTAGGCCAGCGCGAGATCGCGCTGGGTGACCAGCGGTTTGGTCGGCGAGACCTTGATCTTGCCCGGCGGGTCCTGACGGTGATAGTCCAGGGCGGATTGCTTCAGATCGTTTTCAATGTCGGACATCGCGACACGCTATCCAGGGGCCGGGGCTGCATTCTAACAGGCTGTTGAAAAACAGCCTGTTAGGGCGGCCATGGATGGCCGCCACGACGAAACAAGAGCGCAAGCGATTGTTTCGTCGTGAGCAAGTCCGGACATGTGCCGGACTTGCGATTGAAGAACGCACAGGAAGTGCGTTTTTCAACACCCTGTCAACGGATCGGTCTCAGTCCGCGTCGTCGAGGTCGCGCTGCGCCGGCGTATGGAAGCTCATTGCCGGTGTGGCCGCCGGTTCGATCGGCCCGCCCGGCCCGGCCTCCAGTTCGGCGCGCAGCCGGTCCACGTCCAGTTCGCCTTCCCAGCGCGAGACCGCGAGCGTGGCGACGCCGTTGCCGATCAGGTTGGTGATCGCGCGCGCCTCGCTCATGAAACGGTCGATGCCGAGGATCAGCGCCAGCCCCGCGACCGGGATCGACGGCACCACCGCGAGGGTCGCGGCGAGGGTGATGAAGCCCGCGCCGGTGACGCCGGACGCGCCCTTGGAGGTCAGCATCGCCACCAGCAGCAGGGTCAGCTGCTGGGTGAGCGTGAGCTCGATATTAAAGGCTTGCGCGATGAACAGCGTGGCCATGGTCAGGTAGATGTTGGTGCCGTCGAGGTTGAACGAATAGCCGCTGGGCACCACCAGACCGACGATCGATTTCGGGCAGCCCAGACGTTCGAGTTTCTGCATCAGCGGCACCAGCGCGGACTCGGACGAGGAGGTGCCCAGCACCAGCAGCAGTTCATCGCGGATGTAGCGCAGGAACTTGAGGATCGAAAAGCCGGTGACGCGCGCGACGAAGCCCAGAACCAACAGCACGAAGATCGCGCAGGTCGCGTAGAAACCGCCCATCAGTTTCAGCAGCGGACCGAGGCTGTCCACGCCGTATTTGCCGATGGTGAACGCCATCGCGCCACCGGCGCCGAGCGGTGCGAGCCGCATCACCATCGCCATCATCCGGAAGAACACCTGCGACAGGCTGTCGAGCACGGTATTCAGCGGTTTTGCGCGTTCGCCGAGCGCGCTCAGCGCAAAACCGAACAGGCATGCAAGCAACAGCACCTGCAGCAGATCGCCATCGCCGGTGAAGGCATCGGTGAAGGTCTTGGGAATGATGTGCAGCAGGAAACCGACGGTGGTCTGCTCGTGCGCCTTGTCGGCGTATTGCGCGACCGCGGCGGCATCGAGCGTGGCCGGATCGACATCGAAGCCGTCGCCGGGACGCCACAGGTTGACCACCAGCAGACCGATCGCCAGCGCGAAGGTCGATACCACTTCGAAATACAGCAGCGCCTTGGCGCCGACGCGTCCGACCTTCCTGACATCGGCGACGCCGGAAATGCCGGCGACCACGGTGAGGAAGATGATCGGCGCGATCAGCATCTTCACCAGCGCGATGAAGCCGTCGCCCAGCGGTTTCAGCGCGACGCCGGTGCCGGGCGCGAAATGGCCGATCAGGCCGCCCGCGATGATCGCGATCAGCACCCAGAGATAGAGACGGGATGCGCGGGAAGTCGGGTGGGCCATGAGGAGATCCGGTTGGACGATCGGCGGCGCCGATGCCGGGCCGTTCGATCATGTGAGTGAAGAGGCTACACGGCGCTGCGGTCAGACGCCCAGCCCCAGCACCAGATCGTCGGCCTCGACGTGGTCCAGCCGGATCTTGTTCGCGAACAGCGAGAACGCCAGCATCCCCGCCAGACCGTTCGCACGCTGCATCCACGGCGGCAGATAGACCGGTGCGGCGATCGCGTCGGCATCGAACATCGGTTGCAGTGCGAACACGTCTTCCAGCGCCAGTTTTCCGGCGAACAGCTGGCGCGCGACCGCGAGCTTGCGGTGGCGCAGGCACCAGCGGAAGAAGGTGTGCACGCTGAGCAGGCCGTGCAGGTACACGGTGTCCTTGGTGAACGCCGCGCCGCCGCCTAGCGGTGCGCCGCGGAACACGCGCTGCGCCGAGGCGAAGCTGTCCTCGGACGTTTGCCCGGCATCGACGAAGAACCGGAACACCTGCACGAAGTCGGCGCCGTTGATCGCCATGTCGATGGCGACGATGCGCAGGCTGATGCGCTTCATGCGCTCGATATCCATCGAGCCGGAGATCAGTTCGGCGAATGTCGCCAGGCCCTCCTGTGTGGCGGTGGTGCGCGGCGCGCTGCGCGCCATCGACTTCAGCAGCGGCTGTTCGCGGCCGTTGATGCCGGTGAGCGTGTGCACGAAGGCCTCGTGCACCAGCAGCTGATTGCGGTCGTACTCGCTGAAACCGGTGTTGGTGCGCAGGCGGATGCGGGTGGGGCTGGCGGCGGCCTTGGCGATCAGCGCCGGGTCGAGTTCCACCTTGACCTGGTGCCCGGTGAAGAAGGCATCGATGTCGTGCTGCAGCTCGTCGCGCACCGTGTCCGCGCCGATCACCGCATCCGGTTCGAGCTGGCGCAGCTCCTGGTCCATATCGTCCGCGAGGGTCACGAAATGCTGTGCGGCCTCGAAATTGGTCGGGCCGTTGCCGGGCAGCATCTCCACCGGGCGGCCGTAGAGCCGCGTGGAATACGCGGTGACCTTGTAGCTGCCGGCGGCATCGAGCAACCGCGTGCCGATGCGCCAACTGTCGGCGGTCTGGATCAGATAGTGGCCGAGCGGGTGGTCGGGATCGGCGCCGGCGCGCACCGCATTGAGTTCCGCGCGCACGTCGGTGAAATCGTCTTTCGGGTATTCGATCTTCGGCAGATGGATGCGCCCGATCTTCCACGCGGCGAGGAAGGTCTCCTGCGCGCTGGCCGGCCAGCTGAGGGTTTCGAGCAGACGGATGCCGCGCACCGCCGCGACCAGACGCGCATCGAGCGCGGCGTGATGGGCGATGTCGGGCGCCAGGCTCATGGCGATGTTGCCCGAAGCCCCTGTAGGAGCGACGGAAGTCGCGACAGCTCTTGTAGGAGCGACGGAAGTCGCGACAGCTCTTGTAGGAACGACGGAAGTCGCGACAGACGGAAGAAGGTCCTTCCGCAGCCTGTCGCGACTTCCGTCGCTCCTACATGAGCGGGGTCAATCGCGTCCATAACGGTCGTCCGATGGTTTGTGGCGCGGCTTGCTGCCGGTTTTCGCGGCGGCGTTCTGCACGACCCGCGTTGCGAGCTTGTCGGCGGCGCCGGCCACTTCATCGCGCAGCTTCAGGTAATTCGCCAGCCGCGCCGGGTCCAGCGTGCCGGCTTCCAGCGCCGCGCGCACCGCGCAGCCCGGTTCGCGGGCGTGCTGGCAGTCGCGGAATCTGCATTCGCCGGTGATCGTTTCGATATCGGCGAATCCGCCGTCGGCCAAGTGCTCCTCGCCGGTCGGCTTGAGTTCGCGCATGCCGGGGGTGTCGATCAGACACGCGCCCGACGGCAGCGGAATCAGGGTGCGGAAGGTCGTGGTGTGCCGGCCGCGGGCGTCGTTCTCGCGGACCGCATTCGTCTTCATTTTTTCGATGCCGAGCAGGGTGTTGGTGAGCGTGGACTTGCCCGCACCCGACGAGCCCACCAGCACCGCCGTGCGGCCCGCCTGCAGCCACGGCTCCAGCGCGGCGACGCTGGCACGGTCCTTGGCGTTGACTGCGACCGCGACGATCCCCTGCGCCGCCAGTTCGGTCAGTGCCGCGAGCGCCGCGTCGGCATCGCTGCCGTCCTTGTCGGCCTTGGTCAGCACGACCACGGGTTCGGCGCCGCCGCCACGCACCAGCAGCAGATAGCGCTCGATCCGGCGCGGATTGAAATCGGCGTCCAGGCCGCAGACCACCAGCACGGTGTCGATGTTCGCGGCGATCACCTGCTGCTGGTAGTGCTCGCCGGCGGCGGCGCGCTTGATCGCGGTCCGCCGCGGCAGCAGGGCCACGATCCGGCCGCGCGGACTTTTGCCGGCCTCGGTCTGGCCGTCTTCGATCAGCACCCAGTCGCCGACCGCGGCGCGGTCCTGCGGCGGGAAGCGTCGGCGCATCCATTCCTGCGGGGATTCGGTGGTCAGCGCATCGCCCGGGGCCTCGGCGACGACATAGCCGGTGCGGTGCTGTTCAATCACCCGTGCCGGGCGCGCCAGTGGATGCGCGGCGATGGCCGCGGCCCAAGCGGCATCCCCGACCGCCGCTACGGTCGTGCCGGGGAATGGCCAGCCGATCGCGCGCAGCGCGGAGTCGGGCGGATTCAAACGCGGTGGTCGCTGCAGGTCATGGCGCGATTATGGCCCGGTTCCGGCCGTGTGCCGGGCCCGTGCCCCCCAGGGAGGCGGAGCGGGGCGATTTCGGCTAGGCTTTGCGGCACTTTTTGCGTTTGACGACATGATGTCCTCCACCGGTTCCAAACCCGTCCTCAAGACCCGCGAACGCCTGTCCGAAGTCCGCTACGAGATCCGCGGCGAGCTCGCCCGCCGCGCCCGTGAGCTGGAAGGCCAGGGTCGGCAGCTGATCAAACTCAACATCGGCAACCCGGGTGCCTTCGGTTTCCGCGCACCTGAACATCTGCAGCGCGCCATCGCCGATCACATCGCCGAGACCGATCCCTACACCCACCAGCAGGGATTGCCGGCCGCGCGCGAAGCCATCGCCGCGTTCCACAGGCAGCGCGGCACACCGAACGTTTCGCCCGAGCGCGTGTTCGTCGGCAACGGCGTCAGCGAGTTGATCGATCTGAGCCTGCGTGCGCTGCTCAACCCCGGCGACGAAGTACTGTTGCCGTCGCCCGACTATCCGCTGTGGTCGGCCGCGACCATCCTCAACGACGGCCGTCCGGTGTACTACCGCTGCCGCGCCGACAACGGGTTCCTGCCCGATCCCGACGAGATCGCGCAACTGGTGTCGTCGCGGACCCGTGCGATCGTGCTGATCAATCCGAACAATCCGACCGGCGCGACCTATCCGCGCGAGATCCTCGAACGCATCGTCGCCATCGCCGCGAAGCACCACCTGCTGCTGATGGCGGACGAGATCTACGACCACATCCTCTACGACGACGAAACCTTCGAACCGCTCGCGCCGCTCGCCGGCGATCTGCCGTGCCTGTCGTTCGGCGGTCTGTCGAAAGTGCATCGCGCCTGCGGCTGGCGCGTGGGCTGGGCGGTGCTCAGCGGCGATCCGCTCGCCAGCGGCGAGCTGCACCACGCGATGGACCTGCTCGGCGCATTGCGTCTGTGCGCGAACGTGCCCGGGCAATTCGCGATCGACGCCGCCCTGCACGGTACAGACACCATCAGCGCGCTCACCGCGCCCGGCGGCCGCCTGTACGACACCCGCCGCGCTTTGATCGATTGCTGCGAATCCAGCGAGCATCTGAACCTGGTCGCGCCCGCCGGTGCGCTGTACGGCTTCCCGGCGGTCGTCGGCGCCGCCGCACACGGATTCGACGACCACGCCTTCGCGTTGGAAATGCTGGAAACCGAGGACGTATTGATCGTGCCGGGTTCCAGTTTCAACGTGCCGGAGCGCAATCACTTCCGCGTCACCCTGCTGCCGGAAGCGCCGGTGCTGCGCGAGGTGTTCGCACGCATCGAACGCGTGCTGCAGCGCCGCGCCGATGCCGCGACCGCGCAGCGCGTCGCGGTCGCCTGAAGCATGACCGCGGTGCCGGCGATCCTTGCGGCGGTACTCGCGGCCGGCGCGTCGCACGATGCACGGACGAAGACGCCGATGCCGTATCTTGCGCTCGGCGACAGTTACACCATCGGCGAAAGCGTCGAACCCGACGGTCGCTGGCCGATGCAACTGGCCGCCGCGCTGCGTGCCGACGGCGTGGTCATCGACGATCCGCGCATCGTCGCCAGAACCGGCTGGACCACCGACGAATTGTCGTCCGCGATCGACGCCGCCGAACCGCTTGGCGACGACTACGGCCTGGTCACGCTGCTGATCGGCGTCAACAATCAATATCGCGGTCGCGATGTCGACGGATACGCGCACGAATTCGCGGTGCTGCTCGAACGAGCCATCGGTTTCGCCGGCCGTCGCGCCGATCGCGTGGTCGTGCTTGCGATCCCCGATTGGGGCGTCACCCCGTTCGCCGCGCAGAGCGGTCGCGACGTGTCCGCCATCGCGCGCGAGCTCGACGCCTACAACGCGGCGGCGGCGAAGCTCTGCGCACGGCGCGGCGTCGTCTTCGTCGATATCGCGCCGGTGAGTCGCGGACGTGGCGCCGAGCCCGCGATGCTGGCCGACGACGGCTTGCATCCCTCCGCAGCGATGTACGCCGAGTGGGCACGAATGGCGCAGCCGATCGTGCGCCGGCTGCTCGCGGAGAATCCCGCGCCGTGAACGCATCCGCGACGCAGCCGCTCGCCGCAGCGGATGCGCGCAGGATCGCCGAAGCCTTTCTGCCGCCGCATCGATTCGGCAACCGCTACGACTATTACTACGTGCACGCCAAGCTCGGCAGCGATCCGCTGTATCCCGGCGTGCTCGCCGCGCTGCGTGGCAGCGGGGCGCCGTTGCTGGATCTCGGCTGCGGCCTGGGCCTGCTCGCGCATGCGTTGCGTTTCGATGGTCAGACATTCGCATATCGCGGTGTCGACAACGATGCCGCCAAGATCGTCCGCGCGCGGCGCGCAGCGGAGAAGCGCAACCTCGCGCAGACGCGGTTCGACGTCGTCGATCTCGCCGGTACGATTCCGGAACACCGCGGCAGCGTCGCGGTCCTCGACGTGCTGCAGTATCTCGATGCCGATACGCAACGCGCGTTGCTGGTGAATGCCGCCGCCATGCTCACGCCCGGTGCGCTGCTGGTGATCCGCAGCGCGATCGACGACGACAGCGGCCGCGCGCGCGCCACGCGCGTCACCGACCGCCTCGCCAACTGGATCGGCTGGATGCGCTTCCGTCCGCGCAGTTGGCCGACGCTCGCCGGCCTTCGCGATGCATTGGAATCCGCCGGCTTGCAGGCCGAATTTTCGCCGCTCTACGCCAACACCCCGTTCAACAACTGGTTGATCGTGGCGCGGCGAGCCGAAGGGTGAGTATCCCTGCGTAAGATTGGTCCCGTTTCTTGCAGGCGCGGCGCAAGCCCGCGCGGCTGTTCTCCCTTCCTTTCGCGCAGCGAAGGGGAGGGCCGGGGAGGGGTTTGTGTCGGCCTGCAACTATCCGAGTGCAATCCACCCCCTCCCAACCTCCCCCTGCGCTGCGCGCAAGGGGAGGAGCCAAGCATGGCGCCGCGGCTACAGTGGTTCCGGCAACAGTGGTTCCGGCAACATCGTCCGATAACCGAGCGCATCCAGCCGTTTCAACAACAGCGACAAGGCTTCGACATTTCGCCCGTGCGCGGCGCCTTCGTGCAGCAGCACGATCGCGCCGGGCGAAAGACCGCGTTCGATACGCGCGACCACCGTCTGTGGATCGGCTTCGACACCATCGAAACCGCGTGCATTCCACGCAACGCGCGCGAGACCGTGCGCTTTCAACGCGGCATTGACGAATGGATTGCTCATGCCGACCACCGCGCGGAACCAGCGCGGCGGTTCGCCGCCGATGTCGGCGAGTATCTTCTGCGTCGCGGCGATCTCGTGCCGCATCCGCGCCGGCCCCAGCGCCCAGAACCAGCGTGCGGGATGCGTGGCGCTGTGGTTGCCGATGCCGTGGCCGCGACGCAGGATCTCGCGCACGCGTTCGGGATGCCGCGCCGCGCGTTCGCCGACCAGGAAGAACGTCGCCTTCGCATCATGGGCGTCGAGCGCATCAAGCACGGTGAGCGTGTCGTCGGACGGACCGTCGTCGATGGTCAGCCACACGATGCGTTCAGCGGTCGGCAAACGGTTCAGCACCGGCCCGAACAACGCCGACTGCGGCCACAGTGTGCCCCACCAGAACGACGCATGGCTGGCGAGCAGCAGCGGCAGCCCGAGCGTCCAGCCCCAGCGGCACCACGCGGCGGCGACCAGCAGTTGCGACAACATCAGCAACCACGCCCATGCGTGCGGGTAGCGCGGAATGCGGTGCAGGCTGGCGGAGGGGGCCGTCATCGCGGCATGATGCCACGCATCGCCACTTGTTTCGGGAACACGTCATGAGCTTCCGCAATCTTTCCGTCGTCGACGCCGATGCGCAGACCCGCGCTGGCGCGATCACCCTCGTCGATGTGCGCCCGCCCGAAGAGCGCGCGATCGCATCGGTACCGGTCGAATACTCGGGATTGGAAAACGGCGGACTCGAACGTTTGTTGACGTTGCCCAAGGACACGCCGCTGGCGTTCCTGTGCCACCACGGCGGCCGCAGCGCGCAGGCGGCGATGTATTTCGCGGAGCAGGGTTTCGGAAATCTTTACAACGTGGTTGGTGGGATCGAGGCGTGGAGTCTTGGTGTCGATCCTGGAATTCCGCGGTATTGAGATACATACCGCAGATCTCGCGCATCACTTTGGGCTAGATTCGCGAACAGCATCGGACCTGCGATCGGCGTCGTCTGTCGACGCCATCGAAAGTACACGGTGCAATACCGACCGCTGATGCATGCGGTGACCATGGATATGGTATGACAAGGAGTTTCCCATGAAGCGTGTACGCAAACTGTTTCTCGGTCTGGCCGTCCTGGTGCTCTTGACCAGCGCAAATCCGACTTTGGCCTATCCTGATCGTGGCGATTGCAGAACGATCTACGATCCGGCAACAGGCGAATACATGTTCTGCTGCCCCTCAGGATGTATCTGGCTTTGACGACAGCGTGAGCGGAATGGGATGGGCCTTCCGCCTCATCCCGTTCTGCGCACGATGCGTGCCGCATTGTCTCGAAGATATTGATCGATCTTGTCCAATCGACGTCTCAGGATCGATTTCACCCCGGCTAGCGTATATCCTCCGATTTCCTAGAAAAGCGGGATGGCCATCGTGATTCGCAGAATGATTTGGATGCTTCCGCTGATGGCATGGAGCGGTATCGTGGTTTCGGCGCCGCCCGCCAAGGCCTTGGCCGAGTACCGGGAGGCGGCCAGCCGGTTCTCGTCTTTGGTCGTCGAAGCCGAGGCTGGAAAAAAAGTCTCCCAACTGAGAAGCCCTGAATTCGAAAAACTTGTCGAAGTCCTGTCTGACGAGAAAATGATGCTGGCATCCGCCGCCACTCCCGAAGATGACATCGAAGTCGACCTCGAAATATGCGGGATAGCCAACAGGGTGGTCATGTCGCTGGCGACCTTCGATCTCAGGGAAAATGTCGCGAAGGCTGAAGATCAGCGGGAAATACTGTCGGATTTCAATGCGATGATGACGCGGAATATTCTGATGTTTCAGGATGAGCTGAAAACGCTGCAGCCATTTCTCATTCGCTGTTTGGCCAAGGCGGTTCCGGGCGTGAATCGCTTTTTGACATCCCTGGATCCGGAGCAGTTGACCGACGTCCGCCGAAGAGGTGCGGTGAAAATGAGAGAGGGCAGCCTGATGACCTATCGCGGCGCTTTTGCCGCGACGAACGATACGATTCTTGCAGAAGATTACAGAAGGGCGATGCTTTCAGTGCTGGCCGAGACGGCCGAAGCCTACGCTTCGATCATGCCGCTGCCGGAGCGGAGAAAAATCGCGGAAACGGCAGGATCCGCCGCACTGTCCGGGGATGATCGGTACCAGGCATATCTGGTTTCGATCGAGCGTGCCTTCCGAAGCGAGGAATGCACGACGATCTGCAAAATCGAATAACGGCCAGCGATCATCCTGCGGCGTCTTGCTTCGTCGAAGGGTCGCATCGGCAAAGGCGCGTTCACCCCGGCAAACCCAGATCATCCAGCATCGCGCGCAGGAACCGCGCCGCTTCGCCGCCGGTGCAGGCGCGGTGATCGAAGGTGATCGACAGCGGAATGACCTTGTGCGATTCGAAGCCGCCGATCACCGGGGTGATCTGATGCCGCGCTCGACCGGCGGCGACGATCGCGACGCACGGCGGCACCACCACCGGTGTGGCGTAGCGGCCGGCGAACATGCCGAAATTCGACAGTGAGATGGTGTAGCCGCTCAGTTCGCCCGGCGGGATGCTGCGGTCTTCGACCTGCGTGCGCAGGCGGCCGATCGCTTCGCGCACGCCGCGCGCGTCGAGCACATCGGCGTTGCGCAGCGCGGGCACGAACAGGCCGTCGTCGGTGTCCACTGCGATCCCGATGTCGATATGCGGATGCAGGGTGCGGGTGAGATTGTCGCCATCGAACCAGGCGTTGAGCGCGGGCACCGCTTTGGCGGCGACGCAGATCGCGCGCACCAGTCGCACGGTCATGTCGTTGCCGTGCGCCCAGGCGTGGATATCGGCATCGTCGGTGAGCGTGGTCGGCACGACCTTCGCATGCGCATCGGCCATCACCCGCGCCATGTTGCGACGCACGCCCTTCAGTTGTTCCGGCTGGCCGCTCACCGATACGCCCGGCGGCTGCGTGCGCATCGGTTTGCCGGTAGCGGAGAGTTGGGTGCGCTGCTGTGCGCTGTTCGTAGGAGCGGCGGAAGCCGCGACCGGCGTTGCGGTGAGGGTTGGGGTCGCGGCACCCGTCGCTCCCACAGGGCGCGCATTACCAACAGAATCCGCGCCTGCTTTCGCCGAACCATCCGCCGCCGCGCGCTTCACATCGTCCATCGTCGCCACGCCGTCGGCGCCGGTGGCGCGCACGCGGGACAGATCGACGCCGAGCTTGCGGGCCATCGCGCGCACCGCAGGCATCGCCTTCACGCCGCCCACTGCGACTGCGGCTTCGCTGCGTACCGCGTCGGAGGTCTGCATCGCGCCGACGACAGTGCCGGCGTCGTCGCGCTTTTGTTCTGCTGTCGTAGGCGCGGCGGGAGCCGCGACTGGCATCGTGGCGGCGCTTGGAATCGCGGCTCCCGCCGCTCCTACGGAAGCGGACGGCGGCGGTGCATGATGATGCCCGGTGTCCTGGCCTTCCGCGCGCTGCGGCATCGAAGCATCGATCTCGAATTCCGCGAGCATCGTGCCGGTGACGACGATGTCGCCGGCCGCGCCCGCGAGCGCCAGCACCTTGCCCGATACCGGCGACGGCACTTCCACCACCGCCTTCGCGGTTTCCATCGACACCAGCGGTGCATCGAGCCTGATGGTGTCGCCCGGCTTCACGAACCACTCGACGATGGTCGCGTCGGGCAGTCCTTCGCCGAGGTCGGGGAGGATGAAAGTCTTGGTCTGGCTCATGGGCGATTCCCTGGGTCCTGTTGCCGATACCATCGGCGATTCATTTCGACGATCCGGCCGAAAAAAGAAGCGCTTGCGCGAGGTAGTCCCGAAGATGTTTCGATTCGAGATCGGCAAGCGTCTGCAGTTTGATGTGACGGCGGAATTTTCCGCTGCCTTCGAGCACGCGGTGCGGGTCTTTCAGCTCGGCGCCTTGGCCGAATTCCATCGACACATGCGCGGAGTAGGCGAACACGCCGCAGAATTGTTCGGGCGCGGCGAACAGGATGCCGCCGTACATCACGCGCTCCGTGACTTCGGGTGCCACCGAACGGACCAGCGTTCTTGCTGCCTGCACGACCGCATGCAGATCGGGATGCGTGAGCTGCAGATCGTGTACGAGTTGTTCGACTTTTTGATCGCTCATCTCCGCTCCAGATGCTCCGCCGGCACCCATCCGCGCCGGCCATCGGCGTGTCGGCGCCACCACCCGCTGCGCAGGGCGGGCCCTGGCCCACCATCGCGGTTGCGGTGAACGGTGGGATCAGACGCCATCGCCTCAACTCGCCGCCAGCGTCCGTTTCGCCGCCGCGACGATCTTCTCGACGCTGGGCAGATACTTCATTTCGAGGCGGAACAGCGGGATATGGGTGTCGTAGCCGGTGACGCGCTCGACCGGAGCGACCAGGTCGTACATCGATTCTTCGGCGAGGCGCGCGGCGATCTCCGCGCCGAAGCCGGCGGTCTTCGGCGCTTCGTGCACGATCACGCAGCGGCCGGTCTTGCACACCGATTCGGCGATGGTCGGGAAATCCAGCGGTTTGAGCGTCGCCACGTCGATGACTTCGGCGCTGATGCCGTCCTTCGCCAGCGCATCGGCGGCTTCCAGACATTCCTTGACCTGCGCACCCCAGGTCACCAGCGTCACGTCGCTGCCGTCGCGCAGCACGTAACACACGTCCAGCGGCAGCGCTTCGCCGTCGTCGGGCACCAGCTCCTTGTATTGGCGATAGATGCGCTTGGGTTCCATGTAGATGACCGGGTCCGGATCGCGGATCGCGGCCAGCAACAGGCCGTACGCGCGCTGCGGCGACGACGGCATCACCACACGTAGGCCGGGCACGTTGGTGAACATCGCTTCGTTGGCTTCGCTGTGATGTTCCGGCGCGCGGATGCCGCCGCCCCACGGCACGCGCAGTACCATCGGGCAGGTCAGACGGCCACGGGTGCGATAGCGCATGCGCGCGGCATGACAGACGATGTGGTCGATCATCGGATACACGAAGCCGTCGAACTGCGCTTCGGCGACCGGGCGCATGCCCTGTGCGGCCATGCCGACGGTGAGGCCGGCGATGGTGGTTTCGTCCAGCGGTGTGTCGATCACGCGTTCCGGGCCGAAGATCTGCTGCAGGCCGGCGGTGGCGCGGAACACGCCGCCGTTGACGCCGACGTCCTCGCCGAGCACCAGTACGCGCTCGTCGGCGCGCATTTCGCAGGCGAGCGCCTGGGTGATCGCTTCGATCAAAGTAATGGGCGCGCCGTCAGCCATGCTTGCGACCCTCCGTGGCGATGGCTTCGGCGCGCTGCGATTGCAGATCCGACGGCAATTCGGCGTAGAGGAAATCGAACATCGCACTGACCGGCTGCACCGGGGTTTCAAGATAGGCGTTGATTTCGATGTCGATCATCTTCGTGCATTCGTCGGCCCAGGCGCTTTCCTGCTTCTCGTCCCACAAGCCTGCGCCGGTCAAGTATGTCCGCAGTCGTGAGATCGGCTCGCGCGCCCACGCGGCCTTCACTTCGTCTTCGTTGCGGTAGCGGCGCGCGTCGTCGGCGGTGGTGTGGTCGTGCAGGCGGTAGGTCATGAATTCGATGACGCTGCCGCCGCCGCCGCTGCGCGCACGTTCCAGCGCGCGGCGCATACCTTCCATCACCGCGATGATGTCGTTGCCGTCCACCTGCAGGCAGTGCAGGCCGCCGGCGATGCCTTTCTGGGCCAGTGTCGGCGCGCCGGTCTGCGCCGCGCGCGGCACCGAGATCGCCCAGCCGTTGTTGATGATGCACTGGACGAAGGGCAGCGCGTACGCGCCCGCAGCATTGATCGCGGCATAGGTGTCGGTCTTGGAGCTGCCGCCGTCGCCGCAGGTAGCCACGGCCACGCGCGGTTCCTTGCGCAACTTGAACGCCAGCGCGGCGCCGGCCGCGTGCAGGCATTGGGTGGAGATCGGTACGCACCACGAGAAGTCGTGCTTCGGCACCGCGAAGTCGTTGCCGCGTTCGTCGCCGCCCCAGTACAGCAGCACTTCGCGCGGACGCACGCCGCGCATGAACTGCGCGCCGTATTCGCGATAGCTCGGCGCGAACACGTCCTCGGGACGCATCGAAGCGCCGATGCCGATATGGGTGGCTTCGTGGCCGAGGCACGCCGCGTAGGTGCCGAGTTTGCCGGTCCGCTGCAGGGCGATGGCCTTGCTGTCGAAGCTGCGCACCATCAGCATCTGCCTGAACAGCGGCAGCAGCGTGGCGGGATCGGCGAATGCGGCAGGCGGTTCCGCGACGAGCGCGCCATCCTGGCTGAGGTACTGCAGGTATTCGATTTCGAATCGTGCTGCGACGGTCATCGTGGTGTCGTCTGTTGCGTTGGTCCCCGGATCATAACCGCAGCCCAGGAACGATCCGTTGCGCACCGCGTCATGACACTGGCCGTGCGACGGCGTATGGCGTCCTCGGCTTCCGGTCACAAAAAAAGCGCGGCCTGAGCCGCGCTTCTGGGGTCGAGCAATGCGAAGCTGCCGACGGCCGGCATGCGGCCGTCGGCGTATCGCTTACGGCGCGACGATGTTCACCGAATAGACCGAGGTGTTGTTGCTCGGCAGCTGGTCGGTGGTGGTGGTCGAGCTCACGCTGCTGGTCATGCTCATGCTGCTCTGGACGAGATGCGACGGGGCCACGCCGGAGAACGTGAAGGTGTGACGACCGTTGACGCCGAAGGTGCCGGTGAACGTGCAGGCGATCGAGAAGCCGCCGGTCGCGGTGTTGCGCGTGCAGATCCAGCCCGGGGGCGCGATGACGTTGGCGTTGGCCAGCGGAATGTTGCCGGTGAAGGTCACGACCGCCTGCGGCACCGCGTTCGGGCCGGTGTTGCGCACCGGCACCGAGAACAGCGCGGTGCTGCCGCTGCGGATGAAGCCGGACGGGCCGCCGACCATGCGCAGCGAGAGGTCCGCGTTGGGCAGGACAACGACGACGGCGGCCACCGAAACCTGGGCCGAGGCCGAGTTGTTGGCGTTGGCGGCGTCGGCGGTCTGCGAGGTGACCGCAGCCGCCATGCTCAGCACGCTGGCGACCGGCAGCGACGGTGCGGTCACAGCGGCACTGAACGCGGCCGACCCGCCATTGGCGAGCGATGTCGCGGTGCAGGTCACGGTGGTGGTGCTGCCCGCCTGCACCGGTGCGCCGCAGGTCCAGCCTGCAGGCGCGGTGACGGTGACCGGCACCAGCGCATTGAACACCAGCGCGACGCTCGGGAATGCAGCCTCGTCCGGGCCGGCATTGCTGACGTTGGCGGTGAAGGTGGCGATGCCGCCAGCGGCGACGTTGGCCGGGCTGGCGCCGGCGGTGATCGACAGATCCGCGCTCTGGAAGCCCGGCACCGTGATGCGCACGCGCACCGGGTCGTGATCGGACACGCGCAGCGCGGTACCGGCGATGCCGAAGTTGTGCTCGCCGAACTCCGAGTTGATCCGGGCGTGGTCGACTTCGATGTCGGCCGAGTCCAGGAAGGTCGCTTCGTTCACCACGACGTGGTCGAGCGTCTGCAGGTTGCCGTCGAACACGTACGAATAGCGCTCGGGCTTGCTCGGCGTCAGCAGATTGCCGTTGATCAGCGGCGTGGTGATCGGGCTGGCGGAATAGGTCAGGACCTGCGGTTCCGGTGCGGGGTTGCCACCGATGATGCCCATCACATCGACGTAGCCGTCGTTGTACTCGAAGGCGTTGAAGTCGCCGAGCAGCACGATGCGTTCGTTCGCGTCGGCGGTTTGACGCGCTTCGACCAGGTTCGCAAGGAACACCGCCTGCTGCGCGCGCTTGGCGCTGACGCGTGCGTTTTCGGTCGGCCAGCCGCTGCTGCCCGGGGTCGCATCGCCCACGCCGTTGAGCGAACGCAGATGGTTGATGATCGCGGTGACCGGGTAGGTCGCGCCGTTCTGGTGATGCACGATGGCGCGCAGCATCAGCGGTGGACGGTCGTTGAGCAGGCTGGTGCTGCCGTCGGGGTTCGACAGCAGCGTGTCCTTGCCGAACTGGGTGACTTCGAGCACTTCGACGCGCGCTACGCTGCCGACGCTGCGGTTGCTGACCAGGAAGCCGACGTTGATGCCGCCGACGTCGTTGCCCTGCACCAGGTACGGCACGTAGTTCGGCGCGCTGGCGCAGGTGGCGTTGATGCGATCGGCGAGCAGGCCGAGCACGCGCAGGTTTTCGACTTCGACCACGCCGAGGATGTCCGGCGTCTTCAGAAAGTCGCAGATCGCCAGCGAGGTCTTGGTCAGACGCTTGTCGAGTGCGGCCGCGGTGAGCGTCGGCGCGCCGTTGCTGTTGTTCACTTCGTCGAAGAAGCGCAGCAGGTTGAACGCGCCGATGGTCACGTCGGCATTGCCGGGCGTGGACACGGCGGTCGGGGTCTTGCCGCCGCTGACGACGAGGCCGCCGGTCGGATCGGGCAGGACCGCCCACACACCGCTGAAATAATCCATCACGCCGACCATGGAATCGATCTGCGTGCCGGCATCGATCGCCAGCGCGGTGGCGCCGATCTGGCCGCGACTGCGGACCATGATGCGTTCGGCGTTGTGATCGAAGCGCGGCGGCGTCTTGCCTGCCGGGATCGGGAACAGGTCGAGGATATCGATGCCTTCCTCGCGGAACGGACGGGCCACGCCCGACAGCACGATCTGGAAGACGCCGGTGGTGGTGGCGTTCGCGCTGGATTCGGTGATGTTGCCGTCCGAACCGGTGGTCGCCAGCGCATTGGCCGCGCTCACGCGCATGCCTTCGAACTTCTCGGCCGAGCCCGGCGTCGACGTGTCGTTGAAGTCGGCGCTGGTCAGTGCGATCGGCGCAGGCAACGTGTTGCCCGAGGACAGCACCTGGATCGTGGTGACGAAACCGATTTCGGTGATCGACAGCTGGTTGAGGTTGGTGCTGGGCGTGAACTCGGTGACCGTGCCGGTGACGCGGATGCGGTTGCCCACTGTAGCGGTGGCCGGCGGTGCGGTGGAGGTGAAGACGAAGATGCCTTCCGAGGTGTTCGGGTTGGCGTCGATTTCGGCGTCGGTGGTCTGCAGGAAGAAGCCGTTGTTGAACTTCTGCGCGGTGACGATGCCTTCGGTGGTGACCACGGCGCCGTTCAATGGCGAGGTCAGGCCGCTGCCCTGGATCGCGGCAATCGAGACGACGGTGACATCGTCGTTCTGGATCGTGCCGAGGCCTTCGTTGTCGGAGATCGTCGCGCCGGTGGCGGCGGTGATGCGCACGAAGAAGGTTTCGTTCGCCTCGCTGGCGGTGTCGCCGGTGACGAGGATGTTGACGGTGGTCGAGGTCGCGCCTTCGGCGATGGTGACCGTGCCGCTGTTGGCGGTGTAGTCGCTGCCCGCAATCGCGGTGCCGTCGGCGGTGGTGAAGTCGATCGACACGCCGCCGACGCCGGCCGGCGCGCTCAGGCCGAAGCCGAAGCTCATCGTGGTGGTGCCGGAATCGCCCTCGAAGACGCTGACATCGCTGACCGCAAGCAGCGGTGTCGACGAGCCGCCGCAGACGTTCAACGCGGTCGCGCTGTTGCGCGGCGCGGCTGCGCCGGTTGCGAAGTCGGCGCCATTGTTGTTGCTGTCCGTGCAGCCGTTGCCGGCGCGCAGCACCGCGAGGGTGTTGCTCGGCGCCGGGGTCGGTGCGGTTTCGGAACAATTGGCGGTGCCGAAGCCGACGAAATCGACGACTGCAGCGCCGAGCGGGCAGGCACCGGTCAGCGTGGTCTGGTTGTTGACCAGAGCGATCTTGCCGGCGGTGCCGCTCATCGCGATGGTGCCGGTGGCGTCCGGTGTGGGCAGCGGCAAAGCGGCGGCATTGGCGCCGTCGGCCTGCTTAACGAGGTAATAGCCGCCGGCCTGGATCGAACCGCTGAGATTGGTCCGTGTCCAGGTGGTGCCGGTCGAGGATGCATATTGCACCGACCACAGCGACAGATCGACGGCGGTCGCGCCGTTGTTGTGCAGTTCGATGTAGTCGCTGCGATAGGTGGCGCCGGTGTTGCCGCCGCCGCCATGGAGCTGACTGACGACGACCTGGGCGTGAGACGCCCCAGCATACAGAATAAGACCGGCCGCCAATATGCGGCCCATGAAACGAAGCATGGTGATCCCCCGATCCGGATGTGGTGCCGCAGCAGAGCGTGCGGACTGCGAAGTGTGACGGAAATCCTCCCCGATGTGGGTTTCAATCCGATGACCGGGTGCCTTGGAAACGCCGGAGCGAGGCGCTTTGCCCGATTTTCCATACGGTCCTGCGATACTCTGTATGGATGAGCATCGATCACAACGAACGCCCCCTCGAAGCGGGCATCCATACCGACCTCGCCGGTCGCATGACCTACGGCGGCTATCTGCACCTGGACCGCTTGCTGAGCGCGCAACAGCCGCTGTCGAGCCCGCCGCACCACGACGAGATGCTGTTCATCATCCAGCACCACGTCGCGGAGCTGTGGATGAAGCTGCTGGGGCACGAACTCACCGCAGCGGTCGATCATCTGCGCAACGATCGCGTGTGGCAGTTCGGCAAGGCCGCGGCGCGTTGCAAACGCGTGCAGGAACAGCTCACTTCGATGTGGTCGGTGCTGGAGACGCTCACGCCGTCGGAGTACATGGAGTTCCGCGATGTGCTGGGCCCGTCGTCCGGCTTCCAGTCGCTGCAGTACCGCAGCATCGAATTCCTGATGGGCAACAAGAATGCGGCGATGCTGCGGGTGTTCGAATACGATCCCGCAGCGCAGTCGCGGTTGCGCGCAGTGCTGGAAGCGCCGAGTCTGTACGACGAATTCCTGCGCTATCTGGCGCGCTGGGGACATGCGGTGCCGGCTGAGCACGTCGAACGCGACTGGACCCGTGCGCACGTGAACGATCCCGCGCTGGTTCCGGTGTTCGAGCGCATCTACGAGGACACCGGCAGCTACTGGCGCGAATATGCACTGTGCGAGGACATGGTCGATCTCGAAACCCAGTTCCAGATCTGGCGCTTCCGCCATCTGCGTACGGTGATGCGGGTGATCGGCTTCAAGCGCGGCACCGGTGGTTCCAGCGGCGCGGGTTTCCTGAAGCAGGCGCTGGACCTGACGTTCTTCCCGGAATTGTTCGACGTGCGCACGGTCGTCGGCCCCGGGCGCTGATCGCGCCACGCACGGACGGTGGAGATGATCGATCTACCGGACATCGATATGTCGCCAGCGTCGGCCGCAATCTTCGTACTGGCTGTCGCGGTGCTGGTGTGGGCTTCGCGTGGACTGCCCTGGTACAAGCTGCGCGACGATCCCGAAGCGCAGCGCGTGCTGCTGCTGACCACCGCCGCGTTGACCGCGATGCGCTGGTTCAATACCGATGCGTTGGCGGGCGTCCACCTGCATTTCATCGGCGCGACCGTAGCCTGCCTGATGTTCGGGCCGCGCTTCGCGCTGTGGTCGATGGCGGTGGTGAGTCTGGCGGCCTGGGTGATGGGCAGCGTCTGGCAGGGTTGGGCGCCCGATTTTCTGGTCTGCGGCCCGCTGGCGATCCTGGTGACGGAGGCCGTGGGCCGGTACATCGAGCGGAAATTGCCGCCCAATCCGCTGATCTATGTCTGGGTGCGCGGCTTCCTTGGCGGTGCGCTCGCCATCGCCGCGTCGAACCTGGCCAAGGCCGGACTCGCGTGGTGGCTCGACGACGCTGCGGTGGCGGCTTATCTGGTGACGACTCTGCCGATGATGTTCGGTGAGGGTTTTTTCTGCGGCGGCGCGATGGCGTTGATCGTGGTCTATCGCCCGAAGTGGTGCGCGAGTTTCGACGACGCCCGTTATCTGCGCCCGCGCTGAGCCGCTAGGCCTCGACTGTCCTGTCGACCGAAGGCTTTGCTGCCATGTCGATGCGCCGGCAAACGCGCACGCCATGAATCCCGGGGCCTGCAGTCGATGCTGCGCCGCAACATCGACATGGCGGTTTGACGCATACGCACCGGGTCGGTCATTCTCCGCCGGCCCGCTGTGTCGACAGGGGTTTCGACGCGTGTACCCGCAATTTCCGTACTTCAAATCAAAGAGAGAACCCGCATGAGCGGAGCGACGACCACCTCTGGCCCACCGGCCATCCCCGAGTTCAAGCAGGTGATGGGGCATCCCAAGCCGCTGTGGATGCTGTTCATGACCGAGTTCTGGGAACGCTTCGCGTTCTACGGCATCCGCTGGGCGCTGACGCTGTACATCGTCGCCCAGTTCTACAACGGCGATGCCGCCGGCCAGAAGCCTGCCAGCTTCACCTACGGCGCGTATCTCGCGTTGGTCTACGCCGGCGCGATCTTCGGTGGCTATATCGCTGACCGCGTGATCGGTTACCAGCGTTCGATCCTGCTCGGCGCGGTGGTGATGGCCGCCGGCCTGTTCATGATCTCGATGCCGAGCGAACAGATCTTCAAGTTTGGTCTTGCGACGATCATCGTCGGCAACGGTCTGTTCAAGCCGAACATCTCGACCATGGTCGGCAAGCTCTACGGCGTGACCGACGAGCGACGGGATTCGGGCTTCACCATTTTCTACATGGGCATCAACGCCGGCGCCTTCATCGCGCCGATCCTGACCCAGATCCTCGCGGAAAAAGTCTTCGGCACCGATGCGATGCCGGCCTACAAGGTCGTCTTCATCGCTGCGGGTATCGGCATGCTGATCAGCCTGTTCTGGTTCTGGGTCGGTCGCAGCCAGCTCGAAGGCATCGGCGCACCGCCGGCCGACGCGCAGGGCATGCAGCGCACGATCATGGTGGCCGTCGGCGCGGCGCTGGCGATCCCGGTCGTCTACTTCCTGCTCGCGCTGGGCGCCGACAAGCTGCAGTACTGGGTGTTGACCCCGATGTTCATCGGTCTCGCTGCGATGCTGTTCATCGAGGGCGTGCGCAACGGCGGCGAAGCCCGCGACAAGGTGATCGCGATGCTGATCATCTTCGCCTTCAACATCCTGTTCTGGATGTTCTTCGAACAGGCTGGCAGTTCGTTCAACTTCCTCGCCGAAAACATCGTCGATCGCAACCTCGGCGGCTGGGAGTTCCCGACCGCGTGGTTCCAGTCGGTGAACTCGATCGCGATCATCGTGCTCGCGCCGATCATCGCCTGGATTTGGGTGAAGATGGGCCGCCGCAATCCGTCGATTCCGCGCAAGTTCGGCCTCGGTCTGCTGTTCAACGGCCTCGCTTTCCTGCTGCTGATGTTCGCGCTGTCCTCGCTGATCGATCCGACCAGCATGAAGATCCCGTTCTGGACTTTGTTCATGGTCTACGTCATCCAGTCGGTCGGCGAGCTGTGCCTGTCGCCGATCGGTCTGTCGATGGTGACCAAGCTGGCGCCGGTGCGTCTGGTCGGCCTGGGCATGGGCGGCTGGTTCCTGTCGACCGGTATCGGCAACAACCTGTCCGGCATCTTCGCCGGCCACGTCAGCGGCGAAGGCGGCATGACCACCGCGTCGGCGCTCTCGGGCTACACCTTCGGCTTCTGGGCGCTGCTCGGCGCCGGTGTGGTGCTGTTCCTGATCGCGCCGCTGGTGCAGAAGCTGATGCATGGCGTGAAATAGGCCGCGCACTTTCATCCGATGCAACAGACAACGGCGGCTTCGGTCGCCGTTGTCTTATCTGCGGACGCGTGCGGTCAGCCTTCTTCGCCGCCTATGTGGATCATGTCCCGCAGTCCGAGGCCGAGCTTCTTCATCAGCGAATCCAATTGCTGCTTTTCCTCGGCGCTGAAATGCGCCAGCAGCGCCCGCTCGCGGGCCAGCGCCAGCGGCACGACGTCATCGTAGATGCGATAGCCCGCTTCGCTCAGTTCCAGCACCGAACGCCGACGATCGTCGCCATGGGTGTCGCGCTGTACCAGATCGCGTTCGAGCAGCCGCGCGATGGTGCGGCTGACCGCGACCTTGTCCATCGCGGTGCGCTCGGCGACCGCGTTCGCAGACAGCCCCGGGTTCCGGCCCAGCACCGCGATCACGCGCCACTCGGTGATCCCGATCCCGAAGCGTTCGCTGTACGTCTCGGCGATGGTCTGGCTGATGCGGTTCGACAGCACGCTCAGCCGATACGGCAGGAAATGCTCCAAGTCGAGCAGAGCGTGTGTGTCCGGCATGGCGATGGGGTCTCGGTGGAACGGGCGGCGGAGCCAGGACGCATGATCGGCGTTCATGGCCGGCTTGCATATAGTTTCAAGTGAAACTATATTCTCGGATCACTGCGCACCGCAAGGCTTGGCGCAGCCTTCCAGCACCGCCCAGTCATCAGGAAGCGCATCCATGAACGCACAGTCCTCGCCCGGTATATCGCTCACCACTTTCGAAAACCCGATGGGCATCGACGGGTTCGAATTCGTCGAGTTCGCCGCGCCTCCGGGGCAGGCCGAAGCACTGCACGAGTACCTGCGCAAGATGGGCTTCGTGAAAGTCGCGCGCCACAAGACCCGCGCGATCAGCACCTATCGCCAGGGCGACTGCACGTTCCTGATCAACGAAGACCCCGACTCGTTCGCCGCCGATTTCGCCGCCACGCACGGTCCGTGCGCCTGCGGCTTCGCGATCCGCGTCAACAAGCTGGCCGAGTGGGTGCGCGTGCAGGCGTTGAAGAACGGCGCCACGCCGATCACCAACAAGGAATTGACCAAGGCCGTCGCCGCGCCGGTGATCGAAGGCATCGGCGGCTGCATGCTGTACATCGTCGATCGCTACGACGACAAAGGCACCATCCACGACCCGGACTACGAATGGCTGCCCGACGCAGAGATGATGCCGAAGGGGCTGGGCCTGACCTTCATCGACCATCTCACCCACAATCTGTACTTCGGCAACATGGAGAAGTGGTCGAACTATTACGAGCGGTTGTTCAATTTCCGCGAGATCCGCTATTTCGACATCAAGGGCGCCAAGACCGGCCTGCTGTCGAAGGCGATGACCGCGCCGGACGGCATCGTCCGCATTCCGTTGAACGAATCGTCCGATCCGAAATCGCAGATCAACGAATATCTGCAGCAGTACAACGGCGAAGGCATCCAGCACATCGCCTGTTTCACCGACGATATCTACGCCACCGTCGAAGCGATGCACGCGGCGGGCATCCAGTTCCTCGACACGCCTGATACGTATTTCGATGTGGTCGACCAGCGCGTGCCGGGTCATGGCGAGGACCTGCCGCGACTGGCGAAGAACAAGATCCTGATCGACGCCGACCCGGGCGACTCGCAGCGCAAACTGCTGCAGATCTTCACCCAGAACGCGATCGGCCCGATCTTCTTCGAGATCATCCAGCGCAAGGGCAACGAAGGTTTCGGCGAAGGCAACTTCAAGGCGCTGTTCGAGAGTATCGAGCGCGACCAGATGCGTCGTGGTTTCCTCTGACCGCGTGATAGCCCCTCTCCCGTCGGGAGAGGGGTATGGGGAGAGGGTCCGCCGAAGTGACGACGATTAAGCCGCCATTACCAACTGAAACGCTGCATAACGCACGGAGGCTTCGCCGCGATATGACAGATGCCGAGCGGAGACTCTGGCAACATCTGCGCGCAGGCAGGTTCGATGGCTTGAAGTTTCGTCGTCAGCATCCGGTCCCGCCATACGTTGCAGATTTTTGCTGTGTCGGCGCGCGGTTGGTTGTCGAACTGGATGGCTCTCAACATTGTGAAGAGATCGATACTGCTAGAACCCGATATCTCGAGTCGCAAGGGTGGCGTGTACTCCGGTTCTGGAATAACGATGTCTTGCTTCAAACAGAAGCGGTGCTTGATGCGATCTGGAACGCCATCAATAACCGTACCCTCTCCCCAACCCCTCTCCCGACGGGAGAGGGGCTCAAGAGCGCATGAACATGCATAGCAACGGCTACCAATCCGGTTTCGGCAACGAATTCGCCAGCGAGGCGATGCCCGGCACGCTGCCGATCGGTCGCAACTCGCCGCAGCGGGCCGCGCACGGTCTGTACGCGGAGCAGATCAACGGCACCGCGTTCACCGCGCCTCGGCACCAGAACCATCGCACGTGGACGTATCGCATCCGTCCGGCGGCGATCCACGGCGGTTTCGTCGCGCATGCGCATCCCGGGTTCAACGGCGACTTCGGCGATGGTCCGGTGCCGCCGGACCAGTTCCGCTGGAGCCCGCTGCCATTGCCGGGCACCGATGCCGCAGCGGCGCCGATCGATTTCATCGACGGCATGTTCACCATGGCGGGCAACGGCTCGGCGGCCGCGATGTCCGGCGTCGCCATCCACCTGTACGCGGCGAATCGCGACATGCAGGGCCGGTTCTTCTACAACGCCGATGCCGAAATGCTGATCGTGCCGCAGCAGGGTCGTCTGAAGATCGATACCGAGCTGGGCGTGATCGAAATCGAGCCGCAGGAGATCGCGGTGATTCCGCGTGGTATCCGTTTCCGCGTGACGCTGCCCGATGGTTTGGCGCGCGGCTACGTGTGCGAGAACTTCGGTGCCTTCCTGCGCATTCCGGATCTCGGCCCGATCGGCAGCAACGGTCTGGCCAACCCTCGCGATTTCCTCACTCCGAACGCGGCGTTCGAGGATATCGAGGGCGATTTCGAGTTGATCGCGAAATTCCAGGGTCATCTGTGGCGCGCGCCGATCGGGCATTCGCCGCTGGACGTGGTCGGCTGGCACGGCAATCACGCGCCGTACAAATACGATCTGCGCCGGTTCAACACCATCGGCTCGATCAGCTACGACCATCCCGATCCGAGCATCTTCCTGGTGCTCAGTTCGCCGACCGATTCGGCCGGCGTCGGCAACCTCGATTTCGTGATCTTCCCGCCGCGCATCCTCGCGATGGAGAACACCTTCCGTCCGCCGTGGTTCCATCGCAACATCGCCAGCGAGTTCATGGGCCTGATCCATGGCGTCTACGACGCGAAAGCCGATGGCTTCGCGCCCGGCGGCTGTTCGATCCACAACTGCATGACCGGCCACGGCCCGGATGCGGCGACGTTCGAGAAGGCGTCGAGCAGCGACACGTCGAAGCCCGACTACATCCGCGACACCATGGCCTTCATGTTCGAGACCCGCGCCACGATCCGTCCGACCCGGCAGGCGCTGGACGCCGCGCATCGCCAGCGCGAGTACCAGCAGTGCTGGGCCGGATTGAAAAAGCGCTATCGCGGCGCCTGATCCGTTCGGCACGTGCGGGCACGCGTCGAATCGCGTGCCCCGGCGATGCCATCTGGCATAGAATCGACCAGACCACTTCGAGGGAGACGGCGCGATGATCATGGCACTCGGCTGGTGCGTGCTGGCCTTGGTGATGCTGGCACTGGGCGGCGATTCGGTGCTGAAAGGCGCCTCCGGGCTGTCGCGCCGCTTCGGTTGGTCGCCGTTCGTGACCGGGCTGCTGCTGGTCGCCTTCGGCACATCGATTCCCGAGCTGGCGGTCAATGCGCGCGCGTTCGTCACCGGCAGCCAGAGTCTGGCGCTCGGCAATGCCATCGGCAGCAATATCGTCAATTTCGGTCTCACCCTCGGCCTCGCCGCGATCGTCGCGCCGCTGCTGGTGCGCTGGCGCGCGCTGGCGCCGCTGCTGATCTGTCTGATCGTCGCCACCATCGCGCTGATCGTGCTCGGCTACGACGGCGTGCTGACCCGCATCGAAGGCCTGATCTTCGTCGCCGCATTCCTCGTGGTGGTCACCATCGCGGTGATCCGCAGCCGTCGCGAAACGCCCGAACTGCAGGATGAAATTTCCGGCTATCTCAAGACCGGCGACGGCCTCGGCCTGAATCTGCTCCGTTTCGCCATCGGCGCCGTGCTGCTGTATTTCGGCGCGGCCTGGCTGGTACAGCATGCGCCGATCGTCGGCACCGCGTGGGGAATGACGCCGCTGTTGACCGGCCTGATCGTCGTCGCCATCGCCACCGCGCTGCCGGAGGCCTTCGCTGCGATGTCCGCAGCGCGGCGCGGGCAGGGCGATATGGTCGTCGGCCATGTCATCGGTTCCAGCTTATTCAATCTGCTGATCGTGGTCGGTGGCATGGCGGCGCTGCGCGATCTGCCGATTCCGGCCTCGTTCGTCGGCTTCGAGCTGCCGGCGGCTCTCGCGGTCTCGCTGCTGCTGTATCCGATGCTGCGCCGTGACCTTCAGATCAGTCGCCCGGAAGGCTGGGTGCTGTTCGTCAGCTTCATCGCCTGGGTGGTGTTCGAGCTGATGCTCTCGCGCTGAAACGCTGATGGCTGACACCCCGGGCGGTATCGTCCGCAACTTGCCCAGCCGTGCGGTGCATGGTCTGCAGGAATTCTTCCGGCTGGAAGCCGCAGGCGGCATTCTGCTGATCGCCGCCGCCGTGCTGGCGATGGTCTGCGCCAATTCGCCGCTGTCGTCGCTGTACGACGGCTTCCGCGACATGCCGGTGCAGATGCGCGTCGGCCAACTCGATCTCGCCAAGCCGCTGCTGCTGTGGATCAACGATGGCCTGATGGCGATCTTCTTCCTGCTGGTGGCGCTGGAAATCAAGCGCGAAGTGCTCAGCGGGCAGCTGTCGAGTCGCGCGCAGCTGCTGCAGCCGCTGCTGTGTGCCTTCGCGGGCGTGGCGGTGCCGGCGGCGATCTATGCGTACATCAATCGTGGCGATGCGCAGGCGCTGCAGGGCTGGGCGATTCCCGCCGCCACCGATATCGCGTTCGCGCTCGGCATCCTCTCGCTGCTCGGTTCGCGCGCGCCGGTGGCGATGAAGCTGTTGCTGTCGACCATCGCGGTGCTCGACGACCTCGTCGCGATCATCATCATCGCGGTGTTCTACACCAGCGATCTTTCCGCAGTGGCGTTGATCGGTGCTGGCATCGCGATCATGGTCATGTTCGTATTGAACCGTCGCGGCGTGCGCTCGCTCACGCCGTACATGCTGCTGGGCGCGGTGGTCTGGGTCTGCGTGCTGAAGTCGGGCGTGCATGCCACGCTGGCGGGCGTGATCACCGGATTGATGATCCCGCATGTCGACAAGCACGATGCGGTCGATGACGAAGTCGAGCATTCGCCGCTGGAACATCTCGAACACGCGCTGCATCCGTGGGTCGCCTACGGCATCCTGCCGCTGTTCGCGTTCGCCAACGCCGGACTCGCGCTCGGCGGCGTCGCACTCGAAGATGCGCTCGCGCCGGTGCCGCTCGGTATCGCGCTGGGATTAGTGTTGGGCAAACCCATCGGCGTGATCGCAGCGGCCACGTTCGGCCACGTGACCCGGCTCGCGCCGTTCGGCGAAGGTCTCGGCTTCAAGGCCATCGTCGGGCTCGGTCTGCTGTGCGGCATCGGCTTCACCATGAGCCTGTTCATCGCCTCGCTGGCGTTCGCCGACGACGGCGCGCTGTTCGAGGCGAGCGTGCTCGGTGTGCTGGCGGCGTCGGTGATCGCGGCGGTGTCCGGCTATGCGTGGTTGCGCATGGTGTTGCCAAAACCGTCCGGCGAAGCGTAGGCCATCGCCGCCGCCGACGTTACACTCCCCGGGTCGATATTGTCGCGAGTGTTGCGCATGTTTTCGCTGTCACGCCTTGCCTCTGTCCGCTATCCACTTGCGACCGCGCTGCTGTCGATGCCGGGTCTCGCGTTCGCGTCCGATGCCGGTCTCGACTTCACCGCGCACTGGGCCGGATATGCGGCCATCGCTGTGTTCGTCGGCGCCTATCTGCTGGTGATCGCGGAGGAATACACGCATCTGCGCAAATCGCAGCCGGTGATGTTGGCGGCCGGGGCGATCTGGACCATTCTGGCCATCGCTTCGGCGCAACAGGGCCAGTCCGGACTCGCCCACCATGCGGTCCGCGATTACCTGCTCGAATTCGCCGAATTGCTGTTGTTCCTGCTCGCGGCGATGACCTACGTCAACGCGATGAGCGAGCGCTATCTGTTCGAAGCGCTGCGCGTGCGGCTGCTGCGGCGCGGGTTCGGCTATCGCGCGCTGTTCTGGGTGACCGGCGGTCTGGCCTTCGCGATCTCGCCGTTGATCGACAATCTCACCACCGCGCTGGTGCTGTGCGCGGTGGTGCTGTCGGTGGGGCGCGACAGTCCGAAGTTCGTGGCCATGTCGTGCATCAATATCGTGGTCGCCGCCAATGCAGGCGGCGCGTTCACGCCGTTCGGCGACATCACGACGCTGATGGTGTGGCAGAGCGGTCGGGTCGAATTCTGGACGTTCTTCGCGCTGTTCCTGCCGGCGCTGGTGAACTGGCTGGTGCCGGCGGTCTGCATGCACTTCGCGGTGCCGACCGGCGCGCCGGAAGCGACGACCGAGGAGGTATCGCTCAAGCGCGGCGCAGGCGCGATCGTCGCGCTGTTCGCGGTCACGATCGCGCTGGCGGTCGGCTTCCATCAGTTCCTGCATCTGCCGCCGTTCATGGGCATGATGACCGGGTTGGCGCTGCTCAAACTCTATGGCTGGTGGCTGTCGCGCACCGCGCGCAAGCTCGAAGCCGACGAGTTCGACCGTCAGGGCGCGCCCGGCGATGTCGATGCCTTCGACAGCTACGAGCAGGTCGCGCGCGCCGAATGGGACACGCTGCTGTTCTTCTTCGGCGTGATCATGTGCGTCGGTGCGTTGGGCTATTGCGGTTATCTCGCGCTGGGTTCGCAATATTTCTACGGCGATCTCGGGCCGACGAAGGCGAACATCATCATCGGCCTGATTTCGTCGGTGCTCGACAATATTCCGATGATGGTGGCGGTGCTGCAGATGGATCCCGACATGAGCACCGGCCAATGGCTGCTGGTCACGCTGACTGCCGGTGTCGGCGGCAGCTTGCTGTCGATCGGCTCCGCCGCGGGCGTCGCGCTGATGGGTCAGGCGCGCGGGCAGTACACGTTCTTCAGTCATCTCAAATGGACGTGGGCGATCGCGCTGGGCTATGCCGCGAGCATCGCGGTGCATCTTGCGATCAACGCAAGGTATTTCTGATGAAGACCGCACTCGTCTTCGGCGCCAGCGGGCAGGTCGGCCTGCCTTTGCTCGATCGCCTGCGCGACGATGGTTGGCGTGTGTTCGCGGTGTCGCGGACCGCGCACGCGGAACAGCCCGGACTGGTCTGGCTGCAAGGCGATCTCGCCCATGTCGATGGCCTGCCGCCGCAGGCGCATGCGATCTTCAGCTGCGGTCCGCTCGATCTGTTCGCGCAGTGGTATGCGCGTGCGAACGTTGCGTCGCCGCGCGTCGTCGCCTTCGGTTCCACCAGCATCGATGTGAAGAGCGGGTCGGCCGACGCCGAGGAACGCGCACTCGCGACGCGCCTGCGCGAGGGCGAGCGCGCGCTGTTCGAGACCGCCGCTGCGCGCGGCGCTGCGGTCACGGTGTTGCGACCGACGTTGATCTACGGCGCGGGCCGCGACCGCAATCTCAATCGTATCGCGCAGGTCGCGCGGCGTTTCGGGCGGGTCGTGCTGCCGCGCGATGCCAACGGCCTGCGCCAGCCCGTGCACGTGCACGATCTGGCCGACGCCGCGTTCCGCTGTATCGAAGCCGACGCGTCGTTTGGTCGCGCGTACGCGTTGCCCGGCGGCGAAACGCTCGCCTATCGGGAGATGGTGGCGCGGGTGCTGGCGGCGCTGGAGCCGCCGCCGAAGCTGCACGAAGTGCCGGGTGGTGTCTTCAACGTCGTGCTGGCGGTCGCGCATGCCGCCGGCTTCGCTCTGGATTTCAACGAAGCGGCGGTGGCGCGGATGCGCAGCGATCTGGTGTTCGATCCGAGCGATGCGCGGCGCGATTTCGATTATTCTCCGCGCGGTTTCCATCCCGCGGCCGCGATGTTTCCGACGTCGGAGTAAGATTTTTTTGCCTCGTATCGGCTTCGTGATGGTCTAGGGGTAAGGCCTGGAATCTTTTTCGCGCTGGGGCGCGAAAAAGTGCTCGGCTTCACCCATAAACCACGAGTCGCCAAGATCAGCAGCGCGAAAATTCATACGGAAATAGCGGGGTTGTTTTCATCCCGTAATCAATAGCCACACGCCGAAGCATCGCGAGCACGAGCTCACGAGGCATCGGAACAAAAACGCCGCCGATCAGAGCTGAAAATCCCCCGGACTGGTCTTCACGTTCTGTTTGAAGCTCAACACCGAAACGAACACCCGGGTCTGATCGGCAAGCACGAACTCGAAACCGATCGGCTGTCCGTCGGACGAGAACCACGCCAGCCCTCGTTCAATCCCACTGCCCCAGGTGTTCGGTGCGATCCGCGCGCCGCTGATCTTGCTGCCCTTCGACAGCACCAGATCCTTCGAGGCGGTGAAACGCAACAACTCGCCGGCGGAGCCGAGCAGCGCGAGCGCGAGCGGGTCGGTGACCTTGTCCGCAGCATCCTTGCCCGAGAAACCGGTGTAAAGATCGAGCCAGCGCACGACGCCGGCTTCGGCGACGGCACGGAATTCGTCCTTGGCGCCGGGACGCAGGACGAGACGGAAACGGTCGGGACGCTCGAACAGCAGCGTCGCGGGGTAGCGCTGCGGTGCGCCGACCTTGCCGTTCTTGTCCGGCGGCGCGTACAGATCGACATAAGTATCGAGCAGGCCGCTGTAGGTGGTCTTGTCCAGCGTGTAGAGCTGGCTGGTGGCGGAGGCTGCGTGCGCGGACAGCGCCGAACCCAGGGTCAGTGTCAATGCGAGTGCGATGCAGGCGAGCGGGCGGATCGGGTTCATGGTCTTGTCTCGTGGATGGCGTATGGGACGATGGAAGTGATGCATCAGTTGCCGCAGCCGAAGAAGGCTCGGGTGGTCAAGGTTTGCGGCGGTGTCGCCCCTTGCACTGCGCTGCATTGCGCGGTCGGGTCGATCGCCTGCGAGCGCACGCCGACGCTGCGTGCGATGCCTGTCCCTGCGGGAATGCCCGGCTCGCTGAGCTCGAAACATTGGCCTACGCCGAGTTCGCGAACGAAATCGCCGCTTGCGCCCGTGATCGTCGCGACGATCGGCACCGCGCTCGTGTTGCACAGTCGTTTCATATGCAGATTCGGCGAAAGCCCCGGCTCGTCGCCGACCGCTGCCGAGGCATAGCCCGGTGTCGAGCCGTCGCACAGGCCGTAATGATAGAGAACGCGCGCAATCTCCCCATCGATGCGTTCTGCCGTACGCGTCGTGGCCTTGATGCTGCGGAATCCGGTGGCGGGCATTCCGTCGCGGATCGTGGGATAGAAGACCGCGAATGGATCTGGCGTCGGAAGGAAGCTCACGTCCACGCGCGGTTCGGTGGTGACGAAAGACAGGCGGCCGGCGAACGCGTTGAACGATTGCGCAGGAAATGCCGCAGGTGAACCGCTGATGGCGATCGTCGGCGCCAATGCGGCGCAATTCATGCCGGGCCGACTGACGCACGCCGATTCGGCGGCGATATCGAATGCGGCGGTGATGGTATCGCCGGGACAGTACCGCAGTGGAGAAACCTCGCCGAATGCGACGGGCTCCGGCAGCTGCGCGTGTGGAAGAACGCAACCGTCGGTGAGCAGCACGCCGGCAGCGATCGCGCAGAGCGTAAAGCGTGTGATGGACTCCATTCTCTTCATGTCGATTCCGTAGGGGTCGATGCCGCGATTGCGATGTTCACCTGATGAACGCAGGCGCTGTCCGCGACAGGACAGCGGTGCTGCGATGAAATTCAGCGACACGACATCCGCGCCAGCGTGCGCAGCGGCGGAGGCGGCATGTTCGGACCGGTCGCGGTGCAGCGGGCGCCTGGATCGACGACGACCGGACGCACTTCCACCGCGCGCGCGCTTTCGGTGCTGGTGGGTACGCCGGGCATCGATGCGAGGCATTGTCCCGGCGACAGCGTCTGCGAGAACGACGAACCATCCGCGCCGCCGGACAACGTCACGACCACGGCAACCGAGTTGACGTTGCACAGATCGGTGAGTCGAAGGTTCGGCGAGAATTGCGGCAATCCAGGCAATGGCTGCGAACTGTTGACCGGTGTGCTTCCCGCGCACATGCCGCCGTGCACCAGCTCGCGATTGACCATCGCGATGCGGGTAGCGACTCTGGTCTGATCCAGACTCTCGCGCTGGGCGAAGACACGCCCATCAGGCCTGACTTCGGCCGTCGGAATCAGCACGCTGTCGCGATCCGGATTGAACAGTACGCTCACACGGTCCGCATCGGGCGCAGTGAAACTCACGTTGCCGGTGTAGTTGGTGATCGATTGCGGGGGAAATGCGGTGGGCGTACTGCTGAGGGCTACGATCGGAAAGAAGCTCTCGCAACTTGCGTCGGGTGGGCAGACATCGGCGCCGAGGAAATCGACGGACGCGGTGAGCGTATCGCCGGGGCAATAATTGTTTGGCTCCAGGCGGGCATATCCAGGCCCGATCAGATTCCTGCGTTCGATGATGCAGCCGGTGGCGACCACGACCGAGCAGACGGCGATCGTAATGACGCGGAACCAATGGTTCTGAAGGATGTGCATGCGGTGCCCCTGTCGTTGATGCGGTAGTGTGAAAGTCGCGTACGAACAGGTAACACGCCAAAAGGCTCCGCATCAGGACAGCCGAAACATGGTCTTCAAGCCGAAGCGGTCTTGATCCACGACGTCGGACGCGACCGCATTCCAGACGAGGATGCGCGAACCTCACGTCGTTTCGAATGGAGCGTGTTGTCCTGCGATGCGCATGGCTTGTGCCGGAAGGTGGCGCGGGCGCTGACGGCGTCCGAGCCGCCGGTGGAATTCACGAAGCGCTTTCGCCGCACCCGCTGATGCGCGATTCCGAGGGTTCGCCGCATTCCATGCCGACGGCGTCGATGCTTCCGCCGCCGGCATGGGGATCGCGTGCGTCAGAGCTGGAAGTCGCCGGGCTTGGTCGGCACGTTCTGCTTGAAGAGCAATACCGAAACGAAGACTTTGGTGCGGTCCGCCAGGATGAACTCGAAGCCGATCGGCTTGCCGTCCGACGACAGCCATGCCGTACCGCTGTCCACGCTGGTCGCCCAGGTTTTCGGCGCGAGCCGGGCGGCACTGACCTTGCTGGTGCTCGGCAGCGGCAGATCCTTGCCGCCGCTGAATCGCAGCAGTTCTCCGGCGGTACCCAGCAGGCCGAGCGTCAGTGGGTCGACGATTTTCGCCGCATCGCCCTTGCCGGAGAGGCCGGTGGCGAGATCCAGCCAGCGCACGATGCCGGCATCGGCGACGGCACGGTATTCTTTCGCGCCGGGACGCAGGACCAGGCGGAAGCGGCCGGGGCGTTCGAACAGCAACTGCGCGGGGTAGCGTTTCGCCGCGCCGTATTTGCCGTCCTTGCCGGGCGGATCGTACAGGCTGACGGCGACGTCGAGATAACCGCTGTATGTGGTCTTGTCGAGATATTGCAGTTGCTGTGTGGCGGACGCCGCATGTGCCGGGGCGAATGCGCCGAGCGTGAGCGACAGACCGAGAGCGAGACAGGAAAGCGGGCGGATGAAAGTCATGGCGATGCCTTCGATTGGGGGCGTGAGCGTCAGGGGGCGTCTTGGCGCGTCAGCGACAGGCCATGCGCGCGAGCGTCCGCAGCGTGGCCGGTGGCGTATTCGGACCGAGAGCGGAGCAACGGGCGGCTGGATCGGCGATCAGTGCTCTGACCGAGACGACGCGCGAGGCGTCGACGCCACTGGGCACGCCCGGCATCGCGGGGTCGAGGCAGCCGCCCGGTTCCAGTCGCATTGAAAAGCCCGTGCCGGAAGGGCTTCCGCTGAGGTTCACTTCGACCGGTATGCCGTTCATATTGCACAGCTGGACCAGCCGCAGATTGGGCGAAATACGCGGCGGTCCGGGGAGTTCGACGTTCGCATTGACCGGCGAATTGCCTGAGCACATGCCTTCGTGGGTCAACTCGGTATCGCGCGAACCGGTGATGCGCGTCGCGGACTGATCCCCGTCGCGCACGTTGGTGCGGCCGATCGGCACGCCGACGCTGCCGTCGGGATTGCGGGTCGGAATGAACACCGTGCTGCCGTCGGCGAGATTGATGTCGTAGTGGACGCTGACCCGGTCGCCGCTCGGCGTGAAGGTGGCGCTGCCGCGATAGTCGTGGATGGGCGGCGTGACGAGGTCGGCGGGCGTGCTCGACATGGTGATGATGGGCATATATGGCGAGCAGTCCACACCGGATGGACACGTCGCTTCGCGCAGGAAGTCGAACGAGGCGGTCAGGGTATCGCCCGGACAATATTCTCCGGGCGTCAGCGTGTAAGGCGCGATGATCGGTCTGCGATCGAGCATGCAGCCGTTGGCGACGACGGCTGCACAAACGGCGATGATGCAATAACGGAAGAGTTTGCTCTGGGCGGTGCGCATACCGAACTCCGGGGGATGGGTGCCGATCCGTCGGCCGATGAGTAACCTCACCCGGAGTCACGTCAGCCGCCGGCGGGACCGGACAACCTGCCTATCGCAGCTATGCTCCGAACTTGGCGGCATACGCACCGCCAGGACAGAATGGTTCCGATTCGAGCTTGTTGGTGCTTGGGCGTGAATGGCGCGGAAAGACGCAACCACTGGCCACGATCGCCTTGAAGGCGGCGATCGTGCTGTCGCGAAGGAATTTGTTCTGGGTCATACGCGCCTCGTGATGTGTGCGGGATCGGCGCCGGTCTATTGGTGGTCGAAAAAGCTCATCCGAAGTGACCTGAAGTGTCGACGGCAGTGGACACGGCTTTTCGCGAATGGTTTTTGCGCGCGCGAGCATGTTTGCGGGCGGCTTGGGGCCGCCCGCAAGGAAAACGTCGAATCCGCCGGGATAGCGCTTGCGCTTCGCGTTTGCGTTCGGCTCAGGGGCAGCCGGTGATGACCTGGGTATTCAGCGGCGGTGCGCGCGGCGAGCCGTCGACAGTACCGCTGCCCGGCGTGCAGATCAGCCCGGTCGGAATGGCTTCGATGAGCATCGCGCCGCGGATGCCGGCGGGCACGCCGGGCATGCTGGTATCGATCATGCCGCCCGGGTCGAGTTCGGCCGTATAGGGCGATTCGCCAACGACCGTGCTCGGAATGATATACCTCACCCGCACGCCGTTGGCATTGATCACCCGCAGCAGGACGACGTTCGGCGAATACCGCGGCAAACGCGGCACTTCGACCGGGAAATAGCGGGGGACGCCGCCAGTGCAGTCGCTACCGTGCGCCAGTGTGGTGGGAACCGGACTGGTGATGCGTGTCGCGCGCTGTGTTTCATCGGGGACCACGCCACGGGTGATGCTGGTCGGGATGCGGACTTCGGTAGCGGGAAAATCGAAGCGGACATCGACGCTGTCGCCTGACGCGGTGAACGGGATGCTGTGCTGGTAGGCGGTGACGGTCTCGGTGGGGAACAGCGCGGGTGTGCTGCTCAGGGTCACGACCGGACGGTTCATGTCGCAGGCCTCGGGCGTGCCGGTGCATGTGTCTGCACGCAGGAAATCGTAGGACGCGGTGAGCGTATCGCCGACGCAGTATTGTGCAGGGACGACTCTGCCGATGTTGATGATGGGGCGCCGTTCGAGTCGGCAGCCGTTGGCGACCACGACGGCGCAAGCGGCGATCGTGCAATAGCGGAAGAGTTTGCTGTGGGGCGTGCGCATGTCCAACTCCGGGGGGAATGGATACCGATCCATCGGCCTTGATGAGGAAACCTCACCCGAAGTCACGTAAGCGGTCCGGCGAACCGGACACCGCCGCCGCCGAACGGTATGCCGTCACTGCGTCGACAGCGCCTTCACACGGGCGCGCAGCGCGATGATCAGCACGCCTCCCAGCACCATCGCACCGCCGATCCACAGCTGCGGGCCCGGGCGGTCGCCCCAGATCAGGATGCCCAGCGCCACCGCGAACACGGGCGTCAGCAGCAGATACGGCATGACCGTGGCCACCGGATGACGCTGGACGAGGCGATAGAACACGCTGTGGCCGATCAGCGATGCGAACACCGCCGAGTACAGCGCCGCGCCCCAACTGCTCCAATGCGCATGGCGCAGCGCGGTGAAGCCGCCGGGTTCGATCAGCGCGCTGATGATCAGCAGCGGTGCGATGCCGATCAGCGCGGTCCAGCCCTGCAGGTTCAGTGCGTCGATCCCGCTCAGGCCGCGCATGAACACCGTGCCCAGCGCGATCAGGAATGCCGCCAACAGCATCATCGCCAGCGACGCCGGGTGATCCAGCACCAGCGGATCGAAACCCAGTACCAGTACGCCGGCGAAGCTCAGCGCGATCGCCGAACCGGTGCGCCACGCGAAGCGTTCGCCCAGCAGCCACCACGCCAGCAGCACCGACATCGGGATATAGCTCTGCATCACGATCGCGGGCGATGACAGATCGCCGGCCATTCGCAGCGCCCACAGGCTGGTGCCGAAATGCAGTGCGCCGTTGAGCAGCGCCACCGCGATCAGCCGTGGCCACTGCGCGCGCGGCGGCGGTCTGACGACCGCGCACAGCAGCACCGCGAGCATGCACATCCGCAGTGCGCTGAACAGGAACGGCGGAATCTCGCGCAGCGCATGCGCCGAGGTCAGGAAATTGCCGGCCCAGACGATGCAGATCAACAGCGCCAGCGCAATGTCGCGCCGGCCGAAAGGATGCTCAGGCATCGGCACGCATTCGCATGCCGGACATCTGCATGCCGTGCATCAGAACTTCCAGCCGAGCTTGCGATAGAGCTTGCCGAGCACCCATGCCGGGCCGATCAGCAGATACACCAGATCGGTGAAGAAGCTCGGCTTCTTGCCTTCGATCTTGTGACCGATGAACTGCGCGATCCATGCCAGAACGAACACCGCGATGGCGACGCGAAGCATCTGCGCGCCGCCAAGCGTCGCGTACAGCCAGCGGTTGAACCACAGCAGCGCGATCAATACCGCGAGCATGCCGAAACCGAGCGGACGCGATGCGCGGTAATAGAACATCCATGCGAAGAACGCGGCGATCGCGGCCCAGAATCCGGCGCTGAACCACGTGCCCGGCACCGGGATGCACCACAGCAGCGCAGTCACCGTCCACAGGATCGTCGGTACGGCGATGACGTGGATCTTCTGGTTCGTCGCGTTCTGGTGGTCGCCGGAATAATTCGCGAACCAGCGGTCGATGGGACGGTCGAGGCGTGTTTCGATATCGGCGTTCGTATTCATCACTGGATCCTCGAAGTCATGTCGGTGTAGCGTCGTGGAATGATCGTGTCAGCCATCGCGTCAATCGACGCTGATCCCCGCCAACCGCTGCAACGCCTCTGCATATTTGGCGCGGGTGCGGTCGATCACGTCCTGCGGCAGGTGCGGGCCGGGTGCGGTCTTGTTCCAGTCCAGCGTTTCCAGATAATCGCGGACGAACTGCTTGTCGTAGCTCGGCGGGCTGATGCCGATTTCGTATTCGTCGGCGGGCCAGTAGCGCGACGAGTCCGGGGTCAGCATTTCGTCCATCACGTACAGGCGGCCGTCGGCGTCGGTGCCGAATTCGAATTTGGTATCGGCCAGCAGGATGCCGCGCCCGGCGGCGTAGGCGGCGGCGTAGCGGTAGATGCGCAGCGTCGCGTCGCGCACCTGTTCGGCCAGCTCGGCGCCGACGGTCTTCACCATCGTGTCGAAGTCGATGTTCTCGTCGTGGTCGCCGACGGCGGCCTTGGTCGAGGGCGTGAAGATCGGTTCCTGCAACTGTTCCGCCTGACGCAGTCCGTTCGGAAGCGTGATACCGCTGACCCGGCCGGTGCGCTGATAATCCTTCCAACCGCTGCCGATCAGATAGCCGCGTGCGATGGCCTCCACCGGCACCGGCTTGAGTTTCTTCGTGACCACCGCGCGCTTGGCGTACAGCGCAGCGTCCACGCCGGCCGGCAACACGCTGGCGACGTCGATACCGGTGAGGTGGTTGGGCAGGATGTGCGCGGTCTTGTCGAACCAGAAATTGCTGATCTGGCAGAGCATCTCGCCCTTGCCGGGAATCGGGTCGGGCAGCACCACGTCGAACGCGCTGAGCCGGTCGGTGGCCACCATCAGCAGCAGCGGACCCTGGTCGCGCGCTTCGGCAGGCAATCTGTCCCGCGAGAGATCGAAGACATCGCGGACCTTGCCGCGATGGCGCAGGGTCAGGCCGGGCAGGTCGGATTCGAGCAGAGTGGTCGCCACGCGCAGTCCGTAGGAAGCGGTCGGGCCGCCTAGTGTAAGGCCGTGCGGCCCGGGATGGCCGTCGCCCTGCGGTGCTCTTGCGGACGTTCGTCTCATGTCTGCGGACCTGTAAACTGGCCGGCATGACACGCTGGTACGGAAAAGCTTTGGGATTCATCGCGGGCTGGCTGCTGCTGAGGCATCCAACGGGCGGCCTGCTCGGCCTGCTGCTGGGACACGCCTTCGATGCCGACTGGTTCAAGAGCGACCGCGACACGCCCTATCGCGTGCTGGGCGTGACCGAGGACGCTTCCGACGCCGAAGTCGAACAGGCGTATCGGCGAATGATCAGCCAATATCACCCGGACAAACTGGTCGGCGTCGCCGATGAGCTGAGGCGCCTGGCGGAAGACAAGGCCAGTGAGATCAACGCGGCTTACGACCGCATCCAGACCCTGCGCAAGCAACAACGTTCGTGAGCCCCATGCAACCCACCGTCATCGCACCCTCCATCCTGTCCGCCAATTTCGCGAAGCTCGGCGAGGAGGTCGATAGCGTCCTCGCTGCGGGTGCCGACTGGGTGCATTTCGATGTGATGGACAACCATTACGTGCCGAACCTCACCATCGGCCCGCTGGTCTGCGAGGCGCTGCGCAAGCATGGGGTGACCGCGCCGATCGACGTGCATCTGATGGTGGAGCCGGTGGACCGGCTGGTGCCGGACTTCGCGAAGGCCGGTGCGTCGCTGATCAGCTTCCATCCCGAAGCCAGCCGGCACGTGCATCGCACCATCCAGCTGATCAAGGCGCAGGGCTGCCAGGCCGGCGTGGTGCTGAATCCGGCGACGCCGGTGGAGGTCTTGGATTACGTGCTGGAAGAACTCGATCTGGTGCTGCTGATGTCGGTGAATCCCGGCTTCGGCGGGCAGAGCTTCATTCCTTCGGCGCTGGATAAATTGCGCGCGGTGCGCGCGCGCATCGATGCGGTGACGGCGCGTACGGGCAAGCTGATCCGCCTCGAAATCGACGGCGGCGTGAAGCCGGACAATATCGCCGAAATTGCCGCTGCCGGTGCGGATACCTTCGTCGCGGGTTCGGCGATTTTCGGCCAGCGCGATTACGCTGCTGTCGTTGCGCAGATGAAGGCCGCAGTGGCGGCGGTGCGTTGAAACGATGCGCAAGAAGAAGGGCGGCACCTTGCGGTACCGCCCTTCGGTGTAGTGGAAGCAATCCCGCTTCCGTCCGTCGTCCCTGCGATGGCCTTTCATTCTCCGGAGCTTCGGTGACGGCGCGATGACAGCCGCAAGGCGGCTCGATGATGCGGCCTCGGCGCGAAGCCGTTAGGATGGCGCTGACATGACCGGGATCACTTTCCAGCATTGCGCGGCCGCAGCGGCCGCCCGGGACGCGAACGGGCGATGGCGCGGCTGAGGCCGCCCTTCTCCTGCGTACTCTCAATCTAGGATCTCCGCGTGATCTCGTTCGAACAATTCCAGCAATACGCCGACGACGGCCATACCCTGATTCCGGTCGTGCGCGAGGTGCTGTCCGACCTCGATACGCCGCTGTCGGTCTATCTCAAACTGGCCGACGGGCCTTACACCTATCTGTTCGAGTCGGTCGAGGGCGGCGAGCGATTCGGCCGCTATTCGATCATCGGCCTTCCCGCGCATCGCGTGTACGCGTTCGCCGGGCATACGTTGTACGTCACCGAACTGGGCGATCTGATCGAAGCGCGTGAAGTCGCCGATCCGCTGGACGAAGTCGAACGTCTGCGTACCGCGCACAAGATTCCACGCCTCGCGGGTCTGCCCGGTTTCACGGGCGGGCTGGTGGGGTGGTTCGGATTCGAGTGCATCGAATACATCGAGCCGCGGCTGCGCGACCGCAGCGGTATGCATCCCGACCGCCGCGACGAGCTGGGTACGCCCGATATCCTGCTGATGGAAAGCCGCGAAGTCGCGGTGTTCGACAATCTCAAGGGGCGGCTGTATCTGATCGTCCACGCCGACCCGCGCGAACCGCAGGCATGGGCGCGCGCCAACCGCCGGTTGGACGCGCTCACGTATCGTCTGCGTCAGGGCGGTGCCGGATATCCGGAAACATTGGATTCGACCGGTCTGAAAGAAGCCGATTTCGTCTCCGGCTTCACCCGCGAAGGCTTCATCGCCGCGGTCGAGAAATCGAAGGAATACATCCGCGCCGGCGACATCTTCCAGGTCGTGCTGAGTCAACGGCTGTCGGTGCCGTTCCGCGCGCGTCCGGTCGATGTGTATCGCGCGCTGCGTGCGCTGAATCCATCGCCGTACATGTATTTCCTCGATGTCGGCGGCACCCAGGTGGTGGGCTCGTCGCCGGAAATTCTGGTGCGTCTCGAACATACCGATCAGGGGCATGGCAAAGTCACGGTGCGGCCGATCGCCGGCACCCGCCCGCGCGGCAAGACGCCCGAAGCCGATGCCGCGCTCGAAGCCGAACTGCTGGCCGATCCGAAAGAGCGCGCCGAGCATCTGATGTTGATCGATCTGGGCCGCAACGATGTCGGCCGGGTCAGCGAGCCGGGCACGGTGGAGGTGGGCGATCGCTTCGTGATCGAGCGCTACAGCCACGTCATGCATATCGTCAGCGAAGTCACAGGCCGGTTGAAGGACGGCTTGAGCTACGCCGATGTGCTGCGCGCGACCTTCCCTGCCGGCACCGTCAGCGGCGCACCGAAGATCCGCGCGATGGAAGTGATCCGCGAACTGGAACCGGTGAAGCGCAACGTCTACGCCGGCAGCATCGGCTACATCAGCTGGCACGGCGACGCCGATACCGCCATCGCGATCCGTACCGCGGTCATCCAGGACGGCAAGCTGCACGTGCAGGCAGGTGCCGGCATCGTCTACGACTCCGACCCGCAGAAGGAGTGGGAAGAAACCATGAGCAAGGGCCGCGCGCTGTTCCGCGCGGTGGAAGAAGCGGCGCGGGGGTTATAGCCGCCACCGAGCGATATCCTGAAACGGAAAAACGCCCCGCAGCGATGCGGGGCGTTTCGTCGTGATGCAGCCGCCGGCGTTACATGCCGATGTTGCGTGCGCTCTGTTGCTGGGTCGGTGCCTGCTGTGCGTCCGGGACCATCATCGTCGCCAGCGACTGGTCGGCGGACTGCTGCTTGGCCTGGGCGACGTTCACTGCAACGCGGTCGGCGGATTCGCTGGCGGGATCGCCCTGATAGGCGAAGACCTGTCCATTCTTGCCGAGCAGTGCACCGTCGATGCGCTCCATGCCGGATTTCTGCGCCTGCAGAGCCGTGGCGGCGACGACGTTGCGCAACTCCTCGCCTTGCAGGCCGAGGCCGTCGACTTTCTTCAATGCCTCCTCTGCCTGGCGATACAGCGCCGGTTCCGGCGACGGCGCTTCGCTGATCGGCTTCTTCGGACTGGTATCGGTGAATTTCAGCCCGGTGTCCATCAGCGATTTGTCGAGGTGGATGTCCTTGAGATCCAACTTCACCTCGGGCGCGACCGCTTTGGGGTCGAGCTTCTTGGCATCGGCCAGCGCCTTTTTCTCGAAATCGTTGATGACGTTGACCGCCCATTCGCCGTAGTAGTTCGGATAATCCTGATTGCCCTTGGTACCGAGGCGCGCCGAACTCGGCGGCTGGTCGAAGTAGTGCTTGCCCATCGCCTTGACGTTCTCGGGCGAGGACTTGAGCGTCATGTCCGCTTCGATCGTCAGACCCGGTTTCATCGCATAGGTGAATGCGGGCGCTTTGCCGCCGCGTTCGATGAAGTCGCCCATCCGGCCCGGATTGGCGTTGTACAGGTCTTTCAGTCCGGCTTTCGGGTTGTCTTTCAGGACCTGCGAGGAGATCGCATTGAAGCCGCCGATATGCGCGCCGGCCTCGTCTTCGCGGTAATTCTGGATCAGGGTTTTGACGGTGTTGGTGTAATCGTGCGGGCCGGGGCCTTTCGCGATCTTCTCGACATCCTTCACGAACGCAGTCGTCGCCTTGTCGCTGGCGGTGCTGTTGAAGGAATGCTGGATCTCATGGCCCATCACGAAGACCAGCTCGGCGGTCGCCGCCTTGTCCTTGTGCGCTTTGTTGAGGAATTGCGCCGGCAGCTCGATGGTTTTGGAGTCCGGGCTGTAGGTGCCGCCTGCATTGGCACCGGCCGGCAGCAGCGCGAACTTCTCGAGATGGCCCTTGTCGACCGAATCGAGGATGCGCGCTTTGAGGTCGGGCGACTTGTCGAGCAGTTCGCGCAGATTCTTGCCCGGATGCGTGGATTTGGTATCGCCGGCCTCGAAATCCTTGAGGATTTTTTCCAGCTTCTCTTCCTTGGTCGGGGTCGCGGGGGCCACCGGCGGGATCACTTTGTCTGCAGGTACGGACATGTTCGGGGCCTCAGGCGTTGATGATGAGTTTGGAGACGCAGACGTGCTCGGCCTTGGCGTCGTTTTCGCCGCGCACGTAGATCTGCACGGAGACGTCGTCGCGCGAGAAATCCCAATAGTCGATGCGCTGGTGCTTGCCGTGCGCGGGGCTCGACTCGAAGCCGGCAGCGCGCAGGGTGGCGGCGTAGTCGTCGAAATCGAGCGCGCAGATCGGTGCCATGTCGGCGTTGCTGCGGCTTTCGTCGTCGAACGAGAACATGATCCGCGAGGGCTTCTTGCCGGTGCCTTCCGGCAGCGAGACGAGGTTGTAGGCCCAAGCGTCGGTGAGCTGGCCGCTGAAACCGTATTCGTTCGCGTCGTCGGGATTGAACTCGACCTTGATGCCGGTGAGCTGTTCGATGCGGCCCGGGGCGATGTCGTCGGGACCATGGACGTTCTCGACGAGCTTGAGTACGCGCTGGCCGATGTCTTCGGCGGTGCTGGGTGCGTGCTGCTGATTCATTGGGAACCTGTTCGCTTGGTAGGATCGAGGGCCCGCCCGATCAGGGCGGCAGTGACTGATAGCTCAGCAAGGTATTCAACGGAAATCTCATTCTGAATCGGCCAGCAGCAACCACCGTTCGTCGGCCGGCTCCATTCAGAACAGCAGATTCACCACCAGCACCACGATGCCGGTGTAAATCAGGCACAGCGGGCCGCCGACTTTCCACAGTTCTTTCGCGGTGTAGCCGGCGGGGCCGGTGATCATCGACATGACCGGGTTGGAGGCGGTCATGAAATTGTTCGAGGCCGACAGCGCCACGATCAGCGCGAACGCGGTGGGGTCGCTGCCGGAGGCCAATGCGAGGTTGATCGCGATCGGCACCATCACGATGGTGGCGCCGACATGGCTGATCACCAGCGAGAACGCGGTGGTCAGCAACGCGAGCGCGATCTCCAGCAGCCAGTGCGGCGTACCTTCGGGCAATCGATCCAGCGAATGCGCGGCGACCCACGCGGCGGCGCCGCTGGAATCCATCGCCCAGCCCAGCGGAATCAGACAGGCCATCAGGAACACGGTCTTCCAGTTGATCGCGGCGTAGGCCTCGTCCATTTTCAATACGCCGGTGATCAGCATGCCGGCGACGCCGGTCATCAGCGCGACCGAAGCGGGGATGCGCGACGACAGCGCGATCAGCATGGTGATGCCGAAGATCGTCATCGCGATCTTGAACTTGTGCGGACGCTGCTCGGCTTTGGGATAGTCGGTGACCGGCACGAAATCGCGATTGCTCGCCGCCTGCGCCAGATCCTGCCAGATGCTGTGCAGCACGAGCAGATCGCCGGCGCGCAGCGGCAGTTCGCGCACGTTCTCGCGCAGCACCTGCTTGTCGCGGTTGATCGCGAGCAGCCGCAGGTTGTGCAGTTTGCGCAGTTGCAGCTGCGTTGCGGTCTTGCCGATGAAGGTGGACGTGGGCGGAATGACCGCTTCGGAGATGCCGGCGCGCGCCGGGTTGAACAGATCGGCGAATTCGCGCAGCCGCGAGCTGCTGCGCAGAAAGCGGTTCTGGGCGAAATCAACGATAGCCTGGCGCGGGCCCATCACGCCGAGCACGCTGCCGACCCAGATCCGCGCGTCGCCCGGCGGCGCCAATCGCGAATCGTTGCCGGTTTTCAGCGCGAGGATCAGCGGCGCATCGTGCAGGTCTTCGGTCTCGCGCAGCGACATGCCCACCAGCGGGCTGTCGGCGGTGACGGTGAGTTCGTAGACATCGCCGTCGATGCCGTAGACGCTGGCGAAATAGCTTTCGGTGCGCGCCGGGGTGACGCCGGGGTCGGCGGCGTTCTCGTGGAGGCGCTTGCCGCCGAAGTAATGGAAATACGCCAGACCTGCCGCCAGCAGGGCGAAGCCGATCGGCATGGGTGCGAACATCGGCAGCGGTTTGAGCGTGGTCAAGCCAGACGGCAGATTGGCGTTCGCAGAGACCAGCAGATCGTTGAGCAGGATCAGCGGCGAGTTGCCGACCATGGTCAGCGCACCGCCCATCATGATTCCGGTCGCGATCGGGAACAGCAGCCGCGATAACGGCAGGCCGGTGCGCGACGACAGTCGCGATGCGACCGGCAGATACAGCGCCATTACCGACGGGTTCTGCATCACCGCGGAGTTGATGCCGGCGATGGCCGAGGTGTACAGCAACAGCCGATGTTCGACGCCGTGCGCGCGGCGCAGCAGCCACGCAGCGAGACGATTCAACGCACCGGTGCGGTCGAGCCCGGCGCCGAGGATCATGGTCGCGATCACGCTCATGACCGCGTTGCCGGAAAAGCCGTTGAACAGATCTTCCGGCGCGACCAGGCCGGTCAGGCCCAGCAGCACCAGCACCACCAGCGCGACCACGTCGGCGCGCAGGCGCTCGAACAGGAACAGCACCATCGTCAGCACCGTCAGCCCGAGGACGAGCTGCATATCGCTGGTGAGGGTGAGGGTGTTTTCCATCGCTCAGTCGGTGGTCTGCTGGGTAGTCCGGTTGGCGGTCTGGTCGGCATCCTTGTCGTACAACAGATCCCACACGCCGTGGCCGAGTTTCTGGCCGCGCGTCTCGAAATGGGTTTGCGGCCGCCATTCCGGGCGCGATACGTGACCGCGTGCACCGGCGCGATTGCGCAACCCGGGCGTGGCGTCCAGCACGTCCCACATCTGTTCGGCGTAATCCTGCCAATCGGTGGCGAGGTGCAGGCGGCCGCTGGTCCGCAGCTTGCGGGTCAGCAACGCCGCGAATTCCGGCTGCACCAGACGACGCTTGTTGTGGCGCTTCTTGTGCCACGGGTCGGGGAAGTAGATGCGGATTTCATCGAGGCTGCCGTCGGCGATCTCATGGGTCAGCACTTCCACCGCATCGTGGCGGTAGACGCGGACATGATCGCCGCCGTCGTCGCCCAATGCATTCAACAGCCGGCCGACGCCGGGCGCATGCACTTCGATGCCGATGTAATCGCGCGCAGGATCTTGTCTTGCGGCGAAACGCAGCGCCTCGCCATTGCCGAAACCGATCTCCACCACGCGCGGCGCGCTTCGGTTGAAGATCGCGTCGTAATCCCGTTCGCTGCCGGTGTAGTCCAGGCCGAAGCGCGGCCAGAGTTCGTCGAACGCACGCTGCTGAGCGGGGCTGAAACGGCCCTGACGCAGCACGAAGCTGCGGATCTTGCGTTGGCCGGGTTCGACCGTGAAGGGTTGGTCGAAGGCGTGATCGAGACCGCTCTCTTGCGCGTCATCGGCAGCGGGCGCGCGCAGATCGCTCATCACCCGATCAACCCATCCACCGGCGACGAGGCCGAGGCGTAGCGTTTGCGTGGGATACGTCCGGCGAGGAAGGCGTGGCGGCCTGCTTCGATCGCCAGCTTCATCGCCAGCGCCATGCGCACCGGATCCTTGGCGCCGGCGATGGCGGTGTTCATCAGCACACCGTCGCAGCCCAGCTCCATCGCGATGGCCGCATCCGATGCGGTGCCGACGCCGGCATCGACCAGGATCGGTACCTTGGCGTTGTCGATGATTTCGAGCAGGTTGTACCGGTTCTGGATGCCGAGGCCCGAGCCGATCGGCGCGGCCAGCGGCATCACCGCGACGCAGCCGATCTCTTCGAGCCGCTTGGCCAGGATCGGATCGTCGCTGGTGTAGACCATCACCTCGAAACCGTCGGCGACCAGCGTCTCGGCAGCCTTCAACGTCTGCACCACATCCGGGAACAGCGTGCGCTGATCGCCGAGGACTTCCAGTTTCACGAGCGTGTGGCCGTCGAGCAGTTCGCGCGCCAGCCGGCAGGTGCGCACCGCGTCGTCGGCGGTGTAACAGCCGGCGGTGTTGGGCAGGATCGTGTAACGGTCCGGCGGTAGCACATCGAGCAGGTTCGGTTCGCCCGGATTCTGGCCGATATTCGTGCGGCGGATCGCGACGGTGACGATTTCGGCACAGGCGGCCTCGGTGGCGCGCCGGGTTTCGTCGAGGTCCTTGAACTTGCCGGTGCCGGTCAGCAGACGCGAACGATAGGGCTTGCCGGCGATGACGAGCATGTCGTCGTATGCGGGGAGTGCGGTCATCGCGGGATTATCGCCCATCGGTGCGCCGAACGCGCTGTGGGACTCGCTGTGTGTTCGCTCACCCGCCTCCCAATGCTTGCACGATCTCGACGCGATCGCCCTCGGACAGCAAATGCCCGTCATGGCGGCTGCGGGGCACGATTTCGCCGTTCACTTCCACCGCCACCCGGCGCTCGGCCAGGCCTTGTGCTGTCAACAGCCCAGCGAGGGTGCAGGGGGAAGTCAGGGCGAGCGGCTCGCCGTTGAGTCGGATATCCATCCCCGATTGTCGCCCGGGACGGCCTGCCTGCCCAGCGCCCGCGCCCGGACCGTTGATCTGCGGGGGACTTGTCACACTTGAGTCACAAAGGGCTTCGTGAAAGGATGCCGCCACCATCCGGCGCCGTATCGCAGGAGCGCCGGGGCATTTCGCGGAATTTTCCGCCATTTTTTCAACCGTTCGGGAGTGGGGATATGTCTTTCAATCGTGGGGCCAAACGGCCCGTTCGCAGTGTGCTCACGGTCGCCTTGATCACGGCCGCTGCCGCAGTGGCTGCGCCGGCGTTCGCAGCCGGTCCGTATTCGCAGACCGTGTTCTTCGGCGACAGCCTGACTGACGGCGGTTTCTTCCGCCCGCTGCTGCCGGCCAGCGTCCGTCCGGTGACCGGCCAGTTCACCACCAATCCGGGTCTGGTCTGGTCGCAGTACCTGGCCGATTTCTACGGCACCGGCGCCGCAGCGAACGGTAACGGCCAGACCGGCACCAACTACGCCGCTGGCGGTGCCCGCGTCGGCATCAACACCACCGGCGCGCTGGGTCCGATCCCCTCGCTCGCCACCCAGGTCACCAACTATCTCGCTGCCAACGGCGGCCGTGCCGACAGCCGCGCGCTGTTCACCGTGTGGGGCGGCGCCAACGATCTGTTCGCGATCACCAATGCCGGCGCTCCGGCGGCCACCACCATCGCCAACGCGGTGACTTCGGAAATCGGCATCGTCAGCCAACTGCAGAATGCCGGCGCCAAGTACATCCTCGTCGCCACCGTACCGGATCTCGGCTTGACCCCGGCTTTCCGCGCCTTGGGCCCAACCGCGCAGGCACAGGGCACCGCGCTCACCACGACCTACAACAGCTCCCTGTTCAGCGGTCTGGCCAGCAACGGTCTGCGCGTGATCCCGCTCGACACCTTCAATCTGATCCGCGAAATCACCGCGTCGCCGGCCGCGTACGGCTTCAGCAACATCGCCGGCACGGCCTGCCAGCCGCAGATCACCGCGAACTCGCTGACCTGCAACCCGACCAGCTACGTCACGCCGAATGCACCGAACACCTATCTGTTCGCCGATGGCGTGCACCCGACCAGCCGCGCCCACCAGATCCTTTCGCAGTACGCCGTTTCCGTGCTGGAAGCGCCGCGTCAGATCGCGCTGCTGCCGCACGCGACCGCCGTGGTCGGCCGCGCCCGCGCCGATCGCGTGTCCAGCCATCTCGCCGGCAAGCCTGATGGCGACGGCATGCGCTGGTGGGTCGACACCCGCGCCGATGTCCAGCGTTACGACGACGCCAACAGCTACGATGGCGTGGCTCCGGCCCTCACCGGCGGTGTCGACTGGACCAGCGGCAACTTCGTCTACGGCGGTTTCGCCGGCGTGGGCCGCAACTTCTCGGACTTCGGTCTGCGCGGCGGCGATTTCGACCAGACCGACGGCACCCTCGGCGGCTTCGCCGGCTGGTACGGCGACAACGCCTGGGTCAATGGCCAGCTCAGCTACAGCATGCTCCGCTATGAAGTGAACCGCGAAGTGTGGCTCGGCCCGGTCAAGCGCGGTCACAGCGGCTCGCCCGACGGCAGCAACCTGACCTTCGGCGTGAACGCGGGCTACAACTTCACCGGCGAAGCGCTGACCCACGGCCCGGTCGTCAGCGTGCTCGCACAGCAGATCGACATCGACGGCTACGCCGAAGACCAGCCGACCCTGTCGACCTCGCTGGCCTACCCGGACCAGAGCTTCGATTCGCTGATCACCAGCCTTGGCTGGCAGGCCAACTACAAGATCAACGACCACCTGACGCCCTACGCCCGCATGACCTGGGACGTGGAACACGAAGACCAGGCCAAGGAAGCGTTCGCGCGTTCGCAGTCCATCACCGGCAGCCTGCAATATGCAGTCCCGGGCCAGACCTTCGACGACACCTACCTGACCCTGCAGATGGGTGCCCGCACCGAACTGTTCGGCATGGACGCCAACATCGGCGCCAGCGTGACCACGATGCAGGGCGGCGGCAACGACGCCACCCTGTTCGCCACCTTCGGCAAGCAGTTCTGATGCCGGGCGGCATCGCGGCCCCCGGCGATGTTTCCCCGGGGCCGCGACAGCCGCTAAGATGAAGCGATACGCGGGTGTAGTTCAATGGTAGAACTGCAGCTTCCCAAGCTGCTAGCGTGGGTTCGATTCCCATCACCCGCTCCAAACGCACGAACGGCGGCCCGTAGGGGGCGCCGTTTTTTTGTGCGTTCCACGGTCAATAAGTGGTAACGCAGTGAAATGTATTTGCGGTGCCGCTTCTCTGAGCGAGTTGGGGTCGTAAACGAGATCGTGCTGGGCAGCGGCGGTTGGACAGGCCTTGAGGTCCTGTGAGAAATTTCTGATTCGTGGGTGTCCCGGTTTTCGTCGGCATTCCCATGCTCGCTTTGGCATCACAAGGAACTTACGTTGTGAACGATCAAGACACACCCCCTAAGTTAGCCAGTGGCTTGCCGCCCCCACCGATCCCAAAAGAATGGTTCGAGTCATTAGTGATCGACTATATCGAGACGCACAAAGAAGAGTTGCAATTGACCACGTTGAACTACGAATCGCCGGTTGGCATAGGGTTGAAGAAATGAGTAGAGATAGCGGTCAACGTGAGGCCTTGCTTAGTAACGGTCTACCCCCTCCGCCGATCCCGTCAAGATTGCGGGAATTGCTCAAAGACTATCCCGAGCATCTCGCGCGGATACGGGAGGTGCTAGACAAAGTTGTTGAAGACCCGTTGAAATTGACGCCTCTCTTCGAGCAAGCGATTTGGGCTTTGGAGGACCAGACCACTGTCTTCATCAGAGAAGCGCAAGCGGAATTGGAAGCGGCGCAAGAGGCGGGTAAGGCGGACGCAATTGCGATGGCAAAGGCGAAAGCCAGTTTGATGCGGCAGTCCAGAAGCGCAAACGTGGGCCTGGGCAACTTAGACGAGATCTGGGAATATTTCAAAGCACACGCGGAATTTTTCAAATGAATGAGTTCAAGGCCGAGCTCAGTAAGGAAGAATCGCGGAGACTGTTGCATGAGGTCGTAATTCCGGACTCGGGATTGGATGCGCTGGCAATCCACGAAAAACCGCGAGCGATTGTCTTGGCCGGTCAGCCGGGTGCAGGAAAGGGGATGCTGGTGGGTGCAGCACGACGTGAGTTCAACGGCGATATTCTTGTCATCGATCCCGATGAGCTTCGCGACGCGATTCCAGGTATTCGTCAACTTCAAGAAGCTGATCCCATTGATTGGCCCGACGCGACCAACAGAGGCGCTTTTAATCTCGCCAGTGGCTTGCGCGATGAAGGCATTAAGCGACACGTCAACCTCGTTATCGACGGTTCGATGAGCGATGCGGGCAACAGCGCTCGCACGATCGAGGCACTGCAAAAGAAGGGCTATGAAGTCGAGGTTCGCGCGATTTCATCGCATTGGCTCGAAAGTGAATTAGGCATCGACCAGCGTTTCACCGGACAGATTGATCGGATTGGCGTGGCCCGCGACGTTAAAATGAGCTTTCACAATGATGTTTACAACGGCCTGCCCGGGAACCTCGACAAAGTCGCTGAAAGAACGGGTGTGCAGGTGCGCATCTACGATCGCGACCTGAATGAGCTCTACGACAGCCGTCGAGATGTGGGCTCGTCCAGCGAGGTGCTGCGCGAAGCGCGCGCTGGGAGAGTGGAAGAACCCGAAGTGCGAAAGCAGTTGCAAGAGGGCTGGAAGCGTCAACAAGGGTGGCATGAGGCCATGCCCGAGACGCTCCATGCGCGCCAAGATATTTCGCCGACCACCGCAGAGGCCTTGATCGTTGGAAGTGCCGAGCGAGCAAAATTGGCACGCGCAACGGTGCGAGCGGAGAGCATCGTCGCCATTGATGCCCCTGCACAGGCGGCCGAGCCGTTGTTGCCGCGCCTCAGCCGTGTCGGCACGACAGCTGGGCTGGCAGGCTTGGGGCTAGCGGCCGCCGCTTACGATGCGAAAGAAACCGGCGAGCGTGTCAGCACCGCCTATGCGCAAGACAATCCGTCCGCCGTGCGGTCGGAAGCGACACACTTCACCGCACGCGGCGTTGGCGGCGCAGCGGCGATGTTCACGCCTGCCGCAGTGGGGGCCAGCGGTGGACCGGCGGCGGCACTCGCCGTCGCCGATGGCTATCTGCTTACCGAGGCGTTCGATCGCGGTGCAAAGTTTCTGGATGTGCGCAAGATTACCCACCAGACTGCAAGCGATGGCGCCGACTACGAATTCAACGGCAAGCAGTGGATCCGCGAGGATCTGCGCGCCGACTTTCACGACGATGGCGTGCAGCGGCTGCAACAGCAGGACTTCGCGGCCCCACCTGAGATCGAACGCGAGCTCAACGCCAAAGCCAGCGCCGAAGCGGTCAAGCAAGCCATCGGCACCACGAACCCGCGCGACCCCTTCGAGCAACCGGCGAACCCGACCGACGCGCCCAGCACCCGGCCAAGTCCATGGCGCTATGAAGCGCAGAGCGGGGAGTGGGCGCGCGCACGATTTGAGGAGATTGATCCGACCGACCCACGATTGCCGGATCGGGAAGTCCGCGAGGTCGCCACGGCCGAGCGCGCGGCTGAGTTGAACCGTCAAGCCCTGGGCGTTATTGATCGCAACATCGTCGAAGGCCCCGCCGTGCTCGCTGCGCAGTATCAGATCGGCGCCAAGCGCAGTGGCTTCGGCGATTTCGGGGCAGAGCCGGAGGCAGTGACGACGGCGTTGAACCCGAATACCTTGGAAGCGTCGAACGGCAAACAGTATGTGCGCGACGCGCAAGGGCAGTGGTCGCATGACGGCACGCCTGCGACGGGCAATCGCGCATTGGAGCTGGATGCGACGCGGGAACGCCTGACGCCGGTGTTGGCGCAGCACCAACAGCAGTTGGCCGATACCAAATCCTACGAAGCACCGACCCCGGAGCAGCGTGATCGCGCCCAGTTGCGTCTGGCTTATACCAACGAGGGCTGGAACCCGTCGCCAGAACAGTTCAAAGCCAGCTACTTCGGCGCGGCCGGCGGCGGCGTGTGGAAGACCACCGACGCGGGGCACAACTGGGTGTCGGTGTTCGATGCGCAGGCGGCGTCGGTCGGCGCGGTGGCGGTGGCGCCCAGCGACCCGAACGTGATCTATGTCGGCAGCGGTCAGCCGCAGCCGCGTTACGACACCGCTGCGGGCGACGGCGTCTATGCCTCGCGCGATGGCGGCAAGCACTGGGCGCATGTCGGGCTCGAAAAAACCCGGCATATCGGCGCGATCCTGATCGATCCGCGCGATGCCAACACGTTGCTGGTGGCCGCACTCGGCCCGCTGTACGCCGAATCGCCGGAGCGCGGCGTGTTCCGCAGCACCGACGGCGGACAACACTGGACGCGCACGTTGTCGATCGACGACGCCACCGGTGCGGTCGATCTGGCCAGCGATCCCGCGCGGCCGCAGGTGATCTACGCCGCCGCGTGGACCGCGCGCAACTATCCGTGGATGAGTTATTTCACGCCGATGGTCGGCGACGCCGGCGGTCTGTTCAAATCGATCGACGGCGGCGTCAGTTGGACACGCATTGAAGGCGGAGGCTGGCCGCAGGGCGAACTGGGGCGCGTCGGCATCGCCGCGACTTCATTCAAGGGCAAGACCCGGCTGTATGCGGTGGTCGATCATCGCGAAAAAGGCGGTCTGTATCGCTCCGACGATGGCGGTGCCACGTGGCAGACGATGCAGGCATCGCCGTCGCTGACCACGCGATACTTCGCGCGCGTCACCGTGCATCCCACCGACCCGGACACGGTCTATGTGATGGGTCGTTCGATCAAGGTCTCGCACGACGGCGGCAAGACCCTGACGATCATGCGCGGCTCGCCCGGCGGCGACGATTACCACGATCTGTGGCTGAATCCGCAGCATCCGGAGCGGATGATCGCCGCCAGCGATCAGGGCGCGATCGTCACCCCCAACGGCGGCGACAGCTGGAGCGACTGGTACAACCAGCCCACCGGCCAGTTCTATTGCCTGCACAACGACAACCGCTTTCCGTATCGCCTGTATGCGGGGCAGCAGGACAACGGTTCGGTGTCGATCACCAGCCGTTCCAACTTCGGTGCGATCAGCTTCCGCGACTGGACGCCGGCCGGCGCCGACGAGCGCGACTGCGTGGTGCCCGATCCCGACGACGCCAACGTGCTCTACGGCAGCGGCCTCGGCGGACGCGTCAGTCGTTACGACGCGCGCACCGGCGATGTGCAGAACATCACCCCGGTGCAGGTGAACACCTACGGCCGCGACCCGCGCACCATCGAGCATCGCTGGAGTTGGATCACGCCGCTGACGATGGCGACCGTGCGCGCGACGCCGGGCGCGGCGCCAGCGTTGTATCTCGGTTCGGAAGTGCTGTTCCGCAGCGACGACCGCGGCGCGAGCTGGAAAGTCATCAGTCCCGATCTCACCGGCCGCACGCGCGACAGCGATGCGTGCAAAGGCGATGTCGCCGAAGCGAATGCGCGGGCCTGCGGCTTCGGCACGATCTTCAGCATCGCGCCGTCGCCGCACGACGCCGACGAAGTGTGGGTCGGCACCGACAGCGGTCTGGTGCAGCGCACCCGCGACGGCGGCAAGACCTGGCAGAACCTCACGCCGGCACAGTTGCCGGCGTGGTCGACGGTGGCGCGGATCGAGCTGTCGGCGCTGGACCGCGAACATGTCTACGTTGCCGTCGATCAGCATCGCCGCGACGTGTTCGCGCCACTGCTGCTGCGCACCCGCGACGGCGGCGAGACCTGGGACACGATCAGCGCAGGCTTGCCGCAGGACGAATTCACGGCGGTGATCCGCGCAGATCATCGTCGCGCTGGTCTGCTGTTCGCCGGCACCGACCACGGCGTATACGTGTCGCTGGACGACGGCGATCGCTGGCGCCCGTTCAAGCAGGGCATGCCCACCGCATGGGTGCGCGATATGCGCATCGTCGGTGACGATATCGCGATTGCGACGCAGGGCCGGGGGCTGTGGATCCTCGACGGCATTTCGCGCCTGCGCGAGCTCGCGGCGAAGGCGAACGACAGCGCGCCGCGTCTGTTCGCGGTGGCCGATGCGCTGCGTCTGCGCAAGAACCAGAACAAGGACACGCCGCTGGCCGCCGAAATTCCGCTGGGCGAGAACCCGCCGACCGGCGCGCTGATCGAATACGTGCTGCCGCGCGATGCGAAGCGGGTGGCGCTGCGGATCGTTGACGCCTCCGGGACGGTGGTGCGCCGCTTCGCCAGCGACGATGCGATGACGCCGCTACCGGCCGAGCAGTATTTTTCCGATCTCTACCGCAAGCCGCAGACGGCGTTGCCCAGGACCGCCGGCACCCATCGCTGGGTCTGGAATCTGCGCCACGAACGGCCGCTGGCGACCGCGTACGAGTATTCGATCGCGGCGACGGCGGGGATCGAAACCGAGGCACTGCCTGAAGGCGCATTGGCGCTGCCGGGCGAGTATCGCGTCGAACTCGACGTCGATGGCAAACGTCTGGCTTCACCGCTGCGTATCCGCCTCGATCCGCGTCTGTCCATCGGCGATGCGGAGCTGCGCGACATCCTTGCGTTCAATCTCGATCTCGCCGCGACGTTGAAGACGCTGGTCGAGCGCACGGGCGCGGCGGAGCGCGAACGCGCGACGCTGGCCAAACAGCCCGCATCCGACGCGCGCACCCAGCGCGAAGCGCAGTTGAAGACCTTGCTGGAAGGCCCATCGCCGCGTGGTCTGAATGCGTGGGCGGAGATTCTGGCAGCGGTCGCGGTAGACGCCGAAAGCGCCGAGCGCGCGCCCACCGATGCGCAGCGGAATATGCTTGCCGAGGCCAAGGTTGCGCTGATGCCGAAGCATTGAGGCTTCAAGGCTTCGCGCCCTGCGGTCGCTCGCAGCACTCGTATTTCCCTCTCTGCGTATGCGCAGAGAGGGTGACCGAAGGCCCGGTGGGGCGCTCGCGTATCCGCGCCAGTGGACGATCAGGCCAGCAGTTCGCTCCGTAGCGCCGTCGATCCGCTCTGCGTATCGTCCGCATCGGCGACCAGCCGAAGCGCGCGTTCGGCGGGGCGATATTCGCGTTCGACCCGACCGTTCGCCATCACCAGTACGCGTTCCGCGCTGACGATGGTTTCCGGGCGATGCGCGATCAGGATCTTGGTCAATTTCAGCTTGCGCACCGCTTCGTTGACCGCACGCTCCGAATCCACGTCGAGATGGCTGGTGGCTTCGTCCAGGAACAGGATGCTCGGCTGTTTGTACAGTGCGCGCGCCAGGATGACGCGCTGCTTCTGTCCGCCCGACAGCGCAGCGCCCATGTCGCCGATCAGGGTCTGATAGCCCATCGGCATGCGCATCACATCATCGTGGACCGACGCCGATTGCGCGGCGGCTTCGATTCGCGCGATATCCAGATCCTCGCTGCCGAAGGCGATGTTGTCGGCGATCGATCCGGCGAACAACTGGTCGTCCTGCATCACCGCCGCGACCGCATGACGATAACGGCGCAGACCGATGTCGGCGATGTCGCGGCCTTCGACCAGAATGCAGCCCGCCTGCGGCTTGAGCAGGCCCAGCATCAGTTTCATCAAGGTGGTCTTGCCGCAGCCGGACGGGCCGACGAGGGCGATGGTTTCGCCAGGCGCGACGGTGAACGCGCAATCGTCGATCACCAGCGGATCGGAATCGCTGAAGCGATACCGCAGCCCGCGCACTTCCAGCCCGAGCGGACGGTCCTGCGGCAGCGCCGGGCCGCTGGGCGCGGTCATTTCTTCCGGTTCGGTCAGCACGACATCGGCCAGACGCTCCGCTTGCACGCGCAGGGTGCGGAACGAGATCCAGGTATCGATGAGGCGACTGACGCCGCCGGTGAACATTTCCTTGTAGGCCAGATACGCCACCAGCATGCCGGCGCTCATCTGGCCCTGCATCACCAGCATGGCGGCCAGCCCGACCACCAGCAGCCGCTCGATGCCGAACAGCATCTGGTTGGCGAAGCCGAAGCGCAGCATGAAGCGTTGGATGTCCAGGCCGAGGTTCGCGGTGTCGGCCATCAGCGTGCCGAAGGTCGCGCGGCGCATCGATTCGGCGGCATTGAGTTTCAGCGCCTGGATGCCGCGGATGGATTCGAGCAGATGCGTGTTCTGTTTCGCCGCAGCGGAGAGCTGCTGCTCGGAAAGGCGCTTGATGGTCGGGAATGTCGCCCAGCGGATCGCAAGATAGAGGCCGACCGCGATCACGCTGATGAGCAGCAGTTTCCAGCTGTAGGACACCATCACCGCCACTGCGATCACCACCATCAGGCCGTCGAGCAACGCTTCGATGAAACTCGAGCTGAGCGTGTTCTGGATCGCATGCACCGATTCCATGCGCGATACCACATCGCCCAGATGACGTTTCTGGAAATAATCCATCGGCAGACGCAGCAGGTGCGCCAGGATGCTGCCGAACCATTGCAGACCGATGCGGGTGGAGAGATAGGCCAGGCACCAACTGCGCAGCCAGCCGATCGCCGAGGTGATCAGCATCGAGAACAGGAAGCCGACGCTGATCAGCCACAGCAGATCCTTGTCCTGGGTAACCAGCACATCGTCCAACACCCATTGCATGTAGAACGGTGTCAGCAGACCGAAGAGCTGCAGGATCAGCGACAGCGACAGGATCTGCGCGGCCGATCGCTTCAGGCCGGTGACTTGGCCGACCAGATGGCGCAGCGAGATGCTGTCGTCGAGCTTGCGCTTCCGGAAGGTCGCCGTGGGTGAGAGCTCCAGCGCGACGCCGGTGAAGTGCATCGAGGCTTCGCTCATGCGCAGCCTGCGCACGCCGGTGGCGGGGTCGTGGATCACGATCTCGGTCGCCGTGGCTTTCGCCAGCACCACGAAATGATCCATGTCCCAATGCAGGATGCAGGGCGTTTCAAGCTGCGGCAGTTCTTCCAGTTCGATCCGCAGCGCACGGCACTGCAACCCGGAGACGCTCGCATCGTCGATCAGATTGGCCAGAGTCACGCCGCGCATCGACGTGGGATATTCGCGTTGCAGCGTGAGGCCGTCCATCTGCCGGCCGTGGTAGTCCAACACCATCGCCAGGCAGGTGTGCCCGCATTGCGCGGCTTCTGTTTGCAGCAGGCTTTTGAGCTTGGGCATGGCGTGTCCGGATGAAAAGTCGACAAGACTCCCCGCCGAAGCGGGCGGGGAATCTTGTCTTGCAGCGATGCGCTATGAAACCGCCGTGGCGATTCGTGTCGTGCGGAAACTCAGCAGTCAGGGTCGGCGCTGATGATATCGAGCCTTGTCGTCGATACCGAACAGTCCAATGCGACGCCGGTGTCCGCAACAGTTCCAGTGTCATCGAAAACCGTGGTTTCGTTTGCCGGAATGGACTGTTCGCTGCTGGGAACGGAAATGTCCGCCTGTGGTGACGTTTCCACATCATCCATATCGACGATCGTCGAGATGATGGGCCGTGCGCCGCTGACATCCCTTGTTTCTTCGACGGCGAGTACGCGGCCGAGAACTCGATCTGTGTTGTTGTTCATCTTGAATTCCTTGAGTGTGGTTGTGATCGAAGGTGCGCGTTCCATTCACTTCAGGTCGTCGCGCGCGGAACGGCGACGAAATCTCATGACACGCGGATGCATTCGTAACGATATTCCGATGCGCGGAGAACACAGGTCGCGCACCGGGGCCGTGGATCAAGCGCCGCTATTCTGGTCCAGACCTGTGGTGCCGGTGTCTGCCAATGTCCCGCTGTCGAGCTGCGCCTGCGTGCAATCCGCGCTGATGCTGGTGTCTGCTCCTATCAAAGTGATGCCCCTGTCCAGACAAGTCGCAGTGGCCTTTGCGCCAGCGACAGCGATGGTTTCCTCGACGGCCAGGACACGGCCGAGTACGCGGTTGTTTTCGTTGTTCATTGAGATTTCCTTTGTGGTCATGGACGAAGCAAATTCGTTGTCAACCGTTTTGATGCGGTCGTTGCAGGACGGAAGTCCGCCGAAAGAAACGCCAGCCATTAATTTCATGGCTAAAAAATCCGGACAGTCCCTGCAATCTTCTGGCGTTTCGGAAGATCAGGCGATTCGAATATCGAAATACAGAGCCGCCGCCATCGATCAGCGTCCGGAGCCGTTGGACGACGGACTGATGATGATGTCGATCAAGGTGTTGGTGGTGTCGACAGTGTATGCGCCGGTGTCCTGCGATTTCGAAGTGTCGCCAGCGCTGGCGAGCGTCCAGCCGCCTGAAACGTCGTTCAGCTCTTCGACGGCCAGGATGCGGCCGAGTACGCGATCGTCATTCTGTTTCATGATGAATCCTCAGTGGAAAGTAAAGAAGATCGGATGGATTTTTCCGGATTGCCGCAAGACCGGGTGTTCAGAGTGATCTGGCATGAAACGACGGTGTGGCAGCCTCCTGGGCGTCGACCGGAATGACGTCATAGACATAGCCGGTATCAGTCGGAGGGAACGAGCCGTTATCGGCCGATGGCGAGGTTGGCCTTGCGCCGGATACGGCATGGGTTTCCTCGACGGCGAGAATGCGGCCGAGAACGCGATCTGTGTTTTTCTTCATGTTGAACTCCTCGATGGTTAGAGTGGTTGAAGACAGTTGTACCGTTCGCCTTCGGTCATTGCGCGTCGTGGCCCGATCACCGAAATCTCATGGCAAGCTGGTTTTCGCCGAGTGTTGCTCCGGTGCGCGGAGAAGAGACGCCGCGCACCGGAGAGATGGGTCATGCGCCGCTGATCTGGTCAAAGATCACGCTGGTGCCGTTGTCGGCCAATGTTCCACTGTCGGCCTGCGTCTGCGTGCAATCCACGCTGATGCTGGTGTCCGCCTGTACCGTGGTGATGTGGTCCCAACAGGGCGAAGTCGGCTTCGCGCCGGCTACGGTCGCGATTTCTTCGACGGCCAGAACGCGGCCGAGTACGCGGTTTTCGTGTTTTCCGTTCATGCTGTATCTCCTTTGCTTGCGTTGATAAAGATGGAGTCGCGACCTGCGACTCTTGTTTCACCGCTGTTGGGACGGGCTCGCGATGACAGCCACTGGCGTCTCGCTGCCCGGGCGGTACGCCGACATCCGGTTCGCGCGGAAGCAGCGCGTACGCCGCTTCCGTTCGATTACCGCTTGTCTTCGGTGATCGCACGCGGGACGCATGCGATCACCGAAACCCCGCGATGGATGGCCTGGCTCGACAGGCTCGACCCCGCGCGTGAAGAAGAACTCGTCGCGCACGGGATCGAGTGGTGCGTATCAGAAATGATCCGGAGCATCACGCGCGATCGGATTGGGGCTGGTGTCGGCGGATGTACCGCTGTCGGCGGTGGTGCCACTGTCGGAAGTGGTGCCGCTGTCGGCGATCGTTCCACTGTCGGCCATGGTGCCGCTGTCGGAAGTCGTGCCGCTGTCTGCCGTCGTACCGCTATCGAAGAGGATGGCGGTGTCTTCGCTGGGGATGGTCTTTGCGCCCGATACCGCGTTCGTTTCTTCCACGGCGAGAATTCTGCCGAGTACTCGATCTGTTTCATTTTCATTGCACATGGTGTTGTCCTTGAAAATGATCGGAGGTTGAAGGCGGGCGATTGGCTCGCCTCCGCTCATCGCCATCGATGAAAGGCGCTGAGCGAATTATTTCGTACGCGACACGCCTGGTATTTTCTTTGCCGTGCGCGGCGGGAACGTCCGCCGCGCACGGGTTTGCAACAACGATTTCAGGTCAGATCTGATAATCCGGCCGCAGCGCGGGGCTGGTGTCGGTGAAGGTGCCGCTGTCGGCAGTGGTTCCGCTATCGGCAGTGGTGCCGCTGTCCGCGGTGGTACCGCTGTCTGCGGTGGTGCCGCTGTCCGACGTTGTGCCGCTATCCGAAACCGTACCGCTGTCGGCGGTGATGGTGCTGTCGGACATCGGGTCGGTTTCGGCATAGAAGGCCAATGTGATCGGCGGCCTGGCGCCGGCCACTGCCGTCAACTCTTCGACGGCGAGAATGCGGCCGAGTACGCGGTTTTTCTTGGTGTCCATTGTGTTTTGATCCTTATGATTGAACTTCCGGGTTGAGTGCCCGTATCACGGGCCGACGCTGTCCCGGCCGGAAAGCCCGTCGGAACAACGACCGCTGTCCGCGCGTCCGCGGGTGCGCATGGGGTTTACGCAGCCTCTGCCTGCGCATCGGGCGAGGGTTCTCTGCGCAGTTTGTCGTGCTCGCCGACTGCTTCGGGTTTCGTCTGTTCGATCAGGTCGGAGAGGCGTTGCGGGTTCGATGGTTTTCGGTATTCGAAAGCCGCATCCGCGCTTTCGACGAAGTGGCAGAACGCATCGAACAGCGTCAGCTCGTCGCACCACTGTTCGACGAAGATGAATTGACCGGCTTCGTTGACTTCCAGATAGATCCATTCGTCGTCCGGAGTGACGATGAAGTCGAATGCTCCTGCGACGAGACCCAGGCTCCGCAGCTGTTTCAGACATGCCTGATAGACGCGATCCGGCAGAGCGACGCTGCCGTCGGTCATGTCGCCGTGCTGATGCAGACGCCAGTCCATTTCGCCGTATTCGATCCGCGACGGATCGATTTTCAACGCGAAACAGCTCGCACCGAAGAACTGCGCACGGACTTCGAACTGCTTCTTGACCTGCGCTTGGAAGATGCCGGGCGCAGCGCGCACCAGATCGTCTCCGGGAAGATCTTCGGTGCGGACGCGTGCGGTATACGTGGACAGGGTTTTCTCGTTCTCTTCCCACGCAGCGCCGATCAGAGGTTTGTGGATCACGCTTGGATGACGTTCGATGAACGCCCGGATCGCTTCCGGGCGATTGCTGATGAGCGTTTCCGGAATCTGCAGCCCGTTGCGTAGCGCAAGCTGCAGTTGCTTCGGTTTGTGATCGGCGTTGCGCGCGGCATCGTAGGGGTTGATCCAGAACGCCTCGCGCAACAGACTGCGCAACGAGGCATCGGCGAAGCGGATCTGCTGCGAGACGTATTCGCGATCGCGCGGATCCACGTGCGATGGCACCTTCGGTCCGAGCATGCGCCGGTTCCAGACCACGTCGAACTCCGACAGCGCAAAGCTGCCGTCGATGGTGTGGAGGCGTAGCGCGTCACCGTCCTTGCCGTACGCGAACTCGATCTCGGCGCACTCCGGAAAATCCGTTCCGAAATAGCGCATTACGCGATGCCCGCGCCGTTTCAGCGCCGCCTCCGCGAGGATGGCGTGCCAGTCGTCGGGCATGGTGTAGATGAAAACGGTCTTGGATTTTTCGGCCATGGTTGCGTTCCGTGTCAGTGGCGGTGTGCGTCGTGTCATGCGGTGATGCGCTCGCGAAGTCGTGCGAACGGTGCGAGCAACCATTCGTACAGGCGGTGTTTTTCGAGGACGATGTCGGCTTCGACGCCGAGACCCGGCCGCAGATCGCGTTCGATGCCGCGATCGTCGCGGACGCGCTGAAGTTCGAGCGCGACGGTGGCGCGATAGATGCTTTGCCCCGCTGATGCATCGATCGTTCCCACTTGCGCGGGTTGCCGCGAAACGCGGACGAGGCGACCGCGGTATTGGCCGTAGTGCTGATGCGGGTAGGCGGGGTAGCGCAACAACACATCGCCGCCGATGGGAATCGATGCCAACAGGCTTTCGGGGACCAGCAGTTCGGCTTCGAGGCCGCTGTCCGTCGGATTTGCAATGCCGGCAACCGCGTATCGCGCTGCGGTCGGCGTATCGACCAGCCTTCCTTCGATGCGGATTTTCCGCGCGTATTCGCCGATGCACAGGAAAGCGATGGCGATCGCGACCGCGACGATCGCCAGCCAGGTCATGGCCCAGTGCGACATGGGTTGACGCAGGATCAGGCTGCCGAGCCAACGATTGCGCTTGGCTTCGACCACTTCTGAACGATAGAGCGGCGTCGCTGCCATCAGCGCGCCCCCATGGGCTGCTTTTCTGATCGGCAGGTGAATGGCGGCACGTGCGCGCAACGCTGCCGCGCGCATGCGGGAGTGTGATGTCGGTCGTATTTGTCGCGAATCGATGACATGAGACCTCGCTGGTCCGCAGGTCCGATCGCATCGAGCCGCCATCCGGGATGGCAACGCGGCGCGTGTCCGCTGCGGAATTTGTGCTTTACTTCAATGGGTATTCGTAAGAAGGGACGGGTTGCGGACATGGACAAGCCGATGGTCATCCACGATGCCGGTTGCTCCCCCGAATCGATGGACTCCGTCACGGAATTGCTGGCCGATGCCCAGGCAGGCCGGGACAACGCATGGGACCGCATCTATGCGGTGCTCTACGACGATCTGCATCGCATCGCGCATTCGCAGATCCGGCAGCGGAGGTTCGGGCGGATGTCGGCGACATCGCTGGTCAGCGAAGGCTGGCTTCGCCTGGCGAGCGCGCAGTTCAGCGTCGATAACCGCAGACACTTCATGGCATTGGTCGCGCGCGCGATGCGTTTCGTGCTGATGGACGAGGCGCGGAAAGAACTGGCGGACAAGCGCGGTGACGGACAGCATGCGTTTTCGCTGGAGGAGGGATTCGATCCCGGACAGGACAGCACGCTGGCGGAGATGGTGGCATTGGACGCTGCGCTCACCCGGCTGTCGCGTCTGGACATGCGTTTGGCGCAGTTGGTGGAGATGCGTTATTTCGGCGGTATGGACGAAGACGAGATCGCGGCCTCGCTGGGTGTCACCGAACGCACCCTGCGCCGGGATTGGCGCAGGGCGCGCGCGTTTCTGCTGACGCAACTGGAGGACGCGCATCCCGCGGAAACGCCGCAGACATCGCAGGCTGCGCCGCGATCGACGCCATGAGCGACCACGACTGCCGCATGGCCGTCGCCTGCGGATGACGATGTCCGCGATCGGCGCCGGTTCGCGAATGCGTGGAGGATGGATGCGCCCGTACTGTTTTCCGACCTTGACCACGATTGCAACTGGGTGCCGATGATGCATCAGGACGACAAGATCACCAGCAGGGCGTTGGACCTGTTCGACCAGTACGCGGATATGCCGCGCGGACAGTTGGACGACGCGCTCGAAATGCTCAGGCGGCGCGATGCCGCAGTGCATGCGTCGTTGGTTTCGCTGCTGGATGCGGATGCGATGCCGTACACGTTCGCATCGCCGTTGCAATGGATTGCGACCAGAGGCGAAGAGTCGTCTGGTGAGGTGCGTGGCGAATCAACGGCGATCTGGCGCAGCGGGACGCGGCTCGGCGCATGGTGCGTGGACCGCGTCATCGGTATCGGTGGGATGGGTGTGGTCTACGCCGCGCATCGGGACGATGGCCTGTACGAGCAGGACATCGCGCTGAAGACCATTCGTTCCGAGCTGATCTCGCCTGCGCTGCTCGCCGCGTTCGCCCATGAGCGCAGCAATCTCGCCCGTCTCGAGCATGCGGCCATCGCATCGCTCGTCGATGCGGGGATCAGCGCGGATGGTCAGCCGTGGCTGGCGATGCAGCGGGTGACGGGCGAGCCGATCGATCGGTGGTGCGATGCGCACAGCTCCGATCTGCGTGCCCGTGTGCTTCTGTTGATCGAGACCTGTGATGCGATCACCTATGCGCATGCGCATGGCGTTCTGCATCAGGATATCAAGCCATCGAATCTGCTGGTCACCGGTGACGGCAAAGTGAAACTGCTCGACTTCGGATTGTCTGCGATCCTGACGCTTCAAGGCGAAAAGGGATTCGCACGGATCGGCGTGAGCTCGGCCTATGCGGCGCCGGAAGTGTTCGAGGGTGCGCCGCCGAGCGTCGCAATCGATGTGTACGCGCTGGGTGTGGTGCTCTACCGGTTGCTGTGCGACGGTTGGCCGCGCAAACCACGGACGATGATGGAGATCGCGCAGGTGTCGAACGAGGTGCCGCGCAGCCCCAGTCTGCTGGCGCTTGATGCATCATCGGAATCGGCGCGATTGCGCGGCATGCGCGACGCGCAGTCGCTGTCCCACGCGCTGCGCGCCGATCTGGATGCGATCGCGCTGCGTTGCGTCCATCGTGATCCGATCGAACGCTACGCTTCGGCCGCGGATATGCGTACCGATCTGCAGGCATGGCTGGAGCACAGGCCGGTGGTGGCAAGCAATGGCGGCTGGGTATATCGCACGACCCGCTACGTCCGTCGCAATGCCGTAGCGGTCGCCGCTGCCGTGGCGTTGGCATCGGCATTGGCCGGTGGCGGATGGGTCGCGCTGCAGCGACAGCATGGTGCCAGACTGGAAGCGGAGAACGGCGAAATCCTGAACCAATTGTTCGAAAAATCGATCGGTGTCGCGGCGCTGTCGTCGCTTGGCAGCACGCCGTTGAGTTCGCAGGCACTGTTGGACGACGCGGAACAGCAATTGCGCACGGCGGCAGGCGCCGGCAGACCACAATTTCTGGCGCGCGGCTTGGATGCGTTGGCCAGGGCGTATCTGGTCAGAGGCGACTATCCGAAAACGGAGCGTCTGCTCAACGAAGCGAAGGTGTTGGGAGTTGGCAACGCTCTACAAGTCGCAAGGACCGATGCGGTGCTGGCGCAATTGTTCAATCTCCAAGGAAAGTCGGAGGACGCGGAGCGTGTGGTACGCGAGGGGCTGACACCGCTGCCTTCGCGGCGCGGCATCCAGGACGATCTTGTCGCGCTGGATTTGCGGATGCAGCTGGCGAAAGCGCGTTGGAGCAATGGTGATCCTTACGGATCGATCAGTATTCTCGATGCGGCGGTCGAAAAGGCGCAGGTCCTCGGTGAGGCGGGAGTACCCGCACTGTGCGAACTTCTGGGACAGCGCGGATACGTGAACTCGAATCTGTACAAGAACGATGCGGCCGAGCAGGATCTGACGCGCGCGCTGACCCTAATCGGAGATCGCAGCCCGCCGATTCGCAATACGATCCTGCTGCACTTGACCAACCATCTCATCCAAACCGGAAATTATCCCGAGGAGCATCGATTCGCGAGCACCTTGCTGGTCGAGAGTCTGAAGATTTATGGCCCTTCGCATCCGGAGACCGGGCGCGCATGGATAGTGGCTGGAAAATCATGGTTCGTCGCGCATGACAACAGACGGTCGCGCATCGCGCTCCATCAGGGGGCGTCGATACTCGGTAAGCATGTGGGCGAATACCATCCCGACATGATCGCCATCGCTCTGTTTCGTAGCGCGATCAGTTTTGCCAACGGCGATCTCGAAGAAGTGAACACGCAATCGAGCCTTGCGCTCAAGATCGCAGAGCGCGCTTATGGGCCGCGTCATGAAATCACGCTGCGCAGAACGGTCAATTTCGCGGCCGCGAACATGTTTCTTGGCGACAGTGCAAAGGGGGCGAAGCAGGACATGCTTTACGCGAAAGCCGAAACCCTGTTATCGAACGCGATCCGCATCGGCGAACAACAGAAGTTGCCCATGTGGTACGCGTACGACAAGTACGCGATGGTGTTGTTGCACTTCCATCGGATCGATGAGGCCGAGCGTCAGTCTTTGCGTGGATTGAGAGAAGCCGAGCATATTTTCGGGAAAAACAGCCAAAACAGTCTTCCTTCAAAGCTTTACCTGATGAAAGTGCGCATCGCGCAGAAGCGTCACGACGATGCCGCGGAGATCGGATCCGAATTGATGTCCGTGACTGCGGTCGACGACCTGTCCGACTATTCCGATTACCTCATCATGGAGTCCATCCTCGACAATGAGATCGCGCGTGGCGATCCGGTTCGGGTCCGTGCGGAATACCGGCGCCTGCGCGAGTTCTCGCAGCAGCATGGATTCCTCGATTCGCTCGAAGCCAAGCATGTTCCCGGCGTAGCCATGGACTCCAAACGCCAGTGATCGGAAAATGACGAAGGGCGCCTTGCGGCACCCTTCGGGTGTTGTCGACGCTGTGTAAAGCATCAGTCGCGTTCCGCAGGCATCGAATCCGGCTTTCCGGAGAAGCGCCACGCCAGCGGCGCGTGATCGGGCAGTGCGATCTCCGGCAGGCCCTTGGCCTTGAGCGCGGCATTGGCTTTCGTCAGATCGCCGTCGCGCAATTTAACGAACGACTGTTCGAGCGCGGCGAGTTCGCGGCCGAGCACGGCGGTGTAGGCGATCAGGGCGTCGGCGGGTTTGCCTTCGTAACCGATCAGGCCGCCGTACAGGTTGTCCATATGTTCGCGCAGGCGTTCCTCGCCGGTGATGGCGCCGCCTTCCTTGGTCGCGACGATCTGTTTGCGGATCGCATCGGCGCTGTCCGACAGCCTGGCCAGCTGCACGCGCAGCGGGTCGCCCTGCGGCAATTTGTCGCCGATGCCATCGGCGCTGCCACGCACGGCCTGGATCTTCGCAACCAGATCGCTCATCCGGCCGAACATGGCGTGCACGTTCATCGTCGCGTCGTAGTTGGCCTTGCGGTCGGCGACGGAGAACGTGGCGCGGCGATCGAGACCGACGGCGATCGTGTCCTCGTACACGCGGTCGCCCTTGGTCATGCGCACGGTGTAGGTGCCGGGCGCTACGCGCGGACCCTGCAGGCTGTTGCCGGCAACGGATGCGGCCGGCGGCACCAGCGGCGGTTTGACGTTCATCGACCATGCGACGCGGTTGAGGCCGCGGCGTTTGCTGGCGGGGAGGGTTTCGACGACGTTGCCCGCGCTGTCCAAGACTTCGAGTTTCAGCGGGCCGAACAAATGCCGGGTCTTCTGGTAGTAGGTGATGATGACGTCGTTCGATGCGTTGGTGCCGGCGTAGCTGGCATCGCCTTCCGGCCAGCCGCCGAAGGTGTTGATGCGCTGCTGCTGCGGACGATTCGGCAGGAAGGCCGCTTCCTGCTGCATCGTTTCCGGCGTGAGCGCACGCAGCGGCGTGACATCGTCGACGATCCAGATGCCGCGGCCGTGGGTGGCCAGCACCAGGTCGTGGTCGCGCTGTTGTACGACGAGGTCGCGCACCGCCACCGCCGGGAAATCGCCGCCCTTGAACTGCGCCCAGTGGCCGCCGTCGTCGAGCGAGATCCACAGCCCGAACTCGGTGCCCGCGTAGAGCAGGCCGCGCTTCACCGGGTCTTCGCGCAACACATGCGCATAACCGCGCACGCTCTTCGGCTGCTGCGGCGTGACCAGCGCCTGCCAGCTCGCGCCGTAATCGGTGGTCTTGTACAGCATCGGGCCCATGTCGCCGTTGGTATGGCGATCGAAGGCGACGTAGGCGGTGCCCGCGTCGAAACGGCCGGCATCGATGTACGACACCCACGAATTCGCGGGCACCTTGGCGCCGGCAATCACGTTCTTCCAAGTCTTGCCGCCATCGCGGGTCACCTGCACGTTGCCGTCGTCGGTACCGACCCAGATCACGTTGCGATCCTTCGGCGATTCGCTGATCGTGTAGATCGTGGTGTGCATCTCGGCTGCGGAGTTGTCCACGGTGATGCCGCCGGAGAGTTCCTGCTGCTGCTTCTTCGGATCGTTGGTGGACAGGTCTGGCGAGATGCGGTCCCAGGTCTGGCCCTGGTTGCGGGTGCGATACAGATACTGCGCGCCGATATACAGCGTGCCCTTGTCGTTGGGCGAAAGATGGATCGGCGTATTCCAGTTCCAGCGCAGTTTTTCGCCGTCGCCGGCGCGCGGCCGGATGTCGCGGGATTCGTGCGTGCGGCGGTGGATGCGGCTGATGCTGCCGCCCTGGAATTCGGCGTAGAGATAATCCGGATCGGTCGGATCGGCGAACATCCAGAAACCGTCGCCGCCGTACATGTTTTCCCAGCGCGAATTGGTGATGCCGCCGGGATACGACGAATCGCCGACCCACGAACTGTTGTCCTGCAGGCCGCCGTAGACACGGTAGGGATCGTTGTCGTCCACGCTCACGTGATAGAACTGAGAAATCGGCAGATTGTTCGCTTTCCACCACCGTTCGCCGCCGTCCTTGGAGAACCACAGGCCGCCGTCGTCGCCGGCGATGATCTGTTTGCTGTCGTTCGGATCGATCCACAGATCGTGGAAGTCGCCGTGGGCGCCGCCGCCGGCGTTCGAGAAAGTCTTGCCGCCGTCGATGCTCTGGATCAGCTGCAGGTTCGGTTTGAACACGCGGTCGGCGTTGTTCGGGTCGACGATGAGATGGGCGAAGTAGAACGGGCGCCACACCATCATCTGGCTGTCGTCGCGGCGTTCCCAGGTCTTGCCGCCGTCGTCGGATCGGAACAGCGCGCTCTTCGCGTTTTCGACCATCGCGTACACGGCGTTCGAATTCGATGGTGCCACTGCGACCGCGATGCGGCCGTAGGGTTTCGCCGGCAGACCGCCGCCGGTGACTTCCTGCCAGGTCTTGCCGCCGTCGGCGGAGCGGTACAGGCCGCTGCCCGACGCCGATTCGGGGCCTTCGCCGCCGGAGCGGAAGGTCCAGCCCTTGCGCCGGAAATCCCACAGCGACGCGAACATCACGTCGGGGTTCTTCGTATCGACGCTCAGGTCGCCGCAGCCGGTGGAGCCGTTGCCGCCCTTCAGCACCAGTGCCCAGGTCTTGCCGCCGTCGGTGGTCCGGTACACGCCGCGATCGCTCGAATCGCTCCACAGCTTGCCGGTGACGCAGGCCAGCACGGTTTCGCCGTTGCGCGGATCCACCGCGAGTCTGACGATGCGTTCGGCATTGGGCAGGCCGACGTTCGACCAGCTTTCGCCGCCGTCTTTGGAGCGGTACACGCCATCGCCGATCGACACCGAGTTGCGCGTCCATGCTTCGCCGGTGCCCACCCAGACGTGGTCGGGGTTGTTCGGATCCAGCGCGATCGCGCCGATCGACTGCACCGGCTGTTTGTCGAACTTCGGACGGAACGTGGTGCCGCCGTCGGTGGACTTCCAAACACCGCCGCTGGCGGCGCCGACATACAGCGTGAGCGCGCCGTCCTTGCGGCGCGCCGCTGCGACCGCCGCGACGCGGCCGCTCATCGCGGCCGAGCCGATGTTGCGGATACCGAGGCCCGAGATCGAGCCCTGGTCGGGTTGTGCGGTGCGTTCCTGCGCGTGCAGGCGCGTGGCGGGCAGGCCGACGACGAGCGTCGCGCCGATGGCCAGGGTCAGGACTTTGATCGAAACGTGCATGACCGGCTCCGGCTCAGGGCTTGGGGGTGGGGAAGGCGAAGATCGATGCGTCGATCGGCGTGTTCACTTCGATCGACTCGATATGGTTCTGGCCCTGCTCGAACGGGAAGTACACGCCGTCGACCAGTGCGTATTCGCCGAGGTCGTTGGTGCTGACCTGTTCCTGGCCGCGGATGAACTGATGATCTTCGATACGGATTTCGAGGAAATGATCGGGGTCGATGAAGCTCACCCGACTGTCGCCGTTCTTGAACGTGATGCGCAGTTTGTGGGCATCGGTGCCGTCGATGTCTTCGGTGCCGAGATATTCGATTTTGCTGCCTTTGGCTTTCCAGTCGAGCAGCGGACCGGCGATGTCGGCCGCGAGGATCAGGCCCTTCGCATCGTCGTCGCTGGTCTTCTGCGGATCGCGTCGGCCCTGGAACGGCTGGATCGCCCATGCCTGCTTGCCGTCCCAGGCATTGATCGCAGTCAGCCCCTGCAGCGAGAACTCGAAGCGGATCTTGTCGGGCGCGACCGCGAAGGATTCGGTCTTGGCTTCGATGCCGCCGCCCAGCCGCATTCTGCCGACGATGTGCATGCTTTTGATCGCGCGCAGCTTGTCGGCACCTCCGCCGGCTTCGAGAGTCCTGGCGACCAGCGCATCGGCTGTCATGGTGTCGGCGGCAGCCGCGGACAGGGACAGGCCGGCAAGCCCGGCCATCAATACGAGTCGTATGTACATGATGAGGCTCCTGCGCCGGAGGGTGGGCACGGCGCACGGTAGTCCTTCATGTGCGCAACGCTCAGGGCCAGAAGTCATGTAGCGGCCGATGTTGCGTTGCGGAAGAAATCGGAAAGATGCCATCGCTGCGATACCGCAAATAATGCTTCCGGAATTCGCGCTGGCCGGTCACTATCCAACATCGGCGCGACCACGGCCGGGCGATTTCCTGGGGGCGCGATGCTGGGGACGATATGACGGCTGCGGTCGAAATTCCCGTTTGGCTTTTGCTGCTGCTGATCGCGGCGAGCGGTTACGCCGTGCTGGTCAGCGTTTTCCTGCCCGGCGTCCGCTGGTTCGTCCGGCGACGGTTGAATCGCGCCATCGAGCGCATCAACAGCAGCCTGCGGATCCAGATCCGTCCGTTCCAGCGCACCCGGCGCCAAGTGCTGATCGACCGCTTGAGCTACGACACGCAGGTGATCGCGGAGATCGAAAAACTGGCCACCGACAGCGATGCGCCCAGACGCGCGCTGCAGAAGAAAGTGCGCACTTATGCCCGCGAAATCGTGCCCTCGTTCAACGCCTACATGTACTACCGCCTCGGCTACTGGCTGGCCCGGCAGATCTCGCG